>NZ_JBITIW010000024.1:1272-2863 GCF_044459405.1 Nonomuraea sp. NPDC050328 | reverse complement strand
TCTGGTGGGCCTGTTTGTTGTTTGAGATTTGCATAGTGGACGCGAGCATCTTTGTGGCCAAGTTTTTAAGGGCACACGGTGGATGCCTTGGCATCAGGAGCCGATGAAGGACGTGGGAGGCTGCGTTAAGCCTCGGGGAGTCGCCAACCAGACGTTGATCCGGGGATGTCCGAATGGGGAAACCTAGCACCAGTCATGTGGTGTTGCCGCCGCCTGAATGTATAGGGCGGTTGGTGGTAACGCGGGGAAGTGAAACATCTCAGTACCCGTAGGAAGAGAAAACAACAGTGATTCCGTGAGTAGTGGTGAGCGAAAGCGGATGAGGCTAAACCGTTCACGTGTGATAGCCGGCAGGCGTTGCGTGGTCGGGGTCGTGGGACCTCACTGAAGTTGCTGCCGCAGCTTCGAGAAGTCAAAAATCCAGCTTGTAGTTGAAGCCTCTGGGAAGGGGCGCCGTAGACCGTGAGAGCCGGGTAGGCGAAACGAGCTGGACTTCTGTGGGTGTTCCCAAGTAGCACGGGGCCCGAGAAATCCTGTGTGAATCTGCCAGGACCACCTGGTAAGCCTAAATACTCCCTGATGACCGATAGTGCACGAGTACCGTGAGGGAAAGGTGAAAAGTGCCCCGGTGAGGGGTCGTGAAATAGTACCTGAAACCGTGTGCCTACAAGCCGTAGGAGCGTAGTCCTCTTCGGAGGGCTGTGATGTGACTGCGTGCCTTTTGAAGAATGAGCCTGCGAGTTATGGTGTGTGGCGAGGTTAACCCGTGTGGGGGAGCCGTAGCGAAAGCGAGTCTGAAGAGGGCGTTTGAGTCGCATGCTGTAGACCCGAAGCGGAGTGATCTAGGCATGGGCAGGTTGAAGCGCGGGTAAGACCGCGTGGAGGACCGAACCCACCAGGGTTGAAAACCTGGGGGATGACCTGTGTTTAGGGGTGAAAGGCCAATCAAACTCCGTGATAGCTGGTTCTCCCCGAAATGCATTTAGGTGCAGCGTCACGTGTTTCTTGCCGGAGGTAGAGCACTGGATGGCCGATGGGCCCGACAAGGTTACTGACGTCAGCCAAACTCCGAATGCCGGTAAGTGAGAGCGTGGCAGTGAGACTGTGGGGGATAAGCTCCATGGTCGAGAGGGAAACAGCCCAGATCACCGACTAAGGCCCCTAAGCGTGTGCTAAGTGGGAAAGGATGTGGAGTCGCAGAGACAACCAGGAGGTTGGCTTAGAAGCAGCCACCCTTGAAAGAGTGCGTAATAGCTCACTGGTCAAGTGATTCCGCGCCGACAATGTAGCGGGGCTCAAGTACACCGCCGAAGTCGTGGCATTGACGATTCAGTTCGTTGATGGGTAGGGGAGCGTCGTGCAGCCGGCGAAGCAGCAGAGTGATCTAGTTGTGGAGGCTGTGCGAGTGAGAATGCAGGCATGAGTAGCGAATCAAGAGTGAGAAACTCTTGCGCCGGATGACCAAGGGTTCCTGGGCCAGGCTAATCCGCCCAGGGTAAGTCGGGACCTAAGGCGAGGCCGACAGGCGTAGTCGATGGACAACGGGTTGATATTCCCGTACCCGCTTCAACGCGCCCATATCGAACCCTGT
>NZ_JBITIW010000024.1:0-1176 GCF_044459405.1 Nonomuraea sp. NPDC050328 | reverse complement strand
TGAGCTGGTGGGGGTCGCAGTGGCCAGGGGGAAGCGACTGTTTACTAAAAACACAGGTCCGTGCGAAGTCGTAAGACGATGTATACGGACTGACGCCTGCCCGGTGCCGGAACGTTAAGGGGACCGCTTAGCGCGAGTAATCGCGCGAAGGTGAGAACTTAAGCGCCGGTAAACGGCGGTGGTAACTATAACCATCCTAAGGTAGCGAAATTCCTTGTCGGGTAAGTTCCGACCTGCACGAATGGCGTAACGACTTCCCCGCTGTCTCAACCGCAGACCCGGCGAAATTGCAGTACGAGTAAAGATGCTCGTTTCGCGCAGCAGGACGGAAAGACCCCGGGACCTTCACTACAGCTTGACATTGGCGTTTGGAACGGTTTGTGTAGGATAGGTGGGAGACTGGGAAGCTCAGACGCTAGTTTGGGTGGAGTCATTGGTGAAATACCACTCTGGTCGTTTTGAACGTCTAACCCGCGCCCGTGGATCCGGGTGGGGGACAGTGTCTGGTGGGTAGTTTAACTGGGGCGGTTGCCTCCTAAAGGGTAACGGAGGCGCCCAAAGGTTCCCTCAGCCTGGTTGGCAATCAGGTGTCGAGTGTAAGTGCACAAGGGAGCTTGACTGTGAGACTGACGGGTCGAGCAGGAGCGAAAGCTGGGACTAGTGATCCGGCATCGGCGTGTGGAAGCGGTGTCGCTCAACGGCTAAAAGGTACCCCGGGGATAACAGGCTGATCTTCCCCAAGAGTCCATATCGACGGGATGGTTTGGCACCTCGATGTCGGCTCGTCGCATCCTGGGGCTGGAGTAGGTCCCAAGGGTTGGGCTGTTCGCCCATTAAAGCGGTACGCGAGCTGGGTTTAGAACGTCGCGAGACAGTTCGGTCCCTATCCGCTGCGCGCGCAGGAGACTTGAAAGGGGCTGTCCCTAGTACGAGAGGACCGGGACGGACGAACCTCTGGTGTGCCAGTTGTACCGCCAGGTGCATGGCTGGTTGGCTACGTTCGGAAGGGATAACCGCTGAAAGCATCTAAGCGGGAAGCTCGCCTTGAGATGAGGTCTCCCACCACGAGAGTGGGTAAGGCCCCCAGCAGACTACTGGGTTGATAGGCCGGAGGTGGAAGCACTGTAAGGTGTGGAGCTGACCGGTACTAATAGGCCGAGGACTTGACCACAAAGC
>NZ_JBITIW010000023.1:0-4742 GCF_044459405.1 Nonomuraea sp. NPDC050328 | reverse complement strand
GACTTCTTCGGCATGTCCCCCCGCGAAGCCCTCGCCGCCGACCCCCAGCAACGCCTCCTCCTCGAAACCAGCTGGGAAGCCCTCGAACACGCCGGACTCCAACCCGCCACCCTCCGCGGCACCCGCACCGGCGTCTACACCGGCCTCATGTACCACGAGTACGGCGCCCGGTCGCATCTTCCGCGCGAGGGCTTCGAGGGGTACCTGTTCAGCGGCAGCTCCGGCAGCATCGCCGCCGGACGCATCGCCTACACCTACGGCTTCGAGGGCCCGGCCGTGGCCATCGACACCGCCTGCTCCTCCTCCCTGGTCGCGCTGCACCTGGCCGCGGTCGCCCTCCGGCGGGGTGAGTGCGACCTCGCCCTGGCCGGTGGAGCGGCGATCATGTCGACGCCGATCTCGTTCGTGGAGTTCTCCCGGCAGCGCGGCCTGGCCGTCGACGGGCGGTGCAAGTCCTTCGCCGCCGGGGCCGACGGCACCGCCTGGTCCGAGGGCGTCGGCCTCGTGCTGGTCGAGCGGCTGTCGGACGCGCTGCGCAACGGCCACCGCGTCCTCGCCGTGCTCCGCGGCTCCGCGGTCAACCAGGACGGCGCCTCCAACGGCCTCACCGCCCCCAACGGCTCCGCCCAGGAACGCGTCATCCGCCAAGCCCTGGCCAACGCCCAGCTCACCCCCGCCGACATCGACGCGGTTGAGGCCCACGGCACCGGCACCCGCCTCGGCGACCCCATCGAAGCCCAAGCCCTCCTCGCCACCTACGGCCAGGACCGCCCGCACGGCCGACCCCTCTACATCGGATCGATGAAGTCCAACATCGGCCACGCCCAGGTGGCCGCCGGGGTCGGCGGCGTGATCAAGATGATCCAGGCCATGCGGTACGGCACGCTGCCCCGCACCTTGCACGTCGACGAGCCGTCCCCTTACGTCGACTGGACTTCCGGCCAGGTCGAACTCCTCACCGAGACCCGCCCCTGGCCCGAAACCGGCGCCCCCCGCCGTACGGCGGTGTCCTCGTTCGGCTGGGGCGGCACCAACGCCCACGTCATCCTCGAACAGCCCCCGGCCACCCCGGAACCTGCCACCTCCGACCCCTCAAGCCCGACCCAGGATGGCTCGGTCGCGGCCGGTTCGGTCCCGGCCGGTTCGGTGGCTTGGTTCTTGTCCGGCAAGTCGCCGCAGGCCGTCCACGACCAGGCTGCCCGTCTGGCCGCCCATGTCCGGGCCAACCCAGAGCTCAACCCTGCCGACGTCGCCCACACCCTGGCCCGCCGCACCGCCCACGAATACCGAGCCGCCGTCACCGGCGAAACGCTCGACGAGCTCGCCGCCGCCCTCGCGTCGGTCACCGTCGTTCAGGCCCCGCCCCGCCAGCCGGTCACCTTCATGTTCAGCGGCCAAGGCAGCCAGCAGCCCGGGATGGGCCGCCACCTGTACGCCACCCAGCCCGTTTTCGCCCAGGCTCTCGATGAGGTCCTCGCGGCGTTCGACCTGCCGCTCAAGTCGATCCTGTTCGCCGACGACGATGATCTGCTCGGTCAGACCCGCTACACGCAGCCCGCCCTGTTCGCCTACCAGACCGCCCTCTACCGGCTAGTCGAGAGCCACGGGCTGAAGCCGGATCGGGTGATCGGCCACTCCCTGGGCGAGCTCACTGCGGCCCATGTCGCCGGCGTACTCACCCTTCAAGACGCCGCCACCCTCATCACCGCCCGAGCCCACCTCATGGCCCAAGCCCCACCCGGCGCCATGATCAGCATCCACGCCACCGAAACCGAGATAGCCGAGACCCTCCAGGGGCGAGCTGACGTCTCGATCGCCGCCACCAACACGCCCACCCTCACCGTCATCTCCGGCAACGCGCAGACCGTCGAAGAGATCGCCGCCCTGTGGACCGAGCGCGGACGGCGAACCCGACGGCTACCGGGTAACCACGCCTTCCACTCACCCCTGATGGACCCCATCCTCGACGACTTCCACGCGGTGGCAGCGACGATCACCTACCACCCGCCCAAGATCGCGACCACAAGGGAGTCCTACGACGCCGACTACTGGACCCAGCAGATCAGACAACCCGTCCACTTCCACCAAGCCCTTGAGCAGGGAAGCGCCTACGTCGAAATCGGACCCGACACCACCCTCACCACCCTGACCCGCCACACCCTCCCCGAAGCCACAGCCATCCCCACCCACCAGTTCCCCGAAGCCCTAGCCCAAGCCCACACCCACAACCTCCCCACGACCTCGCCAACAGGAAGCCAGATCGACCTCCCCACCTACCCCTTCCAACACCAGCGCTACTGGCTAACCCCCCAAGCCACCGACCCCCACAGCACAGGCCACGCCCTCCTCGGCACGGCCACCGACCTCGCCGACCGGGACGAGACGGTGTTCACCAGCCGCCTGTCCGCCCACACCCACCCGTGGCTGACCGAGCACACGATCAACAACACCACCCTGATCCCAGCCACCGCCCTCCTGGACCTGGCGCTGGCCGCAGGCGACCACACCGGCCACCCCCACGTGACGGAACTGACCCTCACCCAGCCCCTCCACCTCCCCACCCACGGCCACCTCCACCTGCAGATCACCACGACCACCGACACCACAGGCCGACAGCTCGACATCTACTCAAGGACCAACCCCGCCGACCCATGGCAACACCACGCCACCGGCCACCTGACCACCGAGGCACCCCCACAACCAGAGCACGACAAGACCCCATGGCCACCCCCGAACGCCAGACCACACCCGCTGGACAACCCCTACAACCACCTGACCCAGCAGGGCTACACCTACGGCCCCACCTTCCAAGGCCTCAAGGCCGTCTACACCACCCCCACCCACCTCTACGCCGAGATCACCCTCCCCGACCACGCCAAACCGGACACCACCACCCACCTGATCCACCCAGCCCTGCTCGACGCCGCCCTTCACCCCCTCCTCCCCGGCGTCGCCGACACCACCACAACGGCCCACCTCCCGTTCACCTGGAACGACGTCACCCTCCACACCACCGGAGCCACCACCCTCCACGTCCGTCTGTCCCGCCCGGACCCCGAAGCGTCCTCCCCGGAGGTCAGCCTCGTCGCGACCGACCAGTCCGGCACGCTCGTCGCCTCGGTCGGCTCCCTGGTCCTGCGTCCTCTCACCGGCGAGGCCACCGCGGTCAAGCAGGACGGCCTCTTCCAGGTCGACTGGCAACCGGCCGCCGCCCCGGCGGGCGCGAGCCGTACCGACGGCTGGGTGGTGATCGACAAGGAGGGCGTCCTGGACGACGGCGGCGACCACGTGCGGGCCTTCGCCGACCTGGGTGAGCTGATCGAGACGGTGGACGCCGGCCGGTCCGCGCCGCCGGTGATCGTGCTGCCGTACTTCCGCGAGGAGGGCGGCCCCCTGCCGGGCGGCGCGCACGCCGTCCTGTCCGGCGCGTTGGGCACGTTGCAGCGCTGGCTCGCGCACCCCGGCCTGGCCGGCACCCGGGTCGTCGTCCTGACCCGCCGGGCGGTCGCCGCCGCCGAGGGCGACGAGGTCAGCCTGGCGCACGCGGGCCTGTGGGGCCTGGTCCGGACGGCGCAGAGCGAGAACCCCGACCGCATCACCCTCGTCGACCACGACGACCCGATCGACGCGCGGACCCTCGCCGGTCTCCTGACCCTCGACGAGCCGCAACTGGCCGTCCGGGGCGGCGTGCCGTACCGGCCCAGACTGGTCAGGAGTACGGCTGCCGCGGACAAGGCGCCGGACTGGAGCACGGGCACCACCCTGATCACCGGGGGCACCGGCGCGCTCGGCGCGCAACTCGCCCGCCACCTGGTGACCCGGCACGGCGCGCGGCACCTGCTGCTGATCAGCCGTCAGGGCGCGAGCGCCGCGGGCGCCGCCGAGCTGCGGCAGGAGCTCACCGGCCTGGGCGCCGGCGTGACGATCGCCGCCTGCGACGCCGCCGATCCCGAGGCGCTCGCGCGCACGCTTCGCGGCCTGCCCGCCGAGCAGCCCCTCACCGCGGTCGTGCATGCCGCGGGGGCGCTGCGGGATGCCACGTTCGGCCAGCTCACCGCCGACGAGCTGCGGGCCGTCCTGCTCCCCAAGATCGACGCCGCCTGGAACCTGCACCAGCAGGCCCTCGGCCACGACCTGCACACCTTCGCCCTGTTCTCCTCGCTCTCCGGGCTCATCGGCACCGCCGGACAAGCCAACTACGCCGCCGCCAACACCTTCCTCGACGCTCTCGCCCACCACCGCCACGCCCAAGGACTCCCCGCCACCAGCATCGCCTGGGGCCTGTGGGAGCAGGCCAGCACCATCACCGGCCACCTCAGCGCGGCCGACCTCGGCCGGCTGGCCAGGCTCGGCGTGGCCCCGTTGCCGACCGGGCACGCGCTCGACCTGTTCGACCACGCCCTCGGCACCGGCCTGCCGCTCCAGGCGGCGGCCCAGCTCACCACCGCGCAGCGGGTCGACACCGTCCCGCCGCTGCTCCAGGGCCTGTTGCGTACGGCGAGGCGGACCGGCGCGGTCGGTGCTCCGCTCACCGATGTCAGCCCGGAGGCGCTCACCGCCCTGATCCGGACGCACACCGCGAACGTTCTCGGTCACACCAGCGCGGCGGCGATCGACGCCGACCGCACTTTCCTCGACCTGGGCCTGGACTCCCTCACCGGCGTCGAACTGCGCAACCACCTCAACACCGCCACCGGCCTGCGGCTCCCGACCACGATCGTGTTCGACCACCCCACCCCGGC
>NZ_JBITIW010000022.1:0-7349 GCF_044459405.1 Nonomuraea sp. NPDC050328 | reverse complement strand
GCGGGGTGCTTTGGATGCGCTTTGCGAAGCCTTTCGGCCAAGCCGGCCGCCGCCTGGTCGGCTTCAGCGTGTGGAGGGCCAGCTCGGTGTGGTCGGGGGCGCCTGTTCAAGCTCGGCCCAGTCGTCTCGTACCGGGGCGAACACCTCCACCACGACCGCGCCCTCCGGCCCCGCTTGGGCCTCGTGAGGAACGTCCGCGAGAATGCGCCAGGTACCGCCGGGTCCGAGGTCGCGGGTCTCCTGGCCCACGCGGAAGGTGACCGTACCCTGCAGGCAGAGGCCGATCTGCTCGTTGACGTGGCGGTGCTCGGGGACCAGGCCGTTCGGTGGCAGCTCGACGACGGCCAGGGTGAGCTGCTCGCCCTGGACCACGCGGGCCAGGACGTCCTTCCAGATCCGGGTGGGCGGGATGGCGTTCAGGTGGGTCAGCATCAGGCGGCTCCGTACACGGGTGTGGTCCATTCGGAATGGTCGGGATTCTCACGGCGGCTGATCGCCTGCAGCAGGCGTTGTACGGCAAGCGTCGCCTCGCCTGGGTGCCCGTCTCCGACGGGCCGGCCGTCCACCTCGACGACCGGGGCGACGAGCACCGCCGTACCGCACAGCAGGAGCTCGTCACAGGAGTAGAGCTCCGAGCGATGCACGCGCCGTTCCTCGACGAGGGCGCCGGTGGTCTCACCCAGGAGGTGCATGACCTGCCGGCGGGTGATGCCGGGAAGGATGTCGTCTGTCGCGGCGGGGGTGGCCCAGCGCTCGCCGGTTCTGATCAGCACGTTCGAGGTGGTGGCCTCGGCGACGTGGCCGTCGCCGGTCAGCATGATGGCCTCGTCGAAGCCGTGGCGCAGCGCCTCGGTCTTGGCCAGGGCGGGACCGACGTAGCTGCCGATCACCTTGGCCCGGTTGGGCACGGCGGCGTCGCCGGTCCTGCGCCAGGCGCTCACCATGCAGCGCACCCCGCCCCGGTCGATGTAGTCGCCCGGCATGGGGGTGGCGGCCAGGTACAGGCGCGTGCCGCAGTCGTGCATCCGGACGGCCAGCTGCTCGCCGGCCTGCAGCAGGAGGGGCCGCACGTAGGCGTCGGCGCGCACGTCGTTGCGGCGTAGCAGCTCGATGGTCAGGCGGGTCAGCTGGTCCGGGTCGTACGGCAGCTCCAGTCCGAGGATGCGGGCCGAGCGGGCCATCCGCTCGTAGTGGGCCCGCGCCTCCAGCAGGTAGAGCTCCTGGTGATTCGGGTTCCAGCAGGCCCTGATCCCTTCGAAGGTGCCCGTGCCGTACGAGACCGCGTTGGCCAGGACGCTGAGCCGGGACTCCTTCTCAGGCACGAACGCGTCCTCGGCGTAGACCTCGGCGTAGGGGGTTCCGAATCGCATGCCGACAGCATGAGCGCACCGTCCGTTAAGGACAATCGACAGCTTCTTAATGGAGGGTTTAGCGTTTCCGTATGCTCGATGTAGCCCGACTCCGCGTTCTGCAGGAGGTGGCCCGCCACGGGTCGCTCACCCGCGCCGCTACCGCGCTGTCGTACACCACCTCGGCGCTGTCGCAGCAGATCTCCGTGCTCGAGCGGGAGGCCGGGGCACGACTGCTCGAACGGCATGCCCGGGGCGTGCGGCTGACGGAGGCAGGCCGGGCGCTCCTGACCCACACCGAGCGGATCATGACCGAGCTGCGTGCCGCCGAGAGCACGCTGGCCGCGATCTGCGCCGGAGCGGGCGGGAGGCTGCGGTTCGGATCGTTCACGACGGCGAACGCCACGCTCATGCCCATGGCCGTACGCGCCTTCCTCCGCGAGCGGCCCGCGGTCTCGGTGGAGCTGATCGAGGTCGAGCGCGACGAGGCCGTGGCCGCGGTCGCCGCGCACGAGCTGGACCTGGCGCTCGTGTACGAGTTCCCCGTCGTCCCCCTGACCGCCCCCGCGAACGTCGAGGTGCGCCCGCTGCTCGTCGACCCGCTGCACATCGCGCTGCCGCCGGACCACCGCCTGGCCGGACGCCCCCGCATCCGGCTGGCCGACCTGGCCGAGGAACGGTGGATCCAGGGGGTGCACCGGGGCTCCACGCTCGACGTGCTGCCCCGGGCGTGCCGGCAGGCGGGATTCGAGCCGGTCGTCGCGTTCAGGACCGACGACCAGATGACGGTGAGAGGGCTGGTCGCCGCCGGGCTGGGGGTGGCGCTCGCCCCGTTCCTCACCCTTCCCGCGACCGCTCCCGACCTGGTGGTGCGCCCGCTGGACGAACCGTCGCTGACCAGGACCGTCATGACCGCCACGCCGGCACAGCAGCACCGGCTGCCCGCGGCCGTCGCGATGATCGAGCACTTGTGGGCGGTGGCCGCGGAACTCAGGGGGCTGGACGGGCGGATTTCACCATGAACCGCCCCCCGGCGGCACAACCGGTCGCCTGCCGTACCGCAGCTGTCAGTGGCGGGCGACGACGCTCAGCCGGCGATGGGCGGGTCGAGGCGGGCGAACCCCTCCTGACGCCGGTACTGGGAGTAGGGGTAGGGGGCGGTCCGGAGGCTCGCCGCGTCGAGCCGGGCGACGTGTTCCGGGGTGAGGGCCCAGCCGATGGCGCCGAGGTTGTCGCGAAGTTGCTCCTCGTCACGGGCGCCGATGATGACCGACGCCACGGTGGGCCGGTCCAGCAGCCAGTTGAGGGCGACCTGCGGGACGGTCTTGCCGGTTTCCTCCGCGACCTCGTCGAGCACGTCGACCACGGTGAACAGGTGCTCCTCGTCCACCGGCGGGCCGTACGAGGCGGTCCGGTGCAGGCGGCTGCGGGCGGGCAGCGGCGCGCCACGGCGGACCTTGCCGGTGAGCCGGCCCCAGCCGAGCGGGCTCCACACGAGCGCGCCGACGCCCTGGTCCAGGCCGAGGGGCATCAGCTCCCACTCGTAGTCCCGGCCGACGAGCGAGTAGTAGACCTGATGCGCGACGTAACGCGGATAGCCGTGGCGCTCGGCGGCCCCCAGCGACTTCATGAGCTGCCAGCCGGAGAAGTTGGAGACGCCGACGTAGCGCAGCTTCCCGGAGCGTACGAGGTCGTCGAGCGTGGACAGCACCTCCTCGACCGGCGTGCCCGCGTCGAAGGCGTGCAGCTGGAACAGGTCGATGTGATCGGTGCCCAGCCGGCGCAGCGCGTCCTCGACCGCCTTGATCAGCCGAGTGCGCGAGGTCCCGGCGTCACCCCGCCCGTCGCCCATCGGCAGTCCGGCCTTCGTCGACAGCAGCACCTCGTCGCGACGGCCCTTGACGGCCGCTCCCAGGACCTCTTCCGACGCGCCGCCCGAATAGACGTCGGCACTGTCGAACATGGTGACGCCGGCCTCGAGGCAGATGTCCACGAGGCGGCGGGCCTGCCTGACGTCGGTGTCGCCCCACTCGCCGAACAGCTCGCCTCGGCCGGCGAAGGTGCCGGCGCCGAAACTCAGTACGGGGACCTTGAGGCCGGACGCGCCCAGGCGTCGGTATTCCATCAGATGACTCCTTCTGTGCTTCACAGTGGTTGCCAGGTGGCGCCGTCGGCGTCCTGGCGTACGCGGCCGAACACCACGTCGGCGAAGTGCACGCCGAACCCGAGGGTGTCCGGCCGCCGGAGCTCGGCCAGCAGCCAGTGGCGCTGGCGGGCCGACCCGGCGGGGTCGTGATCGGCGCCCGACGACCACTCGGGGTGGCGGACCTGGACGGGGGAGTGCAGCGCGTCGCCGAACGCCAGCAGCCGCCGTCCTCCCGAGCTGATGACGAAGACAGCGTGCCCCGCGGTGTGGCCGGGGGCGAGCCGTACCCGCACACCAGGGAAGATCTCCTCCGCGTCGCGCACGAGCCGCAGCCGCGGCGCGAGCATGGAGAGCATCAGGCCGGTGACGCCGTGCTCCTCGGCGAGGTGGCGGTGCGCCCATTCCTGCTCGGCCACCAGGAAGGCGGCGCCGGTGAAGACCGGCGGGTCGACGCAGGCCCAGCCCAGATGGTCGGCGTGCAGATGGGTGAAGGCCACAGTCTGGATCTCGCCGGGCGCGCGCCCGAGCCGGTCCAGGTTCTCCAGCAGCGCGCCCCCGTGAATGGCGCCGACCAGCGGGTGATCGGGGTCCTCCGGTACGGCACGCGGTCCGAACCCCGCGTCGATGAGCAGGGCCCGGCTGCCGTGCTCGATCAGCAGCCCGCCGATGCCCGCCACCAGGTGGCCGGTGTCGTTGAGATGGTCGGCGTGCTCCATCCAGTCGCGCTCGGTGGCCGCGGGCAGCCAGCCACGTGGCCTGAGCTGCACCACGCCGTCGGGTACGTAGCTGATCCGCAACGCGCCGAGCCGGAGCGAGCGGATCCCCGACGGCCTGCGTAGCCGTCTGTCGATCATGGTGCCTCCTCGGCCGGTGTTCGCCGTCCCACCGTGACGAAGAGGACGTACAGCATCAAGAACGACATATGTCATGATTCATTCGCAGAACTCATCGTTCGAGGTGGAGGGCATGGAGCGGCACGAGATCGAGATCTTCCTGACGCTGGCCGAGGAGTTGCACTTCGGGCGTACGGCAGAGCGGACAGGGGTGTCGCAGAGCCGGGTCAGCCAGACGATCGCCAAGCTGGAGCGCCGCATCGGCGTCAAGCTGTTCGCCCGCACCAGCCGCCAGGTGGCCCTGACCGCCATCGGACAGCAGTTGCGGGGCGGCATCGAACCGGCCCATCGCCGCATTCAGGAGGAGATCGCCAAAGCGACGGCGGCGGGGCGCGGCATCACGGGAGTGCTGCGCGTCGGTTTCTCCGGTTCGTTCACCAGCAACCTCATCCTCCAGGCCGCCGACGGCTTCTCGGCCCGCCACCCCGGCATCGAACTGCACATCCAGCAGGTGCAGATCAGCGACCCCTACGCCTCGCTGCGCGCCGGCGACGTCGACCTCCAAGTCACCGAGTTGCCCATCGACGAGCCCGACCTGACCGTGGGCCCGGTCCTGATCTCCCAGCCCCGGGCGCTGCTCCTGCCGGCCGGCCACTCCTTCGCCCGCCACGCGTCGATCAGCGTGGAAGATCTGGCCGAGATGACCCTGCTGACCGTCGGCGGAGCCGTCCCCGACCACTGGCGCGAGCATCACTTCCCGCGCCGGACGCCCACGGGCCGGCCGATCCCTCAGGGCCAGGCCATCCTCTACTGGGAGGACGTGCTCTCACTCGTGCTGGCGGGCAAAGGCGTCTGCCCGGTCTCCGCTGCCGGTGAGCGCTACTACATGCAGCCCGGCCTCGCCTTCGTCCCCTTCCGGGACGCCCCGCCCATCGAGTACGCGCTCGTGTGGCCGAGTGCCCGCGGGACGGCCAAGGTTCGGGCTTTCGCGCGGAGCGCCCATGAGTTCACCAGAAGTCTCGGCGGGCCCGAAAGGGTCCTGGACACGCTCTGAGCTCCGTCGATAACCATGGCTGATCGATCCTTCCCGCCTTCAGCCTTGTTGCGGCCACACCCGAGACCCGACGTTTAGGAGGTCCGAAAAATAGAGGAAGGCTGACCATGACCCTGCTCCAGGAAGCGGCTCCCGCCAGACCGGTGATGACCGGCCGGCAGAAGCTCATCCTTGTACTCCTGCTCGGTTCCCAGTTCATGCTGGCGATCGACTTCTCCATCCTGAACGTGGCCCTGCCGGTGATCGGCGAAGGGCTGGGCTTCAAGCTGGCCAACCTGCAGTGGATCGCGACCACGTTCGCCCTGTGCGCCGCCGGTTTCACCCTGCTGTTCGGCCGCGTCGCCGACCTGTTCGGCAGGCGCCGGCTGTTCCTCGCGGGAATGGCGCTGCTCGGCGTGTCCTCGCTGGTCGGCGGGCTGGCGATCAACCCTGAGATGTTGCTGGTCGCGCGGGTCGCCCAAGGGCTCGCGACCGCCATGGTCACCCCCGCCGGACTGGCGCTGCTGACCACCTCTTTCGCAGAAGGGCCGTTGCGTCAGCGGGCGCTCGGACTCAACGGCGCACTCATGTCGGCGGGTTTCACCACGGGCGCGATCCTCGGCGGTCTGCTGACCGACCTGCTGAGCTGGCGCTGGGCGTTCCTCGTCAACGTTCCCGTCGCCGTGGCCGTCCTCGTGGCCGCGCCGCGCGTGATCAGCGAGAGCCGGCCCGCCGGCCGTCCCCGGATGGACCTGCCGGGCGCCATGACCGTCACCGGCGGTCTCCTGGCGCTGGTCTTCGGCCTCACCAACGCCGCCGAACACGGCTGGAGCGACTCGACGACCCTCGCGTCACTGGCGGTCGCCGTGGTCCTGCTGGTGGCGTTCTGGTTCGCGGAGAAGCGGGCCGCCGCGCCCCTGGTGCCGCTGCCCATTCTCAAGCGCCCCGCCGTGAGCTGGGGGAACCTGGCCGGCCTCATCGCGTTCCTCACTGAGACCTCCCTGGTCTTCCTGCTGACCCTCTACCTGCAGAAGGTGCTCGGCTACTCGGCGCTGGCCACGGGTCTGGCCTTCGGCGTGCTCGGCCTCGGCACCGTCGTCGGCGGTGTCATAGCGCCCAGAGTCCTGGCCAGGACCAGCGTCAGGACGGTGATCACCGCCGGATTCGCCGTCCAGGCCGTCGCCACCGCGTCCCTGTTCCTGCTCGGCGACGACCGCGGCTCCCTCGCGCTGCTCCTGGTCGCTACCTTCGTCGGCGGCGTCGGCAACATGCTGGCCATCGTCGGCTTCATGGTTGCGGCCACCTCGGGCCTGCCCGACAGCGAGCAGGGCCTCGCCACCGGCCTGGCCACCATGACCCAGCAGGTCGGCATCACCATGGGCATCCCCATCATGAGCGCGGTCGCCACCGCCGGGATGTCCGGCGGCGCCACGGTACTGGAAGGGGTGAGCACCGCGATCCTGGTCAACGCGGCCCTTGTGCTGGCCGGCGCGGTGACGGCCTGGCTCTTCCTGCGCCGCCCCGCGAACTGACCTGCGGGATCGCCTGGTCCCGCGAGCCACCCGACGACGCGGCCCGCACGATGGCGGCGGGCCGCGTCGCGGGTGGCACACTGCTGCGTCCGGCGGCCCGGCAGCGGTCCAACTTTCATTGGATTACGTGTCCCCGGACATCGATTCTGATCATCAACGGGGCTGGGGCTCCGCCCCTGGGCGCGTCTGCGTTCCACTCCGCCGATGCTCTCTGTAGCTTCCCGCCGCACAGTCCAGCAGTGAGAGCTCCTCTGCTCTGACAGGCCCGGCGGCGGAGGACGGGTGGCATGCGGTCGCCACCCGTCTCGCCGGTGCCGTGGGCGGCACCACGGCTGTGCGGTCAGAGCCGCTTCCTTCCAGCTCACGGCGTGTTGCCCATGCACGCTCAGCCGAGGAGTGTCGTCAGGATCAGCTGGTAGAAGACGAGGTAGGCCAGCAGCGAGAGGGGAAGGGCGG
>NZ_JBITIW010000021.1:0-14243 GCF_044459405.1 Nonomuraea sp. NPDC050328 | reverse complement strand
TCCTCGTCGTCGCCGGGGTGGACCCAGATGGCGGGGTCGTCCCCGTTGGCGTTGCCGCCGGCCTCGTCGTCGAACAGCGCGGGCGTCTCGACCTTCGGCTGGATGGACGGGATGCTCTGACCGGCGGCCGGTGCCGCCAGGCCGCTTAACAGCACGACGCTGAGGGCGGCCAGGAGCAGCGGATGGGCAGGACGCATTGTTCTCCTCACAGGGGGTGAACCGACTTCGTCGGCGAGTGACTTTTCTAACCGGGAGAGATGTCGCCGGGGCGAACGGCTTGTGGAGGGCAGGTGATCAGCGGTGGGTGAGCCGCCAGAAGTCGGACATGATCTGGCGGTTCTGCAGGTCGGCGACCAGCTTCTGGGGATCGGTGTGGAAGAGCTGGGTGCTCCAGTCGGTCAGCCCGGGCGGGTCGACCAGGGGCTTTACGGTGCTGTTGCCGGAGGTGCCGCCTTCGCCGATCTCGTGCTTGACGCCCTCCTCGGTCATGATGAAGTGCACGTACAGCTTGGCCGCGTTCGGATGCTTCGACTTGGCCGCGATGGCGACGTACTTGGGGTAGCTGAAGCCGGCGAAGGGCTTCATTCCCTCGCAGGTGGACTGCGCGTAGCCCTTGTCCTCGTTGTTGCGGAACTTGGAGATCGACATGAAGCCGATCTTCTTGTCGGCGGCGTTCGGCGCGCCCACCGCGCTGGAGGTGTCCTCGTCGGAGCTGGTGAGCACGGGCTTGTTGGCCGCGATCCGCCTGATCCACTCGTAGGCGGCGCTCTTCTCCTTGGTCTTCAGCGGCTCGCCGAACTTGTCCTGGTAGGCCTGTTCCAGGGCTTGGTTGCCGTGGGAGTCCAGTTGGGTGAGGAAGGAGGTGACCGTCGGCTTGCCCAAGGGGTCCTGCATGAGGAACTTGCCCGACCACGCGGGTTCGGTGAGGTCCCAGATGTTCTTGATCGGGCAGCCGCCGGGCGACAGTTTGGTGTTGTAGGCGAAGACGGTGGCCTTCGACAGGGCGCGCAGGGGGTTGCGGTCCTCGGGCAGGATCTGGTCCTGCAGGTCGGCGGGCACCCAGGTCTGCACGATGCCCTGCGGGATGAGCTGGCCCATCAGTACCCCGCCGTCCTCGTACATGGCGGCGTCGATGGTGACGTGGTCGGCCGCGTGCTCGCGGGTCATCTTCTCGGCGGTCTCCGGCGTGTCGGACTTCACGCCCTCCATGGCGATGCCGTACTTGGCGGTGAAGGCCTTGGCGACCTCCTCGATGTCGCCGCTGGAGTCGTAGACGACCAGACTGCCTTCCTTCTTGGCCGCCTCGACCAGGGCGTTCAGATCGAAAGCGGTGTCGACGGAGGCTGAGGGCAGCGGCTTGGCCGCGGTCGCGTCCGCGGTGCCGGCTTGGCCGCCGGTAGAGGGTGCGCACGCGGCCAGAGCCAGCAGGGCCGCGACTGGGACGATCTTCTTGGTACGCCGCATGGTGGCGGTACTCCTCTGAAGTGCATGGCCGTTCGCGCCGTTCCAGCCCCGACCGACGCTCAGTGCGCACCACGATGAACGCGACGTGAACGCTTTGTCAAGACATCTTCATGTCCAAGCGATCCGCCTTGTGGGTGATGCAGCAAGTCCTTATGTCATGACAAAGTATTGACGTTAACCCGTCGTTCATCTACAACTGGAGCTCCTGAGCGAGGAGGCGGCATGCGTGTTGGTTTAGTGGGCCTTGGGCGCATCGGACGGTTTCATGCGCAGACGTTAAGCGGCGTAGCGGACGAGCTCGTGGTGGCCGACGCCGACACCGCGCTGGCCGAGGCGGTGGCCGCGGAGGTCGGGGCCCGGGTGGGCGACCCTTGGACGGCGGATGCCGTGGTCGTCGCCACCCCCACCGCGACCCACGCGGACCTGCTGCTCCAGGCTTGCGAGCTGCGGCTGCCGGTCTTCTGCGAGAAGCCGGCGGCGCCGACCGTGGCCGAGACCAGGCGCGTCGCCGAGGCCGCCGAGCGCACCGGCACGCTCGTGCACATCGGCTTCCAGCGCCGCTTCGACGCCGGATTCGCCGCCGCCCGCGACGCCGTCCTCAGCGGCGAACTGGGCGAACTGCACCGCGCCCACCTGGTCACCTTCGACCCGAGCCCACCGCCGCCCGCGTACGTGCCGGTCTCCGGCGGCATCTTCCGCGACTGCCACATCCACGACTTCGACATCCTGCGCTGGGTCACCGGCCGCGAAGCGGACACCGTCTACGCCACCGGCGCCAACCGGGGCGACGCCTACTTCGCCGAAGCCGACGACGTCGACACCAGCGCCGCCGTGATCACGATGACCGACGGCACCCTCGTCACCCTGCAGGGCTCGCGCTACAACGGCGCCGGTTACGACGTGCGCATGGAGCTCGGCGGCACGCTGCGCACCTGGGCGGTCGGCCTCGGCGAGCGCGCCCCCCTGACCCTGGCCGAGGCGGGAAGCGCCCCTGCCGATCCCTGGCCCGACTTCCAGACCCGCTTCGCCCCCGCCTACGAGGCGGAGATCACCGCCTTTCTCTCGGCCGCCAGGGGCGAGCGAGAAAGCCCCTGCACGGTCCGCGACGCCCTGGCCGCCCTTTACCTGGCCGAGGCCGCCGACCTGTCCCGCCACGCCGGCCGTCCTGTCCGCCTCCAGGAGGTGAGCAAGTGAAGATCGCCGCGGCCCCCATCTCCTGGGGAGTGTGCGAGGTCCCCGGCTGGGGCTACCAGCTCGACCCGGCTCGCGTGCTCGGCGAGATCGCCGGGCTCGGGCTGACCGCCACCGAGCTGGGCCCCGACGGGTTCCTGCCGGCCGAGCCCGCCGCACGGGCCGCCCTCCTCAGCCGGTACGGCCTGCGCGCCGTCGGCGGCTTCGTCCCCGTCGTGCTGCACGACCCGGCCCACGATCCGCTGCCGGCCCTGCGCGCCACGGTCGCCTCCTTCGAGCCCGGCGCCGTCGCCGTCCTCGCGGCGGCCACGGGTGTCGACGGCTACGACGCCCGCCCCGAGCTGGACCGGGCCGGCTGGGACACCCTGCTCGCCAACCTCGACCGCGCCGCCCGCGGGCTCGACCGGCCGGTGGTCCTGCACCCGCACGTCGGCACCATGGTCGAGAGCGCGGACGAGGTCGCGCGGGTCCTCGACGGCAGCGAGGCACAGCTGTGCCTCGACACCGGCCACCTGCTCGTCGGCGGCGCCGACCCGGTCGCGATCGCCGCGGACGCACCGGACCGGATCGCCCACGTGCACCTCAAGGACGTGGACGCGGCCATGGCCACCCGGGTCCGCGCAGGCGAGCTGACCTACACCCAGGCCGTCGCCGCCGGCCTGTACCGGCCGCTCGGACACGGTGACGTGAACGTGAAGGCCATCGTCACCGGCCTGGAGGCGGCCGGCTACACCGGCTGGTACGTGATGGAACAGGATGTCGTCCTCGCCGGCGAACCCGGCCCCGGCGCGGGACCCGTGGCGGACGTGCGCGAGAGCCTGGACTTCCTCAGGAGACTGGCGTGACCGACGCTCGCGCCGACGTGCTGACCATCGGCCGGATCGGGGTGGACATCTACCCCCTCCAGATCGGCGTGTCGCTGCGCGAGGTCGAATCCTTCGGCAAGTATCTCGGCGGCAGCCCGGCCAATGTGGCCGTCGCCGCCGCCCGCCTGGGACACTCCGCGGAGATCATCACCAGGACGGGCGCCGATCCCTTCGGGGCCTTCCTGCGGGACGCGCTGCGCAGCTACGGGGTGAGCGACCGGCACGTCACCGAGGTGCCCGGCCTGCCCACACCGGTGACCTTCTGCGAGATCCGGCCGCCCGAGGACTTCCCGCTCTACTTCTACCGGCTGCCCAAGGCGCCCGATCTGGAGATCCGGGCAGAGGATCTCGACCTCGCCGCCGTGGCCGGGGCGCGGCTGTTCTGGGCGACGCTCACCGGGCTGTCACAGGAGCCGTCACGGGGTGCGCACCACGCGGCCTGGACAGCTCGGGGCCGCGTGCCGTACACAGTGCTCGATCTGGACTACCGGCCCATGTTCTGGGCGGACCCGGCGAGCGCGGCGGAGCAGGCGCGGGCGGCGCTCGCGCACGTCACCGTCGCGGTCGGGAACGCGGAGGAGGCGGAGGTGGCGACCGGGCGCCGCGAACCGTACGAGGCGGCGCGAGCCCTGCTGGAGGCGGGCGTCCAACTCGCCGTCGTCAAGCGCGGGTCCGCCGGCGTGCTGGCGATGACCGCTGACGAGTGCGTCGAGGTCGCGCCCGTGCCCGTGCGGGTGGTCAACGGGCTGGGCGCGGGCGACGCGTTCGGCGGCGCGCTCTGCCACGGCCTGCTGGCGGGCTGGCCATTGGAGAGGACGATCCGCTTCGCCAACGCCGCAGGAGCCATCGTCGCCGGCCGCCTCGCCTGCGCACCCGCCATGCCGACCGCCGAAGAGATCGGCGCCCTGATGCCGGCCGATGGCAAGACCGCGGCCGCCGATGCCGCCCATGAGGCCGAGGAGGCCGCGCATGCATGAGGACGCCCTCGACCGCCTCCGCGAGGACCGGGCTCTACGCCCGGAGCGGGTGCTCACGATCGCCGCCGAACGGCGCCGCAGGCCACTGCTGAACGGCCGGGGCCAGTTGCTGATCATCGCCGCCGACCACCCCGCCAGAGGCGCGCTGGGCGTCGGACCTCGACCCTTGGCGATGGAGAACCGGCTCGATCTGCTCGACCGGCTGATGACCGCGCTGGCCCGCCCCGGCGTGGACGGCCTGCTCGCCACCCCCGACCTCGTCGAAGACCTGCTGCTGCTCGGCGCGCTCGACGACAAGCTCGTCATCGGCTCGATGAACCGCGGCGGCGTGCAGGGCTCGGTCTTCGAGTTCGACGACCGCTTCACCGCCTACACCGCCGACTCGATCGCCGCGATGGGCTACGACGGCGGCAAGATGCTCTGCCGGATCGCCCTGCAGGACCCGGCGACCGTCACCACGCTGGAGCGCTGCGGCCACGCCATCTCCACCCTCGCCGGGCACGGCCTCATGGCGATGATCGAGCCGTTCTGGTCGGCGCGCGTGGACGGTGCGGTCCGCCACGACCTGACCGCCGACGCGATGATCCGCGCGATCAGCGTCGTGCAGGCGCTCGGCACGACCTCGGTCCGCACCTGGCTGAAGCTGCCCGTCGTCGAGGAGATGGAGCGCGTCATGGCGGCCACGACGCTGCCGGCGCTGCTGCTCGGCGGCGACCCGGGGCGGGCGGCCGACGAGGCCTACGCCGCCTGGGGCAAGGCGCTGAAGCTGCCCGGCGTGCGCGGGCTCGTCGTGGGCCGGGCGCTGCTCTACCCGCCGGACGACGACGTGGCCGCCGCGGTCGACACGGCCGCCGCGCTCCTGGAGGAATCATGAGGCTCACCACGGCCCAGGCGCTGGTCCGCTTCCTGTCGCGGCAGTGGAGCGAGCGTGACGGCGTTGAGCGACGGCTGATCGAGGGCTGCTTCGGCATCTTCGGCCACGGCAACGTCGCCGGGATCGGCCAGGCGCTGGCCGAGCAGGGCGCGGGCCTGCGCGACGAGCTGCCGTACTATCTGGCGCGCAACGAGCAGGCCATGGTGCACACCGCGGTCGCCTACGCCCGCACCCGCGACCGGCTGTCCACCTTCGCCTGCACGACCTCGATCGGGCCCGGCGCGACCAACCTGGTCACCGGGGCCGCACTCGCGACGATCAACCGGCTGCCGGTGCTGTTGCTGCCGGGCGACGTCTTCGCCACCCGCGCGGCCGGCACGGTGTTGCAGGAGCTGGAGGACCCGCGCTCCTACGACGTCACGGTCAACGACTGCCTGCGGCCGGTCTCGCGCTTCTTCGACCGCATCAACCGGCCCGAGCAACTGCCCGCCGCGCTGCTCGCGGCCATGCGGGTGCTGACCGATCCGGCCGAGACCGGCGCGGTGACGCTGGCCCTGCCGCAGGATGTGCAGGCCGAGGCGTACGACTGGCCCGAGGAGCTGTTCGCGCGGCGGGTGTGGCACGTCGCCCGCCCTGAACCCGAACCGGCCGCGCTGGAGCGGGCCGTCCGTGAGCTGCGCGCCTCACGCCGCCCCCTGATCGTGGCCGGCGGCGGCGTGAAGTACAGCGGGGCCTGCGACGACCTGCTCGCCTTCGCCGTACGGCACGGCATCCCGGTGGCCGAAACCCAGGCGGGCAAAGGGGCCGTGCCGTACGGCCACCCGTGCGCGGCCGGGGCGATCGGCCACACCGGGACCGCCGCGGCCGTCGCCCTCGCGCGCGACGCCGACCTGGTCATCGGCGTCGGCACCCGCTACACCGACTTCACCACCGCCTCCCGCACGCTGTTCGGCCGGGCGCGGTTCCTCAACGTCAACGTGGCCGCCTTCGACGCGGCCAAGAACGCCGCCGCCGGGCTCGTCGCCGACGCCCGGCAGGCGCTGCGCGCCCTCGACCCCGGCGACTGGCGGGCCGACCCCGAGTGGAGCGCGCTGGCCGTACGGCTGGCGCGAGGCTGGCAGGAGGTCGCCGACCGGGCCTGCTCCGGGCCCGAGCTGACCCAGCCGGTCCTGCTCGGCCTGGTCAACGAGGCGGCACACGGCGGCGTCGTGGTCAACGCGGCCGGGTCGATGCCGGGCGACCTGCACCGGCTCTGGCGCGCCTCCGATCCGGGGCAGTACCACGTCGAGTACGGCTACTCCTGCATGGGCTACGAGATCGCGGGCGGGCTCGGCGTCAAGCTGGCGGCCCCGGAGCGCGAGGTCTTCGTGCTGGTCGGCGACGGCTCCTACCTGATGATGGCGCAGGAGATCGCGACCGCGGTCCAGGAGGGCGTCAAGCTCGTCGTGGTGCTGGTCGACAACGGCGGCTTCGCCTCGATCGGGGCGCTGTCGGAAGCCGTGGGCGCGGGCCGGCTGGGCACGGCCTACCGGGCGCGAGGCGGCTCCGGCCAGCTCGACGGCGACCCGCTGCCGACCGATCTGGCGGCCAACGCGGCCAGCCTGGGCGCGGAGGTGCTGACGGCGAGCGACCCGGACTCCTTCCGCCAGGCGCTGGACAAGGCGGTGGCCGCCGCCCGGACCACCGTCGTGTACGCCAGGACCGCGCCCGGCTCCGGGCCGCAGGCCCTGGCCTGGTGGGACGTGCCGGTCGCCGAGGTGTCCGGGCTGGACCCGGTCCGGCAGGCGCGCGAACGCTATGCGGCGGCCAAGCGCGAGCAGCGGCTGTACCTGTGATGGCGTGGACCCTCGCCTTCGCCGCCACCGCCGTCATGTTCGTGCTGGTCACCGGCGCGAATGACGGGGCGGCGCTGATCGGCCTCTGCCTGCGTTTCCCCAAGGTGCCCGGCTGGCTGACCGTAACCCTGCTCGCCGGAGCGCTGATGGCCGTGCCGTACGTGCTGGGGGTCGCGGTGGCGGCCACCTTCACCGAGCGGCTGGCCGGGCTGGGCGCGCACGGCGGCGCGGCAGCGTTCCTGGCGGGTGTGGTGATCGCCGTCGGCGTGGTCGCGATGCTGGCCGGACGGGGACTGCCGACGAGCCTCACCCTGGCGGTGGTCGGCGGCATCACCGGCGCGGGGTTCGGCGCCGGACTGCCCGTCTCGGTGTCCGGCCTGGTCACCGTGCTGGCGATCGGCGCCGGAGCGCCGCTGGCCGGGGTCCTGCTCGGCTACCTCCTGGGCGCGCTGTCGCGCCGGGTGCCCAGCCACGGCCGCATGCCGCGGATCGTGCTGACCGCGCACCTGCTGGCGTACGGCGCGCAATGCGTCGCCTACGCGGTGAACGACGGCCAGAAGATGCTGGCCGTGGTCAGCGTGGCCGTCGAGGTCGGCCGGCACGGGGTCGGCGGCATCGGACCGGTCCAGGTCGGCCCGGCCTGGATGGCGCTGCTCGTGCTGGTCTTCCTGGCCGGGGCGCTGACCAGCCTGCCCAGAGTGGGCGCGCGGCTGGGCCGGGGGCTCGTCCTGGCCCGGCCGCTGCACGTGGTGTCGGCGGAGGCCGCGGCGGCCGGGGCCGTGCTCGGCAGCTCGGTCCTCGGCGCGCCGGTGAGCATGACCCAGTCCGTCACGGCCGGCGTCGTCGGCGCGGCCGCCAGCGAGGGAAGCAGGAGAGTGCGATGGCACGGCGTGGTGACCATAGGGACGGCCTGGGCGGTCACGCTCCCCTCGTCCATGGCCCTGGGCTGCCTGGCCGGCCTGGCGGTGAGATGGCTGTGAACAGACCGGCGCGCAGGCGGCGGCGCGGGCTCGCCCGCGCCTGGGACGAACTGCGCGGCGGATCGGGCAGGGGCGTCGTCGACCTGGTCAGGGAGCAGATCGCCGCCGCCAAGGCAGGCGCGCACCTGGCGGCCGAGATGGCCGCCGGGCTCGACCGGGCGCTGGCCCGCACCCGGATGACGGAGGTGGAGCACCAGGGCGACGCGGCGCGGGCCGAGCTGGTCACGTTGCTGCGCCGGGTCCTGGTGACCCCCATCGACCAGGAGGACCTGTTCCGGCTGTCCCGCTCCATCGACGACGTGCTCGACCAACTGCGCGACTACGTGCGCGAGGCCGACATCTTCGGACCCGACGACCTCGGCTTCGCCGCCGAACCGCTCCAGGCGCTGGCCGAGGGCCTGGACGAGCTCGAACTCGCGGTCCAGCACATGATCGACGATCCCGGTTCGGTCACCGAGGCGGTCCTGGCCACGCGCAAGGCCAGGACGCGCATGCGGCAACTGCGCCAGAGCCGCCTGGGCGAGCTGTTCACCATGCCCCTGGACATGGACACCCTGCGCCGCCGCGAACTGCTCTCCCGGATGGACGCCGTCGGCCAGCGGCTCGGCGAGGCCGCCGACGCGCTGGCCGACGCGATGCTCAAACGAAGCCACTGACACCCCCCGAAGGAATCGAATCGATGGCTGTTCTCACCAAGGTGGAGCCCCCTCCACCGCCGCAGAGGCGGCGCAGGCTGCGCTACCGGCTGCGCGTCCTTCGCCACGACCCCACCGCCGCGCTGGGCTTCATCCTGGTCGTGGTGCTCGCCTACCTGGTCGTCGCCCCGCTCGTCGCGGTGTTGTCCGACGCCTTCCGCCTGCAGTACGGCGACGAGGTGCACTCCGGGCAACGGCCGGGCGAGTGGACCGGCTACTACCTGTGGCGGGTCTTCCGCTCGCAGGTCAGCGGGCTGCTGTTCTACGAACCGCTGCTCAACACGCTGGTGATCTCCGTGGGCACGGTGCTGTTCGCGCTGGTCGTGGGCGGCGGCATGGCGTGGATGGTGACCCGCACCAACGTCCCCGGGCGAAAGTGGCTGGCCGGGGCGCTCGTCGTGCCGTACATGCTGCCCTCGTGGACCTTCTCGCTCGCCTGGCTGACCCTGTTCAAGAACGACCGGGCCGGAGGACAGCTCGGGGTCCTGCAGGCGCAGGGCATCGCGACGCCCGACTGGCTCGCCTACGGGCCGCTGCCGATCATCGTCACGCTCGGCCTGCACTACTACCCGTTCGTCTTCCTGCTCGTCGGCAACGCGCTGCGGCGCATCGACGCGCAACTGGAGGACTCCGCCCGCATCCTGGGCGCGCCGCGCCGCGTGGTCATCCGCCGGATCGTCGCCCCGCTGATGCTGCCGGCGCTGTCCTCGGCCGTGCTCCTGGTGGTGGGGCGGGTGCTCGGCACGTTCGGCACGCCGTACGTGCTGGGGCTGCCGGCCGACTACCGGGTGCTGTCCACCGGCCTGTACCAGTCGATCCGCGACCGCAGCACCGGCGTCGCCTCCGTGCTGACCGCCATCATCGTGGTCATCGGCGTCCTGATCGTCTTCACCGACGCGCGGCTGCTGCGCGAGCACCGCCGCTTCGTCACCGTCGGCGGGAAGGGCGCGATGGACCGGCTGAGCGACCTGCGCCGGTGGCGCTGGCCGGCCTTCGCGCTGGGCGGGGTCATCTTCGTGGTGAGCGTGCTCGTGCCGATCCTGACGCTGCTGCTGTCGTCGCTCACCCGGGTCCCGATGGACCTGTCGACGTTCACCTTGAGCTACTGGTTCGCCGAGAGCCTGCCCGGAGCCGTCGGGTTCCCGCACGGCGTCTTCCGCGGCACCGAGCTGTGGACCGCGGCGTGGAACTCGCTGCGCATCGTCGGCATCGCCTCGCTGATCTGCGCCGTCGCCGGCCTGCTCATCGGGTACGTGGCGGTGCGCGGCTCGGCCCCCCGCATCGCGGCCTTCCTACGGCAGGTCTCGTTCCTGCCCTACCTCATCCCCGGCATCGCGTTCGCGGCGGCGTCGCTGTCCCTGTTCGCGGTCGCCCGCGGGCCGATCCCCGCCCTGTACGGCACCACGTTCCTGCTCATCCTCGTCATGGCCGTGACTCATCTGCCCTACAGCTCCCGCTCGGGCATCGCGGCCATGACGCAGCTCGGCCGCGAACCCGAAGAAGCCGCCCAGATCGCCGGCGCCTCCTGGTGGCAGCGGATGCGGCGGATCATCTTCCCCATCCAGAAGGGCGCCCTCGTCACCGGGATCGTGCTCCCGTTCATCTCCGGGCTCAAGGAGCTGAGCATCGTGGTCATGCTGACCACCACCGGCACCGAGCTCCTCACCACCCTGTCGATCGGCCTGGTCGACTACGGCTACACCCAGCTCGCCAACGCGGTCGTGCTCGTGATCGCGCTGATCTCCTTCACCATGACCTACCTGACCCAGCGGCTGACCAAGAGCAGCCTGGCGTCCGGCCTGGGAGGATAGATGCCCACCATCACCCTGAGCGGAATCGCCAAGCGCTACGGCGGCGGCGACTTCGCGGTCAAGAACCTCGACCTGACCGTCCCCGACGGGGCGTTCATGTGCCTGCTCGGCCCGTCGGGCTGCGGCAAGACCACCACGCTACGCATGATCGCCGGACTGGAGCAGCCGACCGACGGCAGCATCACCGTCGGCGACCGGGTGCTCGACTCGGTCGAGCAGGGGCTGTACGTCCCGCCGGAGAAGCGCGAGATGGGGCTGGTCTTCCAGAACTATGCCCTGTGGCCGCACCTGTCGGTGCGCGACAACGTGGAGTTCGGGCTGCGCATGCGCAAGGTCCCGGCCGCCCAGCGCCGCGCGCGGGCCGAGGCGGCTCTGGAGATGGTGCACGTCGCCGATGCCATGGATCGCTACCCGTCGCAGTTGTCGGGCGGCCAGCAGCAGCGTGTGGCGCTCGCCCGCATGCTCGCCGTCGACCCCGCGGTGCTGCTGCTCGACGAGCCGTTGTCGAACCTCGACGCCCGGCTCCGGCTGGAGATGCGGGCCGAGCTGAAGCGCATCCACGAGGAGTCGGGCGCGACGATCGTCTTCGTCACCCACGACCAGCTCGAGGCGCTGACCATGGCCACCCATGTGGCGGTCATGAACCAGGGCGAGCTGCAGCAGCTCGCACCGCCGATGGAGATGTACGCGCGCCCGGCCAACCGGTTCGTCGCCGAATTCGTCGGCAGCCCGCCCATGGCCATCGTCGAGCGCGGGCCGCTGGCCGAGTCGCTCACCCGCTTCGTCAAGAAGCGTCGGGTCACCTGCGAGCCGTCCGCGATCGGCCTGCGGCCCGAGGCGCTGCGCATCGGCGCGCCGCGCGCCGGGGCGTGGACGGAGCCCGCGCTCGTGGAGGCGGTCCTGCCCGCCGGCTCCACCTGGACCGTACGGCTGCGCGTCCTGGACACCGAGCTGTTCGCCGTCTCGCACTCCCCCATCGAGGCGGACCCTGGGGACACCGTCACGTGCTGGACCGACCAGCTGCATCTGTTCGGCGTGGACGGCACGCGGCTCACCGCCTGGGACGAGGCGGAGGTGTACGCGTGATCGCGCCCAAGGCTCTGCTGCTCGACTTCGGAGGCGTCATCGTCGAGACCGTCAAGCGCACCACCTGGCGGGCCGAGCTCGCCGCCGAACTCCACGCCCTGCTCGGCCGGGCGGGCTTCGGCGGGCTCACCGTCGAGGAGATCGAGAGCGATGTCCGCGCGGGCGCGCAGGCCGACTCCTTCTGGAAGGACTCGACCTCGCGCCAGTACGCCCCCGAGGAGATGACGCATCGCCGGTTCTGGGCCGAGTTCGTCGCCACCGACTGGCCCGAGCAGGCCCGCGCCCTGGTGACGGCCGAGGCGACCCCGCTCTGCCGCCGTATGGGTGAACTGCGCAGCCGCAGGGAGGTCCGGGACGGCATGAAGGAACTGCTCGCCGCCTGCTGGGAGCACGGTGTACGGCCCGCGGTCGTCAGCAACGCCCTGAGCGGGGCCGTGCACCGGGACTTCATGGCCGCCACCGGACTCGACCACCTGGTGGCCGTGCAGGTCTACAGCGACGAGGTCGGCGTGCGCAAACCCAACCCCGAGATGATCATGATTGCCTGCCGTGCGCTGGGCGTCGAGGCCGAGCAGGTCTGGTACGTCGGCGACAACCACGACCGCGACGTCGTCTGCGGCGCGCGGGCGGGTGTGGGCGCCTCCGTGCTCATGCGCTCGCGCAGCACCGAGGAGATCCCCTACCGCGTACGGCAGGAGCCGCACGCCACCGTCGACGATCCGCACGGATTGCTGAACCTGCTGGAGCGCACATGGACGTGACCACTTCGCGAGAGCTCGCCGCGATCGCGGCGGAGGCGGCCAGAGCCGTCGGTGACCGGCTGCGGGCGGCTTTCCGTTCGCGGCCCGAGGTGCTGACCAAGCGTGACTTCCACGACCCGGTGACCGAGCACGACAAGGCCGCCGAGGAGGACATCCGCGCGGTGCTCGGGCGGCTCTGCCCGGACAGCGTGGTCGTGGGCGAGGAAGGCGGCTCGCACGGCGCCGGCGAGGTGTGCTGGTACGTCGACCCGATCGACGGCACCGCGAACTTCGCCGCGGGCCTGCCGTTCTTCTGCACCTCGATCGGGGCGGCGGTGAACGGCGAGGTCGTGGCGGGTGTCGTGTACGACCCGGTGCGGAACGACGAGTTCACCGCCTGGCTGGGTGGCGCCGAGTGCAACGGCCGGCCGCTGCGTAGCGCCGGCGCGCGCACCGACCGGGAGGCGATGCTGCTGTCCAGCTTCCCGACGCCGCGCGACCTCGCTGCCGGAGGCGAGGAGGCTCTGCACCGATTCGCCCGCATGGTGGAGGCGTTCGCCAGCACCCGCAGGCCGGGCAGTGCCGCGCTGAAGCTCGCGCACGTCGCCGCGGGCTGGGCGGACGTCGCCTACGGCACCCACGTCAACGCCTGGGACGTCGCCGCCGGCTCCCTGCTGGTACGGCAGGCGGGCGGCACCTACCTGCCGCTGTCCGGCAGCGTCTTCGAGCCGGGCGGCTACCTGGCCTGCGTGGGCGGCTTCGACCTGGCGGGCTCGGTGCTGGCGGACCTCGTCCCGGGAGGTGACGCGTGATCCGCTGGATCGTGACCGACCTGGACGGCACCCTCGTGGGCCGCGATCTCGCGATGGTGCCCGCGAGCCGGGAGGCGTTACGCCGCTTCCGCGACGCGGGCGGCACCGTGGTGATCGCCACGGGCCGCATGGAGGCGTCGGCCCTCCGCTACTACGAGGAGCTGGAGCTGGACGGCCCCGCGATCCTCTACAACGGCGCCCGCACGGTGAATCTCGCGACCGGCGAGGTGCTGCGCTCGCGCTGTCTGCCGGGCCAGGCCTGGAAGGTGCTGCTCGGCCTCTTCGACGAACTGCCCGGAGGTGTCTTCCCGGTCGCCTTCACCGGCGGCGTGGCCTACGCCGTGTCGGACGTGCCCACGTTGCGCGACTATGCGGCGCGCGACGGCATCGCGTTGCACGACCCGGGCGCCTGGACCGAGCTGCCCGCCGACGAGATCACGAAGGTGATGCTCATCGGCGACCCGCTGCCGCACCTGCACGTCGCCGGGGTGGCGACGGTGTTCTCGGAGGCCACCTACCTGGAGATCCTTCCGGAGAAGTCGGGCAAGGGGGTCGCGCTCCGCGAACTGGCCGCGGCCTGCGGGGTGGAGCTGGGCGAGGTCGCGGCGGTCGGCGACAACCCGAACGATCTGGACATGATCCTGGCCGCCGGGACCGGCGTCGCCGTCGGCGACGGGCACCCCGCGGTGCGCGCCGAGGCGGACGCCGTCGTCGCGGCCTGCGCGGACGGGGCCGTCGCGGACCTCGTGGAGCTGGCCTTCCAGGCCAACGGATGGGAGTGGTGAGCATGAACGTGGTGAGCATGAACAAGGTGACACACTGGATCGGCGGCGTGGAGGTCGAGGGCGACGCCCGCACCGCCGACATCACCAACCCGGCCACCGGCCAGGTCAGCGGCAAGGTCGCGCTGGC
>NZ_JBITIW010000020.1:0-55643 GCF_044459405.1 Nonomuraea sp. NPDC050328 | reverse complement strand
TCCTGCGGAGGCTCGGGGATTTGAACCCCGGATGGGCGGTAAACCCAAACCGCATTAGCAGTCCCCTGAGGCATGTGATCGATTGCCATCGACCATGATCTATTGCAGGCATATCGGCAGGTCAACCAGGTGACAACGTTGACGGTTAACGCCGAATGAAACCGGATGCGACCGGACCCAATGGTCCGGCAATGGTCCGGCAACCCGCGATGCCCCTACTCGCTGGGCCAGTCCTCGCGGCGCGCGACGAAGGTCCCGCGACCCTGGATGGTGAACACCCATCCCTCCTTTGCGAGCAACCGTGCCGCCGCCCGCGCCGTGTCCCTTGCGACGCCGTGCATCTCGACCATCTGGTTCTCCGACGGAATCGGCATGAGCGGCCGCAGCTCACCCCGGCGTATCTGGTCTCGCACGATCGCAGCGATCTGCTCGAACTTCGGAGTCGGATTGAAGTGGTCCACGGTCACGATCATGAAAATAGTGGGGCCTAGCCCCGGGTCCCTCGGGCCTTACGGGGACCCCAGGGGGCCTGAGGTACACAGGTTCCTCAGGGTCTCCTGAGTCTTCCGGGTCTACAGGGCCTACCGGGTAGACAGGGCTTTCACCTGCGACGTAGAGTGCCCGAACCCGGTCGCCGCGCGGCCCCACCGCCCGCGGCGGCCGGCCAGCTCGCGCTCCCTCTCGGCCTGTCCTTCAAGACGGCAACTGGCTGGAGTTCCAGGACGTCGGACAGTAAACGCCGGCGCTCCCCCGCGCATCTCACTTGGGGACTAGCGGGCCCCCGGACCTTCCCCGACCCGGGGACCCTGACGTCAGGCTACCCCGGTAGGCCGTGCTCGCCGGCTCAGGCCTTCCAGGTCTCCAGCTCCCCCACCGGCCCGGTGTACTCGAGGTCGGTCGTCTCTGCGGGGACGACGATGTCAGCGACCTCCACCACTCGTTCGCCGGCGAAGTAGGCGCGGTCGACGGTGAGGACGAGACTGCCTGCCGGAATCTTGAGCGCGGCAGCCTCGTGCGGCAGCGCCGGCCGGGCGCCCGGGCGTTCACGCCACCGGTCCACGAGAATCTGGATCTTGGCCATGCGGTGGGTCACGCCGAGGCCGCCGTAGGGCCCGCCTTCCGGGAAGGCGATGACGGTGCCCTTGGTGATCTCCAGCGGTTCATACGACGTCGAGTAGAGCCAGGGCCGTTCGTCGTCGGTCGAGCTGAAGGTGTAGATCGTGCGCATCACGTCGTGCTCTTCGCCCGGTTCCGGCAGGGCGAGCCGGGCCCGCACGCTGGGCGGTGCCTGCATCGTGTCGGAGCGATGAGTCCACAGGCCCTGGCGGCCCATCGTCTCCATCTCGGCGGCGAACGGTGACCCCGTCTCTCGCGGTCGGAACCACGAGCGGACGAGCGTGCGCCGCACCGGCCGCTCGCGCACGTACATGCCGGCGCCCGGGCGGGAGTCGAGGACCCCTTCGGTGGCGAGGAGCCGCGTGGCCTCCCTGATCACGCCCTCGGCGACTCCGTAGTCCGCCGCAAGCTCATGACGTGCACGAAGACGCTCACCTGGAGCCAGTTCACCGTTCTGGATACGCCGCCTGATGTCGGCCGCCACTCGCAAATACGACGGTTCGGTCACGCCATACAGCTTGACAGCCGGACATACGGCTTGCAAGCTGTGAGTACGGCACGGCAGCCGTATGTACGGCTTTCCCCTGGTGGTGACCATGAGCATTTGGACGCAGGACTACGCCCCGATCCCTGGCAGCACAGACGCTGCGGCCATGCACGCCCGCGCGATCACGGACCGGCACAAGCCCGGCTACGCGGCGCAGGCCGACACGATCGTGCGCGGGATGTTCGAGGTGGGCCTGGCCCACACCGGACACGACAGCAACCTGAACCTGATCACGACCGCGGACCGGGACTGGATCCGCTTCGAGCTGCACTACCCGAACGACCTGCCCAACGAGGTCGACCCGCCGACCGCGCACGCGACCATCTCCCGGCTGGCCAGCGCCTACGGCGAGGGGCCCACCGGCGGCGGGCGCATGATCTACGCCGAGCTCGGCTTCGAGCGGGCCGCAACGGCATGACCCTGAACGCGCCGATCCCCGGATCTATGTCCCCCGCACCGGAGGTCATCAGGTGCCAGTGGTGCACCGAGGTGATCGTGCTGAAGCGCTTCCTCTGGGAGCTCTCCCCGGACGCGCCATTTCGGCCAGGTCGGCCCCGAGCCGGTGAGTGCGCCAGCCGACCCCGGGGCGACGGCTACGGCATGCACCACCCCTGAGCAGCCCGGCCCGCTGACGTCACCTCTCAGCAGGCCGGGCGGGCGGCCCGTCGGGAAGGCGGCGGGTCGCCCATCCACTCCGGCTGCCGCAGCCGGACCGGCCCCGCCCGACCGGGCGGGCGGGGCCACCAGACTCCCGGCGCATCCCACACAACGCCGGGCAGGCCTCCCGCCCTGTGGCTTGGCCCGTTGCCACGAGGCTCGGGCGGGAGGCCACCAAAAGCCCCGGCGCGGGACTACTCCCTCTCCCGCGCCGGGCTCAACTTCAAGATCTGAAACGCCCTCGGCCAGTCGAATCTCACCTCGCTGGCCGAGGGCGCGAACACCCGATACCTGCGTACACAGGAGATCGAGCAGTGACACAGATATCCCACGCGGCCACGGCCGCACCAGAGAACGCACGTTCGACCGCGTCCGCCACCGCGGGCCAGCCTTCGCCGGAGCGGCGCGGCCGGTGGCGTGGCTGGCGACGGCGGGCGGCGCCGAAGACGTCGAGCGGCTCGCCGCAGCAGGCCGCCGCGCCGGTGAACGCCGGCCGTCCGCCGCGCGCCGGGCAGGCGGCGGGAGACCGGCGCATCCGCCGCTCCTCGGTGGTCACCATCCTGCTCGTCGCGACCGTCGGCACAGCCATCAGTTCCTGGCACGCCTACGAGCTCGTCCACGCGGCCGGTGAGCCGATGGCGGTGGCGCTCGGCTACCCGCTCCTCATCGACGGCGTGATCTTCATGGCGAGCATGAACATTCTGCAGGCGGCCAGGAGGGGCCGGGACTCGGCCACCGGCCGGCCGGTGCTGGCGTGGCTGACGCTGTTCGTCGGCGCGCTGGTCACCCTGGCGGTCAACGTGGCCTACGGCTGGGACCGCGGCCTGGTGTCGCAGCTCACCAGTGCCATCCCGCCGCTGGCCGTCATCGTCTCCTACGAGCTGCTCATGAAGCAGATCCGCCAGGCCGCCGCCGACGCTGAGCAGATCGAGGTCGTCGACCCGCCCGCCGGCAGCCACCCTCAGCCACCCGCCGGCGCGGTGGCTGAACCCGCAGCCACTCCGGCGCCGGTCGCCCGCACCCTGGCTGACGCGGTCTTGGCCGCCCGTGCCGAAGGCGCCTCCATCCGTGGTCTGGCGGCCGCGTTCGAGACGACCCGCAGCCGGGTGGAGAAGATCATTCGCCAGGCTGAGGGGGACGACGACGAAGCGGCCGACGAGGACGCCCCGGCCGCGGTCGAGGAGTTGATCGAGCAGATCCTCGACGACCACGAGCAGCCACCCGTCAACGGTGCCGCGGTGCCCGGCGCGCGGGTGGCGCGCTCCGGGTTGGGCGGCGGTGTATGACTGCCCCGGCAGGCGACACCCGCAGCCACACGCCCGACACCTCCCCGCCGGACGACGTCGAGCCGTTCGACGACGACCAGGAGGAGGCGGCCGGCGCGTCCGCCGACGGCCCGCAGGACGCGGACGCGGGCGAGCCGCTCGCGCTCGGCACACCTGCTGGGCAGCTGGCCGCGGGCGCCGGCGCCACGGTGCTCGTGGGCGGCTGGGCGCTGTGGGAGCTGGTCGGCCCGCTCGGGCTGGCCGTCGGCGGAGTCACCGCCGCGGCCGGCGCCGGCGGGTACGGCTACTGGCGATGGCGTAAGGCGCACCCGCGCAGAACCTCCCCGGCGTCCACGACCGGCGGGGGCGGCCGCGGCCGCGGCTCGCCGCCGCCCTTCCGGCTCGGCAAGTTCAGCTCACCGTTCAGCCGCCCCGGCAGCCGTCCAGGCGGCCGGGGCTCGCCCCCGTCCGGCACCAGCCGGCGGATGACGTTCGGCGGTCCTGGCCGGGGCGGCCGGCCCGGCACCGGACTGTCGGCCCTGCGCACCGGTCCCGGCTCGCGCACCAAGCGCGGCGGCGACCGCGCCCAGCGCCGCGGCGACCGCACGGACCGCGCCGGCCCGGCCGGTCGGCGCGTGCGGTTTCGCGATCGGGGCCGCCCCGACGCCGGCGGCCGCGGCCGAGGGGCGTTCCGGCCGCGACTCGACGGGCGGCCCCCAGGCGGCCGCAGCGGCCACAGGGGCCCGCTGCGCGCCGCCTTCAACAGTGCCCGCCAGCGCGGGCGAGCCATCAACACCGAGTGGACCGGCGCCACGCAGGCGCTGGCCCGGTCCGGGGCCCGCCAGGCCGGCCGCTTGTGGCGCTGGCTCTTCCGCAAGGGCCGGGCCTGGAACTCCGACACCACCGAGGCCGGCGCCCGTCTCGGCCAGCTCGCCGCCGCCCTGCTGCGCCGCCACGCCGCAACCCGTGCGGCCGACGCCGGGGCGGACGCCGAGGCCGCCGGCGCTCAGCCCGGCACAGAGCCGAGCCCGGCCGCGCAGCCGGCGACATCGCCGGCCGGTGACGCCACCCCAGAGACGACTACCGAAGGAAGCAAGCGCATGACCACCGCGAACACGTTCTTGATGGCAGCCCAGGAGATGCCCACGGCCGCGGCCGCATGGGACACCGACGACATGATGGACATGGCCGCCATGGCCGACCAGCTCCATGAGGTCCCGCTCGCCTGGGCCACCGCCTTCCGCATCTGGGCGGGCAAGCTCATGGAGGAGTACCCGTGCCACCCCGACGTCGTCGAGCGCATCCAGGACACCTACACGGCCATCGCCCGCCTCGGTAACGACATGACCGAGGTCGCCACGCTCTTCCGGCTCAAGCACGAAGAGGACATCGCGCGCAGGCTCCACCCGCGCCGCGGCGAGGCGAAGTGGAACCACCGCTGACCGGCCCACTGACCTGGGTTACCCGTCCGCGCACGCCGACCGAGGGGGCACGGTGAGCACGAAGAAGACCATGCAGCAGCCACGCGCCGACTGGGGGCTGACCCCGCGCGGGCCCGGCGGCGCCGCGGCGCTCAGCGGGTTGACCCTGGCCGCCGCCGCGGTCGTCGGCGGTCCGATGTTGGACGTCCCGGTGGTCTGGCCCATCGCCGCCACCACGGCGGGTGCCGCGCTGACGTACCTGACCGGGCGCGACCTCGCCCGGCGCACCCTGGTCTGGCGGCTGGCCGCCCGGCTGCTGGCCGGCGGCTGGCTCACCTGGGCGCTGCTGACCGACCTCTGGGCGCCGGAGCCGTGGCTGACCCTGGTGGGCCTGTCGACCGCGGGCGGCATGACCTACACGTGGGCCAGCTACCCGGGCGGGCGCACGAACCGGCACGGCCACCAGGCCGGGCTGCTCGGCAACGTCGCGCTGCCCGTGACCGGCATCCCTCGCCGCGACCAGCCGCTGGCCGAGGAGTGGGTGCGCCGCATCCAGCGCGTGGCCCGGGTGCGGGTGCGCGTCACCGGCATGCAGACCTGGGGCAACGGCGGCGGGTTCTCCCTGCAGCTGCGCCTGCCGGACGACGGCACGAGCCTGGACACGATGGACGGCTACGCCGTACGCCTCGCGGCCTCGGCCGACCTGCCCGCCGGCTGCAACGTCGAGTTCCGCGGCGGCGGCAGCAAGCGCAGCGTCTGGATGGACGTGGCCACGGTCAACCGGCTGGTCGAGGACCTGGACTATCCGGGCGACCACAGCCCGCGCTCGATCCTGGACGGCATCACGCTGGGGCTGTGCCGCAACGGCGACCCGCTGACGCTGCAGGTACGGCAGCCGCGCACCATCGTGGTCGGCACCACCGGCTCGGCGAAGACCGGCACCCTGCACGCCGCCACCGCGGCGCTCGGCCGATGCGAGGACGGCCTGACCTGGCAGATGGACCTCAACGGCGGCAACGTCTCCATCCCCTGGCTGCGCCCATGGCTCGACGGCCACACCGACCGGCCGGCCATCGACTGGGCCGCGTGCTGCGCCGAGGAGGCGCTGCTCATGGCCGATGCGAAAGTGCGCATCGCGCTGGAGCGCAAGACCGCCTACGCCGCCCTGCGCCTGGCCTCCGACGAGGACAAGCTGCCCATCAGCCCCGCCGTTCCGCAGATCACCACGATCCTCGACGAAGGCCACGAGGTGCTGTCCGACAGCATCCGCGACCCGATCCAGCGGGAGATCCGCAAGCTGATCGAGAAGACCGCCCGCATCGGCCGAGCCGAGGCGGTCACCTACCTGCTGTCGACCCTGCGCTCCATCTCCGGCACCCTCAGCACCGACCTGCTGAACCTGATGCACAACCGGCTGTTCATGGCCGGCGGCGAACAGAAGGAAGCCAACTACCTCTACGACTACGCCAAGGGCGTCAACGTCCAGGACCTCGCCGGCCCCGGCAGCGGGTTCGCCCGCCGCTTCGGCAGCCCCGAGGTGCGGTCCTGGAAGGCCTACCGGCTCAAGCCCGCCCGAGACATCCGGCCCGCGAGCCTGGCCGTCAGCGGCATACGGCCCGAGCTGGACGCACCCTCAGCCGCCGCGGCCGGGGACGCGTACGCCACCCGCCTGGACCGGATGCGCTGGTGCTTCTCCACGCCCGAGGAGCGCGAACACCTGACCCCGCCGGCGCCGGTCGAGCTGCCCGGCCTGTACGAGCCGACCGGCGAGCCGCTGGTCTGGCACCCGGCGCTCACCCACCCGCCTGCCAGCCGCTCCCAGATGGAGCCGCGGCCAGAGCCGGGCAAGCCGGTACGGCAGGCCGACTCCGAGCGGCACCTGAGGCTGCTGCGCGGCGGCGCCACCGCCGGCTGGGAGGACCCGGCCGCCATCGCCGCCCGCGCCCGGGCCGAACGCGTCGCCTCCGGCGCGGCGCCGATGCCGCGCACCGCCGCCGCGACCGCCACCGTGGTGCACGCCGAGCAGGTCCTGCAGCTGGCCGTCGCCGGGCAGGAACTGCCGGAGATCGTGCGGCGCGTGCTCACCGCGCTCGGCAAGGCCCGCGACGGGCGCCTGCACAGCGAGGTCCTGGCCGCCCGCGTCGGCGTCGACAGCAAGGCCGAGCTCGCCGAGCTGCTGCGCCCGCTCGGCCTCGCGCCGCTCCCCAACAGTTTCGAGCGCGGTGGCAAGAAGCGCCGCGGCTACGACCTGGCCGACGCCCGGGCGTGCGCCGACCGCATCGCCGCCGGCGAGCAGGAGGTGCCCGACCACATCGCGGCGTGGCCCGACGTCGACCAGACCGACGACCAGACCGACGACGTGGTCGACGCCGAGGTCCTCGACGGGTCCCCCGGGGACCCCGACGAGGAGACCTGAGTCCCCCGGGGACCCCCGGGGACCCCCACACCGCGCCCGGCCAGCACCGGGACGCCCGAGCAGGCACTCGCCCGGGGGGCCGGGGGACCCCCAGGGAACCCCCGCGAGCACGCCCCCAGCGGCCGCACGCACCCCTCCTGGAGGGTCCCCCAGCCCCCCAGCCCGACCGACCGAGCAGGAGATCGCCATGCAGGACCGACGCAACACCCATCCCCTCACCGGCGCCGGCTGGGCGCTCGCCTGGCTGGAGACCGTCCTTGCCGCTGCGAGCACCATCGCCGGCGCGATCCTCGCCGGCCGGGCCGAGTCGCTGGCCGCGGCCGCCGTGCTGAGCCTCGCCTGCGTGATCTGCTTCGTGGTCACCGTGGGCGCTCTGCTGATGGCGATCACACGCTCCCGCTCGGCGGTCACCTTCCGCGTGCTGCCGTACATGGGCTTCGCAGGACTCCTGGCGCTGCACCTGGTGTCCTAGCCGGCATCGCGCACCTGGGCGCCAGCGCACCTGACACGCTCACGTACCATCACCGGATGGTGTTCGACGTGCCCACTAACGACGGCTGGCTGCCAGACCCGGAACCTCACGACAAGGCGACGTGCAGGCATTGTGCTGCCCGGATCGAGGCGCTGCCGGCACCGCCCAGCGGGGCCTTCTACTGGGCGGCGGTCGAGCCGCAGGCGGGCGTCCTGCTCCCGAACGAGTGCCCGAGTTTGCCGCGCGGGGAGAGCTCGTTCGGCCGGCACGAGCCCGCATAGTCCGGCTCGGCCCGGCGGGAACCGGACAACGATGAAGCCCCGCTCCAGGTCCGGAGCGGGGCTTCATCGTGCCGGGGTCACACCGCCGCGAGGGCTTCCTCGAGCGCGCGGGTGGGCAGGTCGGTCGTCGGCCGCCAGGCGTAGTCGACGATCTCCTCGGCCTGGATGACCACCTCGTCGGTGGTGGCCCAGAAGGCGAAGCGGAAGTCGGCGTGCCAGTGGGCCGGCTCGCCCTTCGCCGGGTTAGCCGGAATCTCGTGGATGTCGAGGTCCACGGGCGCGATGATGCCCGCCGGCGGGGAGACCGCGTGCCGCCACGGGATACCCGTCTCCTCCTCCAGCTCCCGCAGCGCGGCCCCGTAGAGGCTGACGTCGCCGGGCTCGACATGGCCGCCGGGCAGAAGCCACCGGTCCAGCACACGGTGGTGGATCATGAGCACCTGGCCGCGGTCGTTGCGGGCGGCGGCGCTGGCGGTGACGTGCAGGGGGAAGGTCGAGCGAGATGCGAGGTCGCCGGCCGATGGGTCGTCGAGGGCCTGGAGGAGGCGGGTGGCGGTGTGAAGGCGGCCGGGGTGGGCGGTGAGGTAGAGCTCCAGCATGCGCGAGATCTCGTCTCGGGTCACGGTCATGACCCCCCATCGAAATACGTGAGCCAGGCCCCTGCAATCGACTGCCGGGTATCGGCGGGAACATCCCACATGCCCGCGTCGACCGGCTGCGAGGCGATGAGGGCGGTCGCGGCGAGGATCTCGGCTTGGACGAGCAGGATGTAGGAGCCGACGCTCGCGCCGTGCAGGAAGTTGACCGCGTTGCCGTCGGCCAGGACGTAGAAGTAGTGGCCGACGGCCGCGTATCTGGTGATGTGTGGCTCGACGGCCGTGCGGGTGTAGAGGCCGGTGAGGGAGGACAACTCCAGCTCGTCATCGCTGCTGGTGACGCTGGCGATGTAGGCGCCGTTGGCGACGCGGCGAAAGTCCTCCTCCTTCAACGCCATGTTGCCGGTCGCGCACACCACGAGCCCGGCGCCGGCGAGCGCGTCCGCCAGGGCGGGGGCGGTGCGGTAGCCCTGGGACAGGGCCTGGACGCGGCGGACGGGGTCGATGTCGAAGACGGTGACGCCGACGTGGCGGGAGTGGAGCATGGCGGCGATCGAGCGGCCGAGCTTGCCGTAGCCGATGACGCACGCCGGCCTGCCGTTGAGGATGTCGTCGCGGGAGCGGACGAGGGCCTCGGTGCTGAAGACCACGCTTTGGCCCACCAAGTAGTCCTCGGGGTCCTTGAGGGGGCTGCGGGCGACGGAGTAGACGGGCACCGGCGTCTTGTCGAGGGCGGCGTAGCGCTGGTGGCCGTTCTCGGTGTCCTCCACCACACCGAGCAGGCGGCCGGAGAAGCGGGCGGCCAGGTGCTCCAGCGCTGGCGCGAAGTAGCCGCCGACGTCGAGGAGCACGAGGTCGCGGCCGGCGGCGCGGGACTCGACGTAGGCCAGGACGTGCTCGGGGTCGGCGAAGGCGTCGCGGTCGAGGGTGTCGGTCTGCCAGGTGCGGCCGACCTCGCGCAGGGTGGGCTCGTGGATGCTGCGCGGTTTGGGCAGGACGGCGACGATGTCGCCGATGCGGGCGACGCCGGCGAGGAAGACCTCGCGGCCTGGGAGCAGGTGGGTGATGGCGATGACGGCCGGGCGCTCGCCGTGGTGGTGAATGTCGGCGACGCGCCGGAAGAAGGCGCTGACGCGTCCGCGCTCGTGCACTTCTAACATGATCCCTCCGAATAGATAGTTACCTATTCGGAGGATGGGCTAGGGTGACCCGACCGTCAATAGATAGTGATGTAATGGCCCTGAGGTGATAGCGATGGCTCTCTGGCACCAGGTCGCGCAAGCCCTGCGCGAGGCGATCACGACCGGCGTCTACCCGCCCGGCTCCAAGATCCCTCGCGAGGAGGAGCTCGAAGAGCAGTACGGCGTGAGCCGTACCACCGTGCGGCGCGCGGTCGCCCAACTCACCACCGAGGGCCTGCTCACCCCCGTACGTCGCGGCGGCACCACCGTCCGCCAGCCCGCCGAACGCTCCACACTCACCCTCGACACCCAGGTCTGGCGCGACGAGCTCGGCTACTACTTCAGCCAGACCGTCCAGAACCTGCGAGCCCTGCAGCCGCCCACCGTGAGCGAGGGCCCCTGCCCGCCCGACGTCGCCCCGCTGCTCGGCCTCGCGGTCGGCGACCCGGTCGTCATCCGTGACCGTGTGATGGGCGATCCCGAGAGCGGTCGCGTGGCCCAGCTCGCCACGTCCTACCTTCCGTCCGACCTCGCCGTTGGCACCGTGCTGGCCCAGGCCGACACGGGGCCCGGCGGCATCTACGACCGGATGGAGACCGACCTCGGCTGGGGCCGGCTCGACTGGGAGGGCGTCATCACCGCCCGCGCGGCCACACCGGAGGAGACGAACCTCCTGCAGCTCGCCCCCGGCGTACCAGTCCTGTGCGTCATCCGCACCACCATCGCCACCGCCGGCGCGGCCGAGGGCCGGGTAGTCGAGGCCAACATCACCTGCCGCGACGCCTCCGGGTTCGAGGTGCGCTACCCGATCCGCCGTACCCCATAGGGCTCCCAGGGGTAGCCGCCCACTTCGATACTTCGGCTATCGCCGAGCGAAAGCGAAAGAAAAGCGCGCGTGCATAGCGTTGCAGGCGTCCCTCAGGCCGAAGGCGCTGGATGCGCAATATCGCCAGCGGCAAGCCTGGACCCCTTCAGAGTTAGGTGAGGATATGAACGTCAAGGAGAAGTTCGCCGTCGCTGCGGCGGTCGCAACGCTCGCGATGTCCATCATGGCCACTCCCTCCAGCGCTAGTCCCCTCCAGACCGGCTCGCAGGCCTCCGCCGGGAGCAAGGCTGCGTGCGAGGTCCAGCACTACTTCTACACCGTTGAGTACGCCAGAAGGGTGGACCTTACCAACGAGTGCACCTACACGCGCTACGTCTGCATCAACAAGCCTGTGTCCGCGGACTCCGGGCCTCACGCCGTCGCGGGAAGATCGACGAGGACCGTCTCGTACGCGACTTGGCCCGAGCCGACCGCCAACGGCGTCTACTACGCGGCCTCTTCCACCAGGTGCTGAGCTTTGATTCCCACCGTTAAACCCGTAATTCAGAAATAGGCCGCATCGGAAACGATCAGCGCCTAGCGCTGAAAACGGTCCGCAGCGAGACGTCTCCATACGCAACTCGGGCCCAGGCTCTTAGGCCTGGGCCCGAGCAGCCCGGTTGGTTAATGTCTGACCGACTCCCATGCATCGGAGCCGGTCTGGCCGTCTACCGCAGCGGGTACGGCCCGGCGTTGGGGGCGGCCGAGTGGGTGGTGAACCCGGCGGTCGTCGGGTCGCTCGTGGTGGTGCCCGCGATGAGCGACAGCAGCAGAGAGACCACCGCGGCGCCGGCAGCGACCGAGCCGACGGTTGGCCACGCGATGTCTGCGATGCCGACAGCGCCGGTGCCAACGGTGGCCACCGCGGCGGACGCGCCGGCGCGCACCATGCGCTCGGCGGCGTCGCCCCAGAACTGGCCGGTGAGAAGTCGTCGGGGTCGCTTCATGATCGCCTCATTTCCGGTTGGATTTATATAACTGCGGGGGCGTTCGCGCTGTTCGGAAGCGCGTATCAGGTACCGCAGGAGGAGCGGCTCGATCACAGCCGCAGCAGTTCGGGCCAGGTCTTCGGCCCCACGATGCCGTCGGCCTCCAGCCGCTTGGTCTCCTGGAAGTCCGCCACGAGCGCCGCGAGGCCGGCGTCGTAGTCGGTGCCGGAAAGCCATTCGGCCAGCCCGGCCGAGCTGCCGTACGCGGAGGTCGGCACGTGGCCGCGGGCGTACAGCAACGCGCGCACGGTCTTGACGTCGTAGCCTCGGTCGTCGAGAGCGAGGGTGGGCAGGTCCTTCACGAGGTCCTCCGTCCAGGAGCCGCCGGCGGCTCCGTCATCGGTGGTGGGCATGCCGGCGCGCACCCAGGCGCGCAGCCGGTCTCCTGGGCAGTCGGTCGAAAACCGGTCGCTGTGGCACAGCGGCCGCAGCGTGCGGCCGGCCCGCCGGCAGGCCTCGACGTAGAGGGCGCGGATCGTCCGCAGGGCCGCAGGGGTGGGCTTGTCGTCGCCGATGTACGCCACGGCGATCCCGCTGCGGTTGTGCCCGGGGCAGTGGGCGCCGACGGTCAGCCAGCCGCGCCCCTCGTAGAGGGTGCCGTCGTCTCGGACCAGGAAGTTGTAGCCGATGTCGCCCCACTTGCGGCCGTCCATGTGGAAGTTCTGGATCGAGCGCAAAGACTGCGACGTCGGGCCGTAGGTGTGGTGGACGAAGAACTCGGTCCGCTCTCGCCAGGAGACGGTGTAGCGGCCCGAGGGCCGGGGTGAACGGGCGCCCCACTGGCTGCGGGCGACGATGGACAGGGACATGTGTGCCTCCAGGGGTGGTCGGCAGGCGGTTACGCGATGCGCCAGAGCCAGCCCCAGGCGCCGGCCTGGATGGTGATGGTTCCGGCGCCGGAGTTGCGGGCGAACTGCGGCGCCAGGAGGCCGCCGGTGGCTCCGATCTCGGCCGAGCCGTAGATGCGCCACGGCGTCGGCGCGTTGGCTGCCTGGACGAACGCCGGCGTGTTGAAGTCGCCGAACGCCGCGGTGCAGCCGTTGTGCCAGGTGTTGGCGCCCACGCCGATGTGAAGGTGGAAGTTGCACATCAGGCCGGTCCCGGCGGCGGACGGGCCGTTGACGCCGGCGGCGATGAAGCAGCTGGTCGACGAGGTCGAGTAGGTGCCGGAGAACTCGAAGAGGTAGACGCCGCCGGCGTCGACCGGCAGGGCCAGGCCGGTCATGTCGGCGAGCGTGGTGGTGCTGTTGGTCAGCGCGGAGGTGACGCGTCCGACCGCGAGCTGGTGCAGCAGCTGGCTGCCGCCGTCGGACCCGCGCAGCCCAGGCCCGGCCGGGAGCGCGCCCAGGGCGCTGATGCCGGCGGCCGGGGTGGGGACGGACGCGGCCTGGCGCAGCAGCGCGGCGGCCAGCAGCTTCATCCGACGGCCCAGGCGTAGCCGTAGGCGCCTGCCGCGATCGTCACCTGCGAGGCTGCGACCTCGGACCGGAGGCGCAGCTGCAGGAGGCCGGCGGCCGCGGTGTGGATCCACCCCCACACCTCCCATGGCATGCGGGTGGCGGCCGCGCTGGCGGTGCCGAGGATGGCGGTGTTGTAGGCCGTGACCGCGCCGAGCATGGGCGTCTGGTTGGTGTGGGCGATGTGGATGTTGGCCAGCAGGCCCTCGGCGCCGAGCGTCGGCCCGTTGACGGCCAGGCCCAGGCCGGTGGTGGCGGCGGCCGCGGTGTACTGGCCGGAGAAGCGGAACATGTACCGTCTGCCCGACTGGAGGGCCAGGCCCAGGCCGGTGGCGTCAGCCAGGGTCGTCGAGTTCGAGGCGACCGCCGAGGTGGCGCGGACGGGGGTGGGTCCGGCGGCGAGCAGCCGCTCCACGCCTGCCGAGTCCTCGGTGTAGAGCAGGTCGCCGGCGCGGGCCGACACCGCGGTGTAGCCCGCGGGCGGGGACGGCGGGCTGGTCTGCTGGGCCAGCTGCAGCGCGGTGAGGGCGCGGGGCATCGGCTCAGCCCTGGATGACGGCGCGGTACTGGCCGGACGTGGGCGCCGTCGCGAAGTTCAGTCGCACGGTGTTGACGTCCACTCGGCTGACGTCGGGCAGCACCGTCTCGCGGGACCCGCTGTTGACGAAGACCTCCACGCACACGTCGAAGGTGCCGAGGTTGTGGGTGATGTCGATCTGGGTGGCGACGCCGTCGCCGACGTTCGCGGCGACGTGCCGGGACACCACGCCGGTGTCGACCGCGACCGCGTCGGCGGCCACGCTGATGCCGGTTCCGGCGCCGACGGCGAGCGCCGATCCGCCGCCGCCGGTGAGGCCGGCGCCCGCGGCCGCCGCGGCGATCCGTACCGCGTCCGAGCTGACCTCCAGCCCGGCGCCTGCGTTGACGTTGAACGTGCCGGCCGGGGACTCGGTCAGGCCGTCGCCGGCGACGTAGGCGGTTCCGCCGCCGCCGAGCTGGCTCCAGGCGAGGGCGTCGGTGCCGACGGTCGCGGTGTCGGCGGTCTGGATGTAGACCTTGTCGGCGTTGACGGTGCCGGAGGTGACGGTGACGGCGACGCCCTTGCCGTCGCTGCCGGCGGGCATGTCCGCCGCTCGGGCCGGGGCGCCGGAGGCGGCGACGATGTAGATGCCGTTCTCGCTGGCCGTCGTCTGGTTCTTGATCAGGATGCGGTCGCCGGTGGCGAGCGTGACGCCGTCGACCACGTCGCCGTTCTCGTACGCGCTGGCCAGGGTGGCGTTGGCGGTGCTGGCGGCGCGTACCGCCTGCTTCCAGTTCAGGCCGCGAGCGACCTGGTCGACGTACTGTTTCGTGGCGGCGTCCGTGCCGGCGGACGGGTCGCCCAGGGCGACGATCCGCTGGTTGCCGAGGTCGAGGCCGTTCAGGACCTTCCGGGTCATGGGCGCTCCTATCCGATGAGGGCCGCGCCGGAGAACGGCGCCGCGAAGGTGATCACGGTGGTGTTGAGGTCGGGGTGGGCGACGTCGGCGGTCACCTCAGTCCCGGTGTCGTCGATGACGGTGACGTGGACGCGGCGGCCGCGGCCGTGCTCGATCGTCCATGTGGCGGCGGGCACGCCCGCTCGGTCGTAAAGAAAGACGTCGCCCCCGGCCGGCCCGGGCGGGCCTGGCGGACCGGCGGGGCCCGGCTCTCCCTGAGGGCCCGGCGGTCCTTGCGGCCCGGCGGCCGCCAGCGACACCTCGTTGACCGGCGGCGGCAGCGCCTCGACGGAGGTGGGCGGCTGCGGCGAGATGATGATCTCGTACGGCGGCTGCGGGTCGACGGTGGGACTCACCGGGTGACCTCGGGGTCGACGGTGACGGCGCCCTTGAGGAGCCGCTCGACGTCACCGTTGGGCCAGACGAGCTCCAGGTCGTAGAAGCCAACCCACCAGGTCATCGCCGCGGTCTGGGCGGCGGTGATGACGATGTCGATCACGCCGGGCGGGCCGGGCGTGATGGTGATCCCGGCCGCGGGCGAGCTCGTCAGCTCCAGCAGCACCGCCGGCGAGGCGACGCTCTCGCGCACCTGCATGCGGGCGGTGCAGCCGGTCAGGTCACGGCCGGTGAGGGTGAGCGTGGTGCGGTAGGTCGCGCCCTGCTCGATCGCGATGTTGTACGGCGTGGCCGGCATCATGTGCTCCTCAGGGCCCGGACAGACGGGCGATCTCGGTCCGGGCCACGGCGAGCTCGGCGCGCAGCACCGACACCTGCTCTGCCAGGGCTTGGATCTGTCGCTGCTGGTCGGCCTGGGTCTGCTTGAGGTCGGCGTTCTCGGCTTTGGTGGTGTCGAGCTCGGTGCGGAGCATCAGGACGACCTTGTCGGCCGTTTCGACCGCGACGGAGTCGGTCTGCCGATCGAGCTGGCGAAGCTGCCGGCGTCGGCTGAACGCCATGATCGCCTGGACGATGCCGCCGCCTGCGGCGACTTGGGCGATCGAGACGAGGATTTCGCTCCACGTCACGCCTCCCCCCTCTCCTGGCTTTCCTGCGTGGCCCGGGCCAGCCGCTGGAGTTGGCGTACCTTGACCAGGCAGCCGATCGTCAGTGCGCCGGCGATGATGCCGGCGGCCAGGCCGTGCGCGCCGAGGCCGACCACGACGGTGATCGAGTAGAAGGCGTAGCCGCCGCACATCAGCCACAGGCCGGGGATCTCCAGCTCCGAGTGGTGCCAATACAGGCCGAAGATCTTGAGTAGCCCGCCTGCGGCGAGCTCGAGCCCCCACAGGTGCGCGACCGGTCCGGCAGCGCCGCGCAGCGAGTTGGTCATGCCCTGGGAGACGGCCTCGCCGACGATGAGGCCGAGCACGCCGAGCACCACGGCGCCCGCGCCCGCCGAGGTGCCGAAGGGGTTACGCCTGAGCCGGTCGCGGCGGGTCGGCGCGTTCACGGCAGGACCGGGTCACGCTGGTAGGAGATCTTGAACTCGGCGAGCGTCAGCTTCACCGACGTCGGCGCGTTGTGCCGCACCATGAGCGCGATCGGCGTCTCCGGGTGCACGAACATGGCCCAGGCCTTGGCGATGTACTGGCCGCCCGGGGTGATCGCCCGGTCTTCGGTGCACGTCGAGTCGTACCCGGTGCTGAGGTTGAGCGGGTCGCGCACGAACCGGTCGCGCAGCTCGGTGTAGTCCTCGGCCTCCCAATACATCAGCGCGTACAGGTGGGCCCAGCCGTCGTGCTTGGGCCAGATCAGGCCCGACCGGGCGTCGGGGTAGGCCGACATCGGCCCGTCCGGCTGCGCCGGCTGATGCATGCCGTGCGCGTCGTACGGCTCGCTGCCGTACGGGAACCGCACGATGTAGTAGTCGCCGACGGGGATGGTCTGCTCGCCTGCCAGCAGGCTGCACACGTAGTCGCCCATGATGGAGCTCCTTCCGGGCCGGGATGGGGGTGCCGCCCGCCCAGCGCCCTCACGGGGACGGGCGGCACGATCAGGGGTTGGCCGGCCGCTGCGAGGCGGGCTGGCCGCGACCGCGGTCGACGTCGACCACGCGCACGACGACGAGGAACTCGCCGGCCTCCTCGTGCTCGGGCGTCTGGACGACCTCGGCGGTGATCGGCTTGCCGTACACGCGGGCGGCCTTCACCGCCTCCTCGATCGCGTCCTCGTGGCCGGTCGCGGCGGGGAAGCCCTGCTTGTAGACCTGGCCGATGGTCGCGCCGGAGGCCTCCAGCTCGTCGGCGAGCGCCAGGACGTCGTCGGCCTTGCGGTGGTCGACGCGGCCGCCGGTACGGCTGAGCAGTCGGCGGCCGCGGCCGCCGGGCTGCTTGGCCAGCCGCGTGACGAGCGCGGCCACCTCTTGCGGCGTGCCGGGCTCGTAGTCGCGTTTGTCGCTCATGCCGGTGCCGGTCCTCTCAGGTGGTGAGGCGTCGGAGCCGGAGCATGGATCCGGCGCGCAGGATCGTGGGGGTGGCCGAGGAGATGTTCTGCGCCCACCGCAGCCGGAGGGTGCCCGCGGTGCCGCCGATCCGGAGCACGCCGCGCGGCATGCAGACCAGCCCGACGCCGGCCCCCTGCGTTCCGGGGGCAGGCAGGGAGGTCAGGGTCTGGTAGGTGCGCGACACGGCTCCCGACGTGGCGGTCGCTGTGGAGGCGAAGGAGTCCGACATCCAGTCGAGGGTGGTCCCGGAGGGGGCGAGCCAGCCGACCTTGAAATCGCCGCCGGGCTCACCGGCGCCCTCGTAGATCAGATACGCCTGCAGCCAGTAGTCGGTGCCTGCCTCCACCTCGACGAACAAATGGTCATCATTCTGCATCGTGGTGCTTGAGGCGATCGACTCGTCGGCGGCCTTGATGACGTGGACCTGCTGCAGCGGGTACCGGTTCAGGTCCGAGGCCGGCGGCCGCTCGCCGTCGGCCCAGTCCTTGATCGGCATCAGGGCACCATCCGGGAGATCATCAGCATCGAGCGGAGGAACACCCGCGTCGCCGTGGCCGAGCTGGTGCCCTGCGCCCAGCGCAGGCGCAGCGTGCCCGCCGTGGCTCCGACGCGCAGCAGCCCCTCGGGCAGGGCGAGCAGGTCGGTGCCGGCGCCGACCGCGCCGACGATCTCGTCCTGGGCGGCGGTACGGCGGCGCCGCCACAGGTCGTCCGCCGTGCTCGTAGCCGCGGTGGCGAGCCCGTTCGAGGTCCACTCGAAGGTGGAGCCGGACGGCACCGACCAGCCGAACTTCAGGTCGCCGCCGGTCGCGCCGTCGTACCGGATCATCGCCTCCACCCAGTAATGGGTGTTGGCGGCCACGTTGAGGAACAGATGGTCATCGTTCTGCAGCGTGGTCGAGCTGGCGATGGACTCGTCCGACGGCTTGATGACGTGGGCGCGCTGCTGGAAGTACCGGTTGATGTCGGCCGAGCCGGGCGGCTTGCCCACCTCGAAGTTCTTGATCGGCACCCCGGCTCCCTATGCCTTCAGCCGGGTCAGCATGAGCATGCTGCCGGCCTTGATGGTGACGTTGGTGCCGGCGCCCGCGGTGCTCTGTGCCCACCGCATCCGCAGGTCACCGGCGGTGCCCAGCACGCGCAGCATGCCCTTCATCGCGCAGATGGCATCCGAGCCGGCGCCGCCGATGGTGGCGATGCTGCCGATGCCCAGCGCGGTGCGCGAGATGCGGTCGACGGCGTCGGCCGCGCCCAGAGCGAGCCCGTTGTTGGACCACTCCATGGTGGCGAGCGCCGGCCCGGTCCAGCCGAGCTGCATGTCGTTCGCGGTGGGGGCGTTGTAGATGACGAAGCACTCCATCCAGTAGTCCGTGTTCGCCTCCACCGGCAGCACCAGGTGGTCATCGGCCTGCACGACTGCGCTGTTGGTGACGACCTCGTCGGCGGGCTTGAACACGTGCATGCCCTGCACCCAGAACCGGTTGAGGTCGGCCGCGTATCCGACCTCGTCGTGGCCCCACGTCTTGAACGCCATCAGTACACCAGCGCATTCGTGTCGACCCGGCCGAGCGTGGGGTGGCCGAGCGTCCAGAAGTTGCCGCTCTTCTGCGCGGACTGCAGCTGCCAGATGGTGACCCAGCGCGGCTGCCCGCCGCCGACGCCGCGGATCTCGTGCGAGACGCCGCGGATGATGACCTCGCGCACCACCGGGTCGCCGCCGCCGACCGGCCGCCGGTCGATCTCGATCCGGTCGCCGATCCTGCGGCCGAGGATCTGCGGGAACAAGTTGACCGGGTCGGCCTGGCCCCACACCTCCAGCGAGTCGAACCGCAGCTCCGGCTCCTTGGACACCGACAGCAGCCACTGCGCGGCCGAGAGCGCCTCGGCGTCCGACTGCATGATCAGGTCGGTGCGCTCGTAGGTCTTCGTCTGGTTGTACTCGGCGATACTGGCCGCGTCGATCGCGACCTGGGCGGCCGAGCCGCCCGCCCGGGTGATGCGCACCTCATTGGCCATCTGCTGCCGGTCGTAGGCGATACCGACGTCCTTGTACCCCAGTCGGCCGGAGGCCTCGCCGCCGGGCCCGAAACGCGCCTGCACCGTGGTGGTCCGCTCGTCGGTGAGGATGGCCTGCCGGTTGCGGAACACGACATCGCCAGAAGCGTTCTGGTAGAGCTCACCGATCTCGGTGTCAGCGACCAGCTGCAGCTCCGACAGGCCGCTGCCCTCCAGCGTGGTGGCCTGCAGCGTCGAGCTGCCGACGTCGATCTGCCGGGCCCCGACCGGCCAGCCGACCGAGTCGAGGATGCGGTGCACCCGCGCGCCGGAGTCCTCGCCGGCACCGACCGCGGCCACCGGCGCCCGATCGTTGCCGGCGATGATGTCCAGCGCGTCGGTGCACGGCACGGTCACCTCGCTGTCGTAGGTGCCGCTCCAGCTCACCAGCCAGTCGTCTGCGAACCCGGTAAACAGGTCCTCCGACATGCTGGAGCCTCGGCTGCTGGATGAGGCGTGGGCCGTACCGGACCAGGTGCAGCCCGGCTGCGCGCCGTCGCAGTACGGCGTGGCCGCCGCGGCCTCCTCGGCCTGGACGGCGTCGAGGAAGGCGACGATCTGCCCGTCGGGCAGCGTGCCGTCGGCGATCACCTGGATCTGAACATTGGCCAGACCGGCCGACAGCACCGCGGTACGGCTGACGCGGCACCAGGTGTCCGGCTGCAGCCCGGCCGTGGAGACCGTGGCCACGGCGACGCCGGTCGCGCCGATGCGCACGCCCGTCACCTTCGCGTACGCCGCGGCGGGCACGTAGATGTGGGCCGAGATGGTGACGGTTTCCCCGACGGTCGCGCCGGCCGCGACACCGGAGATGGTGACGCCGTACTGGGCGGCCGCGGCCGTACGGCGCACCTCCAGGCTGTAGCCGCCGGTGCGGGAGACGTCCGGGACGCGGGCGATGGCCGAGCCGGCCAGCGCGGCCCAGCCGCTCGTGTCGACCTCCAGCGACGGGTTCGTGATCAGGTTCGTGGTGGGGGTGAGCGGGAAGACGGCGCGCAGCCTGATGGGGCGGCCGGGCTTGACGCGGGTGCCGGTGCCGGCGCCGACGGAGGTGAGCTGCTTGGCAGCCAGGGCGCCGGTGGTGAAGCTTCCGGACTGGGTGTCGCCCCACTCGGCCCAGCCCTCCTCCTGCGGCGGCATCCAGTTCGCGCCGCCCTGGGACTGGCCGGTGCCGGCCGAGGCGCCCACCAGGCGCAACTCCAGGTCGTCTGCTGCGTGCGGCGTGGTCGACGGGGTGTTGAACACCGCCGCCTCGCTGTTGGACTGCGAGAGCACGATCTCCGACGACAGCGGGTCCCAGTCCCGCACCGCGATGATGAAGATGACGCCGTCGGCGCCGGAGTTCTGGGTGAAGCCGTAGGTGGCGGGCTCGGCGCCGCCGGCGGTCTTGGCCCACACCTTGCTCTGCAGGGTGTCGTCGCCCTCGGTGCGTGAGGCGATCGGCGTGCCCCAGCCCGCGCCGCCGGTCGGGTTGCCGAGGTCGCCCAGCGTGCCGACGTCGGAGAACTGCACGGCGATCAGCCGGTGCCCCGCCGCGGTGCCCGAGGGCTTGTCCACGGTGGTGCTGCCGGTGGTGCCGGTCGCCTTCGAGGAGACGTTGACGATGGACGCCTGGGTGCCGGCGGCCGACTTGATGTCGATGGTCCAGCCGTGGCCGTACACCTGGGTGTGGGTGCAGGTGAACTGGTGGACTCCGGACTCGCCACCGCCGCCGCCCTCGACGTACGGGCCGGCCAGATTCGTCGGGTCGAACCGCCTGTCCCGGTTGTCGAGCGTGATCGTCGTGGTGCCGGTGTCGTAGCGGACGATCGGCGCCTCCACCCGCGAGACACCGCTCCTGACCAGCGCGCCACGCAGCCACGGCGAGATGTCCGACCACGTCGGCTCCGTGAACTGGCACTCGGCGATGATCTGCGGGTACAGCGGCGCGGACATCAGGTGGGCAGCTTCCTCTTGCTGCGCTGCATGTACGGCTGCAGGCTCTCGTAGATCTCCCGGCCGATCTCGTGCTTGTTCGGGTGGTTCGGGATGTGGAAGTGGTTGTGGATCGTCAGGCCGAATCCGCCATGGTCGACCGGGCCGCCGCCGTCGCGCATCTGCTGCTGCGTGAAGACGTACTCCGGCTGCCCGGTCCCGTTGTAGTAGGTGCCGTAGCCGGGCGGCATGACGCCGCCCTCGTCGAACTTCCACGGCGGCATGCCCCACCAGGCCGAGCGGGCCGGGACCTCGCGCACGCGGGCGCCGGTGAACGGCGCCTCGATGATGCGGCCGGGCCGGTCGGAGGCCATGAAGACATGGCCCGCGTGGGGGAAGCCGAACGCGCCCGGGCGCGGGCCTGGGATCCGGTTCACCCATGGCGCCTGGCTGTAGGTGGTGCGCGGCGACACCCTGCCGGTGGCCTTGTACCAGGCGTACTGCATGAGCGAGCTGCAGTCGAAGCCGCGGATGTTGGCGCCCTGGGCGAAGCCGTAGGACGGCCCTGCGGGTCCGCCGCCGCCCCAGCTGTACGGCACGCCGAGCTGGCTGCGGGCCGCCCTCACCGCGCGCTTGCCGGGGCCGCCGACGACCTCCTCGACCTTCTTCACGGCGCGGTCGGCGATCCGGTCGGCGATGCGGTCGATCCGGTTGTTGGCGGTGGTCACGGCCCGGCGGATGCCGGGCATGACGTTGATGTCGCCGCCGGCGATGATGCCGCCGTCGGCGAAGCCGCGCACGACGCCGCCCGGGTCGCCGGCGAGGCCCAGCTGCTTGGCCACGGCGGTGACGCCGCCGCGGCGCGCGGCTCCGTTCGCCCTCTCCACGTAGTCGCGGCCCACGGCCTTGACCCACTCGGGCCGCATGACGGCCTCGCCGCCGGACAGCGCCAGCCGCCCGCCGGTGGGGGAGACGAACTGGTGCACGTCCTTGCCCGGGGTGTAGCCGGGCAGGACGCCGCCGGTGGCGTAGCTGCCGCCCCAGCCGGGCGCCCAGACTTTCCCGTCGGCCGAGACCTTGATCCGGATGTTGCGGTCGCGGATCGCCCGCAGCGCGGCGTTGATGTCGCCGGGCAGCGTGGTGTAGCGGCGGATCAGCCGGTCGATCGCCTCCTTGGACAGCCCGGCCTTGGACATCACGCCGCGCAGCCGGTCGATGTGGGTGGCGAAGACCCGGTTGGCCTTGTCGACCGAGTTGGTCTCTTCCTTGACCTTCGAGGCGTGATCGACCGCGGAGCGGATCGCGTCGATGACCAGCTTGTTGTTCTCCCGGCCGACCTTGTTGTTCAGGTTGAACTTGCCGGTGCGCTGGTCGATCTGCAGGTTGTTGCGCTTCAGGGCGCCGGACAGGCCGTCGAGCGCCTCGTGGAAGCCGATCGCCGCCATGTCGGCGTCGCCGCTCAGGCTGCGGAAGCGCACGAGCTGGGTGTTGAGGAGCGCGACGTCGGTCCAGGCTCGGCTCGCGCTGCCGCCGACCTTTGTGATGCCGGCAGCCACGGAGTTGCTGGCCTGGGTCAGCTTGGGTTCGGCGGCGGTGAGCCGCTGGTATTGGGCGGCGGCCTCGGACAGCTCGCTGTTGGTGCCGGACACGGCGTTGCTGACCAGGAGTGCGCCGCCGACGAGCTGCTTCTGCCCGGTGGCGAAGCTGCCGACGCGGCCGGCGCCGACGCGCAGTTCGACCGCGTGCGTCTGCAGCTGGGCGTTCAGCTGGCCGAGGGCGGCCTTGTTGCCGAGCGCGGCGTCGGTGACCAGGGACAGGTTGATGCCGAGCTTCTGGGCGGCTTGGTAGACGCCCTCGGTCTCCAGCGTGTTCTTCACCTTGCTGATGGCGTCGGCGTCCAGGGCGCCCTTGTTGCGGTACAGCGCGTCCGACAGGTCCGCGACGCGGGCGGCGGACTCGGCGTTGCGGTTGGCGAAGATTGCCAGCGCGGTCACGCCACCGGCGATGGCCAGCCCCCACGGGCCGGCCGCGGCGAGCATCCCGGCGACGCCGGCGAGCCGGCCGCCCATGCCGCCCCGGCCGCCGCTGGCGCGGTCGGCGACCTCGCCCATCCGGTCGCGGAGCCGGCCGAGCGGGGTGTCGGCGTCCCGGCTGGCCGCCACCATGTGCAGCACGCCGGAGGCGAGACCGCCCATCTTCCCCGCCAGGGGGCCGACGACGAGCGCGAGGGCCAGGCCCTGCGTGACGACGTCCCGCAGCGGACCGGGCAGCGACGTGAGCAGGGAGGCGACCAGGCCGAGCGGGCCGGTGACCAGCGGCAGCACGTCGCCGACGTCCCCGAGGACGTCGCGTAGCAGGCCGAGCGCGTCGGCGATGGCCTGCTGCCCGCGGGCGGTCTTGGTCCACGCCTCGAAGCGGGCGGTCACCTTCTCGATGGTGTCCAGGACGCCTTCGCCGTCGTCCTCCATCCGGCCGAAGATCGCGCCCATAGCGCCGCCGACGTTGCCGGTGATCCGGCCGAGCTGGGCGAGGGTGTCGCCGGCCCGGTCCACCGTGCTGGTGAGCTTGGCCGCGCCGCGCTCGCTGGCCACGAACCCGGACGCGGCCTTGATGCCGTTCGTCCCCCAGGCCGCCATGCGCTCGGCCAGCGGCAGGCTCGCCACCGTGAGGCGGGCGACCAGGCTCAGCGCCGGCCGGGTGGCGCTGGCCAGCAGGCCCATCGTGCGCGACGTCGCCCCCAGCGTCGCCGCGGTGGCGCCCCGGGCGAGCGGGGTCTTGGCGAAGCCGGCCGCCTCACGGGCGGCGCGGTTGGTCGCTCCGGCGATGTCCAGCATGCCGCCGCGCACCGTCGGCAACAGGTTCCTCGCGACGGGCTGCAGCTGCCGGTCCAGCCGGCTGAACAGCTGCTGTTGCACCGCCTGCTGGATCGGGTCCCACATGCCTTTGAGGCCGTTCGCCTCCAGGACCAGCCGGCGAGCAGACGGGCTCAGCTTGGTGAGCGACTTTTGGAGTGCGTCGGCGTCTCCGGACGCGACGGCCTCGAACGCGTCGCCGAGGCCGATCACGCCGACCTTGAGCGCGGCCGTGGCGGTCTTCGCGATCGCCATCGCGCCGGGCAGGGCCATCACGGCCCCGGCGGCGGGCAGCAGCGCGCCCACGAGCGCGGTGGCGCCGCCGGCCAGGCCGGTCAGTCCGGCGCTGACGGCCATGGTCCGGCCGAGCTTGCCGAGCCTGCGGTCGATGTCGGCCAGCGCCCGATCGGCCCTCTTCAGGCCGCGCTCGTCCAGGTCGACGCCCAAGACGATGCGCAGGTTACGCATCAGGCTCGGCATCGGCGTCCTCCTCTCGCAGCTCGTAGCCCTCGACCGGGCGCGCTGCCCATGCGGCGAGGAAGTCGCTGGCCTCGTACGTCTGACCGTTGCGCTGCGGCTGGAAGATGTTGGTCAGCCGGGCGACGATGCGCGCGGCCGCCAGGTCGAGGCGGGCCTCGACACCGACCGGGCCGTACACCTGCTCGAACGCCTCCCACTCGGCGAGCTCGCGTGAAGAGATGCCTTTGAGCAGCTGTGCGACCGGCATGCCGAAAGCGAGCGCTAGTCGGAAGTGAAGCTGGCGTCGGGGGTTTCGTCGAAATCCTCGATCAGCTCCCGCGCCTCGTCGTCTTCGCCCAGGCCGGAAAGGACGAGCGCGACCTCGCCGAGCTGCTGGAGCACGTAGCCGGGCATCTGCGACACCTTCATCACGTCGCGCCGGTCGAAGACCTCGCTGCCGTCCTCGTTGATCGCGCACGTGACGATCAGCATCGCCAGGGTGTGCTTGGACTGGCGGCGTGTCTTGCCTTTGACCTGGACGGAGGAGTCCTGCCACTCGGTGGACTCCTCGCCGGTCATGCCGCGCAGCCGCATCGTGCCGATCACCTCGCCGTTCGGCGGCTTGCGGATCGGCACGTCCTGCCATGGCAGGTCCGCTGCGACCTGGAACAGCTGGTCGCGGGTGAGAAGGTTCGTCATGAGGGCGCTCCTGTGTGTTAGGCGGGGATGGCGATGTTCTGCGCGGGCTCGTCGGTGATCGCGAAGCTGAAGACGCCGACGACGGCGTCGCCCATCTCGAACGGCTTACCGACGCTGCCGACCTGGATGGGGAAGTTGTCCATGCGCCGACCGGGGACGTCGCCGGCGTCCATGCGCAGGATGTAGCCGATGGTGTCCTGCGGCATGAGCTGGCGGGCGTCGTTACCGGACGGGTCCAGGTAGATCGTCAGCGATGAGTCCTCGGCCTCGATGTCGCCCGTGATCTTGCTCGTGAAGCGGGAGTTGGCATCGGGGGTGTTGACGAACTGCGTGCTGGTGGTGAACCCGCTCCAGGCGGCGACCTGCTTGGTCAAGTCCGTCCCTGAGTTGATCTCGGCTCGGGTGACCAGGCTCTTATTCGCGATGGTCGCCACGAAGATCCATTTGAGGGAGCCCTTCGGGTAGTACCTCTGGACGGCGGCAATGGGTGTTGCGGGCATCTGCTACTCCTTCGGGTCCAAGTCCTTGGCGCGCTGACGCCGCGGTTTGCTCTCCTGGTCCGGCTCCGCTTCGGAGGCCGGCGCGACGTTCTGATCCCGGTCCCGGGCCTCCACGTTCGGGTCGGCGGGCAGGAGCAGCCGCTCGGCCATGTCGGGGTCGATGCCGCCGTCGACCAGGATCTGCAGCGCGTGGGCGCGCAGATCGGTCGGCTCGGCCAGACGCCAGCCGGCGCGCTGGTGGTGGGGCAGCGCCGAGGCGGGCACCGAGGCCACGACGCCGGGCTGGCCGGGATGAACGATGTCGATGAGCTGCAGTTCGGGCATGGTGTGTGCTCCTAGGAGGCGGCGCCGACGAGGACGACCTCGTACTCGACGGTCGTGCCGGCGCCGCTGTTGACGAGGTCGAGAAGGTCGCCGGTGCCGGGGGTGACGACGGCACCGGCGGCGCTGGGGTCGTACCAGAAGAAGATGCCGCCCGGCCGGATCGGGAAGCCGTCGCCTGCGGCGAGCGCCCACGGCACGCCGTTGCTGGCGGGCCGGATGATGTTGACGTTGTTGACGTTCGCGGCCGCCGCCCGCACGAAGATCATTTTTAGGCGGGCGAACGTCAGCCCCCCGCCGAAAGGGCTCTGCAGTGCCGAGCCGGCCAGGTCGAGGCTGTCGGTCGCCGACGCGGCGATGGTGCGCCGGTCGGCCCAGATCATGTCCGCCTGGCCCGCGCCGGCACCCTGCGCGAACGTGATCTGCTGAGCGATCTTGAGGAGGGAACTGGGCGTCGACAGATCGAGCGGCGATGTCAGCTCCGATTCGAGCTGGAGCAGGGCCTTCAGGCCGAATGCCATCAGGGTGTCCTTTCGTCGGGGGTCCGCGTCAGCGGAAGCCGTGCTTGGCGGCGGCCATGTCGACGGCCGCGGCGATGTCGGTGTCCATGGCGGCCATCGCCGCCCGGGCGGCGGGGAACAGGTAGGGCCGCGACCGCTGACGCACCCAGCGGCGGCGCTGACCGAAGACGGGGTGGCGGAACCAGCCGGCCTTGCCCAGGTGCTCAAGCGCGCGACCGTGGGGTGCCCGGCGCTGGTCGACCTCCAAGATGACGCCGGGCCGGCGGGCGGTGAACGACACCCGCAGGCGGATCGCGCCGGGGATCCGGGTCGACCAGGCCGCGTTCGACCGGGCCAGTGTCCGGGCGCGTTCGCCGGCCTGCCGTAGCGGCCGCCGCAGTTCCGTGCGGAGGTCGGCCGGGAATCCGTCCTCGAAGCTGCGGATGAAGCGCCGCAGCTCGTCGGTGCCGTGGCCCGGCCGCGGGCGGGTGGCCATCACTCGGTCCAGGCGTCGACGTTGACGACGAACTGCAGGGTCGCGGCTGCGCCCTCGTTCGTCTGCTCCTGGGCGAACGACTCGGTCGACAGCTCCGCACGGGCGACCAGGCCGCCCAGGGTCGGGTCGGCGGCCAGCTCGCCGGCGAGCGCGCTGACCATCTCGTAGACCCGGTCGCGCACCTGCTTGGCGTCGGTTTCGCCACGCAGCGACGAGGCGAGACAGGTGATGGCGTACGCCTCGTGCTCGGGCAGCGTGGCCGCCTGCTCGCGCGTACGGGTCGAGGTGACCACCGGCTCGCCCGGGAGGCCGGTGAAGCCGACGAACACCACGTCGGGCTCGACCTCAAGCGGCTGCCCGTCGACCACCTGCACCCCGGGCAGGGCCTTCGCCCACAGCGACAGCAGCGCGTCGAGGACTGCGGGAACCGTCGAGATCATCAGGCGATCCCTGCGGTCTGCTCGCCGAGCAGCTCCATCGCGCGGTGCGGGAGGGCGAAGCCCATCGCTGGCGTCCACGCCTGATCGCTACTGCCGGTGAACCGCTGGTCGCGGCTGCCGCGCTGTAGCTCCCACAGGTGCTGCACGGTGATCAGGGCGGCCATCCGTACGTGCGGCGGGATGCTGGGCAGGCCCGCCACGTAGGAGATGGTCAGCTGGCCGGGCTCCCAGATGCTGGGCGACCCGGCCGCCAATCGGGTCAGCACGCCGGAGGTCCTATCGAGCCGCCAGCCGTCGGCGGCGAGCTCGCCGCCGACGGCCAGGCCCACGGAGGTGACGGTGAGGACCGGGGCGTGGGCCAGGACGATCGCCCGGCCGCCGCCGGCGTACACCTCCGTGTGCGGCGTCGGAAGGACCGCGCCGGCGATTCGCTCGATCGGCGCGGTCACCGCCTCGATCACGCGCAGGATCTCCGCATCGGTGGCGGAAGCGGACGCAGCGCGGTTCAGCTGCGCCCTGGCCTCCTCAAGCGTGACCAGCGCCGTCACCGGTCCGCCTGCCCTTTCTTGCCGGGACGGCCCGCTCGCGCGGCTCGTTGTCGACGGCCGTCTCCTGCTCGCCGCCGCCCGCTTCCGACTCCGACTCCGGCGGCTCCGCGGGCTCGTGCTCGTCGGGGTCGACGGGGTCGACGGGGTCGACGGAGGCGCCCAAGCGGCGCAGTTCGACCTCGACCTGGGCGGCCCGGTCGGACTTGCCGTAACGCAGATAGCCCTCCCGCTCGCGGCGCAGCGCTGCGATAGTGGCCTCCTCCGGCGTGGGCAGCTCGACGTAGTCGATACCGCCGGTCCGCACCGAGCGGACCGGGACCTGCTCCGGCATCGCCTACGACTCCTTCTTCTTGGCCGCGCGCTGGCGGGCGGCGGCGCTCTTCCTGCTGTCGGCGCCGGATTCGGCCTCGGACTCGCCGGCTGCCTCCTCGGCCTTCTCCTCGGTCTTCTCCTCCACCCAGGCCGTCAGGCGCTCCTCGGCCTCCTCGGTGGTGGTGCCGTCGTAGTCCTGCGCCCGCTCGACCGCCTTGTCGCGCTCGGCCTGGACGTCCGGGCCCGGCGTGGCCAGCGGCGCACCGTGGATGACGCTGCCGGCCGCAGCCCGGTCGGCCGCCGCGCGCCGGTTGTCGTCCAGCTGCTGCTCCGACTGGCGCGTGCCGTCGGGGTGGACGTAGCCCTCCTCGCCCGGCCGCGGCCAGTCGCGGTCGTCCTGCTGCTGCTGGGCGCGCTCCGGAGCCGGCTGTGCGCCCTCGATCTCGGCCATACTCGTTCTCCTTCTCGAACGTCGGCGGATGCTCAGAACGTGGGCGTGACCAGGCCGGTCCCGCCGATGACGCTGATGCTCTTCGGGTAGCGCTCGCTGTGCAGCGCCAGGTAGTTGTAGAAGCGCAGCAGCACGCTGAGCTGGTCGGCCTTGGTCTCGCGGAAGGCCTCGCTGCGCGGGGTGCCCTCGAAGAGGATCACGTCGGAGCTGCGCGTCACGATGATGCGGTCCTCGTTGGTCGCCGCCCCGAGGTTGATGGGGATGTTCGGGTCGACGAAGACCGGCAGGCCCTGCATGCTGCCGACGAAGCCCTCACTGTTGATCTCGCCGACGGCCGCGAGCACGTTCTGCGGCGCGTTGGCCGCCGGGGTGACGAGCGGGCGGCCGGCCGAGTCCAGCGCCGACAGCAGGAACGCCCATCGCCGCGGGTGCATGAAGATCACGTCAGGCGGCATGAAGCGCCCGGTGTGGACCTGCTGGATGCCGTCGGCGACCTTGCCGTACAGCTCGCCCGCGGTCGGCGAGGCGTCGGTGTAGGTGACGGCATTCTGGCCGGTCACGTTCAGCAGGCCGCGCTTGCCGGCGGCGTTGTTCGTCAGGACGAACACGTCCGCCTTGATCGCGTAGTCGGCGGCCAGGTCGGCCAGCAGCACGTCGTCCATGTTGATCGGCGACTGCTCGATCAGCTGGAGGCTGACCACCTGCTGACCGGCGATCGTGGTGACCTGCGCGGTCACCGAGTTCGTCGTCGCGTCGGTGTTCTGCACCGCGGTGTTCTGCGTCGCCTGCTCGGCGACCGCCGTGCCGGTCGCCAGGCGCGGCAGGTTGATCGAGTCGGTGCCGATGGGCAGGGGCAGCGACCGCAGCCGGTTGGCCACCACGCGCGAGGCGCGGGCCAGCGCCACCCACTCCTCCATCATCCACAGCGGCGGCACGAACTCGCCGCCGGCGCCGTCCGTGGTCGACAGGGCGCGCTTCTCCAGCTCGGCGTTGACCTCGCGCTGGTTGCGGACCAGCCGGTCGGTCGCCTCGCGCGAGCCCTGCAGCTGAGCGCGCACCAGGTCCTTGAAGTAGGAGGCGGTGCCGCCCTTGCGGTAGGTCGCCGGCTCGGCCGTGACGCTCACCCCGGACGCCTTCTCGCGCTGCTCGCCCGTCTGGCCGTACTGGGCGGCCAGTTCCGCGACGCGCTGCTCGCGCTTGTCGTCCTCCTCGAGTTCGGCGATGCGCTTACGGCGCTCCTCGATCTCCTCGTCCTTGGCCTTGAGCGCGGCGCGCTTCTCGGCGAAGTCGGTGCTCTCCTCGTCGTTCAGGTCGCGCTGCTCGGCCCGGGGCGCCGTGAGGACGGCGTCCAGTTCGGTCTTCAGCTCGGCCCGCTCTTCCAGCAGCTTCGTGAGCTGCTGACGCAGGAACTCCAGCACGGAGCCCCTCCTTTCGATAGGTGGGTCGTGCCGTCGTCCGTCGGGGTGGTGGCCGTGCGTGGTGGCGGCAGCGAGGGCCGCTCCGGCGCTTGGCTCCGGCGCGTCAGGAGGTCAGGCGGAATCAGCCGAGGAGTGCGGCCTCGGCCTCGTACAGCGACAGCGGGTGCCGCTGGGTCTGGGGTGCGGCCGGGGCCGCGGGTGCGGGCGCGTCTGGGACGGCGGGCGCCTGGCCGTCGAGGCGCCGCTGCAGGCGGGACACGAGCGCCCGGGCGCTCTCCTCGCCCATCCGGTCGAGGTCCAGGCCGCGCAGGGCGAGCCTCTCCACGGACGTGGCCGGGTTGGCGCCGAAGTTGACCACGCTGACGTCGCCGCGGTTCAGGGACACCTCGACGATGTCGCGCTGCTCGTAGTCCGGCGACCAGTTTTGGCGGATCACCCGGAAGGCGAAGCTCATCTCGTCGACGTCGCCGTCCTCCAGGGCGGCGAGCATGTCGCGCACGTCGCCGCGGGCGGGGTTGACCTCGGCCTCCATGTGCAGGCCCGTGTCGTCCTCGGCCAGGCGCAAGGTGCCGCTCTTGGTGTAGGCCATGGCCAGGCCCTCGTGGTTGAGCAGCAGCTGCACGGCCGGGCTCTCGCCGAGGGTCTTGGTGAACGCGCCCGCCCGTACGACCTCGCTATAGGGCCCGTACCAGTCCCACATCTCGTACGGCTCTTCGGTCACCGACGCGTAGCCGGCGACCAGGGTCTTTCCGCCGGCCTGCGCTCGCACTTCGAGCTGAACCGGGTATGAGCGCCGCTCTGGGCCTTTGCTCGTGGCGCGCTCGGAGATGTCCATCATCTACTCCTCGGGGCGGTCGGTGGTGCTCGCGGACCCGGTCGGCGGGAGGGTGAGCAGCTGCTGCACCTGCTCGTCGGTGAGGGGCGGCTTGTCCTCCAGCTCGCGCGCCTCGTCCGGCGTGCCGAACCGGTTGCGGATCATCAGCTGGTGCGCGCGGTAGCGGGTCAGGAGGTCCGTGCGCAGCAACGCCGCCCGGTTGATCTTCACGTACTGGGGGCGGGGCAGCAGCTCGGTCAGTGCGCGCTCCAGCCGCGTCAGCCACGGGTCCAGCGCGTAGATCAGCAGCTGCAGGTTGCGCTGCTCGATGTTCTGGTAGGTCAACGCTCCGCCGGTCTCGTAGCCGAGCACTTCGGCCAGGCCGGCGCCGAAGATCCGGCAGCACTCGGCGGCCGTGAACTGGTTGGTCTCCAGGAACTGGGAATCTTCGGGGGCGATCTGGATCGCCTCGTACTTCCAGCCCGACCCGAGCACGACCGGCTCGCGCCGACCCTGGATCGCCGCGAGGAAGCGCTGCTTGGCCGTCGTCGCCTGCGTCTGGTCCAGGTTCTTGTCGTTGGACAGGATGCCGGTCGGGTGGGCGCCCTGCTCGAACCACTGCGCGCCGAAGCGCAGGGCCGCGATGCCCACGCCGATCGTCAGCGCCTGGTGCTCGATCGGCGACAGGCCGCGCAGCTGCCCGGGCACCGGGTAGACCCGCTTGTGCCACATCTGGCCCTGCGGCACTTCCTGGCCGCGGATCCGGTACCGCGGCTTACCGTCCCGGTCGCGCCAGGCTGCGACCTCGTCCGGGTGCTGCAGCACGATCTGTGTCGGTGTGCCGAGCCGGGGGTCGCGCTCGCCGATCAGGCCGAATCCGTTGCCGCGCAACAGCCACGAGTAGAACAGCTGCCAGGTCCAGTCCTCCAGGCCGTTGCCGTCGCCGGCCGGGTCGAGCAGCCAGCGCGGCTTGGGCCGTTCCCGCTTGTCGGCGCCCTCTCCCGACAGGACATCGACGGGCAGCATCGAGGCGGTCCCGGCCAGCAACGTCACGCTGGCCCAGATGGCCACCTTCTGCAGGCTGGCCTCGGCCCGCGACAGGTCCACCCGCGAGTACGAGGTGCCCAGGGAGGAGTTGGGCGGGATCGGCGGATCGGCCCGCCGCTCCACCGGGGCCGCGCGCCTGGCCGTACCGAACAACAGACTCACGACGGCTCCCTACGGTCGGTCCTCGCGTAGGCGAGGACCCGGTCGGCGAGGACGAGCACGCCGGCGGTGATGTAGCCCGCGGGCGGCCACGCCAGCCACGCGCCGTAGGCGGTCAGGCCGACCCCGGCCAGGCCCGGCAGCGCGAGCCACGCCGCGCGCAGGACCGTCCCGGCCAGCTCAGCCGCCATCGCCCGCACATCCGAGCGCGCCACCCTGCCCCCTTTCACCAGATGTTGTCCATCGGGTCGCCGTCGTCGAGCAGGTGAGCGCGGGTCGCGTGACCCCATCGCGCCAGCGTGGCCGCCACCAGCGGGCTGATGTCCACGCTGAGGCTGCGACGCGACCACGCCCACGCATCCCCCAGCACCCGCTTTTCGGCGCCCGCCACCGCCGCGGTGAGAGGACCCTGTCCGCGGTGCCGAAGCGTCGGCACCCACTCCTCGGCGTCCGGCGGGCGCACGATCGCGTCGTAGAAGGCGCCGCACGCCTGCGCATGCTCGCGCGCCGTCGGCCTGGTGACCTCGATCCCGGCCGCCTCCAGCTCGGGGATGAGCGACCCGGCCGGCCCGCCCGGGTCGACCACGAACGCGCACGGCTCCCACGCCTCGACCAGCTGCACGGCGCGCGGCACCACCCAGTCGGTGCCCGGGCGGTGGTCGAGCGCTCCGTCCCGGCCGGTGATCTCCACGTGGCTGAGCCCGTCTGCTCGCCGGCCCGCCACGGCGATCGCCGCCCACGACCGGTCCGGCGTCACATCCAGCGCGAACGCGACCGGGTCGACGACCTGGGAGGCCGGCTCCTGCACCGCCTGCCAGGCGGCCTGGCCGATGACCGACCACTCCGGCGTCAAGGACTCCACGCGCTGGCACAGGCACTCGGTGCGGAAGATCGGCTCCGGATCGGTGGCCAGCGCCGAGACGAGCGCCTCCTCGGTCACCGTGTAGCCGAGCGACGGGTTGGCCTGCGCCCACGCGGCCCGGTCCTGCAGCCGGCACTGCGGGGTGTGCACCTCGCCCGGCCGCCCGCACGTGCACTTCACCTCTTCCGGCGCCGACCACTCGAAGTGCCCCAACGTCGGGTCCAGCGAGGGGCTCGCGGCCGCGGCCCTGCCCTTCGCCTGGAGATCGTTCAGCACGATCGACTTGTCGTCGCCCGCGTTGCTGTAGGCCCAGGTCTGCGGGTTGGCGCGGGCCATCGTGGTCTTGGTGACCGCACCCCAGGCGTCCCACGTCTGGTGCTCGCGCAGCTCGTCGAGGTTCACGTCGTCGCCCGACAGGCCGCGGCCGCCGCGGCGGGAGGCAGCGGCGATCTTCCAGCGGCTCCCGCTCGTCAGCCGGATGGCCTTCTTGCCGTTCGTCCGGTCGATGTGCGCTATCTCGGCCGCGAGCTCCGGGGTGCCCTCGACGATCTCGACGGCCTTCTCCCAGGACTCCTCGGAGATGTCGAGGTTCTGCGCCGTGCCGATCACCAGGCCGACCCCTAGGACGAACATCTTCCACAGGTTCTTGACCTCGACGAGGGTCGTCTTGCCGTTCTGGCGGGCGACGAGCACCAGCACCGTGCGGAACCGGAACCGGCCGTCCCAGCGCAGCTCGTGCGCGTGGATCAGCAGCCAGCGCTGCCATGGCAGCGGCCGCACCCGCAGCACCTCCACGGCGAAGTCCACCGCGGAGAACCCCAGCGACGTCGCCGGCGTCAGCGCGCACCCGCACCCGCACGGCCCAGGGGGACCGGAGGCCAGCGGCGGCGTCCAGATCCTAGGAGTGGTGCTCCCCAGCAGCACCGGCGCGGAGCTGAGCAAGCCGTCCTCCCACCGGCTTGTCGGTCTTCATCGCCTGCCGGGCTGTCGGTGCCCCGCCCAGGTCACGAAGCACACCCTGCAGCTGCGGTCCGAGCCAGCCGACGGTCTTGGTGATCTCGCACATCGCCTCCAACTTCTGCAGCCGCCGGTAGGCGCCTTCGTCGCCGGCCAGATCCCGGCGCAGCTCGGCCAGCTCCTCGGCGCGGTCGATGGCCTTTTCGATCTCTTCGGCCTGCCGGAGCGCGAGAGCCTTCATCGCCTGGTCGCTCGGCTGGAGCCAGTCCATCGCCTCGACCGCGTCCCGGACGGCGTCGCGCAGGTCCGGAGCGCGCTCGCGCGCCTTGGCCGGTGTGGGCGCGGCCGCCAGGCGGGGGCGTCGGTTCGCCACGGGTCACCTCCAGTCGGGGGGTACGGGGTGGCGCGGGGGGAGAAAAAGGGCGACGTGGGCGCGGGTCTCTCAGCCCCCATGATCAAAAACGCGTTTCCGCAGGTCAGAGCGTTACCAGCGTCGTGAGGTCGTGGTCTTGCTCCGGGTGGCCATCCGGCTGCCCCGCGAGCTGTTGCACCCGTAGTGCGCGGCACGGGCGTTGGCCGGGTCAGTCTCGGCGCCGCCCTTGTCGAGTGGAACGACATGGTCGAGGCTCCAGGACCGCGGCGTGCGGGGTGGTGCGGCCATGTCGATCTCTTCGCCGCAGATCCAGCACACCCGACCGCCCGGGCTCTTGCGCAGGGTGTCGCGCAGGCGAAGGTAGGGCCGGCCGGTGCGCCCCTTACTGCGGGGCATGGCGTGACTCGGGCATGTACGGCGGGAGACTGGACAGCGCGATCTCGTACGGCTCACGCCGCGCGATGTCGGTGCCGTCGAGGTAGTGCTTGCCGTTGGCGTCCTTGGCGTAGGAGTGGACCCTGGCCGAGGGGCAGTCGACCAGGTAGATCTCCAGCCTGTAGATCTCGCGAGGGTCGAGGCCCTGGCTCTCGACCCAGGCGCGGAAGGCGTTGGCCTGGCCTAGCCTGACCAGTTCGTACCAGGCGTCGTCTCGGGAGTCGAAGACTGCGAGCGCTTCCCTGCTCACCGCTTCGAGGTCCCGTCCTGCTGCTCGCCCTGCTCCTCGTGCACCTGGCTGGAGGTCAGCAGGTCCACGCACGTCAGGGTGATGGCCAGCCACGAGAGGCCGAGCACGAACTGCGGCTCGTCCTTGGCCACGGTGAGCGCCGACAGCGGCCACCCGATGACGGAGGCGGCGAGGAGGATCCAGGCCCCGATGGTGCGCATACGGCGAGCACGAGACCCCATCGCGTTCACCTCCTGGTGCCTGGCCGGGAGGCGGCGCACAACGCCTCCCGGCCACTTGCCCCCTGGCCCCTCGCGTCCCGTGGGCGAGGGCTTGCCCGGTGTCCGTACGGGGACGACGGACACCGGTGATCGAGGTCGGGCCTGGGGCCCCGCCGGTGATCGGGGCCCCAGGTCCTCATGGTGGTCGGGGGAACAGGGAGCCACGTCTCGGCCGTGGCCGCCGGCCAGCACGGTCCGCCGGGGGCGGGGGCTGGTCGTCCCATCCCTGAGCGTCCCCCCTTGGTGGGAGTCCCAGATATGACGGAGGCCCGCACTCGGCGGGCCCACTCGTCTTAGCTGATCACAGGATTGCGTTTGTGCAGGTCAGCTGTCAAGCGCACGGCCCAGCCAGCAGAAGGCGACGTTAAGCGGCCCCATGGTGTCTCATGCTCCCGTCGGCCCCCGAATCGAGGGGCCCAACGGAGAGGAGTGGAGATGGCGAGCAACAAGCCGACGTGCATCACGTGTCTGCGTAACGATCGATACGAGTGGATCGAGTACATCCCGCCGAGCGGGAGTTCACGCCGCGTGCCGACCCACAGCCCGTATCCCGTGAGCGTGCCCCTCACCGGTGAGGCGGCGGTGCGTTACTCCTGCCGGTGCGGATGCTCCGGGGTGATGTCGGCAGGGGACTGGACCCCCGAGAGCGGCCCGGAGTAGGACCTGGCCAGAGTCGCGCCTCGCGTGGGGTGCTGGTTGCACGGCGGGGATCGGCGGGAGTCGGCGCATGCCGGTGAGAGTCCGCCGATCCCCTGCGGCCACTTCGAGCCGTGTCTTCAGGCTACTTGCTTGCGGGAAACCTTCCCAAGAGTACTGAAGTGTTGTATATTTATAGGTGTCGGGACGGGGGGTGAGAGCCCCGAACCGGCGGCCACTTCAGAACTCAACAGAGGAGAGCCGATGGGGAAGATCCCCGCTCAGCACAACGTCGATGTGACGGTCCGGTACGCCGGTGATCACGAGACGGCGGTCGAGAGCTACCTCGACACCCTGCGGGTCCTCCTGCCGGGGCTGGTGATCACCATCACCGACCTGACCGCGATCGCGAACATCTGGCGGTGCTGGCACAGCGCCATGAGCCTCGCCCCCAAGCTGTTCAATGGCCTGACCGCCGCCGCCTACCTCATCTCGCCGGTGAGCACGATCCACACGGCGGTGAAGTTCAGCGGCGGGCAGGCTGGACGGCAGGTCTGGGGGAGGGTGCCGCTCCAGTCCGCGAGCGGATGTGGCGAGCTCAGGGTCCGAGTCGGAGGGCTGACGATCATCTGCGATGACCGGCAGGCGTTCGACAGGCAGTTGGTCACCTGGGCCAAGGCGTGGGACACCGCGAAGCGGATGTGGTGACCCGGTGACGATCGGGGGCGGGCTGATCCCGCCCCCGATCCCCAGAACGCTCTCCCAGCCGGGTTATCCACAGAACGCTGTTCTGTCCCGGCGGGCCGCGCGCCAGCCCGTCACCCTGAGCCGTGAACGGAAGGAGCACCACATGTTCGAGATCCGAGATGAACGCGAGAACGTCCTCGACACCAGACCCACGTTCGCCGAGGCCGAGCTCCGCCTGGAGGAGATCTGTGCCGAGGCGACCGAGCAGGCCGCCGCGTCCGGCGAAGGCACGAAAGACATGACCCTGAGCTGGACGATCTACGACACCGAGGCTGGCGCCTTGGCCGGCTACATGCTGCTGTCCCCCGACGACAGCGGCCGGCCGTACGTGCCGATCAGTCAGACGCGGCCGACCCGTCAGGAGGACCTCGCGTGATCCCGGCCGGACGCGACGCGGTCGACGGTGCGGGCGCCGCGGCCATCCTCGGCATGGCCTACTCGACCTTCCGCAATAGGCGCATCGCCAGCGGCGACGGCTTCCCCCAGCCGTTCAAGGAAGGTGCCCGCAAGCCGCTTTACGATCGCGCCCAGGTGGAGGCGTTCCGTGATGGGCGCCGGCTGCCGAGCTGGCCGGGCGGGATGCACAAGCACCCTGACGACCTGCTCGACGGCCCGGAGGCGGCCGAGCTGCTCGGAATCGAGTACGGCACGCTGCGCCGCTACGGCAAGGAGGACCGGGTGCGCGCGGTCGACGTCTGCGGGGTTCCGCACTACCGGCGCGGGGACCTGGTGGACCGGCTGGCCGCGCCGGGCTCGCCAGGGCGCCCGCGCGGCCGGTGAGCGCCTATGCGACCGCGAGCAGGTACCGCACGGCCTTGCAGGTGACGTGCCGGCAGGAGCTGCAGGCGGGTCCGTGGAGCAGCTGCTCGGGTGGCTGGCCGTCGGCGAGGGCGAGCACGTGGGCGACTCTGTAGAGGGGGCGGCCGAGGTAGTCCAGGCCCACGGGGAAGAGCCTGAGCCGCGCCGCGTAGCCGCGGATCATCTCGGGTGTGAGCCCGGGGTGGAAGCCGTGCAGGGCCCGGGCGAGTTCGGTGGCGGTGCCGGTGTGTTCGGCCGCCTGGTCCATGAGCCACGCCTCGCGGGCGGCGGCATCGTGGGTGGCGCGGCATGCCGTACAGGTGATGACGGGCCGGCCGTGCTGAGCGTGCAGATCGGCCGCGCAGCCGTCGACTCCGCACGGTCCGGCGTACCAGGTGCCGGGCGGCCGGTCGATCGCCCGCCGCGCCTGCCGTACCGCTTGGCGGATGGTACTGATGATCTCGTCGGCGGCCGGGTGGGCCTGCAGCTCGGCGCGGTGCCGGCGTAGCCAGTTGGCGACGGCACGGAGGTTGTCGGCGGGCCCGTGCTCCAGGTCGATCCGGAGGCATGAGGGGTGAGCGCACGCCCGGCAGGCCGGCCCGAGGTGCGGCCGCGTGACCTCGGGCAGGATGGCGCGCGCCCACCCCACGAGCGTGCTGCGCAGCTCGCGCTCGGCGACGCGGGCCCGCTCGTCCCAGGGCAGATGCGTCAAGCGGCCGCCGCCGTGCGCACCCATGCGGGTCTGGCGGGTGATAGCGAGGTCGAGGTGCCCGATCAGGTTGGGCACCTCGGCTAGCTCGCGGTCGAGCTCGCCGGCGCATGCCCGGCAGATCGTGCAGTGGACGGGCCGGTGACCCCCGCACGCCGGGCAGAGCATGGTCATGGGCGGCTGCTCAGCGCGTGGGTGATGGCGTCGGCCAGCATGCGGCGCTCGGCGGCCCGGGCCGTGAGTCCGCGGCGTGCCGACAGGCCCAGGGTCTCCTCCTCGCACTGCCAGATCGCCCAGTAGCTGCGGTGTCGGGCGCTGCGGAGTAGACGGGCGAGGGTGCGGCGAGCGCGGCCCCAGTTGCGGGTGGGTGCTCGCCTCCACCGGCCGATGGCCAAGTCCATGGCGAGCCGGTTGAGGTCCCACCCGAGCGCCACGCGGTATGGCCGCGAGACCTTGAGCCCGAGTGCGAGAGCGTGCCGTTGAAGGTCGTCAAGCATTGGGCTGGGATTCTCCGATCTGGTCTACTCCGAGGGTGTCGCACAGGCGGCTGTACACGCTCGGCCGGAAGGTGTCCTTGAGGTGAGCGGCTCGGACGGTGTGGTCGAGGTCAGCCTTGGAGACGATGACCAGGCCCTCCTCCGCCAGGAACTCGCGAAACTCCACCGGGTGAGTCCAGCCCGAGGTGATGCCGTACATGCGGATCAGGTACTCGTCCAGGACGTCGGAGAGGGCCTTCAGCTCGGACGGGAGGTCCTCGCGCCGGCGGATGGAGCGAAGATCAGCCATCGTCGCGCCCTCTTTCGAGGGCGGGATGGCGTTCGAGCCCGAGCAGGGCTAGCGCGCGTTCTGTGCCGAGGTCGGTCAGCGCGTAGCAGTACCGCGGGGGCCGGTCGGCGGGCGTCGGCGTTTCCCGGTAGGAGCGCACCCAGCCCTCCTGCTCCAGGACGGAAAGGCAGGTGTACGGGTTGCCGCCGACGATGCGCCAGATGGTGACGCCGCTGATGTTGGTGGCGTCGCTGAGCAGCACGATAAGGACGCGGCGCAGGCGGCGGGCCACCCGGTCGTCGGAGGTCTTGTAGGCGACGGCACAGGCTCCCAGCGCTATCCAGACGGCGGCGTGGATCCACATCTGCGAGGACATCATGACGGTGAGCAGGATGAAGTAGCAGAGCCGTCCGAGGTAGTCGGGGGTGAGCCGCTTCTTGATCGCGGCGAGGAAGCCCGTCATGAGCGCTTCCCGAGGTCGGGGCTTGTGCCCTCCAGGACGGCCAGCCAGCGCTGCTGCGTGCCGTTGGTCACGAACGTGCTGCTGGGAGGGAAGGAGTCGAGCAGCGTCCGCATCCGGGCGACCGCTGCCTCGGCCGCTTCCATCCGGGCGCGCATCTCCTCCAACCCGTGGCAGGTATGACGCCCGCCATCGTCGACGAGCTCGACCATGCCGGCCTTGGCGCGGAAGCCGTGGTCGTACTCCGTCTGGATGTAGATCGAGCCGATGGCGATGCCGCCGAGCGCGCGCCGGATGCGGCCCACGTAGACGTCGACCAGTTTGGGTGAGGCGGTCCGCCCCCTCGGCTCCCACACCTCTCGGCTGATCTCTTGGCGGGTCAGGACACAGCCGGGCCTCTCGGCCAGGCAGATCAGGACATCGAGGTCGGTGCGGCTGAGGGTGACCGGCCGGTCGTCAAGGGTGGCGGTGCGGGCGGCGACGTCGATCCGGACGGGCGGGTTGGACGGATGGGTCATGTGGATCTCCTGCGGGGGTGGATCTTGATGCGGCTTGTGCCGCAGATGGCGCACCGCTGGAGCGCGACCAGGCCGGTTCGGTCGACCTCGATCCAGCGGTGCCGGTGGATCACGTGGCTGGGCGGGAGCGCAGCTCGTGCAGGTAGGCGAACAGGCCTTCGATGCGGGGCTCGTCGAGGCCTCCGGCGGTGCGCAGCGCTTCGGCGACGAGCTGGTCGCTCTCGGTCGCCTCGGCCGCCGAGAGCCAGTCCAGGCCCATCTGTCGGGCCTCCTGCGTGGTCACGACTCCCTGTAGCTCACGGCCGTGCCAGATCCAGACCAGGCCCCGCTTGTCCTTCGTGGAGCCGACCGGCAGCAGCGTCAGGGTCTCGTCGTGCCCCCAGCTGCAGCGCCCCGACTGGGAGACGAGGAGGTCGCCGGTGAACCGGCTCGCCGTGTCGGGGTCGAGGCCGAGTTTGAGGGTGACGTGTATCAGCATGTCGGCGTAGGCGGCGCAGGTGATCAGGTCGAGCGCGGTGTCGCGGACGGCGGCGACCGGGGCGATCCAGTCCCGGCCGTGCCAGGAGATGAGGCAGCCGGCCGGCCGGTCCGCGTCGCGGACGGAGACGATCGTGATGACGTCGGCGGGGGTGGTCATGCTCCCTCCCCGGTGGCGGTCGCGGGCAGCAGGGCGAGCGCCGCCGGGTAGCCCTCCTCCAGCAGCTGCCGTACGGCGAAGGCGCCCTGCGCCTCGGCTTGCTCGCGCAGGGTCGGCAGGCCGGAGTCGATGGCGGCCAGGACCTCCTCGCGGGTGGCTGGGCGTCCCTCGGCGTACCAGAGGACCTCGCTGGGGTCGCCGACCTCGATGAGCGGCCCGTCGGCCCGGTGCTGGACGGTGTAGGAGTGTGTGATCCACACGCCGACCGCGCCGGGGTTGCGGCGGATCATCACTCCGGCGGGGTCGATGTGGTCCTCGGGCAGGCCGGTGGTGCGGCGGGTCATGTGGGGTGTGGTCAGGAAGGGGCACGCCTGGACTGCGTGCAGGGCGCAGTCGCGGTGGGAGGGCGGTTCGGCGGTGACGCGGTTGACCGCGCACATGGGGCCGAGCACGAACGCTTTGTGCCGGCCGAGGACGCCGCCGCACAGCCAGCACAGGCCGGCGCGCAGGGCCTGGTGGAACTTGTGGTGGTCGGCGACGCGGTGGTCGGGCTGGCCGCCGGGCCAGGCGACGAACCACGGCACGATCCGGCCGTGCCGATCGCGCGGGAGGTCGGCCATGCGCTTGGGGACGGTGGTCATCAGGGGGCCTTTCGGATGGTGTCGGGGACGAAGTCGCCGCGGCGTACGGCTCCGTGTGAGCCGCGGTGGGGGTTGCAGACGCGGACCCACTGGCGTAGGCCGCCGCTCCAGCGCCAGCCGGCCGACAGGGCGCCGCACGGGCCCCACTGGCACAGCGCGGCCGGGGTCGGGTCGGGCGCGGGTGGCCGGGTCATGGCATCTCCAGGGCGTCGTGGATGGTGAGCTGGCCGGGGATGTCTCCGGGCGGCCGGACGGGCACGCGGAGCGTGAGCACCAGGCGGCGGGCGGCGCGGGCACGCCGCCGGTGGCAGGTGTCGCCGAGCAGCCGCCCGAACCGGCGGCGGAGGGCGGCGGCTGACCAGATGCGGCGGCCGCAGTCTTCGCACCGCGGCGTCCACTTCCGGCGCGGCCGCCGCGGCGGGTCCGGTGGGTCTGGCTCGGGCCAGGCGGGCAGCTGCGTCACGGCTGCGCTGCCTCGCGCTCGGCCCTGAGTACCTCGGCGCTGGTGATGATGACCCTCGCCAGCGCGGCGAGATCTTCGGCGCCGGGGGCGGGGTGCGGGAGGCTTCTCGCCCGGTCGATCGCGCGGAGGATCTCCAGGCCGGCGAACTCGATCTGGCTGGCGGCGGCCCTGAGCCACATCGCTGAGATCGCGCGGGAGCCGTCGGGGGTGGCGTGGTCGGGCCGGGCGGCGGCGCGGGCGCGGTCGAGGATCTCGGGCAGGCGGGCGGCCATCGCCTCGGCTTCGGCCCAGCGGTCCTCGATCGGCCAGCGCTCCGGCTCTCGGCCTTCGAGGGCCTGGCGGACGATGTACGGGATCTGGCGGCCGATCTCCAGCGCCAGGTCGAGATCGCGCTCGCGGCCGGCCGGGCAGCGGTTGAGGGTCGGGTCGCTGGCGTAGATGGCCACCACCTGCCGGTAGGCGTCGGCCACCGCGCGCAGCACCTCGGCGCCGCGCGGCTCGATCTCCTCGGCGCGGCGGTCGAGCGCGGCGGCTTTCCCGGGCAGTCCGGCGATGTGCGGGGGCGAGCTCATGACGCACCTGCCCGGTCGGCCTGGGCGTCGAGCCACTCCTGGACCACGGGCCCGGGCAGGAAGCGGCCGCGCGCCGGGACGGTGTAGCCCTGCTCTCGCGCCCACGCGCGCACCCGGGCGGGCTCGTAGTCGGCGTCGGGCGCGTACTTGCGTGCCGGGGTGGCAGTGGGCTGTCGGCCGGTCTTGGACCCGCCCTGGCCCGCCTCCGAGCCCGGCGGCGGCTGCTGGGGGGTGGCCTTGGCGGGCTTCGCGCGCAGGGCGCGGGCGCGCTGCTTGGCCTCGGTGAGCTTTGCTTCGAGGGCAGCGATCTCGTCGAGGACGGCTTGGCGAGCGCGTTCGACTTCGGCGTCCTGGGCGAGGCGCTCCTTGTAGGCGGTGACGCAGTCGTGGAGCGTGTCGAGGGCTGTCCGGGCCGCGCGGAGGGCTCCCTGCACGCGCTTGTTGTCGATCCCTGCGGCGAGCTCGAGGAGACGGTCGGCCGGGCCGTTGTGCTCGATCGGCTCGGCGGGCGCGGCCGGCGCGGCCGGCTCGGCCGGCTCGGCGGGCTCGGCGGGCTGCGGAAGGGGCGGCTCCGGCTCGGGAAGGCGTGGCGCGGCTTGCTCGGCCGGCCCGCTCGGCGCGTGGCGGGTGGTCTTCCTGGCCGGGGGTGGGGACGGCGGGGATGGCGGGCTGGCCGTGCGTGGCAGGCCCTTGGCCCACTCCAGATGGGAGGGGTCGACGCCGGCCGGGACGGTGACGGTGCGGCTGCCGGGGCAGACGACTCGCCCGTCGTCGCTGAGCAGCCAGCCCTTCTGGCCGTTGATCAGGGCCCGGACGGAGCCGAGTGGCCATCCGACCTCCTCGGCAGTGCGGGAGATGGCGTGGCCGGTGGCGAGCATGGCCAGCGCGCGGGACATGTCCGGGTGCATCGGCGTGCGGTCGTTGGTGGTGATGGCGGTGGTCATGGCGGTCCTGGGAGGTCAGGGGCGTGGCGGGCGCGCGCTGTGCCCGGGCTGGGGTGTCATTCGCTAGATGCCGGTCCGGGCCGCGAGGCGTTTCCCGGATCGGTGGCGGCGAGGTAGCGCTCGATGCGGCCCTCGCGCCGCCAGTCCGGCGCGGGCCTGAGCGGTGGCTTCCAGCCGGGTCCGGCGACGAGCTCGGCGACGGCTCGGCGGGCGAGCTCGTCGACCAGGTGCTCTTGGACGTACGGCCGGAGCATGAGGGCCAGGCCCTCGCGCAGCTCGGCCCATCGCTGCCGGATGTCGGGGTCGTCGGAGGCGGGGCCGATCGCGGCCCGCCGGCAGTCCGGGCACAACTTGGGGTCGGCGCACCCGTGGCCGGTCATCGAGGCCGCCGAGCCAGGTAGACGATCACGGTCACGGGCCAGGCGAACCCGAGCAGGAGGGCGGCGGCCAGGCTGGTCCACCACGCAGCGAACTGGATGTACTCGCCACGCGGTGGCCCGGTGTCGTGGATCGTCCGCACCACGGCAGACTGGGCGGCCGCCGCGACCGCCGCACCGATCATGGCGTAGCCGAGCAGGAGGGCGGCGACCCAGAGCCAGGTCACGGCGTGCCCCCGCAGGCGTCCGCGCCGGCGGGCTGGCGGTGGTCGTGGTGGTGGGCGCGGAATCGGTCGTGAGCGGCGGCGTGCTCAACCAGGGCGTCGCCCCAGGCGCGCATCGCCGCGCCCCAGGCGGTCCGCGCCTCGACGGTGGCGGGCGTGCCGGGCTGGGCGCGGCGCAGCCGCTGGTAGGTGCTGCCGGTGGCGGCGAGGTGGTCGTGGGCCTGCCGTAGCGCCTCGGCGAGGCGGTCGACGGCGGCCCTCAGGTCGTCGCGGCCGGGTGAGGCGGGGGTCGGGGTCATGAGGTCCTCCGGTGGGCGTCTGGTACCGCTCGCAGGTCGAGCTGGTGGGCTCGGATGGCGAGGGCGTCGCGTGGGGCGTTGTCGCCGAGCTCGGCCCGGGCGCGGGCCATGAGCTCGTGGCCGAGGTCGGGCAAGCGCGCGAGGTGCGCACGGGCGGCGTCGTAGTCGGCGACCGTGGGCGTGGGAGCCGAGCGAGAGCCTGTGCCGGGTAGCGCGGTAAGGAGTGGGGGCTGCCGGAAAACTTGATCTTTGGCCGAAGGCTCGCGGTGGACAGCCGGCCGGTCTTCCACATCAGGTTGTGAGACGGGCACCACCGGAGGAGAGGGACTGCTTTTAGAGGGATTGTCTTTAGAGGGACTTACGGTCCATCCGTCGATGGACCTTTCCCCCCTGTTGCTCCATCCGTCGATGGACCTTCCGCCTTGAAGCTCCATCGACGGATGGACCTTTCCCTGCTCTCCGGAAGGGTTTTCCACAGGTTCGGCGGTCGGGTTATCCACAGGAAAGGTCCACTCGTCGATGGAGCTTTGAGCCGTCGGGAGGACGACCGACGCCGGGAACTCAGGCAGCCGGAATCGCATCGAATGTCCGTTGTTGGCGAACGTCGGGCGTCCCCGCTTGTCGGTGCCGGTCGACACTCGGACGTCCAGGCCGCGCCGAGCCAGCCGGCCGAACACGTTGCCGAGCGACTTGGCGTCGATGTCGAGCGCGCCCCTGATGCGCTCGAACAACGACTCGTCGTCGGTCCGGTGCCGCAGCATGTCGCGCGAGCCCTCGTGGGCGCGCTCAGCGACCACGAACAGCACGGCGCGCTCGGCATGGGAGAGGCCGAGCTGGCGGGCCGCAGGAGTCCGCAACCACTCCACGACCTCGCCCACCAGACGTCCGCTCATGCCTTACCTTTCGTGCGCGCTCACTCCTTCGGGACTGGTCCTGGCCCTGTCTTCGGCGAGCCCAGATGCCCGGCCGCTGGCGCGCACGCATCCGGGGCGCTGGCGTCACCGGGTGCCCCGGCGCTTGTTCATGCGATGGGCGAGCAGGTGAGTGACCTCGGCCTGCCGGGCCCGCCGCTCAGCGAGCTGGGCGGCGGGCTGTCCAGCCGGAGCGGCGCGACGGGCCTTCTCCGCACGCAGCTCGCCCTCCAACCGGCGGATGGTGGCCCGCTGCCGGCGGTCTCTGTCCCACCACCAGGCGGCGGTCACGGCGGCGAGGGCGACCAGGCCCGCGATCAGGATCAGGACGCCCATCAGGTGCGCACCCCCGGATGAGTGCCCAGCTGGATCTGCAGCAGGTTCAGGGCGACGATCCTCAGCAGGGCGAGGACATGATCGCCCCTGACGCGCGGATCGTCGGGGACGGAGTCCATCAGCGCCTCCCACGTGGCCTGGTCGTCGAGTGCGCGGGCGACCAGGAGGCGTCCTGACCACCGGGTCAAAGGCTCGACGTCGTCGGCGAAGACCGCGGCGTCGGCGCCCTCCGGCAGCCACATGAGTTGGATGAGGCTCCCGTCGGCGAACATGCCTGATCGGTCGATCAAGGTGTCGGACCAGGCGAGGATCGCCCTGACGAGACCGTCCGGCTCGCACTCGTCGATGAGCGCCTGCACATGGCCGACCGCAGCGGTCAGATCGTGCGGAGTGCGCATCGCCGCGTGAAGGGCAGCGGTGCCTAGCTCGAACCATCGCTCAGCCATGGCTCGCCGCCTTGGCCAGAGCCCGCTCGCTATCCAGCGTCCTGCGCTCGGCGATGGCGAGCCGGGCCTCCAGGGCGGCGATCGTCTCCCGCGCCCGGCCGAGGTCGTCGATCGTCCCCTGGGTGGAGCGCAACCGGGTGAGCTCGGCCTCCAGCGAGTCGATCCGCTCGACCAGCTCGAACGTCGTCGCCCCCCGCGCGTTCTCGGTGTCGGCCCGCACCCTGATCTTCCTGGCGTGGGCGAGCTGCTCCTCCAGGGTGGCGACGCGCTTCCGAGACTCGCCGATCTCGGCCGCCTGCTCCTCGATGAGCCGGGTCAGCACGGCCGCAGTCCTGCGGCGGGTGATCCGGATGAGGGAGACCGTTAGACCGGCCAGCGCGCCCAAGGTGAGCGCGACGTACACGCCGCTCATCGCGCAACCTCCAGCCGTGCGGCCACTTCGCGGGCCACACAGAGCTCGGCCTCGGACACGTCGACCATCCCGAGCAGGTCGTCCAGGTCGGGCTCCCTGCGGCGGATGATCAAGACGGCCGCCAGGATCCGCTCCCGCTGCGCGATCCGGTCCTGGTCCTCCTGGTTGGGAGCGCCGCCGGTCGCCGTGCGGGTGATGAGCTGCTCACGCTCTTCGTCACGGTGCGAGAGCGCCCACGGCGAGGTGGCCGAGCGGGACCGGCGGGCGGTCGCCGCCGCTCCGATCATGGCTTCGGTGGCCATCAGTCCTCCCGGGGCAGGCGGGCCGTGCCGAGCGCCTCGGTGAACGCCGGCGGGGGGCCGAGCCGCTCGAACAGCTCGCCCAGCGCCTCGGCCTCCTCAGGGGTGACGTGCTGGGCAGGCCGGCCGGTGGTGCCGCCCGGCTCCCCGACGGCGCGCTCGATAGTCGCCAACGTCGCGGCCAGATCCGCCTCGCGCTCACGGATGAGGTCGGCGAGCAGGGTCTCCACGCATCCGGTGCAGACGTCGACCTTGAGGGGGTTGGGGTGCCAGGCGCAGCCGCCCTCGCAGGCGGCGTTCTCGGTGCAGCCGCACAGCGCGCACGAGGGTTCGCCGGTCTTGGCCGCCGCTGTTCGGGCGAGCCGCCAGCGTTCCTGCACGTCGGCAGGAGTCAGCCCAGAGCCCATGGCCCGGTGCGCGCGAGCGGCGAGGACTTCGGCGGCGAGCTGGGCGCGTCCGCTGGTGACCCGCGGCGTGCGCAAGATCCACGACAGCAGGTCGTTGACGGCGTGGGCCTCCTTGACGGTGAGGGCCATCAGGACCTCACCTTCTGGGCGCGGGACTCCTGGTAGCCGCACGGCGGGGTGTCGTCGGGGATGGCGGGCGGGTCGAACGGGACCCGCCAGATGGTCGGTGGCATGAGCTCCTCCTGGGAGCGGATGACTGATCAGGGATGGGGCTGGCCGGGAGGCCAGGGAAACGCCTCCCGGCCAGCGGGGGCCCGCCGGCGCGTGACCCGGCGCGCTGGTCGGCGGGGGCTCAGGGGGCGAGATGCTCAGCCACGGCGTGCCCCCGGGCGACGCCGTGACCGAAGCAGCGATCGGCGAGGCCGGCGGGCCGGGATGTGGACCCGCCCGCAGACGCAATCAACGGCCTGCTCCGGCGCGGGGGACTCCCCCGGCGAGCGATACGCGGTCAGGTCCGGGCGAGGGCAGTCCAGCACCGCCAGGTAGCCCTCGTCGGGCCAGAGCCGGTCGACGAGCTCGGCCAGGAGCACGTCGTCCTCGTCCAGCAGCGGGAACCGCTCGGGGTAGACGGCGCCGCCGCACCGCTCGGGCAGCGCGACAGGCTCCTCCAGGAGGTCGGCCAGCGGCTTGGCCGACGGGTGCCAGCGGCGGGCGGCGGCCCGCGCGGTGGTGCGGCCGTCGGCGCGGAAGGCCCAGAAGACCAGGGCTGCCACCAGGGTGGCGGCCGCGAGAAGGGGCGCGGCCTGTTCGGGTGTCATATCTCACCTCCAGTGGGTCAGTGACGGCGGCAGCTCGCTCCAGGCACGCCCGTGGGCGGCCCATCGGGCGCGGGCCCGGTGGCGGCCGCGGCGGGTCAGGCCGCGCCACCAGGCGCGCAGGCTCGTCACCGACGTGTCTCGGGGAGGAGGGCGCCGCGGGCCTGCGACGGGCGCGGCCGGGTGAGGGAGGCGTCGGGGTCGCCGGCGAGCTCCGGCGCCTGGAAGCCGCCCAACCCCGGCGGGGTGGGCTGGGGGGCGGGCTGGGGCGGCAGGCCGGCGCACTGCTGCCGGTAGCGGCTCACGGTCTCGGCAGCCACCTTGAGGACGGCGGCCAAGCTCGCGCGGTCCGCCTGCAGCTCCTCGACCTTCCGCTCGTGGTCGGCCTTCTCGGTGGCGATCTGCTGGTCGAGTCCAGAGACCTGGTCGGTGAGCGCGTCACGGTGGCGCTCGGCGTCGCGCAGCAGCTCGCGCAGGGCCTGGTGGCCGCGAGGCTCGCTCGACGCCTGGCCGGGGTAGGGGTGCTGTCCCTGCGGGTGGGACACCGGCTGGTGCTGGGGCTGGGGGTGGTTCATGACGTGCTCCTGGCTGTGGTGAGGGCGGCCGCGCGCTCGACCTGCTCGCGCAGGCCCTCCCGCAGCCCGTCGGGGGTGTCGGAGTCGATGGTCCGAGCGAGGTTGGCCTTGATCTCCTCTGGGGTGAGCTGCTTTAGGCGGGTGGCGAAGCAGTAAGCGGCGCTGGGCTTGGACTGCCAGATGGACCAGCCGGGGTAGGCCTCCTGCAGCTTCTGCAGGGGCTCGGGGAGGGGGTGATCAGGGATAGGGTGGATCATCGTCTCGGCCTCTTTCTGCTGATCAGGGTGGTGTTGTCGGGCATGCCGCCCGCCGTGGCAGCGGCGGGCGGAACGGCGCTCCTAGTCGCAGGTGCAGGGACAGGTGGAGTCGCCGAGGTAGTTGGTGGGGCACTCCGGGTTCGGGCCCCCGCACGCGCCCTCTGTGCAGCAGCCGCAGTCCCCGCAGGTCTCGGAGACGCTGGGCTGGTCGTGGGTGCAGGTGACGGTGGGCTGGCCGTACAGCGCCCGGCCGAGGCGGCAGCGCTGCGAGTGCTCGGCCACGTACGCGGCCACCGGCGGACCGGCCGCGGACAGGTCCTTGCGATCGAGCTCCACCTCCAGCCGGGTCAGCGTGCGGTTGAGCTGGCCGAGCTTGTCGGCGGCGTAGTACCAGTTGCCGTCCTCGATCGCGCCGATGAGGCGCGACATGTAGTCGATCGCCGAGACGGCGTCCTCAGAGATCCGGGCTTCGCGGGGGTTCATGAGCGAGGCTCCTCGCGTGGTGGCTGGGCGGCGGCCGCGGCCGACGGGCCGAGACGGACGTTGATGTAGCGGGAGACCCTGCCGGGGGTGTCACGCTGGGGTCGCAGCGCCGACACCTTGCCGAGGTGCCAGCCGGGCATGGCCTCGACCGCCACCTCGACCACCCGCAGGAGAGCGGCGACCTCCTCGGGCGTGCCGGTCAGGCGGATCACCGACGGAGGCGGGGGGCCCGGCTCGGTGCCGCCGCCGTAGCGGCCCTGCGTGGTCACGTCCGCTCCACGCGAAGCATCGGGAACTGCTCGTAAGCCGCGGCTGCGACTGCGGCCTGCTCGGCTGTCGCGAGCGCCTCCGCGTCGGCCGGCCCAAGCTGCCCGCGCAGGTCGGCCCCAATGCAGGAGCAGATACTCCACCGCTCGACGAGCACGCTGCCGTCCGGCAGCTGCTTCTGGAGGGCGAGCACCTCGGCGGTGTGTCCGGGCTTCATGAGGTCTCTCCGATCGAGGGCAGGGCGGCAAAGGGCGACCGCGCGCCGCGCCCAGCGGCGCGTGCGGCTGCCCAGTCGAGCGAGGCGTCGGCCGCCAGCGCGGTCAGGTCGCCGACCCGGTAGAGCGGCACGTCCGGCGCGACGCTCTTGGGCAGGTGACCGCACCGGCTGTACCGGGCCGGGGCGATCCGGCCCACCCGCACCAGGTGGGCGAAGTCGGTCTCCCGCACGCGCAGCCACTCGGCGGCCTGGGCGGCCATCAGCAGCTGGCCCTCGGTCGCCGCCTGCTCCAGCTGCGCCGGGTCCAGGTGGAGTCGCTCCAGGGCCAGGCCGCAGTAGATCGGCCAGCCCTTGTACTCGCCGACCACCGGGATCACGCCGCGGCGGCCGAGCTCCGACACGGCGTCCGGGTTGACCTCAACGCCGAACCGCCGGGTGAGGGCCTCGGCTGCGCGCGTCGCGCCGCTGTCCGGGATGAAGCCGACGCCCGCGTGGATCTGCTCGGCGCGGGCGGCGAGCTCGTTGACCAGGTCGGCCGACCAGCCGCGCGAACGGTCCATCGGCGGGATGAGGCCGAGCGTGAGCGCCCGCTCCAGCTGCCAGTGGCGCAGCCCAAGCAGCTCGCGCAGCTGAGTGAGGGTGGATGCGCGGGCCATTATGAACCGCCCCTTTCGGAGGTGGCAGAGGCCGCTCCCGCCTGCTGGAGAACCCAGCGCACGGCGGCAGTACGGCTGGTCAGGTCATCTCGCTTGGGGGACGCGCTAGGGCCGTACCGCTCGTGGTCGATGACGCCAGCAGCGAACCAGCGGCTCTTGAGCTGGCGGCCCTTCCCCCGGGCCGGGCCGACGATGCCGAGCACGTCAGCCACCGTGCGCGGCCGGGTGGCAGTCGCGGTCACCACGAAGTACTCCGGGCCCTCCCCGTCCCAGTTGCGCAGCAGAGGCGGCCCGGCGTGGAGCCACACGTTCCCGGCCTTAATCGGCGCCGTGCCGTACCCGATGTACTCCACCGGGCCGCACTCCGTGGCCATTCCCGTACGGGAGTTGTCGCTGTCGTCGCCCGGGGCGACGCTCACGGTCCACTCGTGGAAGGTCCCGCAGCCCTCCGGCTTGGGGCACACCAGCCGGATGGAGTGATCGCGGCGACCACCATAGAAGGCGAGGTCCTTGGTCGTGACGTCCCAGCTGGTCCGCTTGCACCCGTCCGAGTGGCCGAGGTCGCGCCACGCCAGGTAGTCCGAAGCGATCATCGGGCGTCACCGCCATGCGCGTCGACCGCGGCCGCGTCGGTCGCGGGGGCCTCCCGCCGGGCAGCGGCGAAGGCGGCGTACAGGACGGGCGCGGCTATGACGGCGACGCCGGCGGCTGCGCTCGCGAGGCCGAGTAGGAGGTCGGTCATCGCGCCACCGCCAGTCCCCTGGCGGTGGCGCGCATCTGCCTGACGGCCTCGCCCCGGGCAATGGACCCGGAGCAGGAGACGACCCAGGCGCTGTCGCCGCCTACCTTGTCCAGGTGCGCGGCCATGGCGGCGAGCGCGGCCTGGGAGAGAGCCCAGTCGCCGGCGACGTCCCTCATGATGTGCTCGATCGCGACCCGGGTGACGCGCGTGCAGTCGAGCTTGGCGATCTCGGGCGCGGCCCGGGTCAGGACGTCGGCCAGCTGGTGCGCCTCGAAGAGGGCGATCACGCGGCACCTCCCGCCGCGAGCAGCTCGTGCTCGATCTCCGCACGCGTGCGCAGCCGCGCCCACCGTCCAAGGTCCCGCTCAGGGTCGCCGGGGTAGCCGAGGTGATCGGCAAGCATCTGGCGAACCTCGACGACGCCGGGGCCCGGGAGGCCCTCCTGCTGGTCGACGGCGGCGTCGATCGCGGCCAGCACGTCGCGGCCGTGAAGCAGGTCCGCGGCCGTCACCAGGAGCTCCCTGGTCATGCTCGCGCGCCGGTCGACGAGGAGATCGAGGGCGCGGTCGACCGCCTCGGGGAAGCTGCCGGCGAGGTTACGGAGGATGAAGTCGGCGTCGAAGGACAGCCCCAGGCCCTCGATACGGCGGGTCACGTCGTCGGCGCTGGTCATCGGCCCTCACCGGCCGGCACGTAGGTGGCGCCGTAGGTGTGGGCGATGGCGGCGGCGATCTGCTCGATGGTGCACTCGTAGAGCGCCGGCTCAGGGCTCATGATCTTGCCGCAGCGGCCGTGGGACCGCTCGACCACGACCCGCTCCAGGGCGTGCTCGGGCATGTGGGCCTCGCGGGCGCTGTCCCAGTCGAGCACCTCGACAGTGATCGTGTGCGACTGGTCGGCGAGGTCAGCCCGCTGCTTGACGGTCGTCTGGACGTCGGGGCGGAGGATCATCGGGGTGCGGAGCGCCCAGAAGCGGCCCGCCAGCAGCAGCACCTCACCTCCACGGGCGAGGTCGACGGCCACGGTGCGGCGGGTCTTGCGCCGGACCTTGCCGACGTGGGCCTGCCGGCCGATGGCGAACCGGATCACCTCGCCGCCGGTCACGTCCTCGAACTCGATCGCCTGCATGTGCGGCGGGATGGGCAGCTGCTGATGCTTGACCTTGCGCTGCAGGGTCGTCTGCGGCTTGGACCGGGCTGCGAGGAGACGCTTCGCCTCGACGACGTCAGCCTGGCGGTAGCGGGCGTGGCCGCCGGCGGTGCGGCAGGCGACGGCCAGCAGGCCGGAGCTTGTCCAACCGGCGATGACCCTGGCGGAGACGCCGGCGAAGCTGGCGGCCTCGCCTGGGGTGATCAGGTCGGTCTCGGGTGGCGGGCTAGTGTGGTTCATGAGGCTCGTGGCCCCCTTCTACGGGTGGGGATACGGGTCGAGTCGTCGGGCTCCAGCCGGGTCGCGTCCGGAGTGGAGCCCGCGGCGTTTAGGGCGGCCGGCGGGCTCTAGTCGTCGCTGGCGTCGTAGTTCTCAAGCCACTTCTCGGCGACGGACCGGCGGATCTTGAGGCGCTTGCCGACGCGCCTAAACTCGGGCCCCTTCTTCTGGTGCCGCAGGTGGCGGAGGGTGCCCACCGGCATGTTGGCCAGCAGGGCGACGTCCTCGAAGTTCAGCCAGGGGTCTTCGACTGGGGCGACGCTCAGCATCGGCGTCTCCTCTCTGTTGTTCAAATCTTCGGACAGTTCGGGCGTGAAAAGATCGGGCTGACCGAGTGCACGCGCTATCGCTGCGGCGGTGGTGGGAGTGCAGCGGCGGCGCCCCCTGGAAAGCAGAGAGACGAATTGACGGGATATGCCCGCGATCTCGGCCAGTCCAGCAGCGCTCAGCCCCGCCCGGTCGAGTGCGGCCCGGAAGTGGCCCGCGTCTCGGATGGCATGGACTGGTCTCGGCATTCCGCGCTCCTGTTGTTCGATTGACCGAACACTACGCCCGACCGCCGGATGGTGTCTAGTGATGTCGGATAGTTTTCCGGCTGGGGGTTCCGCTCTTACCTGCTGGGAGTGGTTTACTCACACCGTCTGGTTGACGACGTTATCGAGCGGTACAAGTGAGTTGGCCGATGAATCGAACATCGGCCGCCCTGGCGAGGAGAGGACTGCATGCCGCCGAGTGGTGGGACTCCCGGCAGTGCGGACCGCGACGACCTCAGTCGCTACGTCCGCGATTACCTAGCCGAGCACAACGAGAGCGAGCGCGCCCTGGCGCGCCGGAGCAGGGACCCGCAGACCGGGCTCTCGCTCGTTCATACCTGGATCAACTCCTTGGTGTTGGGCATCACGCCGGCGCCAAGCCTGTGGCGCTTGCGGGCGCTGGCGGCCGGCATGGGTGTGCCGACCCGGCTCCTGGCGGAGCTGGCAGCGGCGCAGTGGCTCGGGGTCGAGGTAATGGAGGCTGCCACCAGCAATGATGAAGATTGGGTGACCGTTACCGTGCCGAAGGGACTGACTCCGGAGGAGAAGGAACGATTTGTCCGCATGGTGGAGGAAATGGCCCGCCATATGGGTAAATAACAGACAGTGATGCCACAAGCACTCTAGATAACAATGCGATTTCTGTTCGCTTTTGGTTACAACAACAACAGGACAACCAGGGTGACACTCGGCACATAACCCCTTCTGTCTCAGAGAGGCCGAGAGATGCCCTCGCTACTCGTCCGTCACGCGAGGCCGAACGAGATCTTGCACGGCAGGGTCAGTCTTGCAAGGGTCGGCGGCCGGCTGGAACTGCGCATCCATCCAGCCGCCGACGTAGATCCCGCCGCGTTTGAACCGATGTCCAAGATCGGTGCCGACGGCCTGGACCAGCTTCTACCGGTCCTTCGGCCCGGTCGGCCACCGACAGTCCGCTACTTCGTGGAGCGCAACCTTCCCGGCGGCAAGCTGGTGGCCGCCGACCTGGAGCCCTACCAGGCCGACATCTACATCGAGCACGGGCTGATGTCACAGGAGGTCGCCGACGAGATCGCTGGCCACTCCACACGCCTGTTCCGCCGCCTCACTCCCCCGATCTAGGAGACCCCGTGGCACCGCCACTCGAACGGTGCGGCTGCTTGCCGACCACTCCCCCCATCCGTCCCGCCACTCCGCTCCCCTGACCTAGGAGGATCTCGTGGCCAAGCCCACCAAGCGGTGCAACTGCCGCGACCCCAAGACGAAGAAGAAGCTCGGCAAGAGCTGCCCCTTACTCCCCAAGCGGGATCATGGCGGCTGGTGGATCCGCTACGAAGGACCACCGGGCCCGGATGGCAAGCGCCGGCGGCCCTGGGCCGGGCCGTACCGGACCGCGACCGAGGCGACGAAGGACCTGCAGCGCCTGCAGAGCGAGGCCGACGCCGGAGTGCCGATCGTCGACAAGCGCCTCAAGTTCGGCGCCTGGCTCGACGAGTGGATCGCCGGGAAGCGGCGGCTCAAGGACTCCACGCGCGAGTCGTATGTGGAGGCGATCCGGCTGTACGGCAAGCCGGGCCTCGGACACGTGCCCCTGACGGACCTCAACGAGGGACACCTGAACGCGCTGTATGAGGCGATGGCGCAGATCAACCGGCTCCCGGCCGGGGAGGAGCCGGGTGAGCTGCTGCGCCGTCTGCTGGCAGCCCGGGCGGCAGCTCCGTGGGTCTATGCCCGCGACGAGAGCGGCGCGCGGCTACCAGAGAAGCTGGCCGAAGGTGAGCAGATCGGGCCGGCACCGGGCTTGAAGCGTCAGGCCCCGTTGTCCGCGGCGCGCATCCAGCGCGTGCATCGCGTGCTGTCCAGCGCGCTCGGGACGGCGTTCAAGCAGAAGCGGATCAGGCACAACCCCGCTCAGCACGTCGAGCTCCCGAAGGTGCGGAAGGTCAGACCGCTGGTGTGGACGACCGAGCGCGTCGCGCGCTGGCGGGAGACCGGCAAGGTTCCGAGCCCCGTCATGGTCTGGACCCCTGCACTCGCAGGGGAGTTCCTGGATGCGTGCGTGAGGCGGCAGGAACGGCTCTACCCGCTCTATCACCTGACAGCCACGCGAGGGCCCCGCCGCGGCGAGGTCTGCGGGGTGCTGTGGGAGAACTCCGACATCGACACGTCGAAGACGATCTCGCTCGTGGAGTCCGCCGATGAGGAAGACGACGGGCTGAAGTCGGACAGCTCCTGGCGCACGTTCGCGATCGGAGATGAGAACGCGGCCCTGCTCAAGGCGTGGCGGCACCAGCAGCGGCGGGAGCGCCTGGCGGCGGGTGAGTCGTGGGTGGACACCGGCCTGATGTTCACCAATCCGGACGGGACGGCGCTGCGCGAGGAGTACGTGAGCGAGCACTTCGCCGCCATCGTGGCGGCGGCCGGGCTCCCCCCGATCCGATTCCATGATCTTCGGCACTGCGCGGCGTCGCTGATGCTCGCCGCAGGCATCGATCCGAAGGTGGTGTCGGCGACGCTCGGGCATGCGCGCTACAGCTTCACGATGGACGTCTACACCTCGGTCATGCCGGACGTGGCCCAGGCGGCGGCGAATGCGACCATCGCGATCATCCCTCGGTCGGCCCGGCAATCATGATCGTTTGCAGGATGGTCTGGCAATGGTCCGGCAATGGCCTTTAGAAGATCAAAAGGCCCTTCCCCAGAAAACTGGGAAAGGGCCTTCTTCCTGCGGAGGCTCGGGGATTTGAACCCCGGATGGGCGGTAAACCCAAACCGCATTAGCAGT
>NZ_JBITIW010000019.1:0-119160 GCF_044459405.1 Nonomuraea sp. NPDC050328 | reverse complement strand
CCGAGGTGCCCGACCGGGAGAACACCAACTTCAAGTACGCCGAATGGGACGACATCGCCGACGAACTCGACCTCGACGTCGACACCGACGGCTGGAACCCGCGCGACTGATCGCACTGCCCGCACAGAGCACCTGCGCTCCCTCGCCGACCGGTGAGGGAGCGCAGGTCTTTGTACGGCCGTCCTCGTCGCCGCCTGGCCTACCCGAGGTGAAGGCCTCATCGTGTCGCTCGGGCCACCTCGAACGGGCGTCGGCGATGGGCGGGAGACGTGACGCTAGGAAGAGAAAGGCCCGGTCAACCCTTCGCGGAAGGCGATGGCCGTCGCCTCGGTGCGGGTGGTCGCGCCCAGTTTCGCCAGGATGTGCGAGACGTGCACGCCTGCCGTACTCGGCGAGATGTGCAGCTGGGAGGCGATCTGCCGGTTGCTCAAGCCCTCGGCGATCAACCTGAGCACCTGGTGCTCGCGTTCGGTGAGCCCGTCGTGAGCCGGTCGGGGTCGCCCGAGCAGGGCGATCTCCCGGGAGAGCGGCGCGGCGCCCAGGTCCTCGGCCAGCCGGGCGGCTTGCCTGCGCCGGACCGTCGCGCCGGGCTTGTCGCCCGCGGCCAGGGCCGCCCGCGCGCCGTGGTACAGGCTCAGCGCCAGCTCGTACGGCTGCCGCAGTTCCCGCCAGGCCGCTGTCGTCTCGTCCCAGCCGGTGTCCTCGATCAGGGCGTGCAGCATGATCTGCCAGGCGCGGTCGAGTGGCCCGTCGACCCCGAGCTTCGCGTCGGCCGCGGCGAGTTCGGCCTGACGTGCGGCGACGCGCCCCCGCAGGTCGTCGCCGGCGCCGTGGTCGAGCCGGGCCCGCTGCGCCAGCGCGCCGGCGACCAGGACCGGCCGGGCGTCGCTGCTGTAGACGCGGGTGAGCTCCGGGTCGGCCAAGGCCCGCTCCAAGCGCCGGTCGGCTTGTTCCGGGTCTCCCTGGGCGACGGCGAGCAGGCAAAACAGCTGATGGCGGGGGAACAGGCTTCCGCTGTCGGCGTGCTCCACGGCCGCAGCGGCGTCGGCTGCCGCGGCGACATCCCCGCGCAGCAGGGAGAGGTAGCCGTCGAGGACGAGCAGGATCTGCCGCGACAGCGGTGGCGGGTTCTCCGCGATGCTGTCCCGCAGCACGGTGGCCGCCTCATCCCACCGTCCGGCCAGGATCAGCGCGTGCCCGGCGTAGCGCGCGAGCTCGGCGCCGCGACTGCGGCCCAGCCCGTAGCGGCGGGCGTGGCGCATGCCGTCGCGGGCCGCGTCGATGGCGCGCTCCTGGTCGCCGGCCCTGGTGTGCATGGTGGCCTCGTACATCGGGACGGTCATGAGCAGGTCGTGGCTGTCGAGCCGCTCGGCGAGCGTGCGGGCCTGCGCCAGCAGGCCGAGGTCGCCGGTCATGGATCCGACCCCCAGCAGCCCGCGGATGGTGACCGTGGGGTCGCCGGTGCGCCGGCCGACGGCCAGCGCCTCCTCGAACGCCTCGCGTGCCTTGCCCACCTCGGGCAGGAGGCCCATGGCCAGCACCCCGAGCAGCCGCCCCCGCTGGATGCCGCCGGGATCCGCGGGCAGGAGTTCGAGGGCTCGTTCCCAGTCGGCGACGCCGTTCACGTTCAACCGGTGCCGCAGTCTGCCGCGCAGCTCCAGTAACTGGGCGGTCCGTTCCGGCTCGTGCCGCTCGTCGATCGCGCTGAGCCCGGTGGTGGCGTAGTCGATGCCGCGTGCGTAGTCGCCGCTGAGCATGCAGGCTTCAGCAGCCCTGGTCAGGATGTCGATCCTGTCGACCTCCAGCTCCGCGTCCGGGTCCCAGAGGTCGAGGACCTGGTCGAGCAGGCGTACCTGCTCCTCGTAGGCGTAGGACCCGTGCGCCTGGTCTGCGGCCAGGTAGGCCGCGGACAGGGCTCGCCCGCGGTCCCCGGCGGCGTAGGCGTGCGCGGCCAGTTCCGCGTGAAGCCCGACATCACGCAGGGCATCGGCGTAGCGGGCGTGCAGCCGGGCCCGCTCGCCGGGCAGCAGGTCCTCGTACACCGCCTGCCGGATCAAGGCGTGGCGGAAGTCGTAACCGTCGCCCGTGGTGACCAGCAGGCCGCGGTCGACGAGCTCGCGCAGCAGGGCGTCCAGTTCGGGCCCGTCCTGCCCGGCCACCTGCGCCAGCAGCCGGTGGCTGACCCGCCCGCCCGCCACCGAGGCCAGGCGCGCCAGCTCGCGAGCGGGGCCCGGCAGTGAACGCGGTCCGTGCAGCAGCAGGTCACGCAGGCTGTCCGGGGTTCGCTCACCGGCGTGGGCGAGCGCCTCGACGAACAGCGGGTTGCCGTCGCTGCGTTCGTGGATGCGGCGTACGGCGTCCGCGTCCGGCTCGTCGCCGAGGATCGCGGCCAGTTGGCGGCCTACGTCCTCCCGGTCCAGGCGTTCCAGGCGCAGCATCGTCACGCGCGGGTGGCGGGAGAGCTCGGACAGTGGCGTTTCCATGGGACGGTGGGTGATCACCAGGAGCACGCCTGCCCGGGTCACGTTCCTGGCCAGGAAACCCAGCAGCTCGCGCGTGGCGGCGTCGGCCCAGTGCAGGTCCTCGATCAGGACAACCAGCGGCTGGTCCGCGGCCACCCGCTCGATCAGGGACAGGACCTCCTCGAACAGCCGGTGCTTGCCGCCTTCCCCGCCGCCCGCCTCGCCGAGCTCCGGGAACCAGCGCGCCAGCTGGCGGTAGGGCCCCGGCAGAATCCCTTCCACCCTGATCAGGCGGCGCAGCACCGTCACGAACGGCGCGTACGGCAGGCCGTCGCTGCCCAGCTCCGCGCAGGCACCCGCGACCACCCGCACCTCCGGCCCCAGCGAGCGCGCGAACTCGGCCAGCAGCCGCGACTTGCCGATCCCCGCCTCCCCGGCCACCAGCGCCACCGCCGGCCCCTGCTCGACCGCCGTGTCCAAGGCCGTCGCCAGGGCCGCGAGCTCCTCCGCCCGGCCGACGAACCTCGGGCTGACCACGCGCTCCGCCACCACGGAACCAGCATAAATACCCAGATCACCAGATGCGCTGGGCCTGTTTACCCGGCGAGGCTCGACCCATGACAGCCACCTACCCGCTCCGCACCATCGGCGCCCACGAGCTCGACGCGTGGGCACGCATGATCACCACGACCTACGGCCAGGACTGGGTCGACGGCGGTCTGAGGAACGCCGCCGTCTCCATCGAGCCCGGTCGCACCCTCGCCGCCTACGACGGTGCGGAGATCGTCGGAGGCGCGTCGATCTACGGCCGTGTCATGACCGTCCCCGGCGGGACGACGCCCGTCGCCGGCATCACGCTCGTCGCGGTCCTGCCCACGCACCGGCGCCGCGGCATCCTCACCGCGATGATGCGCAGGCAACTCACCGACCTGCACGAATCGGGTGGCGAGCCGATCGCCGCGCTCAACGCCGCCGAGGCCACGATCTACGGACGCTTCGGGTACGGCGTCGCCAGCCACGTGGCCGAGGTCCGCGGGGACAAGCGGCTCATGGCCCTGCGCCCCGGCGCCGACCTCGGCGACGGCACGATCAGGCTGCTCTCCCGCGAGAGGGCGCGGCCGCTGCTGGAGAAGGTCTACGACACCGCCCGCCGTACCTCTGTCGGCTGGGTGGACCGTACGGAGAAGTTCTGGGAGGCCAGGCTGGCCGACGGCGAGCTCGCCCGCGACGGCGGGACGGCCCTGCGCTTCGCGGTGCATCTGGAGGCCGGCGGCGAGGTCACCGGCTACGCCCTCTATCGCTCCAAGCGGGACCTCGTGCACGTCATCGAGCTCGCGGCCACCACCAGGCGGTCGTACGCCGCCATGTGGCGCTTCCTCATCGACCTCGACGCGCACACCGGGCTCGCCTACGACGGCGCCCTCGACGAACCCCTCAACCACCTGCTCACCGACCCACGCGCGGCTCGCACCACGCTGATCGACAACCTGTGGGTCCGCCTCGTGGACATCGGCCGCGCGCTCACCGCTCGCCGCTACGCGACGCCCCTGGATCTGGTGCTGGAGGTCCAGGACCCGTTCTGTCCATGGAACGCCGGTCGCCACCGCCTGCTGGCCGATGGCGACACCGTCACCTGCGAACGCACCCGCGCTCGGCCGGACCTGCGCCTGACGGCTGCCGAGCTGGGCGCGGCCTACCTGGGCGGCACGTCCCTGACCTCCCTGGCGGCGGCGGGGCGTGTCGAGGAGTTCCGCCCGGGTGCGATCGCCGCCGCCTCGCTCGCCTTCCGCTGGGAACGCGAGCCTTTCCATCCCTCGGGCTGGGCCTTCCCCGCCTTCTGACTGGCGACGCCGTAACCGCTGACAAGGGAGACACACCACATGCGTACGCATCGGCTCGGACACAGCACGACGACGGTCACCGAACTGGGCTTCGGCGGCGGGCCCCTGGGCGGCCTGTTCGCCCCGCTGGACGACGACACCGCGGCGCAGGCGCTGGCGGCCGCCTGGGAGTCAGGAATCCGGTATTTCGACACCGCGCCGCACTACGGCATCGGGCACTCCGAGCGCCGCATCGGCGAGCTGCTGCGCGGCCGGCCACGGGCGGACTTCACCCTGTCGACGAAGGTGGGACGGCTGCTGATCCCGCAGGACCCGCGAGGGCGGATGGACGAGAGCTTCGCCGTCCCTGCCACCCATCGCCGGGTCTGGGACTTCTCTCGCGACGGCGTCCTGCGCAGCGTCGAGGACTCGCTGACCCGCATGGGCCTCGACCGGATCGACGTGCTGTACCTGCACGACGCCGAACAGCATTTCGAGGCTGCCCTGCGCGAGGGCTATCCGGCGTTGGCCGAGCTGCGCGCCCAGGGCGTGGTCGGCGCCGTGGGCGCGGGCATGTACCACCCCGGCAAGCTGGCCCGTCTGGTGCGGGAGACCGACGCGGACGTCGTCATGCTGTCGGGTCGCTACACCCTGCTGGACCACACCGCCTTGGACGAACTGCTGCCCGCATGCGCCGCGCGCGGCGTCTCCGTCGTCGCCGCCTCCGTCTTCAACTCCGGACTGCTGGCCACCGACAGGCCCGCCGAGGACGCAAGGTACGACTACGGACCCGCCACCCCTGAGCTGCTGGAACGGGTCAGCGGAATCGCGGACGTCTGCGCGGGGCACGGTGTGAGCGTCCCGCAGGCCGCGATGGCCTTCCCCCTGCTGCACCCGGTGGTGGCGGGCGTCGTCGTCGGCATGCGCTCGGAGGAGGAGGTGCTGCGCAACAGGGAGGCGTTCGCGGCGCCGATCCCCGCGGGGCTCTGGTCCGATCTGCGCGAGGCGCGCCTGCTGGACGAACGCGCCCCGGTGCCCGCCGCATCGTGAGTCCGACTCCTCGGTGTCGGTCAGGTGCTGCAGGAGAGTCTCGCCGCTATGAGGCTCCCTGCCCGCGTGTGAGCGCTTGGGCCGCTGGCATGGGATCAGACCCCGGATCAGTGCCGGTTCTCGACGCCGGCACCAGACGTGCCGCCCCGGACGAGGTGGTGCGGTCGACGGGGTCGCCTGCCCGGCGTTCGCGAGTACGGCTGAGCTGGATGGATCCAGGAGGCTGCCGAGACCGTTTCCCGGTTGGTCGCATGGCTAGCATCTCGCCATGCGTCTTTACGTTCGAGAGTTCGATGGGCCGGCTGATCGTACGGTGCTGGTCGTCCACGGCGGCCCGGACTGGGATCACAGCTATCTGGTGGAACCGCTGAAGACGCTGGCCGGTGAGCATCGCCTGCTGTTTCCGGATCTGCGGGGGTGTGGCCGTTCTCCGGTTGCCGATCCACTCACGCCCGACGCGATCGTGGGAGACCTCGTCGAGCTCATCGGCGCCTCGCGGGTGGACGTGCTCGGATTCTCCTACGGCGGTCTGATCGCCCAGCGGCTGGCCGTCCAGGCTCCTCACCTGGTGCGCCGCCTGATCATCGCTTCCAGCAGCGTGCTGCCGGTGCCCTCGGACGCCTTCGACGGGTGGGAGGAGTATGAGCGCCGCCGCGCCGCGCACCCGTCGGTGTGGGACACCTCGCCGCTGGAGGGGGCCGAGCTGACGCGTGCCGAGGCGCTGGCGACCGCTCCGTTGCACGTCTGGCGGCTGAAGCAGGTGAGGTTCACCGGCACCTATCTACGGGCATGGCGGGAGGGCCGGTGCTGGAAGAGGCGGGGCACATGGCGCACATCGATCAGCCGGAGGCCTGGCTGGCCGCGGTCACGCGGTTCCTCGCCACCGCCGTGTGATCCAGCAGTTTCCCGCGAAGATTGTCGACAGGACGGGCATCGCGCCCGGCCGTCGTACGCGCCACTCCGCCCGTGAGCAGTCAGGTACGGCCGGCCACCGCCTTGCGGGACGCGCCGACAGCGAGCTCAGCTCATGGCCGCCGTCAAGGCGTGGCGCGCACCGTCCTGTTCGGCGGTTGCCGCTCTGCCGACCGGCCCCACCGGAGCCGGCTCGCCTCCCGACCGCTAGGCCAACGCCCAGTAGCTCAAGGAGAGCCCGGCCGCCGGACCCCGTGGAGCGCCGGCCGCTGGGCCATCCACGACCGCGCCGGCCCGACCTGCGACACCTGCTTCCGGGCGATCGCGATCTCCAAGTTATGGGCGGACGAGCCGGATTGCTGCGGCATCACCCTGCATGATGCTGGAGCGCATCTCCTGGACAAGGCACCCCGCGCGGAAGCCGGTAAGGCGTCTGGCGGCCTACCGGTCCCAGCGCACGATCGGCACCTCGGGGACGGTCTGCCCGCCCTGGACCTGCAGCGTGATCGAGGTCCTGTCGTCGGGCGGCGCGGGGAAGTAGGCGTACGCCCGGCCCTTCTGCCCCTCGGCGAGGTGGTGGATCTGGTTCTCCGCCCAGCGAATCGGGAAGTAGCGCGCCTTGGTCGCCGGGTCCACGACGACGATGGCCCCGTAGCTGGACGGCCTGACGAAGTCGTTCACCCACCACTCGAACGGCCCGGGGATCGGGACGTGGTCGACCAGGGCGGTCACGTCGAAGCTGACCACCAGGTAGGCGCCGTCACGGAAGGCGGGCAGCACGTCGACCTTGTACTTCCCGCGGTGGTCGAAGGTCGTCACCGGCTCACCCGGACTCGTGCGGAACGGCGCGGGTGGCAGCACGGAGCCGCGCACGTCACCGACGGACGGCTCGCTGCCCGTGGCGCCCGGGTTCTCCTGCTTGATCGTGTAGGAGATGTCGACGCGGCGGTTGAGCGCGCGGCCCTCGGGGTTGTCGGCGCCGCCCGGCTGCTCGTTCGGGGCGACGGGCTGGGTTTCTCCCTTGCCGTCGGTCTGGTACCGGTAGTCGGTGCCGAGCTTGGCCTGGAGGTACTCGCTGACCGAGTCCGCTCGCCGTACGGAAAGCTGCTGATTGTAGGCGTCGTCGCCCTTGCTGTCGGTGTGCCCGGTGACGATCACGGGCGGCTTGGCCGGGTCGGCACGGCGGCGAGTCTCCTCGACGACCTCGTCGAGGACAGCGGTCGCCTTCGGGCCGAGCGTGGCCTTGTCGAAGGCGAACAGGACGTCGGTGCGCAGGCCGATCGTCTCGGTGGTCCCGTCCTGCCTGGTGGTGCGTCTCGGGGTCTCGACCAGTTCCTCGACGTTCCAGGCGCCTTCCCAGATCTGGCCTTGGGGAGCCACGATCTGCCACGGGTCGCCCGGCTTCGAGACCGGGTCCGCGGCGCCTTCCGTGACGGGGATGCCGGTCAGCGGGCCCATCTGCGTCGTCGGCGCGACCGTGACGGTCTTCGTCCCGGGCGGCAGGGGCGGGAAATAGACCTCCACGGGGTACGGCACGCCGGGCTGGAAGTCGTCGCTGTACCTGCCGTGCCGGGTGCCGAACGCCTGGCCGTCAGCGTCGTTCTCGCGAAGCGGGGTGTAGTGCCTGCCGTTGACCGGGTCGAGCAGCCGGAAGTCGGCGAAGTCGGCCCGGGAGCGGTCGCTGGCGAAGTGACCGGTCTGGGGCTTCTGCGTGGGGTTGGTGATCACCATGCGCAGGATCGTCAGCTTGGGACGGCGCTCGACGGCCTTGACCTCGACCCGGAACGGTTCGGGGACGTCCCAGCCGGCCAGCCCCTCCACGGCGTACACGGGCGGCGGTGCCGACGGCTGCGAGGGCGGCCGGGAGGCCGTGTCTGTCGTGGGTGACGCGCACGACGCGATCAGCAGAGCGGCGACAGCGACAAGAGCGGCGGAACGCAACTTCCCTCCCCGAAGTGATCGAACCGGGGAGGCTACTACAGGGCGGCTTGCCACGAAAAGCGAGTTTCGCGGGGCCTTGTGTCGCTGGTGATGCCTGGCCACTCCGACGCGTTACGGGCCGGCCCCTGACTGGGGCCGGCCGGGCGATGGCTCAAGTCCAGGGAGATTCACGTCTGGCAGGAAATTGACGGAAACGTCTACCCTGAAGCCATCTTCTCGGAGGCTGTAACTCGCGGTTCAATCGATGAGGCCGAACGGATTATCGGTCAGAGAATTCCCCTAGATCTCGCCTCTCTGCCGACCGAACGGAAGCAAAGGGCGGTGTGGTGTGATCAAGCTCTACACCACGGGATTGACGCAGCGCGAAGTGCGAGCGGTCCTGCCCGGATCGGGATGGATCACCTCTGACTGAGGTCGTCGCGGGTTCGTGAGCGTCAGTGTGCAGCCAGGGCCTCCGTGGGTGACAGCCGGGACGCGCGCACCGCCGGGTACAGTCCCGCCACTCCGCCGATCAGCAGCGTGGCCGCCAGCCCGCCCGCCGACGCCCACAGCGGGATGACCGTCGGCCACTCCTGCGTGGAGGCGTACAACGTGACCACGAGCGAGCCGAGCACCACGCCGCCCGCGCCGCCGAGAGCCGACAGCAGTTGCGACTCTCCGAGGAACTGCAGCCGGATCTGGCCGCGGGTGGCCCCGAGCGAGCGGCGCAGGCCGATCTCCGCCCGCCGCTCCAGCACCGAGATGACCATCGTGTTGGCCACCCCGATGCCGCCCACCAGCAGCGCCACACCGCCGAGGCCGAGCAGAAGGCTCGTCAGCGTCTCGTCCGCGGCCTCCTTGGCGGCCAGCGCGTCGGACGGGCGGGAGATCTCGACCTGCTCCGGGTGCTCAGGGTTGGCCGTGGCGGCCAGGACGTCCCGCACCCGCGTCACCGCGTCGTCCCTGGTACGGGTGTAGACGTGGGTCGGGTAGCCGTCGAAGCCCAGTTCGGACTCGGCGACCGGCCAGCCGATGAGCGCCGTCCGGTCCAGGGACGACACCAGCGGCACCGGATGCAGGATGCCGACCACGGTGAACCACCGGCCGCCGAGCCAGACCTGCGTGCGCGGCCCCGCCGTGGCGATCCCCAGCCGGTCGGCCGCCTCGGCGCCGAGCACCACCGCCGGGTACTGCGAGGTCGCCGCGTCCAGCCAGACGCCGTCGGCCACCTTCGCCCCGACCGTCCCCAGCAGGTCCGTGCGGGTGGCCATCACGGCGATGCCGCCCGACTCGGTCTCGGGGATGCGGTCGTGGCGGTACACCTTGGCCGGTACGGTGCCCGTCGCCGTCACGGAGGTCACCCCGTCGATGCGGCCGATCATGCCGAGCGACTCGGAGGGCAGGTGTGATTGCTCGCCGAAGATCGATCGGCCGGGGGCGACGGTGAGCAGGTTCGTGCCCAGGGCGGCCAGTCTGCGGTTGAGGTGCTCCTGGCTGGAGGTGGAGATGCCGACGACGGCCAGCATCGCGGCGATGCCGATGGCGATGCCGAGGGCCGACAGGAAGACGCGCATCGGCCGGGCGCGGAGTCCGGCGCCGGCGACCCTGACGACGTCGCGCGGTCGCAACCGGGCCGGCACCGGCCGCCGCCGGTTCCGCGTCGTCTCACCGGGCACCGTGCGCAGGGATCGGCTCTCCGCGGCCCGCACCCCGTCACCCCGGCCGCCGATGCCCTCCGGGCCGCTTGTGTTGTCCCGGCCGTTCATGAGGCGTTCACCGCCATCGATACCGAGTCCTGGATGATCAGGCCGTCGCGCATCTCCACCTGCCGGGGCAGTGACGCCGCGATCTCCCGGTCGTGCGTGATGATCACCACGGTGGTACCGGCCGCGTGCAGCTCACGCAGCAGCTCCATCACGATCGTCCCCGCCGCGGTGTCCAGGTTCCCGGTGGGCTCGTCGGCCAGCAGCAGGACGGGGCCCGCGACGACCGCCCTGGCGATGGCGACCCGCTGTCGTTCCCCGCCCGAAAGCTCGTGCGGCTCGTGCCGTATCCGGTGGCCGAGCCCGACCCGTTCCAGCATCTCGACCGCGCGGGCGCGCCGCCGGGCGAGCGGGACGCCCGCGTACAGCAGTCCGTCGGCCACGTTGTCGACGATCGGCACCCCCGAGGCCAGATGGAACTGCTGGAAGACGAACCCGATGGTCGCCGCCCGCAGCGCCGACAGCTCACGGTCCGACAGGGCGGCCACGTCCCAGCCGTCGATCGCGACCGTTCCGGCCGTCGGCCGGTCCAGGGTGCCGATCATGTTGAGCATGGTGGACTTGCCCGATCCGGACGGGCCCACGATCGCGACGAGCTCGCCGCGCCGTACGGTGAGCGACACCCCGCACAGGGCCGCGACGCCGCCCGGGTACAGCTTGGAGACCTCCCGCAACCCGATCACCTCTGTCCCGGACGAGGTCGTGTGCTCCGCCGATTCGCTCATGCGGGCACCCCCACGGTCATGCCCTCGGCCAGCCCGGTGCCCGAGATCTCCACCCTGCCCTCGGCGAACATGCCGGTCTCGACCCGGGCGTAGGACGTGCTGGTGCCCTGGACGACCTGCACGCCGTACCCCTCGCCGGGCAGCGCGACCAGCGCGTTGATGGGTACGGCCAGCACGTTCTCGCGCCGTTCCGCCTGGAGGATCACCTCCACCGGAGCGCCGTCCAGGTCGCCCAGCTTCTTGCCGTCCTTGACCGACACCGTGACCTCCACGGTCGTCGGCTCGTCCGGCTTGGCGGCCTGCCCGGCGACGACCGTGCCGATGCCGGTCACCCGCCCGGGCACCGTGGTGTCGTCCGGCAGCTCGACCGTGGCCCTGGCGCCCTTCTTGACCAGTTCCTGCTTGGCCACGTCCAGGTGGACCACGACGGACCGGGTGGTGTCGGTGTGGCTGAGCACGGCCCCGCGCGCGGGGGCGCCGGGTGTCGCCTTGTGGTCGGTGACGCGCACCGCGCCCGGCGCCACGAGCACCTGGCCGGGCTTGACCGTGCCGGTCTCCGGCAGGCCGAGGTCGTCCTGCCAGCCCCGTACGGCTTCCGCCGTGGCGGAGGTGTAGTCGTCGTCCGCGGTGAACCCGTCGTAGCCGAGCTTCTTCAGATTGCGTTCGACCAGTTCCACGTCGGGTCCCGACAGGCCGGGGCCGAGCTCGCGGTAGAGCGGAAGCTTGCCGTACAGCAGCACGACCGGCTCGTTGTCCACCTTGTAGAGCGCCTTGCCGCGCGTGACGTGCCGGCCCTCGGGCGCCAGCCAGGTGAGGGTGCCGGACAGCCCGTGCGCGGCGGCGACCGTGGGCGTGCCGTACCCGAGGGTGCCGGGGACCTTCTCGGTCTGGGTGAGCGTGACGCGGGTGATCTGCGCGGTCGCGGGCGGCAGGGCGCTGCGCGCCGGCGTCCCCGCCTCGGCCCCGCCGAAGCCCTTCGCGGTCGCGACGCCGGCCGCGACCACCACGGTCACCGCCCCGATGCCCGCGGCCAGGCGGGTGCGGCGCTTCATCGGCCGCCGTCCTGGACGAGCAGCGGCTCACAGGCCTCGGTCGCCTTCCGCACCGACGGGTCGGCGGTGTCGAACCGGCTCTGATCGCCGAATCCTCCGTTCGGATCGGGGTCGGGGAAGCCGGAGACGCCGTTGTCGCGCATGCACTGCGCGAACTTCCTGCGCTGGTCCTGGACCTGTGGATCCTGCTGGCCGCCGAGGATGCCGCTCGGCATGTGCTCACGGCAGGCGTTCAACGCCTTCTCCTGCGTGGCCTCGTCCACCGACAGGCCGCGCAGCGGCGCCGCGGGCAGCTTTCCGTCGGGGCCTGGGTCAGGGAAGCCGGGGATGCCGTTCTCCCGCAGGCACTGGGAGAACTTGCGGGCCTTGTCGGCGTTCTGCGCGTCGGGCGCGGCGCTCCCGCCCGTGGCAGGCTTGGTCGCGGCCGGCTCCGCACCGCCGCAGGCGGCGCTCCCGATCAGCAGTACGGCCAATGCCAGGGTCACCCCTCCACGTCGCCACATGGGTTCGTCCTTTCCTCGTCGGTGTCGATGGGCCGCAGTCAATCCACGCGGCGGTATCCACGACGTAACTCGGGCCGGGGTTACGCCCGCTTCACCTGCCGGGGCGGAGGATGGGCGCGACCGAGGAGAGGGGACGCCCGTGCGGGTTCTGGTGGTTGAGGACGAGCGGATCATCGCGGACGGGATCGCCGAGTGGCTGCGCCGCGAGTCGTTCGCGGTCGATGTGACCTACGACGGGCAGGCTGCGCTGGAGCGCGTGTACAGCAACGACTACGACGTGGTCGTGCTCGACCGGGATCTGCCCCGCGTGCACGGCGACGAGGTGTGCCGGTGGATCGTCGAGTCGCGCTCGCGTGCGCGGGTGCTGATGCTGACCGCCGCCGGGCGGCTGCGTGACCGGGTGGCCGGGCTGTCCATCGGGGCCGACGACTACTTGCCCAAGCCGTTCGCGTTCCTGGAGCTGTCCGCCCGGGTGCACGCGCTGGCCCGCCGTTCGCGCCCGGCCGCACCGCCCGTGCTGGAACGCGCCGGGATCCGGCTGGACCCGGCCCGTCGCGAGGTGCGGCGCGACGGGCGGCCGGTCGTCCTCGGGAACCGCGAGTTTGCGGTGCTGACCGAGTTGCTGCGGGCCGAGGGCGCCGCGGTGTCGGCCGAGGACCTGCTCGAACGGGTCTGGGACGAGCACATCGACCCGTTCACGAACGTCGTGCGCGTCACCATCATGAAGCTGCGCAGGAAGCTCGGCGACCCGCCCGTGGTGATCACCGTGCCGGAGAAGGGGTACCGGATCCCATGACGTTCCGCCTACGGCTCACCCTCGTGTACGGCGGGTTGCTGCTGGCCGGCGGGATCGTCCTGCTGGCGGTGACCTATCTGCTGGTGGCCCAGCAGATGGACAACGGGCTGGCGAGCAGATACCCGGCGCTCGCCGCGGGCCTGGACGGCACCCAGCTCCAGCTCGCCGGGCAGATCGAGGTGGACGGCAGGCAGGTCGGGCTGCGCGAGTACGTCACGCAGATCCAGGCGCAGCAGCGCCAGTACCGTGAGGACCTGCTCGACTCCCTGCTCACCATGGGCTGCGTCGCGCTCGGCGGCGTGGGCCTGGCCGGCGGTGCGCTCGCGTGGACGTTCGCCGGACGGGTGCTGGCCCCCGTGCACCGGATCACCGAGACCGCCCGCCGGATCGCCGGTGGGATGGGACGCGGCCTGCACGAGCGCATCGCGCTGACCGGGCCGCGCGACGAGATCAAGGAACTGGCCGACACGTTCGACCTGATGCTGGAGCGTCTGGACGGCTCGTTCGACGGCCAGCGCCGCTTCGTGGCCAGCGCCTCGCACGAGCTGCGCACCCCACTGGCGGTCAAGAGCGCGCTGATCGAGGTGGCCGTCACCCGGCCGGGAGCCTCCTCCGACGCGCGGGAGCTGGGCCGGGCGCTGCTCGCCGTCAACGACCGGCACGCGCGGCTCGTCGACGGCCTGCTGATCCTCGCCGACAGCGAGAACGAGGTGACCGAACGCCATCCCGTCGATCTGGACGACGTCGCCGGCACCGTGCTCGTCACGACGGCGGGGGAGGGCCCGGTGAAGGTCTCGTCCGCCGACCTGGCGGAGGCGCCCGTGGCAGGCGACCCCTACCTGCTGGAACGGCTGGTGCAGAACCTCGTGGAGAACGCGATCAGGCACAACGTGCGCGAGGCCGGCGCGTGGTTGTCGGTGCGCACCTGGACCGAGGACGGCCTGGCGATGCTGGAGGTCGCCAACAGCGGGCCGGTGATTCCCCGGTACGAGGTGGCGGCGCTGTTCCAGCCGTTCCGCCGGCTTCAGGACAACCGGCCGCCGGCCGGGGACGGCGGGGAACGCGGCTTCGGCCTGGGCCTGTCCATCGTGCGGGCCATCGCGGACGCCCACGCCGGAACCGTCCGGGCTGAGCCGCGGGACGGCGGCGGCCTGGTGGTCACCGTGAGCCTGCCGCGAAGGCCGTGAAGGGGGGTCAGGACATCACCGCCTTGCGCGCGGCCGCCGCGACCACCTGCCCGAGATCGGCACCGCCGTCGCGCCTCGATCCCGGCTATGGACGAGGTCGTTGCTCTCAGCCGTTCCGGGTGATCCAGTCGAGCATCCTGCTGTACGCCATGGGAGCCCTGCGGTGCAGGTTGATCGCGTGGCCGACGTCGTCCAGCACGACGGCGTCCACCCGGGGCGCGCCCGGGTAGTACGGCCGCTGGTCTCGCACGAGGGCGGCCGGTGAGCTGCAGTCGTTGGCGTCGGCGGCGTAGATCAGGCGGTCCCGGTCGCCGACGACGAACAACACCGGCACGGAGACGGCCTCGCTCACCCCGGGGGCGGCGGCGTCGCCGATGGTCATCAGCTCGCTGATCGTGTTGGTCTCCTTCGTGGCGCTGTCCCGCGCGATGACCTCGGGGTCGGCGGCCGGCCGGTGGTACATGAGCGCGGGCCGCTGCTCGTCTCGAACCGTGACATAGCCGTCGTCTCCCGCGGGCACCTGCGCGGCCAGTCGCGGCACCTCGCTCACCGGCTGGCCGTACCGGGCCGCGAGCGCCGCCGCGGAGGGCGACTTGAGGCGGGAGGTGCCGGTGAGCACCAGGGCGTCGGCGGCGTGGAAGCGGGAGGCGGCGAGTATCGCGACCTCGGCGCCGTAGGAGTGCCCGACGAGCAGCACCTTGGCGAACGGCCGCCGTCCGGCCGTGCCCGCCCGCAACGCGGCGACCACCTGGGCGACGGCCAGGGCGTTGGACTGCGTGGTCACCTCGCCACTGGCCGGGTGGGAACTGCGGCCGACACCGATGCGATCGAGGTTGAACGTCGCGTGACCCGCCCGGCCGACCCGCTCGACGTAGGAGTAGTGGTGGCGGCGGTAGGGGAAATCCCAGTACACGTGGCTGTAGTTCAGGCCGTGGACGAGCACGTGGACCGTGGTGGCGGTACGGCCCGCGGGGAGGCACAGCCGGCCCCAGATTCGATGGCGTGCGGGCTGGTCCACCGCGGTCGCGACCGGCACGCGCATCTCACTGCAGGTGGCGGACGCGACGGCAGGCGCCGGACTGGTGGTGAGCGCGACCACCAGCGCCACCACAGCCGCCACGCGCGGCAGGATGATCCTCACGACCGCCTCCGTCCCCGGAACGCCAGCCACCCCATGGCCGCGAAGCAGGCGTGCACCTCGACGATGCCCAGCCGTTGCACCAGACCGGCGAACCCGTGCTCGGCTCCGTCCGGGGTCTGCCGGAAGGTCAGGAAGAACGCGACGAGCAGGACCAGCGTCAGCGGGCCTGCCGCCAGCAACCAGATGCCTGACCGGCGCCACTCCGGCAGGCGGTGCAGCGACGCCCCGGCAGCCGCGAAACCGATCACCGGAGCGCCGATGGCCAGCAGGTAGCCGAGGGAGTGCGGCAGCACGTGCTCCAGATCGAAGAGCCCGCAGATGATGTGCCCGGCTCCGGAGAGCGAGAGCAGCACGGTGACGGTCGTACGGGCGGGCGGCTGGATCGTACGGAAGACGCCGGCCACGCCGACGATCAGCATGACGCCGGTGACGACGAACGCCGCGTTCATGTACGGTCCGGTCGCGCCCATGCCGAGCCCGCTGACCGGCTGGCTGATGGGCGAATAGCCGGCGAACCGGTGGCCGAAGAGCGTGTACCCGGGACTGAGGAAGCCGAGCACGAGCCAGGACAGCTCGAACAGGGCAGGACCGGCTACCGCGCCGAGAGCGGCCCAGCGGGCGGCTAACGGCGGACGAACGGCAAGGAACATGACAGAACTCCTCCAGAGAGCAGGCTCGTGGTGAGACATCCCGCGGAGGAGAGTTCCGGCTACGCTGGTGGTTGCCTATCTCGTGCGACCGGTTCCGTTCCCGCGGGATCAGTACGAGGCGACCTCGGCCGTGGTGTTCCCGCACCTCGGCCGAGATCGTTTTCGGGTCAGCCTGGCGGCCCACCCCCTGTCGCGAAGCGGCCGTGCGCCCGCGCCCACGCGTCGCGCCAGCCCGTCCCGGGTTCCACGATGCGGCGGACGAACCGCTCGACGAAGGCGATCTCGGCGTCGAGCACCGCGAGCCGGTACTCCTCCTCGATGACGAACAGCTCCGGAAGGCCGGAGCTGAGCGTGCCGTCGATCAGCGCCACGGTCTCCTTGCGCCGCTCGGCCAGCCGCTCCAGCCGCCCACGCAACAGCGCCACGGCCTCGTCCGGAGGCAGCGCCCCGATCAGCGACAGTGCCGCGACGAAGCCGGGATACTCGTGCCTGGGCTGTTCGACCAGCTCGCGCAGCCAGTCGCGCAGCTCCAGGCGCCCCGCCTCGGTCAGGCTGTACACGGTCCGCTCCGGCAACTGCCCCTGGCGGCTGGTCTCCACCTCGGCGATCAGCCCCGCCTTGAGGAGCTGGCCGACCACCATGTAGAGCGATCCGTGGGTGAACTTGATGCTGCGGTCGTCTCCGTGGTCCCGCAGCGTACGGCTCAGCTCGTACGGGTGCATCGGCCGCCAGCTCAGGTACGACATTACGGCCAGGGCCAGCAGGTTCGCGGGTTTGCGCGGCTTCGGCATCGGGGCTCCTGTAGTCAGGATCAACTATCAGTCCCCGAGTAGTCGATGTCAACTACCCGATTTCGGCGAAGCCAGCGGTGGCGGTTGCCGGACCAGCCCGCTGGAGCGCGGGGGAGTGTCCGCATCCCCGCCGGCCCCGGCACCGTTGGGCGCCATCGCCTGCCTAAGGAACGGCTTCCTCTGACGGCGCCGGACAGAGCGGCACACGCCGACACCGGCTCGACCCGGTCGTGGATCGGCTCGAGCCGCCCGGTGAACACCGAGAGGTCGCCCGCGCCGATCCACGCGCGCTCGAGGCTGGCGAACGCTTCGGAGCCATCCGGCGCGATCAAACCGCTCACGTGGTCTTCGTGCCGGTGGGTGATGTGGCCACATCGGTCACATGCTCGCGCTCGACGCGTCGCTCTCGGACCTGATCGGAGCGCCGGACACCGCCGCGTCCGGGTGGCCGTGGTCATGCGCAGCCACACTCGTCCCGTGACCCGGAAACGGGCTTCGAGCGGCCGCGGGCGCGGGAGGGGCAGAGATGATCGTCCATCACCTCCCCGCCCAGGTCTCCACCGGGCTGACCCTCACCGTCGCGAGACGAACGCGCCCTGCGAATACCTCATGGTCATCTCACGCAGAACCTGATCGGCCCGTCATCGCCACCGGCCATCCCGGCGCGTTGCGTGATCTGATGGAATGCCGGCTCCGGCGCTGGTTCGTACCTGATTCATCCTAAGATCCCCTTCATGCAGCCACTGCGCCAGGGGGATCCGACAGCGCTGGGCCCCTACACGCTTCTCGGTTTCCTCGGCGAGGGCGGCCAGGGCTCCGTCTTCGCCGGACGGGCGCCGGACGGCACCGCCATCGCGGCCAAGGTCCTGCACGCCCGCTTCGCCGGTGACGCCGCCGCCGTGCAGCGCTTCCAGCGTGAGGTCGAGCTGACCCGCCGGGTGGCCCAGTTCTGTACGGCACGCGTGCTCGACGTCGGATTCGCGGGCGCGGTGCCGTACATCGTCTCCGAACTGGTCGAGGGCGTCTCCCTCCAGCAGGCCGTACGCACGCGTGGCCCCTTGACCGGCGACGATCTGGTACGGCTCGCGGTGGCGACCATGACCGCGCTGATCTCCATCCACCGGGCGGGCATCGTGCACCGCGATTTCAAGCCTTCCAACGTGTTGCTCGCCGCTGACGGGCCCAGGGTGATCGACTTCGGCATCGCCAGGGCGCTGGACGCCTCCTCCGTCACCGCCAGCAGCGTGGTGGGCTCGCCCGGGTACATGTCGCCCGAGCAGATTCGGGCCGAGCAGATCGGGCCCGCCTCGGACCTGTTCTCGTGGGCCGGGACGATGGTCTACGCCGCCACCGGTTCGCCCGCCTTTGGTCTCGACTCCGTCCCTGCGGTCATGCACCGGGTCCTCACCGTCGAGCCTGACCTCCAGGCCATCGGTGAGCCGCTGCACGACGTGCTGAAGGCGTGTTTCCAGAAGGATCCCGCGCTGCGCCCTGACGCACAGACGGCCTGGCACGCGCTGATGGACGGCTCTCCAGCCGCCGCACCCGTGACGCCTCCCCGGGACCGCGTGCCCAGTGGCCCTCACGGGGACAGCGGCCCGGGCGAAGCCGGGGTTTCTCGCCGTGACACCACACCGGCGGCGCCCAGACCAGACCAGGCTGCCCGCCGTACCACCAAGTGGGGACGGCCCGCGGCGGCGGCGGCCGGGGTGGCGGTGGCGGTGGGTGCGGCCTACGTCCTGTGGCCGGCGCCCTTGACCGGGCCGCACGCCGTCGCAGACCCAGCGGCCACCACCACGCTCGGCCTGTCAGCCTCAGCCCCGCTGGCTCCTGCCACGCTGGCGCCCGGCACGCCGACCGGTACGACCCCGCCGGCTTCCGCCCGGAAGGCCACCCCGAGCACAAGCCCGACCCCCTCGCCGGCCGCCACTCCCACGCCCACCCCGACGGGCACCCCCACCCGACGCCCTGCAGCGTCTGGACGCTGGGATACAAGGGGTGACGTGTCGGAGTGGGACATCACCGGCCCACGCAGCGCCAAGCTGACCGGATACCCCCAAGAACCCACCGGCCCCGGCTGGGGGTTCCTGATGTGGACGAAGCGGCCGATGAGCACCAGCTTCACGCTCTCGGTCCGCACGCGCCTGCTCGAGTACGGCCGCCGGGACAAGACTCCGAAGTACGGCTTGCTGTTCTCCAACACCGAGCCCGGCAACGACATCGGCTACTACGTCGAACCGCTCACCGCGGACGGCAAGCTCACCGTCCTGGTGATGGAGAAGGGCGCGTTCAGCTGGGAGCGCATCTCCTGGCCGTTCGGCTTCGACCCCGATGACTTCCACACGCTCAAGGTGACCAGGAAGGGCTCGACCTACACCTTCTATCTGGACGGCCGGCAGGTGTCCCGGCGCGAGGTGCCCGGAGTCGACCCAGAAGGCGTGGGCCGGGTCGGTCTGGCCGGGTTCGATGTCCTCGCCGAATTCCGTGACTTCAGAGTGCGGAGATGACCTCCCTCATCGCCGAGCCGCCTGAAGGGGTGCCAGGTGGGTGACTCGACTCGCGAAGCGCCTGGTGCGGCTCTCAGTGGCAGGGCGGTTGGTACGGCACGCCGGGCAGGTGTCGCTCCCACTGCGGCCGAGTGATCGCGGGGTGGGCCAGTGCGCAGGCCCGTCGCGCGACCCGCTCGGGGTCGATGTCCCACAGTCGCGCCGTGGCGTCGACGCCGCCCGAGGCCAGCAGGCCGTCCGAGCCGAACGCCACCGTGTAGAGCCGGTCGGTGGCCACCGGCCGGGCGGGCCGGCCTCGAGAGTGGTAGAGAATATTTGCGCTCGATCACGACGCTCGGGTCCGTCGACCGCGTCAGCTACCGGACCGTCGATCGCCCCCAGCTCCCTTCCTCGAGCATCCAGCGCATGGCGATCGTGAGGCCGCTCTCAGCGAGCGATACCAGACGTTTCATCTGGTGAACTTCTTCTCCCGGCCGTCAGTCCAAAGGAGGCGTACGGCTCGCGAGTAGAGAAGGAGGGCCGTCATGAAGAAGGTGCTTGTCGCGGTGCTGGCCGGCGGGGCGCTCCTCGCCTCGGGGACGCCCGCGCTTGCTCAGGACGCTCGGCCCACGCTGGGACCCTACGGGTACGGCAAGGTCAAGCTCGGGATGAGCGCGAAGAAGGCCAAAACAACCGGAAAGGTGGCGCGCAAGCGGACCGCCGCTGGGGGAACATGCTCGGGGTGGTACTTCAGGGCGCACCCCACCGGCAAGTCCCGGGTGGGCCTGTACATCTCCAAAAAGGTCGGCGTCGCGGTCATCTTCGCGCCCAGGGGCGTCAAGACCCCTGAGGGCATCGGCATCGGCTCCACGATGAAGCAGGTCAAGAAGGCCTACCCGCGGCTGAAGTTCGTGCTGGACACCGGCCGGCCCTATGTCTCCGTCCCCGGCAACCCGAAGGCCTACTACGAGTTCTTCCCCGAGAAGGACGGCATCGTCGCCGGGGTGGCTCTGGGAAGCAGCACCCAAGACTGCGTCAGCTAGGTACGCACCGGAAAAAGATCATGGTCTCGGAGGGAACCCGGGCCCGTTGTCCAACGGCTTTGTCTCATGTCTCAGCGCGTGCCCCTACGCGTGCAGACGCGCGCGAAGGATGAGACGAGACGATTGGACAAAGGTGGAGAGGGGCGGGGAGCGTGCCAGGGTCAGCGGCGGCGGGGGAGCGCTTCAGGCATGACGTCACCGGCGGCCTTGACCCGGCGGGCCGCAGGGACCAGGCGCGGGCGCAGCAGCACTGAGCTCGGCCGGCTGGAGTTGGAGGCTGCGGTGCCCCGCTGCGGCGCCTGGATGAGCCGGCCCGCTACGGCCTGACCGCTCATTCCGCCGCCGGACGCTCGCGCGTCCGGGACGTCTTGGGTGCTCACGGTGGTGAGGCTGTATGAGACCAGCAGAACCAGAGTCTGGTCAACCTGGAGCTCGTCGAGGTCGCTCTGTCCGGCCAGGACCTGGCGCGGCAGGTTGTCGGGAGCGAAGAAGGCCAGCCACTCACCGCCCACGACGGCGCGGTGAACGCGGTGGCGTGGAGCCCTGACAGTCACCTGCTGGCCAGCGCTAGTGGCGACGGCGCAGTCCGGGTCTGGAAGGCGGGAGCAGATAGGCACGGTGCGTGATCTCTACGAGCGAAGGGGGCTGGCGGTGGCGAAGCGCTGTGCGCCCCCTCCGAGGTCGACACCAGCCAGAATCCGCTCTGCCCGGGATTGCATAAGGCTGACCTGCGCAAACGCAGACAGCTAATCCCATGCATGAACGAATCGAAGATTTATGCCCTGATGTCCGCTTTTCGGAGGCGATTCTGCATGATCATGCAACGCCGGAGCGTTCCCTGCCTTGCGGCACGAAATGATCACTCGCCTCCAATGATTGCCGAACGGTGCGTGAGGTACTGACATGCCACAGGCGGTAAGTCGGACGGCTCAGTGCAGCAGGGCGTAACCGAACCGGCCGGCCTCGCCGAGCCCGGCCGCGGCGGCATGGACGACCTGGCCGCCGGCCGGGATGCCGGTGGCGGTGCCGGGCAGGACGGCCAGCATGCCCTGGAAGGCGTTCTTGCCGGGCGCGCCCACCACGAGTTCGCCCTTGCCGTCCCGGGTGAGGTCGATGATCGAGACCGACAGGCCGAAGGCGTCGCCGGAGACCGACTGCTCGCTGACCGGGTCGCCGGTGGGGTCGGCGCCGGGAGGGGCGATGCCGTCCTGGGTGATGATCTGCGTGCGGGACAGGGCAGGGCCGACCGGCGAGCCGGGGATGAGGGCGACCGCGCCGGCCCGGTCCACGCCGGACACCGTGGCGTAGGGAAGGCCGATGACGAGGTCGGCCGAGCCGTCGCCGTTGAAGTCGCCGGCGGCCAGGCTCGGGGTACGGCTCCCCTCGCTCGGCGAGAGGCTGGTCAGCCAGGTCAGGTCGCGAGCGGTGAAGCCGACTCCGTACATGCCGGCGCCGTATTTGTCGCCGTACCAGACGTTGATGGTGCCGGTGCTGGGAGTGACCATGATCAGGTCGCGGTAGCCGTTGCCGTTCACGTCGCCGAGCACCAGCTTGGAGTCGGGCTTCGGGCAGGCCAGCCTGGTCGTGCCGGGTGCGGCCTCGCACGCCTGGGGGCTGCCCATGACGTGCGGATCGGGGGACGGATTGCGCAGGTCGCCGCTGTACCACAGGTGGGTGCCGGTGTTGGCGAGGGAGTCCCAGCCCACCCACATGCCCTCCAGTCCCCCGTCGCCGTGGATGTCACCGATCACCGCGGACCGGGCGGTGAGGGAACGGGTGGGGCTGAGCTTGTTGGCCTCGAAGGCGCCGCCGTTGTACCAGCCGCCGAGCGCCTGGTTGTAGCCCGACCGGTAGATGCCCACGATGTCGGGACGCAGGTCGCCCTGGTCGGCCAGCCCGAAGGCCAGCGACTCCATGTGGTTGGGGCCGGTTTCAAGCTGGCGGGTGGTGTCGTTGCCGCTGGTCCAGGAGTGGATCTGACGCGATCGATAGCCGCTGGAGATCAGGTCGGTTCTTCCGTTGCCGTCGGTGTCGGCCGCGGTCAGCGCCAAGCCCCATCCCGAGCAGGGAGTGTTGATCGAGTAGAGCATGCAGCCGGGTTCCGGGCGCAGGTGGGAGTGCCCGGTGAAACCGTCCGGGCCGCCGTACAGGACGGTGATCAGGCCGGTGTTGCTGCTTCCTGAGACAGCCGGGTAGGACGGCATGCCCACGGCCAGGTCGTTGTAGCCGTCGCCGTTGAAGTCGCTGTTGTAGGCGATCGGCGCGGCTGAGGCGGACGCGGGTGCGGCAACGGAGGTGAATGTCGTGGTCAGCGCGAGCAGCGCGGCCGACCAGGCGATCTTGTTCGCTTGCATGCGAGCATGATCGATGCTGCGTCTTGCGAAGCGGTTGGATGCGAATGGTCTTGCGGGCCGGATGTAGGGACCGCCGGTTCCCGGGCCGGCGGCCCCGCGCCGGCCGCCTCTCTGGACGCCTCGTCCTGGACTCATGAGCGGTGGTCACGCAGGAGGTCCGCAGCGCCATGCGGTGGCTGCAGCTCGAGGTGGAGGCGGGCCTGCCCCGGCCAGTGGCCACCGGTCCGCCCAGCTCGGCACTCGCTGCGGTCGACTGGCCGGGGCCGCACACTTGGTACGGCAAGGCCGACCGGGCCGTCGACGGCCGCTGGGTGGGTTGAGCTGCTGGACGAGCAGGAGACGTCAGATCCCTGCTGGCCCGGTTGCCGGCAGCCCTTGGTGTTGAGGCGGAGATGCTGAACGCGCCTTTGTCGGGTCACCAGTCGATCTCCAGACAGAACGACGTGGCCGTAGAGCAGTTCGGCGGCCCGACCTTCACCGGCGACGTGCGTTCCCGGCCATCGCGCTGCATGATCGAGCAGCAGGCACTTGCCGCCGGAATGCCGGCGATGGGTACCTCACACGAGTGGATGAACATAGCGGGCCAGCCCGCCCGCAGTACGCCAGGGACCTCGGCCTCTCGCTCACCAGCTTCGAGGAATGGGCTCGGCAAGACCTGCGGCCCACGGCTTGACATAGAGGGGGCGGCCAGCTGCCCTAAGTGCGTAAAGACCTGTGCGCGTGCTCGGAGGCGGTTTCGGCGCATCCAGGCCGCTCGGCGGCCCGAGCCGCACAGGGCGCCGATCTGCTCCAGCGTCCCCCCGCCGTGATCGCCGCGTCCGGGTCCGCGCCAAAGGGTGCCGCCGACGTCATCGTCTGGCGCACCGCCACCGCCCGGCTGGACGGCCGCCGTACCGGCCCGCTGTTCCTGACCGGTCGCCGTGCTAGCGTCGAGCTGCTGTCCGGTGACCTCGACCTCGGGCCGCCCTGGCCGTGCACAGCCGGAGGCGCTGTTTCACAGGTGTTCGTTTATGAAACGCTTCGCTGGAGTCGTACGGCACGGCCGACCGCCCAGGGCCACGAGTTCCTCCACCGAGAAATCCTTTCAGAGGCCATCCTCGGCGTCGGCTGCGACTTCGTCCTGATCGGATGCGCCTCCATCACCGACCTGGCGTGCTCCACGCCGTCACCCGCGACAGCGAGCATCGCGTCCGTCCGCAGGCCGGTGACGCGCCGCGCGGGGGATCGGGTCAGCGGGCGGCGTAGGCGCGAATGAAGGCTCGGGCTCCGTCGGTCATGATCTGGCGGATGCGGTCGTGGTCGGCGGTGGCGGGGTCGGGCTGGTCGTTGTAGGCCAGCAGGATGGTCAGGGCGGCCAGGTGGGAGGCAGCCGTTCGCGGGTCGTTGGTGTCCAAGAGTCCGGCGTTCGTGAAGTGGGCGAGGCGTTCGGCGAGGGCGTCTTCGGCGGACACGGTCACGAGGTCGTCCCGGCTGCCCGGCTCCCGCCAGCGCCGCTGGGCGACGAGCGCGAACGCTGCGGCGTAGTCGGCGGAGCCGACGAGCGTCCTGCCGAGTTCGAGGACCAACGCGGTGATCGCGTTCTGCAGTTCGGGGACTGTGGTGATGCTTCCGCCGGTGGGCAGGTGGCGGTCCAGGGCGTGCTGGACGGAGGCGTTCAGGGCGGCGGAGGTGTCGGACAGGATGGCGAGGAACAGGCGGTTCTTGTCGCCGTAGTAGTCGTAGACGGTGCGTTTGGAGACGCCCGCGTGGGCGGCAACGGCGTCCATGCTGACGCCGTCCACCCCCTGGCGCGCGAACAGTTCGCGGGCGGCGGAGACGATGGCCGCCCTCTTCGCTTGTGACCCTTCGCGTACCTGCTTGCCGGTGTCCGCCATGTTGTCCACGGCACAAACCTACACCGACCGGTGTAGTACTACACTAAACGGTGTAGTGTGCCAGGCATGTCCCCCCACCCCGACGGACGTAACGGCCGTGGCGGTCACCCATCGCCAGTCGAACTTTCCCCGGCGCGGCGGCCCGATGCCGGCCTACCGACCGCATCAACCGGAAAGGACACCACCCATGCCTCAGGCGCCCCCACTCATCGGCAAGCTCGCCGAATCCCTCATGGGCCGTCGCGCACACGTTCTCGGCCGCGGCGAACCCGCCCCGGGATTCGTCGAAGTGGGCCTACGCGCCGAAGCGCCGCCCGGCGGCTGGCACCCAGGCCACGAGATCCAGGTCCGCGTCACCCCCACTCAAGGCCGCCGCTACACCCTGTGGACGGTGGACGCACAAGACCCCGAACACGTCACCATCCTGGGCGCTGCCCAGGCTGGCGGCCCCGGCACCCGCTGGATCCGCGGCCTGCGCGCCGGCACCGAGGTCACGGTGCTGACCGGACGCTACCGGCCCCTGCGCGAACACGGCACCTCACGCCTTTACCTCGGCGACGGCTGCACACTGGGCACCATCGACGCCTACGCCGGCGCGGAAGACATCGTCGTCATCGAAGCGCCGTCCGACGCCCTGCAACTCCTCGCCGAGCGCTGGCCCCGACACCGCTTCCTGCCCGCCGGACAAGCACCGGGCGCCGCGCTCCAGACCTGGCTGGAACACAGCGCCGCGAACGGCGAACTCGCCGGTGTCGACGGCGCGCTGCTGCTCGGCCACGCCCAATCCCTCCAGCGCCAACGCCGCACGCTCGTCGACCGCGGGATCCTGCCGCGCCGCGCCATCACCACCAAGCCGTACTGGGCCACCGGCAAACAAGGACTGTGAGACCAATCCGATCTCCGCGGTGGCGATCACGCGGGGATGGCTCAGCACGGCCTGGTCGCTGATCAGTCGCCAGTGCACGGGCATCGGTTCGGAGTTGTCCAGCGATCAGGTCGGTCAGCACGGCAGCAGCGGCATCAACGTCAGCGCCAGATGGGACGGTGCCCGGAGTGTCCTATGCAACATCAACGCACACGACTTCAGGTATTAGCGCGGACGTCTTCGGAACCTGACGCCAGCAATCCGAACAACGTGTTCTTTGGCGTTCCCTCGACGCGTAACCAGACAGTGCGTGGGTTATCCGCAGGATGATCACACGCCATGCCTGACCGCGCAGGTCCTGTTGTCGCTGAGATGGCAGGACCGAGCGGTCGTTGTGGTCAGCTCGGGCTGCTCGCCTTTGGTTGGTGTCGACCGCATTTCACCTATCCCCGTCTCCCTGCGCTAGAGGCAGGGGAGGGGTATACACCGCCTCGGGGCCTGGCGTAGAGGAATGTGGGTGGGCGGGATGCGGCGTACGCTGAGTGCCTGTTTCTCAAGGTGGTAGGCCCTAGCGAGGGCTGTGACAGCGCGTGAGAATCGCGTTGTGGGTCGGCGAGCCGATGTCCGTGTGTGCGAGGGCTGTGGGACCGAGCTGGCGGTGACAGCGCGGTCGTCACGGCGTTTCTGCTCGTCGGCCTGCCGATCACACAGCTGGCGAGCCCGCTGCCGGCGGCGTGAGGAGTATGACGCGGCTCTGGCCGAGATCGTGGCCAACGGGTTGAGGCGGGGGCCTGCGTCCCGAGACATGGCCAAGCAGCGGCCATCGGCGACGTGCCCAGTGTGCGGGCGCAGTTGGTGGATCACGCTGCAGAAGCGGGTGGACGCTCAGTTCTGCTCCAGCCGCTGCCGGACGGCGGCGTGGCGAGAGCGGCACGGTGATCCGCCCGCGCGGTTGATCGTGTTGCGGGCCCGTTCTTCGCGTTCGGATTAGCCGTTCGCGTTTGAAGGTGTCACGGTGTGACGCCTTCGCGCGACGCTAACAGGCCGCTGTGATCGTTCGTCGGGGCGATCGGCGGATCAGGCGCCGACTCATAAGGGTGATGGCCGCCAGGGTGAGATGCGCTTCGCTGTGGGCATGCAGACGTTCGTAGTCGCGGCAGTTGCGGGCGGGCGCGCATCAGCCAGGACAGGGTGCGCTCGACGATCCAACGGCGGGCGAGCACGACGAAGCCGGGTTTGCCGGGCGGCCGGTTGACGATCTTCAGAGTGAACCTCAGGCGGTGTTCAGCCCAGGTGACGAGCTCGCCGGAATAGGCCGAGTCCCTCCGATAAGCGTCAGCTGAGGGTGGGCCAGGCGCAGGCGCAGTAGCAGTTCCCGGGCCCCCGCGCGGTCAGGGAAGTCTGCGGCTGTGACCATCGTCAGGACCGGCAGGCCGCGGGTGTCCACGATGACGTGTCGTTTGGTGCCGTTGATCTTTTTGGCCGCGTCATAGCCGCGGTCGCGTTTGGCGACGGTCTCGGCGGCCTTGACCGATTGGGAGTCGACGATCGCGGTGACGGGTCGGGGGCAGCGTCCGGCGCGGGTGCGGATGCGTTCACGGAGCTGGTCGCGGATGAATCCAGGACACCGGCGTGAGCCCAGCGGGCGAGAAGCCATAGACGGTGCGCCAGGGCGGAAAGTCGGCAGGTAATGCGCGCCATTTGCAGCCGTTGTCGACCAGGTAGCGGATGGCGTCGATGATCTCGCGCCGGGGATGGGCTTCCGGCCTGCCGCCTTTGGGGGTCTGGCAGGCCGGGATCGGCAGGAGGGGCTCGATCAGTGCCCATTCGGCGTTGGTGGTGTCGGAGGGGTAGCGGCGCCGGCGCATCGCAGGTCGTGCTCCCCTCGGAATGGTTCGGTCAGCGGATGTTCTTTCCGGCGGCGATGATGCCGGTCAGCCCGGCCTTCATGCCACAGATGTAGTCGAGGGCGAGTTCGGCGAACGCGTCGTCGGGCCGGGCGGCCGCGTGCGGCGCGAACACCCGCTTCGTGGTGCGGGTGATGTGGGTCAGCTCGGCCGATAGGGCCTCGACCTCGAAGGCGATCCAGTCCGAGGGGTTGTCGGAGAGCTGGAAGCCATGCTTGCGGGTCCAGATCAAGGGCGTCTTCCGTTCCAGGGCCGGGACGTCTTTGACGTAGTTGAGGCCCTTGCGGGTGTGATGGGCTGACATCTGGGTGGCCACCACGAGCTGCTTGAAGGGCAGCCCGGCCGGGCGCGCCTCCATCAACGCGGAGTAGACCCGGTCACCACAGACGGTCTCCGACAGGGTGCGACCGCCGCGGGCCAGACGTGGCCGGTCTGGTTTCGGCATGGCATGCCTCCATCTTCTGCCGGCCGGTCACTCGCCGCGCAGGAGCGCGGCTAGGCGGTCGTCCATGCTCACGTTGCCGGTGTCCAGGACGGTCTCCAGCCAGTCGGCCGTCGCCCGGACCTTGGCGACCTGCTGGCGCAGCACGTTCTGCTCGGCGTCACGGAGCTGGACGTCGGCCAGCGTAGGAATCGTCCGGCTGATCGCCGCGGTGAAGGCGGAGCACGCGGTGACCAGAGACAGGAATTCGCCGCGGGTGCGCAGTTCGCCCAGGCTGCGGGCGGCGGCCGGGGGCGTGTTGCGCTCGACGATCTGCCGGGAGTGCTCGAACTGGGCCCGGTTGACGGCGCCCCGGGCGACGCGGTCGGTCATGGCCTTGAAGGCGACGTCCGGCCGGCGCAGCAGGTCGGTCGCGATGGCGGAGGCGACCTGCTCGTCGACGACCAGGTCGTGGATGGCCTGCACCTTCTCCTCCGTGGTCACCGGGTGGTTCACCTTGTGCCCGACGACGCGCTTGGCCGCGTCCTCGGTCCACTCCTTACGTCCGGGTGCGCTGGTTGAGGGGCGGGTCGAGGATCTTCTCCCACCGCAGCTCGTCGTCGTTGATCGAGGCCAGGATCTTGTGGACGGCGTAGGAGACGCCGCGCTGGCGGTGTCGGGCCGGCCAGCGGGAGGAGACCCATCGGCGAGCCTCCAGCGTCGCGGCCGGGATGCGGGTGTCGTCGGACAGGCGCTGCAGCCAGACCTCGGCCCCGACCAGTAGGTCGGTGTGCGGGCGCGAGCCGCCGACGGGCTGGATAGGCACGATCTCCAGCGTCGCGTCGCCGGTCTCGGATTGCGCGACCATGTGCTGCTCGTCGATCTCCAGGATACGAGCCACGAGCTGTTCGTAGCGCTCCAGGCTCACCGCGCCCACCCGGCCGGCGGCCGTGCCGGTGTCGGTGTCGGTGTGCAGGGTGACTCCGGTGCTCGCGTTGGTCGTGCTGTCCATGAGTACCTCTCCCTTCGCCCGATCGAACCGTTCGAACCGTTCGAACCGAGAGTCTCAACCCCATAACTCATGGTCACAATGCCCTAGTAATAGAGGTATCTCAGCAGGGAGAGAAGCGACGCTAGCTGTCACAAGTAAACGTACGAGAATCCGTCACGGTGACGCTTTCAGGAACGCTTCTTCCGGCGCCTCCAGGCCCGAGTCCGGCATTTCGCCGAACACATCACCGCATCCGCACGAAGATCCACCCCTGCCAGCCCCTCCGTCTGGCACTCAGGGCAGACCGCCAGGGCCGCCGGCGCCTCCTGCGGCATCTCCTTGATCCGTGCTCGGGCTTCTTGAGTCCACCGCCAGTACGGCGCGCGACACGCCCCGCGGCACAACACCGCCTGCGGCCGCATCCAGTCCGGCAGCACCGCCCCGCAGTTCCGGCATGCCCGCAGACTCACCTCACCACCCACGCCTCAACCAAAACCTGAGACGTCGCAGCACGCTATGCCCTCACCAGCCACAAGCCCAACCAATGATCACCATCGGGCTTAGAAGAAGGTACTAAAGGAAGGCGGCCAGGCTGCGCGCCAGGGGTTCGGGTGCGACGTCGTGGGTCTGACCGGGCATGGTCTCATGGTGGGCGTTTGGCAGGGCGGCGGCCAGGGCGCGAGCAGGATCGCGCAGCGCGGGCGGGCTGGCTCCGCCGTCCATGACGAGAACGGGGATCTCTACGGCCTTGATCACCTCCATGGGAATGGCGCCTCCGGCGGAGGCGTGGACGGCCTCGGAGTCGTAGGCGAGGCTGGGCCCGAAGGGCTCCAGGGTGGGCCAGAAGGGGGCGGTCCGCATCTGGGCGATCACGTCTTCGGGCGTGCCGACCAGCTTCATGAAGCGTGCCACGGCATCGCCGTGGCGGCCTTCGGCCAGAAGGGCGGCCAGGTCGGCGGCGTAGGTGGCACGCTCCTGGAGGGCCTCGCGGCTGCCGTCGGTGAAGGGAACCTCATAGACGGCCAGGCGGGGGATAACACCGGGTCCGAGCGCTGCGGCAGCCCGCAGGGACAGGGCGCCACCGGAAGAGATGCCGAACACGGCTGCCTGGCCGCCGGCAGCGCTGATGAGGGCTGCGAGGTCCTCGATCTCGCGTTCAACGGCGAAGGGCTGAGTGTCTCCGCTGTCACCGCGGCCGCGTCTGTCGTAGTAGTACAGGGTGAAACGTGACGACAGTGGTTCGGCAACCGCTACGCCGGAGCGGCGGTCATTGAGAGCACCACCGACGTAGATCAGCGGCGGGCCGTCGCCGTAGCGGTCGAAAGCAAGGCGGGTGCCATCCTGGGAGGTCACGAAGTCCATCAAGGGGGTCCTTTCATTCGCCTCACCCACCAGCCGAAGGCTACGTGTGCCACCGCCGTGGGTGCGAGCAACGCTGCTTTGACGGGTAGACCCATGACGGTGTGGAAACTCATCGGCGGGGTTCGAGATACCGACCATGCGCGCGACGAGGAGGGCCTCATGCAGCCCGATCGAGACGGTGAAATCGCTCGGAGGAGCCGTCGGCCTCATCCATGGCGCATCGTCCTTGGGCCTCGAGACTGTGTGATCACGCTGCCTCACTACTGGTTGTGACACAGGCACTTACGCTATGAAAATCGTCTACTACACGATCCGCAATTGTCACTCTTATCCGGTTTGGCGCAAGCTGGACCTGGCTGGAACCACAGATCGAGCCGTGCCTGAAGATTCTTCATGGACACACCACCGAAAGGAGGCAGAGAGTTATCGCCGGATGGGCGGCTGATACGGGAATTAAGCCGTGTAAATAGCCCACTCGGCATGATTCCTACGAGCCTTCTGGAGCCTTTCCAGAAGGCTCGTCGCGTTGCTGCCCGGTAGCGACGACGTGCGCGTGTCCCCGGCACGGAGGGGCATCGCGGGAGTGTCGGCCATGCCTGCCGCAGGGGGTGTGTCTCGCCTTCGTTTCGTCCCGGACGATGAAGATACCTAATGACTTCCCGAGCCCCTCGGCGGATGTCGAGAAGGCCCGGCTCTCCCCTGCTGATGTCTCGACTCGGACTGGAGCCCAGACTCCCCATCGCAGGCAGCACCTAGCAGGGCTGAGCAGGCCGGTGATGGCGGGCAGGAGCCGAGTGAAAGCCTATGAAGATACCGGGCCCCGAGCCCTCTACCAAGGCAGTGCACCTCGGCTCCACCCCACCATCACCGGCCTTTGTACATGGTCGCCAGGATCGTGCCATGAGCCAGTCACAGGAGTCGCCGCCCACTCATACCGGGGCCCGTCGAGCCCTCACGCAGTGCGCGGGCCGGTGGCCGGCTGGGGTCATGAACTGCTGATCGGATGTCGAGCCGTCGAGCTCTCTCATTAGGGCGTGGCGTGCCCCTGCAAGGCTCTCACCAGGACGAACACTACGAAGGAGTCACGTTGACCATCACGTGCGGGATCGACTGGGCCGAAAAGCACCACGACGTCGCCCTGGTCGACGAGGCCGGGAAGTTGGTGGCCAAGCGCCGAATCAGCGACGACGTCAACGGCTGGCGAACGCTGATCCAGCTGCTGGCCGAACACGGCGACCGCCCCGACGCCCGCATCCCCGTCGCGATCGAGACCAGCCGCGGCCTGCTGGTGGCCTGCCTGCGCTCCACCGGCCGCAGGGTCTACGCGATCAATCCACTTGAGATCGGCATGGCCGTCGCCCGCTACCGCGAGCGCCACACGGTAGCCCGGTCGAAGTCCGACCACGCCGACGCCTTCACCCTGGCCAACATCCTGCGTGTCGATGCCGACCACCACCGGCCGCTGCCCGGCGACACCGAACTGGCGCAGGTCATCACCGTCCTCGCGCGCGCCCAGCAGGACGCGGCCTGGAACAGCCAGCAGCTTGCCAACCAACTGCGTTCCCTGCTGCGCGAGTACTTCCCCGCCGCACTGAAGGTCTTCCAGGTTAAGAACATCGGCCTGACCTCGCGCGAGGCCCGCACTATCCTCGCCGCCGCCCCCCACCCCGGGCGCGGCCGCCAAACTCACCAGCCGTCGCCTGCACGCGCTCCTTGGATCCTCCGGCCGCCAGCGCAACATCGAAGCGTGGGCCGACAAGCTCCAGGCCTACTTCGGCGAAGAACGGCTTCGCCAACTCCCCGCCGTCGAAGCAGCCTTTGGCCGATAGGCCCAGGCCATCCTGCTCCAGCTGGACGCGGCCTGCCGCGCTGCCGACGAGCTCGCCCAGGCCGCCGGCGAGGCCTTCACCCAGCATCCGGTCGCCGCCATCGTCACCAGCTTCCCCGGCCTGGGCGAACTCACCGGCGCCCGCGTACTCGCCGAGCTCGGCGACGACCGCGCCCGATTCGCCGACGCCCGCGCGCTCAAGGCCTACGCAGGATCCGCGCCAATCACCCGGGCCTCGGGCAAAAGCCTGGTCGTCCACCACCGCAAGGTGAGGAACCAGCGCCTGGCAGCCGCCGGGTATGTCTGGGCCTTCGCCTCTCTGCGATCCGCCGGCGCTCGTTCGCACTACGATCGCCGACGCGCGAACGGAGACCGGCACTCCAGCGCCCTGCGCAACACCTTCAACCGCATGCTCGGCTGCCTGCACTACTGCCTCCAGAAGGGCGTGCCTACAACGAGGAAGTCGCCTTCCGCAGTCACGACCCGATCGCCGCTTGACGACTGGGCAGATCGGATGTCTTGGTACGCGACGGAAAAGGATCTTGGTCTCGGAGGGGCCCGAGGCGGGTTGTCCAAGGGGTGTCTCATGTCGGAGTGTGTGCCCCTACGCGTGCAGACGCGCGCGAGGAGATGAGACGAGACGGTTGGACAAATGGGGGAGGGGGTGTGTGCCGGAGGGGGCAGCGGCGACGGCGCGGGAGCGCTTCGGCGATGGCGTCGCCGGCGGCTTCGACCCGGCGGGCGGCCGGGCCCAGGCGCGGGTGCAGGGTGGCGATCTCGGCCAGGAGGTCGGCGTGCCGTACGGGTCGAGCGCGGCCGCCACCTCTCGCAGGCCCCGCTCGACCCGGTCAGCGCGATGCGGGTCTGGATCACCTCGGCGAGTTGCTCGCGTGGGGTGAGCGGCAGGGAGTAGCCGCGCTCGGCGACGGCCCGGGCGGCCTCCGCGGCGAAGGCTCCGACGGACAGGCCGTCGAGTTCGGCCGCTGCCTCGATGGTCTCCAGCTCGCTGTCAGACAGCCGTAGAGGGCCGATGCTGTGGGGCCGGGCTACGGCTTGGCGAGGGCGTCGACGGGCCATCTACGGGCCTCCTGTGTGGCGCAGGGAGAAAACGCCTCGATCATGCCTCTGCGATGCTGCGAGCGGGCGCCCCGGCTCGTAGAACCGCGTAACTCTGACTTATGCACTAACTTGCTCCGGGGTGATCATGGCTTCCGTCCGGGACGAAACGAGCGGTCCCGTCGTTGAGCGCGACACGGCTGGCAGCACACGCGACAGGCGTTGGCAGCACGCCGTCATCGTTGTAATGCCTAATAAAGCCGCTGCCTCGCCCTGCGTACGCCTGGCGGGCAGTGCCGGCACTCGCGCAGACCTGGTAATGCCGTGGCCCTCGAGGCCTGCACCGAGACGGGATGACGTGAGACGGCGCCGGTGGCCCGGGCCCGCCATGGAGACGACGTGACGTCTTTTGGTGTGTTCGGGCCACCCGGGGCGGTGAGTGCAGGCAGATTGCTAATCGTGGTTCGAGCCCGCCCGCACGGCGCAAACCTCGCATGTGCTGAGCCATGGAGCTCTCCCCAAGAGCGGAGGTCGTGCGGGTTGCTGGGATCGCGAACGGCTCAATCGGAGGGAAGGCCATCGAGCCTTGTTATTAGGGTGCCGCGCGTTCTCGCCAGGGTCTTGACCAGGCCAGACCGTTGGAGTTCGTGGGAGGGATGGACAGGAGAGTGAACGGGTGAGGGTGTTCTGCGGGATCGACTGGGCGGAAGGACATCACGACATCGCGCTGGTTGACCAGGACGGGCGGCTGGGTGGCCAAGCGGCGGATCGCCGAGAGCGTGGAGGGGTTCGGCGAGCTGCTGGCGATGCTCGCCGAGGCCGGCGACAACGCTGACGCCCCGATCCCTGTGGCGATCGAAACGCCGCGCGGTCTGCTTGTCGCCGCTCTGCGGGAGACCGGCCGCCCGGTCTACGCCATCAATCCGATGGCGGTGGCGCGCTATCGCGAGCGCCACAGCGTGGCCCGCAAGAAGTCCGACCACATTGACGCGATGTCCCTGGCCAACATCCTGCGCACCGACGCCCACGCCCATCGTGCGCTGCCGGCCGACAGCGAGCTGGCCCGTGCCATCGCAGTCTTGGCCCGCGCTGCTCAGGACGCCACCTGGCGACGAACCAAGGCATCCAACGAGCTGCGCTCGCTGCTGCGGGAGTTCTACCCAAGCTTCCTGGGCGCCTTCGCGACCGGCGGAACGAACCTGGCCAGCAAGGAAGCGCGGGCGGTCCTGTGGCGATCGCGCCCACCCCGGCCGCCGCGCTCAAGCTCACCAGCGCCCGCATCGCGGCCGCCCTGCGCCGGGCCGGGCGCAAGCGCCGCGTCGACGAACTCGCCGCCGAGCTGCTGCAGGCGCTCAAGCGCCCGCAGCTTCGGCAACCACCGCGCGTCGAGAAGGCTATGGGCGAACACGCCCGCGCCCTGCTGGCCGTCTTGGAGACCGAGTGCGCCAACGCCAACCAACTCGCCGCCGCCACCGCTGAGGCCTTCGGCGAGCACCCCGACTACCGGGTGATCACCAGCTTCCCCAGCGTGGGCGACCTCAACGGCGCCCGTCTCCTGGCGGAGATCGGCGACGATCGCCAACGGTTCCCCGACGCCCGCGCCCTGAAGGCTTACGCGGGGTCGGCTCCCATCACACGGGCCTCTGGGCGAACCCTCACCATCACCCGAAGAGTGGTGAAGAACAACAGGCTGACGGCCGCGGGGATGACCTGGGCGTTCAGCGCCATCGTCAACCACCCGCCAGCCCGCCAGCACTACGACCAGCGGCGCGAACGCGGCGATCGGCACTGGGCCGCCCTGCGGCATCTGTTCAACCGGATGCTCGGACAGCTGTTCCACTGTCTGAGCACCGGCCAGACCTACGACATCGCCAAGGCCTTCCCCGAACAGCCAGCGGCGGCCGCCGCTTGACGCCTTGGGCTATCGGAGGTCTCGGTGTGAAGGTCTGTGGGTTGTGAGGGGCCGAGAGCGGCTGAGCGTGGAGTGGACTAGTTGGCGGTCGGGGGTTCGGCGTCGATGGCGGCCAGCTCGGCGCGGAAGTCCTCGAGGCTGGTCTTGGCGACGGAGGAGGTCATGCCCAGCGAAGTTGTCATGTTTGACTTCCAGCCCGTCCTCTCAGGGCTTGAGCAGACCGATGGCGATGGCGATGACAGCGGCGTTGTAGAAGAACGACACGACGCTGTGGACCATGACCTGCCAGCGCATCCGGCGGGTAGTGACCGACACGTCGGAGGCGGCGAACGTGGCGCCGATGGAAAAGGAGAAATACAGATAGTCGACTCGGCCGGGGGCGGCGTCGCCGGGGAAGGCCAGGCCGCCGTGCTGCTCGTCAACCTCGGCGTACATGCCGCTGTACCCGACGTGCAGGAGTAGCCAGGAGCTGATCATGGCGACGCCGCCCACGAGCTGAACGTCCTGGTCGTGCCTGATAAGGATCGTCAGGACGGCGGCCAGAACTCCGACCGCGCTGGCCGTCGCGGCGAACAGGAAATCGGGCCGCAGGCCGGGCAGAACGGATGGAACCGCCGGCCGGCGACGCGGCGTGACGTCCAACCGTGACCTGCGCAGGACCAGAAAACCGGCGGCGAGGTAGACGATCGCGAGGACGTCCCACAGGCCCAGGATGGCGAGGCGGTTCCGGTCAGGACCGAGCACGACGTACAGCCCAAGCCCGACCAGAGCCAGTTCGATCAACCGTGCCATCCAGTAGATCGTCCGTCTGAGCAGGTCCACCCTCGCAGCTTGTCCCAGTCTGGGGCACAGCCTGGGGTGTGACATACCAAGGCGGAGTAATGGACCGCCCAGCCGGCCCGCGCCTGGGATACAGGGGAGTCATGGCCTCGTTCCGGACCGAAGGGCATCAAGGGAGCCCGGAAAGCCGGGCCGATCCCCGCCAACTCCCTCCTTAGGCCCGGCGGTACGGCCGGGCCCCTTCGGAGCAGACGGGAGGTCAGGAGGCGTCGATGGCGTCGACGGCTGCGATCAGGCGGGCACCGAGCCGGGGCCGGGCGGCCTCGACCTCCTTGTTCAGTTTGTAGTAGTACGGGCCGCCGGCCGACCCGTCGACGCCACGGGCCGTGTCCAGGTCGCCGCGCGTGATCCCCGAGATGATCTCGCGCGTGGTGTCGGCGTCGGCAGGTCGGCAGGTCGGCCGGTCGGGCGGCGAGCGCGCGTAGCGCGGTGACGCTCTCGAAGACGTCGTAGTGCTCGTGGAACGGGCGGGCCTGGGCGGCAGCCGGGAGGGCGCCGGGTGAGAACAGGTGCTCCAGGACGTCGGCGGCCAGCTCCAGCAGCGGCGGCGGCAGGGTCTCCTTGTTCCAGGCCAGGGTGGACAGATGGCTCTGCAGGTCGATCACGACTCCCTAACGCTCGGAGCAGACCAGGATCCAGTCGGCCAGGGTCACCCGCGAGCCTAGCCTTGATCCGTCTTGATGTTGACCTGGCGGAGGTTCGCGATGCCGGTTGAGTTCTTGTCCGATGAGCAGGCACGGACGCTTCTCACACGGACGGGCGGAGCGCCCCGACGAGGTGGTCGACTGCGTCGCTCGTACGCCCCACGCTGTCAGGCGTCGAAGCGGCGGCGGGCGCCCTCGATGTGGCCGAAGTACTGGTGGGTCCAACCGCAGATCAGGTCGACCGTTGCTCGCAGGGCTTGACCCGGCTCGGTGAGGGTGTACTCGACCCGCGGCGGCACGGTGGGGTGCACCTTCCGCTCGGCCAGGCCGTTGCGCTCCAGCATGCGTAGGTTCTGGGTGAGCATCTTGTGGCTGATGCCCTCGACCTCGTTCCGCAGCTCGGTGAAGCGCAGGGTGCGTTGCCCCAGAGCCTCGATGATCAGCAACGCCCACTTGTTGGCGACATCCGAGAAGATCTCTCGTGCCAGGGAGTCCGCGCGCCTCAGGTCCGCTTCGTCGGTCAAGCCGCTGAACTGCTTGGTCACCATCAGGTTCCCCCGTCACTGAAAAGTGCGTTCTTCCATGTCAGCGCACACTCTCCTATGGTTCTTGAGTAACCACAAGAGAGCACAAGTGTCCTGGTCCGGCGGACGCGGACCCGCGAGTGCTGGGCAAGGAGACAGACGGCATGGTCATCACCCTGGCGAACCCCAGCGGGTTGCCCGAGATCAACGTCTAACGACAGGTGCCGATCGCGTAGGGACGAGGGCTGATCTTCGTCGCCGGGCAGGCGCCCTGGGATCCCGAGGGGGATCATGGCCGGCGAATGTGAACTCGCGGCGACAAGATGCCCCTGCTCCTGGAAGAGACCTCGTGCGCGGCCCGCGAAACCGGGGGCTTCCGGTCCCACCGGCCACACTGCTGGGCGTTGCGGCGCTAGACATCCACGGCCACCTGGTCGAGATCGAAGCCCTCGCAATCCTCGACTGAACAACTGCGCCTTTGGGCTCACCCAACCAGACGAAAGACTAATGAGGAGATCTCATGGCTGTTTCGCTCATCAACCCTGACGGGCATGTCCGAGTCCCGATCTACCACCACGTCGCGGTGGCGACGGGAAGCAGGCAGGTCCACATCGCGGGACAGGTCGCCTGGGACGAGAACGGCGACCTCGTGGCGCCGGGCGATCTCGCCGGACAGGTTGCCCAGGTCTACCGCAACGTCGCCAAGGCGCTGGACGCGGCAGGAGCGACGTTCCACGACGTCGTCCGCTTTACGTGGTACGCCGCAGGCTGGAAGAGAGAAATGTACGACGCCTTCAACGCGGGCATCGAGCAGGCAGACCGCGAGTTCGATACCGCTACGCCGCCGCTCGCGCTGATCGGGGTCGATATCCTCTTTGAGCCCGGCATTCTCATTGAGGCCGAGGTCACCGCAATCATCGATTAAAGTGTATCGCTTCAAACTTCGTACACATGGCCTGAGCTGGTGTTTCTTTGGGTTGGCTAGGCTGCTCGGTGGTACTCGTTGTTCGCTCCGCTGAGCACCCTGCGGCGCTGAATCCGGCCTTCCAGCGGGACAAAACAACGTGCTCGTCTTGATTGGGTAGGCGTTGTTGGCGGGACTGGTGCGGGCGATGGTTGTTGTAGTGCTCGGCGTACTCCTCCAGGACCGATCTCAGGTGACGTTCGTCGTAGATCAGCATCTGGTCGGTGCATTCGGCTCGGACGGTGCGCACCCAGCGTTCGGCATAGCAGTTGGCCCGAGGTGTCCGCGGTGGCGTCTTCATCACCGTGATCCCCTCGTCGGTGAAGAGCTGAGCGAAGGCGGCGGTGGATTTGGCATCCCGGTCTCGGATGAGGAACCGGAACGAGGTAGCCCGGTGCCCGAGATCCATGAGCAGGTTGCGGGCCTGCTGCGCGGTCCAGGCTCCGGTGGGATGGGCGGTAACGCCCAGGATGTGTACGCGTCGGGTCTCCACCTCCATCACGAACAACACGTACAGGCGCTTCAAGAAGATCGTGTCGACGTGGAAGAAGTCACAGGCCAACAGTCCTTTCGCCTGCAGGCGCAGGAACGTCCGCCACGAGGTGTCGAAGCTTCGTGGCGCCGGCGGCTGTTGGGGTGGACGCAGAATCCGCCGCACCGTCGCCGCGCTGACCTGCACACCGAGCCGCACCAGTTCGCCGTGGACTTTCCGGTACCCCCACCTCGGATTCTCCTGGGCAGACGAAGGACCAGCGCCCTGACCTCTTTGCTGGCTCCGGGACGGCCGGTGCGGTGGGGGTAGGTCCAGGAGCGTCTGATCAAACGACGATGCCGGGCCAACGAAGTGCCGGGGGTGACTAGCCGATGAGATCGCAGCCCCGACGGCAGGAAGCGGGCCAAGGCCGCGAGAAGCGCGCGATCGACCCAGTCCGGCCTCGGCCGGACGACCTGACACTTCAACACGGCCACCTCATGGCGGAGCACCATGATCTCGACATCCTTGGAAGCCTGACCACGACCCAGCAACACCAGCCAGCCAAACACCCGGATCAAGGTCAGAGACAGCAGACGCACCGACACAAATCGCGATCTTGCCTGCGCGGCTCCTAGAGGTCAAAACCGCAGATCAAGCACTACGCGATGAGTTCTGAGGCAGTACAGGATCGATGACCAGGCGGCATACCTCGGCGACGTGGCCGGTGGCGGTGACCTTGTCCCAGCCGGCGTCGGTGAGGATGGCGAGGGTGAAGCGGCCGTCGTCGGGGTCGGGGGTGCGGGTGAGCCAGCCCTTCTTCTCCAGGCGCTTGGCGGTGTGGGAGAGCCGGGAGAGGGAGGCTTCGGCGAATTCCGCCAGGTCGCTCATGCGCAGGGTGCGCTCGGGGGACATGGAGAGCCCGGCGAGGACCTGGTACTCGAAGTGGCAGATGCCGGCGTCGCGCTGGAGTCGGGCATCCAGGGCGGCGGGGAGGCTGACCAGCATGCCAACCATGGCGAGCCAGGTCCGCTGTTCCTCGTCGTCCAGCCAGTTCGGCTCGTCGGTGTTCATACTCCCACGATGATTTGACGCTTCAAGCGGGACGGCGACTGTCTCGTGCATGGGTGGGCCTCCCGGTCCACGGCTGGACGGAGCAAGAGCTGGGCGCACACCGAGCCGAACCAGTTCACCATGGATCCGCCGATACCCCCACCTCGGGTTCTCCGCGCCAGACGGAAGACCAAATCCCGGACCTCTTTACTGGCTCCGGGACGGCCGGCGACGGTGTGGATATGTCCATGCGCACTTGATCAAACGCCGATGCCAGCCAGCAAGGTGCCCGGGGCGACCAGCCGATGAGCGCGCAGCGTCGGCGGCAGGAAACGGGCCAGCGCCGCCAGGAGCGCTCTATCAGCCCAGTCCGGCTTCGGCCGCACAACCTGACGCTTCAGCACCGCAACCTCGTGGCGAAGGACCATGATCTCGACATCGTTGGACGCCTGGCCACGCCCCAGCAACACCAGCCAGCTGAACACCCGGATCAAAGTCAGATACAGCTCACAATAGAAGGCCCCGTACACGGGGGCACGATCAGTGCAGACCGGTGGCGCTGTTGTTGGTTAGTGATCAGGGGGAGTCGCAGGTCTGTGCCGCCACTCTGGAGAACGCCAGGGCCTTGGCGGAGACGCCGGCCGTACGCCACATGAGCGCGTACTCGAACGGCGCGACGTCGTGGAAGGGGACGTACACCAGGTTGGGCCGTGGGTAGTAGCGGGTGCCCTGGGCAGCGGCGATCGTGACGCCGTCACCCGCCGCGACCAGCGCGAGCAGCTCCTGCCAGTACTTGGTGATGACCGAGTGCCGGATCGGGCGTCCGGCGGGGGTGCGATCGGGCATGTGACGCGCGCGGAAATAGCCGGGCATGCCGTCGATGAGCAGCAGGTTCTCACCTCCGAGGTCCTCGACGGAGACCGAGGTACGGCCGGCCAGGCGATGGGTGGCGGAGACGGCGAGCACGGTCGGGTCGCGCAGGAGCACCGGGCCCACGGTGAGGTCGAGCTCGTCCACGGGCAGCTCGACCACTTGGAGGTCGAGCTCGCCCCGCCGCAGCGCACCGAAGCGGTCGGACAGGTGAACCTCGCGGATCTGCACCTCGCAGCTCGGGTGCGACGCGCGGAAGGCTTTGACGACCAGCATGACCTGCTCGCTGGCCGCCGGGCTGGAGAATCCCACGCGCAGCACGCCGCCGGTGCCGCGCGCGGTGTCCGAGGCCTTGGCCAGGGCTTCGAGGATGCCGTGACAGTGCGGGGCGAGGTCCTCACGCAGCTGCCTGCCCAGCGAGGTCATCACCACCCGGCGGCTGGTGCGCTCGAACAGCGCGCCGCCGACACGGCGTTCCAGGGCCTGCGTCATCTGGCTGACCCGGGCGCGCGACACGTGCAAACGGTCGGCCGCGCGACCGAAATGCAGCTCTTCGGCCAGCGTCAGAAACGTCTCCAGCTCCTGCCAGTTCACCGGCACCTCCCTTCGGTAAGCGCACCTTACCGAAGGGTGAGAACTTCACCATTGTTCGTGGCCATACGTCCCATTCACACTGTTCCAGGCGGACGACCGCCGACGACGAAGGGCTGAACAACCCGATGACCAGGCAGCGCATCGAGCTGGCGACGGTGTCGCCACGAGCCGTTGCCCTGATCAACGAGTTGGAGGACGTGCTGCGCCACGAGGGGCTTTGCGACGACCGGCTGCGCGAACTGGCGCGTATCCGGGTCGCCCAGCTCAACGGCTGCGCGTACGCCCTGGCCCAGCGCTCTGCGGAGGCGATCCGCCTGGGTGAACGGCAGGAGCGGATCAACGAGCTGGCGGGCTGGCGCGACTCACGCCGGTTCACCGACTCAGAACGCGCCGCCCTGGCGCTCACCGAGAGCATGACCAGGCTCCCCGCCGACGGCGTACCCGACGACGTGTACGGCACGGCGGAGCACCTGCTCGGCCCCTACAGCCTCGCGAATCTGATCATGGCGGTCTCCATCGCGAACGCGCTCGACCGCATGTGCCTGACCGCGAGGATCTCCCCTCCCCACTAAGCCGCGCGAGGCCCCGGCCCCCATCCGGGGGCGGCTTCGTGCTGCCCAGGTATCTCCGAAAATGAGGAAAATCATGATGTCCCGTGAATCCAGGGAAGCAGCTCCCGATCCACGGAGATGGCTGGCACTTACCCTGCTGGTCGCCGCCTTCTTCATGGTCATCGTCGACTCCCAGATCGTCATGCTGGCCCTGCCCTCGATCGAGAGCGAACTCGGCTTCGCCCCGGGCGGTGTCCAGTGGGTGATGAGCGCCTACCTGCTGAGCTTCGGTGGCCTGCTGATGTTCGGCGGGCGCACCGCCGACCTGCTCGGCGGGCGCCGGATGTTCCTGTACGGCACCGCCCTGTTCGGCGTCGCCTCCGTGCTGTGCGGCATGGCGTGGACCGACGAGGTGCTCATCGCGGCCCGCGTCGTCCAGGGCGCAGCCGCCGCGATCATGACCCCGACCGCGATGGCGGTGCTCATGCACACCTTCGCCGAGGGCCCCGAGCGCAACAAGGCGCTGGGTATCTGGACCGGCATCGGCGCGTTCGGCGCCACCGCCGCGCTGCTCATCGGCGGCCCGATCACCGACGGCCTCGGCTGGCCGTGGATCTTCTACATCAACGTCCCCGTTGTCGCCGCGGTGCTGATCTTCGGCCCGAGGCTGCTGAAGCAAACGCCCGTCCAGCCGGGCCGCCGCCAGTTCGACCCGGCGGGCGCGGTGACCATCACCGCCGCCATCGCGCTGCTCGTCTACGCCGTGTCCGAGGCGCCGATCGCGGGCTGGGGCAGCGGCCAGACGATCGTCATGCTGGCCGCCGCCGTAGTGCTGCTCGTGATCTTCACGGTGATCGAGAGCCGATCGAAGGCGCCGCTGGTGCCGCTGCGGATCTTCCGCTCGCCGACGGTGGTCGGCGGCAACATCCTGATGATCATCGTCGCCATGGCGGTGTACGGCGGGGCGCTCATCACCTCGCTCTACGCCCAGCAGGTGCTCGGCTACAGCGCGGTGAAGTTCGGCCTCAGCACGGCGGTCTACGCGGTCATGTCGATCATCGGCGCGAACGTCAGCGCCCGCCTGGTCGCCAAGGTCGGCTACAAGCCGATCGCGATCGTCGGCATGACGCTGCTCTCCGGTGGCCTGCTGCTGCTGACCCGGATCGACCCGGACGGCGGCTACTGGAGCGACCTGTTCTTCGGCCTGGTCATCTTCGGCTCCGGCATCGGCAGCACCAACGTCGCAGCCTCCATCGCGTCGCTGACCGGCGCCAAGTCCGAGGAGTCCGGCCTGGTGTCCGGCATCAACAACGCCGTCTTCCAGATCGGCGCCGCTCTCGGCATCGCCATCGCCTCGTCGGTGGCCTTCGCCTACACCACAGGAACGAGTCCCGCCGGCCTGAACGACGGCTTCCAGGCAGGGTTCCTGGCCACCGCGATCTTCGCACTGATCGGCCTGGCCACGGCGCTGCTGCTCCTGTTCCACCGCAAGCCCGCCCAGGCCGCCGAGCCGTCTGCGAGCACCGGCGCGAAGGCCGGCAAGCACGCGGTGACCGTCCACCACTGATGGGACGCCTCATGACCAGACGACACCGTGACCGCTGCCGGGCCGGGCTCGATGGTACGGCCATCGCCGACGCGATCCTCCGGGCCGGGAACCCCACGACGGCGTGGAACCGTACCCCTCACCAGGCCGCTCCGCTCATCTCCAAGGGCGCGATCCACGCCGCGGCGATCGAAGACGCGGTGAGGACATGATCAAGCCCCTGCTTCCGGCCTACGCCGGGGAAATCAACAGCGGCGCCTACAGCGACGCCGCATCCTCGATGAAGCTCTTCCTGGCAGGAGAGGCCCACGACGGGGATCTGGCCGGGGAGACGCGCGTGGACGTGACCTGGCTCGCTCCGCTGTACGACCTGGTGAGCCGAGCCGTCGAGGCCGACCACGAAGGCCACAACGTCTCCGCCCTGACCGAGGTGCTCGCTCACGGCCCCATCACCCATCGCCGACCGACACAGGAGAGCACGCCATGACCATCCTCATCGCTTACGACGGATCGGCCGACTCGAAGAGCGCGATCGAGTTCGCCGCCAAGCATCTCGTCGCCGAGTCCGCTGTCGTGATCACCGTGTGGGAGCCGCTGCTCGTGCAGCTCACGCGACGCCAGATCGCCGGATTCACGCTCGTCGCCGAACCCGGGGACGCGGGCAAGGAGGCGGCGGAGCAGCAGGCCGCGGAAGGCGCGGAACTGGCCAGGGCGGCGGGCATGCGGGAGGTGACCCACCGGAAGGTCGCCGACGACGAATCGATCTGGAAGACCATCGTGGACATGGCCGACGAGCTCGACGCCTCGCTGATCGTGACCGGGTCGCGCGGACTGGCCGGGGTGCGTTCGGTACTGCTGGGCAGCGTCTCGAACCACGTGCTGCACCACGCCCACCGGCCGACGCTCATCGTGCCGCCGGTGAAAAGCTAGCCGGCCCGCGCCTTCGAGGGCGGCGGCGCGGCCCCGCGGGGGAGCGTACGCTTGTGCGCTCCCCCGGGGACTCCCCACCCGCTCCCGCACACCGATGGGCGGGAGCCGGTGGTCACTGACAGGACTGTCGCCACTTCGCGGCGATGGAACCGGTAGCGGTGATGCCACGGGTGGGATCCCTTCGACCAGCACCAGATCCGCGCTGCGCAGTGATCGCCTCGTAAGGGGGTGGGTTCAGTCGGTGCTCGGTTCGTTCTCGGGAGTACCGGGCATGGGGCGTCATCGCTGGTCACCGACAGATACGCCAACTTACGCGTCGTCGCATAGAACGGCATAAGAGGGTGCGCCTGACCATTGAAAGATCTTGCTTCTAATCCGACGGTCGCAGGTTCGAATCCTGCAGGGCGCGCTTGGATCATGGCGCTGACCTGGGGTAACGCGTGGCCGCACCCTCCTTTGGGACATAGCTCTAGCCGTTCGGTGCTCCGCCGGTGCTCGCCCGTACCAACCCTGTACACACCATGATCAACATGCTGTCTGTCGTCGTGTTCACCGCTCCCTCCGCGCGTGACAACGGCCTCGTTCCGCGCGCTCCCATCGGAACGAGGCCGTCATCTCACCTCGTCGGCTCTTCCTGCTGACAGCTAGTGCTGTGATCGGAAACCTCCACCGGCTCGAATGCGGGATTCAGGCTGCTGGTGTGAGTGGCCGGCAGCCCCAGCGGATGCCCTTCTCACTTCGGATGCGAGCGCGTTCGCGTCGTTGGGCGGCCGGCACGTCGGGATGGCGAGTGTGCGCGTTGCGCCAGCGTAGATAGGCGTGCAGTGCGCGGTCTGGACGGTGTGGTTCGGGTGGTCGGAGTTGGCCAGAGTGAACTGGCGGAGCGGTCCGAAGTGCGCCTCGATCGGGTTGGCCCAGGAGGCATACGTGGGGGTGAACAGCAGCTTGACCTTGTTCTTCTTCGCCCAGGTGCGGATGCGCCAGTTCTTGTGTGCCGACAGGTTGTCCAGGATCACGTAGATCGGGGCGCCGTCCGGACGGGCGGCGCGGATCGACTTCAGAACGGCCCAGGTGTGGTCGATGCCCTTGCGTGCCCGGTTGACACCCCACAGCAGGTCGTCGCCGACGGAGTAGCAACCGTGGAAGTAGGTGGCGCCCTGGGTGCGGTGGTAGGTGGCCGGCAGTCGGTCCGGCTCACCCTGCGGGGCCCAGCCAGTCCCCGCGGTCGGCCGGATGCCGAGCGGGCCGAACTCGTCGAAGGCGAAGGTCCGCCTCGGCCGCTGCGTCAGCGCGTACTCGGTCTGATCGAGCTTGGCGTCGAAGTCCGGATCCGGAGACTCCTTCCAGGTCTTGGTGCGCTGGAAGGAGACCCCGTGTTGGTGCAGCAGGGTACGTGAGGTCTCCAGGTCGATCGAGATGGCCCGGCCGGGAAGGCGGCGCAGGTAGGCGAGGAGCTTGCGGATGGAGCAGCGGGTGAAGGGCTGGCCGAGCTTGTTCGGGCGGGTGGCCGTCTGCGCGACGAAGTCTTCGTCATCAGGACTGAGCAGGCGGGGACGGCCTCCCGCTCACTGAGGGTCCCGGCAGGCCAGCCCGATCTCGTTGAACCGGTGGATCACCTCGCGCATGGTGTCCTCATCGGCCTGCACCAGGCGGGCGATGACCGGCACCGTATTGCCGCCGGCCGAGGCCAGCAGGATCATCGCCCGTCGATAGCGGACCGTGCTCATCGTGCCGCGCCGCACGATCCGCTGCAGCCTCTGGCCTTCCGGGTCCGTGAGCCTGCGGACCTTGACCGGTTGCGTCACCGGGCCTCCCGAGCGCCAATCGAACAAGACCAGCCCATCCAATCGGCCGGTAGGTCCTACCCGCCAACCCGGTGATCATTTCCGGTCACAGCACTGGTACTCCAGTGACACTTCGCGATCTTCGAGGTTGGGACGCATGAGAAGGGCCACTGCGTGATCATGCGGAGTTTGTGAGAACAACCGTAGGTCGCGCAGTGGCCGCGGCCGACCTCGTAACCCCTGACCGATGGCTCGTCACCCTCAATGATCTCCTGGGCCGGATCGCTCACCGATTCACCCGTGTCGAACCACGCCGTACCGCGACCGCCTACGTCCACGCTCTGCTGGCCGAGGTGGACCGCAAGAACTGCTGGAACCTGGCCCACCATGCCGGGCTTGCAGGGCCTCAGGCGATGCAACGCCTGCTGAGGACCGCTTCCTGGAACGCCGACGAGGTCCGCGATACGTGCGCGCCTACGTGGTCGACCACCTCGGGCCCGGCGGGCTCTCATCGTGGATGAGACCGGATTCGACAAGAAGGGCACCGGCTCGGCCGGGGTTCAACGCCAGCATTCCGGCACCCTCGGCCGGATCGACAACTGCCAGATCGGCGTCTTCCTGGCCTCCGCCACCGCTCGCGGACGGGCGCTGGTCGACCGCCGCCTCTACCTGCCCGAGCGCTCCTGGCTGGCCGGCCCGACCGGTGCCACCGGGCCGGCATCCCCGCCGAGGTCGGCTTCGCCACCAAGCCGGCCCGGGCCACCGCAATGATCCTGGCCGCCCTCGACGCCGGGATCGACATCTCGTGGGTGACCGGCGATGAGGTCTACGGCCAAGACCCGCGCCTGCGCGCCGCGTTGGAGGAACGCCAGATCGGCTACGTGCTGGCCATCGCCGGCAACCGGCGCGTCCGCCTGGACGGGCAGGACACGACCGCTCTCCAGATCGCTCACACCGTCGCCGACCGGCACCGGCACCGCTACAGCGCCGGAGCAGGCGTCAAAGGCCACCGCATCTACGCGTGGGCCTGGGCTCGCATCGACACCCACCTGCCCGGCTGGCGATGGCTGCTGATTCGCCGCAACCTGAACACCGGCGAACTGGCCTTCTACCGCTGCTACGCCCCACCCCGATGCCCTTGCTGCGCCTGGTCCGCACAGCCGGGATCCGATGGGCGATCGAGGAGTCCTTCCAGGCCGCCAAGGGCCAGGGTGGATTGGACCACTACCAGGTCCGTGGGTGGACACCCTGGCACCGGCACATCACTCTCGCCATGCTCGCCCTGGTCCTCCTCGCCGTCCTGGTCGCCACTCAACCCGACCCCGGCAGTGACCAGGCCATCGCCTTAACCATCCCCGAGATCCGTCGACTCCTGGCCGCACTCAAGCTCAGCCCCACACCCTCCATCACCAGGCTTCTGCGCTGGTCCACCTGGCGACGTCACCACCAAGCGTGTCCTCGCCATGATCTCAAAGCGTCACTGGAGTACTAGGCGGCGATCCGCAGGGTGACCTGGTCCTGCGCGTTGAGGGTGTTCATGTCGGTGTGCTCCTTCAGGGTGTTTCGTCGATGGCTCTACGATCGCCACCCGACCACCCGCCGGCCGTATCAGCGCTGCGTGCGCCCGCTCCCACGCCTCGAACGCCACGTCCCACTCGGCGGCCGATGAGCAGCGGCACACCTGGGGCAGGCGTTGCGGGCGGTGCTCGGGGGGTGACTCGACCGATGACGTTACGGTAATGCAACCTGACAAATCATCACCTTCTTCTCGGGATCATGGCACGCTGACCGGCGTCGTATGTGATCGATGAGGAGACCTCTATGGCGTTACGGGTCCACGAGGCCTTTGCACAGCAGGTGCGTCACACCCCAGAGCGCACCGCCGTCGTGGCGGGGACCACCCGCCTCACCTACGCCGAGCTCGACCACCTCGCCAACGGCATCGCCCACGATCTGGGCCGCCACGGGGCGGGCCGGGAGGCGGCCGTGGGTGTCTGCCTGGACCGCGATGCGACGATGCTCGCGGCACTCCTGGGCGTCTGGAAGGCGGGCGCGGCCTACGTGCCGCTCGATCCCGCCTATCCCGCGGAACGGCTCGACTACATCGCCCGGGATTCCGGCGCCAAGCTCCTGATCACCTCCGCCGACGTGGCGCGACGCGGTGTCCTGTGCGGTTCGGCGACTCCCATCGTGCTCGCCCACGATTCCGCGCCCGCTCCGCACGCCCCTGACGTGCCCGGCGCCGACGGCGACGCCGCCTACATCATGTACACCTCGGGCTCGACCGGCCTGCCCAAGGGCGTGGTCATCGAGCACCGCAACCTCATGGCCCTGCTGACGGCCGAGACCGGCTTCTTCGCCGACGAGGTCACGGGCATGCTGGCGGCCACCTCGATCTGCTTCGACCCGTCGGTCAGCCAGCTGTTCCTGCCGCTGATCTGCGGGGGCACGGTGATCCTCGCCGACAACCTGCTCGCCCTGCCCGGCCTGCCCGCGCGTGACGAGGTCACCACCGTGTACGGCGCGCCCTCGGCGCTCGTCTCGCTGCTGGCCCAGCCGCTGCCCGCCGGGGTGCGGACCGTCGTGTCCGGAGGCGAGCCGCTGACCCGTGCCTTGGTGGAGCGGATCTACGCGAACCCGGGCGTGCGCCGCGTTGTAAACGTATACGGACCGACCGAGTGCACCGTGACCTGCGGTTCTCACGACATCCCCCGAGACTCTGCCGGTGAGCCTCCGATCGGGCTCGGACACGCCGGGTCGGTGCTGTCGGTGCGTGACCCCGACGGGCGCCGTGTGGCCGACGGGGAGACGGGCGAGTTGTGGGTGTCGGGGCCGCTCGTCGGACGCGGCTACCTCGACCGGGCCGAGCTCACGGAGTCCCGTTTCGTCATCCACGAGGGTGAGCGCCACTATCGGACCGGGGATCAGGCCCGGGTCGAGGGCGGGATCTTCGTCTACGCCGGGCGTGACGACGACCAGGTGAAGGTCGCGGGGTTCCGGGTCGAGCTCGGCGAGGTCAGGGCCGCGCTGGCGGCGCACCCGCAGGTGCGCAACGCGGCCGTGCTCGCGCGCGCCGACCAGGCGGGGGTTCGGCGGCTGGTGGCGTACGTGGAGGGGGACGCCACGCCTGCCGGCTTGCGCGGGTGGATGCGGGAGCGGTTACCGGACCACATGGTGCCCGCTCGGGTCGTGGTCATGGAGCGGCTGCCGCTCGGCCCCACCGGCAAGATCGACCGCGCTCGGCTGGCCGCGATGGACCTCGACCCGGGGACTGCCGAGCAGCTCGCGCCAGGCAGCTCGCCCCACACCGTGATCGAGCAACGCCTGGCCGGCATCGTCGCCGGCGTGCTCGGCATCCCGGATCCCGTCGGCGTCCACGACCACTTCCTCGACCTCGGCGGGCATTCCATGGCCGCCGCCCAGGCCTGCGCGCGCATCGAGGCCGATCTGGGCGTCCGCGTGTCCCTCACCGCCTTCCTCGGCCGCCCCACCGTCGCCGAACTGGCCGAATACGTCGCCGCGGAACCCGCGGCACAAGCCGCACAAGCCGCACAAGCCGCCACCGCGCTCACCCGGCACCACGGCCGCACCCGTTACCCCCTCACCGCCGCCCAGCACGGCATGTGGCTACTGCGCGAGGTCGGCCAGAGCACCACGGCCACGGCGATCGCGGTACGGCTGCGCGTGCACGGCATCGACACGCCCGATCCCGTCCAGCGGGCACTCGACCGGCTCGTGGCCGAGCACGAGGTGCTGCGCAGCGTCATCGTCACCGGCCCGGAAGGCACCCCAGAAGCGTCGGTGCTGCCGCCGCAGCCCGTCCCCGTCACGGTGCACGACCTGCGGTCCATGGACGCCGCCGGGCAGGAGGCCTACGTCACGGCCCTGCCCGTGGCCGGGTTCGACCTGACCGCGGACACGCCGTTGCTGCGCGCCGACCTGCTCTGGGTGGGCGACGGGAGTGCCGACCTGGTGGTGTCGAGCGACCACACGGCGTTCGACGGCTGGTCGATCGGCCTGCTCATGGCCGAACTCGCCCGTCACGTCCCTGGCACGGGGCAGGCGGCCGTCACGGGCGCCCCCGCCTTCCAGGTGGGCGATGTCGCGCTGGCCAAGCAGCAGGCTCTCGCCGGGCTGCAGCCGTTGCGCGCCCACTGGGCCGACGAACTGGCCGGAGCCGCTCCGCCGTACGAGCTGCTGTCCACCGGCGACGGTCCGGGACGCGGCAGGGGCGGGCGTGTCACGCTGCCGCTGGCCGAGCGGGCCGCCGCCGCGGTCGGCGACCTGGCCGCAGCCTGCGGCACCACGCCGTTCTCCGTCTACCTGACCATCCTGGGCCTGCTGGTGGCCGCCCAGACCGACCGGGCGGACGTCCTGCTCGGGGCGGCGGTCGCCGACCGGGCCAGGCCGGGCCTCGACAACCTGGTCGGACCGCTGGTGGACGCCCTGCCCGTACGGCTGCGCCTCGACCACGACCTGCCCGTCCGCGAAGCGATCGCACGGTCGGCCGCGGCCACCGCGCGGGCCATGGACCACATGGCGCTGCCCGCGCACGAGCGGCTGGCGGTGTCCGGGGTCGAACGGCCCCGCGGGGCCATGCTCACGCCGGTGGTGCTCTCCCTGCAGCCGCCTGCCGTACCGGTGCGGGTCGGCGGGGTCGAGCTGCTCGGCGAGGTGAGCGGCGGCGGCGCGCAGGCGCCGTGCACGGTGTTCGTCAACGCCGGGTCGCGCGGGATGGAGGTGCAGGTCGAGTACGACGAGGACCTGTTCGGGCGGCTTGCGGCAGAGGAGCTGGCCGCGCGGTTCGTGCGCCTCGTCGAGCAGGTGCCAGGCGCGCCTGACCGGCCGGTGTCGGGGTTCGACCTGGTCGGCGAGGAGGAGCGGGCCGCGCTGCTGGAGCTGGGCGCGGGTCAGGCGCTGCCCGCCGACGTGCCGCCGACCGCGGTGCACGCCGTGCTGGCGCATGCCGTACGGCAGGCCGACACGATCGCCGTCGACGACGGGACGGGCACGCTGACGTACGGCGAGCTGGCCCGGAGCTCGGCCCGCGTCGCCCACGCCCTGGTCGGCGGCCCTCCGGCTGATCCGGGCGGCGAGGTCGTCGTCGGCGTGTGCCTGCCGCGTGACCGCAGGCTCACCGTGGCCGTGCTCGGCGTCGCCCGGGCCGGTGCCGCCTATGTGCCGCTCGATCCCGAGCACCCGGCCGAACGGCTGCGCTTCCAGGTCGACGACTCAGGCGCCCAGGTGGTGCTGGCGACGGCGCAGACGCGGGCGGTGGCCGAGGGCCTGGGCGTCGAGGTGATCGACATCGACACCCTCCCGGACGCCACCGCCGAGGACATCGCCGCCGAGCCGGGCGGCCTCGCCTACGTGCTCTACACCTCCGGCTCGACCGGCCGCCCCAAGGGCGTGGAGGTCACGCATGCCAACCTGGCGGCGTTCGTCGCCGCCGTACGCCAGACCGTCGGCATCCGGCCGGGCGAGGTGATGCTGGGCCTGACCCCGTTCTCCTTCGACGTCTTCGGCTTCGACTTCTGGGCGGGACTGGCCTGCGGCCTGCGCGTGGAACTGCTCGACCGCGACAGCATGGTCGACGGTCACGCCATCGCCAGCAGGATCGATGCGTCCGGCGCGACCCTGATGACCGCGACGCCGACGACGCTCAGGATGCTGATGGCCGCCGGCTGGGCGGGCGCGCCGATGCAGGTGCTGAGCATGGGCGAGGCGCTCGACCCCGCACTCGCCCGCGATCTCGCGGCGCGGGTGGGGCGGCTGTGGAACGCCTACGGCCCGACCGAGACCACGATCTACTCCACGCTCGCCCTCCTCGAAGGACCCATGGACGACGGCGTGCCGATCGGCAGGCCGTTGCCCGGCGAGCGCGCCTACGTGCTCGACCAGGCGGGCAGGCTCATGCCGCGCGGGGCGACGGGCGAGTTGTGGATCGGCGGCGCGGGCGTCGCCCGTGGATACCGGGGACGGCCCTCGACGGTGTTCGGCGACGACCCCTTCGTGCCGGGCGAGCGCCGCTATCGGACGGGCGACCTGGCCCGGTGGCGGGCCGACGGGTCGCTCGACTACCTGGGCCGCCGCGACCACCAGGTCAAGGTGCGCGGCCATCGCATCGAGCTCGGCGAGATCGAGGCGGTGTTGCGCGAGCACGTGGCGGACGCGGTGGTGACCGTCGTGGACGGTGACCAGCTGGTGGGTTACGTGGTCGGCGCGGGTGATCTCGCCGTCCTGGAGGCCCGGCTGCGGGAGCGGCTGCCCGGCTACATGGTGCCCGGCCAGTGGGTGGCGATGGAGGCGATGCCGACCACGTCCTCGGGCAAGGTGGACCGGCGGGCGCTGCCCAAGCCGGTGCGCACGTCCGTGGCCGATTCACCGCCGCCGGAGACGGAGGCCGAGCTGCTCGTCGCCGAGGTGTGGTCGGAGGTGCTGGAGCGTACCGGGCTCGGCGTGCTCGACGACTTCTTCGTTCTGGGCGGGCACTCGGTGGCGGCGACCCGGGTGACCGGGCGGCTGCGTGAGGTGCTGGAGCTGGAGGTGCCGGTGCGGCTGCTGTTCGAGCGGCCGACGCTGGGAACCTTCGCCGCGGCCGTCGAAGCGCTGTTGCTGGCCGACCTGGACGGCGAGGCGGAGGCGGGCGACTTCCGTGAGGGAGGCGCGCGATGACCATGAGTGACGAGCGGGTCAAGCAGCGTCTCGCCGCCCGCCTCTCGGCGGGCCGCAGGGCGCTGGGCGAGCGGCCCGCGGGCATCCCCGTGGCCGAGGGTCCCACGCCTCTCAGCCCCGCCCAGGCCAGGCTCTGGTTCCTGTCGCAACTCGACGACGGTGCCGCCTACAACGTGCCCACCGCCATCCGCCTGACCGGCGAGCTCGACCCCGACGCCCTCCTCGGCGCCGTGCACGACCTGGCCGAGCGCCATCCGGTCCTGCGCAGCACCGTCGACGGCGAGACCACGACCGCCCTGCCCGCGGACACGATCCCGGTGCGGCTGGCGGAGGTGGGCAGGGAGGAACTGGCCGAGTGCCTGCGCCGCGAGCAGCAGACGCCCTTCGACCTGGCCACCGAGCCCCCGGCCCGCGCCACGCTGTTCCGCGTTGAACCCGACGAGCACGTGCTGGCGCTCACCGTCCACCACATCGCCTTCGACGCCTGGTCACGCGACCTGGCCGTCGCCGAGCTCGGCGCGCTCTACGCGGCCCAGCTGGGCGGCAGGCAGGCGCCGCCGCCACCGAGGGTGCGCTACGGCGACTACGCCGCCTGGCTGGCCACCCGCCCCGAGGGTGACCTGGCCTGGTGGGAGGCGCGGCTGGCGGGCCTGGAGGGCGTGCTGGACCTGCCCACCGACCGGGCACGCCCGAGCGTGGCCGCCTGGACGGGCGCCGAGGTGCCGGTACGGCTGACGCCCGAGCTGGCCGCGAAGGTGCGTGCGAGCGCGGCCGAACGGGGCTGCACCCCGTTCATGGTCTTCCTCGCGGCCTGGTCGGCGCTGCTGTCGAGGATCAGCGGCACCGACGACGTGCCGGTGGGAGCGCCGGAGGCGGGACGCCTGCACTCCGACGCCGATGCGATGCTCGGCTGCTTCGTCAACACGCTGGTCATGCGCTGCGACCTGTCAGGCGATCCGACGGGAGCGCAGCTGCTGGCGCGTACCCGCGAGGTCTCCCTGGACGCCTTCGCCCATCGTGACGTGCCGTTCGAGCGCATCGTCGAGCGGCTGCACCCCGAACGCAGCCTGGCCACGACGCCGATCTTCCAGGTGCTGCTCAACGTCGTCGACACCCCTCCGGCCCCACCGTCCTTCCCGGACCTGGGGGTGGAGGTCTTCGAGCCGCCGGTGCGGACCGCCAAGTACGACCTCAACCTGTCGTTCACCCACACCGGCGACGGCTACGAGGGCATGCTGGCCTACCGCACGGACCTGTTCGAGCCGCGTACGGCGGAGCGGATGGCGTCGTGGTACCTGACGCTGCTCGACGGCATGCTGACCGACCCGGAGCGTCCGGTGGGCTCGATCGCGCTGGAACCGGTCGACGGCCCCCAGGTCGCCGGCCGCCGGGCGGGCTTCGACCTGTCGCGCCCGGTGCACGAGCTCATCGAGGAGCAGGCCGTACGCCATCCGGAGGCGATCGCCGCCACCGACGCGCACGGCAGCCTCACCTACCGCCAGGCCGACCGGCTCGGCAACGGCGTCGCCCACCGGCTGGTGGCGCGGGGCCTGCTGCCCCAGGAGCCGGTCGGCGTGCTGACCGGCCGCGGGACGGCGCTGGTGCCCGCCCTGCTGGGCGTGCTCAAGGCGGGCGGCGCCTACATGCCGATGGAGCCCGCCTATCCCGACGACCGGCTGGCCTACATGGCCGAGACGGCGGGCGCGCGGCTGGTCATCGCCTCGCGCGAGCACGCCGGGCGCGTCCCGGGAGCGCTGGTGCTGGAGGACCTGCTGGAGGAGGCGCAGGCGCCGCCCGGGGTGGCGGTGCGCCCGGACTTCCTGTCGCACGTCAAGTTCACCTCGGGCTCGACCGGCCGGCCGAAGGGCGTGGGCGTCGAGCACCGCTCGCTGGTGCACTACCTCAACGCGGTGCGCGATCACGTCGGGCCGGAGCACGACTCGTTCGGCGTGGTCTCCACGATCGCCTCCGACCTGATCCTCACCTGCCTGTTCGGCGCGCTGATCAGCGGCAAGACCGTGCACCTGGTCGACCAGGACGCGGCCACCGATCCCGCGCTCTACGACGTCGGCGGCGTGGACGTGGTCAAGATGGTCCCCAGTCACCTGGAGCTGCTGGCCGCCCACGGCGAACTGGCGGAGGTGCTGCCGCGCAGGCTGCTCATCCTGGCGGGCGAGGCCACCTCGTGGGAGCTCGCCGGACGGATCAGGGCAGCGCGCCCCGACCTGGAGCTGCAGATCCACTGCGGCCCCACGGAGACCACGGTCTCGGTGCTGGCCGGCACCGCGCCCTCCGCGCCGACCGGTTCCGGCTCGGTGCCGCTCGGCCGCCCGCTGCCCGGCATCTCCTGCTACATCGTCGACCGGCACGGCAGACCGCTGCCCGCCGGGGTGCCGGGCGAGTTGTGGATCGCCGGTCCCACGGTGGCGCGTGGCTACCTGGGCATGCCCGAGCTGACCGCGGAACGGTTCGTCCCCGACCCGGTCAGGGGCGCCGACCGCTGCTACCGCACGGGAGACCGGGTACGGCTCAACGCCGACGGCCTCGTCGAGTTCCTGAGCCGGGTCGACGACCAGGTCAAGATCCGCGGCTTCCGTGTCGAGCTGGGCGAGGTCAAGAGCGCCCTGCAGGAGCAGCCGGGGGTCGCGGAGGCGGCGGTGCTGCCGGTCGGCGAGGGTCACTCGCGCCGCCTGGCCGCCTGGGTCGCGCCGGCGAGCGTCGACGTGGCCGAGCTGCGGGCGGGGCTGCGGGAACGCCTGCCCGACTACATGGTGCCCGCGGCGATCGTCGTGCTGGACGAGCTGCCGCTCACCCCGCTCGGCAAGGTGGACAGGGCACGGCTGCCCGCGCCGGAGATCTCCGTCGCCGATCGCGTCGCCCCGAGCACCGAGGCGCAGCTGACGGTGGCGGCGGCGTGGGCGCAGGTGCTTCCCGAGCAGGACTTCGGCATCGACGACGACTTCTTCGCCCTCGGCGGCGACTCCTTCCGCGCCATCAAGGCGATCAAGCTGATCGATCCGTCGCTGCGGGTGATCGACCTGTTCACCAGGCCGACGGTGCGCGAGCTGGCCGCCCATTTGGAGGCGGGGTCGCAGGCCGGGAGCGGGCTGCTGCACCGCCTGGCCGGTCCGCGTACCGCTCGCCGTACGCTCGTGTGCGTGCCGTACGGCGGCGGCTCGGCGGCCTCCTTCGGGCCGCTGGCCGCCGAGCTCGGCGGCAAGGGCACGGCGGTGCTGGCGGTCGAGCTGCCCGGCCACGATCCGGCCAGGCCGGAGGAGGCGATGCTGCCGCTGGGCGAGGTCGTCGACCGGCTGGCGGCCGAGCTGGAGGACGGCGGGCCCGTCGCGCTGTACGGCCACTGCGTCGGCTCGGCGGTCGCGACGGAGCTCGCGCTGCGCCTGGAGGCGGCGGGTGTCGAGGTGAGCGGCCTGATCGTGGGCGGCAGCTTCCCCGACGCCCAGCTTCCCGGACGGCTCTCGCAGTGGTGGAACCGGCGTTTCCCCGCCCATCGGTGGAGCAACGACCGGGCCCAGCGCGACTTCCTGCGCACCCTGGGCATGGCCGAGGACGCCGGCGACGTCTCGGTGATGGTGCGCGGCCTGCGCCACGACGTGGAGCAGGCGCAGGCCTGGTTCACCCGCGAGCTCCAGTCGCCGCGCAAGCTGCGCGCCCCGGTGCTGTGCGTCGTGGGCGAGCGCGACCGCGCCACCGAGCTGTACACCGAGCGGTACAGGGAGTGGGGCGCCTTCGCCGACCGGGTGGAGCTGGCCGCCATCCCGAAGGCGGGTCACTACTTCATCAAGCACCAGGCGGAGGGGCTGGCCGAGCTGATCGACGGCCACCTGTCGAGCTGGGAGGCGGGCCGGGTGCCCGAGCCGCTGGAGACGGTCGAGGTGGTCGGGGAGCAGGCTCGCCGGGATCTGCGCCGTTTCTACACGGTGGCGGCCGGTCAGACGGCCTCGCTGCTGGGCAACGCGCTGACCTCCTTCGCGCTGGGCGTGTGGGCCTACCAGTCCAGCGGCAGGGTCTCCGACTACGCGCTGGTCACCATGCTGGCGCTGCTGCCGGCCGTCCTCGCCTCGCCGCTCGGCGGAGCGGTGGCCGACCGGGTGGACCGGCGCCTGGTCATGCTCGCCTGCGACGGCGTCTCGGCGCTGGCCACGGCGGCGCTCGTGGTGCTGCTGTGGCTGGGACGGCTGGAGGTCTGGCAGGTCGGCGTGATCGCGGCGGTGCTGTCGCTGGTCACCGCCTTCCACCGGCCGGCCTACCTGGCGGCGGTGGCGCAACTGGTGCCCAAGCCGTACCTGATGCAGGCCAACGCGCTGGCCAATCTGGGCACCGGCCTGGGCATGCTGATCGCCCCGCTGGCGGGCGCGGCGCTCATCACCCTGGTCGGGGTGCACGGCGTGATCGCCGTGGACGTGGTGACCTTCCTGTTCGGCCTGGCCACGCTGCTGCTGGTGCGCTTCCCCGACCGGCTCTTCCGCCGCCTGGAGGAGTCGTTCTGGCAGGCGATCGCGGGCGGCTGGCGTTTCCTCGTCCGGCGGCGCCCGCTCATGGTCATGATCGTCTTCTTCGCGATCGAGAACTACTTCGGCATGCTCGCCCTGGCCATCACCGTCCCCGTGGTAATGGGCTTCGGCGGTGTCGCCGGGGTCGGCACGGTCACCGCCCTGCAGGGCCTGGGAGCGGTCGCGGGCGGCCTGGTCATGGTCTTCTGGAACGGCACCAGGCGCCGCGCGATCGGCATGGTCGGCTTCGTCAGCGGTTTCGGCTTCGGGATCGTGCTCATCGGCCTGCAGCCGTCGGTCTGGGTGGCGGCGTTCGGCGGCTTTGTCTCGTGGGTGTTCCTGAGCGTGCTCAATGCCCACTGGCTGGCGATCATCCAGCTCAAGGTGGGGCTCGACCTGCAGGGGCGGGTGCTGGCCACCAACCAGATGCTGGCGGTGTCGATGACGCCGCTGGCGTTCCTGACGGCTCCGGCCCTGTCGGCGTGGTTCGAGCCGCTGCTGAATCCCGGCGGGGCACTGGACGGCACTTGGGTGGGCGACCTCGTGGGCGTCGGCGACGGGCGCGGCGTCGCGCTGCTGCTGGCGCTTACCGGAGTGGTGCTCGTGGCCTGGGGCGCGCTGGGACTGGCCTATCGCCCGCTGCGCCTCATGGAGGACGAATTACCGGACGCGATCGCGGGCGCGGAAATCGCCGACAATCTCGACCTGATCGATAGAGAACTGGCTTCACGCAAATGATATTTCGTGTCACGAATTACCGTTTTCAAGGCGTTTGACAGTAGTTCGTGTGGATCACCACAATGTTTTCCGGCCTGGCGAAGCTGGGCCGGAATTCATTTCCCAGAACAATGACGTTCCAGGAGCCTCACCGTTTGTCCAAGACCACACTCGTCCTGATCGGCACGGGTGAGCTCGCCTGAGGCATCGCGTACGCGCTCGCCACGACGACGACCCCGCTCGATGCGCCGATAGCCCCAGGAGGGGTTCTCCTGTGCGAGCCGCAGCACCAGGGCGCGGATGGCTCGGACGGTACGCGGGCGCCCTGACCGCCGAGGTGCGCTGGCTGCCGAGTGTCGGCGCCTGAGGAGGTCGCGATGCCAGCGCATGAGGGTGTCCGGGTGGACCAGCAGCACCAGCTTGTCCATCGGCAAATGGTGGAGCAGGCCTGAAAGCAGGAACCGGTCCTCCGGAGTGAACACGGGTTTGGGCACCTGCCGCTGCAGGACCGTCAGCTGATGCCGGAGCGCCAGGATCTCGATCTCCTTGCCACGATCGGCCATCGGCAGGAGCCGCATGAACGAGAAGGTGTTCGTGACGGCTAGGTGGGCCAGGCGCAGCAGCGCGAGAGATCATCATGCCGTTCCGGTGCGGCTCACGTGACCCCTCGATTTGAAGGGTATGAGCACCCATCGAGCCTGTGACCTGCACGGATGGTTTTTCGGCACCCGCAGGGTACTTCCGCTGTACCGCGATCGCGCTGCCGGTTCGCCGACCTTTCCCCAGGCCTGACGCGTGTGCTCTCTCTGCGTCTTGGCCTATCCGTTACTGCGCCCGACGTATGGGCGTATGTGGCGGCAGTAGCCGCTCACGGTGGCTATACGGCTCGTTTCGCTCAAGAGCTCCGAGCCCCAGGCGTACGCGTGCCGCTCACGGCCGACCCGGAGCTCTGGCAGCGGGCCGTACGTCTAGGTAAGCGCGTCATTTGGCTGCACACCGACGGTGAGCGCTTCGTCGACCTGGCCCAGGGCCGTCCTGCAGGCCCCCCCAAGCCGGACTTGTCCCACCTGCCAAGTCACGAATAGCTATCCCCGGAACGCCTGAGGAGATGCCGATGACATCTCCTACATCCCTGAGACGGCGACCTTGCACATCCGCGCAGGCCGCATCTTACCTGTCCGTTCTGAGGTGTGGACGTACGAGGTTTGCGGGATGAAGATTGTCAAGAAGTGGTTTGGCTATCGCAAGAAGAACCCGGCAGGCCGCAGGTCCTCGGCCCTCGACAACGTTCACAGCGAAGAGTGGTCGGCTGAGTTCACCACAGCGCTCTTGCAGCTTCTTCATCTGCTCACCCTGTGTGTGGAACTGCAACTCGCCCAGGCTGATTATTCTGGAGAAATTTGTCACCGCCCGCTCATCGTCAAGGCCGGCCTCGAGAGAGCGGGCGTCTTGCCGGTGTCCGCGAGCGCTCGTAAACCGCCCGCCGCGGAACCCCAGAAGCTCCAACCCTGTTGTAAACGAATCCGATTCCGTGCTCGTTCCGGCTCGGACGTCCGGAACATGGGGCGTCAGCTTTGGTCACTGGCGGACACGCAAACGATGCGTTGTCGTACAGAGCGGCATCAGCGGGTACGTCCGACTATCGATAGATCTTGCTTCTAGTCCGACGGTCGCAGGTTTGAATCCAGCAGGGCGCGCCTTTATCACGGCGCTGACCTGCGAAAAAGCTGTGAAAGAACATAGTTCTAGGCGTTCCGTGCTCCACCCGTGCTCGCCTGTACAAACCCTGAACACCCCATGATCGTGAGGGCTCTCGCCCTCAGGCTCCCGCTTTCTACATAGCGAACGGCTTCGTTCCGCCGCGCTTCCAGCGGGACGAGGACTTCACTGCCTCCAGCCGACTCGTCTTCGGCGCCAGCTAATCGTGAAGGTGTTGCACGACGCCTTCCCGTGCTCGTCGCCCAGCAGCGGCGCGGCGGTCGTCTCCGCCGCTGCCACAGGCGAATCCTGGAGATCGCCGACACGCTGAAGCGCCTGCCGGTCTGCGAGGCCGACCAGCCTCAAGTCGCCTGAATGACGCGCGCGTAGGAGCTCCAAAAGCAGTGGCGCTCGAAACGAGGACTTCGAGGCAGACGCAGTCGGGCTTGACCCTGACACCGTGGCAGGCGGCACGGTGCGAGGCATGTCTGTCACCTATGTCGGCTCCGGGCCGTACTGCTACGCCAACTCTCTTGCGATGATCCTCGGTGGTGAGGCGCCGTCTCCGGCTGTGATCGAGGTCCTGACGGGCTCTCCGTACGGGTTGCAGCTGATCGGCGGGCGTCTGCCGTTGTTCGACGCGTTCGGCTGGGACCCGGAGATCGGGCTCGATGCGGCGATCGGTCTGCTCGGGTGGGAGTGCGAGCGCGTCGATGGCGGGACGGTGGCGGTGGCGCTGGACCGGCTGCGCCGGGCGTGCCAGGACGGTCCGGTGCTGGCCGGGCCTCTTGAGCTTGGGTTGCTGTCGTACCAGCCGGGGTCGGGCAAGGCGGTGGGTGCCGACCACTACGTGGTGGTGCTGGAAGTGGGCGACGACACCGTGCTCGTGCATGATCCGCAGGGTTACCCGTACGCCACGCTGCCGGTCGGCATCTTTGGCGAGGCGTGGCGCGGGGAGTTGATCTCTTATCTGGAGCGGCCGTTCCGGATGCGGTACGGGTTCACCCGGCGCGAGCAGGTCAGCTCGGAGGAGGCGTTGCGGCGCTCCCTGCCGGCCGGGCTGGCCTGGCTGGCCGGCCGGGCGGATGTGGAGGTCCCGCCCGGCACGCTCGGGCAGGCCGAGGCCGCCGAGCGCACGGCCGAACTGGTGGAGGAAGGGCTGGATCCGGAGATCAGGATGCTGTGGCAGGCGTTCGCGGTGCGGGTGGGCGCTCGCCGCCTCAACGACCTGGCGGCCTGCCTGTCGCACCTCGGCCTCGACGCGGGCGCGGCCGTCGCCGCGGAGCAGGCCCGTATCGTCGGCGGCCTGCAGGGGCCGCTCGTGTCGGGCGACGACGTGGCGCTCGCGGTCGGCCTGCGCCGATTGGCTCCGACGTACGAACGGCTGCGTGCCGTCCTTCGGGGAGAAGTTCTGGCGCTACACCGCTGATCGCCGTCGAACGCGAGCAGCCCGAGGGCGGCTCACCTCGGCCTCCCGCCAGCCCGGGCGGTCATGAATGCGCCACCCCTCTTCGGAGCCGCGTGATGGGCACGATGGTCAGGGCGGCCGCCGCGGCCAGGAGCAGGAAGGCGAGGCGGAAATCGGCCATGGCGTCGCGCAGGATGCCCACCAGCATGGGAACCAGCGCGGCGCAGCCGTACCCGACGAAGAAGGCCATCGCGCTGATCCTGCCCGCCTCGGCGGAGTCGCGGCTGACCGCTACCGGCACGGTCAGAACCAGGGTGAACAGGCCGCCGTGCCCGACGCCCAAGGCGAGGATCCACAGCCACGTCGCCGTGGCGGGCGCGAGGGCCAGGCCGGTGAAGCCGAGCGCCGTCAGCGCCGCCGTCAGGGTCAGCCCCACGCGCAGGTCGCGCCGTTCGCCTAGCAGGGCCGGTACGGCGAGCATCGCGACCACCTGGATGCAGATCATCGCGGTGAGCAGCATTCCGGCCCCGGTGCCGAGCCCGCTCTCCTGGAGCAGGGGCACGACCCAGGCCAGCTCGCAGTAGTAGAGGGCGGAGTTGGCCGCCGACAGCGCGGTCACTCGCCAGGCCACCCCACTGCGCCAGGGCAGCCCCGTGGTGAGCGGGCCGGCGGGGGCGGCCGCCCGGTCCAGGGCCAGGGAGCGCCGGGACGCCGTCCACGCCGCCACTCCGGCCAACGCGAGCACCGACCAGGAAGCCAGTGCCCCGGGCCAGGAGCCCAGGAAGTCGGCCAGCGGCGCGCTGACGCCGGCCGCGACGGCGCCGCCCGCGCCGAGCCCTGCCGTGTAGACGCCGGTGGCCAGGCCCGCCCGGTCGGCGAAGCGGCTCTTGACGACAGCGGGCAGCAGCGTCTGCGCGATGGCGATGCCGGCCCCGACCACCGCCGCGCAGCTCAGTTGCAGCCAGGTGGATCCACCGACAAGGCGGGCGGCGGTGGCCACGGTGATGACGACCAGGCCGAGCAGTACCCCGCGATGGAGCCCGAACCGGCGGCCCGCCATGGCGGCCAGAGGTGCGCACAACCCCATGGCCAGCGTGGGAACGGTCGTCAGCAGAGCCACCCCGGTGGCTGTCATGTCCAGGTCGGCGCGGATGCGGTCCACCAAGGGCGAGACCGCGGCGATCGCCGGCCGCAGGTTGGCCGCCGCCACGAACATCGCCAGTCCTGCCAGCCCGAGCACCTGCTTACCGGGTGGCGACTCGATCAACCTCATGACACTCCAATGATCTCGGACAGTTTCTATCCGAGTTCTATCACAGCTCGGACAAAAGATGTCCGAGTTGGGTACGCTGGCGGCCATGAAGCTGTCTAACGGGGTGGAGTGGGCGCTGCACAGCTGCGTCACCCTCAGCCAGAGCCGCGAGCCCGTTCCTGCGGCCCGGCTCGCCGAACTGCACGGCACCCCTCCCGCGTACCTGGCCAAGCACCTGCAGGCGCTCTCGCGCGCCGGCATCGTGCACTCCACGGCCGGACAGGTAGGCGGGTATGAGCTGACCCGGCCCGCCGCCCAGATCTCGGCGCTGGAGGTGGTGCGGGCCATCGACGGTGAGGAGCCCGCCTACCGGTGCACCGAGATCCGGCAGCGAGGCCCCCTCGCCCTTCCGGCCGAGCGATGCGAGCGACCGTGCGCGATCGCCCGCGCCATGGCCGCGGCCGAGGAGGCCTGGGCGGACGCCCTACGCCAGGTCACGATCGCCGACCTCGCCGCTCGCATCGACGCGGACAGTGAGGGGACGGCGATGGCCGCGGTCAGCCGGTGGCTTGCCACCGCACGCTGATCAGGGATCCGGCGCTGCGGCGCGACAGGTTCATGGCGTTTCGTCGGGTGATTTCGTGCGGCAGCATAGGTTCGCCAGGATCACGTGTGCTGGCCGAGCCGGCCCCGGGCGAGGCGGTGTGGGGCGGGAGGGCGGCATCGAGGGTGCGCGCCGCAGCGGCCTGCCGTCCGGGCGGCCCGCGAGCTGCGCCACATCCAGCAGTGAACGGGGTAGTGGGGCGGGTCGCACACCCGCCCCTTGGCCCTGAAACTCCGCCCGAGAAACGTCCTCCACTCCGCGCACGGAGCGGAGCCGAGTGTCCGGCCCCTTCATCGCGAACTCCAGCCGGCTGGTGACCGCCACGACCGGACGTTCGGTGTACGGCGACGCCAAGCGGCTTGGCCGAAAGGCTTTGAAAAGCGGATCCAAAGCGCCCCGGCCTAGCGTGCGGTCGTATGAAGCGAATGCTGGTCTCCACCTCAGTCGCCGTCGCCGCAGCGGCCGTCGCCCTCCTCTCCACCTCCCTGCCGGCCGCGGCCAAGGCGTCCGCATGGAGTGACTGCGGTTACAAGAACGTCTGCACCTACTACAACACCAACGGCGGAGGATCGCCCGCCAGGGAGTCCGAGGGCAACCTCGGCCGCCACAGCGGCGTCCGTTCGATCTTCAACAACGGATCGCCGGGCGGCTGGGACCACATCAAGCTCACCTACGACTACAGGGCCGGCGGCGAGGTCCACCGCGGGGTCCAGTGCATCCACCAGGGCGAGAAGAAGAACATCGTCGTCCCGGGCGGCGGCCCCGTCGAGGTCATCTCCGCCGTCTGGGTCTCCCCGTGGACCGCCCCCTGCGACGGCTGACGGACGACCCGGCGACCGGGGCATAGCCGGTCGCCGAGGACACCCACTGAGCAAGCTGGCCTCGTAACGGACGGCCAGCTTGCCCCATCAGGCCAGAGAGACGGTCTCACTGGGATGCCTGTAGCAGCCGCGGAAGGCGCACTGAAGTACCTGCAGAGGCGGGGCGATGGCATACGACTGGGGTGCAGCGCGCTGCGCACGGTCGAGGGCCTGACTCGAGGGCTCTGGCCCGGCGGCCGAGGTGGGCCAGCCGTCAGGTGCTACCGCGGCTCACCGCCCACCTTGTCAGCGGCCGTGCGCCGGTGGCGTGCGCGCGAAGCGGAAGCCGGTGTTGCCGCTGGAGGAATCCGGCGTGTTTCGGGTGCGCGACGCGGTAGCGGTTGCAGTAGCTGCGGTGGCACAGGTAGGACCCGCCGCGGGTGACCCGTGCGTCACCGCCGGCCGGACCTGCGGGGTCGGTTGGCACGAAGGTGATGTCATGCTCGGCGGTCCACCAGTCGCTGCACCATTCCCACACGTTGCCGGCCATGTTGTGCAGCCCGTACCCGCTGGGCGGGAAAGCGTGCACGGGTGCGGTGCTCAAGAATCCGTCTTCACCGGTGTTCCAGATGGGGAACCGGCCCTGCCAGATGGTGCACCGGTGCTCGCCGCCGAGGGTCAGCTGCTCGCCCCACGGGTAGCGTGCTCGTTCCAGCCCGCCACGCGCCGCATACTCCCACTCCGCCTCGGTGGGCAGCCGCCCGCCTGCCCAGGTGCAGTAGGCGACGGCGTCATGCCAGGAGACGTGGACGGCGGGGTGGTCGTCGCGGTCTCGCACGTCGCTGCCCGGCCCTTCCGGTGACCGCCAGGAGGCGCCTGTCACGCCGCACCACCACGGCGCGGAGGACGGCCGGGGCACGCCTCGGCGCAGCTCCGGGCGCAGCAAAGGAGCGAAGACGTAGGACCAGCCGAAGGTCTCGGCCTGGGTGAGGTAACCGGTGTCCGCCACGAACTCGGCGAACTGCCGGTTGCTGACCGCGTACCGGTCGATCTGGAAGGCGCTCAGCCGTACCGCACGCACCTGGCCTTCGCCGTCGCTGGGGGAGCCCTCCTGGTCGTCGCTGCCCATCGGGAACTGAAGTCACCAGCTCGTGGCGGACGCCGGAACGCCGCAGGTGTGGAGCGGGCACCGGCACGGGCGGGGTGTCGCGGGCGGGGGAGCAGCAGCCGGGTGTCGTCGTCACGGCGCCTCGCTGAGGAGCCTGGCGCGCTCCGACCGGCGCTGGGCCTGCCGTACCGGATCCGGCACCGGAGCGGACAGCAGAAGCTGCCGCGTGTAGGGATGGCTGGGGTTGTCCGTGATCCGGCGCACCGATGATCGCTCCCTTGCGCATGACCGCGACCCGGTGACTCACGTGGCGTACCACGGACAGGTCGTGGGTGACGAACAGGTAGGCCACGCCGCTCGTCTCCTGGACCCGGACGAGGAGGTCGAGGATCGTCGCCTGGGTGGACAGGTCGAGCGCGCTGACCGGTTCGTCGCACACGATCAGGGCCGGATCCAGGGCCAGGGCGCGGGCGACCCGCTGCCGCTGGCCGCCGCTGAACTCACGCGGCAGCCGGCCGCCGGAGCCGGTGGGCAGGCCGACGTCGTCGAGGAGCCGGGTGATGCGGCCGCGTACCTCCGCCGGTTTGCGGCCGGCCGCGAGCAGCGGCTCTCCGAGGGTGCTCTCGACCGTCATCGCGGGGTTGAGCGAGGTGTAGGGATCCTGGAACACCACCTGGATCTGCGAGCTCAGCGCGCGCCGGGCGCTCTTGCTCAGGTGGCCGATCTCCCGGCCGTGGAAGAGGATGCGTCCCGACGTCGGCCTGACCAGCCCGAGGATGGCGCGTCCCAGGGTGATCTTGCCCGAGCCGGACTCTCCGACCAGGCCGAAGCACTCGCCGGGGGCGATGTCCAGGCTCGCGCCGGTGAGGGCGCGGAAGGGCGGCTTGCCGAAGCCCCGCTGGGGGTAGTCGACGCAGACGTCCTGGACGGCGAGCACCTGGTCACTCATGGCCGGCTCCGAAAGGGTGGCGGAGCGGCGCGCCCTCGAGCGTGGAGGCGAGCAGCGTCCTGGTGTTAGTCGCGGGCGGGCCGGGCGAACACGGAGGCGACCGTTCCCTGCTTGACGATGCGCCCGTGCCGCATCACCCGCCGAGATGGCGACGCCCTCGCCCGCCTACTTGCTCAGTTGGCCGAGGCTGCGGTGGACCCAGTTTGCGGTGATCGGTGGCGCTTGCACCTAGGGTTCCTGCCACAGCAGACCGCGCTGCACCCGCCACGTCGCCGCCAGCCCAGTGATCACGGTCCACGACAACAGAACGTCCGGTGCGCCGTACGTCATCAGCGGCGGCGGCCGGCCCCTACCGGGCAAGCACCACCGTCGTCCTCGACGCGGCCCCGCCGGGCGGCGCTAACAACCTCATCGGCGCGGGCCCCACCAGGGGGTTGGCTTGATCCCCGGGGTGGCGGCATGCTTCAGCAGCATCCGTTGTCTCGCCCGACTTCGATGCGCTCTTTCAGCGGTTTGCCCGGTCAGATGGCCGCCAGGGCATCTCAAGCCGGGTGCGCCGCTTCGCCAGATCCTGCCCCCACCCGGGACGGGACGACCGCGAAGGCGGGATGCGGGATGAAGTCAGAGACACCTCGCCCAGCACCTCATCCAACAAGGTGGCGCGGGGGCAGCCGCGGGCTGACCTCGTTCCCCCTCGCTATGAAGCGCACCTGTCCCGGTGGTCGGCAGCAAGCCCGTCGATCGAGGAAGCCGCGTGCGACCGGAGCGCCGGGATGATCTCGTTCGTGTCCAGGCAGGCGATGCCCATGCCGGGCAGCTCGCGATCCGCGTCGGCGGTCCAGCCGGACAGCGCGTCGCGCACCGCGACGGTGCGTAGATCACGTTCGGTGGCGTCGACGAGCGTGGAACGCGGGCAGTTCGGGTAGTTGCAGCCGGCGACGACCACCGTGCTCACCGCCCGTTCGGCGAGGTGTTCCAGCAGTCGGGTGCGGAAGAAGGCGCTCCAGCGGGGCTTGTACAGGATGTGCTCGTCCGGGCCGATCTCCTGCGCGTGTCCCGCCAGAAGCAGCTCAGGATCGAGCTTCCCTTCGGGCGCCAGTCCGTCGGCGAGCTGGGAGCCTGGCGAGTGCGGATTGACCTTGTCTCGCAGGGTTCGTCGGCACAGGTCCGCGTTGCTGCCGTCGGGCAGGTACAAGCGCACGATATGCACGATGGGCCGCCCCGCCTGGCGAAACGCGTGCGTCAAGCGCCGAACCGTGGGCAGCACCTCGCTGGTGCCGGCGATGTCGGCGACGAAGTCGCGTTGCAGGTCGATGGTGAGCAGAGCGCTGCTGGAGAACTCGGGGCTGGTGTACTCGTTCACGCCGGAGACGTTAGGGGGGCGAGCCGTACCGGTCTTGTACGTCGTTGCGCGCGAACCGCCCCGGGGTGGCCGCGAACGTGCGGCGGAAGTGGCGGTGCAGATGCGCCTGGTCGTAAAAGCCGCTGTCGGCGGCGGCGCGGGTGACGGCGTAGCCGGCGGTCAGGAGCTGCTGGGCGCAGCGCAGTCGTAGCTGGAGCAGGTAGCCGTGCGGAGTGACGCCGGTTTCGCGGCGGAAGGCGCGCAGCAGCTGGAACCGGGGGAGACCCGCCACATTCGCGAGCTCGTCCAGGGTCGGGGTGTGCTGAAGGTCTGCGGCCAGGTACCGCTGTACCTTCCTGACGGTCATCGGTGGCGTCGCCGTGATCGCGCGGCGTGCGTAGCGGGTGAGGATCTCGGTGGCCAGCGCTTCGAATTCTTCCTGCGCGGCCAGGCTGTTCTGGTCCGGGCGGCGGTGCAGCCGGATCAGGCGAGCGGCCAGGTTAGGGTCGTGTGGAGTCGGTACGGGAAAGGTGGGCCGGTGCCCGGCGAGTTCCGACAGCAGTGCCGGTGGCAGGTAGAAGACCCGGTAGTCCCAGCCCTCGGCGATGCCGGGACGGCCGGCGTGGATGGTGTCGGCGTCGAGAAGCAGCAGGCTTCCCGCGGGTGCGTGCTCGGTTGCGCCGCGGTAGCGGACGGCCTCCACCCCACGCTCGATCGCCGCGATGGCGTACTCGCTGTGCGCATGAGGAACGAAGTGATGCGTATGGAAGGACGCTCGCACCAGCCGCATGTCCTCCGGGCCGTAGCGGTGCTCGACGACGTTCTCCATGGCTGCCTTTGTACCCGACGTCGCCCCGAGCCCGACGATGGGGACGGCACGTTGAAGGGAGACGCAGAGTGACCCTGATGGAGGGGGCGCAGGGGGCCGGAAGGTCCGGGATGGTCGCGGGGATCTTGTGGCTCGGGGCAGGGGCGCTGCTGCTGCTCGCCGGAGGAGGGGTGACCGCCGTCGGAACCGGGGCGCCGGGTCTGGAGACGCAGACCTTCACCCGGGTCTCCTGCCACGAGACGCGTACGGCCAAGGGCGGCACCGTACGGCACTGCTTCGGCATGACCCGCGCCCAGATCAAGGCGGCCACAGAGGATGAGCGCCGGGCCCGGCTGGACGCGCTACGCGCCCACCGTTCTGGCGGTGCGCCCTGGGTCCCTGCACCCACCCCGCGCACCCGGCTTTCGTTCGTCGACCATGACGGCCGACAGGACCCCGTCGAGGTCACCGCCACCCTGGTTGGCTCGTACTGGATCGCCCACGCGCCGAGCGTGGTTGCCGCGGGCGGGGCGCTGCTGCTGGCGGGCGCCGGGGTGACGGCCGCGGGGGTCGCCCGGCTGCGGACTTCAGAGCGTGCGGGCGGCGACGGAGCTGCTCCATGCCGCTGCCGAGCATGATGCCGACCTTGTGCTGATCGGATGCGGCGGATGGCCTCCGGAACTCGGCCGCGCTGCGGAAACGCTCATGCGCTGTGCCCCCTGTCCGGTCATGGTTGTGCAGTGAGCCGTTGAGCACCTCCTGGCGTACGAGCATGGCCTTTGCTGGTTTTCAGCTGCTCCGGGCCAGATGCTCATCCTCGTCAGCGGTCGTGCGCTGGTCGGCGTTCGCCCGAGCTGCGGTCATGCGCCGGTCGGGGTGCCGCGCCGGATCGCGGTGCAGGCGTCGTCGAACGCCGGCGCGTGGCTGAGCATCGCCTGCAACTGGCCGCCGGTCAGATGCCGGGCGACCTTCGAGCGGACCTTGGGCAGCTCCATCCCGTCGAACGGGTTGCGCTGCGCCGCCTCGGCGCGCACCAGGTAGCCGTACCAGCTGCGCACCGCCGACAACCGGCGCGCTCGGGTGGCACTGGCTCAGTCGGCGCGCCGCATCGCCGCGGCGTACAGGTCGGCCTCCAGCAAGTCGACGTCGGCGATGAGCAGACCATGGGCTGCACCCACCACAGCCACCGAGACACGTCCTGGATGTAGGCCTGCTGCGGGGCTCGGCGAGGCTCGCCAGCAGCCGCTCGCCTGCAGCGGCAGTGCGCGCCGGGGAGAGGTGCCCTGGGCGGCAGTTCGACCGGGAGCACGCCCAGCGGGATGAGGTCGCCCAACGCCGCTTCCTCGCCGACGTCGCCGGCCTCGTCAGCCTCGGAGCCGCGGCGTCCCGGCGGGCTCGAGACGACGATGGCGCCGCCGGTCAGCGCGGTCAGATCCACCACGGATCACCCCCGGCGCCACGTCGAGGACCGCCTTGTCCTCGGGCGCTCGCCCGGTGACAGCCTGGACGTCGGGGCCGGCTCAGAGGGTTGTGTTCCTGCCGTCGTTGCAGAACCTGTAGACCTCCGCGTCCCGCCGGCCCGCAATCAGATTTCCGGCGATGAACAAGTAAACCTCCCCGTGTTCTGCGCTGACGCTTCAGGTCGTCACAACGCGCCGCTCGCCCGGTGTCCCACAGAAGGCGATCCGTTTTCTACGCTTTTGAGGGTACGGCAGGCAGCAACGTATGTGCTGATGGTGCAATAAAAGCACATTCAGCCGCCAAATAGTGTGAAATACGACGCCAAGATCTTTTGCTCTTTCCTTAAAGCGGCCAGATGTAAGCCGACCGACGTCAAGGGTATCTCCGGCTCGGCATCACGACGAAAGGAATTCGCATGAAGAATACGGCCGGACTTCGCGCGTTCGCCCTCGGGATCGGACTCGCGACCGCCTTCGCCGGCGCAGTCGCCCTTCAAGTCCCGGCGAGCGCCGCAACCTCCCAGAGCGCCGAAACGGCCGCATCGGCCGAGGTCGCCAGCTGCCATGGGAAGCGCTGCAAGCGGGTGAAGAGGCACTGCCGTCATTGCAAGCCAGGGCCTCGCGGACCCAAGGGCGACAAGGGAGACCCCGGAATCTCCGGCTACGAAGTTGTCTCCGAGGAATTCACTGCTCCACCGAGTTCCTTCACGGGCCATGTGGTCCCGTGTCCGCGCGGAAAGGTAGTGCTCGGCGGCGGGGTGCAGACCCTCAGCTTCGGCTTCGGCTCCCGTATCCTCGATTCCGGCCCCAGTGCGTCGCCCGTCGGCTGGGGAGCAGGTTTCGCCACCGCTGCCAATCCGAGCTCATATCGGATTTTCGCCATTTGTGCATTCAAGAAATAGATAGCGCCCGCCCCTTATACACGCCGCCCCTCGTGGACCGCGGTGACGCCGAGGAGGCAGGCGGGTCGTCGCCGCGGGTGACGACCGGCCCGCCGGTACGCCTACGATCTGCAATACCGCAACGTTCGCCAGGACTACCTGAACAAGCCCTGGGATCTCATCAATCACCAGGCCCGGCGTCAGATCGGGGACTGCTCCGCGGGCGGCCGACCGGCAGGCGGGATGAAGGAACGGCTCGGGTCAGGCAAGGCCGGGTGTAGGGGGTATGGGTGTCCATCGGATGTCCCTTCGGACGATGCCCCCGGCGCGACGCTGGGGGCGGCCAGCACGATCACCCATACCGCCTCCCAAGCACACCCCCGACCCGCCACCCCGCCCCGGCCTTCGGCAGCACAACTCCCACCCGTGACCGGCCGTAGTGATCGACCCGACGATCACCCCATCAAAGAGCGCCCGAGCGTTAGAAGCCAAGCGGTGTCATGATGCCCTGCTCACCCGAAGCCGAGGAGGAGCGTCAGGATGCGCAGCACCGGGTCGCGCTCACCGCGCGTCAGTGCGAAACAGGGTGCCGAGCAGCAGCATGCCGGGCATGATCCGGATGCCGTAAGCCATGAGGCCGGGCAGCACGAAGACGTCACCGTTCGGACGGGGAGAAGCAGAGGGAAAGAGGGCGGCGAGCCCGCCGTTCAATCTCATAGATCTCCCTTTGCGGATGGGCCCCGTCTTTCGCGGTCCGGGTCTCGGTGACGAGTCGTTCCACTCCAGAGCGTCTTCCGGCATCGCCTTCCGCCCTTCGTAGGCATGCTCGGGCACGGTGAGCGCTCGGGGATGCCGAAAGCGGCGGGCTTCCGGCCGCTACGGCAGTTGCCCGGTGTGCTCGACCCCAACGGCATCCTGCCCGCGGTCTTGAGCAGCTGGCCCGCTCGAGTACCTGGCCATGGCTCCCATGCTCACGGAATTAAACGACCTTCATCCGGGGTATCACAACTAGGTGCCTTCGGACTCCGGCAGCGGAACTCCGCCGTTTTGGGAGAGGCCCTGGGCGAAGGCGACAGGGGTCATCTGCGCGGTTGCAAGCGTTCTCATCGGCTTGGTCTCGTTCTGCGGTGATGAGCGAGAGCGGGCCAAAGGCGAGGTGCGCCAAGGCCCAGCCAACGTTGAGCACCCCAGCAGACCCACCGCGGCCCCATCGCAGGTCGTTGCCGCGACGACTCAGCTTCCCCATCACTTCATCGGTACCTGGACAGGTGAGGTTGAGTTGAGCCCCTCGCTCGGCGCTGACCCCCTTCCGCTGGAGGTGTCCGCACTGCTGGATTCCTTGATCGAAGTACGCATCTACAAGAGAGCCGTGGGGGTGGGTCGCTTGTGGGGCACGTTGACGCTCTCGCCTAGGAAGTGCTCCTTCGATCTCGCGGTTGTGCGGGCCACGCCCAACGAGATCGTCGTAAGAGAGATTCCACCCGGAGATGGCGACTGTCCGACCGCAACCACGCTGACCGTAGAGGCCCAAGTGGATGGCACCCTGTATATCCGCTTCGCGGAGAGCGTTGCGGCGACGCTGTCACGGCGAACCAGCTAACTGCCGAGGACCGTCTCCGGCCGACCCGCTGTTTCAGGAGGAGTGCCACGAGTACGGCGGCGAGCGGCCCTGCCGTATGGCGCGCCGGCCCGCGGCCAGGGGTGTGCGGTCGCCCGGCTATTTAGAGTGGTGATGGGGGTGCCGCGTGCACCGCGTCGAAACTCGTGCACTCGTTCTGAGCTGGTGTTTCTCCAAGTGAGCTAGGCGGCTCAGTAGTACTCTTTCAACGCCCCGCTGAGCACCTTTCGGCGCTGACTCCGACCTTCCATCGGCATGACGGTCACCTCGTCTTGATCGGGTGGGCGTTGCCGGCGGGCACTGGTTTCGTCTGTGACCTTTGCTGGGCCGCTTGATGTCGAGGTAGATCTCCACCGGCCGGTCACGGTTGATTTGGTGACACTCGTGCCTGGTGTTTCACACACGTTGAAGGCAGCCGTAGGGTCGCGTTTTCCGCACCCGACTTCGCTGAGGCTCACCGGCTGGTCTTGCTGCTTGCGCAACTCGCCACCTGACGTGGTGTCCGCGCGACCTACTGAGTGGCGTCAGTGTTGCTCGCGCGACTCATCGCGCACGACGGTGCGTACCGCCTCAAGGGGGCGTGTTCCTCGCTATTCGCCCTCTCCGCTGGGGACGTGCACGTGCAGAGCCGGACGTCTCAGGCTGGTCCTCCCGCGTCGTGCCGTCCTGTGGCAGGAGCCGGACGGCCCTGCACTGCGGATTCGACGGCGGCGACCAGTTCTCTTATGGAGACGTGGCCGGGGTTCGCGGCCAGGCCGTACCTCCGGCGTACCTCGAAGTACAGGGACCGCCCGAGCAGCCGGGCGCGTGCCGAGCGCCAGCCGGCCGAGGCGCGATGACCGGGTGCCAGGCGCAGCGCACCCTCGATGAACTCCAGGTGCAAGGGCTCGTCCTCGTAGCTGTCGCACACGTCCAGCCCTCGCGCGTGAACAGCGAGGGCATAGCCTTCCGCGTCCAGCGCCTCCAAGAGCAGCGCGAGCCGTTTGAGCTGCCGGAGGAACGTGGGAGGCGTCGCGTACAGCGGTTCCTCCCGCGTCACGATCGCTGTGAGCCCCACGGCGAGCTGCCTCGCGGGCCCGTCCTGTCCCAGGGCCACTAGGGCGGCCACCCGATGGAGCAGAAACGCCATCTCGTCGGCCGTCGTCGCAGGATCGGCATCGGCCGTCTTCTCCAGGGCCCTCTCGGCGTACCCGCCGCGCAAGAGAGCGAGGATCTCGCCTTCGTCGATGAACCGGTGGACATCCGGCGGGGCGAGGCGGCGCAGACGCGAGACGAAGCCCGGTGCACCCCCCGGATCTCCGGCTCGCAGGTACGCCTTCAGCTGGTCGATCGCGTATACATTCCACAGCACCTCAGGAATGGAGGGGTCGGCCGCCACGACGAGCGGCCAGGCGTCGGCGGGAAGGTTGCACGGTCCCAGTCGTACGGGGCGGAGATCGCGCAGGTGCTCGGCAAGGAGGAAGTGGGGCCGAGCGCCGTCCACATCACCCCGCAGAACGCGCAATCGCCCCAAATTGATCCATGGCTGTAGGGCGTCGCCGAGAAGAGAGGCATCGCCGGATTCGGACGCGAGCCGCGCCAGCCATTCGAGTTGGAGCCGGCACAGACGTTCGGCGGTCTCCAGGTCACCCGCGTACGCGACGACGAGGGCAGCCAGGTTCATGCGGGCGGCCTTCGCTCCCCTTCCTTCGGTGGAGAGTGGTGACGCGGCACCGGGAGCGGCCAACTCGCCGGACAGCTCGGTCGCCCACCTGTCCAGGGCACGCCGTGGTGGGCGGTCGTGGTCTATCAGGAAATCTCCGGCGAGTGATTGGCCCGGCCTGGCGGCGACGGCGCTCATGTCACGTCCTCGCGGCGAGTCCGAGTCGGGTGGGACTCAGCTGCAGGAGCGTGGTCCGGTCGCGGGGAATCCCATTGGCCGGGCAGCTCAGAGCCGCCCAGTCCTGGGACTCCCACCCGCGCAACCAGGGGCGCAGAAGAACGTTGTCGATCTCCAGGGTGCCGTCCGGGAGTAGTTTCCCGATGGCGTTGGCCGGGTCGGTCAGCGCCACCGTGCATTTCCCGACGAGGCCATTGGCGCGGATCATCAGAGAATTGGGCCGAGAGGCGTAACAAACGTCTGGAACAGGTTGCAGGCGACGGGCGTCACCACCGGTGAGAACCACCGGCCGCAGTTCGGCCAATATCTTCTCCCTGGCCTCCTCCTCGATGATGTCCATGGCGTCGTCGTTGGTTCCTCCGAGCCGCTCCACCGGCTTGAGTATCACCGAAAATCGCGCATCCGTCAGGAACGTGTCTCGAATCTCCGCCAAAAATCCCGGCATCAGGGGCAGGTTGTCCGGAGTGAGGTGAACCCGCAGCAGGACATCGACCGGTTCCCGGCCGTCCCGGATCGCCAGCAGGTTGCCCCACACCTGGTGAAACGAACCCGCGCCACCGGCCTGCACGCGAGTTTGATCGTGAATGGGCTGCGGCCCGTCGAGCGAGATCTGGTAGCGGCGGATGCCCAGGGAACTCAGCCGGGCCACGGCCGGCGCGTCGAGTAGATAACCGTTCGTGGTCATGTCGCCCATGTACTCCACGTCGGGCCGTCCCGCCAGCGCATCGTGAATGTGGGCGGATATTTCTTCGACCACCGAACGGGCCAGCAGAGGCTCCCCGCCGAACCACGAGATATTGAGGAACCGCAGCCCGTCCAGACGCCGGTCGATCAGGCGGTTGACCCCCTGGATCGTCGAAGCGCTCATGCGGCCGATGGAGAAGTCCTCGTAACAGTAGGTGCACCGGAAGTTGCACTTCTCGGTGGGCAGCAGGATCAGATGAAGAGCGTCATTGCGGACCGAGGCCCCGAGCTCTGCGATGAGATTGTCCGAATATCCGGATGCGGTCGCGTCCTGTGCGTCCACTGGTGTCCGTCCTCTTAGAGTGGCCGAAGATTCAGGCCGGGTTGCAGCGTGAGACGTTGGGATTGCAGCTCGACGCGTTGGAGGTGCAGCGACTCGCATTCGTGCCGTCCGCTGTGACCACGGCCGCGCCGATGGCGTCACGTAGTTTTCTGGCGGTTTCCGGGTCGCCGATCGTGACGCGGCCATCGGCGTCCACGCTGATGTCATCGGCGCTCAGACCGGCCAGAGCCTCGGAAAGACCTTGCTTCGCCATTATCGGCTTCCTCCAGGTGGAGCGCAGAATTGCTCTCGCGCGTCCCCCGTACGTGCCAGCTGGCGTGCTCGGCACGGGGGTCTATGGTTCAGGCCGGGTTGCAACGCGAGATGTTGGGCCGGCACCCGGAGCCGTTCGAACTGCAGGCGCTCGCATTCGTGGCATCCGCCGTGGCGGCGGCCGGGCCGATGGCGTCACGTAGTTTTCTGGCGGTTTCCGGGTCGCCGATCGTGACGCGGCCTTCGGCGTCCACGCTGATGTCATCGGCGCTCAGATCGGCCAGGGCCTCGGAAAGACTCTTTTTCGCCATTTCGGCTTCCTCCAAGTCCGTGGGTGAGACGAAGTTCAGGTGTTCTCGTTCGCGCCGCTGCCGCGCGGATGCGCTCGGCGAATGAATGAAGGGGTTATGCCAGGCCGCCGCATTGCGAGAGGTTGGGACTACAGTTGGAGTCGTTCGAACTGCAACTGGTCTGATTCGGGGCCGCTGCCGTCACCTGGGACGAGCCGACCGCGTCCCGCAGGCTTCTGGCGGTTTCCGGGTCACCGATCGTGACCCGGCCTTCCTCGTCCACGCTGATGTCCTCGGCGCTCAGACCGGCCAGAATCTCGGAAAGACTTTGTTTCGCCATCATCAGTTTCCCTCCAGGTCCGCAGGCCGGAAACAGTGCGGAACCTCGTTCTTGCGCACTGTCCATACGCGCTGACCGCCCGGCCTCGGCGAGCCTTGACCTCCGGCGTCCCGCTCCCCGGGACTTCATAATCTGGCTTTTTCCACTGCTGTTCCTTCTCGGGTTCGGGCAATGGATAACAGGCGGCATCTCCAAGATTTGCCACCCAGAAAACAATGACTGGGTCACCGAGAGGGGCTGTGTGGCCGGGTCATGACGGCGTGGGCGCGTTCGAGCCGAGCCGAGCCGTGCCGACGCGCTGTCAGTGCAGGGGCGCGCGGTCGAGCGAGATGGTGATGTGCAGGTTCCGGGTGAGCCCGGGGCGCGAGCTGGTGGTCGATCCAGGCGATCGCCGGATCCTGTACCGCTTCGAAAGCCGTACAGGTGGCTTGAGCTGGTGTTTCTTCGAGTTGGTCAGGCTGCTCGGTGGTACTTGTTGATCGCTCCGCTGAGCGTCCTGTGGCGCTGAATCCGGCCTTCCAGCGGGACAACAACGTGCTCGTCTTGATCGGATAGGGGTTGTTCGCGGGAGTGGTGCGGTCGATGGGCGTTCTAGTGCTCGGCGTACTCCTCCAGGATTGATGGCAGGTGGCGTTCGTCGTAGATCAGCATCCGGTCAGTGCCTTCGGCTCGTACGGTGCTGCGCACCCCGCTCGGCGTAACAGCTGGCCCGAGGCGTCCGCGGCGGCGTCTTCATCATTGTGACGTCCTGGCTGGTGAAGATCTCGCCGAAGGCAGCGGTGAACTTGGCGTCCCGGTCACGAATGAGGCACCGGAACGAGGTGGCTCTGAGCCCGAGGTCCATGAGCAGGTTGCGGGCCTGCTGGGGGGTCCAGGCGCAGGTCGGCTGGGCGGTGGCACCAGGATGTGCGCGCGTCGTGTTCCTACCTCCATCACGAACAGCGCATACAGGCGTTTCAAGAAGACCGTGTCGACGTGGAAGAAGTCGCGGGCGAGCAGCCCTTTCGCCTTCAGCCTTAGAAACGTCCGCCAAGAGGTTTCGTGGCGCCGGCGGTTGTCGGCGTGTACGCAGAATCCGTCGTACGGGCGCCTCGCTGACCTGCACGCCGAGCCGAACCAAATCACCGTGGACCCGCCGATACCCCCATCTGGGGTACCCCCGCGCCAGGCGGAGAATCAGGTCCCGGATCTCTTTGCTTGTTCCAGGACACCCGGCACGGTGTGGGTGGGTCCAGGAGCGTTTGGCCAAACGTCGATGCCAAGCCAAGAGGGTGACCAGCCGATGAGCTCGCAGCACTGTCGGCAAGAAGCGAGCCAGGGCCGCCAAGGAGCGTCCGATCGGCCCAGTCCGCCCTCGGCTGGACGACCTGCCGCTTCAGCACGGCAACCTCGTGTCGGAGCACCATGATCTCGACATCCTTGGAGGCCTGGCCACGGCCCAGCACCACCAGCCAGCCGAACACACGGATCAAGGTCAGATACAGCAGACGAACCGATACGAGCTGCGATCTTGCCCGTAGAGCCTCTGGAGGCCGAAGCCGCAGATCAAGCACCATGTGACGAGTTATCAAGCGGTACACGCTATCGCAGCACGGCGGACCTGCGCGGCGTGCGCGGCCTGGTGCTGCGTTCGGCGGCTGACGTGATCGATGTCCGGGTCGGGTCGAACCCGCTCGGCTGGGTCGCGAACGGCGGCGGTGATCTCTGGGTCTCGTCACCGGGGCGTCCGGAATGCGGAGCTAGCCATCACGGCCCGCGTCTGGGGTCACTCCAACTTCGACGCCGGCCACCTGGCCTCGCTCCGGCTCGGCTCGCTGCGCGGCATCGCCGGCGTCCTGGTCGTCACTGACACCACCGCCCTGTCCGGAGGATGGCTGATCGGCTCGGACGCGCACCCGCCATCGGTTCGGCCCCGCCGCCGTGTGGCGGACTCGGCGGCTGGATGTCGGCCCGCTTCTCTCAGGCCGTCAGCTACCGGCGCGCCGTTGACCACCCGGGGCCGCCGCACTTCGGGTCACCGGCTGCCAGGCCAGGCTGGACGTCACGCGCAACGGAACCGCCCTGGGGGCCCTCACTCCGCTGACCCCTGTGCTCTGGCTCGGCGACCTCCGCCGCGGCGACGAGCTGGTCATCGATGTGTACCGCGCCTGAAGGAGCAGGTCAGGGACGTCGACCTGCTGCGCGGTCAGTTCCTCGATGATGGGAGGTAGCCGCGCAGTCCGCGGGCGAACTCCGTACCTCCTGCGAGGACGCCGTGCTCACCAGCGGGACGTTTCCGCTCACCGTGGCGGCTGGTCAGGAGCGCTGGCTGCATCTGCGCGACCCCGGCTTACCCGGTACGGGGAACGTGACGATCAGGTTCGGGGGACGGGGGCTGCTCGCCACCGCCCTGGGCGACTCTGGCTGGGGGTGCGGCGACTTGCTCCTTCCCCGCAATGTGGCTCCACGACGGCCTCGACCTGCACCTGGAAGCCACCACCACGGTCGCAGGACGACTCGACGTCGCGGGGAAGGCATTGACTCCTGAGCACGTTCGACGAGCTGGCGGGCGTGCGAAGTCCGCGGAACGGGCGGACGGCCACGAGGGCGTCAGGTCGTGCGTGTACTGGCGATCACCAGCCGGGGCGCGACGGTCCGACTAGAAGACCGAGGCCCGAGCCGTTACCACGACGTGAGGCGACCCGGCTGTGCCCTTGTGGAGTCTTGAGGCGAGCTTTGCCGCCGCCACGACCCCGATGACCGGCTGAATCCCTACTTCCCTGTGATCATGAGGAAGTGGAGATACACGGTCTCAGCCGCCGAACCGCGCTGCACGGCGGGCTCGCGGCGATCGGCGGCCTGGCCTTTCCGCCCCTTGCTCCCGGCCCGAACAAGCCGTCGCCGGTCCGGCGGGAGAACCGGCGGCCCGGAAGTCCCGGTTGGGACGACGGCCTTCGCTCCTTCGACGATCTCCGGGACATCCAGGGGTATCCCTCCTCTCCCAGCGTCGATGTGGGCGAGTCCATCGCCTTCCACGTCTCGACCGGTTCCCGGGCGCTGCCGTTCCGGGTCGAGGTGTACCGGATCGGCCATTACGCGGGGGCCGGCGCGCGGTTCATGATGCGCAGTCCCGTGCTGCAGGGGAGTGCACAGCCGATTCCGCGCAAAGGCCCGCACAATGTCATCCGATGTGGGTGGAAACCGTCCTGGCGGTTCACCGTCCCCCGGTCGTGGACCTCCGGGCTCTACGTCGCGTCCTTCGTGGACGCGCACGGGCGCCGCGGGCACACGCCCTTCGTGGTGCGCGACGACCGGGCCAGAAGCGCGTACCTGGTCGTGCTGCCCTTCACCACCTACCAGGCGTACAACCTGTTCCCGGCCAACGGCGTGCTCGGGGCCAGCCTCTACTACGGCTACGTGCGGGCCACCGACACCGCAGCGCTCGACCGCCCGGCTCCGGACGGCGTGGTGTACCAGGGCAAGCCGATCCCGGGAAAGAAGTACGTCCTGCACTACCCGGCCAGGGCCAGGACCGTCTCCTTCGAGCGGCCGTACGCCTGGCACGGGCTGCCGTCGGGATTCCACCTGGATCTGGCCTTCATCCGGTGGGCCGAGTCCATGGGCCTCGACCTGTCGTACGCCACCAGCCTCGATCTGCACGCGGGCCGGGTACGGCCGGCCCGTCACCGGGCGCTCGTCTTCAGCGGGCACGACGAGTACTGGTCGAGCCCCATGCGGCACGCCGTGGAACGCGCGATCACGTCCGGAGTCAGCGTGGCGTTCATGGCCGCCAACAACGTCTACTGGCGGGTACGGCTGGGCGGCGGCGACCGCCCCGATCTCACGTGCTTCAAGACCGATCCCGATCCCGGGGGAGGGCTCGGCACCAGCACCTGGCGGGTGCTGGGCGGCAAGGGCGAGCATGCCGAGCAGCGTCTGCTGGGCACCCAGTATCTGGGCATCGTCACCGGCCAGGCGCCGTTGATCGTCCGCGAGTCGCGGCACTGGTTCTGGAAGGGCACGGGTGTGCGCGACGGCGACGCGCTCAAGGGCCTCGTCGTCGGCGAGGCCGACGGCCTGGCTCCCCGCATGCCGCGCCCGGCGGCGCGCGGCTGGTTCCTGTCGGAGTCACCGGTCGCCACGACGCAAGGCGGCACCGTCCAGCGCACGAGCCTGTATCGGGCGCCCAGCGGAGCCTGGGTGTTCAACGCGGGCACCCTTGGCTGGACCCCGGCGTTGCTGACCGACGCGCGGATCAGGAAGGCCACCGCCAACCTCATGGAGCGAATGGCGCGCCGCGCGAAGCGCAGGTGACCGGACGCTTTCATCGAGCATGCGGAAGCACTTCGTCATCGGTGTTCAGGGGCGGCGGAGAGGGAGCCCAGAGCGCGCTCCCGGCCTCGTCCCCTTCAACGTCGGCGACCATCTTCCGCTGGCACCTGCAGGACCACACGCACTGGGCGCGCTGGCCTGCCGTACCATGGCTGCCGGCGAGCTGATCGGTGACGGCCACGTGGAGAAGGTCGTCCGTGACCGGCTGGAGCAGCATGACTGGAACTACGGCTTCATCATCGACGGCTTCCCGCGCGACCGCCGTCAGATACGCCGACAGCAGCGAGGTCTTGGCGCCGTCGCGGCCCTGCCGGCTCGCGTAACCGGGGCTGTCACGCCCGACGGTGCCAGAGTCCTGGATGCTTTGGGAGTCGATGATGGCCGCCGCCGGCTCGGGTCTGATACGCAGGTAGCGCGGCAAGGCCTCGGTCACACCGACCTGCTCCCGCTGCTGGAAGTGCCCGTACACGGTCTGCCAGGGGAGAAGATCGGTGGGGCCGGTACCGCCACGGGCAGCCGGACCGGACTACGTACAGGATGGCGTTGACGATCTCCCGGCGCGAGTGTTTCTCCGGCCGCCCGCCGCTGTTGGGTTCGGAAGCAGGGGCTCGATGAGGACCCATGGGGCGTCGGTCAGGTCCGAGGCGTAGCGCTGCGGGGCATTCGGACACCTTGGCCGCACGCGAGCCAGTCGTCACGCCATACATGAATGATCTTCGTTGACACCAGGCATGCTAGGGGAGAGCAGAGACGTATGATGAGCAAGTGCTGTGGGGCTCAAAAATAAGATTCGATGTCTGACCTGCCGATTCTTGGTAGCGTCAGCTGGCCATCTGGTACTCATTGACGAGTCCGCCGAGTATGGGCCTGCAGTGGACCCCATGGCTTGCCGGATTTACTGGCGATGGCGGTCCGGTTTCAGCTTGGGATGGGCGTGGAACAAGTCCCGGCCAGGTGAATCATGGCGAGTCGCCGTCGAGGCCCCCGAGGTCACCATGGCCGCCGGCCTGCCGTACGGCGGGACCACCCTCGCCTCGCACGAACCGCGCAGCCTCGCCTACAGCAAGGCGCGAGCGATGCGGCCGAACGCGCCGACGCACGACGCCCTCCTCCTGGCCAAGCAGCTCGAACAGTGGCTCACCGACGACGGACGCAGCGCCGACGCCGTCGCGCGGCGACTCGCTGCGCTCGACGGCCTGCCCAACGCCGGCTCCAGCAAGGACCCGATCAAGGACTCGATCAAGGAAGCCGGAGACGTGCACGCCTACCTGCGCGGCAAGTAGCAGGGGAAACGCGAGAAGGTCCCGGCCGACCCTGAGCGGGTTGCCTCGGTGCTGTTGGAGTGTCAGGCATGTTAGGCACATGGAGGATTCAGAACGTGTTTGACGCGCTATCTATGGTTGGTCAGGCACGCGCCATGTTCCTGCCGGCCGCGGCATGATCCACTCGGTGCCCGCGCTGGGGCAGGCTGAGCCGTACGAGATGATCGTGCGGCGGTCGCCGCCGCACCTGCGCCCGTACGCGCTGGGGGCGGCGGGGTTCCGGACGTGGATGGCGGAAGACGCGCGGATGCTGCCGCTCAACGCGGCCACCTTGATCGTCGACTTCACGGGGATGAGCCCGATCGTCACTGGCCCGCGCGCCACCGCGGCGTTCGCGGTTCGCACGCCGTGGCGTCACGGAATGGCGGTCGGGCTCACTCCCGCCGGGATGTCCGCGTTGACGGGCGCGCCGGTCCGGGAGGTGGCCGGGGCGACCGTGGCGCTCGCTGACCTCCTGGGCGTCCGGGCGGAGGAGCTGGCGGGGCGGCTGGGCGAGTCAGCGAGCTGGGATGAGCGCTTCGCCCTGCTGTGGGAGCGCTTGACGGCGTGGCTGTGCCCCGGCCCGGGACGCGACCACCTGATCATGCGCGCCTGGTGGCGGCTGCAGGCCCCGGACTGTCCGCGCACGATCGCGGGCCTCGCCGCCGAGCTCGGTGTCAGCAGGCGGTACGTCGAGCTCGGATTCCGCAGAGTGGTGGGTTTGTCACCCAAGACCGTCGCCCGGATCGCCCGCTTCCAGCGGACCGTGGACAGTTGGCGCCGCCCGTCAGCCACCCTGGACGCGGCCCTGAGCTGCGGTTTCGCCGACCAGCCGCATCTCAGCCGGGAGATCAGGGCGATGTCGGGGCTGACGCCCGCACAGCTGTTCGCATTCGTTCAAGACACCGGGCGGCTCGCCGAATAGCGTGACCTTCCGCTCCCGGCCGAACGCCGTGCCCGGGAGCGGGAAGGGGCAGCACGTCATGGGAGTCACGCTCGCCGACTTCGGCAGGGATCCGCTGGGGATCACCATCGTCAAGGCGGTGTTCCTGTTTCTCTTCCTGTCGCTGGGGGTCGTGTTCGGCGTCTGGTTCGAGCGCAAGCTCATCGCCAGGATGCAGAACCGCATCGGACCCAACCGGGCGGGACCCTTCGGGATCCTGCAGTCGGTGGCGGACGCGATCAAGATGGGGTTGAAGGAGGATCTCTTCCCCAACACCGTGGACAAGATGCTGTACCTGCTGGCTCCGGTCATCATGGTGGTTCCGGCGTTCGTGGCGTTCTCGATCGTGCCGTTCGGGCCGAAGGTGTGGATGTTCGGGCACCAGACTCCGTTGCAACTGGTCGATCTGCCGGTGGCGGTGTTGTTCACGCTGGCGATGGGGGCCATCTCGGTGTACGGGCTGGTGCTGGCCGGGTGGTCGTCGCGCTCGCCGTACGCACTGCTCGGTGGTTTGCGTTCGGTGGCGCAGGTGGTCTCCTACGAGATCGCGATGGGCCTGTCGTTCGTGGCCGTCTTCCTCTTCGCCGGGACGCTGTCGACCTCGGAGATCGTGAACGCGCAGACGTCGCTGTGGTACGGCATCATGCTGCTGCCGTCGTTCCTGGTGTATGTGGTCTGCATGTTCGGCGAGGCGGCGCGGATTCCGTTCGACCTGCCCGAGGGTGAGGGTGAGCTGGTCGGCGGGTTCCAGACGGAGTACTCCTCGTCGCTGAAGTTCGCTCTGATCATGATGGGCGAGTACCTGCACACGTTCACTGCCTCCGGCATCGCGGTCACCCTGTTCATGGGGGGCTGGCGGGCGCCGTTCCCGATCTCGCTGTGGGCGGGCGCGAACGAGGGCTGGTGGCCGATGCTCTGGTTCTTCATCAAGTTCGTGCTGACGTTCTGCTTCATCATCTGGGTCCGCGCCTCGCTGCCCCGCGTGCGCTACGACCAGCTCATGTCCTTGGGCTGGAAGATCCTCATCCCGGTCAGCCTGGGCTGGATCCTCCTCGTCGCCGCCGTCCGCACGATCACGCAGAGCCCGGGAACCGTCTCCATCGCGCTCGGGGTCGTCATCGCCGTTGGCGTGCTGGCCATCTGGATGCGGTTCGACACCGTCGGCCAGCGGCGAAGGGAAGCCAGGAAGGCACAGGTGGACGCTGAGTTCAAGGAGCTCGGCGAAGAGCCGACCGCAGGCGGCTTCCCGGTGCCACCGCTCGATCTACCGCACTATCACGGCCGCTGATGCGTCACCCGGGCGCTGACCAGGGTGGCCCGCCGTTCGGCGAGCCGGGCCGCGGGTGGCACCAGGAGGTGGCCGCCGGCTACGTGCTCGGCAACGACCTCGCTGAGGCCGCCGAAAATCGTCACCGGCTGGGACCCTGGGCACTGCACCGGCCCGCTGCGCGCGGTCGCAGCCGTCGATGGCCGCATCGAGGGCCTGCTGCAGCTGCGCGCCCACCTGCTGGTCCCAGGAAGCCAGGTGAGCCCGGTGAAGACCTTCGCCCTCTCCCACGAGGGCGAACACACGGACGCCTGATCTGAGGGGATGGCCCGGCCCCGAATCAGCGGCCTTCGACGAGTGCTGAGATCTGAAGGGTGGCACCGTCGAGTGTCAGGGCCAGTTCCAAACCCGTTGTCGAGGACCATAGCCATGTCTGCGTGATCGGCGGATTGCACGGTCGCTAGGGGAGCAGGGGCCGGATGATCTGGCAGTGTCAGCATCTCCAGGCGCGTGACGTCGTCGATCTGTCCATGGGGCGCCAGGTCGACCTCGATCTCGGCGTGCGAGGTCTCCAGCAGCATCCGGAGCAGGCTTCGGCTGCGGATGCGCGCGCGGTCCAGGAGATCGAGCGTCTCTGACGCCGAGGTGGCGAACCTCTCGCGCCACTCGTTCAGGCTCATCGAGGCGAGCCACGTGCGGGGATCGGAGGCCTCACTGGTGGAGTTGGCCGGCATCTCCAGCACGGCCCGCCGGGTTGAAGTCGATCAGCCGGTCCTGGCGGATGGCCATGTTCAGCGCATGCCGCAGCGTTGCCCGGATGTGGCCCTTGAGGGAGCGCTGGGTGGACTCCTCGATCTTGCGCGTGCGGAACTCCTCCAGCCGCTGCGCGATCGTCACATGTTGGGTCAGGTACTGCCGCGTCCGGAGGCGGTGGTACACCACCTCGACGGCGGGCAGCGCAGCGGTCTCGGCCACATTTCGCTTGATCAGGTCCGCAATCTGGTTGCGGACCAGCACCTCGGCGGATGGGCGGCCAGCGCCACCAGGTCTCGCACCTGCGCCAACAGCTCGGTGGCGACCCACTTCCCGGCGCTTTCCCTCCAGGGTGGGGCAACTCGATCTGGTATCTCCGGGAGTCGTGCCGGCTGCTCTAGTCCGCCACAGCTTGGGCACTTCTGTCCCAGTGCCTTGCCGTCCGCCTTGGTACAGGGTGGTGTCGTCGATGCGCACCTCACCGCCTGCGCGCCCTCGACGAACGTGCGCTCACCCGGGGATGAGCAGCGCCGACCCGTCGTGGACGGTCACCGTGCTGAGAGGACCGCGGACGGCGAGGGCAGCGCGAGCGGTCGGTCCGACGTCGAGGGCGCGCAGGGTGTAGTCGGCCGGATCACCCAGTTCGGGCGGCAGCCCCCGCACCCGAGGCTCCTCGTACGGCCCGCTCACCTCCACGGCCGCGAGCTCCACGGCCAGGCCGTGGCCAGTCGCCTTCAACACTGCTTCCTTGCGGGTCCACCAGGTGAGGAAGTCGCCTGCCCCCCACCCCAGCCGCGTCAGCTCCGAAAGCTCGGTCTCGGACAGGACCGTCGGTGCCACGGTCCGGACGTCCAGCCGGCGGCCGACCTGCTCGATGTCCACTCCGACCTCGGCGCCGGCGCAGAAGGCGGCGATGACCTCACCGCCGGAGTGGCTGAGGGAGAAGTCCAGCCGCGGCCCGTCCGGCCCGGTCAGCCGAGGTTTGCCGTGCGGCCCTCCGCAAAGGCGGCAGGTCCGGTCGAAGGCGAGCGCGGCCGGGTCGCGGCCGAGCAGCTCGCCGAGCACCAGCCGCACCAAAGTCCACGACCGGGCGAACCGGTTGCGATCCTCTGCCCGCCGGAACCGCCCTTGACGGGCCAGCTCGTCGGCGCCGAGCAATGAGAGCCCACCGGCCGGGCCGGCGGGTGCCCGCCAAACCTCGACCGTGCGCGGCGGGAGCACGGAGTCGGCCGGACACGGCGGGAGCACGGAGCCCGCCTGGCGCGGCGGGAGCACGGAGTCGGCCGGGTGGGGTGACAGCATGGAGTCAGCCGGGCGCGGTGACGGCACGGAAGAGCGCCACGTTGCCGCGGATCCACAGCCGGTGCTCGGCGAAGTACCTGGCGAGCTGCCGGTCCAGCCCCGCCGGGTCGTCGCCCTGGTTGTGGAAGTGGCCGCGCTGCTGCTCGCGCAGGAACCAGCGAGTGCGCCGGGGCATCGCCACCCCGGCGTCCAGCACCGTCGAGCCGAACAGCACCCCGCCGGGCCGGAGCGTCGCGGCGACGTGGCCGAGGATGGGACCCTTGCCGTCCCAGCCGCCGGGGATGGTGTGGAACACCAGGTTCATCGCCGCCGAGTCGAACCAGTGCCGGGGCAGCGGCAGCGGGCGGGTCAGATCGGCCCGGCAGGTGTCGGGGCGGTAGCGGGCCAGCCGCCGGGCCGAGGCGTGCAGGCACGGCTGGCTGAGGTCGAGCAGCGTGAGCTCGGGCGGCCCGGGGAAGCGGCAGCGGTCGACGAAGTAGCCGGTGCCTGGCCCGATGTCGAGGTGCCGCCGCCCCACGGACGTGTCGTACAGGTCGGCCATCTCGCTCGCCGGGCAACGCCAGAACAGCGAGCAGCCGAGCCCGAGCACGAGCCGGTCGTAGATCGCCAGGCTGAACCGGTGGTAGGCCCGCTGGGCCTGGGCGATGCGCGGGTCCACCTCGTCGGGCGGGGGAGTGCTCCTGGCCACGGCCATGATCGACGCCTCTCAGCTGAACAGGGCCTGCTCGTCCTGGTCGCGCAGGATCGTGCACAACTCGCGCAGGCCGGTTTCGAGCTGGGCGATCTCGGCGTCGCTCACCTCGGCCGACGGGGCGAAGCGCAGCGTGTTGACCGCGCTGGCGGTGGGGAAGGTGCGCAGCCGGTGGCGGCGCAGCAGGAAGCCGGACAGGACGTAGCCGAGGATGTGCGCGCGGGCGAAGTCGCGAAGCAGCGCCGCCTCGGAGTCGGACTGGTCGTGCAGTTCGAGTCCCAGCATCAGCCCCCGGCCCCGCACCTGCTTGACCACGGTGGGGAACTCGGCGCCGAGGCCGGTGAGCATGCTCTTGAGCCGCTCGCCGCGCTCGCGCGCCTGGCGGTAGATCCGGCCGTCGTCGGCTTCGAGCAGTTCCAGGACCTTCAGCGCGATGGCCGAGGAGAAGCCGTCCTTGGCGAAGGTGGAGCTGTGCACCAGCTCGAACTCCTGGCGGTAGCGCGACTCGCGCACCAGGAGCACGGAGACCTTGGCCAGGCCGCCGCCCAGGCTCTTGGCCAGGGTGTAGTAGTCGCCGTGCAGGCCGAGGTCGGCCGAGGCCAGGAAGGAGCCGGTGCGTCCCATGCCGCTCTGGATCTCGTCCACCACGAGCGGGCAGCCGATCGCGTCGCAGACCTGGCGGATCTCGGCGGCGAACTCGGCGCTCACCTCGTGGATGCCGCCCTCGCCCTGGATCGGCTCCAGCAGGAAGGCGCCGAAGACCGGGTACTCGCGTTCCACGATCTCGACCCGGCCGTCCTGGACGACCAGGTCGAGCAGCGTCTCGCGGGACTGCTCGACCAGCTTCGCCAGCGCGCCCGGCTCGTTGAACGGCACGAAGACCGCCTGCGCGGCCAGCGGCGCGAAGGCCGAGCGGACCTCCTCGTTGTGCGTGAGCTGCACGCTGGCGACCAGCTTGCCGTGGAAGGAGCCGGTCAGGGCGAGGTACTTCGGCGGCCGGGCGCTCACCCGCGCGTTGTGCTCGGCCACGTGCCGGGCCAGGTCGTCGAAGTGCTCGACGTCGGGGGAGAGCGCCGCCGAGCCGCCGGCGACCGCGGCGCGCGCGGCCTCGACCGAGGCGGCGATCCCGCTGCTCAGCGCCGCGACCCTCGCCGCGCGGTCGAGCTCGGCGTGCTTGAGCGCGGCCTCGATCGCCTCGGCGCCGGTGCTGGCGAAGACGGCGTAGAACCGCTCGCCGGTGCCGAGCTCGCGCTGGACGATCTCGTTCAGCTTGGCGGCGGTGCGGATGGCGGCGGTGTGCCGCGAGAACTGGGCGAGCACGGGCGTGTCCGCGGTGAGCAGCGCGATGGCGTGCTCGGTGATCCGCCTGTGGTTGTGGCCGAGCAGCAGGGCGCCGTAGCCGCCGGCGAAGTCGGTGACCGGGATCTGCTCGCCGTCCTCGCCGAGGTAGTAGAGCGTGTTCCCGGTGGCTCGGACGTAGTCGACGTCGAGCCCGGCCATGGCCAGGTTCTCGCGCATGTGCGGTTCGGCGAGATCGATCTGGTCGCCCGGGGAATTCATGCCGCCTCCTCGCGGAAAAATGCGCTGGATATATGGGAAATAGGCTGATTTCCTGGGGTCGCTCGGAGCGTATCCCCGCCCTGGTCACCGGCCGGTAATCACCGTGATTAACCGCCGGTTGCCCCCTGATTCGGCACCCGATTTATCGTCGGGACTCACCACGGGACCGATCAGATCGATCAGGGAGTGCGCGAAGATGGCGGACTACGCAGAGGGACACGCCGTCGTGCTGGGCGCGGGTTTCGCCGGGCTGTTCGCCGCGCGCGTCCTCGCCGAGTTCTACGGCCGGGTCACCGTCGTGGAGCGGGACGAGCTGAGCGCGGGCCACGCGGCGCGGCGCGGGGTGCCCCAGCGTGACCAGGGGCACGAGCTGCTGGCGCGCGGGCAGCTCATCGCCGAGGAGCTCTTCCCCGGCATGACGGCCGAGATGGTCGCGGCCGGGGCGCACCTGGGCGACATGTCGGCCAACGCGCGCTGGATCCTGGAAGGCCGGCGCCTGGCCCGCACCCGCTCCGGGCTGTCGATCATGGCCTGCACCCGCGGCTTCCGCGAGCGGCACCTGCGCGCCCGCGTCGAGGCCCTGCCGGGGGTCACCGTGGCGGACGGCCTCGCCGTACAACGCCTGACCACCACACCCGACCGCGGTACGGTCACCGGCGTGGTCGTCGCGCGCGGCGGCCAGGAACGCACCCTCACCGCCGACCTGGTCGTGGACGCCACCGGCCGCGGCTCCCGCACCCCGGTCTGGCTGGAGGAACTCGGCTACGGCCGGGTCGCCGAGGACAAGCACAGGATCGACGTCGGCTACGCCACCCGCTACTACCGCACCCCGCCCGGCGCGTTCGAGGACGACGTGTCGATCAACACGCTGGCCTCCGCCGAGGTCCCGCGCGGCGGCAGCACGCAACTCGTCGACGGCGGGCTGACCATCGTCACCACCTACGGCATCCTGGGCGACCACCCGCCGGTGGACCCGGAGGGCTTCCACGCCTTCGTCAAGTCGCTGGCCACCCCCGACATCGCCGAGATCGTGGCGGTCTCCCAGCCCGTCTCCGACGTCGTGCGCTACCGCTTCCCGGCCAACCTGCGCCGCCGCTACGAGCGCCTGACCGCCTTCCCCGACCGCTTCCTCGTGCTCGGCGACGCGGTGTGCAGCTTCAACCCCCGCTACGGCCAGGGCATGACGGTGGCCGCCCTGGAGGCGCTGACCCTGCGGGCGCACCTGGCCGGGCGCGAGCGGCCCGAGCCGCTGACCTTCTTCACCGACCTGGCCGTGTCGGTGCTCAACGACGTCTGGGACATCGTGCTCACCACCGACCTCGTCTTCCCCGGCGTCGAGGGCGAGCGCGGCGACGACGTGCGCTTCATCCACGAGCACGTCGGGCGGCTGCAGGCGGCCGGGATGCGCGACGGCGACATCGCCGTCGCGTGCCTGCGCGTCTTCGGCCTGGTCGACCCGCCCGCCGCCCTGTTCGACCAGGGGCTGCTCGACGCGGTCGCCCGCGTGGAGGAGCACTCGGCAAGCAACGTCCCCACCGCCTGAGAAGAGGACTGATGACTGACAACACGACGCTGGTGATCGGCGGCACGGGCAAGACCGGCAGCCGGGTGCTGTCCAGGCTCCAGGCGCTGGGCGTCCCGGTGCGCAACGGCTCGCGCTCGGCCGCGCCGGTCTTCGACTGGACCGAGCCGGCCACCTGGGCGCCCGCGCTGGAGGGCGTGCGCTCGGCCTACATCGCCTTCTACCCCGACCTGGCCTTCCCCTGGGCCGCCGAGTCGATCGCCGGGCTGAGCGCGATCGCGGCCGGCCAGGGCGTGCGCCGGCTGGTGCTGCTGTCCGGGCGCGGGGAGGAGGAGGCCCGCACCAGCGAGCAGATCGTCCAGGACTCCGGCCTCGAATGGACCATCCTGCGCGCCGACTGGTTCTACCAGAACTTCAGCGAGGGCATGCTCCTGGAGCCGGTGCTCGGCGGCACCGTCGCCTTCCCCGGCGGACAGGTCGCCGAGCCGTTCGTCGACGCCGCCGACGTGGCCGACTGCGCGGTCGCGGCGCTGACCGGCGACGCCCACGTCGGCCAGGTCTACGAGCTCAGCGGCCCGCGTCTGATGACCTTCGCCGAGGTCACCGCGGAGATCTCCAAGGTCGCCGGGCGGGAGGTCGCCTACCAGCCGGTGACGCCGGAGCAGTACGCCGACCTGCTGGTCGAGCACGGCGAGCCGAGAGACGTCGCCGACCTGCTCGCGGGCATCTTCGCCCAGTTGCTGGACGGCCGGAACGCCACCGTGACCGGCGACGTCCGCCGCATCCTGGGCCGCGAAGCGCGGGACTTCACCGCGTTCGCCGACGAGGCGGCGCCCGCCTGGCAGGTCTGAGACCCGGGCGCCCCCCGGTCCGGCCGTCCGCCGACGGCCGGACCGTCGGCCTGCCCGCCCGCTCCGTCCCCGCCCTCTCCTCGTCCCCGCCTTCTCCCCGCTGCCCGTTCCACCCTCGGCATGCCGTACGGCAGGCGAAGTCAGGGCCGGGTCAGCCCTGGGTCAGCCCCACGTCAGCGCGATGCGGAAATATAGGGCAAAGCACAGCAACGCGCGCGCGACCGGTGAGGCGACAGCCTCGCTGACGTCGACGAAAGAACGGGGCCGACCACGGTGCCCGGTCCCGAACAGCCGACATCCACTCGGGGGACCGGGCTCGTGGCCTTTCGTCTTAGGGGAGAGCGATGCGATTTCGAATGCTGGGTCCACTGGAGGCCATGGACGGTGATCGGCGGATCGTCCTGGGAGGTATCAAACAGCGCGCGACCCTGGGTTTCCTGCTGTTCCACGCCAACCGGGTGGTCCCGACCAGTCATCTGATGGAAGCGCTGTGGCCGATCGACCCGCCGACCACGGCTCGCAAGATCTTGCAGAACGCGGTGTGGAGCCTGCGGGGCACGCTCAACGCGGTGCCCGGCGTGTCCCTGGTGACGCAGCCACCGGGCTACATGCTCAGCGTGGACACCGACGACGTCGACCTGTACCGCTTCAGCCGGTGGGTGGCCGAAGGCCGGGCCGAGCTGGCCACCGGGTCACCGGACGCGGCGGCCACCCGGCTGCGGGAGGCGCTCACCTTGTGGCAGGGGTCGGCCCTGGCCGACCTGGTGGAGGCCGGCGTCGACTGGCCGGAGATCACCTCGGCGCAGAACGCCCGGCTGGACGCCACGGAAGACTATTTCGAGGCCGAGCTCGCCTGCGGGCGTCATCAGTCGGTGCTGGGCCTGCTGGAGGCGATGGTCCAGGCCGAGCCCTTACGCGAGCGGCTGTGCGGGCAGCTCATGCTCGCCCTCTACCGGTGCGGACGGCAGGCCGACGCGCTGAACGTCTACGGCCGGGTGCGGGCCGCGCTGGTCGCCGACCTGGGCCTCGAACCGGGCCGGGAGCTGCAGATCCTGCAGCAGGCGATCCTGGCCCAGGACGCGGTGCTCGACCTGCCCGAGCCGGGCGAGCCGCCGGAGCCGATGGTCCTGCCCACCCCGGTCGTCCCCGCCCAGGCCCGTCCGGAGCGCGCCCGTCCGGAGCCCGCGCGACAGGAGCCCGCGCGACAGGAACCCGGCCGGCGGCTGGTGAGCGTGCTGCTGGTCCGGGCCCAGCCCGAGACGGCCGAGGCGGACGGTCCGCGCGGCATCGAGAAGATCAAGGACATCGTCGCCGCGCACGGCGGGACGACGGTCGTCACCATGGGCCAGGTGACGCTCGCCCTGTTCGGCACCACCGGCGCCCACCAAGGTCACGACGGATCCGGCTACGCGAGCGGCGACCAGGAAGCGGTCGCCGGGCACGCGGTCCGGGCCGCGGTCGAGATCCGGGACCACTTCGACCCGGCTCGTCACCCCGCCGCACGGGTGACGGTCCGGGCGGCGGTCAGCACGGGCGAGCCGGCCGGGCACGGTCCCGGCGGCCTGCTCTCCGCGGACGGCCCGGTGCTCGACGCCTGCCAGACGCTGCTGGCGGCGGTCCCGGCCGGGGAGATCTGGGTCTGCGACGACACCCGCCGGGCGACCGCCGCCGCCTTCGGCTACTGCGCGGCGGGGGAGTCCCCGCGCTGCTGGCGGGTCAAGAACGTCGACCCGGAGCCGGTCGCCCCGGTGGTGCCGCTCAGCTCGCACGAGCTGGAGCTGAGCGTGCTGCACGGCCTGCTGGAGCAGGTCAGGCACCGCGGGACGCCGCACGTGGTGACCCTGCTCGGCGAGCCCGGGATCGGCAAGAGCCGGCTGATCGTCGAGTTCGAGCGGCGGGTGATGGGCCAGCCGGAGAAGACGCAGTTCCTGGTCGGGCACGCGCCGCTGTTCGGCAAGGACAACATGATGACCCTGCTGGAATCGGTCGGCGGCATCGTGCTGGGCGACCTGGCCAGGGCGGCGGGCGGCGCGGTGGTCAAGGCCTTCGGGCAGCTCGCCCACCGGGGCGACCCGCGCAGCCGCCTGATGTCGCTGCTGACCCCGCTGGCCGGGCAGAGCGGCCCCCGCGCCGCGCCGGGCATCGGCGACACCGTCGCCGCGATCCTGCAGTGCATCGGCGAGATCGCCAGGAAGAGCCCGCTGGTGGTGATCGTCGAGGACGTGCACCACGCCGACGACGCGGTGCTCGACTTCGTGCACGACCTGGCCGACCGGATGAAACCGGCCGCGCTGCTGGTCATCCTCACCGCCCGGCCGGACCTGCTCACCCGGCGGCCGGGCTGGGGCGGCGGCAAACGGCGCTTCACCACCATCACGATGGACCCGCCGCCGCAGACGGCGACCGCGCAGCGAGAGGAGTTCCTCCGCTTCACCACGCACGACCTCACCCCGCGCGACGAGGCGGCCGACTCGCCGAGCTGGCTGCGCGGCACGCTGCTGCGCGGCCTGCCGTACCCGTGACCGGGCCGTTCAGTGCAGGCCGCGCTTGCCCGGCGTCCAGAACGGCTTCATCTTGATCGACGTGCGGGGCCAGCCGCGCTCGCGGACCAGGTGCGTGCGGATGAGCTGGATGGTCCTGGCCTCGCCGGCCAGGTAGGCGATCCCGGGGTGGGCGGGCAGGTCGAGCTCGCTCACCCCGCGCAGCAACGTCTGCGACGAGACCGGCGAGGCGCCGCGCCGGTGCACGCGGTGCAGCGAGTGGGGGCCCGGCAGCGGCAGGTCGTCGGCCGGGCTCTCGCTCTCCAGCACCCCGTAGACCGTCGCGTCCGGGCCGAGCGCCCTGATCATGGGCCCGAAGGCGCAGGTCGCGGTCTCCTCGCCGACGAACAGGTGGTACGGCGCGGCAGGCTGGAGCACGAAATCGCCCTGCGGGCCCCAGAAGGTCACCGGGTCGCCGGGCTTGGTCTCGCGTGCCCAGGTGAGCCCGATGCCCTCGCCCGCGGGGTCGTACAGATGGGCGCACAGCTCCAGCGCGCGGTCAGCGGCGGAGAAGTCCCAGATCGAATACGCTCGCAGCGTTTCGACCGGGCGCAACAGGCCGTACAGCGACAACGGGTCGTTGATCTGGATGCGCACGTGCTGGCCGGGCGAGTAGGGAGGCACGATGGGCTCGTCGGCGACGATGCGGATCCATCGCATGGTGGGCGTGGCCATCGCGACCTCGGTCACGGTGCCGGCGGCATAGAACTTGGCGAACACGTTGGCGAACGGGCTGCGCGAGGAGCCCTGGCGTGGTGCGGTCCGGTCGTTCATCGTCAGCGTCCTCCGAGCCGGTCGCGAAAGAATCTCTCACATTTGCTTGTGGCTCTAACACTTGCTAGTGATGATAATTAACCATACATTGTCTATCGTGTCAATGAAGGCTGAAGGGGGTTTGCCAGTGATGGCCGTTCACGCGAGCACTCGCCGCGACCGGGTCCGCCAGGGCACGTTGCAGGAAATCCGCACGATTGCTCGCAGACTGCTGGTCTCCGGCGGCTCCTCCGGCGTCACGGTCAACGCCGTGGCGCGCGAGATGGGCATGAGCGGCCCCGCGCTCTACCGCTACTACCCGAGCCACGAGGACCTCGTCGAGGCGGTGACCGCCGACTTCTTCGCCGAGCTGACCGGCGTCATGGAGGCCGCCCGCGACAGCAGGCCCGCCGAGGACCTCGCCGGCCGCCTGCTCACCACCTGCCGCGCGATGCGCGGGTGGGCGATCGCGCACCGCGCCGAGTTCGAGTGGATGTTCACCAGCCCGCCGGCCGGGGCCAAGGCCCTGTCCGCCGACTCGGTCCGCTACCAGGCCAAGCAGGCCTTCGAGCGGGTGTTCTTCGACCAGATCGTCGAGGTGTGGCGCACGCGGCCGTTCCCGACCCCCGACCTGAGCGAGCTGTCCGGCTCGCTGCGCGGGCAACTGCGCGACTACTCCACCGCGATGCAGGGCCAGCTCCCGCCGGAGGCGGCCTACATCTTCCTGTCCTGCTGGATCCGGCTGTACGGGCTGCTGTGCATGGAGGTGCTCAACCAGCTCGAGTTCTACGCCGACCTGGAGGCCTTCTTCGAGGAGTGCCTGCGCGACCTGTGCGAACTGCTCGACCTCCACTACGAGCCGGTCCCCGCCGCGGAGTAAGCACGTACGGCGGGCCGAAGGGAGCTTCCGCATGCCCGCGATCGACGACGCCGACTTATGGATCCGCCGCCTCCGTCCCGCGGGCGGCGGCGCCCCGCGACTGCTCTGCTTCCCGCACGCGGGCGGCTCGGCCAGCTACTTCTTCCCGCTGGCCGGCCTGCTCGCCCCCGCGGCCGAGGTGCTGGCCGTGCAGTACCCCGGCCGGCAGGACCGCAGGACCGAACCGTGCCGCCACGACCTGCACGAGCTGGCGGCCGAGATCTTCACCCGGCTCAAGGGAAGCGGTGAGCCGCCGCTGACCCTGTTCGGGCACAGCATGGGCGCCACGCTCGCCTACGAGGTGGCCCGCCTGCTGGAATCCTCGGGCGTCCCCGTGGCCCGCCTGATCGTCTCGGGGCGGCGCGGGCCCGCCTGCCGGCGCGCCGACCGGATGCGGCTGCTGAGCGACGACGAACTCGTCGCCGAGACCGCCGCGCTGAACGGCACCGACCCCCGGCTCCTGGCCGACCCCGACGTCCGTGCCATGGTGCTCCCGCCGCTGCGTGGCGACTACCGCGCGATCGAGATCTACGTCCACCGCCCCGGCCCGCGCCTGGCCTGCCCGGTCACCGCCGTCGTGGGCGACGCCGACCCGGTCACCACGCTCGCCGAAGCCGGCGCCTGGCGCTCGGTCACCGGCGGGCCCTTCGACCTTCGGGTCCTGCCCGGCGGCCACTTCTACCTCGGCGCCTGGCCGGCCGAACTGGTCCGGCTGCTCACGTCGCGCTGATTCCTCCGGGGTCCCTGGGAGCCATTGACAGGGACGGTGTCTCATCTTAGTTTGAAGGTGTAGCAAGAGTTAGAGCCTGAAGCTCGCATGGCCGCACCTTTGGCCGCCTGCGCCTCCGCTGCCGTCCTGGATGCAGCGAGACACCTCCGCCTGAAAGGACGACCGGCGTATGTCGAAAACCGGATACGGCGGCTTCCCCGCCATCATGGCCACGGCGCTGCCCATGTTCATGGTCGCGCTCGACCACCTCGTGGTGACCAACGCGCTCGCCCAGATCGTGGAGGCCTTCCAGCCGACGCAGGCCCAGCTCCAGTGGGTCGTCAACGCCTACGTGCTGGCCTTCGCCGGCCTGCTGCTGGCCGGCGCCGCCCTCGGCGACCGCTTCGGCCGCCGCCGGGTCTTCCTGCTCGGCGTGGTGCTGTTCACCGCCGCCTCCGCGGCCTGCGCCATGTCCGACTCCATCGAGTTCCTCATCGCCGCCCGCGTGCTGCAGGGCCTGGGAGCCGCCGCGGTCCTGCCCATCTCGCTCACCCTCGCCGTGGCCGCCGTCCCGCCCGCCAAGCGCGACCTGGCGGTCGGCGTCTGGGGCGGCATCAACGGGCTCGGCATCGCCGCAGGGCCGCTGATCGGCGGGCTGGTCACCGAGGGCATCGACTGGCACTGGGTGTTCTGGATCAACGTCCCGGTCGGCCTGCTCACCATCCCGCTCGCGCTGCTGACCGTGCGCGAGAGCAGGGGCGGCGACCGCACCATCGACCTGCCCGGCACGCTGCTGATCACCGGAGCGGTGGTCGTCTCCGTCTGGACCATCGTCAACGTCGCCGAACTGGGCTGGACCGACCCGGCGATGCTCGCCGCCTCGGCCGTCGCGCTGCTGTTCTTCGTGCTGTTCTTCTGGTGGGAGCGCAAGGCGAGCGAGCCGTTCGTCCCGGCCCGCCTGTACCGGGTGCGGCCCTTCATGCTCAGCAACTTCGTCTCGCTGACCATGTACTTCGGCGTCTTCGGCGCGGTCTTCTTCCTGATGCAGTACCTCCAGGGGCCGCTCGGCTACAGCCCGCTGGAGGCCGGGATCCGCACCCTGCCCTGGACCGCCATCCCGATGGTGACCGTCCCGCTGACCAGCCTGCTGGTCAAGCGCGTCGGCGGCGGCCTGCTGCAGGCGATCGGCGCCGGCCTGCAGGCGCTCGCCCTGGCGTGGCTGGCCTATGTCGCCGCGGTGGACGCCTCCTACACCTCGATGATCCCCGCGCTCGCCATCGCCGGCTTCGGCATGGGCATGGTCTTCGCCGCCAACCCGGCGGTGGTGGTCGGCTCGGTGCCCGACCGCGACCACGGCAAGGCGACCGGCGTCAACAACACCATCCGCGAGTTCGGCGGCGCGCTCGGCGTGGCCGTCCTGACGATGGTCTTCACCAGCGAGTACGCCGCCCACCGCGGCGAGGGACAGGCCGAGGCGTTCGTGGCCTCGCTGCGCGACGCGCTCTGGCTGGGCGCGGCGGTCGTCCTGCTCGGCGCGCTGGCCGCGCTGTTCATCAAGAAGCCCGCCGGAGGCCCGGCCGGGCCCGCGGCGCAGGAACGCCCGGCGGCGGGCGTCGCGCTGCGTTCAGAGTGAGAAGTGCACATCTCCCAGGGAAACGGGGACGTCAGTGAAGATCGCTGTGCTCGGCACGCTCTCCATGTGCGAAGCGGGAATGTCGTTCATGCCCACGGCCGCCAAGCCCCGCCAGGTGCTGGCCATGTTCGCCACCCACGCGGACGCCGTGCTGCCGGTTGGGACGCTGGTGAAGGAACTGTGGGGTGACGCGCCGCCGCAGAGCTTCCAGACCACGCTCCAGACCTACATCGCGCACATCCGCAACCACGTCCGGGCCGCTCTGCTGCAGTCGGGCGAGACTCCTCGCCGCTCGGCCAAGGACGTGCTGGTCACCCGCCCGGGTGGGTACTTGCTGGACACCGGTGGAGGCTCCGTCGACGTCCGGGAGTTCGCGCGGCAGACCTTCGCCGGCTACCGCGCCATGGACTCGGGCGACTACGCGGTCGCCTCGCGCAAGCTGCGGGCGGCGTTGAAACTGTGGCGGGGACCGGCGCTGGCCGACATCAGCCCCGGGCCGATCCTGCACCTGGAGATCCAGCGGCTGGAGGAGGCCAGGCGGTGCGCGCTGGAGCGGCGTATCCAGGCCGACCTGCACCTGGGCCGCCACCAGGAGGTGCTGAGCGAGCTCACCGTGCTGGTCCGCCAGCACCCGGCCAACGAGAACCTCAGCCGGCTGTTCATGATCGCGCTCTACCGCTCCGGCCGGCGCGGCGAGGCGCTCTCGGCCTACCAGCGGCTGCGGCACACGCTCATCCGCGAGCTCGGCATCGAGCCGTCGGCTCCGCTCACCGAGCTGCACCTGGCGATGCTCGACGGCGCCTCCGACATCGACGTGCCCGGCCCCGGCACCGCCCGGCACGGGCTGGCCCCCACCGGCTGAGCCGGGTCCGACCGCGAAGGCAGGACGGCATGGACATTCTCGACCTGGCCCGGCTGCAGTTCACCGTCACCACCGGCCTGCACTGGCTCTTCGTGATCTTCAGTTTGGGGCTGGCGCCGCTGGTGGCGGTCCTGCACACGCTGGCCGTACGGTCCCGGGACCCGGAGACGCGCGCGCGGCGATTACGGATGACCCGCTTCTGGGGCCAGCTCTACGTGATCAACTACGCCGTCGGGCTGGTGACCGGGCTGGTGATGGAGTTCCAGCTCGGCCTGTCGTGGAGCGGGTTCACCAAGTTCGCCGGCAACGTGATCGGCGCGCCGCTGGCCCTGGAGGCGCTGGTCGCCTTCTTCGCCGAGTCGACCTTCCTCGGCCTGTGGATCTTCGGGTGGGGGCGGCTGCGGCCGGGCCTGCACGCCGCCCTCATCTGGCTGGTCACGCTCACCGCCTACGCCTCGGCGTACTGGATCCTGGTCGTCAACGCCTTCATGCAGATGCCCGCCGGGCTGGAGGTGCGCGACGGCGTCGCCCGGCTGGCCGACGCCGGGGCGTTGCTGGGCAGCCCCAACGCGATCCTCGCGCTGATCCACGTCAGCTCGGCCGCGCTCCTGGCCGGCGGCCTGTTCATGGCCGGCGTCAGCGCCTACCGCCTGCGCCGCGCCACCACCGAGCCGGCCGGCTTCCGTTTCTCGCTCCGGCTCGGCACCGCCGTCGCCGCGGTCGCCATCATCCCCACCGCCGTCGTCGGCAACCTGCAGTTCCCGCTCATGATCGACAAGCAGCCGATGAAGGTGCTGCTCTTCACGCACGTGCCCACCGGCGAGCTGCAGGCGCGACTGGCCGCCCGCTACGGGCCCGGCGACTACGTGCCCCCGTACTGGGCGGAGCTCGGCGAGGAGACCATGCTCTACCTCGGCTACGTGCTCGGCCTGTTCAGCCTCTGTGCGTTTCTGCTGGTCTTCCGCGACCTGCTCGTGCGCCACCGCGCCGTCGCGGTCGTCGCGGCGCTCGCGGCCGGCAACTCCATGGGCGAGTTCGCCGGCGGCCTGGTCTTCGGCGCGCCAGGACCGCACCGGCTGGAGGTCTACCTCGCCTGCAACGTGCTGGCCGCCGCGCTGCTCCTCTACCGGCCCAGGAGCGAGCGCGCCCTGGCGGCGGCGCTCGTCGCCGCGGCGCCGCTGCCCTTCGTGGCCGCGCTCGCCGGCTGGGTGATGCGCGAGGTCGGCCGCCAGCCGTGGCTGGTCTACGGCCACCTGAAGGTCGAGGACGGGCTCTCGCCGGTCACCTGGGGGACGATGCTCGCCTCGACGGTGACCTTCATCGGCGTCCTGGCCGTCCTGGCCGTCGCCGACTGGGTCCTGATCCTCAGATTCGCCCGCCGCGAGCCCGCCGAGGCGCACCTGGGCGCCGTCGCGGCCGAACCCAGGCACGAACCCGAGCGCGACAAGCTGACCTTGGAGACGTTGTGAACCTGGCCGACCTCTGGCTCGCGCTGCTCGGCTTCCTGCTGGCGGGCTACTTCGTGCTGGGCGGCGCCGACTACGGCGTGCAGATGCTGGCCGCGGCCGGGAACGGACGGGCGCGGCTGCTCGGCGGCCTCGGGCCGTTCTACTTCGGCAACGAGGTCTGGCTGGTCGGCGCGCTCGCCGTGCTGATCGGGGCCTTCCCCCGGCTGGAGGGCAGCCTGCTGCCCGGATTCGCGCCACTGTTCGTCCCGCTGGTGGCCGCGCTGGCCCTGGGCAAGGCGGGCGTCCAGCTCCGCGGCCGGGCGGCCGGGGGCGCGGGCCGGCGGTTCTGGACGGTCTGCGTCGTGGCGGGCGGGGTGATCCCGGCGACCGCCTTCGGGATGATCTTCGGCCTGCTGCTGACCGGGCTGCCGCTGCGGGCCGACGGCGGCTTCGACCTCGGCTGGGCGATGGTGGCCGGTCCGTTCGTCCTCGCCTGCGGGCTGGCCCTCACCGCGGTGTTCGCCGCCCACGGGCTCATGTTCGCCCGGCTCCGGGTTCCGGGTCGGGCGCCGGCCCGGCCGGGGCCGGTGCTCGCCGTCGCGGCGGTGGCCGTGGCGGGCGCCGCGCTCCTGGGCGTGGGTACGGCTCGCCCCACGCAGCCCGGTGCGGCCGTCGCGCTGGCGGCGGCGATGGTGGCGGTGCTCGGGGCGGCCTGGTGGGCGGCGCGACGGGGCCGGGCGGGGTGGGCGTTCGCCGCCACCGGGGTCGCGGCGGCGCTGCCCGTCGTGCTGCTCGGCGCGGCGAACCACCCGTACGTGCTGCCGGGCGCGGGCGGGACCGGGATGACCGTGGCCGAAGGCGCCGCGGACGAGGCCTCGCTGGCCGTCCTCAGCGCCTTCGGCCTGGTGGTGCTGCCGCTCGTGCTCGCCGTACAGGCCTGGACCTGGTGGCGCTTCCGCCGCCCGGCGGAGGGCCCCGCCTACCTCTAGTCCCTAGGAGCGGCGGGCGGCGCTCTGCACGTAGCGGCCGTACAGCAGCTCGCGCAGCACGTCGTCGCCGCCCTCCACGATCGACACGTACCGCATGTCGCGCAACAGCTTCCCGATCGGGTGGTCGTGCGTGTAGCCGAGCCCGCCGAACATCTCCGATCCGGCGCCGGCCACCGCCCACCCGGCCTGGCCGCAGAACATCTTCGCGGTCAGCGCCGACTTCAGCGTGCCCAGCCGGCCGAAGGCGGCGGCGGCGTCCGGCCGGGCCATCAGCTCGTCGTACTCGCGGGCCGCGCTCAGGCAGTGGCTCTTCATCACGTCGATCCACATCTCCATCTGCCCGAGCTTGGCGCCGAAGACCGAGCTCCTGGCCAGCGTCGCCCCCTTGAACGGCTTGGCCGCCGCGTACTCCAGGCACAGGTCGCGCACCCGGCGCGCGAGGCCCACCGCGGTGGTGGCGATGAGGATGCGGCTGGCGTTCAGCCCGATCTCCAGCAGCCGCAGCCCCGACCCGTCCAGCCGGTTGCCCGCCGGGACGCGGCAGCCGTCGAGGCTGACCTGGTAGGTGGCCGAGGAACGCAGGCCGTTGAGGTCCCAGCGCTTGACGATGCGCAGCCCCGGCGTACCGGCGGGCACGAGCACCGCCGAGTAGGTGTCGGGCTCGTCGGCCGAGCGGGCGACCACGACCAGGAACCCGGCGAAACCGGAGTTGGTGGAGAAGTACTTCTCCCCGCTCACCACGAGTTCCTCGCCGTCCCGCGCCACCGTGGTGCGGATCTTGGTCAGCTCGCTGCCCGCCTCCCGCTCGCTGCCGAGGGTGGCGCAGAAGGTCCCCTCCTTGGCCATCGGCGTCAGGTGGCGCTCGCGCAGCTCGGGCGAGCCGTACAGGGAGACCATCGAGGTGCCGAGCACCGAGATGAACAGGGTGAAGGCCACGCCGGCGTCGCCGTAGGCCAGCTCGTTGACGATCCGCACCCCGTCGGCCAGGCCCAGACCGAGGCCGCCGTGCTCCTCGGGGAGCCACCAGTTCGCCAGCCCGGTCCGGCGGAAGCGCTCGAACAGCTCGTGCGGCGGCTCGTCGAAGGTGTCGAGGGCGGCGCTCCGGCCCAGCAACTCCTCGGCGGCGAAGCTGCGCGCGGTCTCCACGAAGCCGGTCATCGGCGGTCTCCTTCCAGCGTGGTCGGTGATCCGGCGGTCCACGCGCCGGGGGCGAGGTAGCCGGCGCCGGACCGGAGCCAGCTCGCCGCCCGGGCGGCCGGCGGGCCGGACTCGCCGCCGGGGCGGGCCAGGATCAGGACCGCCGCGAGCGCGGCCAGGTCGGCGTCGCCCGGACGGCCCCGCAGGACCCGCAGCACGGGCGCGCTCATTGCGGCTGGTTCCCGTGCTTGCGGCTGGGCAGGCCGGCGTGCTTGGTGCGCAGCATGGCCAGCGAGCGGATCAGCACGGCCCGCGTCTCGGCCGGGTCGATGATGTCGTCGACCAGCCCGCGCTCGGCGGCGTAGTACGGATGCATCAGCTCCGCCCGGTACTCCTTCACCAGGCGCTCGCGGGTGGCGGCCGGGTCGGCGGCGGCCGAGATCTGCTTGCGGAAGATCACGTTGGCCGCGGCCTCGGCGCCCATGACCGCGATCTCGTTGGCCGGCCAGGCGAACGACAGGTCCGCGCCGATCGAGCGCGAGTCCATCACGATGTAGGCCCCGCCGTACGCCTTGCGGAGCACGAGGGAGACGCGCGGGACGGTGGCGTTGCAGTAGGCGTAGAGCAGCTTCGCGCCGTGCCGGATGATCCCGTTGTGCTCCTGGCTCACCCCGGGCAGGAAGCCGGGCACGTCCACCAGCGTGACGAGCGGGATGTTGAAGGCGTCGCAGAACTGCACGAACCTGGCCGCCTTCTCGCTGGCGTGGATGTCGAGCACGCCCGCCATGGACAGCGGCTGGTTCGCCACCACCCCCGCCACGTGCCCGCCGAGCCGGACCAGCGCGCAGACGATGTTCGTCGCCCACTCCGGCTGGATCTCGAACAGCTCGCCGTCGTCGGCCAGCTCGGTGATCACCTGCCGCATGTCGTACGGCCGGCTGGGGTCGGTCGGCACCAGGTCCAGCAGCGCGTGGCAGGGCCGGTCCGGCGGATCGGCCACCGGTACGGCAGGCGGCAGCTCGCGGTTGTTGGCCGGCAGCAGCGACAGCAGGTACCGCACGTCCTCCAGGCAGGTCTCCTCGTCGTCGTAGACGTCGGTCGCCACGCCGGACACGCGCGCGTGCACGTCCCCGCCGCCGAGCCCGAGATGGGTGATCTCCTCACCGGTGACCGCCTGGACGACGTCGGGCCCGGTGATGAACATCTGCGCGATGTCCCGCACCATGAAGACGAAGTCGGTGAGCGCCGGCGAGTAGGCCGCGCCGCCCGCGCACGGGCCGAGCATGACGCTGATCTGCGGGATCACCCCCGAGGCCGCGGTGTTGCGGCGGAAGATGCCGCCGTAGCCGGCCAGCGCGGTGACGCCCTCCTGGATGCGGGCGCCGGCCCCGTCGTTCAGCGAGACCAGCGGCGCGCCGGCTTCGAGGGCCAGGTCCATCACCTTGTGGATCTTCTGCGCGTGGGCCTCGCCGAGCGCCCCGCCGAAGATGCGGAAGTCGTGGGCGTAGACGAAGACCGTGCGCCCGTAGACGGTGCCCCAGCCGCAGATCACCCCGTCGGTGTGCGGCCGGCGCTCGTCCATGCCGAACCCGGCGGCGCGGTGCCGGCGCAGCGGCTCGATCTCCTGGAAGGATCCGGCGTCGAGGAGCAGGTCGATGCGCTCACGCGCGGTCAGCTTGCCCTTGGCGTGCTGGCGCTCGGTCGCCGCCGGGTCCGGGCCCTGCCGGACTCCCTCGCGGATGAGCTGCAGCTCGGCCAGCCGCTCCTCGATGGACGGCTCCTGGGAACGCTCGTGTATGACGGTCACGCGGTCATCGCCTCCTTGATCGGCCTCGGGTGCTCGTCGGTGGGCGGGGCCGGGAAATAGCCCACTTCGCGGAAGAAGTTCACGTACGTGGCGAACAGCTCGCGGGTGATGGGGGGACACTCGATCCCCGTCCCGCGCAGCGCCTCATCGGTCTCGGTGGTGTCGATCTCGGGGTAGAAGTCGCCGGAGCCGGCGGCCATCAGCTCGAAGGCGTCCAGCAGCGGGGTCATCGCGTTGCGCCGGTCGGCGTCCACCCGCGCCCGCCAGCCGGCCCAGTCGCGCTCGCGCAGCGGATGGCCGAGCGCGCGCAGGTGGGCGACGAAGTCGCCGAACCCGGCCCCCTCCCGGTTGTACAGGTGGAAGGTGCCGCCGGCGCTGCCGGCCCGGCCCGCCAGGTGGACGATCGCCGCGCTGACGTAGTCCACCGGCACCAGGTGCAGCCGGCCGCCGAGGCCCTCGGGGAAGGTCCCGGCCTGCAGCAGGCCCTTCAGGCTGAGCCAGACGAAGTCGCGCGTCTGGCAGGCGCCCCGGACCTGGTCGCCGCAGATGACGTCCACCCGGAACACCGAAACCGGCAGCCCGCGCTCCCTGGCCAGGCCGATGACCTGCTCGGCCACCCACTTGCTCTGCACGTACCCGGTCGGCAGCGCCTGCCCGGGCCCGGTCGGGTCGTCCACCCGCAGCGGGCGGCCGTCCTCGGCCGCGCGGGCGAACACGCCGGTGCTGGACACGTAGTGGACCGGGACGGTCCGGTGGCGCGCGGCCAGCCGGAGCACCTCCTCGGTCCCGCCCACGTTGGCGTCCCTGAGCCGGTCGTAGGGGTGCAGCCAGTTGACCGAGGCGCCCGCGTGGTAGACCGCGTCGACGGTCTTGGCCAGGTCGTCGAAGTCCGCCTCGGACAGCCCCAGCCGGGGCGCGGCCAGATCGCCGACGACCAGCCGGATCCGGTCGGGATCCACCTCGTCCCAGACCCGGTACCACTCCAGGTTGGCGCGCAGCCGCTCCCGCGCGCTCGCCTCGTCGCTCGCCCTGACCAGGCAGTGTACGGTCGCCCGCGTCGAACGCAGCAGGTCGCGCAGCAGGAACGCGCCCAGGAACCCGGTCGCCCCGGTCAGCAGCACCTCGCCCGGATCGCCCGCCACCCGGACCACCTCGCGGGCCGGCCGTACGTCGTCGGCCAGCCGGATCTCGGCGGCGAAGTCCACCTCCTGGCGGGCCTGCGTCCCGGCGGCCAGCAGCTCGGCGCGCAGGTAGGCGGCCAGCTCGCCCGGCGTCGGCCGGTCGAAGACGAGCGTGGCGGGCAGCCGGCGGCCGATCGCGGCGCTGATCCGGTTGCGCAGCTCGACCGAGGTCAGCGAGTCGAAGCCGAGGTCGGTGAACTGCTGGCCGGCGCCGACCGAGCGCGGGCCGTCGAGCCCCAGGACGGCGGCCACCTCACCGGCCACCACCTCCAGGATCAGCCGGTGCTGCTCGGCCTCGCCCAGCTCCGCCAGCCGCCCGGCCAGCGAGGCCAGGCCGGAGTCGCTGTTCTGGGCGGTACGGCGGGCCGGGACGCGCACCAGCTCGCGCAGGACGAACGGCACCTGCGCCGGGTTCTCCCGCAGCGTGGAGAGCTTCAGCGGGGTGGCCACGAGCACCGGCTCCTCGCTGCTCAGCGCCGCGTCGAACAGCGCCAGGCCCTGCTCCTGGGTGAGCGGGCTCAGGCCGGTTCTGGCGATCCGGCGCCGGTCGGCCTCGGCCAGGTGGCCGGTGATGCCGGTCGCCTGCTCCCACAGGCCCCAGCAGATGCTGGTCGCCGGCAGGCCCTCGGCCCGGCGCATGCGGGCCAGGGCGTCGAGGAAGGAGTTGGCCGCGGCGTAGTTGCCCTGGCCCGGGCCGCCGATCACGCCCGCGATGGAGGAGTACAGGACGAAGGTGTGCGGGTGATGGGCCAGGGTCTGCCGATGCAGGTTCCACGCCGCATGGGTCTTCGGCGCCAGGACGGTGCGGAGCTGGGCCGGGCTCATGGTCGGGATGGTGGCGTCGTCGACGAGCCCGGCGGTGTGCACCACCGTGCCCAGCGGATGGCCGGCCGGGATCGCCTCCAGGGTGCGCTCCAGGGCTTCGGCGTCGGTGGTGTCGCAGGCGGCGATCGTCACCGTGGCGCCCAGCAGGCTGAGCTCCTCGTGCAGCTCCGCCGCGCCCGGCGCCTCCGGACCTCGGCGGCTGACCAGCAGCAGGTGCCGGACGCCGTGCCGGGTCACCAGGTGACGGGCCAGCGCGGCGGCCAGCGAGCCGGTGCCGCCGGTGATCAGCACGGTCTCCTCCGGGCCGAACCGGCTCCTCGTGGGCGCGGGCGCCGCCCGGCGGGCCCGGGGCAGCAGCACCCGGCCCTCCCGGACGGCCACCTGGGGTTCACCCGACAGCAGTACGGCCGGCAGCGCGGCGGCCGAGGCCGGGTCGTCGTCCAGGTCGGCCAGGACGATGCGGCCCGGGGCCTCCGACTGGGCGGACCGCAGCAGGCCCCAGACGGCGGCGGCGGCCGGGTCGGCCAGGAGCTCGCTGCTGGTCACGACGACGAGCGGGGTCTCGGCCAGGGAGTCGTCCGCGAGCAACTCCTGCACCAGGGCGAGCGCCGCCCGGGTGGCGTCGTCGGCGGTTGCCGCCGGGTCCTGGTCGCTCGTCGGCCGGATGGGGTAGAGGACGGCGTCCAGGGAGCCGTCGCCCGCGCCGCGGAGCGTGGGCAGGGCCTCGGCGGCCAGCGTCTCCGCGACGCCCTCGCGGGGGCCGAGCACACCCCACCGCAGCGGGTACGCCGGAGGCGTCAGGGTGATCGGCGTCCAGCCCAGGTGGAACAGTTCGTCGTGGTGGTGGCTGTCTGTGGGGGTGGCCAGGTGGCCCAGGCGGACCTCGCGGATGGTGGCCACCGGCTGGCCCACCTGGTCGGCGAGCCGTACGGCGAGGGTGTCGCCCTGGCGGGTCAGCTCGGCGCGCAGGCTCGTGGCGCCTGAGGCGTGCAACTGCAGGCCGTCCCATCCGACGGGCTCCTTCTGCGTGTCTGGACTCGCCAGCAGGGCCGCTTGGAAGGCCGTGTCGAGGAGGACCGGGTGCAGCCCGAAGCGGGAGCCGCCCGATCTGGCCTGTTCCGGGAGGACGACCTCGGCGAAGACTGTGTCACCGCGCTGCCACGCCGCCGTCACGCCGCTGCTCTCCGTCAGCGGGAGGGGGTGGGCGTCTCGCGGTGGCCAGGCGGTCAGGTCGAACGGGGCTGCGGGGCCGGTGAAGGTGAGCGTCGCGTGGGCGTGCTCGGTCCAGGGGGCGTCCGCGTCGTCGGGGCGGGCGCAGATGCGGACCTTTCGGGAGCCTGCTTCGTCCTTTGGGCCTGCTTTCACTTGGATCTGGAGGGCGCCCTTGGGTGGGAGGGCTATCGGGGTTCGCTGATGGAAGGCGTCCACCGTGGTGCAGCCGAGCTCGTCGGCGGCTCGGATCAGCAGCTCGGCCAGGGCGGCGGTGGGGAGGGTGCGGTTGGTCAGCCACTGGGTGGTGTGGGGGGAGATCCGGCTGGTGAAGACCGTCTCGTCGGTGCCTGCTACGTGGGTGGGGGTGCCTAGGAGGGGGTGGTGGGAGCTGGTGGTGGAGGCGGGGGTTAGCCAGTAGCGCTGGTGTTGGAAGGGGTAGGTGGGGAGGTCGATCTGTCTGCCTGTGGGCCAATGAGTGGGGAGGTTGTGGGTGTGGGCTTTGGCCAGGGCTTCGGGGAACTCACTCGTTGGTATGGCTGTGGCTTCGGGGAGGGTGTGGCGGGTCAGGGTGGTCAGTGTCGTGTCGGGCCCGATCTCGACGTAGGCGCTTCCGGCTTCTAGTGCTTGGTGGAAGTGGACCGGTTGTCTGATCTGCTGGGTCCAGTACTCGGCGTCGTAGGATTCCCGGCCGGTGGCGATCTTGGGCGGGTGGTAGGTGATGGTCGCTGCCACCGCTCGGAATTCGTCGAGGATCGGGTCCATGTGGGGTGAGTGGAAGGCGTGGTTGCCCGGTAGCCGTCGGGTTCGCCGGCCGCGCTCGGCCCACGAGGCAGCGATCTCCTCGACGGCGTGTGCGTTGCCGGAGACGACGGTAAGGGTGGGCGTGTTGGTGGCGGCGATGGTGACGTCGCTGCGGCCTCGCAGGGTTTCGGCGACTTCTGCTTCGGTGGCGTGGATGCTGATCATGGCGCCGGGTGGGGCTTGTGCCATGAGGTGGGCTCGGGCGGTGATGAGGGTGGCGGCGTCTTGCAGGGTGAGGACGCCGGCGACATGGGCGGCGGTGAGCTCCCCGAGAGAGTGGCCGATCACCCGGTCCGGCTTCAGGCCGTGGCTCTCGACGAGCCGGTAGAGGGCGGTTTGGTAGGCGAACAGGGCGGGCTGGGTGTAGCGGGTCTGACCGAGCAGGTCACCGTCGTCGGCGAACAGGATCGGCTTGAGCGGCAGGTCGAAGGCGGCGAGTACCTCGTCGAGGGCTTGGGCGAAGGCGGGCTGGGTGGCGTAGAGGTGGCGGCCCATGCCGGGGCGTTGGCTGCCTTGGCCGCTGAACATGAAGGTGATCGGCTGGCGGGGTGGGGCCTGGACGACGGTGATTGAGGCGAGGGCGGCGGCGAGTTCGTCGAGGGTTTCGCCGGTGACGGCGGCTCGGTATTCGTGGGCGGTGCGGCGGGCGAGGGTGTGGGCGACGTCAGCAGGACTCAGATCCGGATATCTCGCGATGTGGTCGGCCAAACGCGCCGCCTGGTCATGGACCGCCTGTGGGGTCTTGCCGGAGAGAAACCAGGCCACCGGGCCAGACGGTGCCGCGGCAGAGGGCTCGGAGGCGGCGGGTTCCGAGATGGCTGGGGGTTGTTCGAGGATGACGTGGGCGTTCGTGCCACTGACGCCGAACGACGACACCGCCGCACGCCGAGGAGCACCGGTGTCGGGCCAGGGGCGCGCCTCGGTGAGCAGCTCGACCTGACCGGAAGACCAGTCCACAAAAGGAGTCGGCTGGTCGACATGCAGGGTCCGGGGCAGCGTGCCGTACCGCATGGCCTGGATCATCTTGATCACCCCGCCCGCCCCCGCGGCCGCGACGCTGTGGCCGATGTTCGACTTGAGGGAGCCAAGCCACAACGGCCGCCCGTGCGGACGATGCCTGCCGTACGTCGCGAGGAGGGCCTGCGCCTCGATGGGGTCCCCGAGCCGGGTCCCGGTGCCGTGGGCCTCGACGACGTCGATGTCCGCCGGGCTGAGCCCGGAGTTGGCCAGCGCCTGGCGGATGACCCGCTCCTGGGAGGGCCCGTTGGGCGCGGTGAGGCCGTTGGACGCACCGTCCTGGTTGACCGCCGACCCACGGACCACGGCCAGCACGCGGTGACCGTTGCGGCGGGCGTCGGACAGCCGCTCGACCAGGAGCAGTCCGACCCCCTCCGACCAGGACGTCCCGTCGGCCGCCGCCGCGAAGGACTTGCACCGCCCGTCGGCGGCCAGGCCGCGCTGGCGGGAGAAGTCGATGAGCCCGCCCGGGTCGGCGCTCACCGTGGAGCCGCCCGCGACGGCCAGGTCCGACTCGCCCGAACGCAGCGACTGGACAGCCAGGTGCAGGGCGACCAGCGAGGACGAGCACGCCGTGTCCAGCGAGACCGCCGGACCCTCGAAGCCGTAGGTGTAGGCGATGCGGCCCGAGGCGACGCTGCTGAGCTTGCTGGTCATCAGGTAGCCCTCGAGCTCCTCCGGCGCGTTGAGCCCGAGGTAACTCTCCTCGACGATGCCGACGAAGACGCCGGTCCTGCTGCCTTTCAACGTCGTGACGTCGATGCAGGCCTGCTCGAACAGCTCCCAGGACGCCTCCAGCAACACCCGGTGCTGCGGGTCCATGGCGAGCGCCTCGCGCGGCGAGATGCCGAAGAAGGCGGGATCGAACAACGCCGCGTCCCGCAGGAACCCGCCCTCCCGGGTGGAGCACTTGCCGGGTTTGCCGGGCTCGGGGTCGTACAGCTCGTCGATGTCCCAGCCGCGGTCGGCGGGGAACTCGGCGATCGCGTCGACTCCCTCGTCGACCAGCCGCCACAGCTCCTCCGGTGAGGACACCCCGCCGGGGAAGCGGCAGGCCATGCCGACGATCGCGATCGGCTCCTGTTCGGCCGCCTCCAGGTCGGCGAGCCGCCGGCGCGTCTCCTTGAGATCGGCGGTGACCCATTTGAGGTAGTCGAGCAGCTTCTGCTCTTCGGACATCAGCGCACCTCTCCTGTCGTACGGCCGAGCTCTGTGTCGATGAAGGCGAAGATCTCCTCGGCCGAGGCCGACTCCAGGCGGCTGTCCGCCGCCTCTTCCTGGGGTACGGCGGGGCGGTGGAGTTTGGTGGTGATGGCTCTCAGCCGCCGGTAGAGCGTCCCGCGGTCCTTGTGGTCGTCCGGGACGGCGGCGAGCAGCGCGTCGAGGCGGTCCATCTCGGCCAGCAGCGCATCCACCCCGCCGCCCTCCTCCGGGGAGAGCCTGGACAGCAGTAGCTCCGCCACGGCCAGCGGGGTGGGATGGTCGAACGCCACGGTGGCCTCCACCTGCAGGCCGGTCTCGGCCTGGAGCCGGTTCCGCAGGTCGACCGCGCTGAGCGAGTCGAGCCCCAGGTTTTGGAAGGGCTGACCCAGGTCGACGGATGCGGGCTGTGCGTAGCCCAGAGCTGCGGCGACCTGCGTCCGTACGAGCCCCAGGACGACGGTCCGGCGCTCGGCCGGAGCCAGCCCCGCGAGCCGCTCGGTAAGCGGGGCCGTGGACCGGGCCTGCTTGCGATGCCGGCTCCCGGCGAGCAGCCCACGCAACACCGACGGGACCGCCCCCAGGGCCCGCAACGCGGCCAGGTCGACCTCCACGGCCACCCGCACCGGGTCTCCTGCGGGGGCCGTCCGCCTCCTGTCTGTGTCCTCGGTGGCGCGCAGCAGTTCTGTGGCGCTGGCCTTCAGTCGGTTCCCGCCCGTGTCCGCGGCGACCCGCGCTCCTTCGGTTGCCGGCGGTCGATCGCCGCCCTCGAGTGGAGCCCAGGTTCCGGCGGTGAGGGCGGCGTCGAAGGCGGCCAGGCGTTGCTCCGAGGTCAGTGCGCGCTCGATGCTCATGCCCCCGCGCCGGTCCTGCTCGCGGGCCATCCCCCAGGCGATGCCCGTCGCAGGCAGACCCTCGGCGTGCCGGTGCCGGGCGAGCGCGTCGAAGAAGGCGTCGGCCGCCGCCCGGGCGGCCTGGCCTGGCCCGCCGACGGTCCCGGCGATGGAGGAGTACAGGACGAACGCGGCCAGGTCACGGGTCTGCTGGTGCAGGTTCCATGCCGCGGCTGCTTTCGCCTGGAGGGTGGTGCGGAGTTGGGCGGGGGTGAGATGGGTGAGCGTGCTCCGGGCGTGGGCCGGACGACCGTGCTCGGATTCCTGAGCGCCGCCGTCGCGGCCACTCGCGGTGGGAGCCAAGGCGGTCACGTTGTCGCGGGCCTTCGCAGGGTGGGCCCCGGCGGTCAGGTCGTCGCGGCTACTCGCGGTGTGGATGACGGCGGTCAGCGGGTGCTCGGCCGGGATGGCCTGCAGGGTTCGGGCGAGGTCCTCGGCGTCGGCGGGGTCGCACGCGGCGAGGGTCACCGTCGCCGCACCCAGGCTGGTGAGTTCCGCGCGCAGCGGCTGGCCGTCCGGGTCGTGCCTGGTGAGGAGCAGGAGGTGCTGGACGCCGTGCCGGGTCACCAGGTGGCGGGCGAGCTCTGCCCCCTCGGGCCCGGTGCCGTCGGTGATTAGGACCGTGCCGGTTCCGGGGAACGTGGATGGGCCGGCGGATTGGGTCTCGCGGGTCAGCCGGGGGGCCTGCCAGCCGCCGTCCACCAGGCGCAGCTCCGACTCGCCTGACGCGAGGGCGGCGGGGAGGGTTGTGAGGTCCGGCGCGCTGGACGCGAGGGTGGCCGGGCGAGCCCCGAAGTCCGGATCGCCCGATGCGATGGCGGTAGCGGGCGCGGCGAGGTCCGGCGTGCCTGCGGGCGTTTCCACGAGCAGCACCCGGCCGAAGGACTCCGCCTGGGCGGTGCGGAACAGGCCGCGCACCGCGTGATCGGCCAGGCTCCGCCCGCTGAAGTGCACCACCAGGCGGGTCTTGTCGAGCCGGGGGTCGCCGAGGAAGGCCTGGACCAGCTCCAGCGCCCGCGCCCCGGCCTCGCCGGTGGCGGTGAGCACGTCGTCATCGTTCGGGCCGGAGGGCCAGGACAGCAGCAGGTGGCCGGGCGGGTCGCTCGGCTCGGCTGCGGCGGCCAGGGTCTCGTAGCTCGGGACCCCCGGCAGGTCGTCACTCGCTGGGCCGAGCGTTGCCCAGCCGGCGGAATCGGCGGAGTCGTTCGCGTCGGGGAGTTCGATCGGGGTCCACTCCAAGCGGTACACCTCGCTCCGGGCTCCGGGGAGCCGTTCCTCGGGGAGGTGCCCGAAGGTGATCGAGTCGACGGTCGCGACCAGGTCGCCGGCGGGGTCCAGGAGGGTGAGCGCGTACGTGTGCTCGCCGACCTCGGCCAGCCTCGCGGTCACCTGGTGGGCGCCCTGGGCGTGCAGCCGGATGCCGCGCCAGGTCACCGGGGTGCCGTCCACGTGGGACACGACCTGGTCGAGGAGCTCAGGGTGCAGGCCGTAGGCCGCCGCCTCCTGGCGTTGGTCCGCGGACAGGGCCGCTTCGATCGGGTCACCCTTGGCGGGGGCGGGCGGCTGATCGTCGGTGGACAGGTGGCCGGTGGCCAGCAGGGTCCACTTTTCGGCTGCCTCACTTCTGAGGTGTACGGTCACCGGCCGTCGTCCGTCTTCGGCGGGACGGAGGCGGAGCTGGAGATGTAGGTCGGGGGTGGAAGGGAGGACCGGGGTGGTGTGGAAGGTCAGCTCGTCGATCGTGGGGTGGCCTATGGCGAGGACTGCCTCGACGACCGCTGCCGCTGGGAAGGTGGGGTGGCTGGATAGCCAGGGGAGGGTCAGGCGGCTGGTGAAGACCTTTTCGTCGGTGTCGGCCAGGGTGGTTGGGGGGCCTAGGAGGGGGTGGGTGTTGGTGGGCGTGTGCCTTGAGGTGGGGGTTAGCCAGAACCGTTTGTGCTGGAAGGGGTAGGTGGGGAGGTCGATCTGTCTTCCTGTCGGCCACTGGGTGGGGAGGTTGTGGGTGTGGGCTTGGGCTAGGGCTTCGGGGAGGTTGTGGGTGGGGATGGCTGTGGCTTCGGGCAAGGTGTGGCGCGTCAGGGTGGTGAGCGTGGTGTCCGGCCCGATCTCGACGTAAGCGGTCCCGGCTTCGAGGGCTTGGTGGAAGTGGACGGGCTGTCTGATCTGCTGCGTCCAGTAGTCCGCGTCGTAGGACTCTCGGCCCGTGTCGATCTTGGGCGCGTGATAGGTGACGGTCGCCGCCACGGCCCGGAACTCGCCGAGGATCGGGTCCATCAGGGGTGAGTGGAAGGCGTGGTTGCCCGGTAGCCGCTTGGTCCGCCGTCCGCGCTCGGCCCAGTGGGCAGCGATCTCTTCGACGGTCTGCGCGTTGCCGGAGATGACGGTGAGGGTGGGCGTGTTGGTGGCGGCGATCGAGACGTTGGTCCGCCCTTGCAGGGTGTCGGTGACTTCTGCTTCGGTGGCGTGGATGCTGATCATGGCGCCGGGTGGGGCTTGGGCCATGAGGTGGGCTCGGGCGGTGATGAGGGTGGCGGCGTCGTGGAGTGTGAGGACGCCGGCGATGTGGGCCGCAGTGAGCTCGCCCAGGGAGTGCCCGATCACCCGGTCCGGCTTCAGCCCGTGGCTCTCGACTAGCCGGTAGAGGGCGGTTTGGTAGGCGAACAGGGCGGGCTGGGTGTAGCGGGTCTGACCGAGCAGATCATCGTCGTCGGCGAACAGGATCGACTTGAGCGGCAGGTCGAACGCCGCGAGGACCTCATCGAGAGCCTGGGCGAAGACGGGCTGGGTGGCGTACAGGTGGCGGCCCATCCCGGGCTGCTGGCTGCCCTGGCCGGAGAACATGAAGGTGACCGGCTGGCGGGCCGGTGCCTGAACCACGGTGACCGAGGCGAGCGCGGCGGCCAGTTCGTCGGGGGTTTCGCCGGTGACGGCGGCTCGGTATTCGTGGGCGGTCCGCCGGGCCAATGTGTGGGCGACGTCAACCGGGCTCAGATCCGGATATTTCGCGATGTGGTCGGCCAGTCGAGCTGCCTGGTCGTGGACGGCCTGTGGCGTCTTGCCGGACAAGAACCAAGCCACCGAACCGGCCGGGACCGAGCCAGCCTGGGCCGAACCAGCCGTGGTCGGGCCGGAGGGCTCAAAGGAAGCGGGCTCAGAAGTGGCGGGGGCGGAGGCTGCGGGCGCGGAGGAGGCCGCGGACTCGGAGGTTGCGGACTCGAAGGTCGTGGACTCGGAGGTCGCGGGCTCGGAGGTCGCTGGCTTGGAAGGGGTCGGCTCGGAGGTGGCGGGCTCGAAGGCGGTCGGCGGCTGTTCGAGGATGACGTGGGCGTTGGTGCCGCTGATGCCGAAGGAGGAGATCGCGGCGCGGCGGGGGCGGGCGGTGGTGGGCCAGGGGCGGGATTCGGTGAGGAGGGCGACGCCGCTGTCGGCCCAGTCGACGAAGGGGGAGGGGGCGTCGACGTGCAGGGTGCGGGGCAGCGTGCCGTACCGCATGGCCTGGATCATCTTGATGAGGCTGGCCGCGCCGGCGGCGGCCTGGGTGTGGCCGATGTTCGACTTCAGGGAGCCCAGCCACAGCGGCCGGTCCGGGGGACGGGCGGAGCCGTACGTGGTGATGAGGGCCTGCGCCTCGATGGGGTCGCCGAGGCGGGTGCCGGTGCCGTGGGCTTCGACGGCGTCGATGTCGGCCGGGGTGAGGCCGGAGTTGGCGAGGGCCTGGCGGATGACGCGTTCCTGGGAGGGGCCGTTGGGGGCGGTGAGGCCGTTGGAGGCGCCGTCCTGGTTGACCGCGGAGCCACGGACGACGGCGAGGACGCGGTGGCCGTTGCGACGGGCGTCGGACAGGCGCTCGACCAGGAGCAGGCCGACGCCCTCCGACCAGGACGTGCCGTCGGCCCCGGCGGCGAACGGCTTGCACCGGCCGTCGGGGGCCAGGCCGCGCTGGCGGGAGAACTCGCTGAACGGCATGGGGATGGACATCACCGTCGCCCCGCCCGCCAGCGCCAGGTCGCACTCGCCGTTGCGCAACGCGGCGGCGGCCAGGTGCAGGGCGACGAGCGAGGACGAGCACGCCGTGTCCAGGGTCAGCGTGGGCCCCTCGAAACCGAAGGTGTAGGCGATGCGGCCGGAGGCGATGCTGCCGGAGCTGCCACCGGCGATGTAACCCTCGACGTCCTCCGGGATGTCCTGCCAGACGCTGGCGGCGTGTCCCTGATACATGAGCCCGGTGAAGACGCCGGTACGGCTCCCGCGCAGCGAGGCGGGGTCGAGGCCGGCCTGCTCCAGGGTCTCCCAGGTCGCCTCCAGCAGCAGGCGTTGCTGCGGGTCGGCGGCCAGGGCCTCGCGCGGCGACATGCCGAAGAACTCGGCGTCGAACTGGTCGGCGTCGTGCAGGAAGCCGCCGTGCCGGGTGTAGGAGGTCTGGGGGTGCTCGGGGTCGGGGTGGTAGACGGCGTCGAGGTCCCAGCCGCGGTTGGCGGGGAACTCGCTGATCGCGTCCACCTCGCCGGCGACCAGCCGCCACAGGTCTTCGGGGGAGCGTACGCCGCCGGGGAAGCGGCAGGCCATGCCGATGATCACGATCGGGTCCTCGCCCGCGCCGGGAGCGGAAGCGGTGCGCGCGACCGGCGCGGCCGGGGCCGCGGTCTCGGCGAACTGCGCCGCGATGTGCGCCGCGAGCGCGACCGGCGTGGGGTGGTCGAAGACGACCGTCACCGGCAGCCGCAGGCCGGTCGCCGAGTTGACCTGGTTGCGCAGTTCGATCGCGGTGAGGGAGTCGAGGCCGAGCTGCTGGAAGGGCTGGTCGTCCTGGACCGCGTCGGCGCTGGTGTGACCCAGGACCGCGGCGGTCTGGCCGCGGATGAGGGTGACGAGCGCCTCGCCCCGCTGCTTCGGGTCGAGCGCGGCCAGGTCCGCGGCGGCTGCGCCGTGCGCGGCGGTCTTCCGCAGGGGGCGCAGCAGCGACCTCAGCAGGGGCGGCACGTACGCGACCCGCTGCGAGGCGTCGAGGTTCGCGGCGGCGTGGAGCGGGTGGCCGCTCGCCGTGGCCTGGTCGAAGAGGCTCAGCGCGTGCGCGGTGGTGAGCGGGTGCAGGCCCGTCTTCGCCAGCCGGCCGAGGTCGGCGGCGCTGAGGTGCTCGGTCATGGTGCTCGCCTGCTGCCACAGGCCCCAGGCGATGCTGGTGGCGGGGAGTCCTTGGGTGTGGCGGTGGTGGGCGAGGGCGTCGAGGAAGGTGTTGGCGGCGGCGTAGTTGGCTTGTCCGGCGGTGCCGATGAGCCCGGAGAGAGAGGAGAACAGGGCGAAGGTGTGCAGGTCGTGGCCGAGGGCCTGCTGGTGCAGGTTCCAGGCGGCGTCGGCCTTCGCCCGGACGACCGCGTGCAGGTGCTCGGGGGTGAGCTGGACGAGCGTGCTGTCGTGCACGGTTCCCGCGGAATGGATCACGGCGGTCAGGGGGTGCTCGGCGGGGATGCCGGCGAGCGTGCGCGACAGGGCGTCGGCGTCGGCGGCGTCGCAGGCCGCGATCGTCACGTCGGCACCCAGGTCCGTGAGCTCCTGCCGCAGTTCGGCCGCGCCGGGGGCCTCGGGGCCGCGGCGGCTGACGAGGAGCAGGTGGCGGGCTCCGTGCTTGGTCACGAGGTGCCTGGCCAGCGTCGCGCCGAGGGCTCCGGTGCCGCCGGTGATCAGCGTCGTGCCGCGTGACCAGTCCGGGGTCTGGGTGACCGTCTGGCCGGGATCCTTCTCGGGCGCCGGCCGGGGGGCGGCCCGGGTGATTCTGGGTGCGTACGGCAGGCCGTCCCGGACGGCTAGCTGGGGCTCGTCGAGGGTCAGGAGGGCGGCGAGGGTTCGCGTGTCGGCCGACTCGTCGTGGTCGATGAGGGTGATGCGGTCGGGGTTCTCGCTCTGGGCCGCTCTGACCAGGCCCCACACACCCGACTGCGCCAGCTCCACCTGATCGCCGGGACCGGCGGCGATGGCTCGCCGGGTCAGGACGAGCAGCCGGCTCTGGGCCAGTTCGGGACGGGTCAGGCAGGACTGCAGCGCGGTCAGCGTCTCGGCCAGCGTGGCGTGGACCGCTTCGGGCACGGCTGCGTCGCCATCGTGCTCGATCGGCACCACGATCACCGGTGGGGCGGGCCGATCGGCTTCGAGGTCGTGGAGGTAGGTCCAGTCCGGGGCGTCTGCCGGCTCTGCCTCGACTCGGGTCCAGGTCACGTCGAAGAGGCCGTCGGTCGGTACGGCTTCGCCGTTCAGCAGTCCGGCGGCCGGCATCGGGCGCAGTACGAGTGCGCCCACGGTGGCGACCAGGTTGCCGGTGGGGTCGGTCAGCACCATCTCGACCTCCGGCCCGGACTCCCGCTCGGCGCGGCCCAGGCGGACGTGGAGGGTGGTGGCTCCGGTGGTGTGGAGGGTGACGTCGTTCCAGGTGAACGGCAGGTGGGCGGTGGCGCTGGTCTCGACTACGCCGGGGAGGAGCGGGTGGAGGGCGGCGTCCAGGAGTGCCGGGTGGATCAGGTGGGCGGGCGCGTCCGGCTTGGCGTGGTCGGGGAGGGTGATTTCGGCGTAGAGGTGGGTGGGGGTGGTGTAGACGGCTTTCAGGCCTTGGAAGGTGGGGCCGTAGGTGTAGCCGTGCTGGGTCAGGTGCTCGTACGGGTGGTCCAGCGGGTGTGGTGTGGCGTTCGGGGGTGGCCACGGGGTCTTGTCGTGCTCTGGGGGTGGGGGTGCCTCGGTGGTGAGGTGGCCGGTGGCGTGGTGTTGCCACGGGTGGGTCGGGGTGGTTCTTGAGTAGATGTCGATCTTCTGGCGGGTTGGTGTGGCTGGGGAGGTGTGGGTTTGGAGGTGGAGGTGGCCTTGTGTCGGGAGGGTCAGGGGGTGGGTGAGGGTCAGTTCCTCCAGGTGGGGGTGGCCGGTGTGGTCTCCTGCGGCCAGGGCCAGGTCCAGTAGGGCGGTGGCTGGGATGAGGGTGGCGCCGGCGATGGTGTGGTCGGTCAGCCAGGGGTGGGTGGTTGCGGACAGGCGGGTGGTGAAGATGGTTTCTTCGCGGTCGGCTACCTGGGTGGGGGTGCCGAGCAGGGGGTGGGTGGTTGTGCTGGGGTGATGGTTTCGGGTGTGGGCGTTCAGCCAGAACCGTCGGTGTTGGAAGGGGTAGGTGGGGAGGTCGACTTGTCTTCCTGTGGGCCAGGTGGTGGGGAGGTTGTGGGTGTGGGCTTGGGCTAGGGCTTCGGGGAACTGGTGTGTGGGGATGGCTGTGGCTTCGGGGAGGGTGTGGCGGGTCAGGGTGGTGAGGGTGGTGTCGGGCCCGATCTCGATGTAGGCGCTGCCCGGTTCTAGGGCTTGGTGGAAGTGGACGGGTTGTCTGATCTGCTGGGTCCAGTAGTCGGCGTCGTAAGCGTCCCGGCCGGTGGCGATCTTCGGCGGGTGGTAGCTGATCGTGGAGGCGATGGCGTGGAAGTCGTCGAGGATCGGGTCCATCAGGGGTGAGTGGAAGGCGTGGTTGCCCGGTAGCCGCTTGGCCCGTCGTCCCTGCTGGGCCCAGTGGGCGGCGATCTCTTCGACGGTCTGTGCGTTGCCGGAGATGACGGTGAGGGTGGGGGTGTTGGTGGCGGCGATGGTGACGTCGCTGCGGCCTCGCAGGGTTTCGGCGACTTCTGCTTCGGTGGCGTGGATGCTGATCATGGCGCCGGGTGGTGCTTGGGCCATGAGGTGGGCTCGGGCGGTGATGAGGGTGGCGGCGTCGTGGAGTGTGAGGACGCCGGCGATGTGGGCGGCGGTGAGCTCGCCCAGGGAGTGCCCGATCACCCGGTCCGGCTTCAGGCCGTGGCTCTCGACGAGGCGGTAGAGGGCGGTTTGGTAGGCGAATAGGGCGGGTTGGGTGTAGCGGGTCTGGCCGAGTAGGTCGCTGTCGTCGGCGAACAGGATCGGCTTGAGGGGCAGGTCGAAGGCGGCGAGGACCTCGTCGAGAGCTTGGGCGAAGACGGGCTGGGTGGCGTAGAGGTGGCGGCCCATGCCGGGGCGTTGGCTGCCTTGGCCGGAGAACATGAAGGTGATCGGCTGGCGGGGTGGTGCCTGAATCACGGTGATTGAGGCGAGGGCGGCGGCGAGTTCGTTGAGGGTTTGGCCGGTGACGGCTGCTCGGTATTCGTGGGCGGTGCGGCGGGCCAGGGTGTGCGCGACGTCGGCAGGGCTCAGATCCGGATATTTCGCGATGTGGTCGGCCAGTCGAGCTGCCTGGTCGTGGACGGCCTGTGGGGACTTGGCGGACAGGAACCAAGCGACCGGACCAGTTGGGGCGGACGAACCGGACAACCCAGTCGACGACGCCGACGACCCAGAAGACACAGACGACCCAGAAGATGAGCCAGATGAGCCAGACGACCCCAATAGAGCAGGTGGCGGGGTGGGTTCCTGGACGGGGGCCTGTTCGAGGATGATGTGGGCGTTGGTGCCGCCGAGGCCGAACGATGACACGCCGGCACGGCGGGGAGCGCCGGTTTCGGGCCAGGGGCGGGTCTCGGTGAGGAGTTCGACCTGGCCGGAGGCCCAGTCGACGTGCGGGGACGGCGCGTCGATGTGCAGGGTCTTGGGCAACACCCCGTGCCGCATGGCCTCGATCATCTTGATGAGGCTGGCCGCGCCCGCAGCCGACTGAGTGTGGCCGATGTTGGACTTCATCGACCCGATGTAGAGGGGCCGGCCGTGCGGGCGGTCCTGGCCGTAGGTGGCGAGGAGGGCTTGGGCTTCGATGGGGTCGCCGAGGCGGGTGCCGGTGCCGTGGGCTTCGACGGCGTCGATGTCGGCGGGGGTGAGCTGGGCGTTGGCCAGGGCTTGGCGGATGACGCGTTCCTGCGAGGGGCCGTTGGGGGCGGTGAGGCCGTTGGAGGCGCCGTCCTGGTTGACCGCGGAGCCACGGACGACGGCGAGGACGCGGTGGCCGTTGCGCAGCGCGTCGGACAGGCGCTCCACGAGGAGCAGGCCCACGCCCTCCGCCCACGCGGTGCCGTCCCCGGCCGCCGCGAACGGCTTGCAGCGCCCGTCGGGAGCGAGCCCCCGCTGCCGGGAGAACTCGCTGAAGGTCAACGGGATGGACATCACCGTCGCCCCACCGGCCAGAGCCAGGTCGCACTCACCCCGCCGGAGCGCGGCGGCGGCGAGGTGGAGAGCCACCAGGGAGGAGGAGCAGGCGGTGTCGATGCCGACCGCCGGCCCCTCGAAGCCGAAGGTGTAGGCGATCCGCCCCGAGGCGATACTCCCTGGGCTGCCGCTGGCGACGTAGCCCTCGACCTCCTCGGGCACGTCCAGCAGGACGCCTGCCGCATAGCCCTGATACATCAGGCCGGTGTAGACGCCGGTGCGGGTGCCGCGGAGGGTGGCGGGTTGGAGGCCGGCGTGTTCGAGGGCTTCCCAGCTGGTTTCGAGGAGGAGGCGTTGCTGGGGGTCGGCGGCGAGGGCTTCGCGGGGGGACATGCCGAAGAAGTC
>NZ_JBITIW010000018.1:0-131802 GCF_044459405.1 Nonomuraea sp. NPDC050328 | reverse complement strand
CGAGCGTGACCGCCTCGCGGTACCGGTCGCCGGTCTCCTCGAAGAGGACCAAGGCGCGGCCGTAGTGGTCCAGCGCCTCGGCCGGCTCGCCGCGGGGGGGGGGGGGGGGGGGCCCCCCCCCCCCCCCCCCCCCCCCCCCCCCCCCCCCCCCCCCCCTCGCCCGGTCGAAACGCCGGGTGAAGGCCAGGCCCGTATACCCTTGCTGCCCGTGGCAGTGGACACGATGGTGACAGCGCCCAGGACCGCCCCCTCCACCCGGCACCGTTACTGGGTCGCGGCGATCGGCCTGCTGGCCGCCTCCGCCTACGCCCTGCTCGGCCTGGTCCGGCTGGCCACCTACCGGGCGACCACCTTCGACCTGGTGATCGTCGACCAGGCGGTCCGCAACTACGCCAAGTTCCTGCCCGGCTACATCCCCTCGATCGGCGCCTGGCACGGCCGCGGGCTCGACTACCCGCAGATCGCCGACCACTTCTCCCCGATCTACGCGCTGCTGGCGCCCTTCTACTGGGTGCACGACGGCCCCGCCTCGCTGATCGTCGCGCAGGCGCTGCTGTTCGCGGCCGCGATCCCGTTCGTCTGGCTGTTCACCCGCCGCGTGCTCGGGACGACGCCCGCCTACCTCGTCTCGATCGCCTACGCGCTGGCCTGGCCCATCGCCCAGGCGGCCAACTTCGACGTGCACGAAGTGATGTTCGTGCCGCTGCTGACCGCCGTCGCGATCGAGCGCTACACCGCGGGGAGACACCTGCCCGCCTACCTGGCGCTGTTCGGCCTGCTCCTGGTCAAGGAGGACATGGGGCTGATGGTGGCCGGTTTCGGCGCCTTCGCCTTCGTCACCGGGGACCGGCTGCGCGGCGGCTGCATCGCGGCGGCGGGGCTGGTCGCGGCGGTGCTGACGCGCGGTTTCATCATGCCCGCGGTCGGGGGTGACCTCGGCGACTTCTGGGCCTACGGGCACTTCGGGCCGGATCCGGCCAGCGCGCTGATCAGCATGATCACCGATCCGGTGACCACGCTGCTGACCCCGCTCGACTCCGCGGTGAAGGTCGACACGCTGGCCTTCCTGTTCTGGCCGGCGTTGCTGCTCTCCCTGTTGTCGCCGCTGACCCTGATGGCTCTGCCGCACCTGGCCGTGCGGTTCCTGTCGAGCTGGTCGCAGTGGTGGATGACCGACTACCAGTACAACGCCTTCACCGTGGTCATCCTGCTGCTGGCCGGGGTGGACGGGCTGGCGCGGCTGCTGCGCTGGACCCGGCGTTCCGACGACCGGGCGCTCAAGCTCGCCTGGTCGGCCGCCGTGCTGGCGGTCGCGGTGACGCTCGTGCCGCGCTTCGCGTTCGATCAGCTCATCACGCCCGAGTTCTACCGGGGTGACCCGGTCAAGACGGCCGCGGCGGCCGAGGCGGCGGCCAAGGTGCCGGACGGGGCCTTGGTGGAGACGGTCAACTACCTCGGGCCTGCGCTCACCGACCGGACGACCGTCATCCTGTGGCGGCCCCGGGCCAACTATCCGGCGCCGTGGGTCGTGGCGGACACGCAGCGGTGGGAGTTCCCGTTCGGGTCGCTGGAGGAGCAGGGCGAGACCGTGGACAACCTGCTCGCCAACGGCTACCAGCAGGTCTTCGAGCGCGACGGCATCGTCGTCCTCCACAAACCCTGACCCGCGCGGCGGTCCCGCCGTACCGCACGACCACCGAGCGGCGCGGCGGCCCCGCCGTACCGCGGAAGCCTTGGGACCTCAGCCCTCTATCGCCTGGTGGTAGCAGCGGTCGAAGCCGGCCAGCACGACCGGCCACGAGCCGGCCGCCGGGTCGACCGCGCGGTTGTGCGCGGCGATGGTCCGGCGCAGCTCCGGGTCGCGGGCCAGCCGTACGACACCGTCCACGAGCTCGTCGAACGTGCGCCCGAGCAGCCCCTCCTCGCCATGCCGGACGAAGTCGGCCACCCCGCTCTGCGAGCGCGCGACGACCGGCAGCCCGGCCGCCCGGGCCTCCAGCGCGGCGATGCCGAACGACTCGCGGGGCGCGGGGGCGACGAAGATGTCCGCCTCGGCCAGCACCTTGGCGATCTGCTCGCGGCTGTAGCGGCCGGGCAGCTCGACCCAGCCGCTCATGCCGTGCTTGGCGAGGTAGCGGGCCATCTGGCCGCGGGCCGGGCCGTCCCCGATGACGGTGGCGCGCAGCCGTACCGACGCAGGAACTCGTGCCCGCGCCTCGCGCAGCAGCCGCAGCAGCCGGACCGGCTGCTTGCGCGGCGCGAGCCGCCCGACGGCGACGATGTGCACGTCAGGGCCCTCGTGCGGGTCGAGCGTGCGCCAGCCGGACAGGTCGAGCCCGTTGGAGACGACGTGCACCGGCACCCCGCGCCCGGCGACCGAGCGGATCGGCGCGGCGGCGGCGGCGCTGACCGTGGTGGCCACCAGCCCCCAGCGGTGCCACTCGAAGCCCAGCCGCAGCGCCCGGTAGAGGGCGCGGGTGACCGGGTCCCACATGCTGTGCACGGTCACCACGGCCGGCAATCCGGCCCGTACGGCGGCGCGAACCCCCATCCAGGCGAACGGCGAGACGGCCCCGGTGTGCACGTGCACCACGTCGGGCCGCCGAGCGGTCATGAGCCGGGTGAGATGCCCCACACCGAACGGATGGACCGGCAGGTCGAACGGCATCCGCGCGACGATCCGCCGCACCCCGGGCAGCGCCTCGCCGCGGGTCGCGGTGGCCACCTCGACCTCGTGCCCGGCCTCGCGCTGCATCCTGACGAGATCGGCCACCTGCACCTCGATGCCGCCGAGCCTGGGCAGGTAACAGTCGCTCACGTGAAGGATCCGCACCCGTCCCACACTAATCTGGGGCTTGTGCCTCCACGTACCGCCGTGTTCTTCCATGCTCATCCCGACGACGAGGCCCTGTTGACCGCGGGCACCATGGCCCGGCTGGCCGCCGAAGGCCACCGCGTGGTCCTGGTGGTCGCCACCGCGGGCGAGCGCGGCCTGGCCGATCTCGCGCCAGGCGAGGAGCTGGGCAAGCAGCGCCTGGCGGAGTTGTACGAGTCGGCCGCGGTGCTCGGCTGCGCGCGCGTCGAGTGTCTCGGTTACGGCGACTCCGGGCTGAGCCCGTCGGGCGGCCTGGCCGAGGACCGGCCGGACAACGCCTTCATCGACGCCGACTCCGAGGCGGCCGCGGCCAGGCTCGCCGCCATCCTGGAGGAGGAGAAGGCCGATCTCGTGGCCATCTACGACCCGGCGGGCGGGTACGGCCATCCCGACCACGTGCAGGTGCACCGGGTGGGTCGGCGGGCCGCCGAGCTCGCCGGGACGCCGATCGTGCTGGAGGCGACGGTCAACCGCGATCCCCTGGTCAAGGCGCTGCGCCTGGCCGGCAAGGTCTACCGCTTCCCGCCCGAGTTCGACCCGCGCACTTTCGAGAGCGCCTACACCGCGGGCGAGGCGATCACCCACCGGGTGAACGTGCGCCGCTACACCCGGCAGAAACGCGCCTCGATGGCCGCGCACGCCTCGCAGGCCTCCGGCGGCGAGAGCGACCGCACGCTCGCGGTGATGCTCAAGATCCCGGGCCCGCTCTACCGGCTGGTCTTCGGCACCGAGTGGTTCGTCCGGCGCGACGTGCCGCCCGGCACCCGGCTCAGCCACCCCTTCGACGAGGTTTAGCCGTACGCACCTGCGTACGCTGTACCCTAGGCTGGGCTCATGGCCACCGACAAGCAGCCCGTCCCGTCCCTCTCGGTCTGGACCCGCCCGCGCGGCAAGCGTGAGCAGCCCGCGCTCAGCCAGGACCGCATCGTCGCCGAAGCGATCAAGCTGCTCGACGAGGCCGGCATCGACGCGCTCAGCATGCGCAGCCTCGGCACCCGGCTCGGCGCCGGCGCCACCTCGCTGTACCGGCACGTCACCAACAAGGACGAGCTCATCGAGCTGGTCGTGGACGAGATCTACGGCGAGATGCGCGTCCCGGCCCCCGGCGAGCTCGGCTGGCGCGAGGCGCTGGCCGAGTCGGCGCGCAGCCTGCGGGCGGTCATCCTGCGCCACCCCTGGGTCGCCTCGGTCCTGGGCCAGGTCGGCCTGGTGCAGCTCGGCCCCAACCTGATGCGCCAGTCCAAGGCCATGCTCGACGTCCTGCGGGGCGCGGGTTTCCCGGAGACCGAGTACCACCAGGCGGTCAGCACGCTCACGGCCTACGTGATCGGCATCGCGACCAGCGAGGCGGCCTACCTGTCGCTGCTGGCCCGCTCCGGGATGAGCGAGGAGGCGCTGGCCCGCGCGATCCACTCGGCCGCCGCCCAGGCCTCGCTGGAGGCCCAGGAGCTGCACGGAAGCATCCGCGAGGGGCTCGACGACCCGCGGCGGCTCCGCGAGGAGCAGTTCACCTACGGCCTGGAGCGCCTGCTCGACGGCCTGGAGTCCCGCCTGGCCTGACCGGCTGCCCTGACCGGGCGAAGTCCGGCGGCGCGCACCGGATCGGTGGCCGGAGGGGGCAGACTAGTGCGCGATGAAGAAGCCCTGGGCCAGAGTCGCCCTCTCCGTGCTGTCGCTCGCCCTGGCGGTGACGCTGGTGCTGTTCCTGCCGCAGATCGTGGGGACGCTCACCGGCAAGACCGTGTCGTGGGCGGAGATCGGCCACGAGTTCGCCGGGCTGGGCCCGGCGACGATCGGGCTCATGGCGGCGACGTGGCTGGCGAGCCTGCTGGCCTACACCTTCGTGCTGACCAACTCGCTGCCCGGGCTGACGCACACCCAGGCGCTGACGCTCAACGCGGCCGGCTCGGCGGTGAGCAACGTGCTGCCCTTCGGCGGGGCCGCGGGCGTGGCGCTGACCTTCGCGATGACCAGGGGCTGGGGCTTCGCCAACCGGCCGATCGTGGTGATGACGCTGGTCAGCGGGATCTGGAACACCTTGTTCCGGTTCATCCTGCCCGCCGTCGGAATCATCGCGCTGCTGATGGCCGGCAAGGTGCCCGACCAGCGGGTGGCCAACGCCGGCTGGGTGGGCGCGCTGTCCATCCTGGCGATCGTGGCCGTGCTGGCCGTCGCGCTCTACTGGGACCGCGCGGCCCGGGTCGTCGGCCGGTTCCTGGACAAGGTGACCCCGAAGCGGCTGCACGCCGGCGAGGCCTTCCACAACCTGCGGCGCGACACCGCCGGCATCGTGAAGACCCGCTCGCTCGGCCTCTCGATCGGCATGGTCGCGTTCCTCGGGCTGCAGTGGGTGATCATGGTCGAGTGCATGCACGCGACCGGCTCCTACCCGGGCCTGGCGCAGTCGATCGCGGTCTTCGCGCTGTCCAGGGTGCTCACCAGCGCGGTCATCACGCCCAGCGGGGCCGGGATCATGGAGGCCGGGACCGCCGCCTTCCTGGTCTCCTTCGGCGTCGCGGACGCCTCCGCGGCGGCGACCGCGCTGCTGTTCGGCTTCTGGACCTACACTATCGAGATCCCATTCGGTGGGCTGGCGCTGGGCGCCTGGGCATTCCTGCGCAGGCGTGACGGACGCGGCAGCCGTACCGAAGCCAGTGAAGCGGTGAAGGCCGAATCGTGAACGCGAACCCGAACAGAACAAAGACCTTGTGCGTGATTCGGAAGCGCGCATAGCGTGGCGGGCGACATGGTGGCTTTCCGGGTTCTGGGGCCGGTCGAGGCGTACGACAGCGAGAGTGGCGACGAGCTCGACCTAGGCGGGTTGCGGCAACGGGCCGTCCTCGCCCGCTTGCTCGTGGCCAGAGGACAGGTCGTCCCGGTCGACACCCTGCTGTACGACCTGTGGGCGGACGACACCGCCAAGGGCGCGCAGTCGGGCCTGCAGGTGTACATCTCGCGGCTGCGCCGCGTCCTGGAGCCGGGCCGGCCGCGTGGCGGGCCCAACCGGCTGCTGGTGACGGTCGCCAGCGGGTACGCGCTGCGCAACGCCCTCGACCAGGTCGACGCGCTGCGGTTCGAGCAGCTCGTGCGCGCCGCGGGCGAGCACCTCGACGGCGACGACCCGCAGTCGGCCCGTGCCCGGCTGGGCAAGGCGCTGGGCCTGTGGCGCGGCACCCCCTACTCCGACTTCGCCGACCAGCCCTGGGCCGAGGCCGAGGTCAACCGGCTCACCGAGCTGCGCCTGGTGGCCCGCGAGCGGCACGCCGACACCGGGCTGCGCCTGGGCATGCACGCCGAGACCGTGCCCGACCTGGAGGCGATGACCACCGAGCACCCGCTGCGCGAGGAGGGCTGGCGCCTGCTGGGGCTGGGCCTCTACCGCTGCGGCCGGCAGGGCGACGCGCTGGCGGCGCTGCGCCGCGCGCGCACGATCCTGGCCGACGAGCTCGGCATCGACCCCGGGCCCGCGCTGCGCAAGCTGGAGTCCGACATCCTGGCGCAGTCGCCGGAGCTCGACCTGGTGATGCCGCAGCGCGTGCCGGTCCGCCCGCAGGTCTCCGACACCTGGCCGCCCCGGCCCACCGCGCCGGTCGAGCCGCCGCCGCTGGAGCCCGAGCCCTTCGTCGGCCGCGACGCCGAGCTGACCCGGCTGACCACCGCCGCCGCCCGCACCGGGCGATTCCAGGTGGCGATCGTCTCCGGCGACGCGGGCGCGGGCAAGACCACGCTGCTGCGCCAGCTCGAGAGCAAGCTGACCGGCGACGGCTGGCGGGTCGCCTCCGGGGCCTGCCCCGACTCCAGCGCGACCCCGCCCGGCTGGGCGTGGGTACAGATCCTGCGCAACCTGATCGAGGTCACCGGCCCCGGCGAGTACGGCCCACTGCTGGCCCCGCTGCTCGACGACGCCGACCCCGACCCGGAGGACGACGAAGTCTCCGGCGGCTTCCGGCTGCACCGCGCGGTCGGCGGCTACCTGGCCGGCGTCGCCAAGAACGTCCCGGTGCTGCTGATCCTGGAGGATCTCCACTGGGCCGACGACCAGACGCTCGCCCTGCTGCGCGCGCTGCCCAGCCTGCTGGCCACCAGCCGCGTCTTCCTCGTGGTGACCTGCCGCGACAGCGAGCTCGACGACCGCCAGGCCGACGTGCTGGCGGCGCTGGCCCGGCTCGGGCCGGTCCGGGTGGGGCTGAGCGGGCTCGACCCGAAGGCCGCCGCCGAACTGGTCCGGGCGACCTGCCTGCGCGAGATCGACAGCCAGGCGATCGAGTCGATCGTGGAGCGCACCGGCGGCAACCCGTTCTTCGTCCGCGAGACCGTGCGGCTGCTCGACTCCGAGCCGGCCGACCCGGCCGAGGTGCTCTCGCAGGTGCCCTCCGGCGTGCGTGACGTGCTGCGCCGGCGCATCTCGCGGCTGCCGCAGGACGCCCAGCAGATCCTGCTCCAGGCCGCGGTGATCGGCCGCGACGTGGACGTCGACATCCTGGTCGGCATCTCCGGCGGCAACGAGGACGCGGTGGTCGACGCGGTCGAGGCGGCGCTGCTGGCCGGGCTGGTCACCGAGCCGGGGCCGGGGCTGCTGCGCTTCGACCACGACCTGGTGCGCGACACCATGTACTCCGACGCCTCGCGGCTGCGCCGTACCAGGCTGCACATGATGGTGGCGCGCGAGATCGAGCAGCGGAACCCCGGCGACGTGGCGGCGCTGGCCCACCACTACTTCGCCGCCGACGCGACCGAGAAGGCGGTGCACTACGCCAAGCTCGCCGCCGAGCAGGCCGAGCGGCGCTTCGCGCACCGCGAGGCGGCCCAGCTCTGGGAGCAGGCGCTGGCCGCCTTCGACCGCTCCAGCGGCGACACCCGGGAGCGGCTGCTGCTCATGCTGCGCCAGATCCGGGCGCTGGCACTGTGCGGCGACATGAGCGCGGCGCGGCTGCTGCGCCGGGCGGCGATGGACCTCGCGCTGCCGCTCCAGGACCTGGAGATCACCGCGCGGGTGGCGGCCTCGCTCGCCGTCCCGCACAAGGGCGTGGCCCGCGACTTCACCCGCACCGCGTGGGAGATCGTCGACGTCACCGAGAAGGCGCTCATGGAGCTGCCGGCCGGCGAGCAGACGCTCCGCGCGAGCCTGCTGACCACGCTGGCGCTGGAGCTGGAGGGCTCCTCCTCGCCCGAGCGCGGCCGCCAGGCGTCGCTGGAGGCGCTGGAGCTGGCCCGGGAGAGCGGCGACCCGGCCGTGCTGGCCGCGGCGCTCAGCGGGCGGCTCCGCCAGTCCTACGACATCCCCGCGGTGGACATGCGCGAGAGCATCGGCCGCGAGATGCTGGAGGTGGCGCGCAGCTCCGGGCAGATGGCCGTGCAGGCGCTGGCGCACCTGGTGCTGCTGGAGTGCGCCGCGGCGCGCGGGCAGTTCGCCGAGTCCGACGAGCACGCCGCCGCCGCCGACCGGCTGGCCAAGCAGTACGACCTGCACGCGCCCGCCGCCGTGGTGGCGTGGTACGCCGGGCAGAAGCTGATGATCGCCGGTGACTACGCGGCCGCCGAGCGCGCCTACCGCGAGGCGGCCCAGATGACCGCCCGCGCGGGCATGCTGGAGGGCCGTCAGGACCTGCCGCTGGTCACCACGTTCTGCCTCAACCTGGTCGAGGGCCGGGCCGCCGAGACGGTCGACCTGCTCGCCGAGGCGCACCAGCGCGGCGCGAAGTGGACGCTCGACGCCTACGCGCTGGCACTGGCCAGCTCCGGGCACCTGAAGGACGCGCGCGCGGTGGCCGCCACCCGGCCGCCGGTGCGTCCCGACTACCTCTACGAGCTGGCGATGACCTGGCGGGCGCTGGCCGGCATGTTGCTGGAGGACCGCGAGCGGATGGTCGACTGCTACGACAAGCTCGTGCCGTTCGCCGACCGCATCGCCGGCGCGGGCACCGGGGTGGTGGCCCTGTGGCCGGTCGCGCTGACCCTCGGCGACCTGGCGGTACGGCTCGGCCAGCCGGACGAGGCGTTGCGGCACTACGAGAAGGCTCTGGAGGTGGCCGAGCGGGTCGGCGTGACCCGCTGGGTCGAGGCGGCCCAGCGAGCGCTCAGCAGCTCCCCGGGCGCGTAGCGCGGGTGGTTCAGCAGCTCACCTGGAAGCGCTCGCTCCTGACCGTCTCGCCGCCCTCGACGGCCAGCTCGAAGCGGTACCAGCCGGGGTTGTCGGCCACGCGGGTCTCCCACTGGAGCGTCTTGCGGGCGGCGTAGAAGCCGCCGTGCTCGACCAGGTGGGTGCGCCACTGCTTGGCGGTGGCGCTCCAGCGCTGCAGCCGCCAGCCGTACAGGACGGTGTCACTGGGGTCGGGGCTGATCACGACGGTCTCGGCGCGCAGGGCCTTGGCGCAGGCGCCGGCGGACCGGGTGGCGACGGTGATGGTGCCAGGCTCGGCCGTCGCGGCGGTGGTGACCTGGACCGCCTGGGCGACCAGGGCGACCGGCTGCGGCTTGGGGGCCGAGTTGGCGGTGTCGTAGGCCGAGAAGCCCACGTACGCGCCGGTGAAGGCGAGCGCGGCCACGAACAGCTTGGCGGTGTGCGCGGTGCCGGTGGCGAGGACGGTGGCGGTTCTCGAGGTCATGCATAAGGTGTAAACCGCCCCGGTTGCCCGGGGCTTTCCCGGCGCTTGCAAGCGGGTCCGCGAGACTTGCAACCTGGTGTGACACCCTGGACCGGGATCACCTAAGGTAAGGCTGACCTAATGTTCGCTTTGGGCAGGTGATGTACGGAATGCCGAGCTTTGTGGTCATCCCTGATCCTTCGCGGCCGTTCTGGCTCGGCCTGCCGTACTGGCTGGTGGGGGCGATCCTCATCCTGGCCCTCTTCGGTGCGTTCCAGGCGTACTACTGGATCGGGCGCCGGCTCGGCGAGAAGCTCTACGACTCGAAGATCGGCGTCCGGCTCGGCCGCGAACGGATCGGGAAGATCGAGCGGATCGTGGAGAAGTGGGGCGCCCTGGCGGTCTACGGGTGCTTCTGGGTGCCGATGTTGCGGCACACCCTGCCCTGGGTCGCGGGCGCGCTGCGGGTCTCCTACCCCTGGTACGTCGTCGCCAGCGCGCTGGGCTGCCTGACCTGGGCGCCGATGTGGTGGTTCGGGCTGACCGCGCTGGTGTGGGGCTGGCTCAGCCTCGCCGCGACCTCGCCGCTGACCGCCGGGCTCGTCCTGGTCGCCGTGGCCGCCGCCGGAGCGTGGTGGTGGCATCGCCGCCGTGCCAGGAAGCAGGCCCTCGCCACGGTCGACGAGGGCCCCTGACCGGGTTCAGACGGCCGTGAGCGTCTCGCCGGCGCTCTCGTCGACGACGGTCGCCTCCGCCGCGCTCCTGCGCACCGACTCCACGCCGTTGACGCAGGCGGTCTTGCTCGCGTAGCCCTCGCTCACCGCGATGGTCTGGCCGTTGGCGGCCAGCAGCTTGAAGCGGAACTCGCCGCGCTTGTCCTTGGTGATGACGAACTTCCCTGCCATGGTGATCTCCCCCGGTTTACTGGCGATAGCGATCATTTACCCAGGTCATCCGGCGATCTCCCGGAAACGAAGTCAAGTTCCTGCCATGCTGGCGCGCATGCGCATCATGGGGGTGTTGAGCACAGTTGTCCTGGTGATGTCCGGTGTGGCCGCCGCGCCATCGGAGATCACCACCCGCCCGGCCGGGGCCGCGACCCGGACGCCAGGGCCCCAGGCCCCGGCGGTCGCCGCCCGGTCGGCCTACCTGATCGACTCGGCGGGAACGGTCCATTACGCCAAGCGCCCGGCCCGGCGCGCGGCGGTGGCCAGCCTGGTCAAGATCATGACCACCTACGTGGTCCTGCGCGAGACCGCGCGGACCGAGGCCGAACTGACCGACCTGATCACCGTCACCAAGTCCGACGTACGGCACGCCGCCGCCAACGGCGCGACCAGCGCGGCCCTGCGCAAGGGCGAGCGGCTGAGCGTGCTCGACCTGCTCCACGGCGTCATGCTGCCCTCCGGGGCGGACGCCTCGCACGCGCTGGCCCGCAGGTACGGCCCCGGGCAGAGCGCCTTCGTCGCCAAGATGAACGCCGCCGCCCGCACCCTCGGCCTGGCCGACACGCGCTACACCAACGCCGACGGCCTGCCGTACAGCGGGTATTCGACCGCGGCCGACCAGGCCAGGCTCACCCAGGCCGCGCTCGGCGACGCGGCCTTCCGCGCCATCGCGGCCAAGCGGGTGCACCGGACCGGCAAGCACACCTGGCGTACCACCAACCGGCTGTTCGCCAGGACGGACGGGGTGATCGGGGTCAAGACCGGCTTCACCAACGCGGCCGGCTTCTGCCTCGCCTTCGCCGCCGACCGGGCCGGCCGCCGCCTGGTCGGCGTGCTGCTGGGCGACCAGGACGAGCGCCGCTTCAGGACGGCCGCCGCGCTGCTCGACTACGCCGAGGACCGCCTCAACGGCTGACCCGGGCCCTTGGCGCGGCAAAGACTGGCAAAACCCGCGAAAACCCGAATCCGGCGTCGAGCCAGCGGGTAATGGACCCCTCGTCACAGATCGGGGAGAGAACATGATCCGCACGCTGCACAAGATGGGCGTCAAGTCGACGCTCATGTACACCGCAGGCTTCGCCTCCATCGGCCTTTCGATCGCCTCCTGGGTGGCGTCGAAGAACGCCGAACCGGCCGGCATCGACCGCGCCGACCGCTGGGGGATCTTCGTCGGCCAGTGGGCGCCCACCTTCTTCGCGCTCGGCGTCGCGCTGCGGATGGAGGAGACCCACGAGGACGGGAGCGCCGCCCACGACGAGAAGCTGTCGACCACCTCGCAGGTCTCGGACAGGACCCGGATGCCGGCCGGCCTCTGAGTCCTCCGCCCGGGTGACCACGTCGAGGCCACCCGGGCCCACCGCCGCTCCCCCGCGACTCAGCCGGGCGGACCGCTCCGCATCAGGCCGTGGCAGGCGATGGCCGCCGCGGCCACCACGTTGAGCGAGTCGACACCCGCGGCCATCGCCGCCGGGCTCATCCGGATGCACACCCGCTCGTCGGCCGCGCGCAGCCACCGCTCGCTCAGCCCGTGCCCCTCCGAGCCGAGCAGCAGCGCCACCCGCTCCCCCAGCGCGACCTCGTCCAGCGGCGTCACCGCCTGGTCGGGCGTGAGCGCCAGCGTCTGGAACCCCTTCAGCGCCGCCAGCCCGTCGAACCAGTCCTCCAGCCGCGCGTACGGCACGGCGAACACCGCTCCCATCGACACCTTGACCGCCCGCCGGTAGAGCGGGTCGGCACACCGCGGCGAGAGCACGACCGCCTCCACCCCGAGCGCCGCCGCACTGCGGAAGATCGCGCCGACGTTGGTGTGGTCGACGATGTCCTCCAGCACCACGATCCGCGACGCGCCCTCGATGATCTCGGCCACCGACGGCAGCGGCAGCCGCTCCAGCGAGGCCAGTGCCCCGCGGTGCACCTGGAAGCCGGCGATGCCGGACATGACGTCGTCGCTCACCACGTAGACGGTGGCCTCGGCGGGCAGGTCGAGGGTGCGCAGCCAGCGTTCGGTGGTCAGCACCGAGCGGATCGGGTGGCCCGCGGCGACGGCCCGCCTGATCACCTTCTCGCCCTCGGCGAGGAACAGGCCGAGTTCGGCCTCCAGGCTCTTGCGCAGTTCGACGTCCCGCAGCCCGGTGTAGTCGAGCAGGCGGGGATCGTCGAGGTCAGTCACGTACTCCAGCACGTCTTGAATACTGCCAGTGCCACACCGCGGCATGGACGGCCAGCACCGCGGCGAGGCCGATGACGGTGCCCGCGCCGGCCTTGGTGACCCAGGCGCGCAGGCCCAGCGCCGGGTCGGGCACCTTGATCAGCGGCCAGACGAGGGCGCCGGCGACGATCCCGGCGGCGCAGGCGGCGAAGACGGTCAGCCGGGTGCGGGCGCCGGCCGCGAGCCGCGCGGGGAGGGTCTCGGGGGCCAGCCGGAGCAGGCCGCGGCGGCTCCACCACAGAATGAGCGCGAGCCCGGCCACCGAGCTGAGGTACTGCAGCAGCCCGTACATCCGGACCGAGCCGTAGACGGGCTCGCCGAGCCACGACCAGCCCCAGATGGACAGGCTGCGCTCGTGCGTGAAGGAGTCCCAGAAGACGTGCGTCAGCCCGCCGACGATCGCCCCGGCCACCACGGGCAGCGGGCGAAAGGACGGCCGTAGCCCGGCGGCGCGGGCGGCGAAGGCGGGCGGCAGGAGCGAGACCAGCGGCTCCCAGAACACCTGCTGGAGCAGCCCGAGCAGGATCACGACCGAGACCACGCCGTAGGTGAGCACGCCGCGCGCGTCGTGCCAGCTGATGTACTCCGGCAGGAACGGGATGAAGAGCGGCAGGTCCGGCACCATGGCTCCGGCCGCGAGCGCCCACGGGTCGAGGACCCGGCGTAACCGCGCCGAGGAGGCGAACGGGAGGACGGCTGCGACGTGGGCGGGAGTGAAGGGCACAGATCAATCTTGGCCGCTTTTCCCCATCCCGGGCGATTGTCACGCTACGCGCCCGCTAGCGTACGTAGAGTGCTTGAACAGCGAGAATCGCATCAGGCGTGGCTCCGCGACGCGCGCCGCGCCCGCACCCTGTCTGTGCTCACCCTCGCCTGGCTCGGCGTGGAGAGCGTGCTCGGCCTGGCCGCCGGGCTGTCGGCGCACTCGGTGGCGCTCATCGGCTGGGGCCTGTCGGCCCTTGTGGAGGCGCTGGCCAGCCTCATCGTCGTCTGGCGCTTCTCCGGCGGGCGGCTGCTCAGCGAGCAGGCCGAGCACCGGGCGCAGCGCGCGGTCGCGGCGAGCTTCTGGCTGCTGGCGCCCTATCTGGTGCTGCACGTCTGGCACGACCTGGAGGCCGGCCACCGGGCGGCGACGTCCGCGCTCGGCATCGCGGTGACCGTGGTCAGCCTCGTCAGCATGCCGGGGCTCGGCCTGGCCAAGCGGCGGCTGGGCCGGCGGCTCGGCTCGCCGGCCACCTCGGGCGAGGGCACCCAGAACCTGATCTGCGCCGCCGCGGCCGCGGGCGTCCTGGCCGGTCAGGCCGCCGGGGCGGCCGGCTGGTGGTGGGTGGACCCGGCGGTCGCCCTGGCGCTGGCGGTGGTGGCCGTGCGCGAGGGGAGGCGGGCGTGGCAGGGCCACGGATGTTGCCACTGACGGCGAGCCGGCGGCGACTGATCGTTATCGTCCCAGCAAAACGGTGGTTTTGCCGCATAAAGCCCAGCGAGTATCGTTCCTCAAAGTTTCGGAGCACGTCGGAGGAGCATCTCCCGCCAGGGTCTCCGGTCCCGGCAGGACAGGCGAAGAGGACACCGTGGGGCGACACCGTACAGACGATCACGACGACGGGTACCGCGGGTACCAACCGGGCCACCAGCCGGCTCCGAGCCGACGGCGCAGCCGGAGCGGGCGGGGACGGGTGCTGGTGCCGCTGGCCGGCGCCGTGGCCCTCGCCGTGCTGCTGGGCGTCGCCGCCTTCGTGATCTTCAACAAGGAGCAGGGCTGCTCCGGCGAGAAGATCGCGCTGCGCGTGGTCGCCGCCCCCGACATCCACCCGGTCGTCGACAAGATCGCCCAGACGTACAACAAGGCCGCCCACGACGTGGACGGCCGGTGCGTGGCGGTCACCGTCGCCAAGGAGAGCCCGGCCAAGACCGCCGCCGCCGTCTCGGCCGGCAAGTTCCCCGGCGAGGTGTGGATCGCCGACTCCAGCCTGTGGCTCGGCCAGCTCCGCACCGGGGACGGCGTCAGCCCGCCCGAGGCCGCCGCCCGCATCGCGAGCTCCCCCATCGTCCTGGCCACCTCCGCCGCCTCCGCCGAGAAGCTCAAGGGCCAGCTCGAACCGAGCTGGGCCGGCATGATCAGCGCGGCCAACGTGGTCAGCCAGGAGGGCCTGGCCGGCAAGATCCGGGTGCTCGCGCTCGACCCCAAGAAGAACTCCGCCGGGCTCGGCGCGCTGCTGGCCGCCTCCGGCGCCGCCGAGGCCGCGGGCACCGACCAGAAGGCGGTCGTCGGCGCGCTGAAGGAGCTCTCCCGCGGCGTCGTCGGCGAGCAGGCGCCGCTGCTGGCCAGCCTGACCGTGCGCTCCGGCAAGAAGATGCCCATCGGCGTCGCCTCCGAGCAGGGCATCTGGGCGCACAACACCAAGAAGCCCGACGCCCCGGTCGTCCCGCTCTACCCCGCCGAGGGCACGCTCAGCCTCGACTACCCGTTCATCCCGATCACGCCGGACGCCACCTCGCGCAAGGCCGCCGAGAGCTTCGCCAAGGAACTCGGCGGCGAGGCGGCCCGCAGGGCGCTGCGCGACAACGGCTTCCGCACCCCCGACGGCAAGGCCGGGGCGGTGCTCGCCGCCGACAAGGGCTTCACCGCCAAGGCGCCGCAGGCCCTGGCCGCGCCCGACCCCAAGACCGTCGGGAGCATGGCCCAGTCGTGGAGCCGGCTCAACCTCGGCACCCGCCTGCTGGCGCTGCTCGACGTCTCCGGCACCATGGCCTACCCCGTGCCCGGCACCAACCCGCCGATGACCCGCATGCAGGTCATCTCCAAGACCGCGCTCGGCGGCCTGGGCATCTACGACGCCAAGGACGAGATCGGCGCCTGGGCCTTCTCCACCCACCTCGACGGCCAGGGCAAGGACTACAAGGAACTGGTCCCGGTCGGCCCGCTCGGCGAGCCGATCAACGGCGTGCTCCGCAAGGACCTGCTCGCCCAGACGGTCAGCGCCGCCCAGGCCACCCCCGGCGACACCGGGCTCAACGACACCCTCAAGGCCGCCTACGGGCAGATGAGCGAGGGGTACCAGGACGACAAGATCAACGTGCTCTTGGTGCTCACCGACGGCGCCGGCAACGACGACCCGCAGGGCGGCGTGAGCGACGAGGAGATCCTGAGCTACCTCAAGGAGACCTACGACCCGGACAAGCCGGTCAACCTCCTGCTGATCGCGTTCGGGCCGGACGCGCCCAAGGGCAAGGCCCGGATGGACGCGCTGGCCGAGGCGACCGGCGGCGAGGCCTTCATCGTGAAGGACCCGCTCGGGGTGCGCGAGGTCTTCCTCAAGGGCATGGCGCGGCGCCTGTGCGCGCCGCAGTGCGACGGCTGACCGGCCCCGCCCACCGCGCCTTGGTCGCCTGCCGTACGGCGGGCAGACCGCACGCGCTCCGCTCGCGGTACGGCGGGCAGAGCGCACGCGCTCCGCTTGCCGTACGGCGGGCAGAGCCGGGGCGGGCGATGCCCGCTGGTTATGAGCGGCCATCCGGATGGCACGGACCCACGTCCTCCCTGCGTGTAGCGCACGTTTCCGCGGGGAGGAGCTTCCGTGCCCGGATGGCCGACTGTCGATCGCGCCGACGACCACCAGCTCATGGAGGCGCTCCGGCGTGCCGACGGCCAGGCCTCCGCCACCCTGTACGACGCCTATGCCGAGCGCCTGCACGACTACGCCTGCTCGCTGCTGGGCGACCGTGACAGCGCGGCCGACGCGGTGCACGACGCGCTGATCACCGCGCAGGGCTGCGCCGAGCAGCTCAAGGAGGTCGCCAAGCTGCGGGCGTGGCTGTACGCGCTGACCCGCTTCCAGGCGGTGGCCCGGGTCAAGACCCGGCCGGCCGAGCTCACCCCGCCCCCGGTGCTGGACGACCCGGAGGACCCCGAACTGGCCGAACTGGTGCACGAAGCGCTCGGCGAGCTGAGCCGCAACGAGCGCGAGGTGCTGGAGCTGTCGCTGCGGCACGGGCTGACCCCGGCGGAGGTGGGCTCGGTGCTCGGCCTGACCTCCCGGCAGGCCACCGGCCGGCTCACCCGCGCCCGCGACCACATGGAGAACGCCGCCGCGGCCGTGGTCCTGGCCCGCAACGGCCGCGCGCACTGCCCCGACCTGTCGGCGATGCTCGACTCCTGGGAGGGGCCGCTCACCCCGCTGCTGCGCCGGCGGCTGTCCGGGCACATCGCCGGATGCGAGGTCTGCACCGAGGGCAAGCACCGCCAGGTCGCCGCGGGACGGCTCCTGGAGCTGATGCCGATCGCCTTCCCGCCGATCTCGTTGCGCCGCCGCGTGATCGACACCTCGGCCGGGCCGGAGTACGACCAGACCCGCACGCTGATCACCGAGCGGACCGAGAGCTTCGACAAGACCGGCTTCCCGGTCGCCGCCGAGCCGCGCCGCTCGCGCCGCCGGCCGCGCCGGCTCGCCCCGGTGATCGTCGCCGCCGCCTGCGTGCTGCTCGGCACGGGCGCGGTGGCCTACCTCGGGCAGGACGGCGGGCCGCAGCGGACCGCCATGAGCCTCTCCCCGACCGGGGCCGCCACCGGCGACCCCTCGCTGCCCGCCCCGGACGAGTTCCCGACCGAGGAGGACGAGGCGCCCGCCGAGACCGAGGAGCCCGAGCCCACCCCCGAGCCCGGCACCTCCCGGCCGGTCACCCCGACGCCGCGCCGCCCGCAGGCCGATCCGCCGGCCACGACCCGGCCGGCGGCCGGGCCGCGCACCCGCCGTCCCAACCCGCCCGCCGCGCGCCTCACGGTCGGCTGCCCGGGCGCGATCGACGGTTCCGGTTCGGTACGGCTCAGCGCCCGCAACGGGGCGGTCACGTGGAGCGCCAAGGTCACCGGCGGGCTCAGCCTGGGGCAGAGCGGCGGGCGGCTCGGCATGGGGCAGAGCGCGTCGGTCACCGTGATCGTGGAGGACCCGACCTCGTCCGGCCTCGGCACGGTGACGGTCAGCTCCACCGGGGGCGGGGGGACGTGCTCGATCTCCTGGCGGGGCGACGAGCCTCCGCCCAGCGGGGGGCCCGGCACCGACCGGCCTTCTCCCGGGCCCGGGCCGAGCGAGTCGCCGCAGAGCACGCAGACCGACCCGCCGGCCGAACCCGAGGGCTTCGACACCGCCGGCTGACCGCCCCGGCCGGACCGCCGGGAAGGTCGGGGGACGGGGGCTGCCGGGAGTTGCGGGGCCGGGGTTGCCGGGAGGGCCGGGGTTGCCCAGGTTGCGGGGCCGGGGTTGCCCGAAGGTTGCGGGGCCGGGGTTGCCGGTGGGCCGGTGGACTCCGGATGACCTGCTGATCTTCAGGTCTCCTCAGCCCCGCTTCAGCAGATCGTCGCTAGATTTCCCCTAAGCATCACATAAATGTGACAAATGACCACAAACCGGACCTTGGGTCGAAGTGTCGGGGTGGGATAGGGCATCCTGGTGTGCTGAGACCGACTCGGGGGCACGGCGGATCACGACTCTGTGGCGAAGGCCACAGAGATTTCTCGCTTTCCACGTAAACCTTCGGCGCTCGCCAAGCGTCGGCATTGACGTGCCCAAGTCCGGATTGGTCCCATGACAATGGATCTACCCCGCCATGACTCAGGAGAAAGCGAGCAGATGCGTAACCATCGGAGAGTGCTGACCTGGATCGTCGCCGCGGCCTGCCTGGCCGGCGCGGCGATCTCACTCGCCGACATACAGACGCCCCTGCGCCCGCTATTGATCTCCATGTTCCTTCTGGTCGTTCCCGGGGCCGCCGTAGTCGGACTGTTGCGCGATCGTGACCCGCTCGCCGCACTATCAGTAGGCGCCGCGGCAAGTCTCGTCCTTAACGTTCTCCTTGCCGAGGCGATGCTTCTCTTCGACGCGTGGTCTCCGCGAGCCGGGGTGCTGACCGTGGCGATCCTCGGCGGGTTCCTGTGGGTCCTGCGCGTGCTTTACCGGGGGAAGAGCTCTTTGACCGAAGAGGGGGCCCAGTAATGGGAGGGGCGAGGACGGCGATCCGGGTCACACGGCCCGGTCTGCTCGGCGAGAGCGAGGTCGCGCGCTGGCGCGAGCTGCAGAAAGCCGACCCGAGCCTGGACAACCCCTTCCTGTCGGTGGAGTTCGCGCTGGCCATGGACGCGCTGCGCGACTACGTCCGCGTCGCGGTGATCAACGACGGCGAGGCCTTCTTCCCCTACGAGCGGCACGCCTTCGGCATCGGCAAGCCGCTCGGCGGCTTCCTCACCACCTGCCACGGCCTGATCTCCGCGCCCGGCTTCAAGCTCGACGCCAAGGCGCTGCTGCGCGCCTGCCGGCTCAACGTGTTCGAGTTCGACCACATGGTCGCCGGCCAGCCGAGCTTCGCGCCGTTCGAGAACGACGTGCGCCCGGCGCCGGTGATGGACTTCACCTCGGGCTTCGACGCCTGGCTGGAGCAGGTGAAGGAGAACTCCCCCAAGAACCTCAAGACCGTCCGCTACAAGGAGCGCAAGTTCGGCCGCGAGCAGGGCGAGCTGCGCCTGGAGTGGGACTCCAAGGACCCCGAGGTCCTGCGCACGCTGCTGCAGTGGAAGTCGGACCAGTACCGCCGCACCGGCCGGGTGGACCGCTTCGCGCAGCCGTGGATCGTCGAGCTGACCGAGCGCATGCACGCGCTGGGCACGCCCGACTTCGGCGGCGTCCTCACCATGCTCTACGCGGGTGACGTGCCGGTGGCCGGCCACTTCGGCCTGCGCACCGCCACCACCCTGGTCGGCTGGTTCCCCGCCTACGACACCGAGTACGCCCGCTACTCCCCCGGCATCGTGCACCACATGCAGATGGCCGAGCACGCCGCGCGTGCCGGAATCCAGCAGGTGGACATGGGCAAGGGCGGCAAGGAGTACAAGGACTGGCTCAAGAGCGGGACCCTCTACGTCAGCGAGGGACGGATCTCCCGGCCCTCCGCGACCGCCGCCGTGCACTGGGCGGGACGAACTCCTTTCAACAAAGCACGAACAATCGTCCTCGATCGACCGTCTCTCTATAGAGCAGCCGATCGAGTGCTCAAGGGTTTCGGCCGGGTGCGTACCCATCTGCGACCCGAACCGCAAGAACCCTCGGGGGCGCGCTGAGCGATTCCCCCACTCACCCGGCACCCAGAGCACCAAGCACACCCTCAGTCCCACAGGCTCCGTCAATGGCCCGCCTCCGGCCCAGGCGACGCCGCGGAACCGGAAGGAACGTCCGCACCATGAGTCCCGAGCACACCAAGATCAATGGCAAGATCCAGGTCGCGCCCCTGCGATCCATGCCGCCCCTTGAGCGTTTCACGCCGATCACGCCGCACCTGGCGATCGCGCCCACGGTCAGCGTGGTCGTCCCGGCGATGAACGAGGCGCAGAACCTCCCGCACGTCTTCGCGACCCTGCCCCAGTGGATCGACGAGATCGTGCTGGTCGACGGCAACTCCGTCGACGACACGGTGGAGGTCGCCCGGCGGCTGCGCCCGAACGTGAAGATCGTAACGCAGACCGGACGCGGCAAGGGCGACGCCCTGGCCGCCGGTTTCAACGCCGCGACCGGCGACATCATCGTGATGATCGACGCCGACGGCTCGACCGACGGGCACGAGATCATCACCTTCGTCGGCGCGCTGGTCACCGGCGCCGACTTCGTGAAGGGCTCGCGCTACGCCTCCGGCGGAAACAGCGACGACCTGACGTTCAGCCGTCGTTTTGGCAACTTGATTCTGACAAAGCTCGTCAACCTCTTCTACGGGACGCAGTACACCGACCTGTGCTATGGCTACAACGCCTTCTGGTCCCGCCACCTGAGCGTTCTCGACCTCGACTGCGACGGTTTCGAAGTCGAGACGTTGATGAACGTCCGCGCCGCCAAGGCCGGGCTCAAGGTGGTCGAGGTGCCGAGCCACGAGCGGTGCCGCATCCACGGCGAGAGCAACCTGCGCGCGATCCGCGACGGGATGCGCGTGCTGCGCACCATCCTGCGGGAGAAGCGCCGCCAGCCGGCCGCACCGCTGCCCGAGCCCGCCACCACCCGAGCCGCCGACCGAGGGGTCGCATAACCCTCCGAGCCGGGTTAGAACGAAGGTTTGTCCGTGCGTACGTCAGTCGTCATCTGCGTCTACACCGAGGAGCGCTGGGAGGACATCAGGCAGGCAGTCGAGTCGATCGGCGAGCAGCGGCGCCAGCCGTACGAGCTGCTGCTGGTCGTCGACCACAACCCCGACCTGCACGTCAAGCTCAAGCGCGCCTACCCGCAGGCCATCGTGGTGGAGAACCGCCACGAGCAGGGCCTGTCGGGCGGCAAGAACACCGGGGCCGAACTCGCCACCGGTGACATCGTCGCCTACCTCGACGACGACGCCGTCGCCGATCCGGGCTGGCTGGAAGCGCTGGAGGAGGGCTTCCAGGACCCGGCGGTCGTCGGCGTCGGCGGCCGGACCGACCCCCTGTGGGCGTCGGGCCGGCGGCCGAAGTGGTTCCCGCACGAGTTCGACTGGACGGTCGGCTGCACCTACCGCGGCATCCCGCCGGTCAAGGCGCCGATCCGCAACGTCATGGGCGGCAACGCCGCCTTCCTCCGCACCGCGGTGCTGGAGATGGGCGGCTTCCGCACGGGCATCGGGCGCAGCGTCCAGGGGCGCAAGAGCCGGCCGCTGGGCTGCGAGGAGACCGAGTTCTGCATCCGGCTGGCGCAGCGCAAGCCCGGCGCGATCATGATCTACCAGCCCGCCGCGCTGATCGGGCACAAGGTCTCGCGGGTGCGTGAGCGCTTCGCCTACTTCCGCTCGCGCTGCTTCGCCGAAGGCCTGTCCAAGGCCACGGTGACGCAGTTCGTGGGCACCGAGGACGGGCTGTCCAGCGAGCGGGCGCACGCGATGAAGACCCTGCCGCTCGGCGTCCTGCGCAACCTCGGCGAGGTGGCCAAGGGCGACGCCGGCGGACTCGGCCGCGCGTTCGCGATCGTGATCGGGCTGGCCTGGACGACGTGGGGCTACGTGCTCGGGAGATGGAGGGTTCGCTCGTGATCCGGGTACCGATCCTGATGTACCACTCGATCTCCGACCGGCCGGCGGCGGAGACCGCTCCGCTGGCCGTACGGACCGGAGACTTCGCCGAGCAGCTCGCCTACCTGAGCGAGTCCGGCTTCACCCCGATGACCGCCTCCGACCTGGTCGCGGCCTTCAACAAGAACCAGATCCCGGCCAAGCCGGTCGTGGTCACCTTCGACGACGGCTACGCCGACTTCCACAGCAACGCGCTGCCCGTCCTGGAGCGGCTCGGCTTCCCGGCCACGGTCTTCCTGACCAGCGGCTGGGTGGCCGACGCCGGCAAGGACGCGGCCGGCCGGCCGCTGGACGAGATGCTGAGCTGGACCCAGGCGCGCGAGTGCGCCCAGACCGGCATCGAGATCGGCGGCCACAGCCACAGCCACCCGCAGCTCGACCAGCTTCCCGACGTCGAGCTCCGGGCGGAGCTGCGCAAGAACAAGGCGCTGCTGGAGGAGAAGATCGGCGCGCCGGTGGCGACCATGGCCTACCCGTACGGCTACAGCAGCGCCCGCGTGCGCCGCGAGGTGTACAAGGCCGGCTACTTCGCCGGATACGCGGTCAACAACGCCATCGCCGCCGACAAGCACGACATGCTGGCCATCCCCCGGCTGACCGTCGCCCGGCACACCACCCTGAGCATGTTCAAGCGAGCCGTGGAGGGCAACGCCGTACCTCTCATCTACCTGCGCGAACGCGTCCTGACCAAGGGCTACGCGGTCGTGCGGCGGACGAGGTACGGCATGCAGCGGGTCATGCGCAATGTCTAACCTGTGGCGGAAGATCGTCCGCGATCTCCGCAACCCGTTGCTCCGCAACGGCTACGCCCTCATGGTCAACACCGGGATCACCGCCGTGCTCGGCATGGGGTACTGGCTGCTGGCCGAGGAGTTCTACACGGCCGAGGAGTTCGGCCGCGGCCAGGCGATGATCACGGTGATGCGGCTGTTCGCCTCGCTCACCGCGCTCGGCCTGGCCGGGGCCCTGGCCAAGTTCATCCCGATCGCGGGCCGCCGCACGCCGGAACTGATCCTGCGCGGGTACGGCCTGGCCGCGGCGACCGGCGGCGCGGCGGCGGTGGGCTTCCTGCTCACCGTGCCGCTGTGGGGCGAGACCTACTCCTGGCTCGGCGGGCTCGGGCCCGACCTGTTCTTCCTGGGCGCGGTGCTGGTCTGGGCGGTCTTCACGCTGCAGGACGTCGTGCTCACCGGGCTACGGCAGGCGGTGTGGGTCCCGGTGAACAGCCTGATCTTCGGGCTGGTCAAGATGGGACTGCTCATCGCGCTGGCCGGGGCGCTGCCGCACGGCGGCATCTTCGTGTCGTGGGTCGTGCCGACCGCGCTGGCGCTGATCCCGATCAACTGGTTCATCTTCGGCTACGTCGTGCCGAAGCACCAGAAGGCCAACCCGATCGAGGGCCGGCCGCCGCGGCTCAAGGAGATCGGCCGCTTCCTGGCCGGCGACTACCCCGGCACGCTCTCCATCCTGGCGATCATCTACCTGGTGCCGACCATCGTCTCCACCCAGGTCGGACCGGCCACCTTCGGGCGCTTCTCCATGGCGCACACGCTGGGGTGCCTGATCGAGCTGCTGGCGATGAACATGGCGGTCTCGCTGACCGTCGAGGGCTCCTTCGACCCGGCCCAGCTCGCGGCAAACTGCCGGCGGGCGTTGCGGCGGGCTTTCATGATCATCGTGCCCATCATCGCGGTCACGCTGGTGGGGGCGCCGTTCATCCTGCTGATCTTCGGGACGGAGTTCGCCGAGGAGGGCACGACCCTGTTGCGGCTGATGGCCGTCGCGGTGGTGCCCCGGGTGTTGATCGAGGTCTACCTGAGCTCGCTGCGGGCCCGGGGAGAGGCTCGGCGGCTGGCGTTCGTGCAGATCGGGCTGGCTGGGCTGATCCTGGTGTCGATCTTCGCGCTCTTTCCGTTCGCGCATGTCAACGCGGTCGGGTGGGGGATCCTGCTCAGCGAGTTGCTCGTTGCGGGACTGATTTATCGGGATCTTCGCAAGACGCTCAATTTTGCCAAAACTGGACAGCGCAGCGTCGTGGAGCGGTCTTCGGAGACCGCATGATTGGTAATCGTGAGGCAACGGGCAGGCGATGAGATGACAGCGGGAACCACCGGCTCCTCCTCTTCCGAGGTGGAGTTCGACCCCGACGCCACGGGGGTGATCCCTCGGATCACCGACGCGGACGCTCCTGCTCGGGACACCACCTCTTCCGTGGATGCGGCCGCCGATGTGGACCCCGCCGACGGTGGGGAGACCGCCGACGGTGGGGAGACCGCCGACGGTGGCGCCTCCGCCGAGGGTGGGGACTCTGCTGGTGGCGAGGATTCCGCTGCCGAGGATTCCGGTGACGAGGGTGACGTCGCCGAGGCTGAGGACGAGGCTGAGGGGACCATCCCGCGCGCCGTCATCGAGGCCGAGGAGGACGAGGGGTCCAGCACCCAGGAGGGCCGGTTGCCCGCCCGCCCCCTGAGCACCAAGCCCCCGACCGACGGCCCCACCTCAGACACCCCGGCCCCCGATGCCCCGGCCGCCGATGCCCTGGCCGCCGGCCGCCCGGCCACCGACGACTCGGCCGCCGATGCCGCAGCCGGTGACGAGGGTGACGGCGGTGAGGGCGACGGTGGCGCAGAGGCGGAGGCTGGCGGCGACCCGGACGCCACCGCAGCCGTGGTCATCCGCCCTGCCCGCTCCACCGCCGCTTCCCCCGCCAACCCGGCCACCACCGCCAACCCGGCCACCGCCGCCAACCCAGCCACCGCCGCCAACCCAAGCACCGCCGCCAGTTCGGCGGTCACCGGCTCCCCGGCGTCCCCTGCCAGTGCGGCCGGCTCGGCTGGCGGCACGGGGGACACGGACTCCACGGTCACCCACAGGATTCGGCCGGCCGCGCAGGTGCGGGTGGGGTCGGGGCCTCAGGCGCCGCACGCCATCCCCGGAGGCGCGGCCACCACGCCGGGGGGCGCGCCCGCCGTACCGCACAGCACGCCTGCCGTACCTCAAGGCACGCCTGCCGCACCTCAGGGCACGCCTGCCGTACCGAGTGGGCCTGAAGACACGCAGGTGGTGCCCAGGAGGCCCGCGCAGGCGAGCCTGGGGACCAGGGTGGCGCCCAGGGAGACGGGGCAGCCCAAGGCCGGCCGCATGGCCAAGATCATGGCGGCGGCGCCGCACTGGTTGCCGGCGTTGCTGATGATCGAGGGCGTAGTGATGTACGTCCTGGCCCTGAAGCTCCCCCCGGGCCCCCTGCGCGGCGTCCGGCCGGAGGACATCGACGGGCTGGGGCTGATCTCGGCCCTCCCGCTGAGCGCGTTCGCCGCGATCCTGATCATGATCGTGTCGTTCTTCATCACGGTGAACCAGTCCGTCGACCGCAAGTTCCTGCTGCTGTTCCAGATCGCCGCCATCACCTTCGCCCTGCACGGCGCGGGTGCGCTGGTGGGTGACGAGCCGCGCTTCCCGACGGCCTACGTGCACGCCGGTTTCGTGGACTTCATCAACCGCACCGGCGAGGCGTCGATCAACATCGACGCGCGGATGGGCTGGCCGGGCTTCTTCACGCTGTTCGCGTTCGTGACCAGGACCGCCGGGATCACCGACCTGACGACGATCCTGCAGTGGACGCCGCTGGTGATGAACCTGCTGTACCTGCTGCCGTTCGTGCTGATCCTGCGCCAGGTGGTGGCGACGACGCGGGCCCGCTGGTACGCGGCGCTGCTGTTCGTGATCGTGCAGTGGATCGGCCAGGACTACTTCTCCCCGCAGGGCTTCACCTTCGCCATCTACCTGGTCTTCGTGGCGATCCTGCTGCGCTGGTTCGGCCGGGTGGAGCCGCGGGTCAAGCCGCTGCCGGAGAAGGGCCGGCTGCGCCGGCTGCTGGCCAAGCTGGACACGATGACGCCGGGCGAGATCGCCGAGACCGGCACGTACCGCGCCGACCGGCTGCTGATGTTGCTGCTGCTGGTGTTGCTGTTCGTCGCCGCGACCGCCTCGCACCAGATCACCCCGTTCATGATGCTCGGCGTGCTGACCGCGTTCCTGCTGGTCAAGCGGACCAAGCTGACCTGGGGCCTGCCGTTCTTCTTCGGCCTGATGGTGCTGGGCTGGATCAGCTACCAGACGGTCGGGTTCTGGGCGGGCAACATCGACTCGATCTTCGGCGGTCTCGGCAGGATCCTGACGAACCTGCAGCGCAACACCGGCGACCGGATCGCCGGCAGCGATCCCGAGCACGCCCTGGTCCTCCAGGTACGGCTCGGCATCTGCGCCGCGATCCTGGGCCTGGCCGCGGTCGGCCTGCTGCGGCGGCTGCGCCGCGGGGTGTTCGACCGGGCGGCGCTGATCCTGCTGTGCGTGCCGGTGCTGGCGCTGGGCCTGCAGAGCTACGGCGGCGAGATCGGCCTGCGCATCTACATGTTCGCGCTGCCGGGCGCCTGCCTGCTGGCCGCCTACGCGTTCTTCCCGAACCTGCCGGCCGACAGCGAGGACGCGCGGGACGAGACGATCCCGATCCGCAAGCGCGCGCCGCGCTTCAACCCGAAGATCACCCGGATGATCTCGCTCGGCCTCGCGCTGGTGCTGGCGATGGTGTTCTCCATGGCCTTCCTCGTCGCGCGGTACGGCAACGAGAAGTTCGAGCGGGTGACGACGGGCGAGGTCGAGGCGATGCGCTACATCTACGCCCACGACAAGCCGAGCGCCCGGGTGATCTACCTGGTGCCCAAGGTGGGGCCGGAGAGCACGCCGATCCTGCCGTGGGCGGAGAAGGACCTGGAGTACATCAACTGGACCCTGCAGGGCCTGGTGCACAAGGATCCGACGCAGATCGCCGACGTGGTGGCCAAGCTCAAGGAGAGCCCGCGCAACACCTTCCTGGTGGCGACCACGGGCCAGTACAACTACCTGCAGCTCAACGAGGGCTTCGCGCCCGACTGGGGTCAGCGGTTCGTGGCGGCGCTCGACGCCTCCAAGGACGTGAAGAAGGTCTTCACCAGCAAGGACGCGGCCGTCTACGTGTGGGGCAAGTTCGCCAAGGGCACGGAGATCCCACCGCCCCAGCCGTACGCGGGCCGGGGCGACCCGACCTCGCCGTGGACCCCGCTGGGTCTGGGGGCGATGGCGGTCACCTGGATGGCGTTGTTCGGCTATGAGGTGATCCGGCTGGGCGGGCCCGACCGGGCGCCCCGGGCGCGGCGGCGGTTGTTGTGGATCGGCATCCCGGCCTTCGTGGTGTCGATCGCGGTGATCGTCGAGCGGTTCATCTCCATCGCGGCGCAGAACGGGTAGGCGCGGTCCCCCGTTCTGCGGGAGTATTGCGCCCAATGAGCAAATTGAGACTGGAGTCGACCCGCCTCGACTCGGTGGACGCGCTGCGCGGGTTCGCGCTGCTCGGCATCCTGCTCGTGAACATCGCCTACCTGGCGTCGGGGTACCGGATGGCCGGGCTGCCCGAGCCCGGCTTCTCCTCGCCGGCCGACTGGGGTGTGCGCTGGGGCGTCACCCTGCTGGTGGAGAACAAGTTCTACCTGTTGTTCTCGTTCCTGTTCGGCTACAGCTTCACGTTGCAGATGGCGTCGGCGGCCCGGCGCGGTGCCGGGTTCACGCCGATGTTCCTGCGCCGGCTGGGCGGGCTGTTCGTGCTGGGGGTCGCGCACTCGGTGCTGCTGTTCCCCGGCGACATCCTGACCACGTACGCCGTGGTCGGCCTGGCGCTGCTGGCCCTGCGCAACCTGAGCCCGCGCCGCGCGCTGTGGCTGGCGGCGGCGCTGACGATGGTGCTGGCGCTCGGGTTCCTGGTGCTGGCCGCGCTGGCCAAGATGGGTTACCCGGTCACCGGCTCGATCGCCGGCGGGGTGGCCGAGGCGAACCTCGCCGACCAGCTCCAGCAGGGCACGCCGGCGCAGGTGATCTCCGACCACGTGCGCAAGCTCTCCTTCATCGCGGTGGCGCGGGTGCTCTTCCAGGGCCCGGCCGTGCTGGCCGCCTGCCTGGTGGGCCTGGCGCTGGGCAAGATGAGCGCGCTGCGCGACGTGTCCGGCGCGACCGCGCTGCTGCGCCGGCTGCAGTGGCTGGGCTTCACCGTGGGGCTCCTGGGGGCCCTGGTGTACACGCTGGCGACCTGGAACGGCGTCGGGCACAAGTTCCTAGGGCAGGCGGTCGATCTGGTCACAGCGCCGCTTCTGGCCGCCGCCTACGCCGCCACGCTGCTGCGCCTGCTGCCGCGTTTCCCGCTCCTGACCCGGGTGCTGGCCGCGCCGGGGCGGATGGCGCTGAGCAACTACCTGGCGCAGTCGCTCATCTGCTCGCTGATCTTCACCGGGTACGGCTTCGCCCTCATCGAGCGGGTGAGCCCGCCCGCCGAGGTGGGCATCGCGGTCCTGATCTTCATCGCGCAGGCCGCCTGCAGCCACTGGTACCTGCGCGCGCACCGCTACGGGCCGGTCGAGTTCGTGCTGCGCTGGCTCACCTACTGGCGCCGGCCCGGCCCGAGCCGGGTCAGCGCCAGTGGGACGGACGGCTGAGCGTGCCGGGCAGCCGGGTCGTCCGGTCGCCCTTGGCGGCGTCGAGCTGCGACTGGGTGAGGAAGATCGCCCCGGTCAGGTCGGCGCCCCGCAGATCGGCCCCGCGCAGGTCGGCGCCGATGAGGTCGGCCAGCCGCAGGTCCGCTCCTCGCAGGTCGGCGCCCAGCAGGTAGGCGCCGCGCAGGCTGGCCCCGCGCAGGTCGGCCCCCTTGAGCTTGGCGCCGATCAGCATGCCGCCCCGGTGGTCCTTGCGCTTGCCCGGCGCCCCGGCGGCCACCGTCTCGCCCGCCTTGACCAGCAGCGGGTTGAGCTCGACGCGCAGGGCGTCGACGTCGAGCCGCTCCAGCTCGTCGGGCGTCGCGCCGGTCAGCGCCGCCAGCCGCTCGCGGGCCGCGCTCAGCTCGGCCGAGGGCGCCCGCTCGGCGGCCTCGTTCACGTAGTAGAGCAGCTCGTGCAGGTTGCGCATGATCGGGAAGACGGCGTCGATGCGCGGCGAGCGCTTGCCCTCGAAGGTCACCTGCGAGAGCTGCTGGCCCGCGCCGAAGCAGTCGTAGACCGTGCAGCCGGTGAAGCCGCTGTCGCGGAGCCGGGTGTGGATGCCACAGCGGAAGTCGGGCTGGAGGTTCGGGCAGGGCTGCCCGGAGGGCTTGTCGAGCGCGAAGTCCGCCGAGCGGGTGAAGGCGGGCACGACGCAGCACAACCCGAAACAACGGGAACAGTCGGCCTTGAGGACGGGCGTGCTCAAACTCGGGGACTCCACCGGATCTCGTAGGGCTTCAGGGTGACCTGCTCGCCGTCGACAGTAGCCGACAGCTCGCGCGCGGTGGTATTGACCATGACCAGCATGCGTTGCTGGGCCAGGACCTTCACCTGCGGGTCGGAGGCCTCGACCCGCTCCAGCTCGATCCCGGCGGGAAACCACTTGGTGAAGCCGCTGAGCAGCCCGGCCATCGGCAGCTCGGCGCCCGTCCCCGGCTCCCACAGGCAGCCGGGGCACTCCTGGCCCTGCTTGCGCTGCGGGTTCCAGTAGAGCGCGGTGGCCGCGCCGCTGGAGGCGAACTCCATCATCGCGGCGGCCTGCACGGCGGTGCGCCTGGTCTCGTCCCAGCCGGAGTTCTCCGGCTCGACGTACCACTCGGCCCACCAGACCGGCAGCCCGCCGCTGCGCTGGCGCAGCCAGGTGGTGATCGCGCCGAACTTGGTCACCGCGGTGAACTCGTCGGGCACCGCGCCGCCCTCGATCGCCGTCGACCAGCCGTCGACCACGACGAAGTCGGCGCCCTTCTTCCTAGCCAGCCAGTGCTCCAGGGCCTCCATCCCGCGCGGCTCGACGCTGCCCCACGGGCCGCTCAGCACCGCGCCCGGCACCTGCTTGCCGGTGCTGCCCAGCGAGATGTACGGCCCGCCTACCTGGATGGCCGGGTCGTGCTTCTTCAACGCGGTGTAGACCTTGTTGTACATCTCGGTGTAGCCCGCGGCGTCCCACTTGTCGGCCGACGGGTCCCAGAAGCCCTTGAACTCGTTCCAGACCAGGAAGTGCTTGACCGTCGGGTACTGCTTGGCGATGCGCACGGAGAGCTTGGCGAAGTCGTCGAAGTGCTCGCGCAGCGGGGCGACGGTGGCGTTCTTCTCCCAGTCGGTACGGCCTGCCGTACCGCCCTTCATCCAGTCGGGCGCGCAGCACAGCGTGATGACCGGGATGCCGCCGGCCGAGGAGATGAAGGTGAGCCGGCTGTTGAGGTCGCGAAGGTTGTAGCGGCCCGGCGCCGGTTCGGGGTTGTCGGCGCCCCAGCCCATGATGTGCTGGTTCTGCAGCATCGGCTCGCGCCTGAGCAGGCCTCTGGCCTGGTCCTCGACCTCGGCCGGCTCGTTGTCGGCGCTGTACTGGGTGTGCGTGACGCCCCAGCGGGGCCAGTTCTCCAGCGCGGGCGGCGAGGCCAGGGTCGGCGCCGGCTCCTGGACGCCGGGCAACCGGGCCACCTCGCCGCGGGGCGAGCGGCGGCTGCCGGCGTAGACCAGGACGGCGAGGATCAGCAGCAGGGCGAGCACGCCGGCGCCGATGGCGACTCCCCACCCGGGGCGGCGAGCGTGCTGCCCGCGAGACGGGATCACGGCGGGGCCTCCACTCTGTGCGTACCGCGGCACCGAGCGGTCGACCCGGTGCCGTGCCCCAGGTTAGCCGCGCTTTCTTAGCGGTCGCTTGACTCCGGCTTGCCCTCCGGGGGCCGCTCGCCGCTCGCCGGGCCCGGCACCCCCGAATACCGGTAGGGCACCGGCGCCCGTCCCGGCTGGACGATCAGCAGGGATCCGGGCTCCACGGCGTAGAACGCGGTCTCGACCGCCGCGGCCACGTCGTCCGCGGTGAGCAGCGGGAATCCCGCGTCCACGAAGACCTGCTTGACGTCGGCCACCAGCGGCGTGTCGGTGAAACCGGGGCAGACCGCGCTGATGCGCACCTTCATCCGCGCCAGCGGCGGGGCCATCGCCCGGACCAGCCCCACGACGGCGTGCTTGGTCATCGTGTAGATCGGGTCGCCGTCGTAGCCGACCAGGCCGGCCAGCGAGGCGGTGACCACGATCGCGCCCCCGCCCGAGCGCAGCAGCAGCGGGACGGCGGCCTCCAGGCCGAACACCACCCCGTCCACGTTGACGCCCATCGTGGTGCGGTAGCGCGCCAGGTCGAAGGCGGCGAAGTCGACGCCGCTGGAGATGCCCGCGTTGAGGTGCACCAGGTCGAGCCGGCCGTAGCGCTCCTCGGCCAGGGCGACCGCGCGCCGGGAGGTCTCGGGGTCGGCCACGTCGCCGGCCAGCGCGACGCCGCCGACCTCCTTGGCCAGCCGCTCGGCGCCGGTCTCGTCGAGGTCGACCAGGACGCAGCGGGCCCCGCCCTGGGCCAGCCGGCGGGCCACGGAGGCCCCGATCCCGCTGGCCGCGCCGGTGATCAGTGCGACAGTGCTCATGCGGAGGCCTCCTGGTCGAGCATGCGGTGGGCACGGGAGATCAGGGTGGGGACGGCCGCGCCGATGCGCTCGAAGCCTTCCCCCACGGTCTTACCCTGGCGGAAGCGGGCGTGGATACCCTCGACGATGACGGCCAGCTTGAAGTTGCCTAAGGCGATGTAGAAGGGCAGGTCGGTGACGTCGCGGCCGGAGATCTTGGCGTAGTGCGCGGCGAACTCGGCGGTGTTGAGGAAGCCGGGGGCCAGGGTGACGTCCCCGGCCACCGGGATGCCGGCCCGCTCGTCGTCGCCGGGGTCGTGCCAGTAGGTGAGGGTCAGTCCGAGGTCGGCCAGCGGGTCGCCGAGCGTGGACATCTCCCAGTCGACCACCGCGAGGATCTCGGTGTCCGGCGCGAGCCGTACCAGCGTGTTGTCCAGCCGGTAGTCGCCGTGGACCAGCGTCGCGGCGGAGACGGCGGGCATGCGCTCGCGCAGCCGCGCGACCAGCCGGGTGAACTCGGGCGTCTCGCCGTCGGAGGAGCGTTCCCACTGCTGGCACCAGCGGTCGAGCTGGCGCGGCAGGTAGCCCTCCGGCCGGCCGAAGTCGGCGAGGCCGATCTCGCGGTAGTCGAGCGCGTGGATCGCGGCGAGGATCTCCGCGAGCCGCTCGGCCAGCTTCCTGGCCTGCTCGGGCCCGGCGTGGAGCTCGTCGCGGTCGCGGACCGCGACGCCGTCCACGTGGCCCATCAGGTAGAAGGGGGCGCCGATGACGTCCTCGTCGGCGCAGAAGGCGAGGGGTTCCGGCACGGGGACGGCGGTGGGGGCCAGCGCGGAGATGACCCGCCACTCCCGGCGCATGTCGTGCGCGGTGGGCAGCACGTGGCCGAGCGGCGGGCGGCGGAGGACCACGTCGCGCTCGCGGGCCTGGATGCGGTAGGTCAGGTTCGACCTGCCGCCGGAGATCAGCGAGACCGACAGCGGCTCGCCGACCTCGGGCAGGTGCCTGCCCATCCACGCCACCAGCGCGGGCTGGTCAATCCCGGGTACGGTCATGGCATCACATTAGAACGCCGCTCGGTCCTAAAAACCAGCGTGGTGTTGGGTAACGATCTCTCGGGGTACCATCAAGCACGCTAAATCGACTTCTAACGTGATAACACCATGCGACTCACCGTTGTGCACCCGCGCGAGCTGGGCGACTCCGAGGTCGGCCGGTGGCGCGAGCTGCAGCGGGCCGACCCGGCGCTTGACAACCCCTTTCTGTCCCCCGAGTTCACGCAGGTCACCGGGGAAGTGCGACCGCAGGTCCGGGTCGCGGTCCTGGAGGAGGGGCCGCGAGTCGTGGGCTTCTTCCCCTTCGAGCGGCACGCGCTGGGCATCGGCAAGCCGGTGGCCGCCGGGCTGACCGACGCGCAGGGCCTGGTCGTGGCCAAGGACGTCGAGCTCGACCCGGTCCGGCTGATCAAGGACGCCGGGCTGGCCGTCTACGAGTTCGACCACCTGGTGGCCGGGCAGCCGCTGCTGACCGCGCGGCACGAACGCCACCCCTCCCCCGTCATCGACCTGCGCGACGGCTGGGACGCCTACACCGCGCACCTGGTGCGGGAGTCGGGCAAGACCTACAAGTCCACCCTGGCCAAGGCCCGCAAGCTGGAACGGGACCTCGGGCCGCTGCGCCACGACTACGGGGTCGCCGACGACGCGGCCCTGGGCACGCTGCTGCGCTGGAAGACCGACCAGTACCGGCGCACCGGGCGGGCCGACCGCTTCGCCCACCCCTGGATCGTCGAGCTGGTCGAGCGGCTCATGGCGGTCCGCACCGACAGCTTCGCCGGCGTCCTGGACATGGTCTACGTGGACGGCGTGCCGATGGCCGGCCACTTCGGGCTGCGCACGGCGACCACCCTCGTCGGCTGGTTCCCCGCCTACGACCCGGCCTTCGGCAAGTACTCCCCCGGCCTCATCCACCACCTGTCCATGGCCGAGCAGGCCGCCAAGCACGGCATCGAGCTGATCGACCTCGGCCGCGGCGCCAAGGAGTACAAGGACAAGCTCAAGACCGGCGAGTTCACCGTGGCCGAGGGCCGGGTGGCCACCGCCGGGCCGGGCGCGGCGGCGCACTGGATGATGCGGGTGCCGCCACGCCGGCTGCGCGCCGCCGTCCTGGCCCACCCGCGGCTGCTGCGCGTGGCCGACCGGGCGCTCAAGGCCTTCGGACGGGTACGGACTACCGTTCAGCCATGACTCCCGAGCGGCTGATCGCCGACCGCACCGGCCGCCGGTGCCTGCTGCTGCCCTCCAACCGGCTCGGCCTCTACCTGGCGCTGCGGCACTGGTGCACGCCCGGGCAGCGGCTGCTGATGTCCCCGATCTCCGCCGACGAGATCCTCTTCCTCGTGCTGGCCGCCGGGCTGCGCCCGGTGATCGCGCCGCTGTCGCGACGCGACGGCAACCTCGACAGCTCGCGGATCGACCTCGGCTCGGTGGACGCGGTCCTGACCACCAACCTGTACGGCCTGCCGGACGACTACGCCGCGCTGGCGGGCAAGCTGGTGATCGAGGACGTCGCCCACGCCATGGAGAGCGACTTCGGCGGCCGGCCGCTGGGCAGCCTCGGGGCGGCCGGGGTGTTCAGCCTGTCCAAGCACCCCGGCGCCGGCTCGGGCGGGGTGCTGGCGGTCTCCGAGGCCGACGACCTGAAGACGCTGCGGGCCGCGCGGGACCGGCTGCTTCGGCCGGGCGCCTTCCGCGCCGAGCTGATCAGCGTGGCCAGCTCCGTCGCGCGGCGCGCGGCGGTCCGGCTCGACCTGGTGCGGCCGGCGTTGTGGCTGATGCGGCGGCTCGGGATGGAGGAGCCCCGCGAGGGCTACCGCATCCCGGTGCAGGCCCGGGAGCTCCGGGCCGCGCTGGCCGTGGCACACGTGCCGCTCGCGGCGGGCCGGACGGCGCCTCCGGCCGAGCCGTTGCCCGCCTTCGACCCGTGGGTGCGGGCGGACCTGCACGACTACCGCTCGCGGCGCGGGGCGCTGGCGCGGTGGTACCAGACGCGGTGCACCGCGGCCGTGCCCCGGCAGCGGGAGCGGCGGCTGGCCGGGGTCGCGCGGCTGGCCGAGCTGCCGAGCGCCGCGGCGGCCGTGCGGGAGGACCCGCGGCAGGCGTTGTTCCGGGTGCCGCTCTTGGTCGAGCGGCGGGACGAGGCCATCGCGGCGCTGGAGCGGCACGGGGTGTCCACCGGCTACCTGTACGACCCGCCCTACGACGACTACGCGCCCGGGTTCACCGAGCCGTCGCCCGATCCCGAGGACGCGCGGTGGTGGGCCCGGCACGTGCTGCCGGTCGATCCGCTCCAGGCCGATCGGGCGCTTCCGGTGTTGCGCCGGCTCACCCCGGCCCGCTGACCGGCCCAGGTGGGCTCCGGTGGGCTCAGCCCAGGTCGGTGATCAGTTCGGCCACCACTCGGCAGCCGCGGCGCACGTCCGCCAGGGAGGCCGAGCCGTACCCGATGACCAGGCCGTGCACCCGCGCGGGCCCGAGGTGGTAGCGCTCCATGTCCACCGACTCCAGGCGCACCCCGCGCTCCAGCGCGCCGCGCAGGATCCGGGGCACCACCCGCGCGGGGAGCTCGGCCAGCACGTGCAGCCCGGCGGTGTCGCCGCGCAGGGCGCAGACCGGCCCGAGGATCTCCACGACGGCGGCCCGGCGGCGCGCGTACTCCAGGCGCATCCGCCGCAGGTGCCGCTCCAGGTCGCCGCGTTCCAGCAGGTTGACCACGGCCTGCTGGACCGGGCCGCTGGTGCGGTCGGAGACCTCCTCGCGGCGGCGGGCGATCTCCTGCACCAGCTCCGGCGAGCCGACCAGCCAGCCCACGCCGACGTCGGGCGCGAGCGTCTTGGACAGGGTGCCGAGCAGGATCACCCGCGAGGGGTCGAGACCGTACAGGGCGGGCAGCGGGGCGACGTCGTAGCGGAACTCCGCGTCGTAGTCGTCCTCGACGATCATCGCGCCGGTCCGGCGGGCCCAGGCCAGCAGCCGTTCGCGGCGGGTGATCGGCAGCCGGCCGCCGAGCGGGTACTGGTGCGCGGGGGTGGTGTAGAGCACGTCGAGGTCGTCGGGGAGCGCCTCGACGATCACGCCGTCCTCGTCCACCGGGCACGGCACGATCTCCGCGCCGCGCGCCCGGAACACGTTGCGGGCCACCCGGTAGCCGGGCTCCTCCACGCCGGCCCGCCTGCCGTACCCGAGCAGGGCCAGGGCGATGAGGTCGAGCCCGTTGCCGGTGCCGCGGGTGACCAGCACGTTCTCCGGCACGGCCGGCACGCTGCGGGCGCGCCGCAGGTGCGCGGCCAGCAACTCGCGCAGGTACGGCAGGCCGAGCGGGTCGGGGTCGTTGCCCGGCGGCAGGTCGGCGGCCTTGCGCCAGGCCCGCTTCCAGGCGGCGTTGTCGTAGTCGTGCACCCACGGCTCGCCCGGCGTGAGGTTGATCAGGTCGCCGCGCCGCCGGCGGCCCGGGTCGGCGGGCGGCGGCGCGGGCACCGGCTCGGGCGCGGCGGCCTGCAGGTCGGCCACGAAGGTGCCGGACCCGTGCCGGCCGTCGAGCCAGCCCTCGGCGTAGAGCTGCTGGTAGGCCTCGGTGACCACGGTACGGCTGACGCCGAGCTGGCCGGCCAGCCCGCGCGAGGAGGGCAGCCGCTCGCCGGCGGCCAGGGTGCCGTCCAGCATGGCCCGGCGCAACCAGTCGCTGAGTTGCGTGGTGAGCGGGACCTCCGACTCCCGCGAGAGCAGGACGGGCAGGTCAACGACGGCGCGCACGGCAAGTGGTCCTTCGGTTTCCGAGATCGGTGGACATGTCGGGGTGTCCACTATCCCATTAGCGTGACCGCATGCTCTCCACCACACCCCGCACCCAGCTCGGCCGCGCCAAGGAGCGGGCCGCGACCGACCACTCCGAGCTCCACGAGGTGCTCGACAGCGGCCTGATCTGCCACCTGGGTGTGGTCCGCGACGGCTACCCGATGGTCGTGCCCACCTGCTACGGCCGCATCGGCGACACGCTCTACCTGCACGGCTCCACCGGCGCCCGCTCGCTGCGCCTGGGCGAGGGCACGCAGGTCTGCGTCACCGTCACGCACGTCGACGGCATCGTCTACTCCCGGTCGATCTTCGACCACTCGGTCAACTACCGCTCCGCGATGGTCTACGGCGAGGCCCGCCTGGTCACCGACGAGCAGGAGCGCGAGGACGCCCTGCGGGCGCTCTCGGAGCAGGCCGCCCCCGGCTCCTGGGACTACGCCCGCCGCCCCAGCCGCAAGGAGCTCGCGGCCACCTCGGTGCTGGCGCTGTCGCTCGCCGAGGCCTCGGTCAAGATCCGCACCGGCCCGCCGAAGGACGAACCGGAGGACTATGCCCTTCCGGTATGGGCGGGGGTGTTGCCGCTGGTCACGACCTGGGGCGAGCCCGAGGCCGACCCCCTGGTCCTGGACGGCGTGGAGCTGCCGGTTCACATCGCCACGCGAAAGTGAAAACCTGAGGCCGGGATCGCGCGTCTCACCGGGTGGGCCATCCCGATGAGGAGAGCGCCATGGACTGGAGCGCCCCCGGCTACACGGAGATCAGGCAACTCGGCACGGGCGGAAGCGGCCGGGTCGTGCTGGCGGTGCACGACGACACCGGCGTGAAGGTCGCGATCAAGTACCTCGCCGAGGACCTGCGGCGCGACCCGGTGGCGCTGGCGCGCTTCCAGACCGAGGCCCGCATCCTCACCACCCTCCAGGACACGCACATCGCCCGGCTGTGGGAGTACGTCCAGGACTCCGGCGGCGCGGCGATCGTGATGGAGCTGGTCAACGGCGTCTCGCTGCGGGCGGTCATGCGCGAGCACGGCGCCACCGGGCCGGAGGCGGCGCTGGTCGTGCTGAAGGGCTCCCTGCTGGGCCTGTCGCGCGCCCACCAGGCGGGCGTGGTGCACCGCGACTACAAGCCGGAGAACGTGATCGTCCGCGAGGACGGCGAGAGCAAGCTGGTCGACTTCGGCATCGCGGTACGGCAGGGCGCCGCCTTGCGCGCCGAGGGCACGCCGCCGTACATGGCGCCGGAGATGTGGTCGGGCGAGCTCGCCTCGCCCGCGACCGACGTCTACGCGGCGACCGTGACCTTCTTCGAGTGCCTGACCGGGCACCGGCCCTACCGCTCGACCGAGCCGAGCGTGCTCGGCTACCAGCACCTGCACGCGCCCATCCCGGTCCAGGACGCGCCCGAGGGGCTGCACGGGCTGCTGCGGCGGGGGCTGGCCAAGAGCCCGTCCGACCGGCCGCCGGGAGCGCTGACCTTCGTGCGCGAGCTGGAGGCCGCGGCGCTGGCGGCCTACGGCGAGGACTGGGAGGAGCGGGGGCGGCGGCGGCTGGCGGCGCTGGTGGCGTTACTTCCGCTCCTGCTGCCGCAGCGGGCCGAGGCGCCCGCGGTGCCGCAGGCCGGCACCACCCTGTTCCGCACCGTGCTCGACGGGGCCCGGCGCAACGCCAAGCGGCTGACCGCCGGGGTGGCCACGGTGGCGGTGGCCGGCGGGGTGGCCTGGGTGGCTCTGGCGGGGCAGGAGTCGCCGCCGATCAGACCGGTCGAGGCCCTGGCCGCGGCGCCCAGCACGCCGCAACCCACGCCGGGCACACCCGCACCCTCCCTGGAACCCACACCGGCCCCGGTGGAAACCTCTCCCGAGGTGGTCGAACCGGAGGTCTCGCCCGCGATCGTGGACCCCACGGTGACCCTCACCCCGCAGAACCGCCCGTCGGCCGACCCTTCCAAGCGACCCTCGGTACGGCCCTCGACCCGGCCCTCCGTGCGGCCCTCGGCGCGGCCCTCGGTGCGGCCTTCGGTCAAGCCGACCGTGAAACCTCCGACGAAGCCACCCACCAAGCCCCCGACGAAGCCCCCCACCAAACCGCCCACCAAACCGCCGACCACTCCCCCGGTCACCCCGACGCCCACGCCGATCCCGAGGACCGAGCTGGCCGCGCTGTCGCTGGCCGGGCTGGCCGTGGACGAGTCCGGCCGCGCCACCCTCACCCTGTCCGCCCGCGCCACCGGCACCGCCCCGATCGCGGTCCGCCTCCGGTACGCGGTCGCCGGCCGGGTCGTGGCCACCCAGAACCTGCGCCTGCGCGGCGCCACCGCCTACACCCGCGCCCTGTCCCGCGACCTGGGCGATCACCCCTGCGGCCGCCGGGTGACGGTGACCGCCACCTCCCCTGGCTGGTCGGCCACCGCCCGGCTGACCCTGCCGAGGTGCCCGACCAGGGTGACCGGACTGCGCGCGGTCGTCACGATCGGCGAGGGCGGCGCGCTCGGCGGCACGGTCACGGTACGGACCAGCGGGACCGACGCCGTGGACCTGGCCGCCGAGCTGCGCCTGGACGGCGAGGCCATCGCCGAGCGGGCCGAGGCCCTGCGCGGCGAGACGGCCTACCGGGTCGAGCTCTCCCGGGTGCTGCGGCAGCGGCCGTGCGGGCGCGTGGTGTCGCTGGTCGCGCGGGCCGGCGGCGAGAGCGCCTCGGCCCGCGCCCAGGTGACCTGCCCGGCCGAGGTGCGCAGCGTCACGATCCTGCGGGCCGGGCTCGACGCCGAGGGCGGCTTCAGCGGCGTGGTGACCGTCTCGGCCACGACGGTCCAGCCGGTCCGGCTGATCATCGCCTACCAGATCGGCGGGGAGACGGTCCACACCGAGGCGTTCGAGCTGGCCGGCGAGACCGCCTACAGCCGGCAGATCTCCCACCAGCGGCGTTCTGTGCCGTGCGGTTCCACCTGGGCGATCGTCGCCACCACCGATCCCGCGGCGGCCGGGGGCGCGGCCCGGGTGGACGGGAAGACCGGCGGCTGCGTCGAGTGACCTCTCCCGCTAATAGCGGACATTTCACATCGGGATGGGTTACGGTACGGTCCGTCTGATGTGGGTGGGGGCCCAGATGACTTTGAGGAGACCGTGATGCACGGGATACCTGAGGGGCAGTGGGAGGTTCCGGGTTACTCCGCCGTGCGCGAGCTCGGTTCCGGGGCCTCCGGTCGGGTGGTGCTGGCCCGGAGGGATCACGACGGCCAGGAAGTGGCGATCAAGTACCTCTCCGACGAGCTCCGCGGCGACGTGGGTTTCGTCGCGCGCTTCCGGCACGAGGCCAAGCTGCTCACCACGGTGCGCAGCGAGCACAACGCCCGCTTCATCGACTACGTCGAGAGCGGCGCCGGCGCGGCGATCGTCATGGAGCTGGTCAACGGCGTCGCGCTGCGGGAGATCCTGGCCTCCGAGGGGCCGACCGGGCCCGAGGCGGCGCTCGTCGTGCTCAAGGGCTCGCTGCGCGGGCTCGCCGCGGCGCACGCGATCGGCGTGGTGCACCGCGACTACAAGCCGGAGAACGTGGTCGTCCAGGGGGACGGCACCAGCAAGCTGATCGACTTCGGCATCGCCGTACGGGCCGGGTCGGGGGCCAACTCGGCCGGGACGCCCGCGTACATGGCCCCCGAGCAGTGGTCGGGCGCGGCGGCCTCGCCCGCGACCGACGTCTACGCGGCGACCGCGGTGTTCTTCGAGTGCCTGACCGGCACCCGGCCCTACCGCGCGCCCAACGTGGCGGCGCTGGCGCACCAGCACCACAGCGCGCCGCCGCCGATCGAGGAGGTGCCGCCGCCGCTGCAGGGCCTGGTGGAGCGGGGGCTGGCAAAAGCGCCCGCCGACCGGCCGCCGTCCGCGCAGGCCTTCCTGACCGAGCTGGAGGCGGTCGCCGAGGCGGCCTACGGCCCCGAGTGGGAGCAGCGCGGGCAGCGCCGCCTGGCCGCGCTGGCCGGGATCCTGCTCGTCATGTGGCCCAACGCGCCCGAGGCCGCGCCGCCGGAGACGAGCACGACGCTCGTGCGCACCAAACTCGGCGGCAAGGGCGTCCTGGGCAAGGTCGGCATGAAGGCCCTGGCCGGCCTCGTGGGCACCGCCGTGGTCGTCGGCGCGATCGCGATCGTGCTGACCGGCGGCGACGACGAGGACCCGCCCCGGATCGTGGCGCAGACCGGCCCGGCCACGACGGCTCCGCCGTCCCCCATGCCGACCCTGGAGACAGAGGACCCGGAGCCGACCGAGGAGAGCACCCCGACCGAGGAGCCGGACCCGACGGTCACGCCCACTCCGGAGCCCACGCAGGAGCAGCAGCAGCCGCCGGCGGTCAAGCCCTCCGCCACCAAGCCGCCCACCACGCCTCCGGTCAAGCCGAAGCCCAAGCCGGTCAAGCCCTCGCCGACGGCCTCGCCTACCGAGGAGGACGATCAGGGGCCGGGCAAGGCGGGCGAGCCGGGCGCGACCAAGGCCCCCGAGACCCCCAAGCCGACCCCGACTCCCCCGCCCACCACGCAGGAGCCCCCCAGGCCGGCCCCGACGCGAACCCAGTCCACCGAGGAGCCGGGCGGCGGCGAGGAGCCTGGAGGCGGCGAGACCCCGGACGACACCCCCACGAACCACCTGGAGTGAGCTCCTGACGAGGAGGAGGGCTGGTGACCGGTGTGCCGGACCCGGCACACTGGCGGGGAGAAGCCGCTCCCGTGGGCGGCATCCAGAGCGTCTTGGGGGAAACGGCGATGGCCGACCATCGAGCCCGGAGCGGGATCGCCGGCTTCCAGCTCACCGAGCGGACCAGGGTGACCGAGCTCGGCACCTGGATCGACGCGGTCGGTCCGAGCGGCGACCGCGGCGGGGCCCTGCGCTTCGACCCGGCGGTCATGGGGCTGCCCGGCGTCCGTGACCGCATCGTCGCGACCGTGCTGGCCGACCGGCAGCTCGTCCAGGCGGGGCTCGGCGGGCTGATCCCGGTGGACGACGTGGTCGCCGCCGGGGAGGACGTGTGGCTGCTGACCCGGCAGGCCACCAGCCCGTCGCTGGCCGACCTGATGTCGCGGCACGCCCTCGACCCCGCCTCGGCCGCCGCGGTGCTGATCGAGACCGCCCAGACCCTGCTCACCCTGCACGCGGCGGGGCTGGCGCACGGCTCGGTGCATCCCGGGACCGTCGTCATCGCCTCCGACGGCGCGACGTTGCTGTCCGAGCGCGGGCTGGCCGACGCCGTACGCGGGCAGGCCGGCTCACCGCAGCGGGACGTGACGGCCTGGGCGGCGCTGGCGCGCGGCATGGCGGCCATGTGGGTGACCGCCGCGCCCCGCGCGACCGAGCTGTTCGAGCGGGCCGCCGCCACCGCCGGCACGCACGGCCTGGCCGCCGCCCGCGACGTCCTGCTGGCCGGGCGCGACGCGCTCGGCCAGATCACCCGCGACCGGCTGGCCGAGGTGGCCCGCACCTGGTCCGCGCCACCCCTCAGTCCTGGTACGGCGGCGCCGCCCCAGGACGAGGGCGAGATCGTCACCCTGCTGCACGTGCCCGGCTCGGCCGCCCAGCACTTCGGCCCGGGGGTGCCCACCGAGCACGCCGGGCAGGGCGGCACGGTCGAGCGGATCTGGCGCGACGGCCGGAACTCCGGCGGCGCCGCCGACCAGCCCCGCCGCCGGCGGCGCGAGCGTGGCCGCCGGCTCAGGACGATCATCGCGGCGATCGTCTTCGCGGTGATCGTCGCGGGCGCGATCCTGGCCTGGACCATGGGCGACACCGTGCTCGGCTGGTTCAGGAGCGAGCCGATCGCGGTGACCGGGGTCGAGGTGATCGTGCCCAAGAAGACGCAGAAGTGCGCCGAGCCGATCAAGGTCCAGGCCCGGATCGCCACCAACGGCAAGGCCGGGACGGTCGTCTACGAGTGGGAGCAGGGCGACTCCAAGCAGCGGCACAAGAAGCAGCAGGACATCCCCGCCGGGCAGACCTCGTGGACGGTCTCGCTGCTGTGGACGCTCGAAGGCGACGGCAAGGGCAGGCTGACCGCGACCTTCCGGGTGCTGTCGCCGAAGCCGGAGGGCAAGAAGATCGAGGACAAGGCGACGTTCAGCTTCTCCTGCTGAGCAATGCACAACAAACCGGTTCTTATTACTCTGACGTCCATGACTCCGCAGACCCCCGCAGGCTGGTACCCGGACCCGTACGGGTCACCCGTTCTCCGCTGGTGGGACGGCAACCAGTGGACCGACGCCACGCATCCGACGGAGCAGCAGGCGACGGGTCCGGCCGCGTCCCAGCAGCAGGCCCCGGCGGGGCCGCAGGAGACGCCCGCCAATCCGACGCAGCAGTACGGCCAGCCCATGTACGGCCAGGGCCAGTACGGCGCGTACGGCGGCCCGGCCCCGAGCGGCCCGCAGCAGCACGAACAACCTTGGAGCGGCCCCCAGCAGCACGAGCAGCCCTGGAGCGGCCCGCAGCAGCACGAGCAGCCGTGGAGCGGCCCGCAGCAGCCGCCCCATCCGCACGACCCCCACCAGCCGGCTCCCCACCAGCAGCCCGTCGGCCATCAGGCTCCGGGCCACCAGCAGCCGGGCCAGCAGCCCTGGGGCGGCCAGCAGTGGCCCGGCCAGCCGGGCGGCCAGCAGTGGGGCGGCGCCCCCGGCCAGACCCCGCCCAAGAAGGGCGGCGCGCTCCCGTGGATCCTGGCCGGCGTGGCGGCCCTGGTCGTGATCGGCCTGATCGCCACGGTCGCGATCATCTTCGTCAACCGCGAGTCGACCCCGATCGCCCAGCCCACCCCCGGCCCGGCCCAGACCGAGCAGCAGCCCGACCCCACCCCCGAGAACTCGCCCGAGAACTCCCCCGAGGCCTCCCCGGAGACCTCGCCCACGCCCGACCCGAGCCAGCCGCAACAGGGCGCGGTCGAGCTGCCCGAGCCCGCCGACGGCCGGATCACCGACCCGCAGACCGGCCTGTCCTACGAGGTGCCCGAGGGCTGGACCGTGCCCCCGGCCGAGACCGTCAACGGCAACGACCCGCGCATGCAGCGCTGGACCAGCGCCCTGCAGGCCGTCTCGCACGCCAAGTACGACAGCGAGGAGGACTGGGTCGGCAACGTCTACACCGGACCGCTCAACCCGATCTACCCCTACACCGGCGTCGAGAGCCTGCAGAGCGCGGCCGAGACGGTCTTCACCGATTTCGCCCGCTTCTACGAGTCCGTGCCGCACCCCGCGCCCAAGATCCTCGCCAGCGAGGCGACGAAGGTCGGCGAGCGGAGCGCGTGGATCGTGGAGTTCCAGTTCGACTTCTCCGCCGAGTCCAAGGCCAAGGGCTACAAGTGGCAGAAGGAGAACGGCGCGGTCCTGCTGATCGACCGCGGCGACCAGCCGCCCGCGCTGGTCTACATCTCCGTCCCGGACAACCTGGGCGCGGACCTGGCGACCAAGCTGGTGAACTCGGTCCGCCTCTCCTGAGCCGGGTGGAGGGCGCGGCGCCGCCGAGCCCCTACGCTTGTGCTGGAAGCAAGGAGACTTCATGAGTGACTTCCTGGTCTGGATCGACTGCGAGATGACCGGGCTCGACCTTGGGCGTGACGCGCTCATCGAGGTGGCCTGCGTGGTCACCGACAGCGAGCTGAACCGGCTGGACGAGGGCGTGGACGTCGTCATCAAGCCCCCGCCGGAGGCGCTGGAGCAGATGTCGGACGTGGTGCGCGAGATGCACACCGCCTCCGGCCTGCTGCCCGAGCTCGGCGAGGGCGTGACGCTGGCGGAGGCGGAGTCGCTCGTGCTCGACTACATCCGCGGCCACGTGGGCGAGCCGAAGAAGGCGCCGCTGTGCGGCAACTCGATCGGCACCGACCGGGCCTTCCTGGCCCGCGACATGCCCGCGGTCGACGCCTTCCTGCACTACCGGATGATCGACGTGTCCTCCGTGAAGGAGCTGGTCCGGCGCTGGTACCCGCGGGTCTACTTCGCCGCGCCGGAGAAGCAGGGCGGTCACCGCGCCCTGGCCGACATCACCGAGAGCGTCCGGGAGATGCGGTACTACCGTGCGGCGGTGTTCGTCGCCCAGCCCGGCCCCGACTCGGCGACGGCCCGGGCACTGGCCGAGGGTGTCACGCGCTAATCGATGGCGTAAAGACTCCCGAACCCCGCTACACTTTTCTCTGTGCCGCCAAGCGCGGCACGCATGGTGGGCGTAGCTCAGTTGGCAGAGCGCCAGGTTGTGGTCCTGGATGCCGGGGGTTCAAGTCCCCTCGCTCACCCCAGGTCGGAAGGCCCGGTCACCCAGGTGGCCGGGCCTTTTCGCGGATTATCCACAAATCGGGACAATGCGAGTTATGCTCGCTGTCTAGCGCGTACGCCGGAAGCACGGGGGTATCGGCGACCGAAACGTCTTCGCCGCCCCGGAGGCCGGATGAGAGTCGACGACGCAGCCTACGAGCACGTGGCCATGTCACTGAGCAAGCGCGAGGCGGAGGTCATGGACCTCATCGCCCGCGGCGAGTCCAACGGCGAGATCGCCCAACGGCTCTTCCTCAGCGAGAAAACCGTGAAGAACCACGTGAACCGCATCTATTCCAAGTTGGGAGTGGACTCCCGCGGCACGGCGATCGGCGTCTGGCTGAGCCGTACCCATCCAGATCTCAAGACCTGATCCGCGCGGGCGCGGTGGTTCACCGCGCCCGTGCGGCTCGTACGGCGGGCGGCCGGCGCCCGCGTGTCCTAGGCCGGGGCGAGGCGGGACAGGACGCGTGCGCAGGCCGTCAGTCCGAGGTCCAGCTCCTCCTCAGTGACGTTGAGTGCCGGGCGGAGCCGGACCGAGCGAGGTCCGGAGGGCAGCACGAGCACGCCCTCCTCCTCGCGCAGCCCCGCGACCAGCGCGTCTCGCTGGCCCGGCGTGGGCAGGTCGATCGCGCACATCAGCCCGCGCCCGCGCGCGCCCGAGACCAGGCCGGGGAACTCCGCCTGGAGCTTGCCGAGCCGTTCCACGATCCACGTGCCGAGGGTGCCCGCGCGCTTGATGAGGCCGTCGCGCTCGACGATCTCCAGGATGGCCTGGGAGCGGACCATGTCGACCAGGCCGCCGCCCCAGGTGGAGTTGATCCGGCCGCTCACCCGGAAGACGTTGTCCGGCACGAGGTCCACGCGGCGGCCGGCCATGATCCCGCCGACCTGGACCTTCTTGGCGAACGCCACCACGTCGGGGGCCAGGCCGAGCTGCTGGTAGGCCCACGGGGTGCCGGTGGTGCCGCCGCCGGTCTGCACCTCGTCCAGGATGAACAGGGCGTCGTGCTCGTGGCACAGCGCCTGCATGGCCTGCAGGAACTCCGGGCGCATGTGGTTGTCGCCGCCCTCGCCCTGGATCGGCTCGGCGAGGAAGCAGGCGATGTCGTGCGGGTGGCGCTCGAAGGCGGCCCGGGCCTGGGCCAGCGCCTCGGCCTCGATCGCCTCGGTGTCCGGGAAGTGCGTGGCCGGGACGGGGATGCGCGGCCAGCCGAACTTGGGGAAGCGGTCGGTCTTGTTCGGGTCGGTGTTGGTCAGCGACAGGGTGTAGCCGCTGCGCCCGTGGAAGGCCCTGGTCAGGTGCATGACCTGGGTGCCGAGGTCCGGGGAGCGGCCGGCGGCCTCGTTGCGCCGGCTCTTCCAGTCGAAGGCGGTCTTCAGGGCGTTCTCGACGGCCAGGGCGCCGCCCTCGACGAAGAACAGGTGCGGCAGGTCGGGATCGGCCAGGACGCGCGAGAAGGTGTCCACGAAGCCCGCCAGCTCCTCGGTGTACATGTCCGGGTTGGCGGGCTTGTTCAGCGCGACCCCGGCCAGGCGGGCGGGGTCGAGCGGCGGGTTCACGCCCAGCGGGGCCGAGGCGAAGAAGGTGTAGAAGTCGAGGTATCGGCGGCCGGTCCGTGCATCGACCAACCAGGAGCCCCTGCTGCGTTCGAGATCGAGAACCAGCCGGTAGCCGTCGACGAGCAGATGGCGGGAGAGCCTGTCCAGAACGTCCATGAGCGCATCGTTCCCCGCTTTTGGCGGCGTTATACGGAATTTTTGCGCCCATGGCGAGCTATTTCGCGAGGCTTTTCACCTTGAAGGCCAGGACACACAAGGTGATCCCGTAGAGGATGGCGAACACGGCGATCAGCCAGATCATCGCGAGTGCCCCGGCGCCCGGCCAGATCACCAGCAGGATGCCGAAGATCACCCCGAGCACGCCGCTCAGGATGAGCAGCCACTCGTTGGTGATGGTCTTGCGGAGCCGTACGCCCGCGACGATCTGCGTGATACCGGTGAAGATCGCCCAGAAGGCGATGACGTAGAGCAGCACCAGTGTGGTCATGCCCGGCCAGACGAAGGCCACGATGCCCGCCAGGATGCCCAGGACGCCCATCGTGATCAGCCAGGCCTTGGAGCCCTTGGGCTGCTGGAAGCCGGCGAACAACGCGAAGACGCCGTCGACGAGGGCGTAGGCGCCGAAGAAGAGCACCAGGACCCAGAGCGTGATCCCGGGCCAGATCATCGCCATGATGCCGAAGATGATCGCGATGATGCCGCGTATCAGCAGCAACCACCAATTACGCGACAGTAGTTCCATGCACCGGCTATGCCCGTACGACCGTCAAAGCAGGGTCACAGCCCGGTGATCTTTACCCCCACCGTGCCGGCCGCGCCACGGCGGATCCGGCTGCTCCACACGATCAGCCGGCCGAGCACGCCGTACTTGCGGCCCAGCAGCGTCCGCACCCGCGCGGTCTCGGCCGGGTCGAGCAGTTCCGCCTTGCCGGGCACCGGCTCGCCGCGCAGGTTCCCGCGCACGTCGCAGGGGGCGACGGTGACGTTCGGGTCGCGCCGGATGCGCTTGATCTTGCCTGACGCGGTCACGGTCCAGAAGGCCAGCGCGCCCTCGCCGTAGGGCACGACCCAGACCGGGGTCGCCATCGGCGTGCCGTCCTTGCGGAAGGTGGTGACCGACACGTACTGCTCCGTACCAAGATTCACGATCACAAGCCTCTCAGGAATCTGGCCGCGACGGGCACCGCGACCTTCGCGCCCGAGCCGCCGTGCCGGACGAAGACGCAGAAGGCCAGGTCGTCCTGGTAGCCGATGAACCACGCGTGGTCGCCGCCGCCGGGGGTCTCGGCCGTGCCCGTCTTGCCGTACACGTCCTCGGGCAGGCCGCCCTCGCTGGCCGTACCGCCGCTGACCACCGTGCCCATCATCCGCCTGAGCTGCTCGATCACCACCGGATCCAGGCGTACGGCAGGCTGCCGGGCCCCGTCGATGCGGGTGGCCTCGGCGTCGCCGAGCAGCCTCGGCGGCTGCCACGTGCCGCTCCGGACCGCCGCCGCGACCGCGGCCATGCACAGCGGCGTCGCCTCCACCGTGCCCTGGCCGATCACCGCCAGCTTGAGCTCCTCGGGATCGCCGGGCTCGGTCAGCCGGCCGCAGCGCCCGCCCATCCCGGTGGCCAGCGGGCGGTCGGTGAACCCCCAGTCGGCCGCCACCCCGGCCAGGCGCGGCCCGAGCTCCCGCTCGTAGGCCTGCTGGACGAAGCTGGTGTTGCACGACCAGGCGAAGGCGCCCTCGAAGGTGGTCAGGCCCACCTCGAAGCCGGCGGCGTTGCCGACCGGGCTGTGGAAGGGGATCTGGTACGAGGCCGGGCAGTCCACCGGCGTGTCCGGCTGCAGGCCGGTCTCCAGCAGGGCCGCGGCGCTCACCACCTTGAAGGTCGAGCCGGGCGGGAAGTAGTCGGTGAACGCGCTGGCGCGCACCAGCCGGTCGGCCACCGCGAGCACCTCGCCCGTGCTCGCCCGCAGCGCGACGATCGCCGCGTCCTCGACCTCGTCCAGCGCCCGGGCCGCCGCCGCCTGCACCGGCCTCGACAGCGTCAGCCGGACCTCGGTGGTCTTGGGCGGGATCTCCTTGACCCGCTCGCCGGCCGCCACCAGCGCCCAGCCGACGCTCGTCCCCTCGAACTCGGTACGGAGCGCGTCGAGGTAGGCGTCGTTGTAGCCGCGGCGCGGGAGCTGGGCGCCCTCGGCGGTCACCAGCGTGACCGCGGGGCCCTCGACCGGCTCGACCTCGATGGTCGCGCCGCCCTTGAGCAGCGGGTGCAGCGTCTCGGGCGTCCAGACCACCTTCCACCGCCGCTCCCGTACGGCCAGGCGCAGCGTGCTCTCGAACTCCCACGGGCCGAACCGCTTCAGCCGCATCGTGCCGGTGAAGGGCACCTCGGCGGCGTCCGCGCCGGCCTGCCGTACCGGGCGGGGGCGCAGGTCCACCCCTTCGAGCTGGAGCGCCTCGGACAGGCCCAGGTGGCGGCGGGTGAAGTCGGCCGGCGGCCGGTCCACGAGGCTGCGCATGGCGTCCACGTCGCGGCCGGTCCACGCGCGGAAGTAGGCCCTGGCGGTCTGCTCGGCGCTGCCCCGCACGCCGCCGCTGCCCATCCCCACCGCGAAGGCCGCGGCGGCGACCACGCACAGGATGCCTATCCCGAGCGCGATCAACCTGCGGCGTCGCATACGGTTTTCTCCATGAGAAGGGGCGGACGGGACCCGATGCCCGGTACGTACCAGACGACCTTCGGGGACGTCGAGCTGCTGCGTGACCTGGACCGGCAGGACGGCTGGGTGCTGTCCAAGGAAGGCGTACCTCAGTCGTACGTCGACCTTCAAGACCCCACATATCTGGATTTCGAGTATGTCCGGCTCATGGCGGACGTGATCGACCTCTTGCCGGAGGGCCCGCTGGGGTGCGTCCACGTCGGCGGCGGGGCGTGCACCATCCCGCGCTACATCGCCGCGACCCGGCCCGGCTCGCGGCACATCGTGGTCGAACCCGACGCGCGGCTGGTCGATCTGGTGCGCGAGCAGCTCGACCTCAAGTCCGTGCCCAAGCTCAAGGTCCGCGTGGCGGGCGGGCGTGAGGGCACGGCCGGGCTCTGGGACGAGTCGGCCGACCTGTTCGTGCTCGACGCCTTCACCGCCGCGACCATGCCGGTGGAGCTGGCGACCCTGGAGTACATGGCCGACATCGGGCGGGTCCTGCGGCCCGGGGGGACGTTGCTGGTGAACATGGCCGACGGCAAGGGGCTGGCCTTCGCGCGCCGGCTCGCCGCGACCGTGCGGGAGCGGTTCCGGCACGTGGCGCTCATGGCCGAGCCGGGGATCCTGCGCGGGCGCCGGTTCGGCAACCTCATCCTGGCCGCCTCGGCCCAGCCGCTGCCGATCGAGCTGCTCGGCCGCCGCGCGGCCGGTGGGCTCACCCAGGCCAGGCTGGTCGAGGGGGACGCGCTCACCCGCTTCCTGGGCGGCGCCGCGCCCATCCACGACGGCGAGGCGGTCCTGGCGCCGGTCCCCCCGCCCGCCGTCTTCGGCTGATCTTCCGGGAGTCCTGCGGGGAACTGTCGGACCCGCAGGGCATGCTGGGCGGCGTCACTTCCCCGACCGGCGAAGGAGCCGACCATGGCCGAGGTCCTGCTGTTCCACCACGCCTGCGGGCTGACCGCCGGCGTGCGCGAGTTCGCCGACCGGCTCCGCCGGGAGGGGCACACCGTCCACCTGCCCGACCTCTTCGAGGGCCGGGTCTTCACCGACCTGAAGGACGGCCTGGCCTACGTGCGGGAGACCGGCTTCCAGACCGTCCTGGATCGCGGCCATGACGCCGTCTCAGGGCTTCCTGACGCGCTGGTCTACGCCGGGTTCTCCCTCGGGGTGCTCCCGGCCCAGTCGCTCGCTCAGACGCGTCCTGGGGCGCGTGGGGCGCTGCTGGTGGAGTCGTGCGTGCCGGTCACCGAGTTCGGCCCTTCGTGGCCGGCCGGGGTGCCGGTGCAGGTGCACGGGATGGAGGGGGACGAGGTCTTCGCCGGGGAGGGCGACCTGGAGGCCGCGCGTGCCCTGGTGGAGTCGGGGGCCGACGCCGAGTTGTTCCTCTATCCCGGTTCGTCGCACCTGTTCGCCGACCCCACCCTGCCCTCCTACGACCCGGCCGCGGCCGAGCTCCTCACCACCCGCGTCCTCGCCTTCCTGGCCCGCTTTTAACGGGACGTGGCGGCCAGGTCGAGGAAGAGCGCCGACGACCAGCCGAAGCCGGTGGTGGCGCGCTTGGCCTTGGTCCCGGTCAGCGGGTTCCAATACTCGTAGAGCCCGCCGCCGTCCCGCACGAGCTCCAGCACCCGGGCGGTGAGGTCGTCGGCGACCTGCGGATAGCCCGAGCGGCGCAGCCCGTCGATGATCAGGTAGTTCACGTTGAGCCAGACCGGCCCCCGCCACATGGCCTCGGGGTCGAAGTCGGGGTCGTCGTAGGCCACCGACGGCACCGGCGCCCAGAACGAGGCGGAGGTGAGCTGTGCGACCAGCGTGTCCGCGATCTCCCGTGGCAGCCGCCCGGTGAACAGCGGCATGAGGTCGAGCGCCGTCCTGGTACGGGCGACCTGGTCGCCGACCAGCGTGGTGAAACGGGCGCCGTCCCAGCGCCGGGCCACCAGCAGGTCCACCAGTTCCTGGGCCCGCCCTCGCCAGCGCGCCGCGTCGCCGGCGTGCCCGAGGGCGTCGGCGATGTCGGCCAGCCGGTCGTACTGGAAGGCCAGGTAGGCGTTGAGGTCGGGCGGCTCGGCGCGGGGACCGAGGTCCCAGATCGGCGAGTCGTCCAGGCCGGAGGAGTAGGGGTGCAGGTACTCCGCCAGGCCGTCCCCGTCGGGGTCGGAGGCGGTGAACCACCACTCCTGCGAACGCACCAGGCGCTCGTAGACCTCGGCGAGGAAGCCCCGGTCGGGGGCCACCTCGTGGATCTTCCACACCGCCCACGCGGCCAGCGGGGGCTTGGTGATCGGCACCAGCTCGCGCGGCGCTCCGCCGCCGACGTGCTGGTCCATCCGGGCCAGGTCGGAGCGGGGCAGGTCGGTGGTCTCGGCCAGCACGCCGTGGTCGTGCACGACGTCCGGGATGAGGCCGTCGGGGCGCTGGTTGTCGAGCAGGATGCGGATCTGCTCGCGGGCCAGCTCCGGGTCGCCGTGGCGCAGGCCGATGGCGTGGAAGTAGGAGTCCCAGTTCCAGAGGCCGACGTAGCCGTACTTGGAGGGGATCAGCGACTCGCGGCCCTGGATGTCGATCAGGTTGACACCCAGGGTCCACCACGCCATCTCGGCCCGCTCCCGCAGGTCGTCCGGTACCGCAGGCATCCGCTCCAGCCACCCCCGCCACCGGCTCTCCGCCGCCGCGACGATCGCCTCACGGTCACCGGCCGGGGCCGCGCCGACCAGGGTCAGGCACGGGGCGATCTCCGCCTCCCCGCCCTCCCAGGACGCGTTGAACCCCTCCCCCGCCTCGGGCGCGAGGAGGACCAGGGTGTCGCGGTCGGCGAAGGTCAGGACCACGCCGTCCTCGAACTCCACCCGGTACGGCAGCGCCTGCCGTACCGCCAGCTCCCGCGACCCCGCACGCACCCGCAGCCCGGTCAGGACGGTCGTGGCCGACAGCCGCGTCTCGTAGAGCGCCCGCGCGATCCACAGCGTCCCGTCCTCGGCCCCCATGACGAGCAGGCGCGAACCCCGCTCGGTGTAGGGCCGCTCGTCGAGATCGAGCACCATCAGCGTCCTCCGAGTCCGGAAGCGGCCATCGAGTTGATGATCCGCCGCTGCCCGATCAGGAAGGCGATCATCGTGGGCACGACCGCGATCGCCGAGGCGGACAGGATGAGGCCGTAGTCGATCGCGCTGTGCTCGCCCGAGAAGCGCTGAAGCAACAACGGCACCGTGAACAGTTCAGGGGTGTCAAGGAAGATCATCGGGAAGAAGAAGGAGTTCCAGGAGGCCAGGAAGGTGATGATGCCCATGGCTCCGAGCCCGGGCTTGATGTTGGGCAGGATGATGCTCCAGAAGATCCGCAGCCTTCCGGCGCCGTCGAGACGTGCCGCCTCCTCCAGCTCGACCGGGACCGCCCGGATGAACTGCCGCAGCAGGAAGACGGCGAACGGGTTGGCGAGCGTCGGCATGATCAGGGCCATGTGGGAGTCCACCCAGCCGATCTTGGCCAGCATGAGGTAGAGCGGCACGATCGTGACGTGCAACGGCACCATCTGCGTGGCCAGGAAGAGCACGAACAGCACGCCCGAGCCGCGGAAGCGGATCCGGGCGAAGGCGTAGGCGGCCATCGCCGAGGTGAGCAGCGTGAGCAGCACGTTGACCACGGCGATGTAGAAGCTGTTCCAGTACGCCAGGCCGAAGGGCATCTTCGCCCAGGCGTCCGGATAGTTCTGCGCCCGCCAGGGGTTGGGCAGCCAGGAGAGCGGATCGTTGATCATCTGGTGGATGCCCTTGAAGGAGGTGAGCAGCATCCAGATGAAGGGGAAGAGCATCAGCAGCCCGCCCACGGCGAGCCCGCCGTGCAGCGCTATCTGACCTTTGCGCATGTCGGGCCTTAGGAGTCGTAGTGGACGAGGCGCTTCTGCACCGCGAACTGGCCGAGGGTGACCAAGAGGGTCAGGACCATGAGCAGCAGCGCGGCGGCGCTGCTCATGCCGAGCTCGAAGTCGCGGAAGCCGAGCTTCCACACCTGGTAGACGATGGTCCGCGCGCCCTCGTTGTGCGCGGGGTTGACCAGCACGTAGATCAGGTCGAAGGCCTGGAACGAGCTGATCACCGCGACCACCGTCGAGAAGAAGATGGTGGGCGAGAGCATGGGGAGGGTGACCGACCGGAAGGCTCGCCAGGGGCCGGCGCCGTCGATCCGGGCCGCCTCCAGCAACGCGGGCGGGATGGTCTGCAGCCCGGCGAGGAAGATGACCACGTTGAGCCCGAGCGAGGACCAGATGGTCACGATCGAGATCGCCACGGTGACCCAGGTCGTGCTGCCCAGCCAGTCGACGCCCTCGATGCCGAACCAGCTCTTGAGCGTCGTGTTGAGCACGCCGCTCTCGTCGTTCGCCAGGATGACCTGCCAGATGATCGACGTCGCGACGGAGCTGGTGATCACGGGCAGGAAGTAGAGCACCCGGTAGACGTTGGCCGCCCGGCCCTTGATGCTGTTGAGCGCGACGGCGATCAGCACGGCCAGGCCGAGCCCGACCGGGACGGTCAGCAGGGCGATCTTCGTGGTGTTCCACACCGCACCCAGGAACTCGGGGTCGGTGAGCTGGGCGGAGAAGTTGGCGAAGCCGACCCAGGAGCTCTCGGTCAGCCCGTCCCACTTCATGAAGGCCAGCACCACCGCGTACAGCAGTGGGATGACCAGGAAGATCACCAGCGCGAGGACCTGCGGTGCGAGGAAGAAGGCCGCCCACCAGCCGTCCCGGGTCCTGATCTGGTCAGGCGCCTTGGGGACGGCCGGTGTACGGGTCCTGGTCAGGACAGCCACGACCTAGCCCAGCTTGCTCTCGACGAGCGACTGCAGCTCGGTCATGCCCTGCTCGAAGGCGAGCTTGCCCTGCCAGATCTTCATGAGGTGCTCGTTGATCTCGGCGGTGAGGCCCGGCACGGCGACCTCCTCGGGGTAGTTGGCGAAGCCGGTCTCCCGAACGTCCAGGAAGGTCTGCGCGTGCGCCGGGTAGTTGCCGTCGAGGACGATGGAGTCCGCACCCTTGATCGACGGCACCGCGGCGCCGCTCTTGAGCCGGATGGCCTGGCCTTCCTTGCTGACGAACTCGGTCAGGAAGGTGAAGGCCTCCTTGGGGTGGGCGGTCTCCTTGTTCATCGACAGGTAGGAGGCGGCGACAGCGCCCGAGATCGGCTCACCGGTCTCGCCCGGGAACGGAACGATGTCGTAGTTGGCCAGGTCACCGCCCTTCTTGACGGTGTCGATCACCCAGCGGCCGCCTGCGTAGAAGCCGGCCTTGTGCTTGACGAACTGGGTGTTGGCGCCGTTGCTGGCCGGCAGCAGGTCGACCGACACGAAGGTCTTGTCGGCGTAGCCCTTGGCCAGCGTCTCCAGGGCCTTGCGGGACTTGGGGTCGGTGGTGGCGACGAACTTGCCGCCGTCCCAGACCTTGCCGCCGAAGCCGTGGATCATGCTGTAGGTCGAGCCGTACCAGTTCCAGAAGAGCGAGCCGGACTTGCCCGCCGCCACCAGCTTGGCGTTCATCTCCAGGTATTTGGCCATGGTCCACTGCTTGGCCTCGTTGAGGGCGGCGGGGTCCTCGGTGATGCCGGCTTCCTGCAGCGCCTTCTTGTCGTACCAGAGCACCTCGGGGTTGACGTCGTTCGGGACGCCGTAGATCTGGCCGTCCTTCTTCGCGCCGCCGAAGATGCCCTCGGAGAAGTCCTCCGGCTTGCTCTTGGAGTCCGGGCCGGACAGCTTGTCGTTGAGCGGGCTGAGCACGCCCGCGGAGACGAACTTGCCCATGTTGTCGTCGCCGACGAAGAAGACGTCCGGCGCGGTCTTACCGGTGAGCTGGGTGAGCAGCTTGGGGTGGTAGTCGGCGTACTTCGGGACCGACTCCAGCTTCAGCTTGATGTTCGGATAGCGCTTCTGGAAGTCCGTGGTGAACTCCTCGTAGAGCTTCATGTCGTCGGCCGAACCCCAGGTGGCCCACCTGATGGTCACGGGACCGCCCGCCTCGCCGCCGGTGTCCTGCTTGACGCCGGGTCCCGACGCGTTGCCGCCACCGCTGCACGCGGTCGCCGCCAGCGCCAGTACGGCCAGCACAGCCAGTTTCTTCATGGGGGGTTACCTTCCTAAGCGAGTCCGCCGCCGTCGACGACGAGGGCGGATCCGGTGATGTAGCTGGCGGCGTCGCTCGCCAGGAAGAGCACGGCCTGAGCGATCTCGTCAGGCGTGCCGGAGCGGCCCATGGGCCGGTCGGCGGCGTCCTTCTCGAAGGCCGCCCAGTCCTCGTTGAGCTGGCGGGCTTCCTCCCGCAGCATCGGGGTGTCGGTGTCGCCGGGATTGACGGAGTTCACCCGGATCCCGTCCTTGGCGTGGTCGATCGCGAGCGCCCGCGTCATGTTGACCACCGCGGCCTTGGAGGCGCAGTACGAGATCGCGTTCCCGCCGCCCTTGAGACCCCAGCCCGAGCCGGTGTTCACGATCGCGCCGCCCTGGGTCATGAGCGGGATCGCGTACTTGCACATCAGGAAGACCGAGCGCACGTTGACCGCCATGACGCGGTCCCATTCCTCGATCTCCAGGTCCACCGCGGTGAAGCGGCGGATGATGCCGGCGTTGTTGAACAGCACGTGCAGCCCGCCGTAGGTGTCCACGGCGGCGCGGACGACGCGCTCGCAGTCCCCCGGCTGGGAGACGTCGGCCGCCACGGCCAGGCCGCCGATCTCGGCGGCGACGCGCTCGGCGCCCTCGCCGTCGAGGTCGGCCACGACCACCTTCGCGCCTTCCGCGGCGAAGAGGCGGGCGGTGGCGCGCCCGATGCCGGAGGCTCCGCCGGTGACGACGGCGACCTTGCCTGCGAGTGTGTTCATGCGTTTTCCATCCGATAGATCGTGCTTTCGCGGTATCCGGTGATCACCCGGACGTGTCCGCTGAGTCGCTGGTCCGTGTCCTGGTCGCCGGTGTCCAGCAGCAGCGGCCGGCCGTGCAGGGCGGCGAGTTTCTGCTGGGTGGCCAGGACCAGGAGGTCTTGGGTACGGCGGAGCACCCGGGGCGAGATCTGCTGGTTGCCGCGGCCGAGCACGAAGCCCTGGCCGCCGATCGCCGACAGCACCACCACGGCGCCCTCCGCCAGGGGCAGGAGCCCTTCCTCCGCCACGTCGGCGGCGACGAGTTCGCCGTCGCGGACCACGTCCACGCCGAGGAGCGTGGTGGCCAGGCCGAGCCGGCGGCCCACCGCGGCGGTGGTCGCGCCCGGCCCGAGGATGTAGGTCACGCCGGGCGCCATCCGGGCGACCACCTCGCGGGCGATCGACTCGGCCGAGCCCGGCGCGGTGCCCGAGGAGCCCGCCTTGCGGCTGGACAGCTTGCGCCCGGCCGCGGGGACGCGGAGCGTGCCGTACAGCTTGGGGGTGACGGCGCCCCTGCGGTACTGCTCCTCGTCGAGGTCGACCACCTCGGCCTCGGTGGTGTCCCCGGTCCACTCGGCGGCCAGCAGGCCGGCGGCGGCGGGGCTGAGCGCGAAGCAGCCGGAGTAGACCTTGACCCCGGCCGGGATGCCGAGCACCGGGATCGAGGGCCCGGCGTCGAGCACGTCGCGGGCGGTGCCGTCGCCGCCGGCGAAGAGGATCAGGTCCGCCCCGGCCAGGGCGCGCACGGCGGTGACGGTGTCCGCCGCCGTGGTGGCCGCACCGGATGGCGGGCCGAGCACCGTGCAGGCGCCTCCGGCGGCGCGGACGCTGTCCTCGCCCATCGCGCCCGGTGCGGTGACCAGGCGCACGTCCGGGCGCGCGGTGAGCAGAGCCCGTACGGCCCGCGCCGCCCGCTCACCCGCCCGGGGCACCGCGCCCCGGTCGAGCGCGGCCCGCTGCACGTCGGCCCCGTCGCTGCCTTTGAGCCCGGCGCTTCCGCCCAGCCCGGCGACGGGGTTGACCACGAGCCCCACGGTCGGCGCGTTCACCACGGGTCAGCCCTTCGACAGGTGCTTGCGCACGTAGGCCCGCCAGGTGGGCGCCCACTGCTTGGGGTCGTCCAGCGGGGACATGTCGATCTTGTGGACCGTGGAGTTGTACGGCGCGCCCTTGACGAAGGCCGGGTCGCGGCGGGCCTCCTCGGCCACGTGGGCGAGGATGGCCGCGTACTCGTCGAGGTCCTCCTTGGAGTAGGACTCGGTCGGCTCCAGGGTGAAGGGCTCGGGCACCAGGTAGGGGTGGTGCGAGGTCCAGTAGTGCACGCCGAAGTCGGCGGCGCGCACGCCGATCTCCTCCGAATGCACCCCGGTCTCCTCCGACAGCTCCTGCCAGGAGTAGCGCACCTGCTCGACGCGGCGCTTGTCCCACGGGACCGACGCGCCGGGGATCTGCAGGATCTTGTGCATCAGGTAGTTGTTGTTGAGCACCGCGGTCTCGGCGACCGAGCGCAGGCCCTCGGCGCCCATCGACATGATCCACGCGTAGGCGCGCACGATGTTCGGCGTGACGCCCAGGCCCGGCCGGATCTTGCCGACCGTCTGCTCGGGCGTGGTCAGCACGTACTGCGAGCCGTCGAAGTCCACCACCGGTCCGGGCAGGAACGGGATGAGCTTCTCCGACACGCCGCAGGCGCCGGCCGCCGGCCCGCCGCAGGCGTGCGGGGTGGAGAAGGTCTTGTGCAGGTTGAAGTGGCCCAGGTCGAAGCCGGCGTCGGCGGCCCGGGTGATGCCCAGGATGCCGTTGGCGTTGGCCTGGTCGTAGCAGGCCAGACCGCCGACGGAGTGGACCAGCTCGACGAACTCCGCGATGCGCGGGTTGAAGATGCCGGTGTCCTCCGGGTTGGTGATCATCAGCGCGGCGGTGCGCGGGCCGATGGCCGCCTTGAGCGCCTCGATGTCGGGGTAGCCGTCGGCGTCCGGCATGAGGGTGATGACCTCGTACCCGGCCGTCTTGGCGCAGGCCGCGTTGGACGGGTGCGAGAACATCGTGGTGATGACCTGGTCGCGGTGCGTGTCCCCGCGCGAGGCGTGGTAGGCGCGGATCATCGCGATGTTGGCGTAGATCGCCGCCGAGCCGGAGCCGGGCTGCAGCGAGACGCGGGCCATGCCGGAGATCTCCGCGAGCATGCGCTCGAGGTTGTGGTAGATCTCCAGGACGCCCTGGACCGAGTCGGTGGGCTGCTCGGGGTGCAGGTCGGCGATGTCGGCCAGGAAGCGGTCGTTGACCTTGGGGCTGTACTTCATCGTGCAGGTGCCCTGGCCGACGTCGATGTTGAGGTCGACGCCGAGGTTCTCCTGCGACAGGCGCAGGTAGTGCCGCACCACGTGGAGCTGGGACAGCTCCGGCAGCGCCGGGGGCTGCGCTCGCCGTACCGACTCGGGCAGCTCCACCTTGGGCGCGCCCGGCGCGGGTACGGCGAGGCCGCGCCGCCCTGGCTGCGACAGCTCGAAGATCACCGGCTCGTCCCAGCGGGCCTGGTGGAAGCGGCGGAGCGCCGGCTTGGGCTTGACCGGGAGCTCGGCGAAGGACTCGCCGTGACCGCTGCTCATGCGAGGACCTCCTTGACGGCTGCCGCGAGCCGGTCGATGTCGGCGATGGAGTGGCGCTCGGTCACGCAGACCAGCACGGTGCGCTCGTCGAGCTGGACGCCGCCGAAGATGCCCTTGGCGCGCAGGCCGGCCAGCAGCGCGGCGGCGTCGGGCACCTCGAGGGCGAACTCGCGGAAGTGGATCGCGTCGGCGTGCTTGACCAGCGGGGCCAGCGCGTCCATGGCGTAGCGGGTGCGGGCGAGGATCGTCTCGCCGAGCTCGCGCATGCCTTCGGGGCCCATGAGCGCGAGGTAGACGCCGGCGGTGATACCCCACAGGGCGGCCGCGGTGCCCACCCACTCCTTGCCCTCCTCGCGCAGGGCGAAGGAGGTGCGGTCGTAGAAGACGTCACCGAAGCCGTACTCGCCCTCGACCGCGGTCGGCGCGATGCCGAACAGGCGGGAGGGGAACTCGGCGACCAGCGGCTCGTGGTCCTGGGTGGCGATGTAGCCGGCGTGGCCGCCGCCGTAGAACTGGTGCATGCCGAGCGGCTGGATGTCGCCGCAGGCGATGTCGGCGCCGTAGGCGGCGGGCGGGGCCAGCACGCCGAGCGAGATGGGGTCGGCGCCGACGACCAGGAGCGCGCCGTGGGCGTGCGCCAGGTCGGCCAGCTCGCGGCCGCGGGTCTCGACGACGCCGTAGACGTTCGGCGTCTCCAGGTAGATCGCGGCGTAGCTCTCGTCGAGGGTGATCTCGCCGATCTCGCCGTTGGCGGCCACCGGAGCGAGCTCGATGGTGATGTCGGGGGCGAGGAAGTCGCGCAGCTTGCTCATCTTGTCGCGGTTGACCGCGCCGGACACCAGCACCTTGGAACGGCCGGTGTAGCGGGCGGCCATCCGGATCGCGGTGCCGGAGGCCTGGAAGCCGTCGTAGGTCGGGACGTTGACGACGTCCATCTCCAGGAGCTCGCCCATCATGCTGACGTACTCGAAGAGCGCCTGGAACCGCCCGTGGTCCTCGTACGGCTCGCCGGCGTAGGCGGTGAGGAACTCGCTGCGCGAGTTGACCTCGTCGCAGACGGCGGGCACGTAGTGCGGGTAGGTGCCGTGGCCGAGGAAGCTGAGCGCCTCGGTGTTCTTGGCGAACAGCCCGCGCATGTGCTGGACCAGCTCGTACTCGGCGACCAGCGGTTCCGGCAGGTCGAGCGGCCGGTCGAGGCGGAGCGCGGCGGGGATGTCCGCGTAGAACTCCTCGACGCTCTCCACGCCGAGCTCGGCGAGCATCTCGGCCCTGACGCGGGGCTCCGCGTTGGGGATGTAGGGGTGAGTCACTTTCTTCCTTCGAGTCGGAGCACGACCGCGTCGCGGGGCGCGAGTTCGATCTCGCCTTGCCTGGAGGTCGCGGTGAGCAGGTCGGTGCCGGCCTGCGGGAGGGTGATGCGCTGGGGGTCGGTGGTGTGGTTCAGGAGGAACAGGTGGCCGGCCCTCCTGACCGCCTCGACGCCTCGCGGCACCTCGACGCCGTGCACGTCCGCCCGGGCGAGCACGGTGTCGAGGAAGGGCGCGGGGTCGTCGAGACGGCAGCTCAGGTAGGTGACGCCGCCCTTGCGGGTGATCGCGGGGCGGCCGTCGAGCTCGCCGCCCCGGTAGCGGGCGACGACCTCGGCGTCGGTGGCGTGGATCCACTCGGTCCAGGTGCGGGCGGCACCGGCGGTGGTGGCCTGGGTGACGCCGTCGTGCAGCGGCCAGAACTCCTCGACGGTGACGCCGAGCAGGTCGCGCAGCGGGCCGGGCGCGCCGCCGGGGTGCACCTGGTCGGCCGCGTCCACGACGCCGCTGAACGGGCCGACGACGAGCTCGCCGTCGAAGGCCGACAGCGCCTTGGCGCTCTCCTCGGTGCACAGGTACAGGTTGGGCACGATGACCAGGCGGTAGCCGGTCAGGTCGCGGCCGGGCGGGGCCAGGTCGACGGCGATGCCGCGGGCGTGCAGCGGCCGGTACCAGTCGAGCAGGAGCTCCTTGAGCTTGAGCCGGTCGGAGGGCATCGACTCGGGCGCCTCCAGCCCCCACCAGGAGTCCCAGTCGAGGACCAGGGCGACCTGGGCCTGCTCGTAGCTGCCGGCGACCTCGGCCAGGGCCTTGAGGTCGCGGCCGAGCTGGAGCGTCTCCTGCCAGCCGCGGGTGGCGGTGCCGCCGTGCGGGAGCAGGGCGGAGTGGAACTTCTCCGGGCCGAAGCGGGCCTGGCGCCACTGGAAGAACATCACGCCGTCGGAGCCGTGCGCGAGGGCCTGGAGGCTGTGCAGGCGCATCATGCCCGGCGGCTTGGGCGCGTTGACCGCCCGCCAGGAGACCGCGCTCGGCGAGGACTCCAGCAGCAGCCACGGCTGCCGCTTCAGCGAGCGCATCAGGTCGTAGCTGAGCGCGATGGCCACGTGCGACTCGGGGTCGGCCGGGTCGGGGTAGGCGTCGTCGGTGACGAGGTCCTCGGCGGCGGCCCACTTCCAGTAGTCGAGGCCGTGCAGGATGCTCATGAAGTTCGTGGTGACCGGGATGTCCGGGGTGACCTCGCGCAGCGCCGCCTTCTCCGCCTCGAACAGCTCCAGGAGCGCGTCGCTGCAGAAGCGCCGCCAGTCGAGGAGCTGGGCCGGGTTGACCGGGCCGGGCGCGGTGCGGGGCGGCTCGACCTGGTCGAAGCCGGTGTAGAGCTGGCCCCAGCAGGAGGTGCCCCAGACGGCGTTGAGGCCGCCGATCGTGCCGTAGCGGGCTTCGAGCCAGGTGCGGAAGTGCGCGGCCGAGACCTCGCAGAAGCACTCCAGGGTGTGGTCGGCGTACTCGTTGCCGATGTGCCACATCTTGAGCGCGGGGTGGCTCGCGTAGCGGGTGGCGAGGGTCCGCGCCAGCCGTACGGCATGCGTCCTGTAGACCGGGGAGCTCGGGCAGTAGCCCTGCCGGGACCCGAACTCCAGGCGGACGCCGTCGGCGGTGACCGGCATCATCTCCGGGTGCGCGCGCACCAGCCACGGGGGCGGCGTCGCGGTCGCGGTGGCGAGGTCGGCGTCGATGCCGTGCTCGTGGAGCAGGTCGAGGATCCGGTCGAGCCAGGCGAAGTCCCAGGCGCCCTGCTCCGGCTCCAGCCGCGACCAGGAGAAGACGGCGACGGTCGCCATGTTCACCCCGGCCTCGGACATCAGCCGAAGATCCTCGGCCCAGACCTCTTCAGGCCACTGTTCGGGGTTGTAGTCCCCGCCGAACCTCAGCACTCAGCTCCCCTTACAACTTGATCTATGCCATGTAATATTTTGTATGCAGAATTCATAGTGCAGTATTTTGAATCTCGTCAAGAGCTAAGGTGAGCGCATGCCGATCGAGCGACGACCGCTGCGGGAGCAGATCAGGGACGAACTCCTGCGCCGGCTGGATCGCGGCGACTTCTCCGCCGGCACCGACATCAACGAGGCCTCGCTCGCGACCGAGCTGGGCGTCAGCCGCACCCCCCTGCGCGAAGCACTCATCACCCTGGCCGGCGAGGGGGTGCTGGAGAGCAACCAGGGGCGCGGCTTCCGCTTCGCCCCGGTCAGCCGCAAGGAGTTCCGCGAGCTCTGCGAGATCGTCGCGGCGCTGGAGTCGCTGGCCCTGGAGCTGTCCGACCCCGGTCACCTGCGCAAGATCGGGCCCGAACTGCTCAGCCTCGCCCGCGACTTCCCCGATCCGGTGGCCGAGCAGCAGGAGATCGAGCGGCACGACGACGAGTGGCACGACCTGCTGCTCAGCGGCTGCCCCAACGAGCGGCTGCTCGACCTGATCACCAGCGTCAAGGCCGGGATGCGGCGGTACGCGCACCTGCAGGCGGGTGACGAGGCGCCGCTCGAACGCGAGGCCGACGAGCACTGCCGGATCGCCGAACTCCTCGTCGACGGGGACCTCGACGGCGCGAGCGCGGCCCTGCGCGACAATTGGGTCAACGGCATGGAGCGGATGATGTCCCGTATCCCGGGGTAGGCCACGCCGGAATAGTTGAAAACTAAACTTGGTTGTGTCCCCCCGAAGGGAGACCACACATGCCCGCCGTAACCGTTGAGAACATCCTCGCCCTGCCTCGCATCCCCGAGGACCTGGGCCGAGACCGCAAGGTCCTCGCCGTCGAGACCGCGCCCAGCGGGTTCGAGGGCGAAGGCTTCCCGGTCCGCAAGGCGCTCGCCACCATCAAGCCGTCCTACCTCGACCCGTTCGTGATGATGGACCAGATGGGCGAGGTCGACTACGCCCCGGGCGAGCCCAAGGGCACGCCCTGGCACCCGCACCGCGGCTTCGAGACCGTCACGTACATGATCGACGGCACCTTCGACCACCAGGACTCGCACGGCGGTGGCGGCACCATCACCAACGGCGACACCCAGTGGATGACCGCCGGATCCGGCATCCTGCACATCGAGGCTCCGCCGGAGTGGCTCGTCACGCAGGGCGGCCTGTTCCACGGCATCCAGCTCTGGGTGAACCTGCCGGCCAAGGACAAGATGCTGGCGCCCAAGTACCAGGACATCCGCGCGAACAACGTCGTGTTGCTGAGCAGCTCCGACGGCGGCGCGCTGGTGCGGCTGATCGCGGGCGACGTCGCCGGCCACGCCGGTCCCGGCGCCACGCACACGCCCATCACGCTGCTGCACGCCTCGGTCAGCCCGGGCGCGAAGCTCACCCTGCCGTGGCGCAAGGACTTCAACGCCCTGGCCTACGTGCTGTCCGGCAAGGGCAGCGCGGGCGCGGAGAAGGCGCCGGTCACCGCCGGGCAGCTGGCCGTCTTCGAGGGCTTCGGCAACCGGCCCGGCCTGGCCACCGAGGCCGAGACGATCACCCTCACCGCCTCGGCCAAGTCACCCCTGGAGGTCATCGTGCTCGGCGGCGAGCCCATCGGCGAGCCGGTCGCGCACTACGGCCCCTTCGTGATGAACACGCGCGAGGAGCTGGTCCAGGCCTTCGAGGACTACCAGTCCGGCAGGTTCGGCAGCATCCCCGCCGGTCACTGAGCCGGTACGGCTCCCGCCGTCTGCCGCCAGATCAGCCCGTCGCGCGCGACCAGCGTCCCGAAGGTCGTGTACGGCAGGCCGTCCAGAGCCATCACCGCGCTGTAGAAGACCGTGTCCCCGGTCGTCCGCAGCGCGGTGAGCTCGACCACCTCCGGCTCCCTGGCCAGGTAGGCGGCGAACAGGTCCCTGATCTCGTCCGGCCCGGCCGCGACCAGGTCGAGCCGGACCACCACCGCCTCCGGGTGGTACTGCGCCAGCAGGGCGCCGAGGTCACGCTCCCGGATCGCCTTGAGCTGCCGCTCGAAGAGCTCGTTCACCGCGACACCTTCCGCTGCGCCGCGAGCGTCGCGGCCACCACCACCAGCGCGGCCCCGATCAGGGCCGCCGCGTACCCGCCGGGATGCAGGATGAGCTGCTCGACCCCGACGCCGAAGGCCACCAGCGCCATCGCCAGCGGCAGGTGCGAGTACACCCAGATCTGCCCGGCCGCCCGCGTGCGCAGCACGACCCGGCCGTCGAGACGGTCGAAGTACAGCGACCACACCACGACCGTCACGGCCACCCCCGCCGCGGCGATGAGCAGGGTGAGCGGGGTGAGCGCGTGGCCCTTCACGCCGAGCACGATGGCGGCCACCACCTCGCCGAGCACGATGACCACGAAGAGCCCGAACCGCTCCGGCAGGTGTTCCGACTGCGGCGGCAGCTCGCCCTGGTAGCGGCGCGACACCAGCGGGGTGGCCAGGTCCACGACCATCGCCACCGCCCAGGCGGCGTACCGCGCCGGCCCGGTCAGCGCCAGCGAGAGCAGCCAGATGGCCGCGGCGGCCGAGAAGCCGGTGACGTAGCTGAGCGCCAGCCGCCTGGCCTGCGGCACGTGCCGCGAGACGCGCAGGTAGGCGACGATCAGCAGGAGCCGGACCGCGACGTAGGCCACGGCGAACAACGCCGAGCGGTTCACCGGGTCGCCGAGGGCGGCGGCCATGAGCACGACGGCCAGCAACTGGGCGCCGACCAGCAGGCGGTGGCTGAGGTCGTCGGTGTCGAACCGGTTGGCGTAGAAGACGTAGCCCGCCCAGGCCCACCAGACGGGGACGAACAGGCCGAGGAAGCCGGTCAGGTCGTGCTCGCCGAGCAGGCCGGCGAGTTCGGCCACGGCGACGACGAAGACCAGGTCGTAGAGGAGTTCGAGCCAGGTGGCGCGGCGCTCGCCGGTGTCGAGCAGCCGTAATCTCGGGCGTTGCCACCCAGGGTGCGTGATTGCCATGTAAGCCTGTAATCACGCACCTGTGCGCTCTATTCCGCGCTAGCCGAGGCTGAGGCAGGCCACCCTCGGTCCGGCGGTGCCGTCGGGCTTGGTGGGCTGGGCGTGGATCACCGCCGACTTCGGCGTCATGGCGCCGAGGCTCCAGGAGTGCTTGGCGGTGGCCTGGCCGGTGCCGGCCTCGTCGGTGGTGAGGTCGAGCCACACCTCGCTGGTGGCGTTGGCCTGGCCGTGGGTGTGCTGGAAGTGCGGTCCGGCGTCGTCGGGCTTGGCGCCGCAGGCGTTCGCGTGCAGGTGCGCGCCGTAGGTGCGCTGCGGCAGGAGGCCCTCGACGGTGAGCGAGGAGACCGTGCCGGTGGCCGTGGAGTCGACGGAGGCGCTGGCCCGGGCGCCCTCGGGGGCCAGGGCGCGGTCGTAGACGACCAGGTCGCCCCCGGCCAGCCGTACGCCGGAGGCCGATCCGGGCTGCGCCGATCCGTTGTGTGCCGGACCAGTGTGCGCGGGCGCGTGCGCCGGGGTGCCGGAGACCGGCTGCTGGGCGGCGCACCCGGCGGCGAGCACCAGGACGGAGGTGAGGGTGAGCAGTCGCGGCGTTGTCACGCTGCCCACCCTAGTGACTACGCTCCGTGCTTCGCGGCGATACCGTCGATGATCTCGGCGAGCTGGTGGTCGAGCTCGGTGAGCCCCCCGGTGTCGTGCGTGGTGAGGACGAGATGGAGCTTTCGCCAGCGGATGTCGATGTCGGGATGGTGGTTCAGCCGTTCGGCCTCGACCGCGATCTCGTCGACGATCCGGATGGCGGTGGGGAAGTCCGGCGCCTCGATGGTGCGCCGGAGCTCGTTGTCATGCTGCGTCCACATGAGCCTATTTAAGCGCGCCCGCGCCGAGGCCCGACTGGATCTGCCGCTGGAAGATGATGTAGATGACCAGCACCGGGATGATCGCCAGGTTCATGGCGGCGAACAGGGCTGGCCAGTCGGCCTCGTACCCGGCGATGGTGGAGATGTCGGCGATGCCCTGGGTGATGACCCATTTCGAGCGGTCGGCCGGCACCAGCGCCAGCGGGAGCAGGTACTGGTTCCACTGCCCGAGCACGTTGAAGATGGTGATGCTGACCAGGCCCGGCTTGGCCATCGGCAGCATGACCTGGAAGAACGTGCGGGTGTGCGACGCGCCGTCGATCTTCGCCGCCTCGGCCACCGCCTCCGGCAGCGTGCGGAAGAACGCGGCCAGGAAGAAGACGGTGAACGGCAGCGAGTAGGCGATGTAGACGACGATCAGGCCCAGGTAGGAGTTGAGCAGCCCGACCTGCTTGACCACGAAGAACAGCGGGGTGATCGCCAGGAAGACCGGGAAGGCCATGCCCGAGACGAACAGGAAGTAGATCAGCTTGCTGCCGACGAACTTGTACCTCGCCAGGACGTAGGCGGCCATCGAGCCGAAGAGCATCGTGCCGAGCGTGCTGAAGAAGACCACGATGACCGTGTTGATCATGTACTGGCCGACGTGCGCCTTCTCCCAGGCACGGGCCCAGTTGTCCCAGCGGATCTCGCCGGGCAGTTGCAGGGCGTCGCCGAAGATCTCGGTGTTGTCCTTGAAGGCGGCCAGGAAGGTCCACAGCAGCGGCAGGATGATCAGCAGCGCCCAGACGACCAGAGCGAGATGCGACAGGCCGTTGAACACACTCGGCTTGGGCTTGGAAGCACGCATTAGAGCTCGATCTTCTCGCGCCGGGTGACGCGCAGGGTCAGCACCGCGAAGGTGATCGTCAGGAAGAACAGGGCGACGCCCATGGCCGAGGCGTAGCCGACCTTGCTGTAGGAGAACGCGCTCTTGAAGATCTCGACCGGGAGCACGGTGGTGACCCCGTCGGGGCCGCCGGCGTCCAGGGTGAGCACCTGCACCAGCGCGAAGCAGTCGAAGGCGGCGATCCCCAGGTAGACCCAGCCGACCTGCACGGTGTCGCGCAGCAGCGGCAGGGTGATGCGGAAGAACAGGGTGAAGCGCCCGGCCCCGTCCAGCGCCGCCGCCTCGAAGTAGTCCTTCGGGATGGCCGCCATGCCGGCCGAGAAGAGCACCACGTAGAACCCGACCGCCTGCCAGACCATGACCGCGATCAGCGACCAGAGGGCCAGGTCCGGGTCGCTCATCCAGCCGACGGGCTCGCCGCCCAGCTTGATCAGCGCCCCGTTGATCACCCCGGCCTCGTCGGGCCGGTAGATCGCCTTCCACAGCACGCCGACGATGGCGACCGCGAGCACCTGGGGCGCGAAGAACACGACCTTGTAGAAGGTCGAGCCCCACACGCCCCGCATGCCCGCCCCGCGCGAGCCGCCGCCCAGGTTGAGCAGGAAGGCGAAGACCAGCGCGAGAGCGAGCACGACGAGCGGCATCACGAGCAGGACGATGCCGTGGGTCCGCAGGGCGTTCCAGAAGACCTCATCGTTGAAGAGCTTGGTGAAGTTCTCCAGCCCGACGAAAGCCGGGTTCGCCTGGTACCCGTTCCAGCTCGTCAGCGAGAGCTGAAAGGCCTGGATGTACGGGCTGATCACGAACACCACGTAGAGCGTCACGGGAACGACGAGGAATCCCGCGACGAAACCGTACTTGCGAAGCCGCTCCATCGTCGCTTACGCGTTCCGGGTCTGCTTGGCGATGGAGGAGTCGGCCTTGATCGCGTCGGCCTTCTTCTGGACCTTGTCGAGGTACTCGTCGACGGTCATCCGGCCGCCGAACAGGATGTTCTGCTGCGCCCAGGCGTAGTCGAACAGCTCCTTGTACCAGCCCTCGAAGCGGGCGCTGGTGATGACGTTCTGGCCCGCGGCGTCGGTCGCCTTGGCCGCCGACTGCAGGCCCGGAGGCAGGTCGACGCCCTCGGCCGAGCCGTTGACGATGGTGAGGTTCTTGGTCTTCTCGACGAAGCCCTTCGCGCCCTCCTTGGAGAGCATGACGCGCAGGTACTCGAGGCCCGCCTGCGGGTTCTTGCCCTTGGCCGCGACGAAGAAGACCTCGCCGGAGCCGACCTGGATGGCACCGTACGGCATGGCGTCCGAGGCGGTGACGCTCGGGAACGGCGCGATGGCGTACTCGAAGGTGGCCGGCTTGTCCTTGGCCATCTCGTTCTCGAGCCAGGAGCCGGTCGGGTAGAACAGGAACTTGTCCTGCAGGTGCTTGATCTGCGTCTGGGTGTGGTCCAGGCCCAGGTAGGACTTGTCGGAGTACTTGGTGAAGATGTCCAGCCAGGCGGTCACGGACGCCTTGAAGGCCTCGGACTTCCAGGCGTTGTCGACGAGGTTGTCGATGTCGATGATGACCTGGTTGCCGCCGATCTTGGCAGCGGTGTAGAGCATGTTCCAGAGCTGGTAGTACGGGCCCTTCTGGCCCGGGTAGGCGAACAGGTGCATGCCCTCGGCCTTGGCCTTCTCGCCGAGCGCGGTGAACTCCTCCCAGGTGGTGGGCAGGGCCCAGCCCTTGGACTCGAAGAGCTTGGCGTTGTACCAGAGGGCGCGCTGGGACACGATGTAGTTGAGCGTCATGTCCTTGCCGTTGAGCTTGCCCTCCTCCAGCGCGGCCGGCGTGACGGTGTCGCGCACCTTCTTGCCCGGGTCGTCGTAGGAGGGGGCGTCCCACAGCGCGGTGAGCTCGGCCACGTGGCCCTCGGCGGCGAGCGCGGCCACGTCCATGGCCTCGGGGCCGGAGTTGTTGACCACGTCGGGAGCGTCGCCGGCCAGGAAGCGCGGGCGCAGCATGGTGCCGACGTTCTGGGTGCCGGTGTGCTTGACCTGGACGCCCGGGAACGCCTTGGTGAACATCGGCTCGTGGACGCCGGTCGCGTACTCGTCCTTGAAGCCACCGGTGAAGATGACGACCTCAAGGCCCTTCTTGGCGTCGACGGCGAAGGGGTTCTTGGGGTCGAAGGCAGCGCTGGAGGCCGCCGCGGGCGCGGAGGCCGACGGGCCGGCCGCGGTGCCGCCGCCGGTGGCGCAGGCGGACAACAGGCCCGCGCCGGGGCCGACGACGACGGCGGTCAGGCCGATCCGGCGCAGCAACTGGCGCCGGGTGATCTCTCCCGGGTGGGTCATTCGGGGCTCCCGTGACGTGGATCAAATAGGAAAGTTTCCTAATCGTTTGCCCGAACGTAGGAGGTGCGCCGGGAGGCGTCAAGTGGGTGCAATCTAGCCGTGACCTACCGGGTTCCGAAATGCGATCGAGTCTCGGCGAAGGCCCGGTCGGTGCCCTCCAGCGCCTGCCGTACATCGTCCTCGGTGTGAGCTGCGGACATGAACCAGTTGTGCCACGGATGCAGGTACACGCCGTGCCGCAGGCAGGCGTCGCTCCAGTGCAGCGCGACCGAGAGATCGGCGTCGCCGGCGAAGCTCAGCCACGGGATCGTGACCGGGCCGGTCTGGTTCACCTCGAAGCCGTGAGCCTTCGCCTGCTCCTGCAGCCCGGCGCGCAGCAGCGTGCCCGCGCGCTCCATCGCGGCGATCCCGTCCTCGTCGCGCAACGTCTCGATGGTGGCCTTGGCCGCCGCCATCGCCACCGCCGAGAACCAGAACGACCCGGTGGTGTAGAGCGTCTGCGCGGCGCCGCGCAGCGCGTCGGTCCCGGTCACCGCGGCGATCGGGTAGCCGTTGGCCATCGCCTTCGACCAGGCCGTCAGGTCGGGGCGCACGCCGTACGGCTCCCACGAGCCGCGCAGGTCGATGCGGAAGCCGGCGCGCACGTCGTCGATCACCAGCGCGGCGCCGATCCGGTCGGCCAGGGCCCTGGCCCCGCGGGCGAACTCCGGCTCGGCCAGCTCCTGGTCCTCAAAGGAGTCGTGCTTGAACGGGGTGACGATGATCGCCGCGACCTGGCCGTCGTGCTCGGCCGCGGCGGCCTCCAGGCTCGCGAGCGAGTTGTAGGTGAACTCCACCAGATCGGCGCGCTCGTTCGGGGTCGTGCCCGCCGGGGACGGCGTGCACCACGGGTCGGCGCCGTGGTAGGCGCCGTGCGCCATGAGCACCTTGGGCCGGCCGGTGGCCGCGCGGGCGACCATCAGCGCCTGGGTGGTGGCGTCGGTGCCGTTCTTGGAGAACATCGCCCAGTCGGCGCTGGGCACGGTGTCCACCAGTAGCTCGGCCAGCTCCACCATGATCTCGCCGGGGCCGTTGAGCGTGTCGCCCTTGGCGGCTTGGCGGCGGGCGGCCTCCTCGACCCTGGGATGGTGGTGACCCAGCACGATCGGGCCCCAGGAGCACATGAAGTCGATGTACTCGCGGCCGTCGGCGTCGGTCTGGCGGCAGCCGCGGGCGCTGTCGAAGAACTGCGGGTAGCCGGGGGCGAAGATGGCCGCGTTCAGGTGACCGTACATGCCGCCGGGGACCACCTTCTGGGCCCGGGCACGGAGGTCGGCGTCTGTCATCGGAGCTGCTCCAGAAGGGTGTCGAGGTCGGTGAGCCCGGCGTCGGAGCCGAGGCCGGTGGCGACCGAGGCCGCCGCGGCGGTGCCCCAGGCGGCGGCGGTCAGCACGTCGTGGCCGTGCAGCAGCCCGGTCAGGAAGCCCGCGCAGTAGGCGTCCCCGCAGCCGGTGGTGTCCACGACGTCGACCTTCCGGGCCGGGACGCGGGTGGCGCCGGCCTCGGTCACGACCAGGCTGCCCTGCTCGCCGAGGGTGACCAGCACGCCGCGCGGGCCGTCGGCCAGCAGCGCCTCCGCGGCCTGCTCCGGGGTCGCCGCGCCGGTCATCGCCATCGCCTGCGACTCGTTGGGCAGCACGTAGTCCACGTGCGGCAGGAAGGCGCGGGCCATGCCCAGCAGGTCGGGCAGCTCCGAGAGCAGGTCCATGGTGACGATCGTCCCGGCCGCCCGGATCTCGTCCAGGAGCGCGAAGAAGGCCGGGTCGCCCAGGCCGAAGGTGACGTCCACGCCGCCCAGATGCACCGCGCGGGCCGTGCGCAACACGCCCGGATCGACGTCGGCCATGGTCACCGAGAGGTTGGCGCCCGGGGTGTGGAAGCTGGGCCGGCCGCCGTCGGGGCGGATCGGCAGGATCGAGGCGGCGGTCTGCTCCCCGGTACGGCGGCGCAGCCCGGACACGTCGACGCCGTGCCTGGACATGATCATGAGAAGGAAGTCGCCGAGCTCGTCGTCGCCGATGGCGCCGAGGCTGACGACCCGGTTGCCGAGCCGGACGAGATCCACGGCGGTCCCGGCGGCGGAACCCGCCGCGGTGAGCCGGATCTGGTCGACCAGCACGGTGTCCTGCCCGTCGGGCAGGTGCGAGACCGGCCTGGTCAGGATGTCCACGATGTGCACGCCGAGGGTGACGACCGTCATGTCGGTTTAGTAGACAGACGTCCGACTAAAAAGTCAATAGACTGTTCCCATGCCGAAGATCGTGGACCACGACGAGCGCCGACACGACGTGCTGAACGCCGCCCGCCGGGTGATCGTACGGGACGGCATCGACGCCGCCACCAGCCGCGCCATCGCCCGCGAGGCCGGGCTGTCCAACGGCGTCCTGTCGCACTACTTCGCCGACAAGGACACGATCCTGCTCGACGCGCTGCGCGAGTCCCACCGCCGCATCCGCGAGCGGCTCCTGGCCAAGGTCGAGGGCCTCGGCGGGCTCGCCGCGCTGCGCGAGGTGCTGCTCGACAACCTGCCCCTCGACGAGGAGCGGCACCGCGAGACCCGGCTGGAGGTGAGCTTCTGGAGCCGCAGCCTGGCCTCCCCCGACCTGGCCGAGATGCAGCGGCAGGAGACCGACGAGCTCCGCTCCGCCGTACGCGACCTGCTGGAGCAGGCCCGCGCGGCGGGCGAGATCCGCGCGGACGTCGACCTCGACGACGCCGCCCGGCTCCTGCTCGCCCTGGTGGACGGGCTCAGCCTGCACCTGCTTCTCTACCCGGACGGGGTGTCGCCGGACGACCTCGAACGGCTCATGCTGGCCGCGATCGAAAGGCTCGAACCATGACCCGGTGCGCCGAGGCGCGGCAGACCATCTGCGAGTACGGCAGGCGGGCGGTGGAGCTCGGGCTGGTGCTCGGCACCTCCGGCAACCTGAGCGTCCGGACCGGCGACCTGGTGGCGGTCACCCCGGCCGGGGTCGCGCTCGACGCCCTCACGCCCGAGATGTGCCCCGTGGTGGACCTGGACGGCTACCTGGTGGAGGGCGAGCTCCAGCCGTCGTCGGAGACGCCGCTGCACCTGGCGATCTACCACAGCACCTTCGCCCAGGCGGTCTGCCACACGCACTCCACCTTCGCCACCGTGGTCGCGACGACCAGGACCGAACTGCCCGCGGTGCACTACAACGCGCTGCAGCTCGGAGGGACCGTCCGGGTCGCCGAGTACGCCACCTACGGCACCCCGGAGCTGGCCGAACACGTCAGGACGGCCATGGAGGGCAAGAGCGCCGCCCTGATGGCCAACCACGGCGGGGTGACCATCGGGGCGACGCTCGCTCAGGCCTTCGAGGCGAGCCGGCTGCTGGAGTGGTTGTGCGAGGTGTACGTGCGGGGGCTGGGCGTCGGGGAGCCGGTCGTGCTCACGCCGGAGCAGCTCGACGCGGTGGTCGAGCGGTCGCTCAACCCGCCGGTCTTTCCGCGGCGCTGAGGCCGGCCTGCTCGGGGTCGTCGGTCCAGGACATCGCGGCGATGCGCCAGCCCTGCGGGGTCTTGAGGAACTGCATGCTCTTCGTGCCCGCGCCGGTGAAGGGGACGCCGTAGCGGACGCCCCGCTTGGTGTAGCGGCCCAGGCGCTGGGCCACGTCGCCGAAGATCACCGTGTGTTCCTCGGTCTCCGCCTCGGTGAAGTCCGTCAGCTCGCCCGAGGTCAGCAGGGCCTGGCGGGGGCGGATGAACGCCTCCAGGTCGTGCAGGGCCTGGCGGGGGCCGCCCTGGACGATCACGCCGCCCGGGACGAACAGGTCGTGGATGGCGGCGAGGTCGGGGACGCGGCCGCCGGCGTTGCCGAACAGGCGGTAGAAGGCGGCGGTCAGCTCGTCGATCTCCCCCTTGTCCCGCCCGGCCTCCGGGGTCAGCGTGGTGCGGGGCTCGGTGGTGCCGGGCTCGGTGGTGCGGGGCTCGGTGGTGCGCGCCTGCCACTCTTCGGCGAGGAGCGACCACAGCTCGATGTCGGCGCGCGGTCCGCCGCCCGCGCCGGGCACCGCCTGCCGCAGCACCCCGTCCAGGCGCATCCCCAGCCGCTTGGCCACCGCGATGCTGCGGGCGTTGGCCGGCAACGTCCGCCACTCGACCCGCGCGATCCCCCGCTCCCCCACCGCCCAGCCGACGACCCGCTCCACCGCCCGGGTGATCAGCCCACGCCCCTGCGCCCCCGGCTCCAGCCAGCACCCCACCTCGCACACCCCGCGCGCGGCGTCGAAGGACGCGAACATCACCCCGCCCACCAGCACCCCGCCGAGCCAGATCCCCCAGATCCCGCCCCCGTCCCGCGCCCGCAGGTCCGCGTACCGCTGCAGCACCTGCCGGGCCTGCTCCAGATCGGCGGCGACGAACGAGGCGGGCACCCACGGCGCGATGTGCTCCCGGGCCCGGTCGAGGTGGGCGAGGAACTCCTCGGCCCGCCACGGCTCCAGCTCCCGCAGTTCCGCCTCGGCCGTCAGGGACACAGCGAGCATGGCACTCCTCCGCAACGTGCATAACAAACGTTCGGTATGTACGCTAACAGGCCATGAGCCCCGCCCGCACCGATCACGACGCCCGCCGGCACGACGTCTCCGAGGCCGTCTGGCAGGTGCTCGCCGAGCACGGCTTCGCCGGCCTCACCCTGCGGGCCGTCGCCTCCGCGATGGGCGCCTCGACCGGGCTGGTCACGCACTACTTCAGCGGCAAGCAGGCGCTCGTCGCCCACGCCCTGGACATCCTCGAAGCCCGCACCCAGGCCCGGCCCCGCCTGCCGTACCCCTCCCCGGGCCTGGCCACGCTGCGCGCGCAGGTGCTCAACATGCTGCCGCTCACCCCGGAGGGCGTGACGATCAACCGGGTGTGGGTCTGCTCCTGGGACATGGCGCTGGCCGACCCCGCCCTCTACGCCGCCCAGACCGCCCGCTACGAGCGCATCCGCGCCGACCTGGGCACCGCCGTCGAGGACGCGCGACGCCTCGGCGAGCTGCCCGCCACCGCCGACCCCGCCGCCCTGGCCGCCACCGTCCTGTCCTTCACCCACGGCCTGGTGGTGCAGGCCCTCTTCGACCCGGCGTCCTTCCCACCCGACCGTCAGCGCGACCTGGCGGAGAACTTCCTGGCCACCGTACGGCTCAGCGCCCGAGCGTGACCGACTCGATCCGTTCCATGTGCTGCTCGCCCCATTCGCCCAGCGGGCCCAGGGCGGTGTTGAGTGACTGGCCGAAGTCGGTGAGGGAGTACTCCACCTTCGGCGGGACCTGGTGGTAGACCTCGCGGTGCACGAGGCCGCTGGCCTCCATCTCGCGCAGTTGCAGGATGAGCACCCGCTCGCTGATCCCGGGGACCGCGCGCCTGAGCTCGCCGAAGCGGACGGGGCCCTCGTGCAGGGCGAAGAGGATGAGGCCCTTCCATTTGCCGCCCATGACGGCGATGGCGGCGTCGAGGCCGCAGGTGAACGACCGGTTCGTCATGCTTGTCACACTAACAAAATGGTCAGTACCTGAGAAAATAGTCGGTACTTGCTGTTCCACCAGCAAGGCGAGCAGCATGGATCGCACGAGGCCTCGACCCTGATGAGATCCTGCGACTGGAGCAGAACATGGCTGACCAATCCCGCACGCCGGTGACCGTGATCGGGCTGGGCTCGATGGGGGCGGCGCTGGCCGAGGCCTTCCTGGCGGCGGGCCATCCGACCACCGTGTGGAACCGGACAGCGCACAAGGCGGACGCGCTGGTGGCCAAGGGCGCGGTCCGGGCGGTGAGCGTCGAGGAGGCGGTGTCCGCGAGCCCGTTGATCGTCACCGTGCTGACCACGTTCGACGACACGCGGCAGGTCCTGGCCCCGGCCGCCGCCGCGTTGCGCGGCCGGGACCTGGTCACGCTGAACAGCGGCTCCCCCGCCGGCGCCCGCGAGACGGCCGCGTGGGCCGAGAAGCAGGGGGCGCGGTTCCTGGCGGGGGCGGTCAAGAACGTCCCGTCCGCGGTCGGCGCGCCCGACACGTTGCTCTACTACAGCGGCGAGCACGCGGTCTTCGCCGAGCACGAGCGCACGCTGGCGGTGCTCGGCGGCGACACCGTCCATCTCGGCGACGAGCCCGACCTGGCCGCGCTCTACGAGATGGCCGTCGGCGCCACGCTGCTGCCCGCGCTGGTCGGCTTCTTCCAGGGCGCCGCGGCGCTAAGGTCGCGCGGGCTGACGGCCGCGTCGATGGTGCGCTTCTCCGGCAAGTGGCTGGACATGATCAAGTCATTGCTGCCGGTGTACGCCGACGAGATCGACCGCGGCGACTACTCCGCCGCGGCCTCCTCGGTCGGCCTCTTCCTCGCCGGCGCCGCGCACGACCAGGAGCTGGCCGAGGAGACCGGCGTCGACGCCGCGTGGCTCGCTCCCCTGTACGACCTGCTCCGGCGGGCCGAGGAGGCGGGACACGGCGAGCACAGCATCGCGGCGCTGGCCGAGGTCCTGCGCGAGCCGGGCCGGGCGGCCTGACGCCCCCGGCCCGCCGGTCAGTCGCAGAAGACCTCTCGGACGAGGTTGTCGACCAGCTTCTGGAAGTCCTTCGCCGGGCCACGCGTGGCCTCGTCCACCCAGGTCACCGAGCCGGTCACCGTCCTGGCGCCATCGGGCGAGCTGTACATCAGCGCCCCGTAGCCGTGGGGCGGGCTGCCCTTGTGCTCGTAGACGGTGCCGCAGCCCGGGCCCAGGTCCGTGGCGAAGACGCCGAGGCCGTACTTGAGCGGGCCGTACGGCTGCCGCATCTCGGCCAGCAGGCCGGCGGGCAGCAGCCGGCCGCTGTTGAGCGCGGAGAAGAACGTCTGGAGGTCGCGCGTGGTCGAGATCAGGTCCCCGGCGCCGGCCAGCAACGAGGGGTTCTGCCGGGAGATGTCGACCGTCGTCCACTTGCCGGTGGCGTCCTGGTAGCGGTAGTAGCCGTGGGCGTGCGGCCCGGGGAGCTGCGAGCGGGTTCCGGGGACGACCGTGCCCGTCATCCGGAGCGGCCGCAGGATCCTGCGGTGCATCTCCTCGGCGTAGGGGCGGCCGGTGACCTGCTCGACCAGCAGCAGGGCGACGGTGTAGTTGGTGTTGGAGTAGCTCTGGCCGGCGCCCGGCTCGAAGCGGGCGGGCTTGGACAGGGCCAGCCGTACCAGCTCTTCAGGACGGTAGTCGCGGAAGCGGATCGGCAGCCATTCGTCGCCGTTGGCGATGATGCCCGGCTCAAGGGTGCCGTCGGCGGTGAACTCGCCGGTGTAGTTGAACAACCCGCTGGTGTGCTGCAACAACATCCGCACGGTGATCCGCCGGTCGAAGCCGTAGCCAGGCAGGTGGTCGGCCACCGGGTCGTCCAGCCGGAGCTTCCCCTCGGCCGCCAGTTGCAGCACCAGGGTCGCGGTGAAGGGCTTGACGACGCTGCCCGTCCAGAAGCTCCCGTTGGTCGGCGGCTTGGCGGCCTGGCCGAGCTTGCGCACCCCGGCGCTGCTCGTCCACTCACCGTCCTCGTCACGCACGCGGAGCTGCACGCCGGTGAAGCCGGCGTCGATGAACGCCTGCATGGCCGTACGCAACTCAGGACGGTCCGGCGTGGCGGCGCTCGCGCCGGTGGCGGCCGGGCCGGCCACCAGCGCGGCGGTCAGGACGGCGACGGCCGACCGGCGCAGGGCCTTCGCCGCTCGGGGGGACTGGGTGCTCATGGTTCCTCGCCTTTCGGTGGATGTGGGAAATCGGTCAGTCGGCGATGCCTGGGGATGGCGTGCTCGGCGGCCCGGCTGGTCTCCTCCCAGCCCGCCCAGACCTCCCTCCGGCGGCGGGAGCGGTCGAAGGCCAGGTCGTAGACCATGCTGCCGAGCAGCAGCGGCGGCTCGGGGCTGTCGACCAGCTCCAGCAGCGCCTTCGCAGCCGGCGGGGGGTCGCTGTCGATCGAGCCCCCGGCCCACTGCGCGGCCGGCTCGGCCCGCAGCGGGCCGTACGGCTCCGCCGGGGTGGTCGTGGTCATGCCGGTGCGGAGGTCGGTCCAGCAGCCGCCCGGCTGGACGATGCCGACCTTCACCCGGAGGCGGCCACCTCCATCCGGACCCGCGCTTCGGCCTCGGTGAACTAGGCGGCGTCGAGGGCAGCGGTGATCTTGCGGGTCATCTCGGCCGCGGTCGGGCTGGGCTCGCCCCGGTGAGCGCGGGCCGCGGCGTCCACGGCGAGCAGGACGGTGTGCCGGAAGTCGCCGGCCGCGGCCGGGTCCTGCGCGGTGAGCAGGGCCATGGAGGCGGTCAGGGCGGGCAGGACGTGGTCGGCCATCGCGGCCACGGTCTTGCCTTCGAGCTGCACGCCCGGCTTCTTCTCGGCCAGCACGTGCCCGACCGGGCCGGTCGCCGCGTACAGGGCGAGCGAGCCGGCGGTGGCGGACTTGTGCGGCGCACCGGCGGCGTCGGCGGCCGCCAGCAGCGAGACGGCGCCGTAGGCGGCGGTGCGGAGGGTCAGCTTGTCCTGGGTGGTGAGGGAGAGGGACATGGTGGTGAGCTCCTGTTTTCCGGTGGTGAACTTCGATGGGTCTACGATCGCGGGCTGCGCTGATACGGGACCGTCGCCGGCCTGACGCGGGCCCTGACACCGGCCCGCCCGCCGAGCCGGTGGGCCGTCTTTCAGTGGGTTGCGGCCGGGACCGGCTGCTGCCGGGCGGCCGGAGTCGCGGCTCCCGGGCGACCGCCGCCAGCGACGGGTCGGCCACCGCGGCGGCCACCGACCGGCGAGCCTCCTCCGGCGCCGAGGCCGGCAGGCCGGGCCGGTACGGCACAGCAGCGGCAAGGCCGGATCGCGCGACACCGCGTTAAGCGCTGACTTAACGCCAGAAGCGAGACGTCAGCCGGGTCCGTTCCAGCGTCTGATGACCCTCAGCTCCACGGCCTGCTGCCCCCGTCCCCGTCTAGGGGAAGCGTGACCAGATGAACGGCCGGCCGTTACTGTCCGGATGTGGACACCCGCACGCCGTAAACCGCCTCCTCGAACCGGGCGTCCCACCAGTCCCAGCCGTGTCGAGGAGAACACCATGGGCTACCCCCACCCCCCGCACGACCCCTACGGCCAGCAGCCCACCGGCCCCCACCAGCCGCCCGGGTACCCACCCCAGCCCGCCGCCCACCTGCCCCACTACGGGCCGCAGCCCGGCACCTCCCCCTACGGCTACCAGCAGCCCGCTCTCCCACCCCCGCCGCCACCTCCGCCGCGCCGGAGCAACCTGCCGCTGATTCTGATCCTCGCCATCGGGTTGCCCCTGGTCCTGCTGGGCGGCTGCACGGCGCTGGTGTTCTCCGTCGGCGACGACGCCGCCATCCCCGCCCGCGAGCGGATCGAGCCGTCCGCCGCCCTGACCGCCGGCCCAGCGGTCACCACCGGAGCCCAGCCCCCACCCGTCGACCAACAGGCGGCCCCGCAAACCAGCCGAGGGGAGCCAGAGCCGGAGCCCGCCGACGAGCAGCCGTCCGCGGTCCCGGTGGGCCGGCCACTCACCCTGGAGGGCCTCGACCCCGCCCTCAAGGTGGAGGTCCAGGTCGTCAAGGTCTTCGACCCAGCCACCCCCGACAACCTGTTCATGAAACCGAGCGCCGGCAACCGGTTCGTGGCCGTCGAGGTGACCCTGACCAACGCCGGCCAGGCCGCCTACCGCGACTCCCCCTCCATAGGATCGACCCTCATCGACACCGAGGGCCGCCAGTACCGCTCCACCTTCGCCACCGTCCGCGAGGCCCAGGGCTTCGGCGGCCTCGTCTCCATGACCGGCACCGACACCCGCCGAGGCGCCCTCGTCTTCGAGGTCCCGGACGGCGTCCGCCTGGCGAAGTTCCAACTGGGCCTGGACAGCGGCCTGGCCCCTCAGCGGGGCGAGTGGCTGCTGAACTAGCGGCCTAGGACACGGGATCGGCCCGGGTCAGCCCGACGAGCCCGCTCGCCGGCCCAGGAGGAAAGGTCACCGAATCCCCGATGCTCAGCCTTCCGGGGAACCTCTCGACGCCGCCCAACACTCGGGAGACCCCGGCAAGGGGGTGTGGGGGAGCTCGGCTCCCCCACAAGCACAGCCCGAGCGCGCGAGCGCGAGGACCGCGCAGTTACCCCAGGGCAGCAAGCTCCGCCAGCCCGAGAGGAAGCCCCCCGGACCCGGCGATCCGGTCGTGGAACTCCTTCAGGCTGCCCTTGAACGACTCCCGGATCCGGTCGATCTCCAGTGCCCCGGTGAGGTAGGAGGGCGCCTGGGTGGGCCAGGCGCAGTAGCGGTTGACCTCGCCGCGGGCGGTCTCGGGCGAGAGCGCCGACTTGGTGGCCATGAAGGTCTCGGCCTCCTCGATGGACATGTCCTCGCAGTGCAGGGCGGTGTCCACGACGATGCGCGCGGCGCGGAAGATGCGGCCGTCGAGGAAGGCGAGTTCCGTGGCGGGCGTGTCGAAGTAGCCCTGCTCATGGACCATCTTCTCGACGTACAGGCCCCAGCCCTCGGTGAAGTACGGCGTGCGGAAGACCTTGCGCACGGTACGGGGGTTGCCGGCCATGTAGGACAGGTGCCAGTGGTGCCCGGGGTAGGCCTCGTGGACGGCGATGTCGGGCATGCCGGCGCGGTGGTTGCTGCGCAGCCGCTGGCGGACCTGCTCGGGGGTGAAGGTGTCCGGGGTGTAGGGCACGAAGAAGTACCCGGTCCGGGAGGAGCTGAGCGGCGGCGGGGCGATGTAGTGCGCGACGGCGAGGATGGGCCGGTTGTACTCGGCCGAGGGCAGGACGACGCACTCCTCGCCCTCGGGGAAGGTGACCAGGTCGCGGGAGCGGACGAACTCGCGGGCCCGCTGGGTCTCGGCGTCGTACTCGGCGCGCATGGCTTCGAGGGTGGGCGGGTGGTCGTCCATGAGGGTCTCGAGCGCGGCCCGCCAGCCGTCGGAGGTGCCGAGGCGCCGGGAGACCTCGGTCATCTGGGCGTCGAGGAGGTTCCACTGCTCGATGCCGCGGGCGTGGAGTTCGGCCGCGCCGTACGAGAGCATCTCGCGCTCGCGCAGCAGGGTGGAGTAGAGCTTCTCGCCCATGCGCCAGGAGCCGCCGGCGCGGAAGCCTTCGAGGAAGGTGACGAAGTCGTCGAAGGCGGCGGCGGCCGGTTCGGCGGCTTCGGCCAGGCGGGCGCGGAGGTTCTCGTCGCGGACCATGCCGGGGATGGTGCGGGTGAGCAGGCCGCGGGCCGTACGGGCCTGGCCGAGGGCGCGCTGGACCATGAGGTCGGCGGTCAGGTCGGGGTCCAGGTTGGTACGGCAGGCGTCCAGCACCCCTGGCACTTCGGCGAGCTGCGAGATGGCGGCGGCGACCAGGGCGGACTCCTCCGACAGGGCCCGCTGGAACGGCACGAAGAGGGAGGAGAAGATCGCGCCGAGGTAGCCGGTGGGGTCGCGCCGCCACCAGGGCCAGTCGGCGAGGGCGAGTTCGCCGCGCAGGTGGGACATGACGAGCCCGCGGTCGATCCGGTCGTCGAGGCTGCCGCCTTCGACGGCGGAGAGCCGGGCGAGCCAGGAGGCCTGTTCCCGTTCGTAGGCCTCGAGTCCGGCGGCCGAGAAGTCTCCCAGCGTGTGCTCGTGGCCGGGCGCGCCGAGCAGGGTCGCGGAGATCGGATTATGTGCGAAGTACCAGGTGAGAAACTCGTCCACATTTGCACCATATCCTGGTGCGATGGCACTCCAGATCACCGGCGCGCTGGGCGAACCCGACCTGATCCGCCTCCCGTGGCACCTGCCGCTCGCCGAGTGGCCGGAGCACCACCTGGTGGATCTCCCCCGCGGCATCTCCCGGCACGTGGTGCGGTTCGCGCGCGTGGGCGGCAAGGTCTACGCGATCAAGGAGATCAGCGAGCGGTACGCCAAGCGCGAGTACGGCCTGCTGTGGGACCTGGCCCGGCTGGACGCCCCGGCGGTGGAGCCGGTGGCGTACGTGACCGGCCGCGACGAGGGTCTGGACGCGGCGCTGATCACGCGCCACCTGCAGTTCTCGCTCCCCTACCGCGCGGTGATGTCGGGGACGTTGCGTCCCGACACGCTCACCAGGCTGCTCGACGCACTCGCGGTGCTGCTGGTCCGGCTGCACCTGGTCGGCTTCTACTGGGGCGACTGCTCGCTGTCGAACACGCTCTTCCGCCGCGACGCCGGGGCGTTCGCCGCCTACCTGGTCGACGCCGAGACCGGCGAGGAGCACCCGATGATCAGCGAGGGCCAGCGCCTGCACGACATCGAGATCGCGCACCTCAACATCTTCGGCGAGATGTCCGACCTGGAGGCGGGCGGCCTGCTGCACAAGGACGTGGACCCGCTGGAGACGGCCGAGGACATCGTCAACCGCTACCACCGGCTGTGGGCCGAGCTCACCTCCGACGAGATCATCGAGGAGGTGGACTGGCACAAGGTGGAGCAGCGCATCCGCCGCCTCAACCTGCTCGGTTTCGACGTGGCCGAGATGATGGTCCGCCGCAAGGTCGGAACCGGCCGGCTGATCGTGCGGCCGAAGGTGGTCGACGCCGGGCACCACCAGCGCCGCCTGCTGCGCCTGACCGGCCTGGACACCGAGGAGAACCAGGCCCGCCGGCTGCTCAACGACCTGGACGGCTTCCGGGTGGCCAAGGGGCTGCGGCACGAGGACGAGGCGGTCGTGGCGCACCGCTGGCTGGCGGAGATCTTCCAGCCGGCCATCACCGCGGTCCCCGACGAGCTGCGCCGCAAGCTCGACCACGCGCAGCTCTTCCACGAGGTGCTCGACCATCGGTGGTACCTGTCGGAGGAGGCGGGCGCGGACGTCGGACTCGACGCCGCCGTCAAGTCGTACGTGGCCAACGTGCTGGTCCACAAGCCCGACGAAAAGGCCCTGCTGCCCGAGGAATAACTCCCGTCCCAAAAAGACGATTTATCAACATAGATAGCAACTGGTTGGTCATTCTTGGCATCCGGGGCTAGAAACCCTCTCCCCCGGGACATGACGGGCCGCCGGGCCGCCTCGCGATCACGCCGAGCGCTCCTACGCTGACCCGGTGCTTGGACTAGACGACTGCCTCTCCGAGGTGATGGCCATCCCGGGTGCCATCGACGCGCTCGTTCTCGATCACAACAGCGGCATGGCCGTGGCCGCCGGCGGATCAGGCACCGACCCCGAATACTCCGCCGCCGCGCTGAGCGAGACGCTGCGCGTGATGACGGACGGCATAGCCCAGACCTCCTCCGGCGGCACGGTCCGGATCGAGGACATGATCGTGGTGAGCGACCGCGGCTACCACCTCTTCCGCCCGCTGGAGACCCGCTTCGACGGGCCTCTGGTCATCTATGTCCACCTTGACCTGGAGCGATCCAACCTCGCCCTGGCCCGGCACCTGCTGCACTCGATCTCCTCGCGGCTGGACATGTAGCCCGTGCCCGCGCTCGACAGCCTCCTGTCCGGACTGGCCCTCGAACGCGCCACCGGCGCGTTACGGGTCGGCCGGCTCGGCACGGTCTTCCTCAGCGACGGCCGGGTGACCTACATCGAGTGCTCCGCCTCGACCCGGCTGGAGGACGTGCTCACCGCCGACGGCCGGGTCACCGAGAACGCGTTGCGCCGCGCCCACAAGGACGGGGCCGCCTCGCTGGTCGAGCAGGGCCTGCTCACCCGGGCCGAACTGCAGTACTGCGCGCTGATCAGCACGATGGACGCCGCCTTCTTCCTGCTGCCGGCCAGGAGCGCGCGTCCCCGGTTCGTGCCCGGCGAACGGCACTGGCTGGGACCGCAATGGTATTTCGAGGTGGCCGGGCTCGTGCGCGAGTGCGGCCGGAGGAGGGCGGAGTTGGAGCGGGCCTGGTCCTCGACGGAGCTGGACAACGTCCCGGTGGTGCCCGTGCGGCGCCTGCCAGGGGATCGTGTCGTGCTCACCTCCCTGCAGTGGGAGCTCCTCGTGCAGGCCGATCGCGAGGCGACCCCGCTCGATCTGGCCCGGCGGCTCGGGCGCCCGGCCTACACGGTGCTGCTGGCCGTACGGCAACTGGCGGCCGCGGGGCTGCTGGTGCGGGTGGCGCCGGTGGCCGAACGGCCGTCGTTGCCGCGGCGGATCAAGACCGAACTGCCCGCCGAACCGGCGCAGCCGTACGAGCCGACCGACCTCGACGTGCTCCTGCGGCTCAGGAAGGCGTTGGAGGAGCTGGCGTGAGGATCCTCACCCGCAGAAGGAGGAGGCCGTCCATGGAGCTGCAAGAGGAGGTGCTCAAGGAGATGATCCTGCTCCGCGAGCGCACGCCGGACGTCACCGGGAGCATCGCGTGCACGGTCGACGGCATGACCATCGCCTGCGAGCCCGAGTGGGACGGCGCCGAGCAGACCGCGGCGCTCTCCTCGGCGCTGCTGGCCCTCAGCCGGCGGATGACCACCCTCGTCGGCAAGGGCGCCCTGGAGGAGACGCTGGTCTCCGGGAGCGCCGGCTACGCCGCGTTCTACGCGGCGGGCCCCACGATCGTCCTCGCAGTCGTCGCCGATCCGGGGGCCAACCTCGGTCTGCTGCGGCTGGAGGGCCGGAAAGCGGCGGCGAAACTGGCCGCCATCGCATCACGATCTGGAGGTAAGTGATGGCAGGCATGGACGTCTCCCTCAAGGAGATGATGGCCATCGACGGCGCGCTCGGCGCGGCGGTGGTCGACTACGGCAGCGGCATGGCCCTCGGCGTGCTGGGCGGCTCCAAGGAGCTCGACCTGCAGGTGGCGGCGGCGGGCAACACCGAGGTCGTCAAGGCCAAGATGCGGACGATCGACACGCTGGGCCTGAAGGACCACATCGAGGACATCCTCATCACGCTCGGCACGCATTACCACATCATCCGGCCGATGACCGGCCGCGGCGGCAAGGGCCTGTTCCTCTACCTCGCGCTGGACCGCAACCGCGCCAACCTGGCGCTCGCGCGGCACCAGTTGCGGGGCATCGAGGAGAAACTCGAGGTCTGAGCGCCCGTACGGCGGAGCCGCCCGGCCCGCGGGCGGCACCGCCGCGACCCCCGCTCTAGGCGGCGGTGAGCCGGGTGATCTCAGTGACGATCCGCTCCCAGAGCGGCCGGGGCAGATCGTGCCCCATGCCGGGAAAAGTGACCAGGCGGGCGCCGGGGATGGCCTCGGCGGTCGCCTGGCCCCCGGCGAGCTGGATCAGCGGATCCTGCTCGCCGTGCAGGACCAGGGTGGGCACGTCGAGCTTGGCCAGCCGTTCGGTACGGTCGCCCGAGGCGAGGATGGCGGCGAGCTGGCGGCTGACGCCGGCCGGGTCGTGGCCGCGGTCGAAGCTGAGGCCGGCGCGGCGGGCGATGCGTTCGGCGTCCAGCCCGAAGCCCGGCGAGCCCAGGACCTTCCAGGCCGTCAGGGCTCCGGCGATCGCCTCCTCGCGGGTGCGGGCGGGCGGCGACAGCAGGGCGGCGCTGGCCTCGGGAGTGGGTGGACCGGCCTTGCCCGGGGTGGACATGATCGAGGTGAGGCTGAGCACCCGGGAGGGGTGCGAGAGGGCCAGTTCCTGGGCGATCATGCCGCCCATCGAGGCGCCGGCCACGTGCGCGGCGGGCCAGCCCAGGGCGTCCATCAGCGCGGCGGCGTCGTCGGCGAGGTCGGACAGCAGGTAGGCGGGCTGGAACGGGGCTCCGGAGAGCGCGGCGGCCAGGTCGGGCGGGCCGGCCTCGTGCAGGTGAGTCGACAGGCCGACGTCGCGGTTGTCGTAGCGCACCACGTGGTGGCCGCGGTCGGCCAGCAGGGCGCAGAACTCGTCGTCCCAGAGGATCATCTGGGCGCCCAGGCCCATGATGAGCAGGAGCGGGCGGCCCTCGGGGGAGCCGAAGCTCTCGTAGGCGATCTCGATGCCGTTCGCGGGTACGGTCGTGGTCACGGGGAACAGAATGACATTCTGGTAGCCCGCCGTAAAGGGACCCCACCGCGAGGAGGGAGGGCCGCCGTGAAGAGACCCCTCACACATGCAGGAAAAGGAAGAGGCCCGGTGCCGTGAGGGGGATCACGGTGCCGGGCCTCTTCAGGAGGGGGGTTCGAGGAAGGTCTACTGGCGGACGAGCTTGCGCACGCGGTCGCGACCGAGGTACGCGCCGCCGCCGAGCACGGCCAGGCCGCCGACGAGCAGGACGCCGCCCCAGTTGTTGCCGTTGGCGTCTTCCTTGACCGCCATGGTCTTCAGGTCCGCGGAGGTGGCCTCCTTGGCCGGCTGCTCGGCCGGGACCGCGGCGGCGGCCACGACGGGCTCCTGGCCCTCGGGCTCCTGGTCCTTCTTCGGCTCGGTCTTCTTCACCAGCGGGATGGGCTTGGCCGGGTTGCTGTCCTTGCGGCCCCACGCGCCGGTGGAGAAGGCGACCGGGTGGTTCTTCTTGCCGACGCCGTCGCCCCACTTGGTGATGACGTACTGCACCTTGGCGTGGCCCTCGCCGCCGACGCCCTCGACCGAGAGCGAGCTGTCGTTGAAGGTGCCGCCCAGCAGGTAGGCGAAGGTCTTGGCGTCCAGGTCGAGCATGATGCCGCGGTTGGACGGGTTGCCGGGACCGCGGTCGCCGACGAAGAACGGGGCCTTCTTGCCCTTGTAGACGACGTAGCCCTCGGTGAACAGGGGCCAGCTCGGGCTCGCGGCCATGCCCTTCTGCATGGGCTTGCCGCTGGCCGGCAGGCCGGTGTCGCCGTTGCGGCCGGAGGAGTCGTCCCAGTAGTAGGACGCGGTGGTGGTGCCCTTGAGCAGGATCTGCTTCTGCTCCTGCTTGGCCACCGGAGTGAGCTGCACGGAGTCGGCGTGGGCGGGGACGGTCATGGCCATGAGGCCGGCCAGCGCACCGGAAGAGAGCAGGGTGAAAGCGCGCATGCCAAAACGGGCGGTCATGAAAAGCGAAAGTCCTTCGTGCGGAGACAGGGGCAGCGCCTGATCAATGAAGGGCGTAGCCGGGCAATAAGGGGATGCCGACGGTCGCTACGCGAGGCGCGAAAAGATCAGTTGGTGTTGCGGTGGGGTATCAGTACCCGAGTGCCGATACGGCGCGGCCGGAGAATCTGTCACGGTGCTGCACTGGCGGTTGTCCTCTCCATCTCGCCTACCGGGTTAGCTGACGGGTTCGGGCGTGGAGATGCCCTACCGACGATGCGTCGGATTCACCCCAGATAAGTGGGTCCCCGGTTCCCGCGCGGCGCGGGATTCGGCGTCTGCCCTGCTGAGCGGGCTCCTGACTCAATGGACATTAGGCCAAGAAACGGGCAAAAGCAAAACTAAACCCATGATTAGGGCAGAAGATCTACCTTGGATGCCCACGAAACTCCAGGTCCACCCCGCCTCCCGAGTGGCCGGAACGCCTTCGATTACATGGGTTTCATCCCCCTCAAATGCGATCATTGAGGAGGAATCATGAAAGCGGTGGCTATCACCCGATTCGGCGAGCGTCCTGAGGTCATGGAAGTGCCCGTTCCGACGCCTGGACCAGGGCAGGTCCTGGTGCGGATGTACGCCGCCGGGCTGAATCCCTTCGACTGGAAGGTCACCGACGGGCTGCTGAAGGACGTGGTCCCGCACGCCTTCCCGCTCGTCATGGGCAACGACGGCGCGGGCGTGATCGAGGCGGTCGGGGAGGGCGTCACCGAGCTGCGTCCGGGCGAGGAGGTCTACGGACAGTTCATGAGCCTGTCCACCGGGGGCGGCTCCTTCGCCGAGTTCGCCGTCGCCAAGGCCGGCTCGGTGGCCAGGGCGCCCAGGGGGCTCACGCTGAGCCAGGCGGCGGCGGTGCCGACGGCCTCGATGACCGCCTACAACCTGGTTAAAGAAGCGCGGGTGGACGCAGGGCAGACGGTGCTCGTCGTCGGCGCGACCGGCGGCGTCGGGCAGGGCGTGGTCCAGTTCGCCGACGCGCAGGGGGCCAGGGTCGTGGCCACCGCGACCGCGGACCTGGCTCCGCTGGTGCGTGAGCTGGGGGCCGACGAGGTGATCGACCACACCGCCTCACCCGTGGCGGACCAGGTGCGGGCGTTGCATCCGGAGGGCCTGGACGTGCTCTTCGACCTGGTGCAGGACGCGGGCGGCTTCGAGGCGGCCACCGATCTGCTGCGTCCCGGTGGCATGGCGCTGACCACCCAGGGCGTGGCGGACGTGGACGCGCTGGCCGAGCGGGAGGTGCACGCGGTCAACTTCCAGAACAGCGCGAGCGTGGTGCTGCTGGAGACGCTGGCCGACCTGCTGGACGCCGAGCGCTACCGGGTGCGGGTCGACGTGGAGGTGCCGCTCGACCAGGCGGCGGAGGCCGTGGCCCGCAACCGGGCGGGGCTGGCCAGGGGCAAGACCGTGATCAAAATAGCCGGGACATGACCAACGGAAAGTGTGAGCAAAGTCGCCCGAGCCCGGCGGGCAGCGAGGGCGAGCGAAGTCGCCCGGACATGACGAAGGGGTGTGGCCAGGGCCACACCCCTTCGGTCCGGGCGCATCAACCGCTCTTGCGCCGGAACGAACGCTTGTTGGCGGCCGGGCCATGGGCGCCATGGATCTTGGACGGATCCTTGCCCCTGCCACCGGCCTCCGCGCTGGCGTGCTGGTTACGCTTGGCCTCCAGCGCCTCGCGGAACTTGCGCTTCATCTCATCTTCCGGCGAGTCAGAGCTCGACTCGGGCTCAGCCTGGGAATCAGTCATGAGGACCTCCTGGTGTAGGGGACATCCGAAGTTTCCCACGAGCGCCCAGTCAGTGCGACATCGGGCCGCCGGTCACCAGGCCCGCGAGGTCGCCGGGACCGGAGTGGCCGGACAACGCGAGGGTGATGTCCAGCTCGCCCAGCAGGCAGCGCAGCACGTGTTCCACGCCCTCCTGGCCGCCGAGGGCCAGGCCGTACAGCACCGGGCGGCCGACGAGCACGGCCCGCGCGCCGAGCGCGAGCGCCTTGACCGCGTCGGCGCCGGTGCGGATGCCGGAGTCGAAGAGCACGGTCAGCCGCTCCCCCACCGCCTCGGCGATCCGCGGGAGCGCGTCCAGGGCGGCGATGCCGCCGTCCACCTGCCGGCCGCCGTGGTTGGAGACCACCACGCCGTCCACGCCGTGCTCGGCGGCCAGCAGCGCGTCCTCGGCCGAGACGATGCCCTTGAGCAGGATCGGGCCGTCCCAGTGCGTGCGCAGGAACGGCAGGTCGGCCCAGGTCAGCCCCGGGTTGCCGAACAGGCCCGCCCAGCGCAGCACCGGGTTGTCCACGCCGGCGAAGGTCGGGTCGGTGAGGTAGTTGGCCAGCCCGGCGCCGCTGAGGAAGGGCAGGTAGCCCCGGTCGAGGTCGGCCGGCCGCCAGCCGAGCAGCCCGGTGTCGAGGGTGACGACCAGCCCGGTGCACCCGGCCGCCTTGGCCCGCGCCAGGAAGCTCCGGCAGAGGTCCTCGTCGGCCGGCCAGTAGAGCTGGTACCAGCGGGGCGCGTCGCCACCCGCCTCGGCCACCTGCTCGAAGGAGTGCGCGGCCATGGTCGAGTGGATGTACGGCAGGCCGAGCGCGGCGGCGGCGCGCACGGTGGCCAGTTCGCCTTCGGGGTGCGCGAGGGTCTGCACGCCCATCGGGGCGATCATGACCGGCGCGGGCATCCGGGTGCCGAGGATCTCCACCGACAGGTCGCGCTCGCGCTCGACGCCGCGCAGCATCCGCGGCACGATCCGGTAGCGGTCGAAGGCCTCGCGGTTGGCGCGGGCGGTGGCGCCGCTGCCGGCGCTGGGGACGATGTAGCCGAGCGCCTCGGGGCTGAGCGCGTGGCGGGCGTGCTCCTCCAGGGCGGCCAGGTCGGTCGTGAGGGCGGGGGTCTTGGCCTCCAGCATCCCGGACAGGTAGATGCCGAGCTGGTGATCACCGAAATTCTGCGCCATGGGCGCATTCAATCAGGCGGATCCGGCGGGAAGCGGCCCTCGTTGACGTCGATCTTGGCGTGCGAGGCCTCGATCAGGTCGACGCCGAGGACATCGGCCAGCCGTACGAGGTAGATCTGCACGTCGGCGAGCTCCGAACGCAGCCGCGCGGCGGCGTCCGGGTCGTCCATGACGGTGGCGGCCTCGTCGGGGGTCAGCCACTGGAGCTCGGCCAGCAGCTCGCCGACCTCGCCGGCCAGGGCCATCGCCAGGTTCTTGGGCGTGTGGTAACGGTGCCAGTCACGCTCGTCGGCGAACCGCCTGACCCGCTCGGTCAGCTCTTTCACAGCTTCGGAGACTACCGGTGCGGTGTGATCTGTGGCACTCTCCCCCACTAGAACCAAATTTTAGAAAAAGGTTCTAGCGCAAGGGAGCACACGATGGTCGTTGCAGCGGATCGCGGGCGGCTGGGGACGCCGCCACGCGCCGGAATCAGCGCGATGGACCCGGCACCGTACGGCTGGGCCCCGCTGATCGTCCTGTTCATCGTCGGTCTGGTCGACCGGGTCGAGGCCAATCTCCTGTCCGGCATGCTGCCGCTGCTCAAGGCGGAATGGGGCCTGAGCGACACCCAGCTCGGCTCGATCCCGACCGCGGCGGCGCTGGCCGCGGCGGTCGTGGCGCTGCCGGCCGGCTGGCTGGCCGACCGCTACAACCGCACCCGGATCATCGCCGTCGTGGTCTTCGTCTGGGGCCTGGCCACGCTCGGCTCCGGCCTGGCCACCGGCTTCGCGATCTTCTTCCTGATGCGCACGGTGCTCGCCGCCGCCGAGAACATCGACAACCCGGCCTCGGGCAGCCTGCTGGCCGACTACTACCCGCCCACCAACCGGCCCAAGGCCTACGGGCTGGTGCGGGTGACCACCTACCTCGGCGGCCTCGGCACCGCGCTGGGCGGCGTGCTCGCCGCCGGGCTCGGCTGGCGCACCGGCTTCATGATCATGGCCATCCCCGGCGTGCTGACCGCCCTGCTGGTGTGGTGGCTGCGCGAGCCCGCGCGCGGCTTCCTCGACCGGGTGATCGCCCTCGGCGGCAAGGAGCCGGTGCCGGTCCCCGAGACCGCCGTCGGGCCGCGCCCCACCGAGGGCCTGTCCGACCGGCTGGCCGGGCGGATCAAGTTCGCCGGGCAGGTCAAGGCGATGCTGCGGATCCCCACGCTGACCCTGGTCTCGGTCGGCATCGGCGTGCTCACCGTCGGCCTGGCCGGCATCGCCTACTGGATGCCCACCTACATCTTCCGCGCCTTCAAGGTCCCGCTCGGCGAGGCCAGCTCGGTGGCCGGCCTGATCAGCGTGGTCGGCGTGCTGATCGGCACCCTGCTCGGCGCCTGGATGGGCCGCCGCGCGCACGGCACCCGCAAGGGCGGCCGGCTGCTGGTCGGCGGGCTCGGCATCACCCTCGGCGCGGTGGTCCAGGCGCTGGCCCTGATGATGGACAGCTACCTGGCGCTGATCGTGATGGTGCTCGTCTTCACCATCCTGTCGGCCACCGCCATCCCGAACATGACCGCCGCCATCGCCGACGTGGTCGGAGCCGACTCGCGCGGCCTGGCCTTCGCGGTGCTGCAACTGTTCACCACCGCCGGCGCGGCGGTCGGCCCGCTGGTGGTCGGCATCGCCTCCGACCGCAGCGGCTCGCTGCTCACCGCCATGTTCGTGCTGGTGATCCCGATGGTCCTGGGCGGGCTGCTCTGCCTGCTGGCGCGCGGGTTCTTCGACCGTGACGCGCAACGCGTCCTGGACAGCGCCCGCGCGGCTACGATCGAGTGATGTCCTGGCAGTGGAGCCGTACCGCGGAGACCCGCCGGAGCATCCTCGACGCGGCCCGCGAGGTCTTCACCCGGTACGGCTTCGCCGACGCCAGCATCGCCGAGGTGGTGCGCCGCTCCGGATGCAGCACCGGCAGCCTCTACCACCACTTCGGCAACAAGGGCGAGCTCTTCCTGGCGCTGTACGAGGAGCACCAGAACGCCCACGAGCAGGCCTCCGCCTCGGCCGTGGCCGCCGCCAAGGCGGCCGGGTGCACCGAGCCGATCGAGCTGTTCGCCGCCGGTGCGCGGGCCTTCCTCGAAGGCTGCTGGGAGCGGCGCGACCTGGTCCGGCTCTTCTCCGACGGCGGAGGGCCGCCCGGTTTCGAGGCGCTGCGGCGCGGCCGGGGGCGCGACTGGCTGCGGCAGAACTCGGTGCTGCTGCGGGCCGGGGGCGGCGCCTTCGAGCGGCTCAAGGTCGGCATGTTCACCAGCGCGATGGGCGAGGCGGGGCGGGAGGTGGCCATGTGCGAGACGCGGGCGGAGGCGATGGAGGTCATCGAGGCGGCCGGCACCCTGATCCGCCGCCTCGGTCACGTGTAGGAGGCGGGCCCGGAAGACGCTCACGTATAGGAGGCGGCTTGGAGGGTGAAGAGCTCGGCGTAGCGTCCGCCCAGTGCCATCAGCTCCGCGTGGCCGCCGTGCTCCACGATCCGCCCCTCGTGCAGCACGTAGATGTGGTCGGCCGAGCGGACGGTCGAGAAGCGGTGCGAGATGAGCAGCACCGTCCGCCCGGCGAACAGCTCCTTGATCCGCACGAACAGCTCGTGCTCGGCGCGGGCGTCGAGGGCCGCGGTGGGCTCGTCCAGCACGATGAACGGCGCCTGGCGGAAGAAGGCCCTGGCCAGCGCGACGCGCTGCCACTGGCCGATCGACAGGTCCACCCCGCCCATGAACTCCCGGCCGAGCATCGTCTCGTAGCCGTCGCGCAGCTTCTCCAGGAAGCCCGCGTCGGCCTGGTGGGCCGCCTGCCGTACCGCCTCGTCGTCGGCGGCCTGCCGGTGGCGGCCCAGGGCGATGTTCTCGCGGGCGGTCAGGTGGTACTGCACGAAGTCCTGGAAGATGACGGTGATCTGCTCGTGCTGCGGTGAGCGGGCGGTGTCGTGGCCGTCCCAGGTGATCCGGCCCGTGTCCGGGCGGTAGAGCTGGGCCAGCAGCTTGGCCAGCGTGGTCTTGCCCGAGCCGTTCTCCCCGACCAGCGCGGTCACCTCGCCAGCGCGGACGGTCAGGTCCACCTCGCGCAGCGCGGGTACGGCGGAGCCCGGGTAGGCGAAGGTGACCCCCTCGGCCCGCAGCTCGGTGAAGGGCGGCAGCGTCTCGGACTCGGCCGGCGCCTCCCGCCCGGCGCCGAGCCGCAGGAACTCCTCGTAGTCGCGGACGAACAGCGACGCCTCGTAGAGCTGCGCCGTGCCGACGCCGAGCTGGGCGGTGGTCCCGGCGAGCTGGATCATCGCCGCGACGGCCGCCCCGGCGGAGGGCAGGTCGAGCCGCCCGCTGAGATGCAGCCAGGCGAGCGCGGCGAAGGCCGCCCCGACCACCAGCGCGGAGCCGACCGCTCCGGCCAGCGAGCGCAGCATCACCTTCCGCGTCATCTCGCGCAGCTCGCGCACCCGCTCGGCGCTCAGCCCGGCGTGCTTGTCGCGCAGGTAGCCGGCCAGGCCGAAGGCCCGCACCTCCTTGGCCGTGCCGCGGTCGGTGAGCAGGTGGGCGAGGTACTGCCGGGCCCGCTCCAGCGGCGTCATGCCGACGAAGAACCTGAAGGTGGCCTGGCTGTTCAGCTTGGTCACCAGCCACAGCGGCACCGCGGTGAGCAGCAGCAGCGGGATGAGCAGCGGCTGGAGCACGAAGAGCACGGCCAGCCCGCCGGCCGCGGCGGTCACCGCGCGGGCGAGCATGAACAGGCCCTGCACCATCTGCATGGTGCGCATGCCCGAGCCCATGGTGGCGCGCTGGAGGCGGTTGTAGAACTCGTGCCCCTCGAACTCGGCCAGGTCCACCTTGGCGGTCACGCCCAGGATCCGGCTCTGGGTGTGCTGGTTGACCAGCTCGCGCAGCAGCTCGTTCTGTTCCTGCTCGGCGATGGCGGCGAAGCGTTGCAGCGCGCCGACCGCGACCAGGGCGGCCAGCCAGGGCAGCAGCGCGGGCAGGCTGGCGCCGGGCCCGAACAGCACCTCCAGCAGCTCGCGGCCGACCAGGAGCTGCGCGGCCACCGCGACGCCGTTGAAGACCTGCAGCCCGGATGCCCACAGCAGTTCCCTGGGGGCGGCCCGGCGGGCCAGGCGGAAGGAGGCGGCCAGCAGGCGGGGCAGGTCCCGCCAGTCGCGCGGGGTGCCGTCCTGGCGCATGAGGTCGTCGATGGTGAACGGCCGCTCCTCCTCCGGAGGGCCTGCCGCGGCCGGGGGATCGTTCACCGCTTGAGCGTGTCACGTGGACATGTCCCCATAAAGGGGATACTGCGCAGCATGAATGATCCACTCGCCGTGCGCGGTGTGATGCTCGACCTCGGCCGCCGCTACTGGGAGCTCGACTACCTGCGCGCCTTCATTCCGCGCATCGCCGCGCTGGGCTACAACCGGCTCCAGCTCCACCTCACCGAGTGGAACGCCTTCCGGCTGCGCCTGCCCGACTACGAGGGCCTGGCCGCCGAGCGGAGCTACACCCCGGAGGAGATCAACGACCTGGTCCGGCTGGCCGCCGGGCACGGGGTGGAGGTGGTGCCGGAGATCGACCTGCCCGCGCACGCCACCGCGATCATCCGCTACCACCCCGAGCTGCGCTTCACCGGACCCGGCGCCGAGCACTTCAACGACGGCGCCTACTGGCACGGCTCCCCCACCGACGGCTGGACCATGGACATCACCCGCGAGGCCAACCGCGACTGGATCAAGGGACTGCTCGCCGCCTTCACCGACGCGCTGGAGACGCCCGCGGTGCACCTGGGCGGCGACGAGTGGCCGATCGAACCGGGCCTGTCGGCGTGCGCCGCGCTCAACGACCACGCCCGCAGCCTCGACCCGGCCTACACCGCGGGCGACGCGCTGGTGGCGTTCATGAACGAGCTGGCCGGCGTGGTCCGCTCGCGCGGGCGGCGGCCGGAGATGTGGAACTGGTGGGAGCGCGCCTCCGGCGGCGACTTCCACCTCTGGCCCGACCGCGACATCCGGATCGTCGCCTGGGACACCGACGAGGAGCGGCTGGCCTGGTTCCTCCGGCACGGCTACGAGGTGATCGCCAGCCCGTCGGCCACGCACTACGTCACCCCGCGCACCGCGCCGGGGAACCTGGCGGGCAAGCCGTACGTGGCGGCCGACCCGCGCCGGCTCTACGAGGACTGGCGGCCCGCGCCCGGTCCGCTCGGCTACCAGCTCTGCGTCTGGGCGGACTGGGCCGAGCAGGAGCCCGACGCCTACTTCGAGTCCTACCTGCGCCGGCCGCTGGAGGTGCTCGGCGCGCGCTTCTGCGGCCCGCCCGCCTATCCCGACGCCGACGCCTTCCTGACCGAGCTCGACCGGGTGCCCGGTGAGGTACGGCTCGGCGCGGGCCGGGTGACCCGCGTGCGGTTCCGGCCGCGCGTCCCGGAAGGCGGCACCGAGGCGGGCCGGTGGAGCGCGCCGGTCGCCGAGGCGCTCGACGCGGTCCGCGGCACCCGCTTCCAGGGGGCCAGGACTCCGGGCGGTCCGTGGGAGGACCTGGCGGTGGTGACCGCCCAGCCGTATCCGGTCTGGAACGAGCTGCCGCTGTCCGGGGAGTTCGCCGCGCTGCGGGTGGTGGACGCGCCCGAGGGGCTCGAGGTCGAGTGGTGGGGTGTCAGGTCTCCACGGTGACCGCCCACACGTGCACGTTGTCGCCGGTGAGAGTGAAGGAGCGCGCGCCGGGTGGGAGCGGGACGGTGTGGTGGTAGACGAAGCCGTCCGGCTCGCGCTCGCCGCGGGGTGAGTGGACGTACGGCAGGTGGAGGGCGATCGGGTCGGCGGCCGGGTTGCGCCAGTCGCCGACCAGCAGGGTGTGCTCGTGGCGGTCGCCGCTCCGGGTCCGGACGGTCAGCCGGGCCTCGACCGGTTTCCACCGGCCGTAGGCGGAGGCGAGCAGGTGCAGGCGGGCTCCTTCGGGGATGGCGACCTCGGGGCCGCTGGCCAGCAGGTTGTCCGGCCGGCCCGGTGCGTGCCGCGGCCATTCGAAGCGCACCCGCCGGGAGTGGAACGGCCCGGGGGGAGGGAGGAGCTCGGCGGGGTAGGTGCCGCCGGTCCCGGTGAAGCCCGGCTGCCCCGCCACGGCCTCACCGGCCGGCCCGGCGTCCTGCTCCATGTGCCGCGCCACCTCGGGACCGGCCTGTGTCTCCCGTCCGGCGACCGCCCCCACGTTGTCGTACGGCAGGCGGACCGGCAGGCTGTCGCCCAGCTCGACGACCGCGGTCGCCGCCCCGAAGCGCTCGGCCCCGCTGGTGACCTGCACCCGGATCACGACGTCCGCGAAGGGCACGGTGAGGCTGAGGCGGTGCCGGGTGTGCGGCGCGAGCGCGGGCGTGGCCAGGTCGGCCGGCCCGCAGGTGAGCCGGCCCGCCGGGGCGTGCGTCTCGCCCCGGTTGGCCAGCGTGACGGTGACCTCCGCCGCCTCACCCGGCCGCACCGGCTCGGCGGTGACGGTGACCCCCAGGAGGATCGCGCTCACCGGGTCGTAGCCGGGCCGGGCCAGCCGGAAGGTCCGGGCGGGCGCGGGCGGCAGGCCAGACGGCACCTCCACCACGAGCTCCTCCCCGTCGAGCCGCCACCCGGCCGGTCCGTGCCCGAGCAGGACGATCTCGGTGCGCGTCCCGTGCTCACCGGTCTCGACCGGCACCGGCGCGCGCAGCCGGAGCTCACCGGCCGGATCGCCGAGGGTGGTGACGTAGAAGGCGTGCGGCTGCGTGGTGAAGCGCACCGGGACCGAGGCGAGCGGGTCGTCGGGCCGGCTCCAGGGGGCCGAGCCGTACATCGCCTCGCCGTGCACCGCGAGCCACGCCCCGAGCTCCAGCAGCGGCCGGCGCTGGAGCTCGGGAACGGTTCCGTCCGCTGCTGGACCGAGGTTGAGCAGCAGGTTCCCGTTCTTGCTGACCACGTCGGCGAACAGCCGGATCAGCTCCGCCCCGGTCAGGTGGTGCTCGGGCCCCTCGGCGGCGTTGTGCCCGAAGGAGCGGCCGACGCCGCGGCAGGCCTCCCACTTGCCGGGCCGGATGACCGGCTCGACCGAGTACTCGGGCGTGGTGAAGTCGTAGACGCCGTTGCCGAAGCGGTTGTTGACCGCCACATCGGGCCGCCGGTTGAAGTAGTGCGCCATGAAGGCGTGCGAGTCGTTGACCCCGCCCAGCCCGATGTCGGCCCACATCAGGTCGGGATCGAACCGGTCGGCCAGTTCCAGGAGCTGCGGGAGCTGGTGGTCGCGCACGTAGTCCTCGACCGGCCGGTACCCGGTGTACGGCACCGGCTCCCCGGTGAAGGCGTTGCGCGGCGGCCCCGCGCCGAACCAGCCGCCGCCGATGGCCGGCATGCGCGGGTGGTACCACTCGGGGATCGAGTAGTAGAGGCCCACCCGCATCCCCGGCGGGGTGGCGGCGACCACCTCGGCGACGAGGTCGCGGCGCGGGCCGTACCGGACGCTGGTGCGGTCGGTGACGGCGCTGTCCCACAGGGCCACGCCGTCGTGGTGCTTGGCGCCGAAGACGTAGTACCGCGCCCCGCCCGCCTCGATCAGCGCGTGCACCTCGACCGGGTCGAAGCGCTCGGCCTTCCAGGCGTGCAGGAAGTCGTCGTACTCGACGTGCTCGCCGTACACCTCGCGGTGGCGTTCGCGGGTGGGGCTGCCGGGCCGGTTGAGCTCCTTCCAGTACCACTCGGCGTAGTCACTGCCGGCCGGCCAGCCCTCGACCGGCGCCCACGCGGGCACCGAGTAGGGGCCCATGTGCAGGAACACGCCCAGCTTGGCGTCCTCGAACCACTGCGGCGTCTCGTGCCGCCGCAACGACTCAAGCGTCGGCTCGTACATGCGGGGTGTCTCCGATCTCCGCCTGGATCCTGGCCAGCTCCGCCTCCAGCTCGGCGCGGACGGCGGCGTAGGCCGGGTCGTGGTAGCGGTTGTGCAGCTCCCAGGGGTCCTCGGCGAGGTCGAACAGCTCCCATTCGGGCTCGAAGACCCGGTCGGAGGCGCCCGGGATGCCCAGGCCGGCGGCGTAGTAGTAGATGAGCTTGTGCCGTTCGGTCCGCACGCCGTAGTGGGCCCAGACGTGGTGGATGCCGTCGTCGTGCTCCCAGTAGCGGTAGTAGACCGACTCGCGCCAGCCGGCCGGGCGCTCGCCGCGCAGCAGGGGGCGGAAGGAGCGGCCCTGCATGCGCGGATGGGGCTCGACGCCGGCGTAGTCGAGCAGCGTCTGCGCGAAGTCCACGTTCACCACCAGGTCCGCGTTCGTCCCGCCGGCCGGGATCTCGCGCGGATATCTCATGACGTACGGCATGCGCAGCGACTCCTCGTACATGAAGCGCTTGTCGTACCACCCGTGGTCGCCGAGGAAGAAGCCCTGGTCGGAGGTGTAGACGACCAGGGTGTCCTCGCTCAGCCCGTGCTCGTCGAGATAGTCGAGGACCCGCCCGACGTTGTCGTCCACGCTCTGCACGCAGCGCAGGTAGTCCTTGATGTAAACCTGGTACTTCCAGAGCGCCTGCTCGTCCTCGGTCAGCCCGGGCGGCAGGAGCTTCTTGAGGTCGTCGATGCGCAGGTGCTCGGCGACCCGCATCTTCGCCGCCCGCGCCGCCTCGGCCCGGCCCTCGTAGCGGTCGAAGAAGGTCTCCGGCACCGGCAGGTCCTGCCCCTCGAACAGGTCGAGGTAGCGCGCCTCGGGCTCCCAGTTCCGGTGCGGCGCCTTGTGCTGGACCATCAGGAAGAACGGCCGCTCCGGATCGCGCCGGTCCAGCCAGTCGAGCGACAGGTCGGTGATGACGTTCGTGGCGTAGCCGGGCACCGTGTGCTGCGTGCCGTCCATCCGGATGAACACCGGGTTGTGGTAGCGGCCCTGGTCCGGCACCACCGTCCAGTGGTCGAAGCCGCGCGGGTCGTGCGCCGGGCCGTGGCCGAGGTGCCACTTGCCGACCAGCGCGGTCTGGTAGCCGCTCGCGCGCAGCAGTTCCGGGAGGGCGGGCTGGCTGGAGTCGTACTCGGTGGAGAGCGTGCGCACCCCGTTGACGTGGTTGTAGGTCCCGGTCAGGATCGAGGCCCGCGACGGCGCGCAGAGCGAGTTGGTGCAGAAGCAGTTGTCCAGCCGCACCCCCTCCTCGGCGATGCGGTCGATGTGCGGCGTGTGGTTGATCTTGCTGCCGTAGGCGCTCACCGCGTGGGCCGCGTGGTCGTCGGCCATGATGAAGACGATGTTGGGTCGCATGGGTTCAGCTCTCCATGGTCAGGGCCCACAGGTGCAGCGCCACCCGGGGGTTGAAGCCGGTGGCCTTCCCCACCGAGACGGAGACGACCTCCTTGGCCGGATCGACGGCGAAGGAGTGCAGGTTGACGTGGGCGCCGATGTCCTTGGCTCCGCTGGCCAGGTAGCGGTAGCGGGTGGCGACGGCGACCGGGGTGGTGCCGGAGCTCAGCCAGTCGGCGAAGGTCATCGGCAGCGCCTGCGTGGAGCCGTCGGCGTAGGTGACGGTCACCGTGGTCCTTCCGTCCCGGCCGAATCCGGCCGAGGCCAGCAGGTGCAGCTTGCGGTACCTGCCCGCCGGTACGGCCAGCCGCTGCCCCGCGGCGACGACGTTGTTCGCCGCCCCGTCCTGGGCGGCCGGCCAGCGGAAGGCGAGCCGTTGCGGGCTCTCCCAGAGCCCCGGGGCCGGCAGTTCCTCGGCGGGGTAGGTCGAGCCCGCCCCGTCGAAGTCCCCGTCGGCCGGGTCCGCCGCCGTGGCGATGCCGTCGTTGTCGTAGGCGGCCGACAGGTCCACCGGGGTGACCGGGCCGAGGACGTTGATCGGCGCCCTCGTCTCGAACACCGGGTGGATGCCGCCGCCGACCACCACGCTCACCTTGAGCTCGGCCTCGCCGGGCGTGCCGGGGGCGGTGAAGGAGACCCGCACGCTCGCGCGGCTGTGCGGCTTGAGCGCGGGTGCCTTGGCGACCGCGCGGCTGCCGCCAGGCCCGGTGACGGTGACCAGGCCCGCTGTCGTGGGGCGGTCGCCGCGGTTGACCAGGGTGACCGGCACCTCGACCGTTTCCCCCGGCTTGGCCTGCACGGCCGCCGCCTCCACGCCGACCAGCGCCTCCAGCGCGTGCTGGTAGCCCGGGCGGGCGAAGCGGAAGACGTAGGCGTGGCTGCCGGGGTCGGTCAGCCTGGAGGTGTCGACGGAGATCGTCCCGTCGGCGTTGCGGGTCCACTTCAGCGGCCGGCGGTGCCCGAGCAGGTGCACCTGGTCGCCGTCGCGGAGCGGGATCGGCGCGGTCAGCTTCAGCTCGGCGCCCGGCCAGGCCAGGGCGGTGGCGTAGAAGGCGTGCGGCTGGGTGGTGAAGCGCACGGGCACGCCCGCCCCGGGGTCCTCGGCCTGGGTCCAGTACCGAGAGCCGTAGATCGCCTCGCCGTTGACCTTCAGCCAGGCGCCGAGCTCGCGCACCCGCTGGTCCTGCGTCGCCTCGATGCTGCCGTCCGCCTTCGGTCCCACGTTGAGCAGCAGGTTGCCGTTCTTGGCGACGATGTCCACGAAGGAGTCGATGAGCTGGTCGGCGCTCAGGTAGTCGGCGGGCAGCTCGGCCGCGTTGTAGCCGTAGGACCTGCCGATGCCGCGCGAGGCCTCCCACTTGGTCTTCTTGATCGTCGGCTCGACGGCGTACTCGGGGGTGGTGAAGTCGTGCGGCACCTTGCTGCCGCACCGGTTGTTGACCGCCACCTCCTTGCCCTGCTCGGCCGCCTTGTTGAAGTAGTAGGCGTGCACGTTGGGGCTGTCGTCCACGTCGAAGCCGCCGATGTCGCACCAGATCACGTCCGGCGAGAAGCGGTCGATCAGCTCCCTGAGCTGCGGCGCCTGGTGGTCGCGGACGTAGTCGGTGATCGGCTTGTAGCCGGTGTAGGGCACGTCCTCGCCGGTCAGCCAGTTCTTCGGGCCGGTGCCGCCGAACCAGCCGCCACCCACCTTGGGCATGTTCGGATGGAACCACTCGGGCATCGAGTAGTACAGGCCGTTCTTCAGCCCGAACTCCCGGTTGTTGGTCTCGACCAGCTCCTTGACGATGTCGCGGCCGGGGCCGTACTTCACGCTGTTGCGGTCGCTGGTCGCGGTGTCCCAGAGCGCGACGCCGTCGTGGTGCTTGGTGACCAGCGTGTAGTACTTGGCGCCGCCCGCCTTGAACAGGCTCAGCCAGGCGCGGGGGTCGAACTTCTCGCCCTTCCACTGCCGCAGGAAGTCGTCGTAGACCACGCCGGGGCCGTAGGTCTCGCTGTGGTGCCTGAAGGTCGGGCCGCTCTTGTTCTGCTGCAGCTCCTTCCAGTACCACTCCGCGTACGGCGAGCCGGCCGGCCGGCCCTCCTTCGGCGCGAAGGCCGGCACCGACGAGGGGTTCCAGGTGATGAAGATGCCGAGCTTGGCGTCCTCGAACCACTGCGGCACCTGGTGGCGGGCGAGCGATTCGTAGGTCGGCCGGTACGGTTCGGCCGCCCCGGTCACGGCGGCCGGGTGCAGCAGAGCGAGGGCCAGCAGGGTCTTGCCGATCATGGGTGCGACTCCCATTCCTCCAGGCCCATCACGGGCTTGAGCTTGGTTTCGGCCTCGCCCGCGGTGAAATAGGCGCGCAGCTTGTCGCCGGTCAGCGCGTTGCCGGCGGCGGCGAGGAACATGCCTTGGTCGAGGCTGAGGTAGCGCTTGGAGACCTGGCCGGACTTGACGGCGATCGCGTCGTAGAAGCCGCCGGGGCCGTAGCTGTCCAGGTTGCGGCGCAGCTTCGCGAGGTTGTCGAGCGCCTCGCGCGGCGCATAGCGGTAGGCCAGGGCCGCGGCGTGCGGGGTGACGACGCCGTCGCCCCAGGTCGCCGGGCGCGGCTGGGCCGGGCGGCAGCCCTCGAAGCCCACGTCCACGGCGGTGTTCTGCTGGTCGGAGAAGTAACCGCCGGTGCTGAAGCCGATCTCGTCCACGCCGTAGGCGCGGTAGCCGCCGGCCGGGTTGTTGGCCGGGGAGAAGCCCCAGTAGCCGTAGCCGGCCTCGGTCAGGCCGTGCTCGATCTGCGCCTTGACGAAGACCGGGTGGTTGCGGCCCCAGCTCTTGGCGCCCCACTCCTCCTCGGGCACGACCAGGGTGGTCATCAGCGCCTCGAACATCGAGCCGCCGGCGTTCGGCACCAGGCGCATGCCGCGGTAGCCGTACGTGCCGGTCCAGACCTGGAGGCCGAGGTGGGTCCGGTAGGAGCCGACCGGCTTCTGCTCCTGGCCGCAGGTGGTGTCGGGCAGCGAGCGCCAGGGGCCGAAGTAGAGCTCGGCGGGCAGCTGGCCCAGGGAGATGCCGACGTAGGCGGCGATGCGGGTCTCGCCCAGGCCGGCGTAGTGGTTGCAGGTGTACCAGACGCCCTGGCCCTCGACCACGCAGCGGCCGTCGTCGGGCTTGGCCGGGTAGGCGCCGCCGCGCAGCAGGCCGGTGCCCGGCTTGGCGGCCGGGTCGTAGTAGAGCCGGAAGTCCATCCGCGACAGCAGCGCCTGGGCCTGGTCGCGCAGGCCGGGGAAGGCGTTGCGGGCGACCATCAGGCCGGCGGCCAGCCAGCCGTTGTCCACGCTGGACAGGAAGGGGTACTTCTGCGCCACCTGGCCGTCGGCCGGGTTGTACCAGTTGTAGTACATGCCCTGGTGGTGGGCGAGGGTGGCGAGCGTGGCCAGCACCTTGCCCGCGCGGGCCACCGCGTCGGCCTCGCTGATCATCCCGGTGTCGCGGGCGACCGCGACGCTCCACAGGTACAGGCCGATGTTGGTCGGCGAGGTGGACTTGTTGCGGGTGGCGGGGGCCAGGTCGCCGCCGATGTTGTCGGCGGGCAGGCCGGTGGCGGGCTCGACCATCGCGTCCAGCGAGCGCCAGGTGTCGGCGGCGTAGCGGCGCAGCGTGACCTCGTCGGCGCTCCAGCCCTGCTCGCGGGGCGCGGCGGAGAACTCCTCCGCGGCCAGCAGCGGCCGGATCCTGGCGGCGGGCCGGCCGAGGCTCCAGTAGTCGCGCAGGTGGTCGCCGGCCAGGGCGTTGCCGAGCGCGGCCATCACCATCGACTGGTCGAGGGTCAGGTACTCCTTGGCGACCTGGCCGCTCTTGACCGAGACCGAGTCGTAGAAGCCGCCGGGGCCGTAGACGTCGAAGTCGCGCTTGAGCCTGGCCAGGTTGTCCAGCGCCTCACGCGGCGCATAGCGCAGGGCGAGGAAGGAGGCGTGCGGGGTGACCGTGCCGTCGCCGAAGCGCACGGGCTCGGGCTGGGCCGGGCGGCAGCCCTCGAAGCCGGTGTCCACCGGCGTCCGGTCCTGGTCGGAGTAGGCGCCGTCGGCGCCCATGCCGATCGCGTCCACGCCGTAGGCGCGGTAGCCGCCGGCCGGGTTGTTGGACGGAGAGAAGCCCCAGTAGCCGTAGCCCGCCTCGTCGAGACCGTGCTCGATCTGCGCGCGCACCCAGAGCGGGTGGTTGACGCCCCAGCTCCGCGGGCCCCAGCGCTCCTCGGGCACGAACAGGTTGGGCATCATCGCCTCGAACATGGAGCCGTTCCAGTTGGGGACCAGGCGCATGCCGCGGTAGGTGTAGGCGCCCTCCCAGACCTTGACCCCGCCGTAGGTGCGGTAGCGGCCGACCGGCTTCTGCTCCTGGCCGCAGTCGTCCGGCGCGAGCGTGCGGTTCTGGCCGTAGTAGGCCTTCGCGCCGGGCACCTGGCCGAGCGCGACGGCCACGTAGGTGACCATCCGGGTCTCGCCGAGCGCGCCGTAGAAGTGGCAGGTGTAGTCGACGCCGTTCACCTTCTCGGTGCAGGTCGCATCGCCCGGCGGCACCGGCCAGATGCCGCCGCGCATCAGGCCGCCGCCTTCGTTGGCGCCCTTGGCGCCGTCCTGCCAGAAGGCGCGGAAGTCCATCCGGTCGAGCAGCGGGGAGATCTTGCCGCGCAGTTCGGGGAAGGCGTTGCGCACCACCATGAGCCCGACCGCGGTCCAGGCGTTGTCGACGCTGGACAGGAAGGTCGAGGCCGGCGTGGCGTCCTTCAGCCCGCCGGTGTAGGGGTCGTACCAGCGGTAGAACATGCCGGTCGGCCGGTGGTAGTCGAGCCGGCCCAGGGCGTCGAGGGTGCGTTCGACCCGCTCGCGGGCGGCGCGGCGACCGATGAGGCCGACCCGCCAGGCGGTGGTGGCCGACCAGAGGTAGCCGCCGAACGGGGTCGGCCCGGTCTGGTGCGAGCGGACGGTGAGGTCGGCGTTGACGTAGCTGGCCGGCAGCCCGGTCTCGGGCGCGACGAGCGCTTCGAGCGACTTCCAGGTGTCGGCGGCGTACTGGGTGAGGACGGCGCGGTCGGCGTCCGGCAACCGCGCGGGTACGGCTGCCGCCGTACCGCTCAGGCCGGTGGCGAGCAGCACTGCGGTGAGCACGGTCAGCACGGTGGCGGTGAGGAACCTTCTCATTTGAGTCCCGTCGTGGCGATGCCTTGCACGAAGTGGCGCTGGAAGAACAGGAAGACCGCGATGACCGGCAGCACGAGCATCGTCGAGCCGGCCAGCAGCACCCCGTAGTCGGTGTTCTGGTGGTCGAAGGCGAACAGCGCGACCCCGACCGGCAAGGTGAACAGGTCCTTGTCCTGGGCGACCATCAGCGGCCACAGGAAGGAGTTCCAGGAGCCGAGGAAGGTGAGGATGCCGAGCGTGGCCAGCGCCGGCTTGCACAGCGGCAGGAAGATGCGGAAGAAGATCCGGTACTCGCCGGCCCCGTCGATCCGGGCCGCCTCGGCCAGGTCGTCGGGGAGCCCGAGCATGAACTGCCGCATCATGAAGACGCCCATGGGCCCGGCCAGGCCCGGCAGGATGATGCCGGCGTAGGTGTTGATCAGCCCGAGCGCGGCGACCACCACGAAGGTGGGGATGACCAGCACCATGCCGGGGATCATGAGCTTGGACATGACCAGCCCGAAGACCAGCCGCTTGCCGGGGAAGTCCAGCTTGGCCAGAGCGTAGCCGAGCATCGAGCAGAACAGCAGGTTGCCCGCGGTCGAGACCAGCGCGATCAGCACGCTGTTGAACGCGAGCCGCCCGAAGTCGAGCTGAGTGAGCAGGTCGGCGTAGTTGGCGGTGGTCGGCCGCTCCGGCAGGAAGGTCGGCGGGAAGCGCCAGATCTCGCCCTCCGGTTTGAAGGAGCTGAAGACCATCCACACGAACGGCAGGCAGACCACGACCAGGCCGACGACCAGGACGCCGTAGATCCAGGGCTGGCCGCGGTACTCGCCGGGCCGGGTGCCGGTCGCCATCACTTCTCCCTCATCAGCCGGAACTGCAGCAGCGTCAGGCAGGCGATGATCACGAACAGCACCCACGACATGGCGGCGGCGTAGCCGTACTGGCCGAAGCCGAAGGTGGTATAGATCTGGTAAGAGATCGAGGTGGTGGTGTCCAGCGGGCCACCCTGGGTCATGATGAACGGCTCCTCGAAGAACTGCAGGTTGCCGATGACCGAGATGACCACGATGAACAACACCGCCGGGCGGAGCAGCGGCAGGGTGACGTGCCGGAAGGCCTGCCGGCGGCCGGCGCCGTCGATCTCGGCCGCCTCGTACAACTCGCGCGGGATGCCCTGGAGCGCGGCCAGGAAGATCACCATGGCGAAGCCGACGTGCCGCCAGACCGCCATGGCGATCAGCGACGGCAGCGCGGTCCTGGTGTCGTTGAGCCACGCCGGGCCGTCGATGCCGACCAGCCGCAGCGCGGAGTTGATCAGGCCGGCGTCGGTGCTGAGCAGGTAGCGCCAGATGACCGCCACCGCCACGCCGCTGGAGATCACCGGCAGGTAGAAGCCGATCCGGAAGACGGTCCTCAGGCGGCGGACGCCGGAGTTGAGCGCGATGCCCAGCGCCAGGCCGATGGCCAGGGTGAACGGCACGCTGAAGGCGACGAAGACCAGGGTGTTCCAGGTCGCCTGCCAGAACTTGGCGTCGCCGAGGATGCGGGCGAAGTTGTCCAGCCCGACGGTGTTGATGTTCAGCGGGTCGCGCAGGTCGGTCGACCTCATGTCGGTGAAGCTCATGACGACCGAGACGATCAGCGGGAAGAGCTCGAAGGCGGCGTAGAGCAGGACGAAGGGCAGGGCGAACACCCAGCCCGCGACCGCCCGCCGGGTGCGGTCGGAGGACCGCGCCCGGGCTCCAGCCGCGCGCCGCGCGGACTCGGGCAGGGTGGCCGTCGCCATGTCAGGCGCCGGTGCCGATGCGCTCGGCGCCCTGCTGGAGCGCCTTGGCGGTGTTTTCGGGCGAGACGCCGCCGACGATCAGCTTCTCGGACTGGTCCTCGATGAGCTTCTGGATCTGCTGGAAGGTGCCGATCGGCGGGGTGGCCTTGGCGTCCTTGAGCTGCTCGCCAAAGGGCGCGACCTTGTCGTTGTCGCGCAGCGCGGGGTTCTGCCAGGCGGCCTGCACGCTGGGCAGGTCCTTCTGCAGGCCGTACCACTTGACCTGGACGGCGGGGTCGCTCAGCCAGTTGACGAACTTCCAGGCCGCGTCGCGGTTGGGCGAGTCCTTGAAGACGACGAGGTCGGCGCCGCCCACGAAGGAGGTGCGGGTCTTGTCGCCGGGTACGGGTGCGACGGCGAACTTGTCGGCGAAGCCGGGGCCACCCAGCTCCAGGAACTTGCTGACCATCCACGGGCCGGTGATCTGCATGGCCAGGCTGCCGTCGACGAACCAGCGCTCGGCGTCGCCCGGCTGGGTGGCCATCGGGGCCAGCTTGCCGGTGAAGAAGGACTGGTAGTAGCTGAGCGCCTTGACGCTCTCCGGGGTGTCGAAGGTGAACGTGCCGTCGGCGCCGAGGATGTCGCCGCCCTGCTGCCAGATCCACGGCAGGTAGACGTCGGCGGCGCCGCCCTTGCCCGGGGGCAGGTACATGCCGTACTTGGCGCCGCCCTTGTCCTGGGCGGCCTTGGCGGCGGCGGTGAGCTCGGCCCAGGTCCTGGGCGCCTGCTTGATGCCGGCCTTGTCGAGGATGTCCTTCCGGTAGAAGAGCACGCGGGTGTCGACGTACCACGGCACGCCGTACAGGGTCTTGTCGACCGTGGGCGGCTCCAGCGCGGCCGGGAAGAACTTGGTGGTGTCGATCAGGCTGGGCACCGGGTCGAGGGCGCCGGTCCTGCCGAACTCCGGCATCCAGGTGGTGCCCATCATGGACAGGTCGGGCGTGGTCTTGGCGGCGATGGCCCCGGCGAGCTTATCGTGCGCCTGACCCCACGGGATGGCGGTGACCTCGATGCGGACGCCGGGGTTGGCCGCCTCGTACTCCTTGGCGAGCTGCGGGAGCTTCTCGCCCTCGCCGCCCATCGCCCAGACCTTGACGGTGCCGGTGGCGGGGGTGTCGGTGGCGACCTCCTTGGCCTGCTCGGGGGCGGCGGTGCCGGTCGAGCGGCCGCAGCCGGTCAGGACCAGGGCGGCGGCCAGCAGGCCGAGCCCGGCCTTGGTGGCGAGTCTCATGGTTCTCCTCGGGGAGTGGGTGTAACCGCTTACACAACAGGGCGTGGCAGGTCGGCGCGGTTGCGGGGCGTCCCGCTCAGCGGCAGCCGCAGCTCGACCTGAGCACGAGTTCGGTGGGCAGGATCCGGTGCCCGGGCTCGGTGCGGGCTCCGCTGACGAGCTCGTCGAGCGCCCGCGCCGCCGTCGCGCCCAGCAGGCGCAGCGGCTGGCGGACGGTGGTCAGGGGCGGCCAGGAGTGCTCGGCCGCCATGATGTCGTCCCAGCCGGTGACGGCCAGGTCGCCCGGGACGTCGAGGCCGAGCTCGCGCGCCGCGGCGAGCGCGCCCAGGGCGACCTCGTCGTGCGCGCAGACCAGCGCCTCGGGCCGGTCGGGCCCGGCGAGCAGGTCCAGCGCGGCCCGGCGGGCGGCGGCCACGCCGTACTCGGTCAGCGGGGCGGGCCGGGGCGGCGGGGCGCCGGCGGCGGCGAGCGCGGCGGCCACGGCCGACCAGCGCTCGTCCACGTCGGGTCCCCCGCTCGGGCCGCCCAGGAAGGCGAGGCGGCGCAGGCCGTGGCCGAGCAGGTGCTCGGCCAGCAGCCGGGCGGAGCCGGTGTTCTCGGTGGTGAGCAGGTCGGCCCCGGCCACCGGCGCGCCGGCGAGCAGGACGGTGGGCAGACCCCCGTCGACCAGTTCGGCGAGGAGGTCGGCCGGGACGGTCCTGCCGTGGACGACCAGCCCGTCCACCCGGCCGGCCAGGTCGCGCACCTGCTCGGGCGTGACGCCGCGGCCGCCGGCCGACAGTATGATCACCGACCGGCCGAGCTCGGAGGTGACCTCCTCGTAGCCCAGCAGCACCTCGGCGTAGTAGGGGGCGCTGAGGTTGGGGAAGGCGATGCCGTTGGCGGCGTGCCGGCCCTGGGCGAGGGAGACGCCGAGCCGGCTGGGCGTGAAGTGGAGTTCCTCGGCGGCCCGCAGGATGCGCTCGCGGGTCTCCGGACGCACCGATCCCGAGCCGCGCAGAGCGCGCGAGACGGTGGCGATGCCCACGCCGGCCCGCTGGGCGACATCGTAGATGGTGGCGGTCATGGGAACTCCTTTCTGGCTGGAACCGCTTCCAAGTCTTTGGAAGCGGTTCCATTCCCGGAATGTTGCAGGCAGAGATCGGAGCTGTAAAGAGGGCCGGGGATCAGCGTTCGGCGGTGACGGCGAAGACGTGCGTGGCCGTGTTCTGGCTCGGGCCCGCCGGCCGGCCGATGGTCAGGCCGGTGACCTGCTTGTCCGGGTTCACCGGGATCTCGTAGCGGTACACCTTGGTGACCGCGTCGGCCAGTTTGCCCCACTGGTAGCGGTGGCTGGTCGTGAGGACCGCGCGATCGCCGCCGGTCATCCAGTCGGCCACGGTGAGCTTGGCGGCGTCGGTGCTGCCGTCGGCGTAGGTGACGGTGACGTCGCTGCCGCCGGGGCCATACCCGGCGGAGGCGAGCAGTTGCAGCGTGCTGTAGGCCCCAGGAGGGATCGGCACCTGCTGCCCGTTGGCGTTGAGGTTGTTCTTGACGCCGGTGGCGCCGGACGGCCACCGGAAGCGCAGGTTGTCGTGGACGATCTCGCCCGCGGCGGGCAGTTCCTCGGCCGGGTAGGCCACCGGCGCGTTGCCGAAGGTGCCGTCGTTCGGCGCGTCCGCGGCGGCGATCGAGTCGTGGTCGTAGACCGCGCTCAGGTCCACCGGGACGCTCTCCCCCACGACCTTGAGCGGCGTGGTGGCGCTGAAGGCGCCGTGCACGCCCGCGACGGCCTCCAGCGTCACCTCGTAGGAGCCGGACCGGGTCCCGGCCGGGATGGGCAGCTCGACGGTCTGCTTGAGCCGGGTGTGCGGGGCGAGCTTGGGGAAGGCGAAGCTCTGCGTGTCGAAGGGCGCGCGGGCGGTCAGCCGGCCGGCCGCGATCTCCTTGTCGCCGCGGTTGGCCAGGGTGATCTCGACCTTGGCGTTCTCCCCCGCCCTGGCCGGCGCGACGCTGCCCTCGACGCCGAGCAGCCGCTCCATGGAGGGCAGGTAGCCGGGCCGGGCGATGCGGAAGGTGTAGGCGTAGGCGCCCTTGGGCTTGCGCGTGGTGATCTCCAGCGTGCCGTCCGGGTTCTTCTTGTACGGCAGCGGCAGCGGGTCGCCGAGCATGGTGATCACGTCGCCGTCCCTGACCGGGACCGGGGCGGTGACCGTCAGCTTCTCGCCGGGCCAGTCCAGGGCGGTGATGTAGAAGGCGCGCGGCTGCGTGGTGAAGCGCACCGGCACGGTCGCGCCCTTGTCCTCGGCCTGCGTCCAGTGGCGCGAGCCGTACACCGCCTCGCCGTGCGTCTGGAGCCAGGCGCCGAGGGCCCGCACGCGGGTGGCCTGGATCTCGGGGATGGTGCCGTCGGCCTTGGGCCCGACGTTGAGCAGCAGGTTGCCGTTCTTGGAGACGATGTCCACGAAGCTGTCGACGAGCTGGTCGGGGGTGAGGGTCTCGTCGAGGCCCTCCTGCGCGTTGTAGCCGTAGGAGTGGCCGAGCCCGCGCGAGGCCTCCCACTTGCTCTTCTTGATGTCCGGCTCGACGGCGTACTCCGGAGTGGTGAAGTCGTGCGCCTTGTTGCCGCAGCGGTTGTTGACCGTCACCTCCTTGCCCCGCTCGGCGGCCTTGTTGAAGTAGTAGGCCATGAAGGTGTTGGAGTCGTTGACGCCGCCGATGTCGCACCAGATCAGGTCGGGGTCGTACTTGTCGACCAGCTCCTTCATCTGCGGGAGCTGGAAGTCCTTGACGTAGTCGGCGACCGGTTTGTAGCCGGTGTAGGGCACGGGCTGGCCGGTGAAGGGGTTCTTGGGCGCGCCGCGGCCGAACCAGCCGCCCCACTGGACGGGCGAGGCGGGATTGTACCACTCGGGCATCGAGAAGTAGAGGCCGTCCTTCAGCCCGTAGCCGCCGGCCCGGTTGGCCTCGACCAGCTCACGGGTGAAGTCGCGGCCGGGGCCGTACTTGACGGTGGTGCGGTCGGAGTAGGCGCTGTCCCACAGGGCGATGCCGTCGTGGTGCTTGGCGACCAGGACGTAGTACTTGCCGCCGCCCTGCCGGAAGAGGTCCAGCCAATTCTTCGGGTCCCACTTCTCGGCCTTCCAGTGCTCGGTCAGGAAGTCGTCGTAGTCGACGTCCTTGCCCCAGGTGGCCAGGTGATGCTTCTGGGTGGCGGTGTCCTTGGTGTTCATCTTGGACCAGTACCACTCGGCGTACTTGCTCTCGTCCTCCTTGTCCACGGGGGCGTAGGCGGGGACGGACGAGGCGCCCCAGGTGATGAAGAAGCCCAGCTTGGCGTCCTCGAACCACTGGGGGGCGACGTGCCGGGCGAGCGACTCGTCGGTGGGTTCGTAGGGCGCCTGCGCTAAGGCGGCGGGGGTGAGGAGGGCGGCCGAGGCCACCACGGCGGCGGCGGCGACCGCCAGCGACTTGCTGCGTCTCATGCCTTGCACAGTATTGGTTGGGCCAATCCATAGACAAGAGACGAAATCGTACGAAAAACTCCCTCCCAACACTCATATTGGACCGTCCTTTGGAGTCTCCTTGAGCGCGTCAGGCAACCGCGTCGCCGCCGCGAGCATGGTCGGGAGCGTGGTGGAGTACTACGACTTCACCCTCTTCGGCCTGGCCGCGGCGCTCGTCTTCGGCGAGCAGTTCTTTGCCGGCACCTCCCCGCTGGCCGCCACCCTCGCCTCCCTGGCCACCTTCGCCGTCGGCTTCCTGGCCCGGCCGCTGGGCGGGGTGATCTTCAGCCACTACGGCGACCGCATCGGCAGGAAGCCGATGATGGTCGCGACCCTGCTGCTGATGGGCTTCGCCACCGCCGCGATCGGCCTGCTGCCCGGCTACGGCACCATCGGGGTGCTCGCCCCGATCCTGCTGGTGCTGCTCCGACTGCTGCAGGGCTTCGGCGCCGGGGCCGAGTACGTAGGCGCGCTGGTCATGGCGGCCGAGTCCGGCGACGAGCGGCGGCGCGGCTTCCTGTCGTCGCTGCCCGGCACCGGCGTGTTCATCGGCATCCTGCTCGCCACGCTCACCTTCAGCGGCATCTCCTCACTGCCGGAGGCGCAGTTCCAGAGCTGGGGCTGGCGGCTGCCGTTCCTGCTCAGCCTGGCCGGCGTCGCGCTCGGCCTCTACTTCCGCAGCCAGGTCGAGGAGACCCCGGTCTTCGCCGAACTGCGGCGCACCGGCGAGACCGGCAAGGCGCCGGTCGTCGAGGTGATCCGCCACCAGCCGAAGCGGCTACTGCTGGCCATGGCGGCCAACGGGCCGTTCGTCGCGATCTCCTACCTGATCCAGGTCTTCGTGCTGTCCTACGTGACGACCACGCTCGGCGTCGCCAAGAGCACCGGCCTGATCGCCAACGTGAGCGCCTCGGCCCTGGCCATCGTCGCCACCCCGCTGTTCGGGATGTTGTCCGACCGCATCGGCCGCCGGCCGGTCTGGTTCCTCGGGGCGGGGTTCCTGGCGTTGTTCGCCTTCCCGATGTTCTGGCTGGTCGACAGCAGGGCGCCGGTCGCGATCGTGCTGGCCGTGGTGCTCGGGCTGGCGGTGGGCATCGCCTCGATGTACGCCGCGCAGGCCTCGCTGTTCGCGGAGCTCTTCGAGGCGCGCTTCCGGCTCAGCGGCATCGCGCTGGCCCGCGAGTCCACCGCCGCGCTGATCGGCGGGCCCGCCCCGCTGGTGGCCTCGGCCGTGCTCGCCTGGTCCGGCGGTGCCTCCTGGCCGATCGCCGCGCTGGTCTGCGGGCTCGCGCTCATCTCGCTGGTGGCGGTGCTGGCCGTACCGGAGACCCGGGGAGCGGACCTGCGGCAGGCCGCGCCGGTACGGCTACGCTGACTCCGTGGCAGGCAACGGCACCCGCACTTCGGCCTCGGGCGAGACGATCCAGCACCTGAAGAAGATGATCGCCTCGGGCGAGTTCCCGCCGGGCGGGCGGCTGCCGACCGAGCGGGACCTGGCGGTGCAGCTCGGCGTCTCCCGCAACACGCTGCGCGAGGCGATCCGCGCGCTCACGCTGGCCGGGCTGCTGGAGGCGCGGCAGGGTGACGGCACCTACGTGACCAGCCTGTCCCCGGCGATGCTGCTCGACACCTTCGCGATGCTGGTGGAGCTGTCGGCGGACGCGACCGTCCTCGACATGCTGGAGGTACGGCGGGCCCTGGAGTCGGTCGCGGCCACGCAGGCCGCCTCCCGCATCACCGACGAGCAGCTCGGCCGGCTGGCCGGGCATCTGGAGGAGATGCGGCACGACCCGCAGCGCGGTGACGGCAGCGTCGACGAGGTGGTGCACGCCGACGCGCAGTTCCACGCGGTGGTCACCGAGGCGGCGGGCAACCCGGTGCTGGCCGCGCTGATCGAGGCGCTCAGCACCCGCACGCTGCGCGCCCGCACCTGGCGGGGCCGGGTGGACCAGGGCGTGTTCGACCGGGCGATCCGCGAGCACGAGGCGATCTTCGAGGCGCTGCGCGACCGGGATCCGGCCCGGGCGGGCGCGGTGGCCGCCGCGCACGTGGCCGGCGTGGAGGCGTTCCTCCGCGCCGCTCAGCATTAGTCCGACCAATCTTCCCATTCCTCGCAAGGATAGCTACCGCTTTGCCTTCAGATGGCTATATTGGTTGGACCAATAGGAGGTTCATGTGAAGATCACTGACATCCGCGCCGTCCTGCTCAGCCATGACTACGCCGGGCAACCGCCCCTGGAGTGGGTGGGCGGGCGCATCGAGACCTGGGACGCCGCGCTCGTGGAGATCACCACGGACGCCGGGGTGACCGGCCTCGGCGAGGTGGCGCAGGGCATCATGGGCGCGCTCGCCGTACCGGGCGTGGTCGAGGCGCTGCGGCAGTACGCCGTGGGCCTGAGCGTCGAGGAGCCCGGCACGGTCGGCGACGCGCTGCGGGCCAGCACCGCCTTCTGGGCACGCGGCGGGGTGGCCTCCGGCGTGATCGCCGCGATCGAGGTGGCCGCCTTCGACGCCGCCGGCAAGGCCGCCGGGGTGCCGGTGCACGAGCTGCTCGGCGGGCTCCGGCACCCGAGCGTCGAGCTGTACGCCAGCGGCGGCCTCGGCGTGGACGAGGAGCAGGTGCTGGCGTGGGTCAAGGAGATGGAGGCGCGCGGCTTCGCCACGGTGAAGTTCCGCGCGATGACCGGCCCCGAGCGCACCATCGGCCTGATCGACCGGGTCGTGGCCGCGCTGGAGCCGGGCACCCGCTTCGTCCTCGACGCCGTGCAGGGCTGCGCGGGCCGGTCCTGGCCGCTCGCCGACGTGCTGCGCGTGGGCGAGCATCTGGCGCGATACGGGCCGCGCTGGTACGAGGAGCCCTGCCGGGCCGAGGACGTGGCGGGCTACACCGCCGCCCGCGCCGCGCTGGAGGTGCCGATCTCCGGCGTGGAGAGCTACTCCACCCGGCAGGAGTTCGAGCGCCTGATGGAGGCCGGCGGCGTCGACCTGGTCCAGCCGGACGTCGGCATGGTCGGCGGCATCACCGAGTTCCAGCGGGTGGCGGGGCAGGCCTTCGGCTCCGGGCTCGACTGCGTGCCGCACATCTGGTCCACCGGCGTCAACCTGATGGCCAGCGTGCACACCGCCTTCGCCACCCCGCACCTGGACCTGATCGAGCTGTGCACGCTGCCCAACCCGCTGCGCGAGGACCTGCTGGTCGAACCGCTGCGCATCGAGGGCTCGCACCTGCTGCCGCCGGCCGCGCCCGGCCTGGGCGTACGGCTGACGCCGGAGATCGAGGCCCGCTTCGCCTTCCAGCCGGGGCGGGGCCATGTCATTCGTTAGCTCCGTCGCCGCCGCGCAGGTCGCCGACTCCCTGGACGAGGCCGGGGTGCGCGGTCAGGTCCTGTCCCCCGCGATCCGGCCCCTGCGCGCGGGGATGCGGGCCCTCGGCCGGGCCAGGACCGTGCAGTTCGCCCCCGCCGAGGAGGCCGGGCCCGATCCCTACGACGACATGATCGACTTCATCGACTCGGTGCGGCCCGGCGAGGTGGTCGTCATCGCCGCCGGCGGCAGCGCCCGCTCCGCCTGCTGGGGCGAGCTGTTCTCTGCGGCCGCCAAGGGCCGCGGCGCCGCCGGTGTCGTCTGCGACGGCTACGTCCGCGACCGCGCCAAGGTTCTGGCTCTGGACTTCCCGGTCTTCGCGCTCGGCACCCTGCCCGTCGACTACCGGGCGCGCCTGCGAGTCGTCGCCGTCCAGCAGCCCGTCACCTGTGGCGGCGTCCGGATCGCTCCGGGCGACACCGTTCTGGCCGAGGACGACGGCCTCGTCGCCGTGCCCCGGGCTGTCGAGGCCGAGGTGGTGGCTCTGGCCAACCAGCGCGCCGCCACCGAGTCCACCGTGCTCGCCGAACTCCTGGCCGGATCCGGCCTGCGCGAGGTCTGGGAACGCCACCGCGTCCTTTGACCCGCGCTGCGACGGGCCTCTCCCCGGTCTCGGGGAGAGGCCCGTCAGGTCAGGCGGGGGTGAGTTCGACGAAGGAGACGCCCGGCATGGGCAGGTCGAACTCCAGGCGGACGTCGCCCTCCACCTCGGCCGCCGGGGTGAGCTCGTCGAGGGTGTTCGCCTCGGCCAGGCGCTCCCACTCCTCGCCCTCCGGCCAGTCCGCGCCGGACATCCGCTGCCAGATCGCGCGGATGTTGGAGTGGGTCTCGTCGATGCGGTGATGGGTGAGCGTGTGGGTGCCCTTCAGGCCGGTGACGGCCAGCCGTACGGTGCGGGAGAGTTCCGGGGCGCCGTCGGCCTGGGCCTGGTTGAGGGTGCCGTTCCAGACGAGCACGCCGACGCGGCCGTCGGGATGGCGGGCGGCCCAGACCTCGACGCCGGCCTGGTCGCCCTCGACGCTCGCGGCCAGTTCCTCCGGGCCCAGCCGGTGGGCCAGGGTGAGCGCGTGGAAGCGGGGCTTGCGCAGGTTGCCGACGGTGAGCAGGCCGAAGCCGCCGTGGAAGAGCCGCGGCGGGCGGCCGAGCTCCTCGAAGTGGTCGGAGGCGACCCAGTGCGAGAGCGCGTCCAGCCGCCCGGCCGCCGACTTCATGCCGTGCAGCAGGAAGGTGGCGCCGAACGGGCCGTCGCCGATGCCGTGGAAGTGGGTGGGGGTGGGACCCCACTCGGTCCACCAGATCGGGGTGTCCTCGCGGCCGTGCCGGGCCAGGGCGGGACGCCAGTCGAGCGGCGCGTTGCCGTAGGTGTGGGTGGAGACGAAGTCGAGCGCGGCCCCGGACTTGCCGACGTGGCTGAGCAGTTCCTCGACCCAGCCGTTCGCCGCCGAGCTGGGGCCGCCCACCCGCAGGCCGGGGTGGACGCTCTTCACCGCGGCGGCCGAGACGTCGTAGAGGCGGAAGTACTCCTCCGGCGTACCCGACCAGAAGACGGCGAGGTTGGCCTCGTTCCAGACCTCGAAGGCCCAGCGCTCGACGAGCTCCTCCAGGCCGTAGCGGTCGGCGAGGGCCTGGGTCAGGTCGCGCACGAGCTCGCCCCAGGCGTCGTAGTCCTTCGGCGGCGAGATGATCGCCTGGTAGCCGAAGACCGTCTTGGACGGGTCGGTGGCCAGGTCACGCGGCATGTAGCCGAGCTCGACGACCGGCCGCAGGCCGAAGGCCATGATGGTGTCGTAGACCTCGAAGACCTTGCTGAAGTCGTGCACCGCCTTGCCGTCGACCTCGCGGTAGACCTCCAGGTCGTCGCAGAGGATTGCGTGCGCCCGCACGGTCTCGACGCCGAACTCCTCGCGCATGGTCCGCAGGGCCGCGGTCAGCTCCTCGCCGATCGGGCGGCCCCCGGACTCCTCGCGGCACAGCAGGTACGACAGGTGCTCGGAGCCGATCATGGTGGTCCACGGCCGGTGGAGCGTTCCGGTCACGGCCCGGGCGTCCACCGAGACGGCCACCTCGCGGCCGGTCTCGGCGGGCCCCGCCGTGACCGGGTCGCTGAACGGACCCACCACGTCCATCGCGGCGATCGCGGCCACCTGGTAGGCGCACTCCCCCTGCCCGGTGTCCACGTACCGGCAGCCCGGCACCGCCGGGACGTCGACGTCGCGCTGCTTGACCGAGACGCCGTCGCGGTGCACGAGGTAGCCGATCGCCCCCGGCACCGGCTCCCACGTCAGCGTGACGTGCCCGGCGCCCGGCCGGGCCCGCAACCCGGCCGGCGCGGGCAGGACGACCTCGGTCACCGGCGCCACCGCGCCGGACGCCTGGTAGATCCGTGCTTCCCAGTCACGGCGTGCGGCTTCTGCCGTACTCACCCGGCGACCTCCCATTCCTCGGGTTCCATCACCGGCCGCAGCGACGCCTCGACGTCGGGGCGGCCGAAGTACCGGCGCATGTTGCCGGAAGCCAGCTCGTTGCCCAGGGCGGCCATGACCATGCCCTGGTCCAGCGCGAGGTACCAGCGGGACACCACCCCGGAGCGCACGGCGACGGCGTCGTAGAAACCGCCGGGGCCGTAGGCGTCGAAGTTCCCGCGCAGCTTCGCCAGGTTGGCCAGGGCCGCCTTCTTCGCGTACGGCAGAGCCAGGAAGGAGGCGTGCGGCGTGACCACGCCGTCGCCGTAGGCGGCCGGTTCCGGCTGGGCCGGGCGGCAGCCCTCGTAGCCCGGGTCGGTCGTGGTGCGCTCGCGGTCGGTGGTGTAGCCGGCCGCGTCCAGGCCCATCGGGTCCACGCCGTACTCGCGGTAGCCGCCGTGCGGGTCGTTGGACGGGGAGAAGCCCCAGTAGCCGTACTTGGCGTCGTCGAGGCCGTGCTGGATCTGGCCCTTGACGAAGACCGGGTGGTTGCGGCCCCAGCTCTTCGGCGCCCAGGCGCTCTCCGGCACGACCAGGTCGGGCATGAGCTCCTCGAACATGGAGCCGCCCCAGTTCGGCACGAAGCGCAGGCCGCGGTAGCCGTACGTGCCCTCCCAGACCTTGACCCCGAGGTACTCCTTCCACGAGCCGACCGGCTTCTGGTCCTGCCAGGCCCAGTCGCAGCCGGCGTCGGGGAACGTGCGGTAGAGGCCGTAGTAGTGCTCGCGCGGGATCTGGCCCAGGGCGATGCCGACGTAGGTGCCGATGCGGGTCTCGCCGGGCGAGCCGTAGTGATGGCAGGTGGAGTGGACCTTGACGCCGGTGCCGGCGTAGTCGCTCTCCACGGAGCACTGGCCGGGCGGCGGTTCGGGCCAGAAGCCGCCGCGCAGCAGGCCGGTGCCGGCGTCGGGGCGGGCGGCGGGGTCGTAGTAGGCGGCGAAGTTCATCGAGCGCGCCAGCCGGTCGGCGCGGGCGGCGTGGGCGGGCAGCGCGGTGCGCACCATCATCAGCGCGGTGGCCAGCCAGCCGTTGTCGACGCTGGAGGCGAAGGGGTGGACCACGGTCCCGTTGTCCGGCCAGGTCCTGACGACCTGGAAGGTGGCGGGGTCGTACCAGTTCCAGAACTGGCCGGTCGGCGCGTGCCGTTCCATCCGCTCCAGCGCGTCGAGCACCTTGCGGGCCCGGCGCTGCGCGTCGCCGGGGCTGATGAGGCCCAGGTCGCGGGCGGTCAGGGTGGACCACAGGTAGGCGCCGATGTTGGTGGGCGAGGTGACCTTGGCGCGGGTCCTCAGGTCGCCGGTGATTTTGTCGGACGGCAGGCCGGTGCCGGGGTCGACCATGGCGGCCAGCGAGGTCCAGGTGTCCTTGGCGTACTTCAGCAGGGTCGCCCGGTCACCGGGCCGGGCGGCGGCGGGCTGGGCCGAGAGCGTGGTGGTGAGCGCGGCGGCCAGCAGGCCGGCTAAGAGGGGTGTGCGCATGGGGTTCGGCTCCTTGTCATCGGGGATGGCGTCCGCAGCTGTGACGGATGACCAGTTCGGCCGGAAGGGTGAGGTGGCGCGGTTCGTCCCGCTGCCCGGCGATGAGCTCGTCCAGCGCGCGGGCCGCTCCGGCGCCGAGCTCGCGCATGGGCTGGCGGATGGTGGTCAGGGCGGGGCGGGCGTGCCGGGCGGCCATGATGTCGTCCCAGCCGGTGATCGCCACCTGGTCGGGTACGGCGAGGCCGAGCTCCTCGGCGGCGAGGATCGCGCCGAGGGCCACCTCGTCGTCGGAGCAGATCACCGCCTCGGGCCGCGAGTCGCTGCCGAGCAGGCGCAGGGCCGCCTCGTAGCCGGACTCGACGGTGTAGCGGGCGGTGAGCACGGGTTCGACGGCCTCGCCCAGCACCTCGCGCACGCCCGCCCAGCGTTCGGAGATGTCGTCGCCGTCGGCGAAGGGCGCGCCCAGGAAGGCGTAGGAGCGGTAGCCGTGCTCGCGCAGGTGCCCGGCGAGCAGGCGGGCAGGTCCGATGTTCTCCGTGCGCAGGCTGTCGGCCCCCGGCAGCGGCGCGCGGGCCACGAACACCAGCGGCACGCTCATCCGCACCAGCTCGGCGACCAGGTCGTCGGGCGCGGTCTGGCCGAAGACGAGCAGGCCGTCCACCCGGCCGGCCAGGTCGCGGATCAGGTCGCGCACGTTGTCCCGGTCCTTGGTGGACAGGATCACCACGGAGCGGCCGAGCTCGGAGGCGACCTCCTCGTAGCCCAGCAGGACCTCGGCGTAGTAGGGGCCGGCGAGGTCGGGGAAGACGATGCCGTTGGCGGCGTGCCGGCCCTCGGCCAGGCTCACGCCCAGGCGGCTGGGGGTGAAGTCGAGTTCGGCGACGGCCTTCAGCACCTTCTCGCGCGTCTTCGACGCCACCGGGCCGGTGCCGCGGAGCGTGCGGGAGACGGTCGCGATCGACACGCCCGCCCGCCTGGCCACCTCGTAGATCGTCACGTCCATGCCCGCCTCGTTGCTGTAAGCGCTTACACACGCCAGTGTGCCAGACGAGGAGTCATCCGATCAATGGCCACCGCGCTACGGCGTGATGCTGTCCAGGTAGGCGTCGAGCTGGCCCAGCAGGTCGAACTCCGGCTCCAGCAGCCACTGGACCTGGAGCCCGTCGAGCACGGCGATGAGCAGCGGCCCGCTGGCGTGCGGCCCGATCTCGCCGCGTTCCTGGGCCTTGGCCAGGGTGGCGGCGAACAGCGCCCGGCTGGTGCGGTAGCGCTTGCGGAAGAAGTCGTGCGCCGGATGCTCGGCGTCGGTGGCCTCGGCCGAGAGCGTCACGAACAGCCGCAGCACCCCCGGCTCGCTCATGTTGCGCAGTTGCAGCTCGCGGATGGCCCGGCGGAAGCTGCCCAGTTCGGCCCAGCGCTCCTCGAACCACGGGATGTCCACGTCGTCGCGCTGCTGCAGCACCGCCGCGAGCAGGTCCTCCTTGGACGGGAAGTAGTGCAGCACCCCGGCCAGGCTGAGCCCCACCTGGGCGGCCAGGTCGCGCATGGAGGCCCCGCGGTAGCCGCGGACGCTGAACAGGTCGCGGGCGGCGTCGAGGATCTGCGCGCGGCGGGCGATCCCGACGGCGTACGGCTTCTTGGCGGGCATGGCCCGAGCCTAGCAAAGCGACCTATCAGTTGGTAGGTTTTTGCCATGCCACTCGACCCCCTCCTAGCCCCGTTGCTCGACGCCCTCAACGCCCGGCCCGTTCCCGCCTGGCGGACCGTCGAGGAACGCCGCGCCCTGTCCCGTGGCGGCTCCGGCCACCCCTACCAGGCGCTCGTCGAGGCCGAGCCGGAGATCGACGGCGTCTACGAGGAGACCCTGCCCGAGGGCTTCTCGGTCCGGGTCTACCCCGGCGGGCCCGGCCTGCTGCTGCATTTCCACGGCGGCGGCTGGTGGAGCGGCTCGGCGGCCGAGTCGGAGTGGCGCTGCCGTGCCTTCGCCGGGCGCGCGGGCGTCACGGTGGTCAGCGCCGACTACCGGCTGGCTCCCGAGCACCCCTTCCCCACCCCGGTCGAGGACTGCTACCGGGCGCTGGAGTGGGCCGTCGGACGGTTCCGGCCCGAACGGATCGGGGTGACCGGGGAGAGCGCGGGCGGCAACCTGGCCGCGGCCGTCGCCCTGCTCGCCCGCGACCGGAACGGGCCGACGCTGGCCGTGCAGGTGCTGGAGATCGCGCCCTTCGACCTCACCTGGGCCTCGCCCTCGATCGAGCGGTACGCCACCGGGCATCTGATCACCGCCGAAGATCTCTACTGGTGCCGGGCCGCCTACCTGGGGTGGCACTCCCCCGCCCATCCGCTGGCCTCCCCGCTGCACGCGCCCACGCTCGCCGGGCTGCCGCCCGCGCTGATCGTCAGCGCGGAGTGCGACCCGCTGGCCGACGACGGGCGGCGGTACGCCGAGCGGCTGGTGGCGTCCAGGGTGAAGGCGGAGTTCCGGCTGTTCGAGGGGCATGTGCACGGCTCGCAGTCGCTGACCGCGCTCCTGCCGTCCGCGCGCGAGTGGCGTGACCTGGTCGTCGGCGCGGTGCGCGAACATCTCGGGTGACGCCCGCCCCCGAGCCGGGGGCGGGCGTCGTGCCCTACGCGACCGCCTCCCGGCCAAGGGGCGGGGCGCCGTGCTTCACGCGACCGCCTCCCGCTGGGCCGCCTTGCGGGTGGCGAGCTCCGCGGCGGCCTGGTGGGCGACCGAGTGGGTTATCGGGTAGAAGGCGAAGGCCAGGGCGCCGACCAGGCCGATGACCGCCGGGATGAGGCTCTGCGCGTACAGGATGCCCTGCACCGCCTCGGGGCTCTGCGTAACGCCGCCGCTGCGGTAGCCGGTCAGGGCCAGCGTGTAGGCCAGCAGCCCGCCGCCGACGCCCGCGCCCGCCTTGGTGGCGAACGAGGTCATCGCCGCGAGGCTCGCCTCGGTGCGGAAGCCGTACCGCCACTCGGTGTAGTCGGCGAGCTCGGCCAGCAGCACCAGCCCGAGCGCGACCGCCCCGCCGAAGCCGAAGCCGGTGACGACGAAGCAGAGCATCACCGGCACGGGAGCCGGCGGCACCACCATGAGCAGCGCCAGGCCCAGGATGGACAGGCCCAGGCTGAGCAGGTAGCCCGGCTTGGCCCCCGCCCGGCGCGCGAAGACCGGCACCGCCAGCGCGCCGATCACCATGGGCAGGGCCATGACCAGCGCCGCCACCGTGAGGTAGTCCTGGTCTCCGATGTAGTAGAGGAAGAAGTACGGCATGGCCGCGGTGAGCGAGCCGCTGGCCGCCTGGACGGCCACCTTGGAGGTGAGCAGGATCGGCACCGCCCGGTGCGAGAAGAACACCCGCCGCACGTCCGAGAGCCGGTAGCGCTCGGCCGACAGCGGGACGACCCGCTCCCGTACCCGGAGTGCCATGATCGTCACCAGCACGCAGCCCACCCCGGCCACGATCGTGACGTAGGTGAGCCACCCCCCGGTGCCGCCGCCGAGCAGCTTGACCAGCGGCAGCGTGAGGCCGGTGCTGAGCGCGGCGGCCAGCAGGCCGGTGAAGCCGACGATCCCGGCGAGCTGCCCGCGGGTGCGGGCGTCGCCGGCGACGACGGGCAGGAGCGAGGTCACCGGGATCTGGAAGAGGTCGAGCAGCAGCCCCCACAGCAGGTAGGTGACCCAGGCGGCGAGCAGGGCGTTGGGGAACCAGGCGGGCGCGGCGAACAGCGCGATCAGGCAGACCGCGCAGAGCAGGCCGCCGACCAGCACGTACAGCCGGAACCGGCCCCAGCGGGTGACCGGGAGGTGGTCGACGAGGTACCCCATGATCGGGTCGCTCGCGCCGTCCACGATCCTGGCCACCAGCATGAGCGTGCCGACCGCCGCCGCCCCGATCCCCACCACGTCGGTGAGGTAGAGCAGCAGGAACCCCGAGACGCCGCCCATCAGGGCGCCGCCGGCCACGCCGGCGAAGAAGGCGAGCTTCTCGGTGAAGCCCGGCCGGTCGGCGACCGGCTCAGCCGCCATGGCGTTGCCTCCACGCGGCGGTCTGGGCGCCGAGCAGGTCGGCGAGGTCGCCGGCGGGCAGCGAGTAGTCGAGCACGTGCAGGCCGAGCTGCGCGTGCGAGCTCTTGAACGGCTCGTTGCCGTCGATCTCCAGCCAGGTCGCGCCGCGGTCGCGCACGCATTCCGCGCTCATCCGGCCGGGGTAGGCGGCGAAGCCGGTCGGGTAGTCCGGCGCCTGGTAGTCGCCCATCAGCAGGTCGAGGCTGCCGCCCTTGGTGAGCTTGCGGGTGGGGAGCCAGGGCCGGATCGGCAGCCGGCCCTGGCCGCCGGTGAGGAGCTGGGCGGGGTTGACGCAGAGCATCTCGTGCCCGGCGTCGGGGTCCTTGGCCAGGACGGCGTCGCGGGGGTCGGCCCCGTCGAGGTCGTAGGAGGCGTAGGCGACCACGCACCCGCTGGGGACGGGCGCCGCGGGGCTCGGCCGGGTGCAGGCGGGCAGGTGCCGGAAGGTGGAGCCGGCGTCGTTGCCCCCGCCGAGCGCGACCCGCACGCCCGTGCCGACGAGGTAGGCGCCGACCAGCTTGTCGGTGCGGGCGGGCACGCCGTCGAACTCCTCCTGCAGCAGCCGGGCCGCGGCCGCGGCGCCCTGGGAGTGGCCGAGCACGATGACGCCGCGGCGGCCCTGGTTCTCGGTCGCCCAGTACTCGGCGAAGGCCTGCTTGACGTCCTGGTAGCCGGTCTCGAAGTCCGGCGGGGCGAGGATGCTCAGCAGGTAGGAGGTGAGCGGCGCCTGCCGGTAGAGCGGCACGAACAGCCGGCAGTGCCCGGCGAGCGCGCGGAGCTGAGTGAGGGTGACGGCGACTTCCGGGTCCCGGACGTAGGGCGGGTTGGCGCCCAGCAGCAGGATCGGATTGCTGAGCAGGTTGACCGTCGGGTAGGCGTAGAAGCAGTCCACGCCCGGGTCGCCGGCCGGGGCCGGGGGCTGGACGGCGGTGCTGCCGTCGGGTCGCACCACGGTGGTGTCGAGCGGGGCGTGGTAGCCGTCGGGGTAGCGGCCGGTCAGGCACGGGTTGTCGGCCTGGCCGGGCTTGCAGAGCCAGACGGGGCGGGTGAGCGGGGTGGTCAGGCCTCGCGCCTCGACGTCCGGCGCCGGCGAGGCCGCGGCGGGGGTCGAGAGCGGTAAGACGCAGAGAAGGGCGAGGAGGGGGACGATCAGCCTGCGCACGGGGCGGCTCCAAAACCTACCGACTGATTGGTAGATGTCAGGCTAGAGGGGTTGCCAGGCCGCGTCAACGCACTCGGGCCGATCGGCTCCTGGACGCCGGCAGCAGGCGGTGGGACAGTCGGCGGGTGGCGATCGACCTCGACGCGTGGCTCACCCGGCTGTTCGTCCTCGGCATCGACGACGACTTCCTCGACGACCCCGCCGACAGCATCGCGGTGATCACCGCTTTCCTCCGCCGTCCCGAGCGCGCCCTGGCCGACTACACCCCGGAAGAGGTGAGCAGCGGGCTGTGGCACCTGGCCGGGAACTCCGAGCTCTTCCTGGAGCTGTACAACCAGGACGTGCCGCTGCCGGAACGGCTGGCCTGCGCCTCGGCGATCCGCGAGCTGTACCGGCGGTTGTTCGAGCCGCACTGCGCGCCGGTGCTGGGCCATGCCGGCGCCGAGGGGCACGAGCCGCTCAACTCCATCTGCTACATGTGGTGGGACGCCTTCTCCACCTGGGGCCGGCCCGGCGACCCCGCGGCGCGGCCGATCGACCAGGCTCTGCTGGCGGTCATGCGGGACACGCTCAGCTCACCGAACGAGGCGTGCGTCGAGGGGGCTCTGCACGGGCTCGGGCACTGGCACGTCAGCTACCCGCGCGAGGTCGAGGAGACCGTGCCGGCCTGGCTCGCCACCCGGCCGGAGATCAGCGAGTCGCTCTACCACTACGCCCACGCCGCCAGGTTGGGCCGGGTGCTCTAGAAGAGGGTGGGTGGCGCGGCCGGTTCGGGGTCGGGCAGCGGGGCGAGCCCCGGGACCACCGCCCGCACCTCGTCGTGGAAGCGCCGGGCCAGCTCCAGCGCCTCGGCGTTGTCCGGCGTGTGCACGAAGAAGGTCGGCGACCGGCCCTCGGCCAGCCACCCGGCGACCACCCCCACCCACGGCCGCCAGCCCTCTGCGGTCCGCTCGGCGTCGTCCCTGCCCAGGTAGCGCACGATCGGCCGGGCGGTCAGCGCCCGCATCCTGCGGGCCACCCTGGGCTTGCGCGTCCAGGCGTCCCGCTCGGCGTCGGTGTCGGGACGGCGGGCGAACAGGGTGACCGTGTCGAACGGCACCCACTCCGCCTCCACCGCGCCTAACACCCGCTCCAGGTTCTGGGCGGCGCGTGCGTCCTCGAAGAACGCGCGGTGCCGGACCTCCACGGCGTAGCGGTGCTCCCGGGGCAGCCTGCGCAGGAAGGCGGCCAGCGCGCCCAGGTCCTCCGGGCCGAACGAGCCGGGCAACTGCACCCACAACGTCTCGGCGTGCGCGCCGAGCGGCTCGACCGCCGCGAGGAAGGCCCGCAGCTCGTCGTCACCGCCGGACAGCCGGTGCTCGTGGGTGACCGGCTTGGGGAGCTTGGCCAGGAAGCGGAAGTCCGGCGGGAGCTGCCGCGCCCACGACTCGGCCGTGGCCAGGGAGGGCGTGGCGTAGAACGTGGTGTTGCCCTCGACCGCGTTGCACCAGGTGGCGTACGCGCGCAGCCGCTCGGCCGGCGGGAGCGGGTGGGGCAGGTAGCGGCCCTGCCACGGGGTGTGGGTCCACATCGCGCAGCCCACGTGCAGGACGCGGGCCGGCGTCATGCGTGCCGGACCAGGCAGAAGGGGTGACCGGCCGGGTCGGCGTAGACGCGCCAGCTCTGGCCGGGGGTGCCGGTGTCGAGCAGGGTGGCTCCCGCTTCGAGGACCGCTCGCTCGGCTTCGTCCAGGTCAGGAACCTCGACGTCCAGGTGGAGCTGCTGCGGCCGGGACGGTTCCGGCCAGGTCGGCGGGCGGTAGTCGGCCATCTCCTGGAAGCACAGGACCGAGCCGGCGTCGAGGTGGAGGGTCGCCCAGCTCTCGTCGAGCGCCCAGCGGCCGTCGGGGCGGTTGACCTCACCGCCGAGCACGGTGGCGTAGAACCGGGCCAGGGCCCGGGGGTCGGGGCAGTCGAGCACCACGCACTGCAGCGTTCCGATCGTCGACAAATCGTCACTCCCTTTCCTTGACGTCCGCCCGGCCGCCCGGCGGTGAACGGCGGTCGAGGGACTGGATCCACTTCACCGCGACCGCGGCCACCTGCACCAGCTCGGCGCGCAGGGCCTCGGCTTCCTGTTCGGCGAAGGCTTCCAGGACCTCCTCGTGCAGGATGTGCCGCCAGGTCACCTGGCCGGCGGCCTTGGCGGCGTCGGTGGCCGCGCGGGCGGCGTCGGCGGCCTGGGTGCGGTCGGGGCCGGTGCCGTCGGGGTGTTCCTGGATGCCGAACCGCTCGTCCTGGCGCACCCGCTCGGCGGCCACGTCGGCCAGCACCGCGGCGAGCAGGCCGGGCACCCCGTAGTCACCGTCCGGGGCGCCGCCCGAGATGCCGCCCGAGGTGCCGTCGCTCGACTGTGTGGTCACAAAGGGAGATCTTGCCAGCTCCCTCCGACACTCCGCTCAGTAGCATCGGAAGGGTGATCCAGGACGCCACCGCCCTGCACGACGCGGCCCGCACGCTCCTGCACGAGCATGCCGCCGTGGAGGCCGAGGCCAGGGGGCGGCTGCACGAGGTGCAGGCACAGGCGGCGCGGGCCGAGCTGGCGGCGATCCCGGTGGCCCGGCTGAAGGACGTGACCGGGGGGCGGCTGCGGCTGGGGGCGCTGGAGCAGGCCGGGTTCACCACGGTGGCCGCGGTCCTGGATGCTCCGCCGTACCGGCTGGAGCTGGTGCCGGGGATCGGCAGGCACACCGCGCGGCAGGTGCACGCGGCGGCGAGGCAGATCGCGGAGGCGGCGACCGCGTCGGCGCCGGTGCGGATCGAGATCGAGCGGCGGCGGGATCCGGCGCTCACCGCGCTGGTGGTCGCGCTGCACCGGCTGGTGGCGGCCGGGCCGGACCTGCCGCGCGGCCTGGAGCTGGCCCGGCGGCTGGAGCAGCGGATGGCGCCCCTGCTGCACGAGGCCGGGCCGGCCCGCAGCCGGTTGCGACTGTTCTTCACGCTGCCCGCCCGGCGGCGGCGCGCGCTGGCGGCGGTCGAGGAGCTGGAGCACGTGCTGGCCCGCAACAGCGGGACGCGGCTGCTGCTGACCGAGCTCACCACCGACCTGATGCGTCCGCCGGTGCACGAGATCGAGGCGTGGTCCGACTTCGAGCACCGCGCGGCGGAGTACTACGCGCTGCTCGGCGAGCTCACCGGCGAGCCGCTGACCGGCGGGGCGGGCGCGCTCTCCGGCGACCTGCTGGCCAAGGTCGAGGCCCAGCCGCTGGACGACACCCACCGGCGCGTCTCGCTCCGCGGCTACCAGGCGTTCGGGGCGCGGTTCGCGCTGGCCCAGCGGCGGGTGATCATCGGGGACGAGATGGGCCTGGGCAAGTCGGTCGAGGCCATCGCGGTCCTGGCGCACCTGCGCGCCACCGAGGCCACGCACTTCCTGGTCGTCTGCCCGACCAGCGTGCTGATCAACTGGGTGCGCGAGATCGAGTCCCGCAGCTCGCTGCGCGCCTTCCCGCTGCACGGCGACGAGCGCGCCGCCGTCCAGGCCGAGTGGGTACGGCAAGGCGGCGTCGCGATCGTCACGCTCGACAGCCTGTGGCGGCTGGAGGTGCCGCCGGAGCTGCCGGTCGGCCTGCTGGTCGTGGACGAGGCGCACTACGCCAAGAACCCGGTGACCCGGCGTTCGCGCAGCGTCCACGCCTGGTGCCGGCGGGTGGAGCGGGTGCTCTTCCTGACCGGCACGCCGATGGAGAACCGGGTCGAGGAGTTCCGCACCCTCATCGGCTACCTGCAGCCGCCGCTGGCCGAGAGCCTGCGCGGCAGCGACGTGGTCGCCGGCGCCCAGGCCTTCCGCAAGGCGGTCGCCCCGGTCTACCTGCGGCGCAACCAGGAGGAGGTGCTGACCGAGCTGCCCGAGCGGGTGGACGCCGACGAGTGGGTGGAGTTCAGCGGCCCCGACCTGGAGGCCTACCGGGAGGCGGTGGCGTCGGGCAACTTCATGGCGATGCGCCGGGCCGCCTACCGGACGCCGGCGACGAGCGCCAAGCTGAAGCGGCTGACCGAGCTGGTCGAGGAGGCCAAGGCCAACCAGCTCAAGGTGGTCGTCTTCTCCTTCTTCCACGACGTCCTGCACGCGGTCGGGGAGGCGCTCGACGGCTTCGAGTACGGGCCGATCTCCGGCGACGTGCCGGCGGCCCGGCGGCAGCAGCTCGTGGACTCCTTCGGCGCCGAGCCCGGCCACGCGGTCCTGCTGGCGCAGGTGCAGGCGGGCGGGGTGGGGCTGAACCTGCAGGCCGCCTCGGTGGTGATCCTCTGCGAGCCGCAGCTCAAGCCCAGCGTGGAGGCGCAGGCGGTGGCGCGGGCGCACCGGATGGGGCAGGTCAGGCGGGTGCAGACGCACCGGCTGCTCGCGGCCGACTCGGTGGACCAGCGGCTGCTGGCCATCCTCGGCGGCAAGAGCCGGCTGTTCGACGCCTTCGCGCGGCGCAGCGACCTGGCCGAGTCGAGCCCGCACGCGGTGGACGTGTCCGAGCAGGACCTGGCGCGGCAGATCGTGGAGGAGGAGCAGATCCGCCTCGCCACCCGGCCGGGCTAGACGCGCGGGGTGGTCTCGTCGCAGCCGAGGCGGGCCAGGGCGTCGGCCCGCTCGTTCTCCGGATGCCCGTTGTGGCCGCGCACCCACAGCCACTCGACCTGGTGCCGCCCCCGAGCCTCGTCGAGCCGCTGCCACAGGTCGGCGTTCTTGACCGGCTCCTTGGCGGCGGTGCGCCAGCCGTTGCGCTTCCAGCCGGTGATCCACGAGGTGATGCCGTTGCGCACGTAGGTGCTGTCGGTGTGGACGCGCACCACGCACGGGCGGGTGAGCCCTTCCAGGCCCATGATCGCGGCCATGAGTTCCATGCGGTTGTTGGTGGTGTCGGGCTCGCCGCCGCGCAGCTCGCGCTCGTGCTTGCCGTACCGCAGGATGACGCCCCAGCCGCCGGGGCCTGGGTTGCCCCGGCAGGCCCCGTCGGTGAACAGCTCGACCACACCTTCCACCCGGCCAGGGTAGTGGACCCCGGCCGGGTGGGCGTTCAGTCGGCGACCAGGCGGTTCCCCCAGGCGCCCTCGAACTCCCGTTGCCGGCGCACGACGTAGCGGCCGGGCGCGCAGCCGGAGGCGCCGTGCTCGGGATGCAGGAGGTAGACGACCTCCCGGGCCTCGAACACGCCGACGGTGAGGCGGGTGAAGTCGGCGACGGAGGTGGTCCAGCGGCAGGTGCCGGGGTCGGCGACCAGGGTGTGCGGGTTGCCGCCGTCGGCGCCGCGCACCAGCACGACGCCTTCGGCCCGGACCGGCTGCCAGAGGGCGGCGGGCCGGATCAGGACGTCACGGGCGAGCAGGTCGAAGGGGACGACGATCAGGTCGCCCTGGGCCTGGAGCCCGTCGACGACGGGGATGCGCACCGACTGCTCCAGGTGGTCGAGCACGGTCAGCCCGGTCTGCCGGGTCAGCGAAGCGAGGGTCACGGTCATGGAGATCACCTTTCAGGTCCGGCGGGCGAGCTGGGCGTAGTGGGCGGCCGGCAGGCCGTAGGACCAGGCCGCGGCGGCGACCGGGTCGTCGAGGAAGCCGGGCACGGTCAGGCCGTAGCGGCGGCGGGTGCCGTCGCGTTCGAGCGAGCCGTTGACCGCCAGCAGCACCCGGCTGCCCGGCCGGTAGTCGTACAGGCGCAGCTCCGAGCCGGGGTTCCCGGGATCGGCGGCGGTGGCGACCAGGCGCAGCCCGGCCCGGTCGAGGTACTCGCCCCAGCCGAGGCGTTCGATGGCGCAGCGTCTGACCTCGATGTTCGGCTCGCGCTCGATGTGCCCGACGCTCGGCGCGTCGATCACCCAGCGCGGCACCACGGTGCCGTGCCAGGCGTGCACCTCCCAGCCGTCGGCGTACCGGACGGCCGGGCCGGCGTCGGCGTGCAGGCGCAACGCGCCCGCCTCTGCCGGTTCGGTGTGCAGCGTCACGGGGCGTTCGGTGATCACGCAGACGCCGTCGCGCGGCCACCACCAGCTCGTCTGGCGCATCGCGGCCCGCCACAGCCCGAGCCGCTCGTCCACGGGCCCGCCGCCCAGGCGGGCCAGCGCGTCGAGGTGCGCCACCCAGGCCGGCGAGAGCGTCTCGTACCACGGAGCCCGCCACCGGCTCCGGCGCTCGTCCGCGGCCCGGAGCGCGGGGTGGAGGACTCGTTCCACCGTGGCGGCCAGCGGCCGGCTGATCTCCCAGCTCACCAGCCGGTCGAGCGCCGCCGGCACGTGTCCGGTGGAGACCAGCCGCAGGTCGAGGGAGGCCGAGGTCAGCTCGCGAGCCACGGGATGGTCGGCGGGGTCGCCGTTGCCGCGCACGCCCGGCGGCAGCGTGGCCAGGGCGGCCAGCGGCGAGGAGACCCAGTGGAAGCGGGGCCGATCCCGCCCGATCAGGCGGTAGAGCCCGGAGATGGCCGTCTCGGCGGCCGCTCGGTCGGCCGGCCGCGTGGAGCACGCGTGGTCCAGCCAGTCAGCACGGATCCCGGCAGCTTCGCGCTGCGCCGGATCTCTCATCGCACGAGGGCGGATGCGCCCTTTCTGTCGATCATGCTGTCATCGTGACAGAGAACTCGGGCCTTCGTCCAGAGCGCGACCTCTTCCTCGGCGAGACCACCGTGCGCAAGCGTTTCGCCGGACCGGGGCACAGCGAGGCCGAATGGCGGGCCCTCACCCTGCTGGCCGAGGTCTTCGCCGAGGTGCCCGCCCGCGACCTGCCGGTACGGCGAGGCAGCCCCGCCGACCTGCTGGCCCGGCTGCGGGAGTGGAGCAGCACCCCGCCACCCGGCCCCCCGGTGGTGCGGGAGGCCTTCGAGCGGGCACTGCCGTGGCTGGCGGAGGACCTGCCGGAGCCGGGCGAGCCGGTCTTCGGCCCGGGCGACGGGAACCTGGCCGACGTGCTCTGGGACGGCTCCCGCATCCGGCTGCTGGACTTCGAGGAGTCCGGCCGCAGCGACCGGGCCTACGAGCTGGCGAGCATCGTCGAGCACCTCGGCCTGGGTGGACACGGAGTTCGACACCGCCGCCTTCCTCGCCGCGTTCCCGCTGGAGGCCGGGGAGGTCGCGCGGATGCGGGTCTACCGGCGGCTGCCGGCGTTGTTCTGGCTGCTCACGCTGGCCTACGACGCGGCGCGGCCCGTCCCGCGCAATCCGCCGGGGACGGCTGAGCGGCAGGCCGCCCGCATGATCGGTCACTGTAGGTGAGATAGCATCCACGCATGGTCATCTCAGGTCGTGCGGTCCTGGTGATGATCCTGGCTGCCTGCCTGCTGATGTGCCTGCCGGGCCCGCACTCCGCGACCGCCGCCCAGGCCGCCCCGGTCACGCACAGCGACCATCAGCACGACCAGTGCGACGCTCCGGTGGTGCCGCCCGCGCCCGGAACCAGCGCCGCCGAGCTGACCCTCGACGGGCTGGTGCGAGGGTGGCTGCCGGTGCCGCCGGAGGCCCCGGTCGCCGGGCCCGCCGCCGGGGCGCCGCCTGCCGTACCGGCGGTGGCCGATCCGCTGCTCCTGCTCTGCACCTCGCGGAGGTGACAGGTCCCGCTCCGACCTGTCACGACCTCGCGAAGGTGACAGGTCCCGCTCCGACCTGTCACGTCCACGCGCAGACCAAGGAAGCCGGATGGACCTCACTCGCGCCTGCCTGTCACCCGCCGACCTCGTCGGCCACACCCCGATCCTGTGGATCCCCGAGCTCCGCTCGGCCGCCCCGGAAGGCCCCGGGTTCTGGGCCAAGCTGGAGGGCCGCAACCCCGGCGGCATCAAGGACCGGCCCGCCCTGCACATGCTGGCCCGCGCCCGTGAACGCGGCGAGTTGGAACCGGGCGCGCCGATCGTCGAGTCGACCAGCGGCACGCTCGGCCTCGGCCTGGCGCTGGCCGGGCTCGCCTACCGCCACCCGGTGACGCTGGTCGCCGACCCCGGCATGGAACCGGCGATGGTCCGGCTGCTGCGGGCCTACGGCGCCCGCGTCGAGCTGGTCCGCGAGCCGCACCCGGCGGGCGGCTGGCAGGAGGCGCGGCGCACCCGGGTCGCGGCGCTGCTGGCCCGGCGGCCCGGCGCCTACTGCCCCGACCAGTACAACAATCCCGACAACGTCGCCGCCTACGAGAGCCTGGCCGAGGAGCTGGCCGGTCAGCTCGGCGGGATCGACCTGCTGGTGTGCAGCGTGGGCACCGGCGGGCACAGCGCGGGCGTCTATCGCGCGCTGCGCCGCGACCTGCCGGGACTGCGGCTGGCGGGCGTGGACAGCGTCGGCTCGACCATCTTCGGCCAACCCGCCCGCACCCGGCTGATGCGCGGGCTGGGCAGCAGCATCCACCCGCGCAACGTCGACTACGCCGCCTTCGAGCAGGTGCACTGGGTCGCGCCCGGCGAGGCGGTCTGGGCCTGCCGCCGGCTGACCGCCGGGCGGTACGCGGGCGGCGGCTGGAGCGTGGGCGCGGTCGCGCTGGTCGCCTCGTGGATGGCCCGCACCGAGCCGCCCGGCACCCGCATCGTGGCGATCTTCCCGGACGGGCCGCAGCGGTACGCCGACACGATCTACAACGACGCCTACTGCCGCCGCCACGGCCTGCTGGTCCGGGCACCGGCCGCCGATCCGGACGAGGTGCCGCATCCCGGACACGCCGAGGCGACCCGCTGGACGCGGTGCACGACCGTCCTGGACCCGCTGGCATGAGGGCCACCCTCGCGCAGGCGCGCTCCTTCAACCGGCCGGTACGGCTGCTGCTGGTCAACCAGCTCACCATCAACACCGGGTTCTACCTGCTCATGCCCTACCTCGCCGGGCACCTGTCCGGCGGGCTCGGCCTGGCCGCCTGGCTGGTCGCGCTGGTGCTCGGCGTGCGCAACCTCAGCCAGCAGGGCCTGTTCCTGCTCGGCGGCAGCCTGGCCGACCGGCTCGGCTACAAGCCGATGATCCTGAGCGGGCTGGCCCTGCGCACGGCCGGGTTCGCGCTGCTCGGCCTCGCCGAGAGCCTGCCGCTCCTGCTGCTGGCCTCGGCGCTGACCGGGCTGGCCGGGGCGCTGTTCAACCCGGCCGCCCGCGCCTACCTCGCGGTGGAGGCGGGCGAGCGCAAGGTCGAGGCGTTCGCCCTGTTCAACGTCTTCTACCAGGCGGGCATCCTGCTCGGCCCGCCGCTCGGGCTGCTGCTGTCGGGCGCCGGCTTCCGCACCGCCTGCCTGGTGGCCGCCGCGCTGTTCGCGCTGCTCGCCGTCGCCCAGGCCCGGGCCCTGCCGGTACGGCGAGGCGGACCGGCGGCCCAGTCGATGTGGCGCGACTGGCGCGAGGTGCTGGGCAACCGGCGCTTCCTGGGCTTCGCCCTGGTCATGTCCGGCTCCTACGTGCTCGGCTTCCAGGTCTACCTGGCGCTGCCGCTGGAGATGGCCCGCAGCGGCGGCGGGCAGCTCGGCGTGACGCTGCTGTTCGTGCTCTCCGGCGTGCTCACCATCGCCGGGCAGGTGCGGATCACCGCCTGGGCCAAGGCCCGATGGAGCGCCCGGCAGGCGATGGCGCGCGGCCTGACGGTGATGGGGGTGGCGTTCGCGCCCCCGGCGCTCCTCCCCGGCTCGCCGGTGGCGCTGGCGGGCTGCGCGGCGCTGCTCACGCTCGGGACGATGATCGTCTACCCGTTCGAGATGGGCACGATCACCACGCTGGGCGGAGAGCGGCTGGTGGGCACCTACTACGGCTGCTACAGCAGCATCGCCGGGCTGGGGATCGCCGGCGGGAACGTGCTGACCGGGCTGGCCTTCGACGCCCGGCCCTCGTGGGCGTGGGGCGGGCTGGCCGTACTCGGGGTGGGGTGTGCCTGGGGACTGAGCCGGTCGTGCCCGGCGGGGGGGGGGGGCCCCCCGGGCGCGCCCCCATCTCCGGGGACCTAACGTGGCCGGGCTCCCGGGCGGGGTGGGGTCCTATGCCGGGTGGGCGTGGACCGAGCCCGGGGGGGGGTGTT
>NZ_JBITIW010000017.1:0-184817 GCF_044459405.1 Nonomuraea sp. NPDC050328 | reverse complement strand
ATTGCCGGGTGCGGGCGGTCACCGATCTGTTCGCCCACACGTGGGACCCGGTCGTCCTTTTCACCCTCTCCTCAGGGCCGCGTCGGCGGCGCGAGTTGCGCGAGGCCATCGGGGGTGTCAGCGACAAGGTGCTGACGCAGGCGCTGCATCGGCTGCTTGCCAGCGGGCTCATCAACCGCCGAGCGCATGCCGAAGCGCCGCCGCGCGTCGTGTACGCCCTGACCGGCTTGGGCCAGAGCTTGGTCGACGGCCCGATCAACGCTCTCGGCCGGTGGGCGGAGGAGCACGGGGACGAACTGCTCGACGCTCAGGAGCTCGGAGCCGGATCGTGACCGGCGGCCTTCGGGGCGAACCCTGCCCGGGCATCGGCGCGGAGCTGCTGCGGTCTTGAAGTCGGCTGGCGATGGCGCTGAGCCTGATGTGATCGGTGAGGATGGGGCGGTGAAGGGGTCAGTGCCGGTTTCGGCGCGGGAGACCGAGGTGCTCGCGGCGCTCGGTGCGGGGCTGTCCAATGCTCAGATCGCCCGCCGCATGCAGATCTCGGTGCGCACGGTCGAGGGCCATGTGTCGTCGTTGCTGCGCAAGTACGGCGTCGCCGACCGGCAGGCGCTCGCCGCACGGGCCGGCGGCATCGGTGCGGTGACCTTGCCGGGCGACATTCCCGGCCTGCCGCGCTCGCGGACCAGTTTCGTCGGCCGTCGGGCCGAGGTCGAGGCGGTCCGGGCGGCGCTGGCGCGGGGCCGGCTGGTGACGCTGGCCGGCCCGGGCGGGGTCGGCAAGACCCGCCTCGCGGAGGTGGTCACGACCGCGGTGGCGGCCGAATACCGGTACGGCGCGGCGTTCGTGGATCTGGTGCCGGTGCGCGACGGCCGGCTCGGGCATGCGGTGGCGGCGGTCTTGGAGGTGGCCGAGCACGCGGACGGGCAGGAGGCGGTCCTGACCCGGTTGCGTCGTGGCCCGTCGCTGCTGGTGCTGGACAACTGCGAGCACCTCCCCGACGCGGTCGCCGAGTTCGCCGAGCGAATCCTGGCCGCGAGCCCGGTCACGATCCTCGCGACCAGCCGGGAGCGGCTCGGGCTGTCCGGTGAGGTGGTCCACCCGGTCGCGCCGCTGCCGTTGGGATCGGACGCCGAGGAGTTGTTCCGCGACCGCGCGGCACTGGCCCACCAGGCTGGGCCGTACGACGCCGCGACCGTCGCCGACCTGTGCGCGCGGCTGGACGGCCTGCCGCTCGCGATCGAGTTGGCCGCGGCGCGCAGCGCGTCGCTCGGGGCTGCCGGGCTGTTGACCGGGTTGGGTGACCAGTTGCGGCTCCTGGCCGGCGGGCGCGGTTCGGTGGTGCGGCACCGGTCGCTGCGCGCGGTGATCGGGTGGAGCCATGACCTGCTGACCGAGGACGAACGGGCGGTGTTCCGCCGGCTGTCGGTGTTCCTCGGCGACTTCGACCTGCCGGCGGTGGCCGCGGTCGCCGGGGTGGAGGCGGCCGAGGCCGCCGACGTGCTGGGGCGGCTGGTCGACAAGAGCCTGGTCCAGCGCCGGGACGGCCGCTGGCGGCTGCTGGACACGATCCGGGCGTTCGCCGCCGAGCGACTCGCGGACGAACCCGAGCACACCGAGGTACGGCGGCGATACCTGCGCTGGGCCGCCGACCTGGCCGCCGACCTGGCCGCCGGTCTCGCGGGGCGGGCCGGTACGGCGTGGCAGGGCGAGTTCGACGCGGTGGCGGGCGATCTCCGGGCCGCGCTGACCGGCCACGAGCAGCCCGACGCCGAGGCCCACCGGCTCGCCCGCACCCTCGGCCGGCTCACGTTCGCCCGCGGCTATCTGTGGCAGGCGCCCGATCGGTACGCCCACGCCGCCCGGTGCGCGCCGGATGCGAGCGAGGCGGCCCGGGATCTGGCCAGAGCGGCGGACTGCGCGCAGGTCGGCAACGACGCCGATCGAGCGTTCGAGCTGCGGCTGGCCGCCGCCGACCGGGCGGGGGAGGCGGGCGCGGGCAACGCGCGGGCCATCGCGCTGGCGCAGGCCGTCGAGCTGACCGGCCGGTTCCCGAGGGCCTTCCGCCGCGAGATCCCGTTCGAGCGGCGTCGCGCGCTGCTCGCCGAGGCGAGGGCGGCCGGGGACCCGGACGATCCGGTCGTCGCCGCCCGGCTCGCGTGCGCCGCGGCGTGGACCGCCCATCCGGACGCCCTCCGGCCCGAGGCCGGGTTGTCCGCGGCCGCCGTCGCAGCCGCTCACGCGGCCGGTGACCCGGTGCTGATCAGCGCAAGCCTCGACGCGGTGCGCGCGGTCGCGATCAACGACGGTCGCGTCGAGGAGTGGCACCGGATCGCCGCCGAGCGGATCGAGCTGCTCGCCCCGCTCGATCCGCACGACCCGGAACATGCGGTCGAGATCAGCGACGCGCGCGGGCTGTCCTCGCTGACCGCGGTGGCCGCCGCCGACCTGCCGGCCGCCAGGGCGAGCGCGCGGCTGATCTCTGACGCCGAGCTGTCCGGCGACAGCGTGTACCTGGCGGCCGGCAAGACCGTTCCGGTGCTCGTCCTGTCCGGTGACCTCGACGACGCCGTGCAGCTCGCCGAGGACATGTGGGCCGGGTGGCAACGCGCCGGCCGGCCCCGGGCGTTCTACGTCTGGCTCACGATGCCGTTCGCCGTACTGGCGCATGGCCTGCGCGGCGACCGGGAGCGCGTCGCGCAGTGGCGGGCCAGGGCCGCGGCGATGGGTGACCCGGCGAGCATGGGCTGGCCGGTGCTGGACCCGCTGATCACCTTGGTGGACGCCCGGCTCGCGCTGCGGCTCGGTGACCTCGACCAGGCCGCCGAGCTGGCTGAGCGCGCCCGGCGGCTGCCGGCCAGCTCCTTGTACCGGGTGCTCGCCCGCGCCGCCACCGTCGAGCTCGCGGTGGTCGCCGGCGTGCCCTCGGCCGAGACCGATCTCGCCGCGGCACAGGCCGACAGCGCCGGCAACGACTGGGCCGCCGCCACCCTGCTCCGGGCCGCCGGCCGGCTGCGTGGCGACGCCGACGCTCTCGCCAGGTCAGCCGAGGTGTGGCAACGGATGGGTGCCCGATACGAGCACGAGGTCACGGTGGAGCTGCTGGCCGGGCCGAAGCCGTCATAGGTGGTGGTCGCGTGCCGGGCACGTGGTGACCACGCCTGTGGCGGTCGCCCCCCGACTGCGACGCTGTGCTGCATGCCCGGCCAAAGCGCCGGGTTCTCGACAGCGAAGGAGACAACGCGATGGGCAAGGTCACCACGGGCGCCACGATGTCGCTCGACGGCTACATCGCCGGACCCGGAGAAAGCGGGTTCGACCTGCTGTTCCAGTGGTACGGCAACGGCGAGGTCGAGATCCCGCCGCGGCTCCGCATCTCCGCGGCCAGCGCCGCGCTGGTCAAGCCCGAATGGGACGACACCGGCGCGCTGATCGTCGGCAGGCACCTCTTCGACATGACCAACGCCTGGGGCGGGCGCCACCCGATGGACGTGACCACGGTGGTGCTCACCCACCGGCGCCCCGACGACCGTCCGGACGACGATGACGACTTCGTCTTCGTCACCGACGGCATCGAGGCGGCGGTGGCCAAGGCCAAGGAACTGGCCGGGGACAAGAACGTCGCCGTCAACGGCGGGCAGATGGCCCGGCAGTGCCTGGAGGCCGATCTGCTCGACGAGGTCGGCGTCGAGTTGGTGCCGGTCGTGCTGGGCGGAGGGAAGACGCTGTTCGGCGAGCTCGGCACCGCACCGGTGCAGTTCGACGGGCCCATCGCCGTCGTCGAAGGCACGGGCGTCCTCCACCTGCGTTACCGAGTCAAGAAATAGCACCGCCGCGCATGGGGCAGGTGACGGTCACTGTGAAGTCGGACGGCGACGAACGGATCGGGGAGGCGCGATGACCGAGCATGCTGAACGGCTCGCCCGGGTGGCCCGGGGCTGGGACGAGGCCGCCGACGGGTACGAGGCCTACTACGTTCCGCGCTTCGCCCCGTGGGTGGCCAGCGCGGTGCGGGCGCTCACCCACGGGCCGCTGCCGGAAGGGCCGGTCCTGGTCCCGTGCTGCGGGACATTCCCGGAGCTGGACGTGCTGAGCGAGCACCTGCCCGGGCGCGAGATCGTCGGCATCGACCTGTCCGCCGGCATGGTCCGCCGGGCCCGCGAGCGCGCCGCCCGCCACCGGCAGGCCTCCGCCGTCCAAGGCGACGCCTCGACCCTCGACCCGCGATGGTCGGGCAGGTGCGCGGCCGTGGTGTCGGTGTTCGGGCTTCAGCAGTTGCCCGAACCCGACCTCGCCCTCCGGTCGTGGGCCGGTGCGCTGCGCCCGGGCGGACGCCTGTCCGTCGTCTTCTGGCCCGACTGCACTGAGGACGACGGGCCGTTCGCGCTCATCGCCGACGTCCTGCGAGCGCGGGTGCCCGCCGAGGACAGCTCCTGGGAACGCCGGCTCCAAGCCGGCGTCGACCGCGCACGGCCTCGTGATCGAGCGGGACGAGTACCTGTCCTACCCCATGTCCCACCCGGACGCGACGACGTTCTTCGACGCCCACACCCGATCCGGGCCGCTCCGGGCGCTCGCTGAAACCCGCGGCGAAGCCTTCGTCGACCGACTGCGCGAGGAATTCCTCCATCGCGCCCCGGCCGGTGAATGGCACCACCAGCCGCGTGCCCGCCACATCGTCGCCCGCTGCTGATCGCCAACCCGCCCTCGCACGGGAGGTGCTCGTTTCGGGTGGTGAGCAGGCAGAGGTAAGCCAGGGTTGGCCGGCCGCGGCTGCTTGCCGTACAAGAACGATCCTCCGGCCGTACGGAAAGGGTGACCTCGTGGACCGCCCGGCTGGACGGACGCACCGATCGTGGACGGCCGGCAACTGATGGGAGCGCAAGGGCCGCATCGGCGGCAGGTCCTCGGCCTGCCGCCTTCCGGTCCGTCTCGGGTCAGGGCTCGTCGCCCTCGGCCAAGGCCCGCAGTACCTTGGCCTGCTCGACGTCGGTGCCCTCGGCCCGCATCCGGGCCGCCTCCTCCGCGGTGAAACCCGCCGCACGCCAGGCCGCCACCTCGTCGATCGGCACCCCGGCACGCCAGAACTCGGTCATCAGGGACGTGGCGTCCTGCCCCGAGGCGACCACCCGTCCGGCCTCGCGGGCGGACAGGCCGAGCGCTCCGAAGACCCGGGCCTGTCCCGCCTCGATGCCGCGTCTCGCCCACTCCACCGCGTCGGAGCCCGTCCAGCCCGCCTCCACGTAGGCGCGTGCCCGGCCCGCCGGGATGCCCGCCCGCAGCAGCTCCCGCATGCTGCCGGAGCGCTCCTCGTCGGCGAACGCCTCGCCCGGCCTCCCGCCCCGGTGCAGCAGCCGCCACAGCCATCCGCGCGGGTGCGGGCGTTCCCCGGCGAGGTGCCGGTCCGCCGCCTCCTCGGGCGAATAGCCCAGTTCGCGCCAGCGCACCGCGTCCCGCGGCGTCATGCCGGCCCGCAGCCACAGATCCACGGTGTACGGGGTGGCTCCGGCGGTGCGCCACGGCCGCGCATCGGCCGCTGTGTAGACGCCGGCCTTGCGCCACCGCTCGGCGTCGGTGATCGAGAAGCCGGCCTCGATCCACTGCCGGGCGTCGGCGACGGTGAAACCGCGTGCCCGCCACTCGTGCAGCGGCTCGGGACTCGGCTCCTCGGCGTAGCTCGTCGTCATGACTCTCCTTTCGCCGGCCGCCGCGGCGGGTCCGCCGGGAGGCGGGCCACGGACGCCCAGCCGGGTGCGTGCCCGCCGTCGCCGATCAGGCAGATCACCACCTGCGCCGCAGGGCGCTGCTCGGGCCACGGCGTCTCGCCGTCGGTCAGCACGACGACCAGGTCGGGACGGGGCCGCAGCGCCATCGCCGCGGCGATACCGGCCCGCATGTCGGTGCCGCCGCCACCGGCCAGTTCGATGTCGCTCGCCCGGCGCACCACCTGGACGGGGTGGGGCTGGACGTCGCAGCAGAACGCCCGCAGCCGCCGGTTCGGCCCTGCCACGCCCTCGATGATCCCGGTCACCTCGGCCAGCAGCCGGTTCAGCACGTCGTCGGTGACGCTGCCGGAGGTGTCGATCACCAGCACGGTGTCCGGGACCGCGCGCACCATCGACGGGGGCACGATGTCGGTGTAGGCGCCGGCGCGGCGCGACGGGCGGCGATAGCTGAAGTCGACCTGACCGGCCACCGTGCTCACCCCGCGCCGGATCGTCGCGCCCAGCCGGGCCCGCCAGTTCATCGAGGGGCGCAGGCGCTCCTCGGCCCAGCGGCGCCAGCCCGACGGCACCTCGCTGCGCGCGCTGATCCGGTCCCGGATACCCGCCGCGATGGAGCGTTCGAGCAGTTCCCTGTCGAGCTGGGTGAGCCCTTCGCCGGAGCCGCCGTCCTCGTAGGCGCGCTCCCGGCCGTCCACCGCGCTGCCGCAGTCGATCGCCTCCGCCAGCGCCCGCCCGGCGCGGCCCATGGCCTGGGCCAGCACGTCGAGCATCGGCACGTACTCCTCGGCGGTGCGGTTGACCGGAAGGCCCAGCTCGGCGGGTGACACCACGCCCATCGGGGCGCGCAGGTCCTCGGCCTCGAGGTCGTCGTTGATCTCGGCGTCGGCGGCCTGGTTCCAGCGGTGGGCCTCCTCGTCGCGGACCGCGCCCGCGGCGTGGCTCACCTCCTGGCCCACCTCCTGGGCCGGCTCCGGCCGCACCGGCGAGCGGGCCGCGTGGCCACGCACCAGATGGCCCACCTGGTGCAGCATCCACCAGCCGACCTCCTCGACCGGGGTGGCCAGCGCGGTGCCCGGTTCCACGTACAGGTTCCACCGGGTGTCGGCGGGAAAGGCGCGGAACTCCGGGTCGGCGACGGGTGCGCCGGTGTCCTCGTCCAGGGCCGGTTCCAGGATCACCGGGTTCAGGGCGAAGACGGCCGAGGCGAGGTAGGGCGCCCGGTGCGCCGCCCACAGCCGTGCGGCGGTGATCCGGGCGCCCACCGCCTCCTCGTAGGCGGGAGCGCGGGGGCCCTCGGAGCTCATCGCATGAGCCCCGCCGCGCGCAGCACCGGCGCGAGGTCGAGCATCGTCCTGGGCAGGGTCGCGCCCTCGGGCCGGGAGCGGGCCAGCGACCGGGCCGCGGTCGCCGCCACGTCCGGCGCGGTGCGCGCGACCCGGGCCACCACCGCCCACGCCCGCTCCCAGGTGCCCGCCGTACCGTCCGAGTGCACGTACGCCACCACCGCGCCGAGCAGGGCATGCAGCCGGTCGAGGCGTTCCGGCAGGGGAGCCCGGGGGTCGTTCAGCAGGGTCTTCGGGTCGGGCAGGTCGAGGTTGCGGCGCCAGGAAAGCAGCTCGAAGCCGGCCGCCTCACCGACCGCGCCGAGCACCAGCTCGGCCAGGACCGGCTCGCCGGCGCCCGTGTGCTCGCACGCGGCGACCGCCCGTGCGGTCATCTCCCAGCTCCGCGGGCTGGGCCAGCCGCGGCCCGCCCGGTCGGGACTGCCGGGCACCGCCAGCACGAGTTCCGGCCGTACCCGCAGGAACGCCCCGACCAGCGCCCGCGCGCCGGCCACCTCGGCGGGCCCGGCGGCGTCCTTCACGTCGAGCTCCGGTACGGCGAAGCCTCCGGCGAAACCCTCGGCGATATCGTCGGCCGAGACGGTCCAGTTCAGGTGGATGAGCCGGTTGGCCAGCGGCGCGGACAGGTCCCAGCCGTCGGCGGCCTGGTCCGGCGGGTTGGCCGCGGCCACGATCCGCACCTCGTCCGGCAGCACCAGGTCACCGACCGTGCGCTCCAGCACCACCCGCAGCATGGCAGCCTGTACGGCCGGCGGCGCGGTGGTCAGCTCGTCGAGGAACAGCAGGCCGGCGCCCTCGGCGGCGAGCCGCTCGGCCCAGCGCGGCGGCGCGAACCAGGTGCTGCCCTCACGCAGCACCGGCAGGCCGGAGAAGTCGCTGGGCTCGCGGATCGAGCCGACCACCACCTCGACGGGCAGGCCGGCGGCCGCGCCGAGCGCGGTCACCGCGGACGTCTTGCCGGTGCCCGGCGCACCCCAGAGGATGACCGGCAGATTGGCCGTCACCGCGACTGCGAGAGTTTCTCGGGTCACTGATGGCACCGCCATTGTTCGTCCTCCTCGCCCGGTCTGTTCTCCGGGCAGCGCATGTCGGCGCCTGGGCGGCCCTGCGATCGGTCGACCTCCATGTCGTCATCCTAGGTTGACGATCGGTCGAGCGTCAACCTGAATTGACGTCGGGCCGCCATCGTGTCCGGCCGGCGTGCGGCCCCGGCCTGTAGGCGTCGCGCCAGGCTTCAGGAGCCCTCCATGTACGGCGCCGCGAATGTGCGCGAGTGCGAGGCGAGGAGTAAAGCCAGAACGTTTTGCATCGAGCCTGTGGGAGCGCGATATCGACCTCTGGGCAAGGGGTGTCGAGGAATCTCGTTCCCGTGTCCACAAATGATCTGGGAGTAGGCCCAAGGTCATTCCTGGTCCGCGTCCAGGAGCAGTAGAGACCGAAGCTGTTGCCATGCCACCGTTTCGTCACGGAAGCGGACCCGAAGCAGTTCCGCGGTGTAGAAGGCTAGAACGAGCACCTCGCCCAGCAGGTCATGATCCGGCCTCAACGGGCCGCCGTCCGACGTCACGCTGTCCAGGCCGGGTTCGTCGGACACCAGGGCCACCACCATCACGTGGAGATCAATGACATGGTCCGCGAGAGACATCCGTTCCTCGTCGGTAACCATGCCGGAGACGTAGTCGAGCAGCTCCTTCTCTCCTGTGAACGCTGCGGTGATCAAGGCTCGCGCAGTGCTGCGAATCGCTTGGTCGGTCTCATGCGTCATCGGAGTCCCCTGCCCCCTCAAATGGACCTATGCCGACCCGGGGCGTTTCCGCGGGAGGGCGAGACCACGGGGGGCCAGGCGAAGGTCGAGTGGGGAGGCCGACTGAACTCAAGCTCCTGGCAGGGGTGGACAGGAAGAGTTCAAGCAGCGTGAACAGGGAGACCCCGATCCCTCCGGGCGGTGACGTAGTACAGGCTCGTGAAGAGGTGGCGGAGGTCCGCGTGTGACAGCCGGCACAGAGATCAGTCCTGCTGATCACAGAGCGCTTCACGCATCTGTGGAGCGCTCACGGGCGATGCGGTCGCGCACCTGATCCCACTGCACGGGCAACTGGTCGGCGGGCATCGTCCAGAAGACGAACGTGGACTCCCGCATCACCGCACGCTGGCGCCGCATGGTCGACCTGTGCGGTTCCGCCGCGGAGTAGGCGTACACGGCAGCCTTGTCGGTCCAGGCGGAAACCGTCCAGAAGGTGCGCTTGAACAGCTCCGCCTGCAACGAGACACCCAGCGCGCCGGGCGCTCGACGGGCCTGCAGGAGCAGTCGCAACGAGGCGGTGAGAAAGCCCGGCACCTGACGCAACGATCTGACCTCCAGCCGCGAAGCCATGACCAACGTTTCAGGGTGGGGCGGGGTGCCGACACGGATCCAGGGGATGGTGGGCATCAGAGGGGACCTTTCGAGAGTCAGGGAAAGAACGGGTCATGCGGCTCTGACCTGGCGGCGGTAATGGCCGGGGGCGATGCCGTACTCCCGCTTGAACGCCTTGGCGAAGGCGAACTCCGTGCTGTAGCCCGTCTGCGCGGCGACGGTGGTCAGCGGGATGTCGGAGTCCCGCAGGAGTTTGGCGGCCAGCGTCATGCGCCAGCGGGTCAGGTAGGCCATGGGCGGTTCGCCGACCAGGGTGGCGAACCTTTTGGCGAAGGCGGCGCGAGACAGGCCGGAGCGTACGGCCAGCGACTCGACCGTCCAGGCCGCCGAGGGGACGTCGTGGATGGCGGTCAGCGCGGCGACGACCGCGGAGTCGCGCAGCGCGGCCGACCAGCCGTGGGCCGCCGCGGGCTGTTCCTCGAGCCAGGCCCGCAGGATGTACAGCAGCAAGGAGTCGATCAGGGCGGGCACGATGCCCTGCGAGCCGATGCGGGGATGGTCGAGTTCGGCGCCGAGCAGTCGGACCGCGGCGGCCAGCCCGCTGTGGCGACCGTGCCGGGTGGGCAGGTGGATCACCTCGGGAAGCTGGCGGAGCAGCGGGTGGGGCCGGGCCAGGTCGAGGTGGTAGTTGCCGCACAGCAGGCTGGTGCGGGGGCCGCGGCCGTCCGGCTGTGCGGCGCCCAGCACGACCGAGCCGATGGGCGGCGCCTTCGTGTACTGCTCGGGCCTGGGAACCTGGGCGGGCGTGTCCGGGTGGTCGGCCAGCACGAAGCGGGAGCCGCTGCGCAGGAAGACCACGTCGCCGCTCTCCAGCAGGGCCGGCGTCGGGTGCGCGGCGTCCACGGGCACCAGCCAGCACGAGCCGTGCAGCACCACATGGAAGCCGGCGCCGGCGGTGGGCGGCAGTTCCAGCCCCCATGGCGCGTGACCGTCGGTCCGGATGGAGGTCGGGCGCCCGGTCCGCATCGACTCCAGCGCTTCGGCAAGCAGATCCATGTCCTGCTTTATAGCGTCAGCACGAGTTTGCCCCGGACCTGGCCGGACTCCAGCAGCTCGTGCGCCTTGCCCACCTCCTCCAGCGGGAAGGTCTGCTCGGCGTGCGGGCGCAGCCGGCCGGTGTCGACCAGTTCGGCGATGGCCTCCAGCGCCGCGTAGTCGGGCTCGACCGAGACTCCGGCGAAGCGCCGGCCGGCCGCCTCCACCTTCGCGGCGAGCTCGGCGTTCCCGTGCTCCATGATGCTGACGAGCACGCCACCCGGCTTGAGTACGGCCAGCGAGCGCTCGCCCTGCGAGCTGGAGTCGAGGACGACGTCCAGGTCGCCGAGCACCTCGGTGAAGTCGACCGTCCGGTAGTCGATGGCCTCGTCGGCGCCGAGGGACCGGACGAACTCGTGCTTGCCGGCGCTGGCCAGTGCGATCACGTGAGCGCCTCTGGCCTTGGCGATCTGCACAGCCAGGTGACCGACCCCGCCCGCCGCCCGGTGGATCAGCACCCGGTCACCCTGGCCGACCTTGGCCGCGTCCACCAGGCCCTGCCAGGCGGTGAGCCCGGCCAGCGGGAGCGCCGCGGCGTGCACGTGGTCGACGCCTGCGGGCTTGCGGGCGACCTGGCGCGAGGGCGTCGCGACGTAGTCGGCGTAGCCGGTCGCGGCCCGGGGGAAGAACGGCATGCCGTACACCTCCTCGCCCACCTGGAACCTGGCGCCGGGGGCTGCCTCCGCCACGACTCCGGAGATGTCCCAGCCGACGCCGAACGGCGGCTGACCGAGCAGGGGATAGGCGCCTGAGCGCACGGCGGCGTCGACCGGGTTCAACCCGCTGGCCCGCACGTGGATCACCACCTCGCCGGACAACGGTGCAGGTCGTTCGGTCTCGACGACCTGCAAGACCTCGGGGCCGCCGAAGGCGGTCTGGATCACAGCACGCATGGTTGCACTCCTGATCAGTGGGGGTGGGTGCGATCCACGGTAGGCAGCCCGGCGGGTCCGCGGAATGCCCTGCCGTCTGCGTCGCATGTCCCAGCGTCTTGCCGCCCGGCCGCGTCCGGGTCGAGTCAGGAGCGGCCGGATCGGCGCTCAGGCGCCGGGGTGGAACCGCGCCCTCCACGAGGCTCGCAGCGCCTCGTGGCGAGGACTTGACGCCAGCCTGCGACTGCCATGGTGCATATCCGGACACGACCCGGAACGCAGCGATCATGAGCAAAGCTGAGGAGAGGCCGTGACCACCCTGCCCTCGTTCGACGACCACACCGATGTCGCCAATGCCGACAGGGGCTTCGTCGGCACCACGTCGCAGTCCGAGATCAAGGACGCGGCGGGGCGGGTGGTCTGGGACCTGGGCTGGTACGCCTTCCTCGACGCCGACTGCCCGCCGACGGCCAACCCGAGCCTGTGGCGGCAGTCCGCCCTCAACGCCAAGCACGGCCTGTTCGAGGTGACCGAGGGCATCTACCAGGTGCGCGGCTTCGACCTGTCGAACGTCACGTTCATCGAGGGAGAGCGCGGCGTCATCGTCGTCGACCCGCTGCTGTCGGTCGAACCGGCCGAGGCCGCGCTGGCCCTCTACCGGGCGCACCGCGGCGAGCGCCCGGTGGTCGCGGTCATCTACACCCACTCGCATGCCGACCACTTCGGCGGCGTGCGCGGCGTCGTCCCCGATGACGCGAACGTCCCGATCATCGCCCCCTCCGGATTCCTCGAACACGCGGTCGCGGAGAACGTCTACGCGGGCACCGCCATGAATCGCCGCGCCATCTACATGTACGGCGCCGAACTCGCCAAGGGGCCAGACGGCCAGATCGGCGCCGGGCTCGGCCAGACCACCTCCACCGGGACGATCTCCCTCATCGAGCCCACCTTGTCGATCACCGAGACCGGCCAGGAGGAGGTGATCGACGGCGTCCGCCTGGTCTTCCAGCTCACCCCCGGCACCGAGGCCCCGGCCGAGATGAACTTCCACCTGCCAGAACGCCGCGCTCTCTGCATGGCCGAGAACGCCACGCACACGCTGCACAACGTCCTGACCCTGCGTGGCGCGCTGGTGCGTGACCCGCGCGTGTGGGCCCGCTACCTGACCGAGGCGATCGAGTTGTTCGCCGCCGATTCCGACGTCCTGTTCGCCTCCCACCACTGGCCCAGCTGGGGTACGGCGGAGCTGACCGCCTTCCTGTCCCAGCAGCGCGACCTGTACGCCTACCTGCACGACCAGACCCTCCGCCTGCTCAACCAGGGCTACACAGGCCTGGAGATCGCCGAGCGCATCCAGCTCCCGCCCGCGCTGGAGCGGGCCTGGCACGCGCGCGGCTACTACGGCTCGGTCTCGCACAACGTGAAGGCGATCTACCAGCGCTACATGGGCTGGTTCGACGGCAACCCCGCCCATCTGTGGGAGCTGCCGCCCGAGGAGTCGGCCAAGAAGCACGTCGAGTACATGGGCGGCGCGCCGAGCATCCTGCCGAAGGCGAAGCAGGCGCTGGAGTCGGGCGAGCTGCGCTGGGCCGCCCAGGTGCTGAACTACGTCGTCTTCGCCGACCCCGGCCACACCGAGGCCCGTGACCTGCTGGCCCGGGTCTACGACCGGCTCGGCCACGGCGCGGAGAACGGCACCTGGCGCAACTTCTACCTCCAGGGCGCCGCGGAGCTGCGCGGGCGCAAGGCCCCGGCGAGCATCGACACCACCAGCCCGGACGTCGCCGGCGCGCTCACCCTGGAGCAACTCTTCGACTCTCTGGCCATTCGCGTCGACGGGCCGCGCGCCTGGGACACCCGGCTCGTGATCGACTGGGTCTTCACCGACCTGGACCAGACCGTACGGCTCAGCCTCGCCAACGGCGTCCTGACCCAGAGCACCGGCAAGGACGCCGGTCCTGCCGACCTCACCCTCACCCTGACCAAGCCACAGCTCCTCGGCGTCATCGCGACCGGGAACCTCGACGGCGTCCAGGCCGAAGGCGACCCGGCGATCGTCACCACCCTCGTCGGCCTGCTGGACGAGCCGGTCCGCGACTTCGACATCGTCACGCCGTAGGCAGCCGATGCTGACCGAGCTGAGAGAGCGCCTGGTTCCACTGGCGCAGCGCCGGACGCTCGACGAGCTCACCACCGACCTCGATCTGCGGGCGGGGGACCGTACCTCCCGCTACTCGGCGTTCTGGATCATGCTGGTGCTGTCGTCCGTGATCGCGGCGGCGGGGGTGATCTCCGACTCCACGGCCACCGTGATCGGCGCGATGATCATCGCCCCGCTGTCGACGCCCATCATGGGCATGGCGCTCGGCCTGGTGAAACGCTCGAAGATCGGGGCCGGGTGGTTCGTGCTGGGCGGCATGGGCGCGGTCGTGGCGATCGGCATGGTGTTCTCGCTGGTGGTGCCCAGCTCGTTCGAGCTGCTGGCCAACAGCCAGATCGCCGGCCGTACCTCACCCGGACTCGCCGACCTCGTCGCGGCCATCGCCACAGGACTGGCCGGGGCGATCGCGCTCGCCCGGCGAGACGTCGCGGCGGTCCTGCCAGGAGTCGCGATCGCGATCTCGCTGGTGCCGCCGCTCGTGGTCGTCGGCGTCTGCCTGGGCGACGGCGCGCCGTGGCTGGCACTGGGCGCGCTGGTGCTGTTCCTGTCCAACATGCTGTCGCTGGTCCTGGCGGGCACCTTCGTCTTCGCCACGCTCGGCTACACCGCGCCGCCCGAGCCCGCGCGCTCGCGCCGGCGTGCGGTCCTGGCGCTCAGCGCGCTCGGTGTGGTCGTCGCCGCGGTCCTGATCCTGAGCACGGCCGCCACGTACGTGATCTCCCGATGGGAGGGGCAGGTGAAGGAGGTGGCGGCCGAGTGGCTCGCGGGCACGCCGGACGCTGCCGTCATCGGCGTGCAGTTGCAGGCGCGCACGTTCTTCGTCGCCGTACGCGCGCCCAGCGAGCCTCCGCCGGTCGACGACCTGCTCACCCGGTTGCACGGCGTTGTCCCCGACGGCCTGCCGGTCGTCGTGCAGACCACCCAGGGCCGCCAGATCGCCGCTGGGAGAGTGGGAGGGTGAGCAGGCTGGACTGCAGATGACCGGCTTGCGGGCGAGGCCGGACGCCCCCGCACCCGGAGGCCGCCAACCAGCGCTGGAGATGGCCTCGGGCTGCCGAGCCCGCTCGTTCGGGGCTGATGACACGATCCCTATGCGGTGTCGCGCCCTATGCGGTGTCGCGCAGGCGGGTGAGCGCCTGCGGAGTCAGGTGCCGTGCGAGCTCCTCCAGCAAGGTGGTGACCTCGGCGACCCGCTGCGGGTCGGTGGTGTCCAGGGCTTTGGCCAGGGCCGCATCGATGGAGGTCGCGCGGACCTGTCCCACCCGGTCGGAGATCTGCGGTGCGGGCCGGATGAGGAGCCGGCGGCGGTCGCGGGGATCCGGTTCGGTGATGACGGCGTCGGCCTCGCGGAGCCGGGCCACCGCAGCCGAGACCGCGCTCTGCGGCAGGCCGGTGCGCGCGGCGATCTCGCCGACCGCGGAGCCCGGGTGCCCGCGCACGTCGCTCACCACGATCAGCACCGTGCGGGCACTGGCCGGCTGCTCGCCGATTCCCTCGGTGGGCAGCGCTTCCTCGCCGATCTTCATCAGTGTGCGGCCCAGCAGGAACAGGTCGACTCCGTTCATGGGCCCAAGATACATCAGAAGAGATGCATCTGACTTGATGTATCAAACTTGATGCTTTACGGTTGATCTCACCCAAGGCAGTCCAACCCCTCGGTGAAGGGACGCCTGACATGACCCCCAGCGCCACGCTCTACTACGAGGTGCGCGGCACCGGCCCGATGCTGCTCATCTCCCAGAGTGGCGAAGGCGACGCCGGCCGCAGCATCGACCTCGTCAACCAGCTCACCGACAGTTACACCGTCGTCACCTACGACCGCCGCGGCCTGTCCCGCAGCGCGCTGACCACGCCCGGCCAGGGCGTGACCCTCGCCCAGCACGCCGACGACGTGCACCACCTGCTCGCCGAACTCACCGACCAGCCCGTCCTCATGCTCGGCTGCAGCCTCGGCGCCTCGATCGGCTTCCATCTGGCCCTGCGTCACCCCGGCCAGGTCAGCGTCCTCGTCGCACACGAGCCGGTCACGCCGCGGCTGCTCCCCGTCGAGCAGCGCGTCCACCATGAGGCGGAACTGCGGGAGATCCAGGACATCCACCGCAGGGACGGCCTGGGCGCGACCCTCGAAGCGGTCGCCCAGGTGCTCGGCATCGACCCCGCCAGCCCCGACGCCGAACCCGACCTCACCTCACACCCGATGACGCCCCAGCGAATGCGCAACTTCCACTTCTTCGTCGAGCACGACTTCACCGCCATCCTGCGCGACACCCTCGACGTCACCGCTCTGGCCACCACCTCGACCCGCATCATCCCGGTCGCCGGGCAGACCACCCCGCGAACCGTCTTCGACTACACGTGCGCCCGCGCCCTGGCCGACCTGCTCGGCACCGACCTGCGCGAATTCCCCGGCGGCCACAACGGCAACACCACCCACCCCCGCGCCTACGCCACCCGACTCCGCCGCATCCTGCAGACCGCCTAGTGGGTGGCCGACGGTGAGTGAGCACTCTGCTCGCCCGGGGCTTGTGAGTCCTGGGCCGTCCGTTAGATCCAGGCGTTCGGGTGAGGTCGATCAGCGGAACCCATGGGTCCGTCGTCATGAGGTGACCGATGCCGCGTCGACCAGGGCGACGTCGTGGTGCCTCTTCGGCCCGGTCGATCCCGCACGTGATGGTCGACATGACTCCTTCCTAGTGTTTGCCCTGGTGAGAGCCTTGTTCCGAGGTCACTAGGTATCTTCGTCGTCTGGGACGAAACGAAGACGAGACAACACGCGGAGGCACCGATGGCAGACGGCGGGCGGCTGGTGGGACGCTGGCGTTCGGCGAACGGCACGGCGGGGGTGCTGTTCGGCGACGAGGTCGTCTTCGCCGCCGACGGCACGGGCGAGCTGCGCCACCACTCGGCCCTCCACGGCGAGGAGACGCTGGCCTTCCGCTGGCGGATGGAGGGCGAGGCCGTCCTGCGGCTCCGCCTGATCGACGACGAGGAGGACGAGGACGAGGACGATCTGGTGGGGGTGGAGTTCCGCGCGCACGAGTCCGACGCCGGCCGTCACGTGGTGCTGGCCGAGGCGGGCCGGGACGGTTTCTGGCTCTGCCTGGACCCGCTGGAACGGGTGGAGGACTGACGGGCGCTCCGAGCCGGGAATCCCCGTCGCCCTGACGTGATCGAGCTGGCACCAGTGAGATCCAAGTGACCCGCAATCCCTGCTGAGCAGCATGGGACCCCTTCCGTATCGCGAGAAAGGGACCCCCAAGTGAAGAGGACAGCACTGCTGCTGAGCGCCTTCCTGCTCGGCAGCCTGCTGGCCGTTCCCCCCGCAGCAGCCTCCGCCGCCGCACCGGCGAAGGTCGCGGTCACCAAGGTGAAGGCCGGCCCTCGGTCGTACTCAGGCACCTGCCCCACCACCGTCGGCTTCTCGGCGGTCCTCGTGGGCAAGGGCTCGGTACGGTACCGCTGGGTCAGGGGAGACGGCAGCAAGGGCAAGACCAAAACCATCCGCCTCAACGGCAAGGCCACGGTCCGCGACCGGCAGACCTTCGACCGCTCCATCCGCGGCTGGCAGGCCGTCCAGATCGCCGGCCAGAAGGGCCTGTCCAAGAAGGCCCACTTCACCGTCGACTGCGAGACCACCTACGACACCGCCGCCCCGCTGCCCCAGGGCACCGCCGGCCAGCCCACCGTCGCCGCCGCGCACGTCACCGCCTCGACCAGCGGCACCACCTGCCCGGTCACCGTGACCTTCACCGGCACCATCCAGGTCTCGCACACCCCGGCCCGCATCGCCTACCGCTGGATCGACAGCGCCGCCGGCCAGAGCCGCGTCGAGTACGCCGACTTCCCCGCCGGCGCACCCCGCAGCAAGACCGTCACCTCCACGCTCGGCGTCTCGGCGACCGGCACCGGCTGGCGGGCCATCGACCTGCTCGGCACCGGCCACGACTCCGGCCGCGCCACCTACACGGTCACCTGCGCCACCCCGCCGCCCGCCGGCCAGGAGTACGGCGTGGCCATCACCGAACTGACCCCCGGCGACCACACCGGCTCCTGCGCCGAGCCGGTCGCCTACCAGGCCACCGGCGTCATCACCCGCAAAGCCGGCACCGCCGCCACGATCAACTACCACTGGGTCCGCGACGGGCAGGCCGGCGACGAGCAGACCGCCACCTTCACCAACGGCACCGCCACCGTCACCCTCGCCTGGCACCACGCCGGCCGCGAGGAGAAGGCCGGCACCCGGCACACCGTCGAACTGCGCCTGGCCGGCGGCAAGGGCACCGCGACCAAGACCTACACCTTCACCTGTAAGGACGCCCCCGAGGCCCAGGTCCGCATCTCCGAGCTCCAGGCTGACTCCTACAACGGCTTCTGCACGACCCCGCCGCAGCTCAAGGCCTCCGCGCAGCTCCAGGCTGCCCAGGCCGGCACCGTCGAGTACCACTGGGTCGTGGACGGTCAGGCGGGTCCGAAGAAGACGCAGGTCTTCCAGAACCCGGGCGCGGCTCGGGTGGACCACGTGTGGTCCTCGGTCAAGCCGGGCAAGGTCGAGCTGGTCGTCGACAGCCACGACAAGCCGCGCGCCGAGACCCTGTACAAGGTCGTCTGCAGCACCGAGAATCCCGACCCCGACCCCGTGGTGAGCATCGGTGAGATCACCAGCACCGACATCTACGGGGTGGAGTGCCCCAGCGACAGCGGCCGGGTGTGGGCGGACGTCCAGGCCGACCGCGACACCGAGATCAAGCTGTTCTGGACCGTGGACGGCCGGCAGGTCGCCACGCAGACGGTGGCGTTGACGGCGGGCCGGCCCAAGCGGGTGGGAGCCGTGATCCGGGCCGAGACGACGCGAGACGTTCCGGTCGTCCTGGAGGTGCTGAGCTTCAACAAGCCGAAGAAGTCGGCCACGCTCAAGGTTCTCTGCACCACCGTCAAGATCACCGATGTGAAGGCCTCGCCCGCCGAGTACGCCGGTCCGTGCAAGAGCGCGCCGGGCGACACCATCAAGCTCTCGGCGGTGCTGGAGTCGGACCGCGCCCAGACGGTCAAGTACCAGTGGGTCAACGGCGCCGGCGTGGTGCTGCGGAACCAGACCTTCGAACGCGTCTTCACCAAGCGCGGGTCCGCCACCGTCGAGGTGTACCTCACGACACGGGTCACCTCCAGGGACACCTACCGAGTCCGCCTGGTCAGCCCGCAGGCGGGGTACCAGTCCGAGGCCGTCTCGTTCTCGCACGTGTGCGCCAACGCGGAGATCACGCAGTCGCACGTCAAGAAGGACTCGGTCCGCACCTGGTGCACCGGCGAGCAGATCCCGTACGTGATGACGGCCACCATCAAGACCGAGTCGGCCGGGACGGTGCAGTGGCGCTGGGTCCGCAAGAGCAACCGCACGGGCAACCAGTGGGTGGCCGAACCCTGGCAGCTCACGGTCTTCAACGAGCCGGGACACGAGAACGTCGTCTACAACTGGGGCACCAGCGCCTCCGAGCAGGGCGACTGGCGGCTCGAACTGAACGCTCCGTGGTCGGTCACGAGCCGGGACCACACCTTCACCACCTGCCTCGACAGGAACTGACCTGAGACCGGCGGGGAGGGGCCGTCCCCTCCCCGCCGGTCACCCGTTCCGGCACCGGTGGTTCGGCGCCCCTGCCGGGTATCACCTCCGCCGGTTCGCCGTTTCCCCTGCTGGGCGCACTCCGGTCAGCATGAGGGTGAGCAGCCGGTCGACCTGGGCCGCGCCGTCGGGTTCCTGCTCCACGGCCAGGCAGATGGCGTTGACGAGGGTGAGCAGGTCCGTGATCGAGACGTCAGGCCGTGCGGCGTTCGCCCGGCAGGCCCGGTCCAGCAGGTTCGCTCCGGCGTTGGTGATCATGGCGTGACAGGTGGCGCCCACGGCGGGATCGCTGTCGTGGGCCCCCCGCATCAGCGACGTGGCCAGACCCCGGTTGGACACCACGTGCCTGGCGACGGCTCCCAGCCACGTCGCCAGCGCGTGCCCGGGGTCGGGGTCGGCGGCCAGCTCGGCGGCGGTGGCGCACAGGACCTCGACCTTGTCGTGGAAGACGGCCTCCAGCAGTTTCTGCCGGGAGGGGAAGTGCCGGTGCAGGGTGGCCGAGCCGACGCCCGCGCGCCGGGCGATCTCCTCCAGGGACGCTTCGGCTCCGTGCTCGGCGATGGCCTCGGCGGCCGCGGCCAGGATGCGGTCGTAGTTGCGGCGCGCGTCCGCGCGCATCGGCCGCGGGTGCGGGGTCGTACGGCTGGCGGGCGGCATGTGGTCTCCGGTGGGCTTGCAAAACGGGGTGGCCCTCCATATCGTACTCATCCAGAACCGGAGGGCCACCCCAGTTAGCGGGTGGCCGCCGCATGCCTACCGTCTGGAGACACATCGTGAAGACCATCGTGGTGGTGGGGGCGACCGGCCTGCAGGGCCGGGCCGTGACGGCGCAGCTGCTCGCCGACGGCTGGCAGGTGCGGGCGGTGACGCGCGATCCGGGCGCCCCCGCGGCCCGGACGCTGGCGCAGGCGGGCGCCGAGCTCGTCCGCGCCGAGATGGACGACCTCCCCTCGCTCGTCGCCGCGGCCGAAGGCGCCTACGGCCTGTTCAGCGTGCAGCCCACCGTCGGCTCCCCGGGCACCCCGGCGGGCTTTTCCGCCGAGGACGAGGTCCGCTGGGGCTGCAAGGTCGCCGACGCGGCACACGCCGCCGGGGTGCGGCACCTGGTCTACGCCTCGCTCGCCGGAGCGAGCCGCCACCACACCGAGAAACTGCCGCAGAACTCGATCAACAAGTGGCGGATCGAACAGCACATCACCCGGCTGGGCCTGCCCGTGACCTTTTTGCGACCGGTCTCCTTCATGGAGAACTACACCGGCGCCTACTACCTGCACGACGGCGCCCTGGCCACCGCGTTCGCCCCCGACGTGCCGCAGCAGATCATGGCCGTCGACGACGTCGGAGCCTTCGCCGCGCTGGCCTTCGCCCAGCCGGGCGAGTGGATCGGCCGCGCAGTGGACCTGGCCGGGGACGAACTGACCCCCCGTCAGATCGCCGCCGTCATCTCCGAGGCGATCGACCGGCCGCTGCCGTACGTGCAGATCCCGATCGAGGAGATCGCCAAGGTGGGTGAGAACTTCGCCTTCGCCTACACCTGGCTCAACGACCGCGGCTACCGCGCCGACGTCGCCTTCACCCGCGCCCTGCACCCCGGCCTGATGGACCTGCGCACCTGGCTGCAGCGGACGGGCGCCGCCCAGATCGCCGGCTTCCTGGCCGCCCAGGACACCGCCGAACAGGACCGATGAACGCGCTCACCCTTTCATCTACTCCCTTGACCAGCGGCCGGTGAAGAGCTCCTCGCCCGGCGGGGAGCCGGGCAACGGGCTGTGTCCCGGCCTCAACCCGTCGAGCGCTATCGCGACCAGCCGCCGGCGAGCCTCGGCGGCGGCGGTCAGCAGTTCGCCCTTGCCCTGCTTGCGAAGCTGGTCGAGCACCGGCGAGCGGCCGAACTGCTCGATGAGCAGCGAGATGTCGACCGCGGTCACGTCCCTGCGGAGTACGCCGGCCTGGTGTGCTCGCCGTACCAACTGGTCGAGGAGGTCATCGCCGCGGCGGGACTTGGCGCTCATCTCCTGGGTCACCTCGATGGTGCCGGCGACGGGCCCCAGCGAGCCCTGCCCGAACGCCACGCAGTCGTGGATGAAGGCCGCCAGTCCTGCCCACGGGTCGGGATCGGCCAGGCCCTGCTCGGCCGCCTCGTTCCAGTGGTCGAGGGAGAGCAGGCTGAGCCGCTGGAACAGCTCTTCCTTGGTCTTGTAGCGGCGGTAGAGGCTGCCGATGCCGACCCCTGCGCGGGCGGCGATGGTAGCGACGGACGCGTGCGCGCCGTCTTCGGCGAGCACGTCGCGGGCGGCCTGGAGCAACGTGCGGTCGTTGCGTTCTGCGAGCTCTTTGCGGGTGGTCATCGCGACACACTTTAACAGTTGCGGAGTGATTCGCTCCGGCATAGTCTCAGTGCGGAGCGAATCGCTCCGCGAAACTGAGGAGATGTGCCATGAACCCCGACATCAAGGCGATCGAGCAGGTCGTCCGCGACGCCGAAGAGCTGCAGAACGACGTGGACGGTTTCACCGGGCTGCTGACCCAGGAGGTGGCCCTGGTCAACTTCACCGGGATCCGGTTGCGCGGCCGTGACCAGGTCAGGCAGGTCATGGCCAAGGCACTGGACACCCCGCTCAAGGACGTGCTGACCAGGAACGAGCTGCTCGACGTCACGTTCCTGCGACCGGACGTGGCGCTGGCCCACCTGATCAAGCACGTCAACGACGGCCGCATCGGAGCGCTGACGTTCGTGCTGGTCAAGGACGACGGCACCTGGCGGATCGCGCTGGCCCAGACCACCCCGGTGGTGACGGCATGAGCGTCGCCCTGGTCATCGGCGCCACCGGCCGGCAGGGCGGCGCCACCGCGCGTCACCTGCTGAGCCGTGGCTGGCGGGTCCGTGCCCTGGTCCGCGATCCGAAAAGCCCGGCCGCCGGCCGGCTGACCGGTGCCGACCTCGTGGCCGGCGACCTGGAGGATCACGCGTCCCTGGAGCGGGCCATACGCGGCGTGGACGCCGTGTTCAGCATGCAGGCCCTGGCGTATGAGCCGGAAACCCTCAAAGCCGAGGTACGGCAGGGCATGCGCGTCGCCGATGTCGCGCTGGGCGCCGGGGTCGCGCACCTGGTCTACACCTCGGTCGGCGGCGCCGAGCGGCGTACCGGGATCGAGCACTTCGAGAGCAAGGCGGCGATCGAGGCGTACATCCGCGCCCTGGGGCTGCCCGCGACCATCCTGCGGCCGGTGTTCTTCATGGACAACCTGCTGCACTACGCCGGCGCCGAACGGGAACGGCTGATGGAGCTGCCGGTGCTCCCCGACCGGCCGATGCAGCTCATCGCCACCGAGGACATCGGCCGCATCGCCGCGCACGTCATCGACCACCGCGACGACTACCTGGGCGTGGAGCTCGAGATCGCCGGCGACGAGCTGACCTTCACCGAAGTGGCCGCAATCTACGAGCAGGTCACCGCAGTGCCGACGCGCCTCGTCCCCCTGCCGATCGAGGAGAGGATGTTCGAATGGTTCGCCGAGAGCGGCTACCAGGCCGACCTCGCCACGCTGCGGAAGGACTTCCCTGACTTGCTCACCTTCCAGGACTGGCTCGGCGGCCAGGTCCGCCAGACGTCACCGACACTCACCACCTGAAGAACAGGTTTGCTTCATCACCGGTTCCTCCCCAGCGGCCTGGACCGCAGTTTCGCCGAGGCCGCCCTGTCTCGGGTCGCTACCGCCCGAGGGACCGCACACGTGGCGAGCCGGCAGTCCAAGGTCGAGCAGGCGCAGATCGGGTGGCCGGTCAGGCGGTGGTCTTCTCCTCTTCGCCCGCCCGCCGCGCCAGTTCGGCCTCGACGGCCTCGACCGACTCGCGCTCCTTGTCCCGGCGGTACTCCCGCACCGAGTAGACGATGGCCGCGGCCCAGATCACGGCGATGACGATGTAGGCGATGGCCTGGACGTTGCCGGGAGCGTCGATCCAGTCGCTGCGCAGCAGGGTGCGCACGTTGGTCAGGATGATCACGCCGCCGACGGCCGAGCCGAGGATGCGCGGCGGGATGTGCCGCACCAGCCAGGCGGCGATCGGCGCGGCGATCACGCCGCCGACCAGCAGCACGGCGACCCAGGCGAAGTTGATGTTCTCCGAGCCGATGCCGACGAAGAAGCCGATGCTGGCGGCGATGGCGACCAGGAACTCGCTGGCGTCGATGGAGCCGATGACCTTGCGCGGAGGGATGCGACCGCTGGCCAGGATGGCGGGGGTGCCGACCGGCCCCCAGCCACCGCCGCCGGTGGCGTCGACGAAGCCGGCCACCACGCCGAGCGGGGCGAGGAAGCGCTTGCGCAGCGGCTTGCCGAGGTTGCCGCGTGGCAGGCCGAAGGCGGTGAAGCGGACGAGGATGTAGAGACCCAGCGTCAGCAGGATCAGCGACATCACGGGAGCGGCGATCTCGGTGGAGAGGCTGGACAGGAAGGTGGCCCCGGCGAAGGCTCCGGCGGCGCCGGGGATGCCGATCTTGGCGACGACCTTCCAGTCGACGTTGTTGAAGCGCCAGTGGGAGATGCCCGAGGCGAGGGTGGTGCCGATCTCGGCCAGGTGGACGGTCGCCGACGCGGCGGCGGCGTTGGTGCCGATGGCCAGCAGCAGCGTGGTGGAGGTGACGCCGTAGGCCATGCCCAGGCTGCCGTCCACGAGCTGAGCGGCGAAGCCGACCAACCCGAGCAGGATGAGGGAGCGCACGCCAACCCCTTCCGATTATTCCGACTGTATAAGTAGGAATAATCGTTAATCGGATCTCGGGAACCGTCAAGTCACGCTTCGGACACGCATCTCAGGATGTGAACGATTTCGGTCTGGTGCCTGGATGCGCCGTCAGGGCTGTGGCGGCATCCGCGCTGACGAGTTCCCGGATTCTGGCTGTGCTGCCAGCGGGCCGGCGAGACGACTGGGGCGTGACTGGAGAATGCCGGCCGGGGTTGGTTCAGGCCTGACGTGCCAGCATCCCGGTCTCGCCCTCGTCGAGCACCCAATGGAGAAGGTTCCTGGGCGACGGCTTGGCTGCAACGCGACAGACGGCTCATCCGTGCGACCAGATTCAACCCCCGCGGTCACTCCTCGAGGAGCCGATGCACGCCTACCGCATCCACGCGCTCACCAAGGCCCGCGGCAAGGACCGGCTCGTCAACGTTCGCGGCCGGGCGAGCATCTACCAGGCCATCGATCGGCTGCAACGACTCGGGCTCATCGCCGTTCGCGAGAGCGGCAGCGTCGACAAGCGGCCCGAACGCCGGGTCTACGAGATCACCGAACAGGGCCGCAAGGCCACCGGCCACTGGTTGAAGGAGATGCTCACCGAGACCGGCAACGAGTTCCCGGAATTCCTCGTCGGCGTCTCCTTCCTCACCGTGCTTACGCCTGAAGAGGTCCAACAGGAGTTGGCCAAACGCGCCGAGCGCCTGCAAACAGAACTCGACGCGCTCGACGCGGCGTTCCAGCAGGCCGGCGACGTTCCACGCGTCTTCATGCTCGAGGAGGAGCTCCGCCGCGCGAGCGTCAGGACCGAACTCGGCTGGCTCGGGTCCGTGCTCGACGACCTACGTGCCAAGCGCATCAGCTGGACCGACCAGTGGCTGATGGAGATGGCGGCCAAGTACAACTCCCAGATCGACGATCGGGAGGGGACCGCGTCATGACCACCACCCACGAGCACGTACCGGTTCTCATCGTCGGGGGCGGCCTCGTCGGCCTGGCCACCTCGATGTTCTTGTCCCAGCACGGCGTGCGCCATCTGCTCGTCGACAAGCACCCCGAGGTCACGCTGCAGGGCCGGGCGCGGGGCATCAACCCACGCACGATGGAGATCTACCGCGCCTTCGGAGTCGCCGACGCCGTGAACGAGGCGGGCACGCCGTTCGCTGACGATGCCGGCGGCGTGCGCTGTGAGACCGTGGCCGGTGAGTGGCAGTGGCTGTTCCCGCCGGAGCTGCCGCGGGCATGGCCCGAGCACACGGCCGGAACGTTCAACCTGGCCGACCAGAACGCCGTCGAGCCGGTCCTCATCGAGGCCGCTCAGCGCAACGGCGCCGAGCAGCGCTTCGAGACCGAGCTGACCGCCTTCGAGCAGGACGACGACGGCGTCACCGCCACTATCCGCGACCGGAGAACCGATGAAGCAAGGACACTCCGCGCCGACTACATGGTGGCAGCCGACGGGCGGCGGAGCCCGATCCGGGAACAGCTCGGCATCGCCAAGCCCCTCCGAGGGGAGACGCTGAACTTCGTCAGCGTCATCTTCGAGGCCGACCTCGACCAGCTCATCGAGCGGCGCGCGATCCTGTGGCTCATCGTGAACGAGAAGATCGGCGTCACCCTTCTCACCACGACCGCCAAGCACGGCCGCTGGGGGCTCGGCATCGGCTACGACCCGGCCACGCAATCGCCTGGCGACCTCACCGCGGAGCGCTGCGCCGAGATCATCCACGGTGCCTCGGCCGCGATGACATCCCCGTCGTCGTGAAGGACGTGACCCCGTGGACGCAGGAGGTGTCGGTCGCCGAGACGTCCCGGCGGGGGCGCGTCTTCCTCGCCGGCGATGCCGCGCACACCTGGTCGCCGGCCGGCGGCATCGGCGCCAACACCGGCGTCCAGGATGGTCACAACCTCGCCTGGAAGCTCGCCGCGGTGCTGAACGGCTCGGCCGCGCCCGCCCTGCTGGACAGCTACGAGCCCGAACGCCGTCCGATCGCCCAGGCCCTCGCCGAACTGACCGAGCTGCGGCAGGCCAGGCGCTCCGGCCGCAACCCGGAGCATGATGAGATCGACGACCTCCACTGGGCGCTCGGCCAGCGCTACACCTCGCCGGCGGTGCTCGGCGCGCGGTACGACACCGTATTCGGCGACGTCCTCGACCTGCACGGCCAGCCCGGTACGCGGGCACCGCACCTGTGGCTGGAGCGGGACGGCGAGCGCATCGCGGTGCACGACCTGTTCGCCCGCTCGTTCGTACTGCTCACCGGCGTGTACGGCAAGGCCTGGCTGGGCGCCGCGGACAACGTCGAGGTGTGCCGCATCGGCACGGCAGGCGAGAACGTGGAGCTGGTGGACGTCGAGTCGGAGTTCGCCCACCGGTACGACCTGGGAACCGACGGCGCGGTGCTGGTTCGGCCGGACGGCTACGTGGCCTGGCGCGCCGAGCCCGGCACCACCGACCCAGCCGGCGCCCTCCGCGATGCCCTCGCCACGATCCTCGGCCAGTCATAGCGAGCACTGACTCAGCCGGGACGTATTCGCCGGTCGAGTCCTCGGCGGTCTCGATCCTGCCCGCCGCCATGGCTCCACCAGTCTCCCGCATGTTCTCGCGGGCGTCTGCAGCCCGTTCGTTCGGCACTGAAGGCGGTGGGCGTCACACCCGGCGAACCGTTGTGGCCGTTCGATCCCGCGCGGCGGGAGCTGTTCGCCCGATACTGCAGCGCGTTCGAGCGTCACGACATCTCCGCGCTCGTGGCTCTGCTGCATGAGGATGCCACGTTGTCGATGCCGCCCTTCTCCTGGTGGCTTCGCGGCCGTGACCGATCAGGCAGGCGCTACTCGGTACCCAAGCGGCCTGTGCAGGCGCGCGCCTCGTCCCGACTGCGGAGAACGGCTCGCCTACGTTCCGGCAGTTGCGACCCGGCCCTGACGTGTCTCATCACCACACCCGACCTGGTCCGGCTGCGGACGTGTTACGAGCGCCTGCTCGGAGCGGTGGAGGTCCACCGCGTCCCGGGCTTCTTCGTCGGCCTGAAGCAGTGATTCCGAGCTAGGACTGACCGCCCGCTGGCAGGGCGCGATAACTTCTCCCGATACGTGGAATCGAGGGGGTTACGCATCAAAAGCTCCCCTCGTCCGGGCTGCGGGCAACAGCCTTCTGTCGGCCGGCCTGAAATGCCATGACGCGATCGTGAGAACGAGCAGGAAAAGCGCCGTGAGCGATTGATACCAGGCATCGCCGGAGGCGATGTGCGAGAACATCCCTCCTGTCAGCAGGAAGAAGATGCCCGCGTACGCCCATTCCTTGATGAGCGGCCGCTTGGGGACAAGAATCGCCACCGCTCCCAGGAGTTTCCATATGCCGAGGAGCGTGAGGATGTAGACGGGGTAGCCGAGCTGGACAATGCCCCAAGCGTAAGGAGGCGCCAGCGCCCCCTCGCCTTCTATTCTCAGCAGTTGCTGGATGCCGGAGCCGATCAGGCCCGATGCGAGCACCAGGGTGGTTCCCCAGTAAACGACCTTTCGTGTTCTCGTCATTTCCGGCACGCTAATGGCAGCCGGCTGGGCTGCGCTTCTTCATTCCTGATCGAGCGAGTGATCGTCATAACCAGTAGGTTGACGCCCAGCAGTCCAACCCCGCCATGGCAAAGGGTCGCGTCGGTGATCAGGCTCAGCCTGAGGGAGTCGGTCAGGATGGAGCGGCTGCTGACTGCCGCTCGGTGGGGTGCCTATGCGGTGCGTGATGATCCGCGTGCTGGTCGTGGAAGAGACCGGGTTTCTCAAGAGGGCGACAAGTCTCAGGGATCTGGTGCCAGTACTCCGGCACGGCGGGACAGCGATGAACCAGCACAGGCCGTTCACCAGCCAATCCCAGCGACGCTGGGGGATCTGTGGGCACGGACCGAGGCGGTGCAGGAGGTAGGAGATCCCGCGCGGGGTAAGACACGTGGAACAACCTGCCGACCAGGCTGGTGACGCGCGCCAGCGTCCACCGCTAATCCTCGTTCCACCCGCAGACGGCGGAAGCGACGGCGTAGGCCCCCGGCGCCCGTCGTGCGAGATCACCGGTCGGCGCCACTTCCGCGGTCAGCGCCGGTGCGTCCTCACTCATGCACCGCGCCCCCGGAGGTCGCCTGTCGCCGGCAGTGCGGGCCGGTGGATCCAGGCGGCAAGGTCCGCGGGCGCGCATTCGGCGATTCTGGCCGCGTACCGGGGAAGCTCCTCCTCGCTCAGGACCTGCCGCCACTGGCCCGTTGACCCGCTGTGGAAGAACTCGCTGTGGTCGTGATAAAAGCCGTCGTGGCTGGCCTCGGGCGCGAGGTCTCGGGCCCGGCCCTTCATGGCCGAGAACGTGGCGGCCTGGACCAGGTCCGGCCAGGCTGTCTCGGCGATGGCGATCCCGAGCCGGGCTGCCAGGTAGCGCATCTGCCCTTCGAGGTCGTCAAGGAGGTCCTCGTAGCGCAGCAGCACGATGTTCGGCCGGTCGCGGACCTGCCAGAACGTGTCCAGGTGGTGAAGCATGATCTCCAGGTCGGACACGGCCTTCCCGGGCGCGGCCGGATCGACCCAGGACCAGAAGCGCTCGCGCGCGGTCCCGCTCGGCAGAGGCGGAGCGGCGGCCAGCAGCTCGTCCAGGACCACGGCGCCCACGGTCTCCTTCCGCAAGGCGAGGGACACGGCCCGGTCGGTGTTGCCGGCATGGTTGTCCAGGGACACGGCCACATCCCTAGGGTCCCGGCTTGCGCACAGGTAGGTGACCCGGTCGTCGAAGGGCAGTCCGTCGAGGGGCGTGTGGGTCTTGATGAACCGCCGGTGCGTTTGTGCCTCGAGGTCGGCCAGCACTTCGGCGAGCGGGCGCAGCAGGACGTCCAGCCAGGGCGAGATCTGGTCGAGCGGCCGGTCGAACGTCGTGCTCTTGAAGATCTCCAGGGCGCAGATCATCTGCAGCCAGGTCGTGCCGCACTTCGCCGGGGTGCTGATCACAATGTCGCCGGGGCGGAACACGAAGTCGTCCCAGCGGGCCGAGTCCGTGAAGGAGGTCTGGTAGCGAACGCGTTCCCCTGAGCCCATGCGGGGAGAGTGACAGCAGCCGGATCGGGCCGTCAACGTCGGATCGCCGTCGTGGCCGGCAACTGGTAGAGGCATACGGGCAACGTGGCGTAGCGGTGAGCGTCGCGACGGTCGAGCGAGGTCTGGACAGCGTCGCTGATCTGGGTCTTGCGGTCATCTCCTGGAAGACCGTTGGTGGAATGTGCAATTTGGGGTGACCACGAGGCGGGGAGCTCTATGGGGGATATATCCGACAGGAGAGGTGCGGAAAATGAGAGCATCCCGGCTGGCAGTCGCCGTAGCAGGTCTGTCCATCGTCACGGTGGCTTGCTCCAGTGGTGCTCCCGCGGCGATGTTCGCGGCTCGGCCCAGCCCGACGAGCACCGCCGCCGATGAGGCCAAACTCGACAGGGAGCTGCTGGGCCCGAACCCGCCCAAGGCTCCCCAGTTGAGCGCGCCGGTCCAGAACTCCACGGTGCGGGTCGGCGGCATGACCCGCTCCTACGTCGCCTTCGTCCCCAAGGACCTGCCCAAGAACGCCCCGCTGCTGCTGGCCTTCCACGGCACGGGCATGAACGGCGAGCTCATGCGGGCCTACACGGGATACGAGTTCGACCAGCTCGCCGACTCCAAGAAGTTCGTCGTCGTCTACCCCAGCGGATACGGACGGCACTGGAACGACTGCCGCAAGGACGCCAAGTACCCGGCCCGCACCGAGAACGTCGACGACGTGGGATTCACCCGCGCGATCATCGACAAGTACCGCGAGTCCGACGACATCGACCCGAACCGGATCTTTGCCATGGGCTACTCCAACGGCGGCCACATGACCTATCGGCTGGCCTCGGAGATGGGCGGCCAGATCAAGGCGATCGCGCCCGTCGCGGCGAACTTCCCCGGGCCGGACAACAACGTCTGCCCGGCGATCAAGAGCCCGATGCCCATGCTCATGATCACCGGCACCAAGGACCCCCTCGACCCGTACAACGGCGGTGACGTGGTCGTGGCCGGCACCTCCTACGGCAAGGTGCTGTCCTCTCCCGACACCGCCGCCCACTTCGCCAAGCTCAACGACAACACCGCGACGCCGAAGGACACCACGCTCCCGCACCAGGCCGACTCCGGATCCACCTCGGTCGCCGTCAGAAGCTACGCCGAGCCCGGCAAGCCCCCGGTCACCCAGTACACCGTCAACAACGGCGGCCACGTCGTCCCCAACCAGGTCTTCGAAGCCCCGAGCCAACTCGGCCCGACGACGCATGACCTCGACGCGCCGCCGGTCATCTGGGACTTCTTCATGCAGAACAGCGGCTGACCGTACGGCTGGGCCGCACACGCTGCTGCTAGGGGCCGAGGAACCCGGCCACGTCGGCGGCGAATCGCGGGTGCCGGAAGGTCCCGAGGTGGCCTGTGCCCGGGTAGACGATCAGGCGCGCGTCCGGTAGCAGCTCGGCCGTCTCCCTGAACAGCTCGACAGAGTAGGCCAGGTCGCGCTCGCCACCGACGACCAGCGTGGGCGCCGTGATGCCGGCCAGCCGGTCGCGTACGTCGAAGGTGTCCTCGGCCTGGGCGAAGTGCAGCATGTCGAGCGGGTTGGACGGCCGCATCACAGGGTCGGCGAGCCACATCAAGGGCCGGATCACAGCCCTGGACAGCGGGGTCCTGCCGACCAGCGGCGTCTGGTGGTGCGCGCCGCGCCGACCGGCGGCCACCGCTTCGGTGTAGCGTCGCTGGGCCTCGCGGGTGCGCGGGGTCAGCGTGTACGCCGCCCCGGCCACCACCAGTCGCCGGACACTTTCCGGGTGGTCGGCCGCCAGCTGGAGTGCCAGGGAGCCGCCTGACGACATGCCCAGCACGTCCACGGGCTCGCCGAACCGGTCGGCCAGCGCCTCGGCGTGCTGGGCGGCGAGGTCGGCCATGGTCGTGCCCGCAGGCAGGCCGGGTGCGCGGTTGACCGCGTACACGAGGAAGTGCCGCCCGAGCGGCTCCATCACCTTGCTCTCGGCCTTGCGCTCCCATTTCGTGGGGTTGGTGTGCTCCGGCGTGAACCATCGCAACACCACCAGCGGCCTTCCCGCGCCGACGGTGTAGTACGGCAGGCCGTGTTTGAGCGTGCCCTCGGTCATCCCGCCTCCCTGGTCCTTAGGTGACGCGCTCGAACGCCTTGGCGACCGAGCGGGCAGGGGTGGTGGTGCCCGCCACGGCGGACGACGGCGGCCCTGGGGAACAGGATCGCCCATCCGACGGCCGCCGCGCCAGGCACACCGCCCGTCCAGGCCGGGAGCCGCCGGGAACCTACCGGGCCGGGACCCACGACGGCGGGAGTGTCCTGCCACGGCCCCGGCTCGGCTCCCCGCTCCAGGGGCCCGCGACGGAGCCGCTGGAGCGGGTCGACCTCGAGCAGGCCCGCTCACGCGGCCTTGGCCAGACTTGCCCGCATCGGGGCCGCGATCGACCGCGGCCACAGGAGGACGGCGCCGACGCCGCCCACGGCCGCCAGTGTCGCGAGGAGCGACCAGGTGAGGGTGAAGCCCGCGGCAGTGCCGAGCCAGCCCGCGATCGGGTAGGTGATCAGCCAGGCCAGGTGCGACAGGGAGAACTGGGCGGCGAACACCTCGGGAACCGCGGCCGGGGCGACGGAGGCCCGCAGGATGGCGCCGGTCGGCGTGATGACCAACGCCATGCCCGCGCCGATCACGGCCCAGACGCCTGCCGTACCGGCCCAGAGGCCTGCCGTACCCGCCCAGGTGTCCGGCCCGGCGGCGACCAGGGTGACCGCGGTCGCGGACGCCGCGACCAGGGTGCCCGCGCCGGCCATCATCACGGCGCGGGCGGCGACGCGGCGGAGCACGCGGGGCAGCACCAGCGCGGCCAGCAGGGTGCCCGCGCCGGAGGCGGCGAGCATCCAGCCGACGTCCTGCTGCGAGCCGCCGAGCTCGTCGCGGACGTAGTTGACGGTGCTGACGATGACGATCGAGCCCGCGGCGGCGACCACGAGGTTGAGCGCCAGGACGCCGCGCAGTTGCGGTGTCGTGAGGAAGGTCCGGATCCCGGCCGCCGCCTTGGCCCATGCTCCGGCGTGGGCGCTGGGCGCGGCGTCCGGGATGCGGGTGGGCGCGATGAGCAGGGCCGACAGCAGGAACCCGGCGGAGGTGCCGAGGAAGAGCCAGGAGAAGTCGATGAACGCCAGCGCGACCGCGGCCAGGACCGGGCTGAGCAGGCTCTCCATGGTGGAGGCCACCTGCGAGGCGGACAGGGCGCGGGTGTAGTCGGTCACGTCGGCGACGATCGCCGGGATGACCGCCTGGAACGTCGGGGTGAACGCGGCCGACGCCGCCTGGAGCAGACCGATCAGCACGTAGACGTGCCAGATCTCGGTCACGAAGGGAAGCGCCAGGACGACCCCGGCCCGGACCACGTCGAGCAGGATCAGGAAGGCGCGCCGGGGAAGGCGGTGGATGTAGGCGGCGGCGAGGGGCGCGATGAGCACGTACATGACCATTTTCACGGTCAGGGCGGTGCCGAGGACGGTGCCGGCGCTCGGCCCGGCCAGCTCGTAGGCGAGCAGGCCGAGCGCCACGGTGGCCAGTCCGGTGCCGAAGAGGGAGATGATCTGGGCGGCGAACAGGTGGCGGTAGTCGCGGATGGCGAAGAGGCTCATGACGGGGTCCCTTCCGCGAGCGCGGTCTCGCGGCTAGCGGTGTGCGGCACGCATGGTGAACTCGGCGGTCCTGACCACGTCGTCGTGCTGGAAGTCGAGGTAGAGGCGGTAGAGACCGCCTGCGGGCGCGTGGGCCGCGAAGGCGACCTCGGGGCCGGTGCGCTCCTCGGGGTGCACGTGCAGGTAGCCCAGGTCGCCGACGCGCAGCGCCACCAGGTGGCCGTGCGCGCCCAGGTAGGGCTGCAGGTCGGTGACCGTCTCGCCGTCCTTGCGGACGGTGAACGCCAGTTCGCCGTGGGCCAGGCCGCCGTCGAGCGTGACCGTGTACGCGCCGACCCGCGCCTCGCGCCGCTCGGCGGGGATCGCCTCCGGCTCGTACGGCCCGGCGACCGAGACGTCGACGCCCAGCGTCAGGCTGCCGTGGTGGGCGGCCGGGTGGATGTCGGCGAAGAACCTCCACACGCCGGGCTCCAGCCGGACGTCCACCCGCCACGTGCCCTCGGCGTCCATGACCGGGTGGACGTGCTGGAAGCCGGTGGTGTCGCGCCTGACGACGATGAGGTGGAGCTCCTTCTCGTGCTCGGTGACGAAGTCGGTCACGGGACGGCCGTCGGGGCCGATGATCCGGAAGGACACCGGCTGCGTGCCGGCGGGGAGGATCGCGCCGTCGAACTCCAGGGTGTATCCGCTCTCCGAGACGGCGAGCCCGCCGAGCTGGGCAGCGGCGTGGTGGGTCATGTCGTGGGTCCTCATGGTGTGCTCCAGGTGTGATCGCGTCGGTCGACAGCCAGGAACACAATACCCCTATGGGGTATTCCCGCCACCACGATATGTGTCTCATCGGCGGAGAAAAGGGGCTAGATCACTCGTTGCCCAGGTATGAGCAGCGGACCCGGGTGGTTACGAACGGCATCGCTCTTCATCGTCGCGGTTCCCGCCGGGCTGGCGGCCGGGCTGGGAGCACTGTGGGGAGCCGCGGCCCTGACCGGCCATCGGCCTCTGGCCCTGGCGGCTGGCGGCCTGGCGCTGGCGGGCGTGGTCTGGTGGCTGTGCCGGGCGGCGCTGCGGCGGGCGGGAGGCGCGGGGGTGCGTCGCTGGACGCCGATCGTGGTCGCCGGGGCGGTGCTGACGGTCGTGGCGATCCCCGTCGCGGAGCTGCTCTTCGGCGGCCCGGCGCTGCGGCCGACGGCGTACGGGCCCGGCATCGCACACTGGGACCTGCCGACCGGCTCGCGCATCGCCTACACGCGCACCCCCGCGCAGGGCGACCGCCGGGCGACCCCGGTGATCCTCGTGCACGGCGGTCCCGGCGCGCCGAGCCCCGAGCCCTCGCCCCTCGCACCCGCGCTCGCGGCCGAGGGCTTCGACGTGTACGACTACCACCAGGTCGGCGCTGGACTGTCCAGCCGCCTGCCCGACGTGAGCGGATACACCGTCGCCAGGCACGTCGCCGATCTCGACGCCATCAGGGTCACCCTCGGCGCCGACCGCGTGGTGCTGGCCGGCGTCTCCTGGGGCGGGCAGCTCGTCGCCGCCTACCTGGCCGCGCACCCGGACCGGGTGGCCCGTGCGGTCGTGGCCTCGCCGGGAACCCTGTGGCCCGCCGCTTACGCCGACAACCGGCAACTGACCGAGGGCGGTTCGCGCGACCAGAACGCGGTGCTCTGGGAACGGCATCCGCGCTTCCTGGCGGCGCACCTCGTCGCCGGGATCGCGGGGCCGCGCGTCGCCCACGTGCTGTTGCCGGACGAGGCGATGGACGGCGAGTACGAGGCCATGGTCGGCGACCTCGACATGCGGGCGGGGTGTGCCGGACAGCCGTCCCGGGTGCCCAGGTGGGGGTCGGGGTACGGATTCTGGGCCAACGCCATGTCGGTGCGTGACGCCGCCGAGGTCGCCGATCCCCGGCCCGCGCTGCGCCGGGTGACCGTACCCGTGCTGGTGGTGCGCGGCTCGTGCGACTACCTGGTGCCCGAGGTCGCCGGCGAGTACGCCGAGGTGCTGCCCGGCGCCCGGCTGCGCACGATCGACGGAGCCGGTCACGAGCTCGCTCACGACCGGCCCGACGAGTACCGGCTGCTGGTGGCGACCTTCCTGCGCGGCGGCTAGTGGACGCCGACGGCTCGCACCCGCGAGCCGTCCTCGAGGTCCGCGACCGTGTGGGCGTCGTCGACCAGTCGGGCGGGGAATCGAGGGCGGGGACTTCTTGTCGCGGGCCGGTGCCGTCTACGGCATCGCCGGGCACAGGCGGTCAACCTCGGGGGAGCGGTCATGGTCGCCTGGTACGGCAGGCGAGCCGCTCACACGGTGATGACGATCTTGCCGAAGGTCTCACCCGAGGACGAGGCGTAGTGGCGGTAGGCGTCGGGCGCCTGGTCGAAGGGGAAGACGCGGTCGATGACCGGCCGGAGCCGGTGCGCCTCGATGAGCTGGTTCATGGCCAGGAACTGGGCCCGGCTGCCGACGGCGATGCCGCGGACGACGGCTCCGGCGGCGAAGATCGCCCGGGGATCCAGGAGCGGCGGCTGGCCGGAGACGAACCCGACGCTGGCGACGTGACCCCCGATCGCGACCGCCCTGAGCGACTGCCCCAGGTCACCGACGACGTCGACGACGCGCTCGGCGCCCTGCCCCGAGGTCAGCTCCCGGACTCCGGCCGCCCAGTCGGGCGTGGCCCGGGAGTCGATGATCTCGTCGGCGCCGAGGGCGGACAGGCGCTCCGCCTTGGCCGGGCTGCTGGTGGTGGCGATCACCCGGGCGCCGAGCGCCTTGGCGAACTGCAGCGCGAACAGGGACACCCCTCCGGAGCCCTGGGTGACGACGGTCTGCCCGGACAGCGAACCGGAACCGTCGCCGGTCAGGGCGTTCCAGGCGGTGACGGCGGCGCAGGGGAGGGTCGCCGCCTCCTCGTAGGACAGGTGATCGGGGATCGGCACGAGCGCGTTCGCGTCGAGCAGCGCGAGTTCGGTGAGCAGGCCGTCCAGCGAGCCGCCCAACTGTGGCAGGTGCTGGAGGCCGAACGGGCCGTCCTGCCAGCTCGGGAACAGGGTGGCCGTCACCCTATCGCCGGGCTTCGCCGTACGGACTCCAGGGCCGACCGCGACGACCTCGCCGGCCCCGTCGGAGACCGGCACCACGTCCGGTTTCACCGGGAGCACGTAGTCGCCGCGCAGGATCATCAGCTCGCGGTAGCTGAGCGACACGGCGCGCACCGCGACGAGCACCTGTCCGGGACCCGGCCTGGGGTCGGGGTGGTCTTTGATCGTCAAGCCGGCGATCCCGGCCCCGCTGTTGACGTGGTAGCTGCGCATGAGGGGGTCGACCCTTCAGTTGTCGGTGGCCAGCGGGACTTCGCCTGCGGTCTTGCTGTAGCCGAGGGCCTCGATGATCCGGCCGTCGCGCACGTGCATGAGGTTCACCCCGCTGACCCAGTCCGAGGGGCCGGGGCCGTAGCGGTAGTTCCAGCGGATCGTGGCGCGTTCTCCGGCGATCACGACCTCCTGCGGCTCGAACTGGCTGGTGTGATCGTCCACGAGCGCACCCCACCACTCCAGGCAGGCCTGGCGGCCGGTGACGCGTTCCCCGGTGGGAGCCGGCTGGACGGACTCCATCACGCAGTCCTCGGCGATCAGGTCGGTGAGCAGGTCGCGGTCGCTTTCGACGAAGGCGCGGTTGAAGCGGTCGATGACCTCGGCGGTGGAACGGAAAGACATCAGGACTCCAAGTAGATAGATCGATCGGTCTACGTATATCGACCGGTTGATCTACTTGTCAATCCATGGCAGCCTGGCCTTCATGAGCGTTCGCACCCAGCCAGGCCCGCGAGAGCGACTCCTGCGGGCCGCCCACGAGCTGATCTACAGCCAGGGCGTGAACGTCGGCGTGGACGCCCTCCTCAAGGCGGCGAACGTGGCCAGACGATCCCTGTACGAGCACTTCGGCGGCAAGGACGGCCTGATCGTCGAAGTCCTCAGCTCCGCCGCCGCCGACGACGCCGCCGACTACCGGAACACCATGGACCGCGCCGGCGACCACCCTCGCGAGCGCCTGCTGGCCGTGTTCGACCGGCTCGGCGAGATCATCGCGAGGCCCGGGTTCCACGGCTGCCGCTACCTGGCCGCCGACCTCGCCCTGACCGACCCCGACCATCCCGCGCACCAGGTCAGCCGCGACTACCGGTCGCAGGTCCACGAACTCCTGAAGCGCGAGCTGGTGGCGCTTCGACACCCGCGGCCCGAGCACGCCGCCCACCAGCTCTTGCTCCTCATCGACGGCACCCTCGCCGCCGGAGCGACCCGCCCCGGCACCGACGCGGCGTCCGCCGCGCGGGAACTGGCCGAACACGTCCTTGCCGGCTGACCACCGCGGCGGACACGTTTCCCGGGGGATCGTGGTCAGTAGCCGACGGTGAAGCGTTCCCGTACGAAGGTGCCGTGTTCGAGGGCGTCCACTGCGGCGGCGGCGAAGTCTGCGACCGTGATGCGGCTGACTCCCTGATCGTCGAGGACCGGCTGGTCCCCGGCGGCGGTGCGGTAGACGCCGGTGCGTTCGCCGGGAACCAGGTGCATCGGGGGAGGGCTGAGGTAGGTCCAGTCGAGGGTGTGGCCGGTGGTGCGCAGGATGGTCAGGGCGTCGGCTTGGTCCAGTGCGGTTTGCAGGTATTGGGCGGGGAAGTGTGGGGAGTCGACGAATCTGTGTCCGTCGGGTGTGAGCAGGCTTCCGCCGCCGCCGACGAACAGGACCCGGCCGACGCCGGCCTCGATCAGTGCGGCGGCTGCTTTGGGTACCAGGCGGTCGGGGCCTTTCACCGAGACGACGACGGCGTCGTGTCCGGCGACTGCCTTTCTGATGGAGGCGGGGTCGCGGACGTCGACGTCGGTGCTCGACAGTGGGGTGACTCGGTGGCCGCGGATGGTCGCCTCGTGGGCGATGGCGCTGCCGAGGTGGCCTGAGGCGCCGATGACGGCGATGCGGCTGGTGATCGGGCTGGTGGTTCGGTTGGTGATCTGCTGGAGGAACCGGTCGATGAGGGGGGCGATCTCGGGCAGTTTGTCTTCCAGGGCGAAGTGGCCGGTGTCGAGCACGTGCAGGTCGGCGTCGGGTAGGTCGCGCAGGTAGGCGTGCGCGCCGGGTTCGGGGAAGAAGGCGTCCCCGCGTCCCCAGACGATCAGTGTCGGCGGCCGGTGCTCGCGCAGCCATTGTTGCCATGCGGGGTAGAGCTGGAGGTTGCTGCGGTAGTCGAGGGCGAGCGCCGTTTGGGCTTGCTTGCGGCCTGGCAGGTCGAGGAAGTGCTGGTCGAGTGTCCAGCCGTCGGGGGCGATCAGGCTGGGGTCGGTGGTTCCGTTTTCGTATTGGCTGCGGGTCACGGTGAGGGTGAACAGGTCGTCGGGTGGTGTCTGGATGGTGTGCTTGGCCAGTTCCGACAGGCCTTCTTGGTAGGCGTTGGCGTTCTGCACGATGAGTCCGGCGATCCGTTCGGGGGTGCGGGTCGCCAGCCGGAACCCGACGGGGCCGCCGAAGTCGAAGGCGTAGAGCACGAATCTGTCGAGGCCGAGCTTCTGGACGAAGCCTTCCATGACGTCTGCGAGCCGGTCGAAGGTGTAGGTGAAGTCCGCGGGGGCCTCGGTGTGGCCGAAGCCGGGGTAGTCGGGGGCGATGAGGCGGTGGCGGCTGCCCAGGGCGTCCATGAGTCGCCGGTATTGGTGGGAGGCGGAGGGGAAGCCGTGCAGCAGCAGGACGGGCAGTCCGTCCTTGGGGCCGGTCTCGCGGTAGAAGACGCGTACGTCGTTCACGTCGGCGAAGCCGTGGGTGATCGTGGGGAGATCCATTGCTAATGCCTCTTTCGTTGGTTGATGCGTTAGTTGTAGCGGCTTGCTGGCTAATGCGTCAACCCGTTGTTGTAGCATTAGATGCATGGATCTGTTCACGGGTGAGCTTCTGGCGTTGGACCTGGTCAACACGCGGGCCGCCACCTCCGACGGCGAGGCCGACGCGCTCGACGACGCCGCCGGCTTCACGGTGTGGCTCGCGCTGCAGGCCCACCGCCTCTCGCCGCTGCCGGCGATGACCCGCGACGACCTCCCCGCCGTCCGGGCCTTGCGCGAACACGTCCGCCAAGCCCTGGACGCTGTACGGCAGGGCGGAACCGCCCCCGACGCGGTCGCGGCCATCAATCAGGCTGTGCGGGCCGCTCCGCCGTACCGGATCCTGGCCGGCGACGGCACCGCCGAGACCCGCCGAGACGGCGACGCCCTCACCTGCCTGCTCGCCCAGTTGGCCGAGGCCGCGGTGGACCTGCTGTCCAGCCCGGACGTCGAGAGAGTGCGCGCCTGTGAGGGCCCGCACTGCCGGATGCTGTTCCTGCCCGCGCACCCACGACGGCGCTGGTGCTCGCCCACGCTGTGCGGCAACCGGGTCAGAGTGGCCAGGCATCACCAGCGGCGCAAGGCCGCCGAACGCCCTTGAAACGGGGTGCGCCGCCGGGATGAGAACCCGAACTCATCTCAGCCTTGACCGCTCTCCCAGCCCTCTCCTAGGTTCGCGTTGTTCGGTGAGCCGAGCCCTCAGGAAGGGATCGTCATGCGACAGGGGCACGCATCGCTCATCATCTTGAAGGCGATGCTCTTCACCACCCTTGCTCTCGGGATCCTGTGCGTGGGTGCGGGGATACTTCTGACGCTCTTCGACCAGCCGCGGCTCTACGACACGCCGACTTCGTATGCCCTGGTGCTCCTCAGCAAGCCCTTCCTGCTCATCGTCGGCGGTGGCTGCATGATGCTCGGCAGTGTCGCGGCGGCTCTCGGGTGCCGGTTCGCCACCTCTCCGCCCACGGAGTCCCGGTAGACGTCCATCCCTCAGGCCCGGCCGGAGTCCCCGGCGACCCGGCCTGACCTGAGGGTAGAGCCGGCACTCCTAGGCGCGCAGGGCGGCGAGCACCTCGTTCGCGGCTCGCTCGCCCTCGGTGGCGCCGCCGTTCATGAAGCCCTGGAAGTCGTAGGAGCAGTGCTCGCCCGCGAGGTGCACATTGCCCTGCGCCACTCCCTCGTACCCCGCGTAACGGTGCAGGTAGGAGACCGGCCAGTAGGAGTAGGCGCCGAGCGCGTTCGGGTCCTTGTGCCAGGCCGACAACTGGGCGCGGCCGTTCCAGCGCGCCTTCGTGCCGGGGAAGACGGTGTCGATGTGGCCGAGCGTCGCCGCCGCCAGCGAGCGGACGTAGGCGTCGGACTCGGTCGGGAAGGGCGTCGAGGGGTTGAGCGCGAGCGCGCGCGACCCGCCGTGGTACTGGATCAGGACGCCACCGGTGCCCGGCTGCCCCTTGGTGGTGTCCCAGCACTGCTGGAAGGGCAGGTCGGTGAAGCAGTCCCCGGCCGAGACGCCGGGCCACGGGCCGGTGCCGAGCCAGGTGCGGCTGGAGAACTGCATGTTCAGCTTCGTCACGTGCCCCATTCGCGCGTCGCGCAGCAGGTTCGTCATCCGCGTGTCGAACCCGGCGCGGGACAGATCGACGCGTTGCAGCACGGGCAGCGGCAGCGCGAGCACGGTGTGGTCGGCGGTGACCGTCCTGAGCGTGCCGCCTTCGTCGAAGGTCAGCGTCTGCGTGCCGTCGCTGTTGGCTCGTACGGCGAGCAGCCGCCAGCCGGGCTGCAGCGATCCCGCGGGCAGGGCCGCCGCCATGGCCCTCGGGAGCTGGTCGTTGCCGCCGACGATGTGGTAGCGCTCGTCCGACAGCCCCCAGACGTTGAAGTTCCCGGGATTCGGCTGGTAGCCGAGGAGCAGGATGAGCGCGAGCGACGACTGCTGGGCGGTGTCGGCGCCGTATTCGACGTTGTACGCGACGTCGAGGAAGCGGCCGAGGTCGGAGGCGTAGCCGCCGGGGACCCGCAGCTCGATCCACTCGCGCAGGGAGAGGTTGTCGAGCGCGATGCCCTCGGGGGTGGCGTCGTTCCATTTGACCTCACCCGCTGCCATGAGGTCCTGGTGGAGCGCCTGGTACATCTCCTTGAAATCGAGGTCGGCCTGGTGACGCGGGTAGTAGTGGCCGTTGAAGTGGAGGATCTCCTCGCTGCCGTTCGGCCCCGCGCCGGCGAAGTTGATCGTGGACAGGTCGAACCGGCGGCACAGCGCGAGCATCTTCTTGTGCTCGACGTCGATGAGCTCGCCGCCGATCTCGGAGGTCTGGCCGCCGAGCCAGTGCGAGCGCTGGGAGTAGATCCGGCCGCCGACCCGGGCCGGGTTGGCCTCGTACAGCACCGGGGTGGCTCCGGCGTCGCGCAGGGTGAGGGCGGCGGTCAGGCCCGCGATGCCGGCGCCGACCACCGCGACCCTGGCGGCCCTGGGCGGCTTCGCGGCGGGTGCGGTGTCCGCGGCGGCTCGGCGCGGTAGCGCCGGGATCGCCGCGGCGGCGAGCGCGGTGAGCCCGGCCCGCTTGAGCAGTTCGCGTCGCGCGAGCCGGTCGTCCGGAGCGGCGGCGCGCAGTCCACGCAGCTCGGCGACCGGTAAGCCGAGGCGGTCGGCGTCGCGGTGCTCGGCGGCCAGGCGCTGGAGCGCGCGCAGGGAGGAGGTTCGTGCCATGGGGGGTGACCCTTTCGATCGGTCTTGACGCCAGCCTGCGAAGCCGGGCCGATCATGACCAGTGGGCAGCGCGTAACGGATCGCCGCCTTCTGATGACACCCTGGTCAGCCCCGTGGGGTGGCGGTGTGCCGGGTCTGTTGCTTCTCTCGGATCAGGCGCCGCCCAGGTCGGCGAGGCTGATCTCGGCGTCGGGGAGCTGCTGGAGGTCCGGCCGGGCGCGCAGCCCGTCGAGCATCAGCGCCAGGTAGCGGTTCACGCTGTGCTGGGTGAGTTCGGTGCGCAAGCCGGGCATCGGGCGCAGCAGCAGGGCCATCATCAGCGTCACGTCGCCGGCGTCCACGTCCTGGCGCAGGTCGCCGTCGGCCTGGGCGCGGCGGACGAGCCGGTCGAGGATCTTCAGCAGGGTCTGGCGCAGCCGCGCTTCCTCGGGCTCGGCGTGGAGCTGTTCCCAGGTGCTGGTGAACCAGATCGACAGCCAGGTCGCCAGCCGGAGTTCGGCGGCGGCCCGGCGGACGAAGCGCGACAGTGCCCCCCAGGCGTCCGGCTCCTCGTCCTCGGCGTCGCGCGCGATGGCCACCACGCGGTGGAAGCCGTCCAGGGCGACCCCGCGCACCAGCGCCTCGCGGTCGGGGAAGCGGCGGTACAGGGTGGCGGTCCCGACGCCGGCGCGGCGGGCCACCTCGTCCATCGGCACCTCGGCGCCACGTTCGGCGATGAGGGCGCGGGCCGCCTCGATGATCTGCTCGCGGTTGAGCCTGGCGTCGGCCCGGAGCCGGCGTCCGGAACTGTCGTTTCCCACGCCAGCAGTATACGGATTCATGTCTCTCATATAGCTTTGATAAGTGGCGAATCTTGTATCACTTAGGAGGCCTGGATGGCGGCAGAGATCACCCTCGACGCGATACTCCACCGGATCGGGCACCACGGGCCCGTCGACGCCGGCCCGGAGACGCTGTCCGCCCTGCACCGCTCGTGGCGGACGGCTGTGCCGTACGAGAACCTCGACATCCAGCTCGGCAGAACGATCAGCCTCGATCCGGACGCGCTGTTCGACAAGCTGGTACGGCGGCGCCGCGGCGGCTACTGCTTCGAGCAGAACGCCGGCCTGGCCCTGCTGCTGCGCCTGGCCGGCTTCGGGGTGACGATGGTCGAAGCCGCCGTCATGCGCGCGGCGCGTGGCGAGGCGATGTGGGGCAACCACAACGCGCTGCTGGTCGACCTCGACGGCCGCCGCTGGCTGGCCGACGCGGGCATCGGGGACGGCTTCCTCGAACCGCTGCCCCTGCGGGAAGGCCCGCAGGTCCAGGGGAACCTGACCTACCGGCTGGAACGCCTCGATCCGGACACCTGGCGCTTCCACCACCACCCCGGCGGGACGATCGCCTCCTACGACTTCCGGCTGCAGCCGCGCGAGATCGCCGACTTCGCCGCCCGCTCCCGGGAGCTGTCCACCTCCGCCGACTCGGCCTATGTCACCACTCTCATGGCCGCCCGGCCGATCGCCGGTCACACCCTGCTCCTGCTGTCCCGCACGCTGCGCCGGCTCGGGCCCGATGCCAGGACGTCCCGGACGATAGGCGATGTGGACGAGTTCGCCGCAACGCTCTCCACCCAGTTCCTGGTGCCGCTCGACGACCTCGGGCGGGACGGCGTCGCCCGGCTCTGGGCCAAGTCCGGCACCCAGGACGACCTCTGGCGCGCACGCGTCGGCACCGGCCCTTGAATCCACCTGCTCCATGCCGGCCGTCGGTGGTAGGGCCTGTGCTGGGTGGGCGAGGTGGAGAAGATCCCTGGGGGAGCGAGATTCATGGTCACTTCCCGCACGCTGGATTGGAAGAGCTACGGCTTCGCCTGCAGCACGGATGGACCGACGGACCCCCTGGGGCCAGGAGAGCGCGCGCCAAGGTTTTCCGCTGCACGGCCAGGCGCCGCGGCTCGGAACGTGGCAATGCCACGCCGGACGAGCCCATGTCGGAGCTGATCACGTCCGGGGGTGGCCGGCGGATGCGCAACGCGGGGGTCCGGATTGCACCATATAAAGATCTTCGATATATATCGATGATATGAGTGACAGATCGATGCAAGAACCGACGTTCCTGATACTGACGGCCTTGGCGGCCGGGCCGCAGCACGGCTACGGCATCATCACCGATGTCCTGCAGATCTCCGGCGAGCGGGTACGGCTACGCGCCGGCACCCTGTACGCCGCGCTCGACCGGCTCCAGGGCGAGCAACTGATCGAGACCGACCGCGAGGAAGTCGTGGACGGCCGGGCCCGGCGCTACTACCGGCTCACCGGCGAGGGCGCGGCCCGGCTGTCGGCCGAAGCCGAACGGCTGCGCCGCAACGCCGACACCGCCAGCGCGCGACTGCGTCACGGCCCGGCTTTCGGTGGCGCTTCGTGAGCGCGCTGGAACGGCGCTACCGCCGGTTGCTGGCCTGGTACCCGAAAGATCACCGGGCGCAGCACGAGGAGGAGATGCTCGCCGTACTGCTGGCCGCCTCGAGTCCGGGCCAGTCGCGCCCCGCCTGGCGGGACGCCCTCGACGTGCTGCGCGGCGGCCTAGCGATTCGGCTGCGCCGGATCGTGCCGACCGCCTCGCGGCGACGCTGGCGAGCCGCCACCGATCTGGCCGCCCTGCTCGCGCCGCTCACGCTGTTCGGCGTCAGCCTGTCCCAGGCCACCGCGTACGCCGGCCGGTCCGCCTTCGACCTGGCCCTCCCGGCGCTCGCCCATGCCCTGCCGTACGGGCTGATCGCGCTGCTGGCGTGGCTGGGGCGGCGCCGGGCGGCGATCGCCTGCGCCTGGGCCATGGCAGCCCTGGCAGCGGGAATGACGACGGCCGAGCTGCTGTCCCTGCCTGAAGGGACCATCGTGGTGGGCGACGTGCTGCAGGTCTCAGGGCGGCCGTTGATCGCCGCCAGCGTGCTGCTGTCGGCCCTCCCGGCGTGCATGTGCGCGGCGATGCTCACCCTCACGCCGTCTCCGGGCCCCGGCCCGGTTGGTTCCCGGCGGCTCGCGGCTTGGACGGGCGGGGTGCTGGCGGCCCGCCTTGTGGGCATTCTGGTGGGCGGGGCCTTCGGAGTCGTCCTGATGCTGGCCGCCCTCGGCACGGTGGCGGTGATGGCGCTGCGCTCCTCTGTGGGCCGCCGGACGACTGCCGTCCTGACGCCCTTTCTTCTCGTCGCCGTCAGGCCGTCGTGGTTCACCGATGTGGCGGGTTTGACGGCGATCGCCGTCGCGACGGCTGCGCTGCTGGGTGTCACGGCGTGGCTGGCCCGCACCGCGGAAACCGCCTGACACCGCTCGTCGGAGCGAGCAGGTGACCAGTTCACCGTCGCCGACGGCGGGTGCCGGCTGGGCCTGCTGCCATGCAAGGCCCTCGCCAAGGACGTCGGCGTGGACGAGCGCGGCGACGGCTTCTCCGCCCTCGTCCTCACGCACATCGCCGCTTCCCGTGACGACGTCGACGGCCTGCTCGCCGCCGCAGGCTCCGCTGGCGGCCAGGTCACGGGCGAAGCGCTACGCCGGGCACTTCACCGACCCCGACGGCTACCACTGGCGAATCGCCACATCAGCCTGACGGCGGTACCCGCTGCGCGGCTGATGAACTCTGGCGTGCAAGCGGTGCCCGTCTGGATCGCGGTGACGTATTTGACGGCTTGGTCGTGGTCGGCAGCGAGCATCACGCAATGGACCGAGTTGACGGGTGTTTGGCGCTAACGTGATCACGATGTTCCGCTTGCCCGCCCGGCCGGTCGTGCGGCGGCCGTTGCCCGGCCCGCCTCACCCCTTCTGGTCCGCCGAGCCCCCGCGCTGGTTTCGGAGAGCCGGATGACGGCGTGGCGGATCCTGCTGGTCACGGCGGCCGTCGCGGGCCTGGTGTGCCTGGCGACGTCGATCGGCCGCCCGTGGGCGTACTTCACGGTGCAGAGCAACGTCATGCTCGCGCTCTACTACGGCTGGCGGCTGGTCAACGGCCGCAGGAAACCGGCCTCCGCCGAGGTCAAAGGTGCGGTGACCCTGTACCTGCTGGTCACCTGCCTGGTCAACTACGTCTCGCGGGACCTGGCCAACCCGCTGGTACTGCTGGCCGGCGGGACACGCGGGCTGGGCAACTTCCTGCTGCACTACGTGACGCCCGTCATGGCGCTGGTGGACTGGACCGCCTTCGACCGGTCGCGCCGAGTCCGATGGGCGGCGCCGTTCGCCTGGCTGGGCTACCCGCTTCTGTACGGCGCCTTCGTGTTTCTTGCCGGCCCCGATCTGCCGCGCCGCTACGTCTACCCGTTCCTGAACGTGGAGCGACTGGGCTGGCCGGCCGTCGCGTCGGCGTCGCTCGCCGCGCTGGCCGTCTTCGTGGTGCTCGGCTACGCCCTGCTCGGCGTCCACCGGCTCAGGGCCGAACCCACTGTCCCCTGAGCCCGCGCCGGATCCGAGCACAACACCGCCACCGTGGATGAACGCACCCAGCCGGACTGCAGCCCGCAACCGAGGCAATCCTGACGACCGATCTTGAGCAGCGGGTTCAGGCCGGCTCGTCCACCCGGCGCTGAAGCCCGTCGACCATGACGGCCAGAAGCTGATCACGATGTGCGGGGATCCGCTCCGCCGCCCAGGCGACTGAAGCGATCAAGGAGAAAAGAGCGGACGCGTCGATATCGGGCCGGATCGTCCCTGTCTGCTGGGCTCTGGCCAGCAGTTGCGCCCCAGCGGACTTGACGGCTTGGCAGGTGGCGTGGAGCTCGGAGGCGGGGTCGGCGAGGCTCTCGACGAGGGCATCGACCAGGCCGCGGTAGGCCATGGCGTGCTCGACCGCAGCCGTCAGCCAGGTGGCCAGGGCCTGGTGCGGGGATGGGGAAGCCAGCAGCTCATCTGAGCGGGCTTTCAGACCGCGCAGGCTTTCGCCCAGCAATGCCTCCAAGAGTGCCTGGCGGGTCGGGAAGTGCCGGTAGAGGGTCACGTTGCCGACACCGGCGGTGCGTGCGATGTCGTTCAAGGAGGCGCCGACGCCGTGCTCGGCGAAAGCCGTCCGGGCGGTCGTCAGGAGCCGCTCGTAATTACGTCGCGCGTCTTTGCGCCCTGCGGGCCGGGCCTGCGTTGATCGATCCACCATGGCAACCCTCCACACATTTGCCAAAACGAGGAGCCTCCTCATATCTTAGCTCACCATAAAGCGAGGAGCCTCCTCGTTTTATTGCGTACCATCCTGAGGAGTGCCATGACCGAACAGAGCACGCACGTGGCGACAGCGGGAGCCGTACCCGCTGGAGCCCGCCACCCCGGCCCGGCGCTGGCCATCGTTCTGATCTGCCAGACGATGTTGATCCTGGACACCAACGTGGTGAACATCGCCCTCCCCGACATCCAGCACGAGCTGGGCTTCTCCGCGGCCGGCCTGTCCTGGGTGCTCAATGCCTACATGCTGGCCTTCGGCGGTCTACTGCTGCTCGGCGGTCGCGTGGGCGACATCGTCGGCCAGCGGCGGGCCCTCATCGGCGGGGTCGCCATCTTCACCCTCGCCTCACTGGCCGGAGGGCTGGCCACGTCGGCGGGGATGCTGCTGGCGGCCCGTGCCGGTCAAGGGATCGGCGCTGCCGTCGCCGCACCGACCGTGCTCGCCCTCATCACCATAGGCTTTCCGGACCCTGCACGCAGGGCCCGGGCACTGGGGGCCTACGCGGCGGTCTCCGGCTCCGGCGCGGCGATCGGCCTCATCGCCGGTGGCATGCTCACCGACTGGATCTCCTGGCGGTGGGTGCTGTTCATCAACGTGCCGATCGGCGTCGTCCTGCTGGTCCTGGCCCCGCTGTTCATCACCGAGACCGATCGCCACCCGGGCCGCTTCGATCTGGCGGGTTCGCTGACCTCGACGCTCGGCATGACCGCCCTCGTCTATGGCTTCATCCGCGCCGCTGAGCAGGGCTTCGGCGACGTGGTCACGCTCGGCGCGCTCGGCGTGGCCGTCCTCCTGCTGGTTCTGTTCGTGGCCGTCGAGTCCCGTGCCCGGCAGCCGATCGTCCCGCTGCGGCTGTTCGCCGACCGCAACCGCGCCGGCGGCTACGTCGTGCTGCTGTTCGTGCTCGCCGCCGGCAACGGCATGTTCTTCTTTCTCACCCAGTTCCTGCAGCAGGTCCGCGGGTACAGCCCGCTGCAGGCGGGATTCGCCTTCGTGCCGCTGGCCCTCGTGATCCTGGCGTCTTCCGGAGTGGCGGCCCGGCTGCTTCCGCGCCTGGGTGCCAAGACGCTGATCGGCTTCGGCGCCGGGGCGATCAGCCTGGCCCTCCTGTGGCTGACGCAGCTGACGCCCCAGGCCGACTACGCCACGGCGCTACTCGGCCCGATGATGATCGCCGGTCTTGGCATGGGCGTCTTGCTGGTCGGAGCCACCACGGTGTTGTCCTCCGGGATCCGGGCCGAGGATGCCGGCGCCGCCTCCGGCCTGCTCAACGTCATGCAGCAGATCGGTGGTGCGCTGGGGCTGGCCATCCTAGTCACGGTGTACGGCGCAGCCACGCGCGCTTCAGTTGGACCGGCCCATCAGGTCCTCACCGAGGGAGTCACCGCGGCCTTCACCGTCGCAGCCGTCTTCACCGCCGGCGCAATCCTCCTGGCCCTGACCATGAAGAACCGGCCGACTCCCGCAGGCGCGGACGAGTTCACCCGATGACGTAGGAGGCACGTTTTCCGTACAGCCACACTCTGACGCCCGACTCTGGGGAACAGCGGCTCCGCCTGAATCCGAGGGGTGCCGGCTCATGGCAGGTTTCTTACCGGCACTCCAAGGAGCGGGTGCGGGTGCACTTCCCGGGTCCGCCGGCAGTCGAGAGAAGATCTGCGGCCCTGTTTCGAGGGGGTGCAAGGGGTGCCGATGCCCGAGCCATCCGTAGAGAGCCGCGGTGACGGAGGTGTTGTTCGTTTGGGAACGGCCGCCTGGGCGGATGTCGGCGGGCCGCAACCGCACATCGGCGGACTACCGCCCAGGTAGTGATGACGCCTGCCGTACCGGATTGATCGTGATCAGCGTCCGCCGCTGCGCGGTCACTGTGTGCTCGCGAAGAAGCGGCGCAGCTCCCTGGCCACCAGGGGTGGGTTCCCACCTCTGTTCCTGTTGCCTGAGCCGCCATGGTTGAGCGTGGCGAACTCGACGCGCTGCGCGTCGGGCAGCAGGCGCTCCAGCTCGTCGAGCGCGGTCTTCAGGTAGGCCGGGCTCCTGCCGCCGCCCATGAGGAGGACATCGGCCTCGATGCCGGCGAAGCGCTGCGCCTGGTCCGTCGTCTCGATGAGGAGTTCGACGTCGTAGTGGAAGGTGGGGACGAGTCGCAGCATGTCCCCGAGCATGAGCCGGACGAGGGGTTTGAGCAGCCACCCGGGCAGGGCGTGCCCGAACATCTGAGTCGCCTTTGTCGCGATGACCAGTGCTTCGGCGAGGTTGCCCGCCTCGATCTCCCGGTCGAAGCGGGGCAGCCAATCAGTGGCCAGCGAGCCGTTGATCGACAGAGGGGGCTCGTAGATGGCCACCTTGCGTACCGTCGGCAGTTCGAGGGCCGCCTGCAGGCAGATGATGGCGCCTGAGCTGAGTCCGAACAGGGCGTGGGCGTCGGTTGCGGTGATCAGCGCTTCGAGGTCCTCGACCTCCTTGCGTAGGCGGTAGCCGGCTCCGTGAGGGCCGCTCGCCCCGCGGCCGCGCCGGTCGGGAAGGTAGACGGTGAACTCGCCGGACAGTTCCTCGGCCAGTTGCACGTGGCTTTCCGCCGTCTCCATGCCGCGTGAACGAGGATGACGGCCGGACCGCGGTTGCCTTGTTGCTGGTAGCTGATGGCGGTTCCGTCCGAGGAGGTCACGGAGTTCGAGACGCGTGCCGCAGGTGCATCCATCGTGGTCGTCCTTTCTGACGTGCCTCGACCGGCCTCAGAATTCCACCTTAACGCGATATAGCTCGATAGCTCCTGGGCTCGGACCGCCGCCGCCGACTGCGCCCGCCGCGGTTGCTGAACCGGTTGGCCCGTGCGGAGAACCTGTTGGCGGCGTCGCGGCGCGTGATGCGCCGGCGAGCATCAGCGGAGGGAGGTGGGGCGGTCAGATCCCTGGCCAGGTGGCTTGGGTGCGCGTCGGCGGTGCTTGAAGCTGCGTCCTACTCCGTGGTTCGCGACAGCCCGCCTCGGTTGAGCCCGGCCGTACAACGGATGCACAGCGTCGCCAAAGCGGCCGCTCCTAACGTCTCGGCTGACTGGCCAGACGGCAAGGAGAGACGCATGACACGCAAGCTGGCAGTGACGATCGCGGGGCTGGCCGCGTTCGGGGCGCTGACGCTGCCCGGAACGGCGAACGCCGACCCGGCACCGCCCGGCGGCTGCACCACCTGGGCCGTTGGTAGCGACGGGGCGGGAGCCAGGTGTCAGTACGGCGCCGGCTGGGTGCGCGTGGTCGTCGAGTGCTGGAACGACTACAACAAGAAGATCAACGATCCGGGCCCGTGGGTGGGGGTCGGCCGGACCTCCTACAGCTACTGCGACGGCTCCTACCCCTATCGCGGCAGCTACCGGGTCGAGACCAGGTCCCTGTAGCAGCGAGCCGCCCGGCGGGAGGGGTTCCCCGCCGGGCGGCCGCCTCTGATCAGGTCGGGTGTCCGGCAAGGTTCTCGCTGTCAGCGTCGCGCCGGGGGTCGCCCGGAGTGGGAACGCGAGCACCGGGTTGAATCCGCTCTTCTCCATGACTCGGCCCGATGCCTGACGTCTTCGAGTAGACCGTTGCTCCCGACGACGACGGTCGCGGCCAGACCCCGGGGCCGTCCCTACTCGAGGAAGGGCAGGAGTGCCGGCTTTCCTGAGACATGCTTCGCCAGCCACAAAGCTGTGACGTCACGCCTGGGCCCGAGTGTGGGCGCCGGACCAGCCTCAATCCTTGACTGTCTGGTCGGCCGGTTGAATTCTGGTCGACACGCTTGAGCCTGCGGCGTGAGTAGGTGGGGGTTGCGGCCGGTCGGGGCCACTTCCACCGGCACATGGAACACGTCGGGCGGGCCGACCTCATTCGCTACGTCCAGCGAGGTGGGCCTGTCCGCTCCAGCGGCTGTGACCCCGCACCCGCGGCTTCCATGAACCTCGAGCGCACTCCTACCGCCGCCACGTGACCCGGCGATCTTGAAGATTTCGAACATATGGTAAATAAAAGGAGTTAAGAGCTGACCGAAATATGCAACAGATTGAAGGACCCACGTGCTCAGGAAGACCCTGACGACCGCCGCGTTCACCCTCCTTGCCGCCACCCCGCTGGTGGCGAGCCCGACGGCCGCGAACGCGGACGTCTACTGCGGCGCTGGATACAACGTCGTGCACAAGAGCGAGGTGTACAACTACACCAAGGTCTGGGGCACGGTGTACCTGACCTACAACAGCAGCACCGGCAAGAACTGCGCCACTGTCGTCAAGAGCAACTACGTCGGCGTCGACACCTGGACCAACGTCACCCTCACGGTCCAGGGCGGCAGCAGCTACGGCCTCAGTGAGACCGTGAAGTACTACGGTGGCCCGGTCTACGCCAGCGCCCGGGGCGCGTGTGTGAAGTACTCGGCCGTCATCGAGGCCCCCAGCGGTGCCCGCGCCATCGGCGGGCGCTCCACGTGGGGCAACTGCGGCTGACCCGGACCGGGCGTCGAGCCGTCTCCGGCTCGACGCCCGCTTGTCCGAAACAACCCCCGACCGAGATGGTCCGAAGAGGCCAACACCATGGGCAGTGGGGGCTCGATCATGGGGTTCGGCGTCTGACCCGCTGGGCTGCCGAGGATGGCTCTGCGATGGATCCGAGGGCCGGCCAGGCGACCTCGTCGACGGCGAGCCACGGTGCGGCCGCCAGGGCCGTGGGGGTGAGCCCGGCGAACGTCGCGACCTCGCGGTGCAGGTGGGACTGGTCGGCGTAGCCGTTCTCGGCGGCTACGCGGGCGGCGGCGTGGCCGGCCGCGAGAAGGTGGGCGGTGTGGTCGAAGCGCACCAGCCGGGCGGCGCACTTGGGGGTGATGCCGAGCTGGGACCGGAAGCGGGACCACAGGCGCTTGCGGCTCCAGCCGACCTCGTCCGCCAGGCCGTCGACCCGGACCTGGCCCCGGCTGGACAGGGTTCGCCGCCAGGCGTGGGCGACCTGGGGGTCGACGGGCGGGTGGTCGCTCAGCCGCCGCCCCAGGAGGTCCACCGCTTCCGCGAAGCGTTCGTCCCACGACGTGGCGGAGCGCAGCCTGTCCTCGGCCTCGCCGGCGTCGCGGCCCCAGATGTCCTCAAGGGTTGCCACCGTCCCGCTGAGCTCGGCCGATGCGCCGCCCAGCAACGCGGCAGCCGCGACCGGATCCAGCCGGATCTGGAGCAACTGCCCGGTTCCCCGGCCGGTGGCCTGGAGATCGCCGGGGAGCAGCCCGACGACGACGCTGCCGCGCTTGTGCCGGCCGGAGGTCTCGTAGGCGACGCCTTCTCCCTCGCCCAGATCGACGAGCAGGGTGACGGACGGGTGGACGATCATGGAGATGTCCACCGAGGCCGGGGCACGATGGCTGAACCCGGCCATGCTGACCCCCGGCAGCCGAACCGGCGAGCGTGGGACGGCGATGTCCACCCACACCTGGTCAGAGGGCATCCCGGCAGGCAACACCAGGCCAGTCTAGGCAGGCCCTGATCGGTGCTCGATTCGGGGTGAGACGGTGTAGTGGGCGGGGTCGGCGGTGCGGGTGCCGGCCCAGTATTCGAAGGTGGAGCCCGGCTACAGGGTGGTGTTGACCCCGCGCCCGTCCAGGTGCCAGCTCTGGCAGCCGCCCTGGCTCCAGACCGCCTTTCGGAGCCGCGGGTGGATGCGGGCGGTGTAGCGGTGCATGGCGGACGGGGTGACCTCGACGGTGGCGGCGTCCGCGTCCCGGAGCAGGCGCAGGCAGCTCAGGATGTGCTGGATCTGTACTTCGATCACGAAGATGACGGAGTTGTGGCCCAGTCCGGTGTTGGGGCCGAGGAGCAATCCGGCGCCGATGATGGCGAGGGGCGGGGTTCGAGGCGGGGCTGCGCCGGCGGGTGCGGGACCTCGACCGAGGGGAGCGAGTCGAGCCGGCGGCCTTGCTGCGTGACGCCCTGATCACCGTCGTCGAGTTCGCGCAGGTGTCGGGCGCGGATCCGCTCCTGCCCGCGGAGCTGCTTCCCGACGCCGACCGGGCCGGGCGGAGCGCACGGGAGCTGCTGATCACCGCCGCCGAGGGTCATGCCGCGAGGATCAGGGACAAGCTGCCGCACGGGCTCAGGCTCTTGCTCGACACGGCCCGCCTGGCCCGGCACCCGAACTGACGGCGGTTCAGCCGGGCCCGCTCGCGCCGATGGTCTTACCGGTGTCGGGCACGTCGACGACCATGTGCACGCCCGGCATGGCGCGAAGCTTCGCCTGTACGGCGGAGCGGTCGGCGTCCGGCTTCAGCTTCACCAGGAACGCCCCGGGGTTGAGGTCGCCCCACGGGCGGTGATCGGGGAACCATCGGGGCAGTTCCTCCGGGGAAGCCTCGTAGACCACGTCGACCTGCGGCATCGCCACCACGGTCCGCACGATCTCCTCCGACACCGACGTCGGGATGGCCGGATCCTGCACCACCGCGATCAGGCGGTCGGGACCTGGCTGGGTCACGGCCCGGAGGACCAGGTATCCGCCGACGCCCGCGACGACCAGGGCGAGGCAGGTCGCGGCGATGACGAGGGCGAACAGGCCCGGCTTCCGCTTGGGCGGCGGATGGTGGGGGAGCGGGGGTTGGTTCACCTCCGACAGACTAGACGTGAGCTGCCCCGTTCTGTCAGCGGCTGCCGACCGCCTTCAAGATCCGCAGCGCGCCGGTCAGCAGGCCGGCCCAGGTCTCGGGGGAGACGCGGCCGGGCGGGGAGAAGCCCAGCAGGCGCTGGTGCGCCACGGTCTGGGGCTCGGTGTACTTGAGCAGGCCGTCGGCGCCGTGGCGGCGGCCGAGGCCCGAGTCGCCCATGCCGCCCATCGGCGCGTCGATGCTGCCCCAGGCGGCGGCGAAGGCCTCGTTGACGTTGACGGTCCCGGCGTGCACGCGGGCGGCGACCGCCCGGCCGCGGGCCGCGCTGCGGGACCAGACGCTGGCGTTCAGCCCGTACGGCGAGGCGTTGGCCAGCGCGATGGCCTCCTCGTCGTCGCGGACGGAGTAGATCGCGACCACCGGCCCGAAGGTCTCGTGCGCGTGCAACGTCATGTCCGGGTGACGCCGGTGAGGATGGTCGGTTCGTAGAACAGCGGCCCCAGGTCGGGCCGCGCCCGGCCTCCGGCCAGGACGGTAGCGCCCTTGGCGACGGCGTCCTCGACGTGCGCGGTGACGGTGGCGAGCTGCGCCGGGGTGGTGAGGCTGCCCACGTCGACCGTGTAGTCGTAGGCGGCGCCCAGCTCGAGCCGCTCCGTCCGGGCGACGAACGCGGCGACGAACCGGTCATGGACCGGCTCGGCGACGTACAGCCGCTCCACGGAGACGCAGAGCTGCCCGGCGGACGGGAAGCAGGCGGCGACGGCGCCGTCGGCGGCCCGGTCGAGGTCGGCGTCGTCGCAGACGATCATGGCGTTCTTGCCGCCGAGCTCCAGGGACGCGCCGATGAGCCGTTCGCCGGCCTCGCGGGCGATCCGGCGGCCGCTGGCGGTGGAGCCGGTGAACATCAGGTAGTCGCCGCCGTCCATGAGCGCGTCCCCGAGGGAACTGCCGCGCCCGACCACCAGCTGCCACACCCCGGCGGGCAGACCGGCCTCGGTCATCAGGTCGAGCGCCCACAACGCGGTGAGCGCGGTCTGGGTGTCGGGTTTCTGGACGACGGCGTTGCCGGCCATGAGCGCCGGGATGGCGTCGCCGGCGGCCATGCTCAGCGGGTAGTTCCACGGCGAGATGATCGTGACGACGCCCTTGGGGTGGCGCAGTTCGGTGGTGTGGGTGAGCACGGGGATCGCGCCGCGGCGGCGGCGGGGCGCGAGGAGCTTGGCGGCGCTGCGCGCGTAGTAGCGGGCGGTGATCGCGGTGTCCATCACTTCGAGGAAGGCGTCGCGGCGGGTCTTGCCGCTCTCGGCCTGCATCAGGTCGAGGGCCTGCTCCTGACGGGCCAGCACCAGGTCGTGGAAGCGCAGCAGGACGGCCCTGCGCTCGGCGATCGGGGTGCGAGCCCAGGCGGCCTGGGCGGCGCGGGCCCTGATGAAGGCGTTCTCGACGTCGGCGGGTGTGGAGACCGGGAGGTCGGCGAGCGGGAGACCGGTGTAGGGGGCCTGCGTGGTGACCCGCGCGGCGTCCGGAGCGGCGGCGACCCGGGCGCTCAGCCGGCCGAGGAGGGCCGGGGCGAGCGTGGCGGGCAGGGCGGCGGCGGGCTGGAGGGCTCGATCGGTGGTCATGTAGGGGTTCCTGGCTTCCGGGTACGGCTCGGCACCGAGAACGGGACCGGCAGGTGCAGGGCGATCTGGCCCTCGGTGACGACGTCGAACTGGATGGTCCTGATCGGCCGCAGCGAACGCAGGTCGTCGGACAGGCGCCCCCGGCCGAGCCGGAGGCCGAGGTCGCGGGGCAGGCGGGCGCTTCCGGCGGAGAGCAGGTTGGTCTGGCTCAGCGTGGAGTGCCAGGCGTCGCCGATCCGGGTGTAGGAGGTGAGCGTGGAGACCCTGGCTCCGCTCGGGTGGGCGCGCTGCCGGGGGGTGGGGGCGCTGAGCGCCAGGTCGGTGCCGCCGGCGTCGTTGGCGACCCGGGCGGTGGTCCGCCGGGCGTCGATGTCGACGTCCAGCTCGGTGACCCACTTGGGAAAGCCGTAGCCGTCGTGCCCGCGCACCTGGGCGATCTCGGTGCTGACCGGCAGGGACAGCACGTAAGAGTCGAGGCTGTCGTTCTTCAGGGCGGCGAGCAGGTCCACGAAACCGAGCCGGCCGTGCCGGGCGGGCCGGACGGCGATGCCGACGGCGGCCTCGGTGTAGAAGTCGATGTCGCAGACGTCGTAACGGAAGAACATGGCCGACACCAGGCCCACTCCCGGCGCGATCTCCAGCGGCGCCAGCTCGGCCGGCAGCCGGTCGCGGATCGCGCGGGACGGGGCCAGCATCGTCAGCCGGGCGGTCGAGGCGCGGTAGTAGAAGTTCGGGGTCAGTGTGGGCCCGATGGGGGAGTCGGCCCTGGTCTTGGGCAGGCGCCGGAAGAAGTCCACGCTGCTGACGCGCGGGTCGCGGGCCACCTCGTCGAGGTCGGTGTCCATCCGGTAGCGGTCGTACAGGCCGCCCTTGGGGACGGTGACCGTACGGCTGCCCAGCTTGACCTCGACGGTGTCGGTCGGTGCCGATGGCATGGTTCGACCTCCTCCAATCCGATGTTAGCGGTGCACACATGAGAGTAGGCGCGACATGTGAGCGGTGTCAACACTGGGCAGCGGCACGGATCGCCTACCGCGGGTGCAGCGCGGTCTTCAGGGCGTCGACGGCGAGCTTGCGGGCGACGTTGGCGGCGCGGGTGTCACGCAGGCTGTCCAGCAGCAGGAAGTCGTGGACCATGCCGGCCACCCGGACCGAGGTCACGTCCACGCCGGCTTCGCGCAGCTTGTTGGCGTACTGCTCGCCCTCGTCGCGCAGCACGTCGGCCTCGTCGGTGATGACCAGCGTCGTGGGCAGCCCGCGAAGCTGCTCCAGCGAGGCCTGGAGCGGGGAGGCGTACACCTCGGCGCGCTGGGCCGGGTCGGTGGTGTAGGCGTCCCAGAACCACTTCATGCCGTCGCGGGTGAGGTAGTAGCCCTCGGCGAACTGGAGGTAGGACGGGGTGTCGAAGTCGGCGTTGGTCACCGGGTAGAGCAGCACCTGGGCCTTGAGGTCGATCCCGCCGCGCTCCTTGTTCATCAGCGCGAACACCGCCGACATGCAGCCGCCGACCGACTCGCCGGTGACCGCGATCCGTGAGGTGTCCAGGCCGTGGTCGGCGCCGTGCTTCATGACCCACTGGCCCACGGCGTAGTTCTGCTCGACCTGGGTGGGGTACTTCGCCTCGGGCGCCCGGTCGTAGACCGGGAACACCCCGGCCGCGCCCGCGCCGACGGCCAGTTCGCGGAACAGGCGGTCGTGGGTCTGGTCGTCGCCGAAGACCCAGCCGGCGCCGTGGATGTAGAACACCACCGGCAGCGGCCCGCTCGCCCCCTTGGGCCGGATGATGCGGACCCGGATCGTCCCCCACTGCCCGGTGTCCACCTTCACCCATTCCTCGTCCACCTCCGGGCGGGGCACGCCGGGGCCGCTCTGCAGGTCGAGCAGGATCTGGCGGCCCTGTTCCGGCGGGACCTCGTAGATGCGCGGATGCGGGTCGGTCGCCTCGGCCAGCTCCTTGGCGGCCGGTTCGAGGTAGGGCGTGATCGGCGGTGGGATCTCGGTCATGGTCACTCCGTGTCATGCGGCCTTGCAGGCCGCGCCTGTGGACACCCCGGGACGCTCCGGGACGGTGACATCTGCCTTACCCAGAGTGACCGAAATCTGCACCCGTGAGCCGCGCGCCGCTCCCCACTGAGGCACAAGCGGCCTCCAAGTACGGGATGGCTCCATCGAGATCGTGAAACGAATCCTGCTCGCCTTCCTCGTCCTGTTCCTGTTACCCCTGCATCCGGCGGAAGCCACGCCGGTGCAGGGGTATCTCAACTGGTCCGTCCTGATGTGCAAGTTCGCCGACCGGCCCGGGGAGCCGCGGGACCGGCTGTTCTTCGAGGAGCTCTTCACGCCGGTCGGCGCGGGTCAGCGCGGCCTGCACGACTTCATCGCGTCCCAGTCACGCGGACGCGCCACCACCGGGGGAACGGTGGTCAAGGGCTGGTTCACCATGCCCTACACCTGGCAGCAGTCCAAGGAGGCCCCTCGCGCCGAACGCATCGACCAGTGCGTCCGCACGGTCAGGGCCGCGGGCTACACGCCGCCGCCCGAGCACCGCATCGCGGTCATGCTCAACGCCGGCGACATCGACTCCGGCGCCTACGGCACCGCCTTCCTGCTGGACGCCCATGGCTGGAACTCGGCCTGGGCCGTGCACGAGGCCATGCACACCCTCGGCGTCGGTCACGGCTTCTCCGACGACCTGACGCTCAAGCGCTACGACTGGTCGCAGCCGGGCGAGTACGACGATCACTGGGACGTCATGAGCGTCGACCACATCCACCACTCGCGCTGGAGCGACAAGTTCGGGCAGGGCGCCATCGGCTTCAACGCCCCGCGCCTGGACGAGGTGGGCTGGCTGCCGCAGAACCGCGTGCTCACCGCGGGCAAGGACGGCCAGGTGACCACGAGTGTGCAGCTCGCCCCGATCGAACGGCAGGACCTGCCCGGCACGCTCATGGTGCGCGTGCCGTACGACGTGAAGAACCTCAACCGCTAACACGGTCGAGTTCAGGAAGAAGACCGGCCTGAGCGAAGGCATCCCGAAGGACACCGTCCTCATCCACTCGGTCGAGGGCGGGCTGCCCCGGCTGATGCGCGACATGAGCCTGCCGAACCGTGACCCGATCCAACGGGTGTCGGCCAACGGCGTCACCATCAAGGTCGACGAGGTGGGCGCCAATTCGGCCATCGTCACCGTCTCGGTCAGCAAGACGCTCATCGAGACCTGCCTGGGCGACTGGGTGCACCGCAAGGCCATGCCCCACGACGTGACCTGCGTCAGCACCGCGGTCCGCGACCAGACCGCCATGGACAACCGCAACGCGGCGGAGTACGTGGACGAGTACGGCAACTGCACCTTCGGCCGGGTCCGGCGGCTCGCGGTCCCCGGCGACCTCGTCTGCGTGACGCCGCTCACCCGGGGCCAGGTGGCCAACGACAACAAGGCCGCGGAGAGCCGGCGGAACCCGATCAAGAACCTGTGGGGGCCGAACGCCTGCAAGGCCGGGTTCGTCTGGCGGGGCGCCGACGAGAGCGACCAGGTCTGCGTGCCGGTCTCGACCCGGGAGCAGATCCTCGTCGACAACGGCCTCGCCGCCTCCCGCTGGGTCGACGGACCGTACGGCCCGCAGACCTGCGTCCCTGGGTACGTGTGGCGGGAGGCGTTCATCGGCGACAAGGTCTGCGTGACGCCCGAGACCCGGGCGCTGGCCAGGGCGGACAACCTGCGCACGCACGACCGGGTGGACCCGCCCTGGGACTAGCCCCTCTCCGTCCGCCTATCCTTGCCGTCGGCCGGGCACCGGCGGCGAGGTGGGCTGGAGGCGGGTCTGATGGAGTGGCAGCGGATCCTGCGGCGGCGACGGCTGGCCCGGATCGGTGACCTGGTCCTGGACGATGTCACCTGCGTCGGCGGTTCGGCCCGGTGGTCGCCGGTCGAGCCCGACGAGGGCTGGGCCGTGGTTCTGGTCCGGGCGGGGGCCTTCCGCCGCGAAGCGGACGGCCGCGCGGCCTTCCTCGACCCCAGCCGGGGCTACCTCAGCAGGGAAGGCACGGAGGAGCGGTTCGCCTTCACCGCCGGCGGCGGCCAGCGTTGCACCGTGATCGGGCTGACCGCCGAACTGTACGACGCGCACGCGCTGGCCGCGGCCTCGGACTGGTTGCTCGCGCCGCCGACCCGGTTCGACCTGCGCCACCGGAGCCTGCTGGCCGCCACGACGCGGGGCGTGGACGGCTTCGAGGCCGCAGAACGGGTGCTGCGCCTGCTGGGCTCGCTGGGCCCGGCCCCCGAGGCCGCCGCGTCCCGGCGTCCGGCCACGCGGGAGGCGCACGGCCGGCTCGTCGCCTCGGTGCAGGAGGCGCTCGCGACGGAGCACCTGTCCGCCGGACTGGACGAGCTGGCCGCTCGGGTGGGCGCGTCGGCGCACCACCTCAGCCGGGTCTTCCGGCAGGTCACCGGCCGCACGCTCACCGACTACCGCAACGAGCTGCGGGTCCGGCGGGTGCTGCAGGACCTGTCCGAGGGGTGCACGGCCGGGCTCAGCACGCTCGCGGCGGCGTACGGCTTCGCCGACCAGGCCCACCTGTGCCGGGTGGTCAAGCAGTACGCCGGCCGTACGCCCAGCGAGTTGCGGCGGGAACTGAGCATGAATCTTCAAGCCGGCGCCACCCTCGACGGCCGACCATGACGTAGCCCCTTTCCCTCGTCCTGCGGAGGCCGGTTTGTCAGCGCCGAAGAAGGCCGTCATCGCGGCGCTCGTCGTCGCCGCCGCGCTGGCGGCGTGGTTCGCCGTCGGCCGCACGTCCGTTGTGGATCGGGACGCCGAGATCGCGTGCGGCCTCGTCGCCGGCACCTCGGGTTCGGCCAACCGCATCCTGGCCGGGATGGAGTTCGCCTCCGCCGCCGCGGCGACCGACCCGGAGCACCGCCCGCTGGCCGAGGCCTTCGTACGGCTGGCCAAGGCGGTCACCGGCTCCTCGGCCCCGGACGCTCCAGCGATCAACGAGGCCCTGGCCGCGGTCACCGGCCACTGCGGGGCGGCCCGCCCGCTCGACTCCCTGGCCGGGACCGCGTGCGAGAGCCTGCACCGGTCGCCGAGCTGGCGCACCGACAACGGTGACGCGCCCCGGCGCATCGGCGCCGAGCGGCTCGCGGACGCGGCGGCCGAGGCCGACGCCCGCTACGAGGCGCTGGCCGAGGCGTTGGGGGCGGTGAACCTCGAGAGCTACCCGGACGGGTGGCGGAAGCCGGTGGTCGTCGAACTGGACCAGCGGGTCCGCAGCCTCTGCGCCGCCACCCGCTAGGGCGCGGCTCACGGAGCCGCGCCCTACCGGCCTACCCCCAGATGACGTCGGGAGCACCCCAGATCACTTCCGCGGTGTGCCAGGTGGAGTCGCGCGTGATCCGCATGTCCATCGCCTCTTCCCATGTCGAGCGGTGCTTACGTGCTCCAGTCTGGGAAGCCGGGTGCCGGTGAGGCTTGAACATTCATGCTCGTTCCCGGCAAGCACATCGGAGTGGCGGATAGTCGTCGCAGAACGGCAGTTCTCGGTCTCATCGCCGCCCAGGCACGGCTGCCAGCATGAATCCGTCATCGCCCAACGAGCGGAGGAATCATGCGACGCCTCATCACGATCCTGCTGACCGCCGGAACCCTGGCCGCCGGTCTCGCCACCGTCACCGCGCTGCCGAGCTCGGCCGACAGCGTGCGCATCACCGGTGGAGGGACCGAGAACCGCGAATGGTGAACAGCCCGCACGCTCACCTTCACGGCCTGGCTGGACCACCGGTCGGCCGTGCCGTTCGCCGGGGCGGCTACGCATCCCCGGTCAGGTCGCCGGACGTCGTGAAGGTCTTCCGGCCGACCGGGAACGGGCGGTGGCGGCCGGCGATCGAGGCGCACACGGAGAGGATCCTGGCGAACGAGCCGGGGTGGACGCCCGGCGGCCCGATCCTCTGCCAGTTCGTCCAGGCGGGCTGATCCCGGACCGGCCGCGGAAGGGGAGGATGGCGTCATGCCCAGTTCCTCCGGCCGCCGCCGCCCGCACGTGGTCGCGGTCGCCGTGACCGACCTCGTGCCGGCCTTCGAGCTCGCGGTGCCGTGCGAGGTGTTCGGCGTGGACCGCGCCGACCTCGCCGACCCGTGGTACGACCTGCGCCTGTGCGCGGTGGAGCCGGGCGAGGTGCGGACCGCGGCCGGGCTCCGGATCGCCTCCGGACACGGCCTCGACGACCTGGTCGAGGCCGACACGGTCATCGTCCCGGCGCTCGCGCGCGGCATCCAGCTCAACCCGCCCCAGCTCCTGGTCAAGGCGGTCCGGGCGGCGCACGAGCACGGCCGCCGGGTCGTCTCGCTGTGCACCGGCGCGTACGTGCTCGCCGCCGCCGGGCTGCTCGACGGGCGCAAGGTCACCACCCACTGGATGAACGCCGGCGACTTCGCCCGCCGCTTCCCGGCGGTCGAGGTCGATCCCCGAGCGCTCTACACCGACGACGGCGACGTCCTGACCTCGGCCGGGACGGCCGCGGCCATCGATCTGTGCCTTCATCTCGTCCGGCTCGACCACGGCGCCGCGGTGGCCGCCGAGGTCGCCCGCCGGATGGTCGTCCCGCCGCCGCGCGAGGCGGCCGAGGCGCAGGTGGCCAGGCTGCTGGTACGGCCCGGCACCGGTGACGCCCTCGCGCCGGTGCTGAACTGGGCGAGGGAGCACCTCGACCAGCCGCTCACCGTCGCCGACTTCGCCCAGGCGGCCCGGATGAGCGAGCGCACCCTCGCCCGCCGCTTCCGCGACGTCGTCGGCCTCACCCCGAAGCAGTGGCTCCTGCAGCAGCGGGTACGGCTGGCGCAGGAGCTGCTGGAGACCTCCGACGAGACGATCGACCGGATCGCCAGGCGGACCGGGTTCGGCGCCGCCGCCAACTTCCGGCACCACTTCCGCCGCCTCACCGGGCAGTCCCCGAAGACCTACCGCCACGTCTTCCGCGACCGCGCCGCCCGGCGCGACCTGCTCGACTGACGGTCACGCCCCGCCGAGGTGGACCGCGACCGGTTCCAGGAGGGTCGTGATGTCGCGCGTCGGATCCCCGGCGACGATCAGGAGATCGGCGTCCCGGCCGGGCTGGATGCGGCCCTTCCGTCCGGCCAGCCCGAGGGCGTGCGCCGCCACGGAGGTGGCCGCCGCCAGCGCGGCCTCCGCCGGCCAGCCGGAGCGCACGTACTCCTCCAAAGTGCGGGGGAGCAGGCCGTGCGGCTTGGCCGGGCCGATGCCGCCGTCGGACCCGGCCACCATGCGCACTCCGCCCGCCCGCAGCCGGGCGGCCGTCTCCTGGAGCGCCGCCTCGGTGATGCCGGCCCGGGCCGCGTAGGCGATGACCTCGGGCGGGACGACGATGGCGGGGTCGGAGCCCAGCGTCGCGCAGACCGCGATCCCCGAACCGGCCAGGCGGTCCACGAGCTCGTCGTCGAGGCGGACGCCGTCGGCGGTGAGGCAGGTGCAGTGCTCGATGCCGTCCACGCCCGCGTCGGTGGCCAGCCGTACCGCCTCCAGGGCGTGCGCGTGCGCGGTGACCGGGACGCCGAGGCGGTGCGCCTCGTCCACGGCCTGGCGCAGCTCGTGCCCGCTGAACTGCGCCTTGGTGGTGTCGGTCCCCGGCGTGAGCACGCCGCCGCTGGCCATGATCTTGATCACGTCGGCGCCGAGCGCGGCCCGCTCCCGCACCGCCTGAAGCAGCTCGTCCACGCCGTTCACCGCGCCGCCGAGCGTCCAGCAGTGCCCTCCGGCGCTGGTGAGCGGCCGGCCCGAGGCCACGACGTACGGCAGGCCGGGCGCGCCGCCGCCTCGCCAGTGCAGCACCGCGTCACGCAGGTCGCCGAGGTCGCGGACGGTGGTGACGCCGGCCGCGAGGTGCGTGCGGAGCGACGCCTCGATGGTCGCCGCCACCTGCTCGGCGTCGCTGTCCGCCAGCCGGTCGAGCGCGCCGGGACCGCTGTCCGCGCACAGGTGCACGTGGGCGTCGATCAGCCCCGGCAGCAACGTGCCGTCGTGGCGGTGGGCCGGCCAGCCGTCCGGAGCCCGGACGCCCGGCTCGACCGAGACGATCCGCCCCTCCTCGACGAGCACCACGTGCGGCCCGTCGAGCAGGCGCTCGCCGTCGAACACCCGCGCCACCTCGAACGCGGCCCTCATACGCGAGCTCCCGCTGCCGTCCCCGGCAGATCACGCAGCACCACGGTGCACCCTCCAGAACGAATGGAACGCCACAGCCGTACTCGGGTGATTCTCGCCGCGAACCGCCCGCCGCGGACAGGGCCGGTCCGGTCAAGGTCCGCCCGATTCCCGCCACCCGCTCAGCAGCGCCCGCGGTCCGGCGCGCAGAAGCGCACCTCGGGGTAGCGCGCGGACGGCTGGTCGAGCAGCGGCCGCTTCTTGCCGCGCAGGTGGGTGTCGAAGAAGGCGCTCACGTAGGCGCGGGTGATCGCCAGCGCGCGCTTGCCGGGCAGCTTCGCGCCCACGTCGAGCCCGAGCTGCTCGGCCAGCGGCCCGATGTCGTTGAACGACGCGTGCACAGTGCCGTCCACCAGCAGCCACCGCTTCCAGCCGGTCATCAGCTTCCAGTCGCGCTCCCAGCTCGCCGCCTCGGGCCCGGTGCCGGGGGTGTAGGTGGACGGCTTGCCGAGGAACAGGAAGGGACGCGCCAGGGCGCCGGTCAGGATCTCGGCGTCGGTGGTGCCGTCGAGGTCGATCCCGGCGCGCAGCCGGGAGTCCTTGACCAGGGCGGCGATGGTGCTGGCGCCGCCGACCGAGTGCCCGGCCATGGCCATCCTGGCGGGGTCGATCAGGGTGGGGTAGCGCCTGGTCAGCTCGTCGAGCACGAAGGAGACGTCGGCCGCGCGGCCCCGCTGCAGCTTGACGAAGAGCGCGGGGGTGCGCGGGCCCTCGCACGGGATGCAGGTGGTGACCCGGCCGTCGGGGAAGGTCGTGGCGACGCTCTCGTAGGTGTGGTCGATGGCGGCGACCACGTACCCCTTGCTGGCCAGGTCCTCGGCCAGCGCGGTCAGCGTGCTGCGCGGCTTGGAGAAGCCGGGGGAGAGCACCACGAGCGGCAGGCCGCGGCCTGCGGGCCGTACGTCGGTGAAGGCGTTGGTGCGCGTCCGGCTCAGCAGGTCGGGGGCCACGCCGGGCACCTTCTCGTCCTTCAGCAGCAGCTCGGACTCCTTCGGCGTCATGTAGCGCGCCCGCTCGCGCCCCTTCCCCTTCGCCGGGTACCACAGGGACACCATCAGCTCACGCGTGTCGGCTCCGGCCTTCCACGGATCGGGGCGGGAGGTGTCGGTCAGGTGCAGGGCGGTGGTGCCGACGCTGCGCGCTCCCGTCGGTCTCTCCAGGTACGGCAGGCGTCCCTCCGCCGAGGCGGGCTGGGCCGTGAGGGCGGCCGTGAGGGTGAGCACCCCGGTGACGATGGCCATTCGGCGCACGGATATCGGTCCTCTCAGCAGACGTTCTGGCCGGCCCGACGCTAAGAGAACCCGCGGTCCGGGCACGTCGGTCGCTGCGCCGAAATCGGGTCGTCCTGGAGGACGACCCGCCGCCGGGTCATCCCTGCGATGTACTCCGGACGGTCATCGAGCACGATGCACGACATATCGCCCGAACGGCACAATGTCCTGATGCTCGCGGCACCTCGATCCCGATGGCAGCGCCTGGCCGGCCTGCTGCGCCCCTCGCACCGCGCCGACCTGGTGCTCGCCCTCGTCCTGACCGCCCTCGCGCTGCTGACGGCCGACGGCTCCGGGCCTCGCCACCCCGGCGGCGAGCAGCCGAGCCCCGTCGCCGAGCTAGTACGGCTGGCGCCCCCGCCGCCACCCCTGCCGTCCTTGCCGTCCACCGGCACCGGGCCGATCACCCTTCCGGCGGATCAGAGCGAAGCGCCGCTCCCCCTGGTCGCGCTGACCACGCTGCCCCTGGCCTACCGGCGCCGCCACCCGGTGGGCGCCTTCGGCGTCGTCCTGCTCGCGGTGCTCATCATGGACGGCGGCGAGACCTGGATCACCGTGCTGGCCGCGGCGATCGCCGCCTACAGCGCCGTCGCGCACAGCCGCAGCCGGGCCGTGGCGGTGGCCGCGCTGCTGGCCGGCGCGATCGTCGCCGGGGCGCTGGAGCGCGACCTCGTGCCGAGCCTGCCCGTCTGGCTGGGGCCGTACGTCATCCTGATCAGCGCCGGCGCCCTGGCCGGGCTCGTGCAGGTGTGGCGGCAGAACCGCGAGCGGCTGGCCGCGCTCGGCCGGGAGCGGGAGAGCGCGATGCGCGAGGCCGTCCAGGCCGAGCGCTCCAGGATCGCCGGCGAGCTGCACGACGTGGTGACCCACAATGTGAGCGTGATGGTGATCCAGGCCGGGGCGGCGCGCAAGGTGATGGACGCGCACCCGGAACAGACGCGCCGGGCACTGGAGGCGATCGAGGCCAGCGGCCGGGCGGCCATGGCCGAACTGCGCAACGTCATGGGCCTGCTGGCCGGCGACGAGGACCGGGCGCGGCCCGACGGGCTGGAACCGCAACCGGGCCTGGGCGAGATCGAGGACCTGGTCGAACGGGTGCGCGCCGCGGGAACCGACGTCGAGCTGAGCCTCACGCCACCCCGCGAACCCCTGCCCGACGGGGTGGGCCTGGCCGCCTACCGGGTGGTGCAGGAGGCACTGACCAACACCATGAAGCACGCCGCCGGGGCCGCGGCGGCGGTGGTGGTCGGCCACGACGGCGAGCACCTGCGGATCGAGGTCACCGACACCGGCGGCGATCCGGCGCGGGCCGTGAGCGGGAACGGCAGAGGCCTCATCGGGCTGCGCGAGCGGCTCGCGCTCTACGGCGGGACCCTGGAGGCGGCCCGCCACGGCGGCGGCTTCCGGCTCCTCGCCCGCATCCCGTGGAGGAGCGCGTGAGCGAGACCCTACGTGCCGTCATCGCCGACGACCAGGCGCTGGTCAGGACCGGCTTCAGCATGATCCTCGGCGCCGACGGCATCGACGTGGTCGCCGAGGCGGCCGACGGCGAGGAAGCGATCGCCGCCGTCCGCCGTACCCGCCCGGACGTGGTGCTGATGGACATCCGGATGCCGCGCATGGACGGCATCGAAGCCACCCGCCGGATCACCGAGGCCGGGTCGCAGGAGACCAAGGTGCTGATCCTGACCACCTACGACCTCGACCGCTACGTCTACGCCGCCCTCCGCGCCGGGGCCAGCGGGTTCCTGCTCAAGGACGTCAGACCCGAGCACCTGGTCAGCGCGGTCCGCCTGGTCCGCACCGGCGACGCCCTGCTCGCCCCGGCCATCACCCGCCGCCTGGTCGAACGCTTCGCCCTCCGCGACGACGCCCGGTCAGGGCTGCACCGCGACCTGGCCGAGCTGACGCCGCGCGAACTGGAGGTGCTGCGCCTGCTCGCCACCGGCCTCAGCAACGCCGAGCTGGCCGAACGGCTCACCCTCAGCTCCACCACGGTCAAGACCCACGTGGCCCGCATCCTGGCCAAGCTCGGCCTGCGCGACCGTGTCCAGGCCGTCGTCCTGGCCTACGAGAGCGGCCTGGTCTCGCCCGGCGCCTCATGACCTCACCGCCGGTACGGCTCTCGCCGGAGCGAGCGAGGTCGTGTGTCACAACGATCTGTGGCCGGGCGCCGTCGTCCACCACGATCTCGGGCGTAGGTGAGCCGAGCAGGTCAAGGCGGACCACGACTGGGTGAGCCAGCACCGCGAAGAGCTGGTCAGCGGGACACGGTGGCCTCCGGGTAGCGCGGGTCCGGGCCGTCGAACAGCGTGGTCGTCCGGCCCTTGAGGTGCAGGTCGAAGAAGGCCCCCACGTAAGCCCGTTGCGCGGCCACCGAACGGGACGGGTCGATGGTGCCGACGAAGTCGGTCAGCTCGGGGACGAGCGCCTGGAGGTCGGTGAAGGAACCGTGGGCCGCACCGGCCAGCCGTACCTCACGCTTCCAGCCGGTGGTGGCGGACCAGAAGGTCTTCCAGGTCGGGTCGCCGGCCCGGGTGTGGTCCTGCGCGGTGAACTGGAGGAAGGGCTTGCGCGCGCCGGTGCGGGCCACGGGGCCGACGTAGGAGCCGTCCAGGTTGACGGCGGCGTCCACGCGGTCGTCGGCGCGGGTGAGGTGGGCGGCGACCGAGCCGCCGATGGACTGGCCGAGGACGCCGACCTTCGACAGGTCCGCCGCCCCGCTCAGCCCCTCGACGGCCGGGAGCCGGTCGAGGACGAAGCGCAGGTCGGCGAGGCGGATCCTGGCATGGCTGCGGAGCAGCTTCGCGATCACGGCCGGGGTGAGCTTGTCCGGCAGCGGGACCGCGCGCTCGACCCGGCCGCCGGGGAACTCGACCTGGTCGGCCTCGTAGGTGTGGTCCACGGTGACCACCAGGTAGCCGCGGCTGGCGAGGTCCTCGACCAGGGCGGTGCCCAGCGTGCGGGGGCCGCCGTCGCCGGGGGTGAACAGCACGACCGGGAGGCGGCCGGCGGTGGGGTCGAAGGGGGCGTTCCGGCGGGCGTGGGTCCGGGTGCCGGACCAGTCCAGGGTGCCCGGCCTGATCCCCATGCCGGGGGCCGAGCGGGTGTCCCAGTCGGCCGCCGCCTTCGGGGCCATGTGCGGGGCGAGGGGGTCGGGGGAGTCGGCGGCGGGGTACCAGAGGCTCACCATCAGTTCACGGTACGGCTTGGCCTTGACCAGGGGGTCGCGGCGGGAGGCGTCCACCAGGCGGACCGAGCGGGTGCCGATCCGGTGGGCACCGGTGGGGGCGGGCAGGGTGAGCTCGCGGGGCTTGGCGGTCACGCCGGTCGTCGCGCCGGTCGTCGCGGTGGCGGAGGTCGCTGCCAAGGGGAGGAGCGCGGCTGCCAGGCCGAGGGCGGCGGCAGCCGTACGGCGAGCAAGAACAGGGGCGCCGGTACGGCCGGCAACCAACGGGGCAGCCGTGCGGTGGGTGTGGGTGGAAGTCGGCATGGGTGGGCTCCGTTCTGGTCGGTGAAAACGGAGCCTCGCAGCGGCGACGAGGTTCGTACGAGCGGCCACGGACTGAGCCGCCCGTACGACTTGGAGCTGACCCTCCTCCTAGAGGAGGAGCCGATCGCCGCAGGCGGGTGACCTAGGGTGGCGGCATGAACGCTCGGTCCTGGGCGGTGGACGCCCTGCTGGCCGCCGCGATCTGCCTGCTCACCCTCGGTCCCGGACAGGTGCTGCCCGGCGGGCCGGGCGTGCTGGCGCTGCAGGCCGGGCTGACCGTGCCGCTGGCGTGGCGGCGGCGGGCGCCGGTCGCGGTGTTCGGGGTGATCGCGGCGGTGGCGGCGGTGCAGTGGCTGGCCGGGGTGCGACTGCCGGCCGACGTGGCTTTGCTGGTCGCGCTCTACACGGTCGCGGCGACGGCCGCCTGGCCGTACCCGCTCGTGGCGTCGGCGGTGACCGGGGTGGGGGTGGTCCTGGCCTCGGTGCGGTGGGCGCCGGAGGGGCGGGTGCTCCTGTCGGTGGTGGCGCTGGCGGCGATGGCCGGGGCGGCGGTGGCCGCCGGGCTGCACCAGCGGACCAGGCGGGGCTACTTGACCGCCCTGGAACGTGACCGCGACCAGCGGGCGCGGCTGGCGGTGGCCGAGGACCGGGCGCGGATGGCGCGGGACCTGCACGACATCGTCACGCACAACCTGTCGGTCATGGTGGCCTTGGCGGACAGCGCGCACTATGTCCGGGACAGTGCTCCCCAACGGGCGGCCGCGGCGGTCAGCCAGATCGCGGAGACCGGCCGGCAGGCCCTCGCCGACATGCGCCGCAGCCTCGCACCCGGGGAAGCCGGGGAGCGGGCGGGCGCGAGTGGACCGGGGCGGGAGGAGCTGCGGCCGGCGCCTGGACTGGCCGAGCTTCCCGGTCTGGCCGATCGGGTGCGGGGCGCCGGGCTGGCTGTCGATCTTCAGGTGCGCGGTCCGGCGGGGCAGGTTCCGGCAGGTGCGCAGCTGACCGTCTATCGGCTGGTCCAGGAGGCGCTCACGAACACCCTCAAGCACGCCCCGCCGCAGACCCGGGCCGAGATCCGGATCGGGCTGAGCCCGGGAGCGGTGACCGTCGACATCGTGGACGACGGGCCGGCTGGGCAAAGACCGGGGGCTGGTGGGGGATACGGGCTCAAGGGGATGCGTGATCGGGTGGCCGCCTATGGCGGGACGTTCCGGGCCGGTCCGCGCGCGGCAGGCGGGTGGCAGGTGACGGCCCGGCTGGACCTCCGCACGGGCGACCCGGAAGACGTGGGCCGTCCCGACGACGCGGGTGTTTCAGCGAGGGCGGGGCGGGCGTGACCATCCGGGTCGTGCTGGCCGATGACGAGGCGCTGCTGCGCATGGCCTTCACGATGATCCTGGACACCCAGCCCGGCCTGTCCGTCGTCGGCGAGGCGGCGGACGGGGCCGAGGCGGCGGTGCTGGCCGGGCGGTTGCGCCCCGACGTGGTCCTGATGGACGTCCGGATGCCCGTGACGGACGGGATCGAGGCCACCCGGCGCATCGTCCGGGACTGCCCGGGGACGAGAGTGCTCATCCTGACCACCTTCGACCTGGACGAGTACGCCTTCGCCGCGCTCAAGGCGGGCGCGTCGGGCTTCCTGCTGAAGAACTCCCGGCCGGACGACCTGCTCGCCGCGATCCGCACCATCGCGGCCGATGACGCGGTGGTGTCGCCGCGGATCACCCGCCGGCTGCTGGACACCTTCGCCCCGCAACTGCTCAACGGAAGCGGCGGGGGAGGGGACGGACGGCTGGACCTGCTGACCGCGCGGGAGCGGGAGGTGCTGATGCTGGTGGGGCGCGGGCTGTCCAACGCGGAGATCGCCACGGCGCTGCACCTGGCCGAGGCGACGGTGAAGACCCACCTGGGGCGGGTCCTGGACAAGCTGCAGCTTCGTGACCGGGTGCAGGCGGTGGTGTTCGCCTACGAGTCGCGCCTCGTCCACCCCGGCTGACCGCGAGCAGGTTTCACCGCGGGCCAGACCGTGCGGGAGCCGGCGGGAATGTCGGTGGCGCGTGACAGGGTGGAAGCATGCGCTACGGAATCAATGTCGCCATCCTCGGTGGCCTCGCGGAGCCCGGACGCGTGATCGAGTTCGCGCAGGAGGCCGAGCGGGCCGGCTGGGAGGCCATGTTCGTCTGGGACCACCTCGCCTTCGCCTGGGGTGTGCCCTCGGCCGACCCGTTCGTCGTGCTGGCGGGGGCGGCGCGGGCCACGTCCCGGATCCGGCTCGGCACCGCGGTCACGCCGATCGCCCGGCACCGGCCCGAGCAGCTCGCCCAGACCGTCGCCACGCTCGACCGGCTCAGCGGGGGCCGCGTCGTCCTCGGCGCGGGGCTGGGTGGGGTGCAGGCCGAGTTCACCGCCTTCGGCACGCCGTACCCCTCCGGTGCCCAGTTCGACGAGGCCCTCGACGTGCTGGGCGCGCTGCTGGCGGGGGAGGAGGTGCGGCATGCCGGGGCCCACTACGCCATCGACGGGGTACGGCTGGCGCCGCTTCCGGTGCAACGGCCGCGGGTCCCGATCTGGATCGGCGGCACGAGTCCTGCCGCGGTCCGCCGGGCAGAACGCTGGGACGGCTGGATCATCGCCGGCGACGGCGAGGACGGCGGCATGACGATGACGCCCGACCGGGTGCCCGGCCATTCCGGCTGCCTGGCCCTCATCGGCACCTCCGACCCCGGCCAGTCGCTGGCCGCCTACGCCGAGGCGGGCGTGGACTGGTGGCTGGAGCACCTGCACGAACGCCGCATGGACCACGACGCCCTCCTCGCCCGCATCCGCAGCGGCCCCGGCCAGCCGTAAAGCCCGACGACACGCCGCGGCGGCCTGCCCCGGAAGAAGACACGGGCCGCGCCGGCTCAGCATCGAGCTCGCCGACACGAGGACGGGCGGTCAGGGAGCCGGCTTCGGCTCGATGAGCTTGAGGCCGATCACGCACCCCACGATCCCGGCGAGGAAGAGCACCTTGAGCGCGGACACGGCCTCGCCGCCGGTGAGCATCGCCCAGGCGACGGTCAGCGCGGCGCCCACGCCGGTCCAGACGGCGTAGGCGGTGCTGATCGGGATCTTCTTGGCGGCCCATCCCAGCCCGAGCATGCTCAGCGTGACCGCGACCAGGAACACCGCGGTCGCGACCGGCCGGGTGAACCCCTCGCTCGCGCCCAGGGCGGTGGCCCAGACCGCTTCCAGCACCGCGCTGAGCAGGAGAACCACCCACGCCATCTCAGCTCACCGCCTTCAGGCCCACGACGCAGGCGATCAGCCCCGCCAGCAGTGCGGCCCGCACCACCGACAGCTTCTCCTGGCCGCGCGCCACGGCGATGAGCACGGTGAGCGCCGCGCCGATGCCGACCCACACGGCGTAGGCCGTGCCCACCGGCACCTCGGTCATCGCGAAGGCCAGCCCCAGCATGCTCAACGCCATGGCGACGACGAACACCACGGTGGGCACGATGCGCCGGAACCCCTTCGAGGCGCTGAGCGCGGTGGCCCAGACGGCCTCCAGCAGACCCGAAGCGATCAGTACCAGCCAGGCCATGGCATGCCCCCTCTGTAACACCAATCCCGTATACACCGTTGTCTCACACAACGTCCCCCGGGTGCGGGAGGCGCCTTCGGGGACGCGGCTCGAACTGTCGGTGCCCTGCGCCAGGATGATCCCCATGCGCCTGGTAACCGATGAGGAGCGCCGCGCCCGCCTGGGCGTACGGCACGCGCTCACGCCCACGGCCAAGGCGGCCTCCGCCGAGGAGGCCGCCCGCGCGGTGGTGTGCCTGCACGCCACCGACCCGCCGAGCGTGCATCTGTCCTGCTGGGCCCGGGCCGGCGCGCTGACCGCCGCGGACGTCGAGCGGGCGCTCTACGACACCCGCTCCCTCGTCCGGCAGCAGTCGATGCGCGAGACCCTGTTCGTCTTCCCCCGCGATCTCGTGCCGGCGGTGTGGGGCAGCGCCTCGGCGCGGGTGGCCGCGGTCCATCGCAACCGGCTGGTCAAGGACCTCGAACGCTGGGGGCCGGCGGCCGAGGGGCAGGGAGGCGCCTGGCTCGCGCACGCGGAGGAGGCGGTGCTGGCCTGCCTGGCCGACGGCGTGCCGCGCACGTCGAAGCAGATCCGCCAGGAGGTGCCCGAGGCCGCCGGCGTCATCGAGACGGCCCCGGACAAGCCCTGGGGCGGACGGGCCGCGATCGCGCCGCGCGTGCTCACGCAGCTCAGCCTGGACGCCGTGGTGGCGCGCGCAGCCAACGCCGGACCCTGGTACACCAGCCGCCCGACCTGGACGACTACTCGGGCGTGGTGGAGGGACGAGGTGCCGAAGGCGCTCACCTCGCGGGAGGGTTACGCCGAGCTGGTGTCCCGGTGGCTGTGGTCCTACGGCCCCGGCACCGTCGACGACCTCGCCTGGTGGCTCGGCGGCACCAAGACCGCGGTCCGCACCGCGCTGGAGGACCTCGGCGCGCAGCGGGTGTCGCTGGAGGACGGCTCGGCCGCGTGGCTGCGCGCGGACGATCTCGACCCGGTCGTCGCCACCGAGCCGTGGGTCGCGCTCCTGCCGTTGCTCGATCCCACCGTGATGGGCTGGAAGGCGCGCGGCTTCTTCCTCGGCGCGCACGCGCCCCAGTTGTTCGACAGCGCCGGCAACGCCGGGACCACCGTCTGGGTCGACGGCCGCGTGGTGGGGGTGTGGGTGCAGGATCCCGGCGGGGTGGTCGAGCTGCGCCTGCTCGAAGACGACATCGCCCCGCAGGCTCGCGAGGCGTTGGCGGCCGAGGCGCGACGGCTCACCGCGTGGCTCGACGGCCAGCGGGTGTTCGCCGTCTACCCCTCACCGGCCATGCAGCCCCTCGCCGGGCGCTGACGCCGCCGGGTCCTGGGTTCCGGTGATGAGGCGCCGGCCCCAGGCCCGCATGTACGCGATGGCTTCCGGCGGGCCGTGGATCACCACGGGGGCCTCGATCGCGCCGAGGCAGAAGGTGGCCCAGTCCAGGGTGTCGGTGGCGATCTCCACCCGGCACGAGGTGTCGTCGATCGGTTCGGCCGTCCCGTAGTGCGCGAGCTCCGCCCGCACCCGTTCGACGGGGGCCCAGACGGTGGCGCGCACGGAGTACCTGACCGGCATCGCCCTGATCCGGCCGCGCACGTACTCGACGGGGTCGTCGGCCGGGAGGGGACGGCGGGCGAACGTCGTGCCGGTACGGCTCACCTCCCCGAGGCGGTCGACGCGGAACGTGCGCCAGTCGGCCCGGTCGAGGTCCCACGCGATGAGGTACAGGCGGTTCTCGACCCGGACGATGTGGTGCGGGTGGACCGTCCGGTCCGCGGTCTCACCGGCGCGGGTGCGGTAGCCGAACTGCACCGCGTCGGCGTCCCGGCAGGCCAGGGCGAGGGTCGTCAGCGAGGCGATGTCGGTGAGGCCCGCCCGCGCCTCGGGGTCCCGCGCCGGGACGGCGACGGCCCGCAGGCTGTCGATGCGGCGCCGGATCCGCACCGGAAGCACCTGGACGATCTTGGCCATGGCGCTCAGCGCGGCCTCGGCCGACGTCGGGGACGGGCCGGAGGTGATCTCCTGGAGCCCCATGACGATCGCGGCGGCCTCGTCCTCGCTGAGCACCAGAGGCGGGAGCGAGGCGCCGGGGCTGAGCTGGTAGCCGCCGCCGGTGCCGCGGGTGGCGGTGATCGGGTACCCGAGCTCCTGAAGGCTGTCGATGTCGCGGCGGAGCGTGCGCTGGCTGACGCCGAGGCGGCGCGCGAGTTCGTGGCTGGGCCAGTGGCGGCGGTTCTGCAGCAGCCCGAGGAGTTCGAGGGCACGGGTACCGGTCGACATGACCTCACCCTAGGGCCACTTGTGGACATATACCGGCCACAAGCCCGGCGAGGATGGGTTCAGCCACCGAAGCGGAAACGGAGCGTACGCCGACCCATGATCAACACTGTCAGTCTGTCCCGGACCTTCCGGGCGCCCGACGGCGAGGAGGTCCAGGCCGTCCGGGGCATCGACCTCTCCGTGGCGCAAGGGGAGATGGTCGCCGTCCTCGGCCCCAACGGCGCGGGCAAGAGCACGCTCATGCGGATGCTCTCCACGCTGCTCCCGCCCACGGGCGGCACCGCCCGCGTCGCCGGCTACGACGTCCGGACCCAGGCCGCGCTGGTGCGCGAGCGCATCGGCTACGTCGGCCAGGGCAACAGCTCCGGGCACACCCAGCGCGCCCTGGACGAGGTCGTCACCCAGGGCCGCATCTACGGCCTCGACCGGGCCGCGGCCCGCGCCCGGGCCGCCGAACTGCTCTCGGCGCTCGGCCTGGAACACCTGGCTCGCCGCAGGACGCAGGCGATGAGCGGCGGCCAGCGGCGGCGGCTCGACCTGGCGATCGGGCTGGTGCACCTGCCGGCGCTGATGTTCCTGGACGAGCCGACGACCGGCCTCGACCCTCAGAACCGCAACAACCTCTGGGACCACATCACCGGGATGCGCAGCCGCGGCGACCTGACCGTCGTCTTCAGCACCCACTACCTGGAGGAGGCCGACCAGGAGGCGGACCGCATCGTCGTCATCGACCACGGGCGCATCCTCGCCGAGGGCACGCCGACCCAGCTCAAACAGCGTCATGTCGGCGACCGGCTGACCCTGGAGACCACCGACCCCGCAGCCGCCGAGCGCCTGCGCGCGCTCCTCGCCGCCATGGACGGAGTCGGTACGGTGACCCGCCAGGACACCGTGGTCACCGGCCAGGTCACCGACGGCCGCGCGGCACTGCCGAACGCCATCGCCGCCGCCCTCGACCAGGGGATCACCGTGGTCGCGGCCGACACCCGGCTGCCCACGCTCGACGACGTGTTCCTCGAACTCACCGGCCGAAGCCTGCGCGACGACGGCGGACGACCCGCCACCGACGCCGACGCCGACGCCGACGCCAGTGAGCTGACCACGGAGAAGGCCGCATGAGCACCCTCACCCCGACCCGCCGCCGCAACGTCGTGAGCGACATCCTCATCGTGATGTCCCGCGAGCTGCGCCCGGTGACCGGTGACCCGTTCTCCCTGGTCGTCGGGCTGATCCAGCCGCTGTTCTTCCTGCTTCTCTTCGGCCCGCTGATCGCTGGCGCCGGCCAGTCGCCGTGGGCGTGGTTCGTCCCGGGGATCCTCGTGATGACCTCGCTGTTCGGGACGGCCGGGACCGGGTCGAACCTCCAGTACGACCTTCAGGACGGCTCGCACGAACGGCTCCTGGTCACGCCGCTGGCCCGGTCGGCACTGTTCATCGGGCGCGCGGTCAAGGAGTTCGTGCCGCTCGTCGTCCAGGCCGTCGTGGTCGTCGTGGTCATGATCCCGTTCGGGTTCCGGCCCGACGCCGGCGGCGGGGTCCTGGGGCTGGTGCTCCTGGGCGTCCTCGGCGTCGGGATCGGCTCGCTCAGCTACGCCCTGGCCATCGCCGTACGCGAGCAGGACTGGATGTTCTGGACCGTGCACCAGACGGTCCTGTTCCCGCTGATGATCCTGTCCGGGATGTTGCTCCCCCTCGACGAGGGGCCGGGGTGGATGCGCGTCCTCGCGCAGTTCAACCCGCTCACCCACGTCGTCGAGGCCGAACGCGACCTGTTCGCCGGGCAGATCCTCACCCCCGACGTCGGCTACGGATTCCTCGCCGCCGCCGCGACCGCCGTCCTCGGCTTCGTCCTCGGGCTGCGCGCCCTGCGCGCCAGCACCGACTGACCACACCCCTGCGAAAGGACCCAAGATCATGCGTATTCTCGTCACCGGAGCGACCGGCAACGTCGGGCGGCACATCGTCGCCCAGCTCCACGCCGCCGGCCACGAGGTCCGCGCCCTCTCCCGCAACCCCGCCAAGGCCGGTCTCCCGGCCGGGGTCGAGGTGGTGGCGGGCGACCTCACCGACATCTCCACGCTCGGGCCGGCCCTCGAAGGCGTCGACGCGATCCACCTGATCACCTTCGGCGGCGACGCCGACCTCACCAACGGCCCCGAGATCGTCGACCTCGTCGCCCGGCACGGCATCACCCGGGCCACGGTCCTGTGCGGCTGGTCGCCGACCAGCGTCGAGAGCGCCCTGGAGTCCAGCGCGATCCGCTGGACCTTCCTGCAACTGGCGGAGTTCATGGGCAATGCCCTGGAATGGGCCGACGAGATCCGTTCCCACGGCACCGTGTCCACGCTCGCCACCTTCCGCAGCGTGGTGGTGCACGAGGCCGACATCGCCGCCGTGGCCGTCGCCGCGCTCACCCAGGACGGGCACGAGGGCCGGACCTACCTGATCACCGGCCCCCAAGCCCTCACCCCGGCGGAACGCACCCAGATCATCGCCGAGGCCATCGGGCAGGACCTCACCTTCGTGCACCTGAACGAGGAGCAGGAACGCGCCCGGCTGCGCGGCTTCGGGTACGACGAGGACTACGTGGAGTTCGGCATCCGGCTGGCCATGAGCCCGCCCGGCGTCAGCGACGTGGTCCACCCCACCGTCGAGGAGGTCACCGGCCGGCCCGCGCGCACCTTCGCCCAGTGGGCCCGCGAACACGCCGACCACTTCCGCCCCACCTCCTGACCCACCCGCGGTCAGGTCGGGGCGGCCAAGGCGGGGCCGGTGAGCGGCGCCACCAGGACGAGTGCTGTGCCGTACCTGGTCATCACCACCCGCTCACCCTGCGGCGGGTGCGTCGCCCTCGGCGTCGAGCTGGTGGTCCGCCCAGACGTAGTTCTCGGGGAGGAGGGAGGCGACGGGCACCGTCCGGAGGCCGTCCTTCGTCGCGACGATGACCTCAAGGGTGGGGAAGTAGTCCAGAAGGACCTGGCGGCAGCGGCCGCACGGGGGCACGACGCCGCGGTCACGGTCACCCACGGCGACGATGGTGTCCAGGTCGTAGGCGCCCTGGGCGGCGGCGGCGCCGATCAGGACCAGTTCCGCGCAGGGGCCTCCGGTGAAGTGGTAGGCGTTCACCGCGGTGAGGATCCGGCCGTCCCGGGCGCGGGCCGCGGCGGCCATGGTGTGGTTGTCGCCGCGGCAGCGGGTGGCCGCGACGTGCGCCGCCGCCTGGATCAGTTCGTGGTCGACACGGTCGGTCTGTGGAGTCATCTTCTCTGCCCTCGCCTTCGGTACCTATGTACAGGTCTACCGTCGAGGTATGACACGAGACCTGGGCTTGGGCTGGGTGCCTTCGGCCTGCACGCTGCCCACGGCCGAGCAGCCGTTGCGGGTGGCCGAGTTCGACGGGTTGTTCGCCGAGGCGGTGCAGGGAGTGGAGCGGGTGGAGCCCACCCGGCTGCGGCTGGAGCTCGGGTTCAGTCCGGGCAACGCCGCCCGGGCGGCGGAGCTGGCCGCGCGGGAGAGCGGGTGCTGTTCGTTCTTCGCCTTCACGCTGGCGATCGCCGACGGCGGGCTGGTGCTGGAGGTGGCGGTGCCGGGCGAGTACGTCGAGGTGCTGGACGCGCTGCAGGCCCGGGCGGGTGGCCGAGGGTAGGAGCGGGTGTCGGCGCCCGCCCGGACGGTTGGACCAATCGGAAAGGATTGCCGGCGGGCGGGCGCCGAGGTCGTGGGGTCAGACGCCCTTGGCCGCGGTGTAGCGGCTGATGACGTCGTTCCAGTTGATCAGGTCCCAGAGCTTGGTGACGTAGTCCGGGCGCACGTTGCGGTACTGCAGGTAGTAGGCGTGCTCCCAGGCGTCGAACACCAGCAGCGGGGTGGTGTTCATGCCGACGTTGCCGTGGTGGTCGTAGACCTGCTCGACGATCAGGCGGCGGCCGAGCGGCTCCCAGGCCAGCACGCCCCAGCCGGAGCCCTGGACGCCGACGGTCGCGGCGGTGAGCTGCTTCTGGAACGCCTCGAAGGAGCCGAAGTGCTCGGTGATGGCGTCGGCCAGCTCACCGTCGGGGCGGTCGCCGCCGTCGGGGGAGAGGTTCTGCCAGAACTGCGTGTGCAGGACGTGGCCGGACAGGTGGAAGGCGAACGTCTTCTCCAGCCCGACCAGCCCACCGAACTGCGCCTTGTCGCGGGCCTCGGCCAGCTGCTCCAGCGTGTCGTTGGCGCCCTTGACGTAGGCGGCGTGGTGCTTGGCGTGGTGCAGCTCCAGGATCTCGCCGGTGATGGCGGGCTCCAGGGCGGCGTAGTCGTAGGGCATGTCAGGCAGCGAGTACTGGCCCATCTGTGGATCCCCTCATGCTTCGTTATTGCAACCTATGCGCAACAACACTACTACCGCAACAACTGCCGGCGCGTGCCTACCTAACCGGGAGGCGGAAGCGGTCCGGGGCTTCAGTCGTCATGACTGATTCGGCCGCGAGCACCTGCTCCCTAAGGTCATGGACACCGACCCCCGGGAGGACCCCTGTGCAGAGCATCGTGCTGGAACCCGTCGCGACAGTCGTCGGCGGGCGCATGGAGACGACCGACGACGACTGGAACGCCGAGAAGGCGGTGATCCGGCTGGACGCGAGGCGGTTCGCCCCGGAAGCGGTGGCCGGGCTGGAGGCCTTCTCGCACCTGGAGGTGGTGTTCCACTTCCACCTCGTGGACCCGTCCTCGATCACCACCACGGCCCGGCACCCCCGGGGCAACACCGGCTGGCCGAAGGTCGGCATCTTCGCCCAGCGCGGGAGGAACCGGCCGAACCTGCTGGGCGTCTCCCGCTGCCGCCTGCTCGCCGTGGACGGCCTGGACCTGCAGGTGAGCGGGCTGGACGCGGTCGACGGCACGCCGGTGCTGGACATCAAGCCGTACCTGGCCGAGTTCGGCCCGCAGGGCGAGACGGTGCAGCCCGAGTGGGCCACCGAGCTGATGCGCGACTACTACTGACCTGGAAGGAGAGCCCGCATGTCCAAGACCGTGCTGGTGACGGGAGCGTCCACCGGGATCGGCCGCGCCACCGCCCTGCTGCTGGCCCGCGAGGGCTTCACCGTCCACGCCGGAGTGCGCAAGGAGGCCGACGGCCTGGCGCTCGGCCCGTCGGTCACCCCGATCATCCTCGACGTCACCGACGCCGCGGGGATCGCCGAGGCGGCCGAGCGGATCGGCGAGCTCGACGCGCTGGTCAACAACGCCGGCATCGGCGTGACCGGGCCGCTGGAGTTCGTCCCGCTGGACGCGTTGCGCCTGCAGTACGAGGTGAACGTGTTCGGGCAGGTCGCCGTCACCCAGGCCATGCTGCCCAAGCTGCGCGCCTCGCGCGGCCGGGTGGTGACCGTCGGGTCGGTCGGGAGCTGGATCACCCTGCCGTTCGGCGGGCCGTTGTGCTCCTCCAAGCACGCCATCCGCTCGCTGAACGACGCGCTGCGCATGGAACTCAAGCCGTACGGCGTGGCCGCCGTCCTCATCGAACCCGGTTCCATCCACACCGACGCCGTCGACAAGCTCGAAGACGAGGTCGAGCCCCGCCTGGCCTCGCTCGGCGAGGAGGGGCGGCGGCTGTACGGCCGGGCCTACCGCACCATGACCACCGCCGGGCTGAAGGAGGAGCGCTCCGGGTCGAGCCCGGAGGTGGTCGCCCGGGCGGTGCTGCACGCCCTCACCGCGAGCAGGCCGCGCTCCCGCTACCCGGTCGGGAAGAAGTCCCGGCTGATGAGCACCCTCGGCCGTCTCCTCCCGCAGTACACCCTCGACCGCCTGCGCCTGCGTGCGCTCGGCCTGTCCTGACAGGAGCCCGCCTTGACCCAGCTCGCCGGAGCTGAAGCCCTAGTCGCCCTCGACCCCGTCTTCGCCCAGCTCGCCGTGGGCGCGGGGCACAACCTGTGGGGCCTGAAACACCTGACCGCCCGCGAGAAGGCCTTCGTCTGCCTGACCGCCGACCTGTGCCACCCCCACCTCGGACAGCCGCTGGCCATGCACGTGCAGATGGCGCTGAGCAACGGGGTCGATCCCGAGTCGGTCCGCGAGCTCTACCGGCACCTGGCGCCCTACGTCGGCTACCCGATCGTGGTCACCGCCTTCCAGCGGCTGGTCGAGCTCGGCTTCCCGCCGGCCCACGACGACAAGCCGGTCGAGCCCGTCCCGCCCGCCGGGCCGCTGGCGCGAGCCGTACGCGTGCTGGAGGACCTGGACCCGGGCCTGTCCACCTTCACCGAGGACCAGCTCGCCCAGCGCTGGGCCCGTCCGCACCTCAGCGTCCGGGAGCGGGCGCTGGCCTGCCTGGTCGTGGACGTGTTCTACCAGACCCTCGGCCCGTCGCTGCGCCTGCACGCCGACCTGGCCAGGTCGGCCGGGGTCACCGACGAGACCCTGCGCGATCTGCTGCGCGGGGTGGCCGAGTTCGGGATGGCGCGGGTGTGGGCCGCCGCGCGGGCGCTGCTCCGGCCGGCGGAGGAGCCGCTCGTCTCATAATGAAGTCTCGCTATCTTCGTTTATGAGATGAGCGTGAGACGCTCGGCAGCCCCTTACCTGCGGTCAGCTCCTTCGCTAGAGTGCCTACCGGAAGTCAGCCGATTGCTCCGGAAATGGCCGCAGATGATGTATGGGCGTCAGGCGGAGCTCTCCGCCCTCACCGACCTGCTGGAAGCCCGCTCGGGCGTGCTGGTGGTGCGCGGCGAGGCCGGCATCGGCAAGTCGGCCCTGCTGGAGAGCGCCGCCTCCGGAGCGCAGGCGCAGGTGTTACGGGTGACCGGCGTCGAGTCCGAGGCCGACCTGCCGTTCGCCGCCCTGCACCTGCTGCTCCGCCCCGTCCTCGGTCACGCCGACGCCTTGCCCCGCCAGCAGGCGGAGGCGTTGCGCGGCGCGCTGGGCCTGGGCGCCGCCACGCCGGGCGACCGCTTCCTGGTCGGGCTGGCCACGCTCAACCTGCTGGTGGAGCTGTCCACCGAGAGCCCGGTGGTCTGCCTGGTCGACGACGCGCAGTGGCTGGACGGCGAGTCCGCCGACGCGCTGCTGTTCGCCGCGCGCCGCCTGCACGCCGAGCCCGTCGCCGTGGTGTTCGCCGCCCGCGACGGCGGGTTCACCACCAGGGGACTGCCGGAGCTGCGGCTGCCCAAACTGGACACCGCGGCCGCCCGCCTGCTCCTCGCCGAGCGGGCGGGCGACCTGCCGCCCATCGTGCGCGACCAGCTCGTGGTCGAGGCCGAGGGGAACCCGCTCGCGCTGATGGAGCTGCCCGGCATGCTCACCCCGGAGCAGCGCAAGGGCGCCCTCGCCCCGCTGTCGTACTCCGCCGGTACGGCGCGGCCGGTGACCGACCGGGTGCTGATGGGCTTTCGCGACCGCGTCGCGGCGCTGCCCCCGGCCACCCGCTCCTGCCTGCTGGTCGCCGCGCTGAACCACGACGGCGGGCTCGACGTGCTGGCCCGCGCGGCCGACCGGCTCGGCGCCTCCCTGCTCGACCTCGCCGACGCCGAACGCGCCGGCCTGGTCAGGGTCGGGCCCGAAGGCGTCGCCTTCCACCATCCGCTGGTGCGCGCCGCCGTCCTGCTGGCCTGCGACATCGCCGACCGGATGGCCGGTCACCGGGCGCTGGCCGAGACCGCCGACGACGACCGGCGCGCCTGGCACCTGGCCGCGATCACCCTGCTGCCCGACGAGGACGTGGCCGGTGAGCTGGAGCGCCTGGCGTTGCGGGCCCTGCGCCGCGGCGGGCAGACCGCAGTATCTGCGGCCTACGCGCGCTCGGCCGAGCTGTCCGCCGATCCCTGGCTGGCCGTGCCGCGGTGGACCGCCGCGGCCCAGGCCGCGATCGAGGCGGGGCTGTGGCAGCGCGCCGACGAGCTCGTCACCAAGGCTCGCCGGCAGGCCGAGACGGTCACACTCACCGGGTCCGCCCGGGCGGACCTCGCCTACGTACGCGCCAAGCTGGAGGTCGAGGCGGGCCGGCCGCTGGACGGGGTGCGGCTGCTGCACGAGGGGGTCGAGGCGACCGGCGACCTGTCCACCAAGCTGTCGCTGCTGGCGATGGCGGGCTACTACACCTGGGCCAGCGCCGCCCACCCCGACCAGCTCGCGCTCGCCCGCCGTACCGAGGAGCTGTCCCCGGACGGCGAAGGGCAGGTCGCCGTGGTGCGCACCATGAACCACGCCTTCCGCCACGTCCTGGAGGGGGACGACGCCACCACGACGCTGACCGGGACGGCGCTCCGTGACGACCCGCTCCCGTACGAGCTGCGCTGCCTGCACGTCTTCCAGGGCATCGTCCGCGACGACATCGCCGGCATGCTGGAGCGCGCGAACCGGCTGGTCGAGGAGTGCCGGTCGGAGGGGCGGCTGGGACGGCTGCCGCAGACCATGGTGATCCTGGCCATCGCCCAGCTCCTCGGCGGCAGGCACCCCTCCGCGCGGACCACGGTGAGCGCCGGCCTGGCGCTGGCCTCCGACGTCGGGCAGCCGATGTGGCGCGGCTACCTGGCCGGGGTGGCCGCCTGGCTGGCGGCGGTCGCCGGCGCGGAGGCCGAGTGCGAGGCGATGGCCCAGCAGGCGCTGCGCGACGCCGACCAGCGCAGGTGGCTGCCGGGCATCGGCTGGGTCGAGTGTGCCCGCGCGATCCTCGACTTCGGGCAGGGCCGCCACGAGGCGCTGCTCGACCGGGTGGACCGGGCGATGACCGGCCCGACCAGGCACGCCTTCCTGTGGCGTTACTCCTGGCCCGACTACATCGAGGCCGCCGTCCGCATCGGTGAGCCGCAGCGGGCGCGGAACCTGATCGGCAGCCTGGCCGGCTCGGCCGAGGCCACCGGCCGGACCGCTCCGCTCGCCCTGCTCCACCGCTCCCGGGCGCTGCTGGCTCCCGACGCCGAGGCCGGGGCGCTGTACGAGCGGGCGTTGTCGCTGCACGCGCAGGACCGGCAGCCCTTCGACGAGGCCCGGACCCGCCTGGTCTACGGCGAGTGGCTGCGCCGCACCAAGCGGCGGGCCGAGGCGCGCGTCCACCTCCAGGCCGCTCTGGAAGCCTTCGACCAGCTCGGCGCGGTCCCGTGGTCGGCCCGTGCCGCCGCCGAGCTGCGCGCCACCGGGGCCACGCCGGCTCGCCGTACCGACACGGTGGCCGACCTCACCCCGCAGGAGCTCCAGGTGGTACGGCTGGCCGCCACGGGCGCCTCCAACCGGGAGATCGGCACGCGGATGTTCCTGAGCCCGCGCACCGTCGCCTCCCACCTGTACAAGGCCTTTCCGAAGCTCGGCGTCTCCTCCCGCGCCGAGCTGGCGAGGCTCACCCTGGGCGAGGACTGACCGGCTGCCCTTCGACTCGTTGGGTCATGGCCGGGACGCCAGGGAGGGCGTGCGGTCGCTCGCCTCCGCCAGGTGACAGTCACGTGACAGAGGCGGCCGGGCCCGCGTGCCCCGTAGCGTCCTGACCATGCAGTGATCAGGCTCGCCGCCGCGGCGGTGTTGCTGGTGGTGTGCCTTCCGGTCCCGGCCGGGTTGCGCCGGGCGTGAGCCCGCTGAGCTGCGGGTCCTCGTCACCCGGCCGCACGAGCCGCAGGTGCGGGCCGGTGACGAGGGGTCGGTGATCCCGTTACGGGTGCCGGTGCCGCGCCGGTGGCCGAGTCCGGCTGGGGCCGGCGGAAGGAAGGCGCTCAGCATCAGCATGGTCGTCGACCGGTGAACTTCAGTAGGTTGACGGAAGCGGCCCCCGGATGCCCCCGGCTAGCGTCGCCGGCATGAAACTGATCAACGATCACCTGGCCGTCCGGGCCCGCGTCCTGCCCACGACCGGTGACGGCTTCCTGCTGCTGGCCGGCGAGACCGGCACCTGGCGCGGGCCGTTCGCGTCCGCCCCCGTCCAGCTCGCGGCCCGGCTCAAGGCGCTGGCCGCGGGCGTCGAGGCGCGCGAGGCCACCGTCTTCCGCGCCGCGCTCCGCCCGCCCGGCGAGGGGGACGAGGTGCTGGCCGCCCGGGGGCTGCGGCCGGCGCGCTTCGACCTCGTCGTCCTGTTCCGCACCGAATCCGTGCAGGCGGCCATGGACCTGCGCGAGAGCCCCGCCTACCAGGAACTCGCCAAGACGCTCGGCGGCGCGGCCCGCCGTACGCACGAGATCGTCGCCGACAACGCCGGCCGGCTCGGCGACGTGGACCACAGCCGCGACCATCGCTTCCTGTTCAACTACTTCTACGCCGACGACCGCGACGTCCTGCTCCAGGTGTGGGAGTACACCGCCGGGTGGTTCCAGGCCAAGACCGCGCTGCCCGACTCCGCGCTGATGCGGCCGGTGGCGGGGGAGCCGGCCGACTTCGGGCTGATCAACCACGCGAGCTGGCCGACGTGGCGGACCTTCCTGCCCAGCCTGCTGTTCCGGCCCACCTTCCGCCGGTTCGTGCTGGCCAACTTCAAGGCCAACGGCATCGCCGCCCAGCCGATCATCTACCGCCGGGTCTGAATCCCCGAGGTATGCCGGAGCGGGTATAGCGGACGCCCGCTTTGGTATTAGACGACTCCCGGCAGAAAGGTATCCTAAATTGGATCCAATCAGCGTCCCGGGGGGTGGGCATGTTCAGCGGTCGCGTCCACCACCCAGCCGCCTGCCACCGGCCGGTAGCCGGGCAACGCCGTCGCCCAGGTGGCACGGACCGGCGGAGCCAGCCTGCCCTCGGCGCCCACCGGCAGATGGATGCCCACCCCGGCGGCGGCGTCGATCAGCGGCCCGAACCGGTGCCAGGGGTCGACGTCGGTGATGAGGCCGACCGCCGAGTTGAGCATGTGCAGCTCCTGCACCCGCCTGGCCCGGACGCCGTCCCTGGCCCGCATCGCCTCCAGGAAGGCCAGGTCGAGCTCCTGGGCGAAGGCGGGGATCCGCCGGCCCCGGTAGTAGAAGCGCTGCAGCCGCGACAACCGCAGGTAGAGGTCGTTGACGACCTTGTCCAGCGTGGGGCCGAAGGTGGCCTGCAGCGTGCGGTGGAACTCGAAGTGGTCGCGGTGGAAGTCGCGCGGCTCCTGCGGCACGGTCCGCATCGCCAGGGACAGCTCCGCCATCCGCGCCAGCGCCTCGGCCGAGACCTCCCTGGCAGCCCGGGCCAGCAGCGGCGGCTGCAGCAGGAGCAGCGCGGCGAACAACTCCTCGGCCTCGTCCAGGTCGAGCGGGGCGACGGTGATGCCGTGGTTGGCCCGGGAGACGACGAAGCCCTCGGCCTCCAGCATCCGGAGCGCCTCGCGCACCGGCGTGCGGCCCGCGTTCAGGCGGTCCGACAGCTCCCGCTGCGTGAGCCGCTGCCCGGGCAGCAGGTGCCCGGCGAGGATGAGCTCTCTCAGCTCCTCGTGCACCAGCGGCACGGCGTCCCCCGCCCGCGACCTGTCTTCTGTATCCACCTTTGGATCATATCTTCGGGCCGGCGAGGGAGGCGGACATCGACCTGCTCCACGGCCGCCTGAAGCTCCGTCACCTCGTCGTGGTCGTCGCCGTCGCCGACCAGGGCAGCGTGCTGCGCGCCGCCGACCGGCTCCGGCTGGCCCAGCCCGCCGTCACCCGGTGCCTGCGCGAGCTGGAGCAGATCCTCGGCGTGCAGTTGTTCGTCCGCGGGCCGCGCGGGGTGACGCCGACCCCGTCGGGCGAGGCGTTCCTGGAGCACGCCCGCGCCGCGCTCGCCGAGCTGCGCCGGGCGGGCGAGCGCGTGTCCGGGCTGGCCAGGGGCGCGATGGGCACGGTCCGGGTGGGCACGTTACTGGCCGGTTCCAGCGTCCTGCTGCCGCAGGCGATCGCCGGCCTCAAGCGCACCCACCCCGGGGTTACCGTGGCCGTCAACGAGGCGACGTTCGACACGCACGCGCCCCGGCTGCTGGCCGGCGAGCTCGACCTGATCGTCGGGCGGCTCAACCCGATCACCAGGCTCGGCGGGCTGCGCCAGATCAAGCTCTGCAACGAGCCGATGCGGCTGGTGGTCCGGCGCGGGCATCCCGCGCTGGCACAGGACGCGCCGGCTCTCGCCGGTCTGCTGGCCTACCCGTGGATCCTGCCGCTGCAGCAGACCGCGCTGCGGCGCGAGGTCGAGCAGGTCTTCGCCGACGAGGGCCTGGAACTGCCCGCCGACCTGGTGGAGTGCACCTCGATCCTGACCGTGCGCGCGTTGCTCCGGCAGACCGACATGATCGCCGTGCTGCCGGAGCCGATCGTCGCCGGCGACCGCGACCTCGCGCCGCTGGCCGTGCCCCTGGACCGGATCCGCCGGCCGGTCGGTGTGACGCTGCCGCAGGGCCGGGCGCTCGCGCCGCCGGCGACGCTCCTGCTGGACCTGCTGAGGGAGCGGGCGGCGGCCCTCGCGGGCTCCTAGAGGGAGGCGAACAGGCCGAGCAGGGCGCGGCCGAGCGCCGAGTCCCGCCGGGCGAGGCCGAGCACGACGTCGTAGTGGTGGACGTCCGGCACGATGAGCAGCTCGGCGTCTGGGCCCCAGTCCCGGTGGAAGCGGACGCTCTGGTCGAGGAAGCCGGAGCCGTCGTGCTCGGCGACGGCGATCACCGCGCGAGGCCGTCTCGCCGGCAGGTGCAGCGCTGGGCTGAGCGCGGCGGCCCGCTCGGCGTCGAGCCCGAGCCAGTCGTTGGCGAAGCTGTGCACCAGCGGCCTGAGGTCGAACAGCCCGCTGATCGGCAGGGCCGCCTTGACGACGTCCCGGGGCAGGCCGAGCGGCTCCTGCCAGCCGTCGAGCATGAGCATGCCGGTCAGGTGCCCGCCGGCCGAGCTGCCGCCGACGACGATGCGGTCGGGGTCCAGCCCGAGTGCGCGGCCCTCCCGGTGCACGAAGGCCACGGCCGCGCGGACCTGGCGGACGATCTCCTCCAGCGTCGCGTGCGGCGCGAGCGTGTAGTCGACCGCCACGGTCGCGATGCCCTGCTCGGCCAGCATCCCGGCCATGAACGCCGAGTCGGCCCGCGACAGGGCCCGCCAGTAGCCCCCGTGCACGAACACGAAGACCGGCCGGGGTCGCTCACCGACGCCCCAGACGTCCAGCCGCTCCCCGCTGGCGGGGTCGTGGACCAGTCCCGGGTGGCCGCGCAGCCCGTCCACCGCGGCCTCCGACCAGGCCCGGTAGCGCCGCATGCACTCCTCGAAGACCGGCACGGGTACGGTGGCCCGCACGTTGAAGGCCCGGTCGGTCTCCTGCCGGAGGCTCATCGGCGTCGTTTCCATGGCGATCTTCCTCGTGTGTTCCGCCTGTTCAAACGATCGTGCCGGAGAACACCCGCCGGACGCCAATGCCGATTAGCGCCCGACCTATACCAGGATGGACCCCGGGCCTCCCGGCTCGCTGAAGCACCATCCGTTGAAAGGTGGAACCGATGGCTTACGAAGTCCGCGGTGTGGTCGCGCGTGGCAAGGGCGCGGCCGTGACGCTGGAGACCGTCCTGGTCCCCGACCCGGGACCGGGCGAGGCCGTGGTGAACGTCCAGGCGTGCGGGGTGTGCCACACCGACCTGCACTACCGCGAGGGCGGCATCAACGACGAGTTCCCCTTCCTGCTCGGCCACGAGGCCGCGGGCGTGGTCGAGGCGGTCGGGCCCGGCGTCACCGACGTGGCGCCCGGCGACTACGTCATCCTCAACTGGCGCGCGGTGTGCGGCGACTGCCGCGCCTGCCGCCGGGGGCGGCCGTGGTACTGCTTCAACACCCACAACGCCACGCAGCGGATGACGCTCGCCGACGGCACGCCGCTCAGCCCGGCGCTCGGCATCGGCGCCTTCGCCGAGAAGACCCTGGTCGCCGCCGGGCAGTGCACCAAGGTGGACCCGGCCGCCGCGCCCGCGGTGGCCGGCCTGCTCGGCTGCGGCGTCATGGCGGGCATCGGCGCCGCGCTCAACACCGGCAACGTCGGCCGGGGCGACACCGTGGCCGTCATCGGCTGCGGGGGAGTGGGCAGCGCCGCGGTCCTGGGCGCCTCGCTCGCCGGCGCGTCGAAGATCATCGCGGTGGACGTGGACGACCGGAAGCTGGAGTGGGCCCGCTCCTTCGGCGCCACCCACACCGTCGACTCGCGCTCGGCCGACCCGGTCGAGGCCATCCGCGAGCTGACCGGCGGCTTCGGCGCGGACGTGGTCATCGAGGCGGTCGGCCGGCCCGAGACCTACAAGCAGGCCTTCTACGCCCGCGACCTGGCCGGCACCGTCGTCCTGGTGGGCGTGCCGACGCCGGAGATGACGCTGGAGCTGCCGCTGCTCGACGTCTTCGGGCGGGGCGGCGCGCTGAAGTCCTCCTGGTACGGCGACTGCCTGCCCAGCCGGGACTTCCCCATGCTGATCGACCTGCACCTGCAGGGCCGGCTCGACCTCGACCGCTTCGTCACCGAGACGATCGCGCTCGACCAGGTCGAGGAGGCCTTCGCCAAGATGCACCGCGGCGAGGTCCTGCGTTCGGTGGTGGTCCTGTGATCGAGCGCGTGATCACCTCGGGGACCTTCTCGCTCGACGGGGGCACCTGGGAGGTGGACAACAACGTGTGGATCGTCGGCGACGACACCGAGGTGATCGTCATCGACGCCGCGCACGACGCCACGGCCATCCTGGAGGCGGTCGGCGAGCGGCGGATCAAGGCCGTGGTGTGCACGCACGCGCACAACGACCACATCAACGCCGCCGCCGGGCTGGGGGCGCCCATCCGGCTCCACCCGGCCGACGACGTGCTGTGGCGTCAGCAGTACCCCGACGGCCTGCCGTACGAGCCGCTGGCCGACGGCGAGCGGATCACGGCCGGCGGGATCGAGCTGGAGGTCCTGCACACGCCGGGGCACTCGCCCGGCGCGGTGTGCCTGTACGCGGCCGGCGAAGGGGTCGTCTTCACCGGCGACACGCTGTTCAAGGGCGGCCCGGGCGCGACCGGCCGGTCGTACTCCTCCTACGACACGATCGTCGAGTCGATCAGGACCCGGCTGCTCACCCTGCCGCCGGAGACGGTGGTGCGCACCGGGCACGGCGACGAGACCACGATCGGCGCCGAGGCGGTCTAGGCGGGCTCCAGCCGGACCACGATCGCCTTCGAGGTCGGCGTGTTGCTGAAGTCGGCCACGCTGTCCAGCGGCACGAGGACGTTGGTCTCGGGGTAGTAGGCGGCGGCCGAGCCCGGCACGGTGGGATAGGCGACGACGGTGAAGGAGCGCGCCCTGCGCTCCGAGCCGTCGGTCCAGACGCCCACCAGGTCGACCCGGTCGCCGTCGGCGACGCCCAGCTCCGCCAGGTCGGCCGGGTTGACCATGACGATCCGGCGCGAGCCGCGGATGCCGCGGTAGCGGTCGTCGTCGGTGTAGGGGATGGTGTTCCACTGGTCGTGCGAGCGCAGCGTCTGCAGGATCAGGTGGCCGGGCGGCGCGGTCAGGCTGGTGAAGTCGTTGGCGGTGAAGACGGCCTTGCCGGAGGCGGTGGCGAAGACGCGCCGGTTGACCGGGTTGGGCAGGGTGAAGCCGCCGGGCTCGCGCACGCGGGCGTTGAAGTCCGCGAAGCCCGGCACGACCCGGGAGATGCGGTCGCGGATGGTGTCGTAGTCGGCCTCGAACTCCGCCCACGGCAGCTCCGGCAGCCCCGGCCGCCCGCCGAGGGTGAGCCGGGCGAGCCGGCTGATGATGGCGACCTCGCTCAGCAGATCGGGCGAGGCGGGGGCGAGCCGGCCGCGTGAGGCGTGGACCTGGCTCATCGAGTCCTCGACCGTGACGAACTGCTCGCCGCCCGCCTGCACGTCGCGGTCGCTGCGGCCCAGCGTGGGCAGGATCAGCGCGGTCTCGCCGCACACCGCGTGCGAGCGGTTGAGCTTGGTCGAGATGTGCGCGGTCAGCCGGCACGAGCGCATCGCCCGCTCGGTCACGTCGCTGTCGGGCGTGGCACGGACGAAGTTGCCGCCCACGCCGAGGAAGACCTTCGCCCGGCCGTCGCGCATCGCCCGGACGGCCTCGACGGTGTCCAGGCCGTGCTCGGCCGGCGGGGTGAAGCCGAACTCCTTCTCCAGCGCGTCGAGGAAGGCGCGTGGCGGACGCTCCCAGATGCCCATGGTCCGGTCGCCCTGCACGTTGCTGTGGCCGCGCACCGGGCAGACGCCGGCGCCGGGGCGGCCGACGTTGCCGCGCAGCAGCAGGAAGTCGACGATCTCCCGGATCGTCGGGACGCCGTGCTTGTGCTGGGTGAGTCCCATCGCCCAGCAGACGATGATCTTCTCGCTGGCCAGGACCCGGGCGTGCACGTCCTCGATCTGCTCGCGGGTGAGCCCGGTCGCCTCCAGCACCCGCGGCCAGGTGACGGTGCGGGCGTGCGCGGCGAAGGCGTCGAAGCCGGTGGTGTGCTCGTCGATGAACGCGCGGTCCAGGACCGTGCCGGGCGCCTCGTCCTCCGCCTGGAGCAGCAGCAGGTTGAGCATCTGGAACAGCGCCAGGTCCCCGCCCGGCCGGATCTGCAGGAACACGTCCGCCAGCTCGGTGCCCCGGCCGACCAGCCCGCGCAGCTTCTGCGGGTGCTTGAACCGCATCAGCCCGGCCTCGGGCAGCGGGTTGACCGCGATCACCTGGCCGCCGTTGCGCTTGGTCACCTCCAGCGCCGACAACATCCGCGGATGGTTGGTGCCCGGGTTCTGGCCGACCACGAAGACCAGGTCGGCCTGGTGCAGGTCGTCGAGGCTGACGCTGCCCTTGCCGATCCCGAGCGTCTGGTTCAGCGCGACGCCGCTCGACTCGTGACACATGTTGGAGCAGTCCGGCAGGTTGTTGGTGCCCAGGGCCCGCGCGAACAGTTGCAGCAGGAAGGCGGCCTCGTTGCCGAGCCGGCCCGAGGTGTAGAACAGCGCCTCGTCCGGGTCGTCCAGCGCCCGCAGCTCGGCGGCGATGAGGCCGAGCGCCTCGTCCCAGCCGATCGGCTCGTAGTGGGTGGCGCCCGGCCGCTTCACCATGGGCTCGGTGAGGCGGCCCTGCTGGTTGAGCCACCGGTCGGTACGGCCGGCCAGTTCCTCGACCGGGTGCTCGCGGAAGAAGTCACGGGTCACCCGGGCCGAGGTCGCCTCGTCACTGACGTGCTTGGCGCCGTTCTCGCAGTACTCGTTGCGGTGCCGGCGCTCCGGCTCCGGCCAGGCGCATCCCGGGCAGTCGAGCCCGGCCGGCTGGTTGGTGCTCAGCAGCGTCAGCGCCGTGCGCCGGACCGAGGTCTGGCCGAGCGCGTACTCCAGCGCGTGCGCGACCCCCGGCAGGCCCGCGGCCCAGGTCTTGGGCGGGGAGACCTTGAGGCGGTCCTGCTCTTCGTTCGTGCTCACGGCTGTTCTGCTCTCCCCGCTCGGTCGGTTCCGCGGACCATCCTGTCGCCTTTCGCCGACCGTGGACAACGGGCGTGTCCGCACAGCGGGACCGGATCCCCGGCGAGCCGCCGGGGATCCGGTGCGAGGTCAGGCCGGTTCGACGGGGAGCCAGAGCTCGCAGGTCGCCGTGCTGAAGTCGGCCGCGCGGTCGAGCACGGCGACGATCGAGGGGCCCGGCCGCAGCCGCCACGGGTTGGAGGGGAACCAGTCGGTGGCCGTCGCGGCCCAGGCCGTCTGGAGTGCCTCCGGGTACGGCCCGGCCGTACGGAAGATCGCCCACCGGCCTGCGGCCACCTCGATGGCGTCCAGGTCGTCGGGCACCGGGGCGTCCGAGGGAACGGCGACGCCGTGCAGGTAGGTGAGTTCGCTGCCCTCGGCGGCGTCGGGGCCGTCGAGGTCGTCGCTGACCTGCAGCAGCCCGGCGGGCTCGGTGGCCGACAAGGCCTTGAGCCGCAGGTGCTCCTCCTGCGGGAGGGCCGCGATGTGCTGCTGGATGTGCGGGTTGACGCCCTGGTGGATGAGCGGGACGCGGGCCGCGTGGCCGATCAGCCGGAACGCGGGGCGCTCGGTGAGGCGGGTGTCCATGGGGATGTTCCCTTCGACGGTCAGGCGGAACCTGAGCTGGGGTTGACTGCGCAGGGGGCCTCCGTCGCGGCGCACCTCGCCGGGTCCCGCGCCGTGCACGGCGCGGAACGCGCGGCCGAACGCCTCGGTCGAGCCGTAACCGTACCGGACGGCGATGCTCAGCAGATCGTCGTCGCCCCGGACGACGTCGGCCGCGGCGACCGTCATCCGGCGGCGGCGCGCGTACTGCGTCAGCGGCAGACCGGCCAGCGAGGAGAACATCCGCCGCAGGTGGTATCCGGTCGTGCCGAGCTCTGTGGCCAGGCCCTCCACGTCGAGCTCGCCGAAGGGGTCGGCGAGCTGTGCTTCGACGAGGTCGACGAGCCGGTTGAGCGCTGAGATCACGAGGCCTCCCTGTTTCCAGGTCAACCTTGCCGGACGGGGCGGCACCGGCACCCGACCGCCGCGATCCGATTCGATCGGGTGCCTGAGCTGCCGCCCCCTCGGGTCAGCGCGTGATCTTCACGTCGTCGACGCCCGCCTCGACCAGGCTGGCGCCTGAGGCGTCGGCCGCCTCGATCAGGATCGTGACGGTCTGCCCGGCGTAGGCGGACAGGTTGGCGCTTGCCGTACTCCAGGCCCCGTCCCGGTCGGAGGCCGCGCCGAGCTGCTCGAAGACGGTCGTCCCGTTGACCTTCACGCGCAGGAAGTCGGCGCTGGAGGAGTTGGAGCCGTGCGCCAGGTACCACGACAGCGACAGGGTCAGGGCGGCCCCGGACGGCAGGGTGATCGGCGGTGACTGTACGGAGCTGACGCCGCCGTCCAGGTCGTGGTCGCCCGCGGCGGCCCCGGCCAGCCGGCCGGTCACCAGGTCGTTGACGCCGCTGACCGTGGTGCCGAGCTGCTTGGCGCCGCTGGAGGTGGTGGCCGCGGGGTCGCCGCGCTCCCACTGCCCGGTGGTGGCGGTGTCGGTGCCGGCCGGGTTGGTGGTCCAGCCGGTGGCCGACTCGAAGTCATCGGACCAGACGGTCACCGGCGGTACGGCGGTGCTGATCGTCCAGACGGCGTGCGCGATGGCGTCGGCGTTGCGGTCGAGAGCGGTGTCGTTGATGTTGGCGGTGGTGTCGCAGGCGCGGTGGTAGCAGACGTCGAAGGCCTGCCCCGCCGTACCGCCCCAGAGCTGGGCCTGGGCGCTGGACTTGATCCCCTCGGCGCCGGTGAAGGTGCCGCCGGCCGGGATGCCGCGGGAGATGAACGGGCCGTAGTCGGAGCGGCCGTCGAAGTCGGTGCCGCGGGTGGGCACGCCGATCGAGGTGAAGTAGCTCTGCAGGACCTGTTCGAGCTGCGCAGAGCCGGCCGGGCCGGGGCCGGAGCCGACGCCGTCGGAGTTGTCGCCGTCGTAGACGAAGTAGCCGGCGTTCGGCGAGCCGACCATGTCGAAGTTCAGGTAGCCCTTGATCTTGGCCCGCTCGGTGGCGGCCAGGTTGGTGACGTAGTACTGCGAGCCGCGCAGGCCCAGCTCCTCCGCGCCCCACCAGGCGAAACGCAGGTGCTTGGCAGGCTGGAGCGACTGCCGGGCGACTTCGAGCGCGGTCTCCAGGATCGCGGCGCTGCCGGAGCCGTTGTCGTTGATGCCCGGTCCCGCGCTCACGCTGTCGAGGTGCGCGCCGACCATGAGGATGTCGTCGGGATTGCCGCCGGGCCAGTCGGCGAGCACGTTGTACCCGGTCGCGCCGTTGTAGGTGAACGACTGCAGGACCGTCTGGAACCCGACGGCGTCGAGCTGCGCCTTCACGTAGTTGGCCGAGGCCAGGTAGCCGGGGCGGCCGTGCGCCCGGTTGCCGCCGTTGCTGGTGGCGATCGTCTGGAACTGCGTCAGGTGGGCCTTGACATTGGCCAGCGAGATGTTCGGCGGGGCGAGCCGGACCGCTGCCGCCGGGGCCGCGTGGACGAGCGGCGCGGCCAGGGTCAGGGCCGCGAGTGCTGCGAGGAGCCTGGCTTTCATGAACCATCCTCCGTGGGGGGTGAGGCGGAGGACGGCCCGGCGAACAGGGTGACGGCGGACAGACCTCCGATAGGGCACTGAGCGGAAGGTAAGCCGCCATCGCCCACTTTGGAAGGGCACCGGCCGAGGTTGCTCCGAGTCGGTCCCGGCGGGTCACGCCACCCCGCGCTCGTACGCCTGCCGGGCCGCCTCGACGCTGTCGTACACGCGGACGTGCTTCATCAGCCCGGTGATCGTGAACAGCCGGTACGGCGCGCCCTGCAACCCGGTGAAGAACAGGTGGCCGCCCGCCTGGTCCTCGATCGTCCGGCGCGCGATGACCAGGGCGTTCAGCCCCGAACTGTCCATGAAGTCCAGACCGCTGAGGTCCAGGATGAGCGGCTTGCCCTCCGGGCAGTCCTGCAGGGCTTCGGTGAGTTGTCCGACGTTGGTCGCGTCGACCTCGCCGGTGACGGCCAGGACCGTGACCTCAGCCTCGCGCGAGCATGTGAACGACACCGACGACATGAACACCTTGCTAGTCCAGGAGCAGCGTTATGACAGCGAACAGCCTACGCTGAACGATCGCTGGGAAGCTCGCAAGGATCATCGTTCGCGCCTTGCCGCCCTGTCCCGCCCGGCAGGGGCGAAGGCCGCGGGGCGCCGCCGGTCGCCGGCCCAGACGAGCAGCGCGCAGGCCGCGAACCCGGCGCCGAGCAGGCTGGACCCGGTCCACCCGTGGGCGGCGAAGACGGAGGTGGTGGCGACCGCGCCGAGAGCGGAGCCGAGGGAGTAGAAGACCATGTACCCGCCGATGACCCCGCCGGCGCGCTCGGGCCAGGCGGCGGTCAGCGCGTGCTGGTTGCTCACGTGCACGACCTGGACCGCGAAGTCGAGCAGCACGACGCCTGCGACGAGCAGCCCAAGCGACCAGGAGAGCTGGGCGGTCGCGGCCCACGAGGCGATGAGCAGCGCCAGCGCGAGCCCGCTCACCGGCCCTGCCCGGCCCGCGTCCGCCCACCGCCCCGCCCGCGCCGCGCCCAGCGCGCCGACCAGGCCGGCGAGGCCGAACAGGCCGATCTGGCTCTCGCTCAGCCGCCACGGCTCGCCGGCCAGCGGCAGGGACAGCCCGCTCCACAGGGTCCCGAACGAGGCGAACAGGAAGAACGCGATGAGGCCGCGCGTGAGGAAGAGCCGGTTCCCGAGCGCCGCCACGGCCTGCCGACGCCCCGCCGTACGGGCGCGCCTCTCGTCCGGCAGAGCCCGCACGACGAGGGCGGCGAGCCCGAGCGACACCACCCCGAGCAGGGCGTAGACACTGCGCCAGCCGAACTGCTCGGCGAGCACCCCGGTGACCACCCGCGCGCCCAGGATGCCGGCCACCACGCCCGAGGTCACCACGCCGATGGTCCGCCCGCGTTCGGCAGGGGGCGAGGTCGACGCCGCGTAGGCCACCGTCGTCTGCACCACGACCGCGAACATCCCGGCCAGCGCCAGCCCCGCGAAGGCCATCCACGCGGCGGACGCCGCGGCGGTCAGCCCGAGGCCCGCCGCGGTGATCGCCAGGTGGACCGCGATGAGCCGGCGCCTGCTGGCCACCACGTCCCCGAGCGGCACCAGCAGCACCAGCCCGGCCAGGTAGCCGACCTGGCCCACCGAGACGATCCACCCCAGATGCTGCGCCGGCACGCCGAGGGCGGCTCCCATCGGGATCAGCACCGGCTGGGCGGCGTACACGCCGGCCACCGCCACCCCGCACACGATCGCGAGCAACCACCTTCGCCGGCCGTCCATCGCGCCTCCAATTAGATGAGTTTCAAAATGCAACCAATCGGACCGTAGGGCATGATGGTTTCACTTCGCAACTCATCGGGAGGCGTCATGCCGCGCGTACCGGATCCCGCCTGGACCGACCCCGAGTGCCCGGTCGCCCGCACCCTCGACCTCGTTGGCGACCGCTGGAGCCTGCTGGTCGTCCGGGACGCGATGGACGGGGCGCGGACCTTCACCGAGTTCCAGCGGCGGACCGGCATCGCGCGCAACATCCTCAGCGATCGGCTCCGGAGGCTCGGCGCGCACGGGATCCTCGCCCAGCGGGCCGCCTCCTCGGGCCGCCGGCTGGAGTACGTGCTCACCGACCGGGGCCGTGACCTGTTCCCGGTGCTCCTCACCCTGCGCCAGTGGGGGGAGCGGCACGCCTTCGAGCCGGGCGAGCCGTACTCGATCCTGGTCGACGAGCACTCGGTGCGGGTGCCCGACCTCACCCCGGCCGCCGCCGACGGCACGCCCCTCGACGCCGGCACCACGCACGTCCAGAAGGTGTGAGAAAGCCGCCGCCCCCGCCCTGGGAGGCGGAGGCAGCGGCCGGGGGTTACTTGAAGATGACCCGGCGGCCCGCGATCCGGAAACCGGCCCGGTCGAAGGTCGCGGCCATCGGGTGGTTGCCCACGTCGGTGTTGTCGGTGATCACCTGCTCGCCCTCCGCGGCGAAGCGGTGCATCGACTCCACCAGCAGGTCGTAGGCATAGCCCCGGCCCCGGTGGGGGCCGGCGACGCCGATGTAGCCGTGCGTGGCGAAGTGGACGTTCTTGGTCGGCATCACCATGCCCACCAGTTCGCCCGCCTCGTTGTAGCCCAGCCGCCAGCGGTCGCGGCCGCCGGGCATGCCCGCGATGCCGGTGAGGGCCTCGTTCGCGGCCTCACGCAGCGACATCTTGGTGAGCGACTCCTGGTCCCAGGCGTCGAGGCTGCCGGTGATGATCTCCTCCAGCAGGGCGAGCAGCACCTCGTCGTCGGTGACGGGCTCCAGCGTGAGCCGGCCGGTGCGGGCGGGCAGGCCGTACTCCGCCTCCCAGCGCAGGTTGAGCCGCTCGACGTGGAAGTGCAGCCCGGCCTTCTCCGCGGCGTCCATCCGCTGACGGGCGTCCCGCAGCGCGTCCGGCCGCTCGCGCCAGTCGGCGGGCAGGAACAGGTGGTAGTCGGGCCGCTCGTTGCCGAGCGGGTGGTGGTAGCCGGCCGGGACCAGCGCCTCGTAGGCGGCCCGGAGCAGCGCGGCGCCGGTGTCGACGTCGTCGAAGTCGAAGAAGTCGACGCTCATCGGGTGGGCGGCGTCGGCCGGCCCCCAGAAGGCGGCACGGGCGGCCGGCCGGTCACCGTCGAGCGCGAGCCACAGCCATTCCGGCCGGTAGTCGCCTTCGGCGGCGAGCTGGGCGAAGGGCTTCATCCGCGCGCCGACGCCGGAGGCGGGCAGGGCGAAGGTGTCGAAAAGGGGGAATTCATCAGATGAGGCGAGTGAACGGAACAACACGGTGTCTCCTGAAGGAAGGAGCGCTCCCCGTCAGACGGTGACGAGGTGGGAGCGCGAAATCTGGGCGAACATGCGACTGCCACCTCCTTCTTCTCTCGTCTTTTCGCGATGACCTTAGCACGGGTCCGCGCTCTGGCGAGCGCGGTGGGCGCGGAGTTTGTGGCGGTTTCCGCAGCGTTCCATCGCGCACCAGCGGCGGGCGCCCGGCCGGGAGGTGTCGACGAAGACCAGCGGGCAGGTGTCGCTCGCGCACTCGCGGATGCGTCCGGAGAGCGGCCCGGACAGCAGGTCGATCATCTCCCTGGCCAGGGCCGACAGCACCTGGGCCGGGCGGACCGGGTCGGCCCAGCGGGCCGTGACGCCGTCGGCGGCGAGTTGGGGGACCAGGGGCGGGCCGGCGGCGGCCCGGTTGAGGGCGGCGACCGCCGCGCCGGGCAGGGGGCGCTGGTCGGCGCGGGCGTGGGCGGCCTCCCAGATCGCCTGGCGCAGTGTCTTGGCCTCGGCGAGGTCGGCGGCGGTCACGGGAGCCGTCAGCACCACGGAGAGCGGCGGCTCCGCGAGCCAGCGGACCAGGTCGGCGGGCTCGTGCAGGGTCTCGAAGACCGCGTAGTCGCCCTCGCCGCCGGTGTGGGCGAAGTCCAGGCAGACCGCTCCGGCGTCGAACCGGAACGAGCCGCCCCTGGGGTCGTGCAGGACCCGTCCGGTTGCGTTTCCTCGCATGACACCACTATAACTGGTGTCGGAAGCGAAACCAGTTGAACCGGTTTCATGATTCGAGGAGGAACGCATGGGCGTCCGGCACATCAACCCCGAAGGACTCCACCGCAGCCCCGCCTTCAGCCAGGCGGTCGTCGTGGAGCAGCCGGCCAAGACGATCTACATCGGCGGGCAGAACGGCGTCGACGCCGACGGCAAGGTCGTCGGGCCCACCGTCGGCGAGCAGGCCCGGCAGATCTTCCGCAACCTCGCCACGCTGCTGGAGAGCGAGGGTGCGACCCTGGCGAACATCGTGCACTGGCGCATCGCCGTGGTGGCGGGGCACACCTTCGACGAGGGGGTGGCCGCCTTCCAGGAGGTCTGGAACCGCAACGACCCGCCGCCCGCGATCACCGTCCACTCCGTGGCCGGCCTCGGGCCGGGCTTCCTCGTCGAGCTCGACGCCGTCGCCGTCGTCTGATCCCGGTCTGGTCCAGCCCGGTGGTGGCCCGGGAGCGGTCGATCTCTACGATGGCGAGCGCCGGCTCACCTTTGGAGGACCCGCTGATGATCACACCCGCCGACGAGCGGCTGCTGCGCCGCGCCATCGAGATCGCGGCGCACGCCGTCACCCTGGGCGACGCGCCCTACGGCTCGCTCCTGGCCGGGCCGGACGGCGAGATCCTGGCCGAGGAGCACAACACGGTACGGCGGGACGACGACATCAGCGCGCACCCCGAGCTCAAGCTCGCCCGCTGGGCCGCCCGCGAGCTCGACCCGGACGTCGCCGCGCAGACCACGATGTACACCAGTTGCCAGCCCTGCGGCATGTGCACCGGCGGCATCGTCCGCTCCGGGCTCGGGCGGGTCGTGTACGCGCTCTCGACCGAGCAGCTCGTCGAGCTCAACCCGGGGTCGAGCTGGCCGACGGTGGAGCAGGAGGGCCCGGCGCTGTTCGAGGAGGCGCGCCTGCCCATCGAGACCTTCTACCGGCGCTGACCGGCCAGCCGGAGTTCGAGGCCGGCGAAGTACCCGCGGTGGACGGCGACCAGGTCCACCCGCTCCGGATCCAGCAGCCACAGCAGGTGGACGCCCTCCAGGAAGGCGGCGGTCTCCGTCGCCAGCGTCGCGGCGTCCTCGGCCGAGGCCCGCTCGAACAGCGCGGTGAGCCGGTCGCGCAGCACCCGCCCGCGCTCCCGGAACCAGGTGTGCAGCGACCCGCCTGGCTCCAGGTTCTCGGCCAGGAGGCCGGCGTGCAGGGCGGCCAGGTCGCGCGCCTCGGCGGCGGTGTGGGCCGCGTCGCGGACGAACCACTCGACCGCCTGCTCCAGCGTCGGCTCGGCCCCCGGCCAGGCCTCCAGCCGGTCGAGCGCGCGCCGGTCGGCCTCCTCCAGAACGGCCTGGACCAGCCCGTCCTTGCTGCCGAAGTGATGGATCAGCGCCGAGGGGGTCACCCCGGCGCGCTCGGCGACCGCGGCCACGCCCGTGCCGCGCACGCCCTGCCGGGCGAACAGCTCGATCGCCGCGTCGACCATGGCGCGCCGCCGCTCCACGCCGCGCTTCTGCACCTGCCCCTTGACTCCGGCCATGGGAACCAGGGTGCCCGGTGCGGGCGGCGACCTCCAACTCGGAAAACCGGTGGCCGGTCGGTCAGGTCGTCATTATCTTGAACGACCATGCAGGAAAATGACTACCTCTCCGGCGTCGAGCGGCTCGTGCCCGCCGGCGACCTCACGCTCTGGGCCGAAGGCTTCGGCGACCCGCGCGACCCCGCCATCCTCCTGGTGATGGGCGCGGGCGCCCAGGGCGTGCAGTGGAACGACGGGCTCATCGCCCGGCTGGCCGCCGCCGGGCACCACGTGATCCGCTACGACCACCGCGACACCGGCCGCTCCTCCACGGTCGACTTCGCCACCAGCCCGTACACTGTCGCCGACGTGGCCTCCGACGCGCTCGCCGTCCTGGACGCCTTCGCCGTCGAGCGCGCCCACCTCGTCGGCGTCTCCCTGGGCGGCCTGCTGGTCCAGCACCTGGCCCGCACCCACCCGCACCGGGTGCGCACCCAGACCGTCATCTCCTCCACGCCGCTCGGCGCCGACACCGGGGCCGCGGTCGAGCGTGCGCTCGCCGGGCTGGAGCCGCTGCCCGGGATGCTGCCGCCGCCCAGCCTCGCGGTCCTGTCCGCGCTCGCCGCCTCGCTGCCGCCGGCCGGCGCGAGCGCCGCCGACTACCTCGCCGCCCGCCGGCCGCTCTGGCGGGTCCTGCACGGGGGCGTGCTGCCCTTTCCCGAGGAGGAGTACGGCAGGCTGGAGGCCAGGGTGCACGCGCGTGCCCGCGACCTGTCGGCGGCGGTGAACCATTCGCTCGCGGGGGCGGCCGGCTTCGACGCGATGGGCGGGGCCGGCGGCGGGGCGGGTGATCGGCCGCCTGCGTTGGTGATCCACGGGAGCGAGGACCCGATGTTCCCGCCCGAGCACGGCCGGGCCGTCGCTGACGCCCTCCCCGGCGCCACGCTGGTCATGGTCGACGGCATGGGCCACACCCTGCCGGCCTGTCTCGACGGCCTGCTCGCCGAGGCCGTCCTCGACCACGTCGGACGCCCCGCTAACGCGGGGTGACCAGCCGCCCCTCGTAGGCGGCGATGACGAGCTGGGCGCGGTCGCGGGCGTTGAGCTTGGCCAGCAGGTGGCCGATGTGCGTCTTCACCGTCCCCGCGCTCACCTGGAGGTGCTCGCTGAGCTCGGCGTTGGACAGGCCGTGCGCGATGAGGGTGAGCACCTCGCGCTCCCGGTCGGTCAGGGTGTCGAGCCCGCGGACCGGCTGCTGGGCCGGGCGCCGGACGAACTCGGCGATGAGCCGGGTGGTGACGGCCGGCGCGAGCAGCGTCTCGCCCGAGGCCACCACCCGGATGCCGTGCAGGAGGTCGTCCGGCGGGGTGTCCTTGAGCAGGAAGCCGCTGGCGCCGGCCCTTAGCGCGGAGTAGACGTACTCGTCGAGGTCGAAGGTGGTCAGGATGAGCACCCGGGTGTCGGCGGCGATCTCCCTGGTGGCGGCGATGCCGTCCATCTCGGGCATGCGGACGTCCATGAGGACCACGTCGGGGGACTCGGTGCGGGTGAGCTCGACCGCCTCGCGTCCGTCGCTCGCCTCGCCGACCACGGTGAGGTCGTCCTCGGAGTCGATGAGCAGGCGGAAGGTGCCGCGCAGGAGGGCCTGGTCGTCGGCGATCAGCACCCGGATCACGGCAACTCCCAGCAGGCGGGGTGGTCGGTCATGGCAGGTCCCAGGAGGTGTGTACGGCGAAGCCGCGGCCGCCGGGGAGCGGCCCGGCCTCGAAGTCGCCGCCGTACTGCAGGGCGCGCTCGCGCATGCCCGCCAGCCCATGCCCGCCCGTCGGACCGGGCCGCGTCCGCCGGCGGGCGCCGTCGTCGACGATGGAGATCCGCACCCGTCCATTGTCGGCCGACACCCCGACCTGGCACCGCGCGGGGGCGGCGTGCTTGACGACGTTGGTGATCGCCTCCTGCACGATGCGGTAGACCGCCGGGCCCATGCTCTCGGGCACGCCGCCGTCCACGGACAGCTCCACCCGCACCCCAGCCTCGGCCGCCCGCTCGGCCAGCGACGGCAGGTCGGCCAGCCGGGGGAGCGGCATCGTCTCGACCTCACTCCCGGGTGCGCGCAGCGCGCCGAGGAACTGCCGCATCTCGGTGAGCGAGCCGCGCCCGATCTCCTCGATGGCCACCAGCGCCTTGCGCCCTTCGTCCGGGTGCTTGTCCAGGACCTTGACGGCCACCCCGGCCTTGACGGTGATCAGGCTCAGCGAGTGGGCGACGACGTCGTGCAGCTCGCGGGCGATCCGCAGGCGTTCGTCGGCCGCCGCCTGCTCGGCCTGCCGCCGGGCCTCGCGGGCGGCGAACTCCCTGCGGGTCCGCGCCGCCGTACCGAGGCTCCAGCTCGCGCCGAGGATCAGCCAGCTCGTGGCCAGGACGAACACCGGGTCGGGCCAGCCGTTCGAGGTCGTGGTCCGGCCGGCCGTGGAGAGCAGCAGGGCGCCGCCGTTGCCGAGCAGGCCGGCCGCCAGGGCGATGGCCGAGCGCCGCACCGGACGGCCGGTCGCGACCGGGTAGACGGCCAGCGCGAGGGCCGCGGTCGGCAGCAGCCGGTTGGCCTCCAGCGCGAGGACGGCCAGGCCGATCAGGAGCGCGCCGTAGTAGGCGGGCTCCGGCCAGATCCGGCGCACCGCCACGCTCAGCGCGAGCAGCCAGCAGAGCACGGTCGCCGTGGGGCTCAGGTCCGGCTCCGCCGAGCCGGTCGTGGACACCACCACGAGCAGCACCGCGAGCACGGCGTCGGCCAGGATGAGCAGCCACGCGGGAGGCCGCCGGGCGAGCAGGTTCACATCTCGACGTTAGCGAGGAACCGCCCGGGAGGGATCGGCGCGCGGGCCGTCGGACCAGGGTCGTAGACCTGGCTCGGGGGCGCCTGCCGTACGACCGTGGTCCGAGGCCGGAGATCGGATCCGGCTCCGATGTGCCCGGCGGCCCGGTCGCGGATCGTTGGCGGTATGAACCGACCCAGACTCATCGCCCTGGGCGTGGCGGCCTGCCTCGCCGTACCGCTCGGCGGGATCGCGCTGGCCTCGGCGCGGCAGCCGTCCGGCCTGGTGTGGAAGGACTGCGGCGACGGCCTGCGGTGCGCCGAGCTGGTCGTCCCGGTCGACTGGGCCGACCCCGCCGGCCCCAGGACCGCGGTGCACGTGGCCAAACTGCCCGCGACGGGCAAGAGCCGCGGCCCGCTGGTCGTCAACTTCGGCGGCCCGGGCACCAGCACCGCCCTGCTCAGGCGCAAGACCCACGCCGACGCCCAGCCGGAACTGCCGGGCCTGCTCGCCGAGCTGCGGCGCGACTTCGACGTCGTCGCCCTCGACCCGCGCGGCCTGTCCGAGCCCGGCGGCGGCAAGCAGGTGAGCTGCGCCGAACCCGACGCCTCCGTCTACGGCCTGCTGGTGGCCCGGACGAAGCAGGACTGGGACGCGCACGCCGCCAGGAACGCCGCCCACCAGGCGAGCTGCCGCGCGAGCGCCGGATCGGCCTGGCGCGGGCTGACGGCGTGGAACGTCGCCCACGACCTCGACGCCCTGCGCGCCGCGCTCGCCCAGGACAAGCTCGTCTACGCGGGCAACTCCTACGGCACCGTGTACGCGCAGGCCTACCTGGAGCTGTTCCCGCGGCGGGTGGGCCGGATGTCCTTCGACGGCACCGCCGACCACACCCGCCCGGAGTTCGAGTCGTGGGTGCGTGACGCCGCGCTCACCCAGGAACGCCAGCTCACCCGCTTCCGCGACTGGTGCGCCGGCCGTACCGGCTGCGACCTGCGCGGCACGGACGCGGGCCGGGCGTGGGACGAGCTCGTCGCGCGGGCGCGCCGCGCGCCCCTGCCCGCCTCGGCCGGCCGTACGGTCCACGAAGGACAGCTCCACGCCGGCGCGATCAAGGGCCTGAACCCGGCCCGGTGGCCCGAGCTGGCCACCGCCATCCGCAAGGCCCTCGACGGCGACGCCGGCGACTTCCTCGACGAACTGCGCCCCGACGAGGGCGGCGGATCGGTGAGCCAGGACTCGCTGTGCAACGACTTCATGCCCGAGCTCCCGACCTACGAGCAGTTCCAGGGCATCGAGTCCCGGCTCCGGCAGCTCGCGCCGCGGGTCGGCTGGCTCGAAGGCCGCTTCCAGCTCGGCCGGTGCTGGGGACGGAGCGGGGGCGCGGCCTGGGCGCCGCGCCCGCTGCCCGCCCGCGACCTGCCGCCGCTGCTGTTCGTGATCGGCGAGCTCGACAACAACACCAATCACCGCGGCCAGGCGCACGTCGCCGGCCGGCTCCCGGCCGCGCGCGTCCTGTGGCACGGCGACGGGCACGCGGCCTGGGCACGGAACACCTGCCTGCGCCGGCACGTCCACGCCTACCTGACCACGGGCGCGCTGCCCGCCCCGGGCACCCGCTGCCCGGGCGAAGCCATCCGGAAGGTGGGAACATGATCGAGGTCCTCGACCTGACCAAGGTGTACGGCTCCGCCCAGGTGGTGTCCGGCCTGACCTTCCGCGCCGAACCCGGACAGGTCACCGGCTTCCTCGGCCACAACGGCGCCGGCAAGACCACCACCATGCGCATGATCCTCGGCCTCCAGACGCCCACGTCCGGCCGGGCGCTGATCAACGGCGTCCGCAAGCGCGACCTGCGCGACCCCATGCACCAGGTCGGCGCCATGCTCGACGCGACAGAGGTGCAGGGCGGGCGCACCGCCTTCGCCCACCTGCACGCGCTGGCGTACGCCGGCGGCCTGGGACGCCGCCGCGTCGAGACGGTGCTGGAGGAGGTCGGCCTGACCGCGGTCGCGGGCCGGCGCATCGCCGGCTTCTCCCAGGGCATGCGCCAGCGCCTCGGCATCGCGGCGGCCCTGCTCGGCGACCCGGGCGTGCTCATCCTCGACGAGCCGGTGAACGGCCTCGACCCCGACGGCATCCGCTGGCTCAGGACCCTGCTCAGGTCCCTCGCCGCCGAGGGGCGCACGGTCCTGCTGTCGAGCCACCTGATGACCGAGATGTCGCTCACCGCCGATCACCTGGTCATCATCGGCCGGGGCCGGCTGATCGAGGACACCTCGACGGCCGCCCTGCTGGCCCGCCACCAGGGCGGCGTGCTGGTGCGCTCGCCGCAGGCCGGCCGCCTGGCCCAAGCGCTCGAAGCGGCCGGCGCGACCCTCCGCCCGGACCCGGAAGCCGGGGACGGGCTGCTGGTGAGCGGGCTGAGCGCGGCCACGATCGGCGACCTCGCCCTGGCCGCCGGGTGCGCGGTGCACGAACTCGTGACCCGCGGCACCTCCCTGGAAGAGGCGTTCATGGAGCTGACCCGATGACCGAGCCTGGAAGACGTCTTCATGGAGCTGACTCGATGATCGACCTCGTCGCCTCGGAGTGGCTGAAGCTGCGGTCGCTCCGGGCCACCTCCTACGTCCTGGCCGCCACGCTCTCGGCCCTCGCGCTCACGGCGTTCTCGGCCTACTCGATCTCCCGCTACTACGACAGCCGCGGCTGGGGCGGCGAACCGGTCGGCACGGGCCTGAGCCTCGGCGCCGACCTGCCGCCGGTGCTGTTCGGCCTGCTGGGCGTCTTCGCCATCTCCGGCGAGTACGCCACCGGCATGATCCGGCTCACCCTCACCACGGTCCGGAGCCGGTGGATGCTGCTGCTGGCCAAGGCCGCCGTGGTGGCCGCCGTCGCCGCCGTCGCGGGCCAGGCGCTGGCGTTCGCCACCTACTTCACCGCGCAGGCCGTCGTCGCCGGGCGGCCGATCGGCGCCTCGCTCGCCGAACCCGGCGCCCTGGCCGAGGTGCTGACCACCGGGGCGGGGGCCGCCGTCGCCGCGGTGCTGGGCCTGACCCTGGCGACGGTGCTGCGCTCGACGCCGGGGGCGCTGCTCGTGCTGGTCGCGCTCCCGCTCGGGCCGCTCGTGCTCGGCCGGTTCCTGCCGGCTCCGTGGAACGACTGGATCGCCTCGCTGACCATTCCGGCGCTGGCGCGGCAACTGGCCGCCGTCCCCGACGCGGGCGCCTTCGGGCCCGTGACCGCCGCGCTCATCCTGGCGGGGTACGGCGTCGCCGCCCTCCTCGCAGCCACCCTGGCGATCAGCCGCCGCGACGCCTGACTCCGGGCGGCCCGCGGTGATCCACAGCGGCGGGGCGCCCGATAGATTCGCTTCTGCGGTACCCCGATGACCGAGGGCGTTTCGAGGAGGACCGATGGCCGACCCGTCCGGCCGGCCTTCGCGCGGCCGAAGGAAGGACGCCGTTGGACCTGCTGGGACGTGAACGGGAGATCACCCAGGTCGAACGCCTGGTGGCGGCGCTGCCCGAGCACGGCGACGCGCTGGTGGTCCGGGGCGAGGCCGGGATCGGCAAGTCGGCGCTGCTCGCCCTGGCACTGGAGCGCGCTCGCGACCACGGCTTCGCGACCGCCGTGGTCGCGGGCGTGCAGAGCGAGACGCACCTGCCCTTCGCCGGGCTGCACCACCTGGTCCAGCCCATGCTGCCCACCGTCACCGAACTGCCCGCCGCCCAGCGCGACGCGCTTCGCAACGCCTTCGGCATGGGCGACGGCCAGGCGCCGCAGCCCTTCCTGGTGGCGCTGGCCGTACTGAACCTGCTCGGCGAGGCCGCGGCGGCCACGCCCCTGCTGGTCGTGGTGGAGGACCTGCAGTGGCTGGACCGGCCCACCACCGAGGTGCTCGCCTTCGTCGCCCGGCGGCTGCGGTCGGAGCCGATCGGCATGCTCCTGGCCGTACGCGAGGGACACGCGACCACGTTCGACGACATCGGCCTGCCCGAGCTGACCCTGGGCACGCTCGACCCGGCGGCGGCGGAGGCGCTGCTGGACAGCCAGGCGGCCGAGCTGCCCGCCGGGGTGCGCTGGCGGGTGCTGGCCGAGGCGGCCGGCAACCCGCTGGCCCTGGTGGAGCTGCCGATCGCCCTCGGGCGGGAGCCGGGGCCGCCCTCCGGGGAGTTCCTGCCGCTCACCACCCGGCTGGAGCGCTCCTTCGCCACCCGGCTGGCCGAGCTGCCCCGCCGTACCAGGACGTTGCTGCTGGCCTGCGCCGCCAACGACGGTCACGACCTGCGCGAGGCCCTGGCCGCCGCTGGTACGGTCGCCCGCGCCGACCTCTCCCTGGCCGACCTGGCCCCGGCGATCGAGCTCGGCCTGGTGACGCTGCACGATCGCGCCATCCGCTTCCGCCACCCGCTGGTGCGCTCGGCGATCTACCAGAAGGCCGGCCCGCTGGCCCGGCAGGTCATCCACCTGTCGCTGGCCGACGTGCACGCCCCCGACCCCGACCGCCGGGCCTGGCATCGGGCCGCCGCGCTCGACCGGCCCGACGAGAGCGTCGCCGCCGACCTGGAGCAGGTGGCACTGCGGGCGCGGGGGCGCGGCGCGCTCACCGTGGCCATCACCGCGCTGCGCCGCGCGGCGGAGCTCAGCGAGCATCCGGCCGACCGGGCCGTCCGCCTGCTGCGCGCCGCCGAGCTCGCCTTCGAGCTGGGCCGCGGCGAGCTGATCGCCGAGCTGCTCGCCCTGACCGACCCGGCCCAGCTCGGCGACCTCGAACGGGCCCGGCTGGCGTGGCTGAACGAGATGCGCGAGGAGGGCCGCGACGAGGGCCCGCCACGGGTGCGCCGGCTCATCGCGATCGCCGAGACGCTGGCGCACACGCCGGAACAGGACCTGGCGCGCAACTTCGTCCGTGCCGCCGCGCTGCGCTGCTGGTGGCGCGACCCGGGCACCGAGCTCCGCCACCGGGTCATCGCGCTGGCCGAACGGCTGGCCAGGCACGAGGACGACCCCGAGCTGCTGGTGGCGCTGGCCGCCGCGGCGCCGGTGGAACGGGCCGGGGAGCTGATCGGCCGGCTGACCAGGCTGCGCGAGACCCGGCTGGACGGCGCCATGGCCAGGCTGCTGGGCGTGGCCGCCAGCACGATCGGCGCGCACGAGCTGTCGGCCGCCTTCCTCGAGGACTCGATCGGCGAGCTGCGCGCCCAGGGCCGGCTGGGCGTGCTGGCGCAGTCGCTGACCTCGCAGATGCTCAACCGCGTCCTGGGCGGCGACTGGCCGAGCGCCATGCTGGTGGCCGAGGAGTGCGAGCGGCTGACCAGGGAGACCCAGCAGCCGCGCTGGCAGTCGGCGGCCCTGTCCGTGCTGGCCATCCTCGCCGGGCTGCGCGGGGACGTCGCCCAGGGACTGGAGCTGGCCGAGCGGAGCGAGCGGGTGCTGGGCAGCGTCATGATCGCCTCCAACCTCGCCCAGGTCCAGTACGCCCGAGGGGTCATCGCGTTGTGCGGCGGGCAGCACGCGACCGCCTTCGCGCACCTGTGGCGGGTGTTCGACCCCGGCGACGCGGCCTACCACCCCATCTGGGGCTCCTGGATGATCAGCGAGCTGGCCGAGGCCGCCGTGCCGGCCGAGCACCGGGACCTGGCCCGCACGGCTCTCGCCGCGCTGGAGGAGATGGGCGCCCAGACGCCCTCCCCGTACCTGCACGTCGGCCTGCGGCACGCCAGAGCCGTCCTGGCCGACGACGCCGACGCCGAAGCCCTGTTCAGAGCCGCGTACGACGCGGACCTGTCGGGCTGGCCCACCGCCGCGGCGCGGCTGTCGCTCGCCCACGGCGTCTGGCTGCGCCGCCGGCGCCGGACCGTCGAGGCCAGGGAGCCGCTGCGTACGGCCCGTGACGCCTGCGACAAGCTCGGCCTGCTGGCCTGGGGCGAGAAGGCCCGCGCGGAACTGCGCGCCACCGGCGAGGGCAGCCACCTGCGCGTGCCCAGCACCGCCGAGCGGCTCACCCCGCAGGAGCTGCACATCGCCAAGCTGGCCGCCACCGGCCTGTCCAACCGCGAGATCGGCGAGCAGCTCTACCTGTCCCACCGCACCGTCGGCACCCACCTGCACAACGCCTTCCGCAAGCTGGGCGTCGTCTCCCGCGCCCAGCTCCGCGACGCCCTCTGAACCCTAGGCGGGCTCGTCGTCGGGGTAGAAGCTCAGGCCGGCATGCTCGGGGTCGGTGTAGACCTTCACCGTGCCGTCCGGGTAGGCCGCGAACGGCAGGACGACGCCGTCCGGGCACGGGTGCAGGAACATCAGCGTCTCGCCGACGACGACGAACGAGCTGGCCTGCGGGGTCGCGTGCTCGGCGCCGTGCGCGGCACGCCACTCCTCGACCCGCTCGGCCGCGCCGGGCCGGCCGGCGACGTCGCCGACCTTGCCGATCAGGTCCTCGACGGCCGGACGGTCCAGGATCTCGATGCTCAGGTAGGACGGCTTTGCCATGGGTGCTCCTCGGCTCGGTCGGTGGTGCGGTCAGTTCTGGATCGCGGCGAAGGCCAGGCAGGCGAGGACGAGCAGCAGCGCGACGGCGACCGTGATCCGGGTCATGTAGGTGTGGCGCATGGTTCCCCTCCGGGCTCAGACCCAGGTGAAGCGTTCGGTGTGAATGCGGTCGAGCGGCACGCCCACCTGCGGCAGCGTGGCCTCCATGGCGTCGAGCATGGCGTTCGGGCCGCAGACGAAGTACTGCAGGCGCGGGCCGGCCGCGGGCAGGTGGCGGCGGAGCGTCTCGGCGGTGACGTAGCCGCGTTCGCCGCTCCAGCCGGGCGGCGGCTGCTCCAGGACGTGCACGAGGGTCAGGTTCAACCGGGTGGCCAGCTCGTCGAGCTCCTCGCGGAACGGGATGCTGTCCCAGTCGGGGTGGGCCGACAGCAGCACCACCGGCCGCAGGTCGCCGCGGTCGGCCATGGTGCGGAGCATGCTCAGCGCGGGCACGAGGCCGACGCCGCCGGCGATCAGGCAGAAGCCGGGGCCCTCGTACTGGTCGATCGAGAAGACGCCGTGCGGGCCGTCGACGTAGACGGTCGTGCCCGGCTTCGTCGCGGCGACCGCGGTGGTGAAGTCGCCCAGCGCCTTGACCGCCACGCTCAGCGTGCCGTGCTCCTCGGCGCTGGAGGCCAGCGAGAAGGGGTGCGCGGTCACCGCGAACGGCGAGCCGCCCACGGTGATCCAGGCGAACTGGCCCGGCTCGAAGCGCAGCCCGTCGTGTCCGCGCGGCCGCAGGACCAGGACCGTGATGCGCCCGCGCTCCGCGATCACCCGCTCGACCGACCACGGCCGCCGGCGCAGCCTCAACGGGCGCAGGATCCTGATCCAGAGCAGGAGACCCACGAAGGCCGCGGTCATCAGCGTCCACAGCGCCTTCTTCCACGCGCTGTCGAGGTAGTGGTCGACCAGCAGCACGTGCACCAGCGCCGCGACGACCGCGACCGCCGCCGTCACCGCGTGCACGACCTGCCAGACCTCGTACGACAGCCGCAACCGCCGCCGCCACACCGACGTCACCGCCAGCACCAGCAGCGCCACCACCGACAGCACCGCGAAGCGGGCCCGCCACGGCAGCTCGGCGAGCCCGAAGGCGCCGAACACCCCCGGCCCCGACAACGCCACATGCACCACGACGAAACTCAGCCCGACGTAGCCGATCTGCCGGTGGAACTGCACCACCGCATCCGTGCCGAACGGCTCCGCGACCGCTCGCACCCGCGCCACCAGCGCGAACTCCAACCCCATCAGCGCCAGGCCCACGAACCCGAGGGCCACGGAGAAGTCGGTCCAGAAGCCCTGTCCGGTACGGCTCGCGCCGATCAGCGCGAACGCCAGGGGCGCCACGCACACGCCCACGAACACGCCGATCCACACGATCCCCTGTGCGGCGCTCCTCATCCCGGACGTCGCGCCGTCCGGCAGCCGCGCCTCTGCCCGCAGCACGAATCCAACACCGCTCACACCCCCGCGATGAGCTGCACCAACATGCCCTGCGTACCCGGCGGCCCCACCCCCAAAACGACCTTGCACACCGTCCGGTTCGGCCCACCGACGCCTCGCCCAGTCCCTGACGGCAGCCGGCCTCGCGTGACCCCCCGAGCCCACTGTGCGACCCCCGCGCGCCCGCTGTTCGGTGGCCCCGAATCCACCGCGCCCCCGCTGTTCGGTGCCCCCCGGACTCACGGTGCGGCCACCGCAGGGTCCTCTCGAGCCCGTCGAGCGGACCCGCCGCGACTGCCGTTCGAACCGGGCGGGGCCGTCGGGCGGTCAGGTCGAAGCCATCCGCACGCCAGCGGCGCCACCCGCGTGCACCTGAGGTGGGTGTCGCCGCTAGCCCCACGAGATCCCCGTCAACCGCCGCCACCGCGGGAGCCCGCCCGCCGCGTTGCCGCGGCCACCCGGTCGGCCCGGCGATCGAGGTGGCCGGGCCGCCGGGTCGGCTCGGCCACCGACCACCCACCCGGCGTTGCCCACCACGACCGACCTCGTCCAGCCTCGGAAACTGTCGGTGCCACCTGCGAGCCTGTCCACCTTGCCGGACAGAACGACGGCCGGTGGACGAGGAAAGGGGCTTCGTGCTCAGATCGCTGCCTACGGCGGCCAGGACGTTGATGTGGGTGCGGATCCTCAACCAGCTCGGCGCCTACGCCCTGTCGTTCCTGGCGGTCCTCGCCGGACCTGAGCTGGCGCCGGCCGCGCTGGTGCTGTTCGGCGTGATGGCCCTGATCTCACGCTGGACGGGAGCGTTCCTGCTCGACCGGTTCGCCCCGCGCGCCGTCCTGGCCGCCGGGCTCGCCGCGACCGGCGTCGCCCTGGCCACCCTGGCCATGGCCCAGGGCCCGGCGCAGGTGCTCGTCGCGGTCGCCCTGGTCGGGCTGGCCTTCGAGATCTACGAGCCGGCCACCCAGGAGCTCCTGGCCCGGGCCAGCTCGGGGGAGCAGCGCCACGCGACGTACGCGGTGATGGGCGTGGTGCTGTCGGCGGCCGGAGCGGTCGCGGGGCTGCTGGCCGCGGTGCTGCTGCCCTTGGGGGTGCGCTGGCTGGTGGTGGCCGACGCCCTCACCTGCCTGACCGCCGCCGTCGTGGCCCTGGCCTGCCTGCCCCGCGAACGGCCCGCCGTGGGGCACCTCGAGACCTCCGCGCTGCCGGGTAACAGCCCAGCACCTTCACCTCCACCGTCGACCTCACGCGCATTCTCACCGTCAACCGAGCCGGCCGCCCGCCAGCACCCTTCACCTGCGGCGCAGCGGGACGGCGGGCGGGCCTCGGGGATCGCGGCGGCTCCGTCGCTGCGGTGGCGCCCCTCACTGAGGGCTCGCCTGGGCGGCCGGTGGCGGGTCGCGGGTGGGGTGCGCCAGGGTGCGTGGTGGCGGCCGCCGGGGGTGTTGGTGTGGCTGACGGTGGCGGGGACGGCGTTTGCGGTGGGGTATCTGGCGGTGATGATGTATCTGCCGCTGGCGCTGCTGGAGCGGGGGGTGGCGGCGTGGGTGCCTGGGCTGACGTTGGCGGGTGCGGCGGTGGTGGCGCCGGGCGCGTTGTGGGTGGCCCGGCGGTTCCTCGTCGGGCGGTCGCACGGGGCGATCATCGGTGGCGGCACGGTGCTACTCGGCGTGCTGGCGGTGGTCATGGGGCTGACCAGTAGCCCGGAGGTCACCATCGCCGCCTACCTGGCCTGCACGGCGGTCAACGGGGTACTGCTCGGGCGGTGGCAGTCGGTGGTGGCCGATGCGGCGCCGGAGGAGGAGCGGCCTCGGTGGTTCGCGTTCCAGGGGTCGTCGTGGGGGCTGGCTCAGCCTGCCGTACCACCGCTGGCCGCGCTGGCCGCGGCGGCGGTCGGCGCGGTCGGGTCCGGGGCGTTTCTGGCGGCGGGGGTGGCGTTCCTGCTGGTGCCGTTCGCGCTGCGACGCACCCAGGGGGTCACCGCCTGACACCGCACCGATGAGTTTGTCCCTCAATGGGAGTCTTCTCACCTGACCAGCCCAAAGAGGGCACAACACACCGACCTGTTCCATCAAGCTCGCCCCGACGCACCATGAGGGAATCTGTGAACTCCGACAAGAGACTGACCACCACCGGCTCGACGGCAAAGGGCCCCCAGGCTGCGGAGTTGTGGCCGCTGGTCCATGCCGAGCGGGCCGCCCTGGCCGCGGATCTGGCCGGCCTCACCGACGAGCAGTGGGCGACGCCCTCGTGGTGTGAGGGGCTGAGCGTGCGGGAGGTGCTGGCTCACCTGACCGCGGGGGCGAGCCTGACCAGCTTGCGGTGGCTGGCGGGGGTGATCCGGTGCCGGTTCGACTTCGACAAGCAGGTGGCCATGCGGCTGGCCGAGCAACTGGGGGCGAGTCCGGCGGAGACGCTCGCCCGGTTCGCCCGGGTGGTTGAGAGCACGACGAAGCCGCTGCTGCCGGTGATCGCGATGCTGGGTGAGGCGGTCGTGCACGCCGAGGACATCCGGGGGCCGCTGGGGCTGCGGAACGCCTCCCCGATCGGCACGCTCACGCTGGTGGCCGAGTACTACCAGGGGTCGGATCAGGTGGTCGCGGCCCGGAGGCGGATCGCGGGTCTGCGGCTGGCCGCCACCGACGGGCCGTTCGCGACGGGGTCGGGGCCGTTGGCGTCCGGGACCACCCTGGCTCTGATCATGGCGACGACCGGGCGGATGGCCTACTGCGACGAGCTCGAGGGGGACGGGGTGGAGATCCTGCGCGGCCGGCACGCCATGAGGTGACCCCGGCACATCAGGACGTGAGCGCCGCGCGGCCGGCTCGTCCTGAGGTGGGTGCGTCCGGGCGGCGCCCCTGGGTGGGGGCCGCCCGAGTCCAGGGTCAGTCCTGGTGGGCGCCCGGGACCTGGTCCTTGACCTCGTCGTAGCCGGCCGGTGCGGGCGGCGCGGCCGGGGTGTAGATCACGCGGATCACCCCGGTCGGGAAGGCCTCGGTGGCGGTCACCTTGAGGTGGTACGGCTCCGCGCCCTCGTCGAAGAGCCTGCGCCCCTTTCGGGCCGCCACGGGGTGCACCAGCAGGCGGAGCTCGTCGACCAGCCCGGCGGCCAGGAGCTGCTGCACCACGGAGATGGACCCGGGGATGAGCACGCCCTTCACCCCTGCGTCGGCCCGGAGCGCGGCGGCCGCGTCGAGCAGGTCGCCGTCGATCAGCTCGGAGTTGCGCCAGGTGAACTCCAGCGGCTGCCGCGAGGCGACCACCTTGCGCATGTCCCCGAGCTGCTTGGCGAACGGCGCGTCCTCTCCGCCCCCGGCCTCACGGTCGGGCCACGCGCCGGCGAAGCTGTCGTAGGTCTCGCGCCCGAGCAGCAGCACGTCGGCGGCCTCGTAGTCCTCGGTGACGGCCCGCCCCATGTTCTCGTCGAAGTAGGGGAAGTGCCAGTCCGGGTCGATCTCGGCCACGCCGTCGGCCGAGATGAACAGGGTGGATATGATCTTCGCCATGGCGAGGTCCCTTCAGGTGCGGAAGCGTCGGTGGGCAGACCGGCGCGACGTCCCAAACTAATCGGTCCGCCGCGGATCCACCCACCGCGCCTCACCGCGCCCCTGACCGGGCCCCTCACCGGGCCCCTCACCGGGCCCCTCACCGGCCCAGTTCGTCCCACTCCTGGAGCAGGTGGGCCGTCGCCGCCGCCGGGGCGGTGAACGACCAGCGGCCCGGCGGCAGGGTGAGGGCGCAGCCGCCGTCGGGGAGCCGGGTGGTGGGCAACTGCTCGTTGAGCCCCATCAGGAAGGTGCCGTTGACGGTCATCCCGTCCCACGCGCCCCGCACCGGCAGGACGGCCCGCGCGCTGACGCCCTCGGGGACGGAGAAGGTGAACTGCACGCCGTCGGGCCCGGCCCGCCAGCCCGATTCGACCGGGCCAGAGGCGCTGTCGTAGCGGGCGTGCGCGTGGCGGAGGAGCGGGACGGGGCCGGGGCGCAGGAGCAGCTCGCCGAAGCCGCCGCCGGTCCCGCGCGGGTCGTCGCCCAGGCCCGCGACGTGCCGGAACAGCCAGTCGCCCACGCAGCCGTAGGCGTAGTGGTTGAAGGAGTTCATGGCCGGCGTCTGCAGGCCGTAGCGGTGGTGCCAGGCGTCCCAGCGCTCCCACATGGTGCTCGCCCCGGCCCGGAGCTGGTAGCGCCAGGACGGGTAGCCCTCCTGGTTGAAGATCCGGCAGGCCAGGTCGTGGTGGCCGGTCTCGGAGAGCACGGGCAGCAGCAGGGGCGTGCCGACGAAGCCGGTCATGAGCCGGTGCCCGTCGGCGCGCACCAGGTCGGCCAGCGCCTGCGCCGAGGCGGCCCGGTCCTCGGGCGGGATCAGGTCCCAGGCGAGGGCGACGGCGTAGCCGGTCTGCGTCTCGGTGTGCAGCCGCGGCCCGGCGAGGAAGGCCCGCTGGAACGCGCCCGACACCCGGGTGAACGCCTCGCCGTACTCGGGGGCGTGCGGCTCGCCGAGCACGTCGGCCACGTGCGCGATCAGCCGGAGGCTGCGGGCGAGGGCGGCGGTGGCGATGAGACTTTTGGGCGTCTCGACGGTGCCGGGGGCCAGCCAGTCGCCCAGGGCCCGGCCCGGCCGCAGGCCGTCCTCGGCCTGGTCGAGGCAGTAGCCGGCCCACCGGCGCATCGGGTCGTAGGCGCGGCGCAGCGTGCGGTCGTCGCCGTAGCGCCGCCACAGCAGCCAGGGCACCTCGACCAGCGCGTCGGACCAGACGGGGGAGTCGTAGCCGTACTCGGGCAGGACCGGCGCGACGTGCGGGACGGCGCCGTCGGCCCGCTGCCCGTCGATCAGCGTCGTCACCCAGCCGGACAGGAACGCCTGCGTGTGCCGCAGGAAGCTGAGCGTGGAGCCGAAGACGGAGATGTCGGCGGTCCACCCGGTGCGCTCGTCGCGTTGCGGGCAGTCGGTCGGCACGCTCACCAGGTTGCCGTCGGCGGAGGCGCCGATGTTGGCGACGAGCTGCCGCACGGCCGGGTCGCTCACGGTCAGCGAGCCGGTGACGGGCAGCGCGGAGGACAGCAGCACCGCCTCCAGGTCGCCGGGATTCAGCGCGCCTGGCCAGCCGGTGAGCTCGGCGTAGCGGAAGCCGTGCAGGGTGAAGGCGGGCTCGACGACGTGCGAGCCGGGGCCGAGCACGAACTCGTCCCGCTGGTCGGCCGAGCGCAGGTTGTCGGTGTAGAGCCGGCCGGCGGCGGTCAGTTCCTCGCCGTGCCGGACGACGATCCGCACAGGATCGGGCGTCCGCACGCGCAGGCGGAGGCGGCCGACGACGTTGCGGCCGAAGTCGGCGACCTGGACGCCCGGCACGGGCTCGGTCACCGAGACGGCCGGCACTGTGCCGATCACCCGCACCGGGGGAGCGGGGTCGGCCTGCACGAGGATGGGCGGAGCGGGCGCCTCCGTGGCGGTCTCGCCGGTCGATGAGCGGGGCGGGACCTGGACGGTCTCGCCCATGATCAGGTCGGCGCGCGGGCGGCCGAGGTCGTGCCGGGTCCAGGACGGGTCCGTGGCGTACACGCGCCGGACGCCGCCGTCGTCGCGCACGAGCACCTGGGCGCTGACGGCGGGCCGGTCGCCGTAGCGGAACGGCCCGCCTCCGGCGACGTGCCCGGCGTACCAGCCGGGAGCCAGCCACAGCTCCAGCTCGTTCGCGCCGGGGGCGAGCAGGTCGGTGAGCTCCAGCAGCCGGTAGCGCGTCCGGTGCCCGTAGTCGGTCCAGCCCGGCGCCAGCTCCTCCTCGCCGAGCCGTACGCCGTTGAGCAGCACCCGGTAGACGCCCAGTGCGGTGGCGGCCAGCCACGCGCGCCCGGCCGGCCGGGTGAAGGAGCCGCGCAGGCTCACCGCCGCCCGCGGCTCGCCCGCCAGCCACGGCGCGTCCCACTCACCGCGCAGCCCCGTGGTGAACGCGCCGCTCGCCTGCCCCTCCACCTCCCAGGTGTACGGCACCAGCGGTTCCAGCAGCTCATCGGGCACATCCACCGCGTAGGCCCCGGCCGGCACGACCGACCGCCACACCGCACGCCCGTCCGCGGACACCGTGACGGCGGCCTCCTCGGCCACCCGCCCGTCCCACGACAGCCGGGGCGACGGCTCGTCCACGCCGACCGGATCCGCCAGCCCGCACGTCAGCCCGGCCCGCGAGGCCCGTACGGCCGGCCGGATGTAGGGCGTCTGCGCGCCCGAGACCTGGACCCCCGAGTTCCGGTTCACGCATCGAGCCCGGTGGTGAAGGCGTTGTGCAGGCCGTCGAGGTCGACGCCGAACACGCTCGGCGCCATGACGTTGATCAGCAGCACGAAGCACGCGTCCTGCTCCGGGTACATCCACCACTGGCAGCCCGAGGCCCCGCCGTGGCCGTACAGCCGCCGCTCCAGCAGCCCCGGCGCCGAGTGGCGCAGGTTCCAGGTGAGCCCCCAGTCCTGGCCGGCGTTGACCGGATCGGGCTGGAGCTTGACCAGGCCGGTGGTCTGCGGCGTGGTCATGGCGGCCAGCGTGGTCGGGTGGACGAGCGCGCGGTCGCCGCGCAGCAGCGCGGAGCCCAGGGCCAGCAGGTCCTCGGCGCGGGAGAACAGCGCCCCGGCCGGGTGGCGGAGCCCGACGAACTTCGCGAAGTCGAAGCCGGGCCCGAGCAGGTCGAGGTGGTGCACCTCGGCCGCGTCGCAGGCCGGGTCGAAGGTGATCCGGCCGCCGCCCGGCACCAGGGTGTTCAGGTCGGAGTCGATGAGTTCGGCCAGGCTGTGCCCGGTGACGTCGCGGAGCATCTCCTCGATGCCGGCGAAGGCCAGGTTGCAGTACTGGCTGAGGGTGCCCGCCTCGAACATCGACGGCGCGGTCACCAGGTGCTCCACCAGGTCGTCGGGGGTGAGCGTCTGCTCGGCGATGCCGCTGGTGTGGGTGAGCAGGTGCCAGAGCGTCACGTCGGGCCGGGGGAAGCGCGGCAGGACCTCACGCAGCGGGCGGCGCAGCGACAGCAGCCCGCGCTCGACCTGGCGCAGGGCCAGCAGCCCGGTCAGCGGCTTGGTCACCGAGAACAGCGCGAAGTGGTCGTCGGCCCTGGTCGCTCGGCCGTCGTGGGTGCCGAAGGACTCCAGCACCTCGATCCCGCCGGAGGTGGCGGCGCCGAACACCGCGCACGGCAGCCGCCCCTCCTTGATCTCGCGCCTGACCCAGTCGAGCGCGATGTGGTGAGTGGTCATCCCTTGAGAGCACCTTCCGTGAGACCGGCCAGGACGCGCTTCTGCGCGACGACGTACACCGCCACCAGGGGCAGCGTGGTGAGCAGGACGTGGGCGAAGACGAGGTTCCAGTTCAGGCTCTGCAGGGTGCCGGAGGCGAACTGGAACAGGCTCAGCGGCAGCGTGGCGTTCGCGCTGCCCTGGAGCAGGAAGAGGGCGAAGAAGAAGTCGTTCCAGACGTTGATGATCAGGATGACGCCGCCGACGAACAGCACCGGCCGCAGCAGCGGCAGCAGGACGCGGACGAAGATCTGCGCGCGGGAGGCGCCGTCGATGGCGGCGGCGTCCTCCAGGTCGCGCGGGAAGGCCCGGACGAACCCGGTCGCCAGGAAGATCACGACGCCGAGGCGGCAGCCGGTCATCGTCAGCACGTAGCCGAGCGAGCCGCCGTCCAGGGACAGGGCGCGCAGCAGGTAGACGGTCGGGATGATGGACGGCGGCAGCAGGATGGACAGGCCCATCACGAAGTAGGCCGCCTGGAGCCAGCGCGAGCGGCTGCGCCCGAAGGCCCACGCCGCCGCCGCGCCGAGCAGTACCACGGCCAGCACGATCGGCACGGTCACCTTGAGGCTGTTGAGCAGCCCCACCAGGTAGCCGCCCCGGTCCAGGACGATGCCGTAGTTCTCGGCGATCGCCCACGTCCTGGGCAGGCCGAGCCCGAGTTCCGCGGCCTCGCCCGCGGGCTTGAAGGAGTTGACGACCACGAGCCAGACGGGCACGAGCACCCACGGGATCGCGAACAGCGTCAGCGCGATGTACTTCACGGCCGTTCTCATCCGGCCACCTCCCGGCGCCGCAGCCACCACACCAGGGGCACGGCGGTGACGATCACCAGCAGGGTCACGGTGAAGCCCAGCGCGCTGGCCGAGCCGAAGAAGCCCTGGCCCCACTGCTGGCGCATCACCACGTTCAGCGCCCGCGTGTGGTCGCCGGGCCCGCCGCCGGTGGTGGCGGCGATGACGTCGTAGGCGCTGAGCGCGCCGACCAGCGTGACCGCGACGTTGAAGGTCAGCGCGGGGGCGAGCATCGGGAAGACCACCCGGCGGAACCGGGTCCACGGCCCGGCCCCGTCCACCGTCGCCGACTCCAGCAGCGACTTGGGGATGGAGTTGAGGCCGGCGATGTAGACCAGGGTGATCAGCCCGCTCCACTTCCACGCGTCGATGAAGGCGACCACCACCAGCGCGGTGGCCGGTTCGCCGAGCCAGGCCCAGTCGAGGCCGAGGAAGGAGTTGACCGCCCCGTCGGGGGCCAGCAGCCCTCGCCAGATGTAGCCGGCGGCCAGCGGCGAGATGAGCGTCGGCAGGAAGAACGCCGAGCGGAAGATAGTGTTGATCCGGCTGGTCCGCTGCAGGGCCAGGGCCAGCGAGAGGCTGACGGTGTTCTGGATCGCCATGCACAGGATCGCGTAGGTCACGGTCACGGTGACCGCGTTGGCCAGCAGGTCCTGGTCGATCAGCGTGCGGACGTTCTCCAGCCCGTTCCAGGTGATCTCGGCGCGGAAGCTGGTCCACGAGGAGAAGGCGAAGCGGACGTTGAGCAGGAACGGGGCGACGAAGAAGACCGCGACCAGCACGATCGCGGGCAGCGCCCACACCAGCCAGCCCGCCCGGTTCCGCATCACCATCCGGGCAGCCCTGCCGCCTTGGCCGCCTGCTCGACCTGGCCCTGGAGCTGGGCGGCCGCCTTCTGCGGGTCCTTCTGCCCGGCGATCAGCTCGGACATGAGCTGGGCGAGGCCGCCCATGCCGGGGATGTCGGAGTTGAAGGCGATGACCGCGCCGCCGTCGTAGGCCTTCTTGACGTCCTGCAGCACGGAGGAGACGCCCTCGGGATCGGGCACGTCCTTGAACACCGGGAAGGTCTTGGCCGCGGTGATGTACTCGGCGTAGGCCGGGCCGGTCATGAAGCGCACGAAGTCGAGCGCCGCCTTCTCGCGGGCCGCGTCGCCGGTCTTGGGCAGGTAGAAGGTGCCGATCGGGCCGGGCGCGTAGGTGACCAGCGGCTTGTCGCTGGACAGGCCGACGAAGCCGACCGTCTCGTCCACCTTCTTCTGGTCGCCGCCCGCCGCGGCGAGCAGGGCGGGGAGCATGTCGGAGTGCTGGGCGACCATGGCCGCCTCGCCGCTGACGAGGGCCTTCATGGAGTCCTCGAACTTGGCGGTGACGATGTCCTTGTTGAAGCAGCCGTCGGCCTTGAGCTTGGCGTAGGCGGTCAGGCCGGCGACGAAGGGGGAGCCGGGGTCGGCCAGCGTGCTGGTGTGGCCGGCGATGGCCTTGCCGTACGCGTTGGCCTGGTTGGCGCCGGCCAGGTAGAGGATGGGCAGGATCTGCGTGGGCCAGATCGAGCCGCCCGCCTCGAAGACCGGCGTCACGCCCGAGGACTTGAGCGTGGCGCACGCCGTGGACAGGTCGGCGAAGGTCTTCGGCGGCTCGGGCAGCAGCTTCTTGTTGTAGTAGAGGCCGAACACCTGGGGGAAGCCGGTGATCGCGGCGTAGACCTTGCCGTTGACCGCGCCGGCGGCCTGGTAGAGGTCGCCGGACCTGGCGATGTAGGCCTCGCCGGTCAGCTCGCGCAGGTTCTGGGCGGGGTTGAGGGCCAGCAGGCCGCTGACGGTGGCGTGGTACTCCAGGATGTCCGGGCGCTCGCCGGTGGCCCACTTGGTCTGGGTGGTGTCCTCGAAACCGTCGGACGGGATCGCGACGAGCTCGATCTTGTGGCCGGACTGCTTCTCGAACTTCTTGTACATCTCCAGCAGCGGCGCGGGGTCCGCGCTGTTGTGCCAGAGGGTCAGCTTGACCTGGCCGGCCGCCTCCGGGGCGGAGGATCCGCAGCCGGAGAGGGACAGGGCGAGGACGGCGCCGATCGCCGCGCCGAGTAGACGGGTTGGTGCGCTCACGGCCCGTCCTCCTGTTCTGTGAAGGAAAATGTGTGTAGAACGTTCTCCATAGATGCGGCAGATGTCAAGGGGTAGATCTGCGAACCCCAGCCGAGCTAGCCTCTCCTCTGGACAACGTTCTACGCGAAGGATGGCTTGTGACGAGCGGACGGGTGACGATCGCCGATGTGGCCAGGCGGGCCGGGGTCTCCACGGCAGCCGTGTCCAAGGTGGTGCGGGGCGCCTACGGGGTGAGCGCCGAGATGCAGGCCAAAGTGTCGCAGGCCATCGACGAGCTGGGCTACCGCCCGCACGCCGCGGCCCGCGCCCTGCGCGGCCGCACCTACACCCTCGGCGTCATGCTCTCCGACACCCGCAACCCGTTCTTCCCCGACATCATCGAGGGCGTCACCGGCCAGCTCGGCGACACCGAGTACCAGGTGCTCCTCGGTCCCGGCGGGATCGAGCCCAGGACGCAGGCCAGGATGACCGACGCCATGATCGACCGGAGCATGGACGGGCTCATCCTGATCTCGCCGGTCATGACGGACGCCGAGCTGGCCGCCATCGCGGCGGCCACCCCGGTCGTCGTGGTGGGCCGGCACGGCGGCGCCTCGGCCTACGACTCGGTCGTGGACGACGACGTGATGGGCGCCAGGCTCGTGGTCGACCACCTGGCCGGCCTCGGGCACACCCGCATCGCGCACATCACCCACCTGGAGCGGGCCCGCGCCCAGGGACTGCCGCACACCGTGCGCGCCGAAGGCTACCGCCAGGCGATGCGCGCCCACGGGCTCACCGGCGACGTGCTGGCCACCTCCTTCACCGAGGAGGGCGGCTATGAGGGCGCGCGCGAGCTGCTCGCGCGCGCCGACCGGCCCACGGCGATCTTCGCCGGGGCCGACATCGCGGCGCTCGGCGTGCTGCGCGCCGCCGACGAGGCCGGTCTGTCGGTGCCGGAGGACCTGTCGGTCGCCGGTTACGACAACATCGGCATCGCCTCGCTCAAGCGCATCTCGCTCACCAGCGTCGACCAGGACGGGCAGGTCATCGGGGCGACCGCCGCGCGCCTGCTCGTCGAGCGCATCGAGGGGCGCACCCGGTCGGTGACCTCGTCGGTGTCGCCGACGCTGATCGTCCGCGGGACCACGGGACCGCCCCGCCCCTGAGACCGGCCGCGCGCATCGGGGGACTGCCGCGGGCCTTGGATTAAAACGATTCGATGGAAGGACCCCCACGTGCGACGACTAGCTCTGCTCGCCCTTCTGCTCCCGCTGGCCGCGCCCGCGCAACCGGCCGCCGCCCAGACCGTGACCTCCGCCGGGAACACGGCCGTGACCTGCCCGGTCCGGGTCGATCCGGCCGCGTTCGCCTCCGAGGCCCGCCTCGGCGCCCTGGCCGAGCAGCAGGAGACCTTCGGCCCCCGGCCGACCGGCTCCGCCGCGCACACCGGCTACGTCGACTGGCTGGAGGACGAGCTGGCCGCGATCCCCGGCCTGCAGTTCTCCTCGCTGCCCTACGAGATCGACCGCTGGGACAGCCTCGCCACCGGCCTGACCGTCGGCGGTACGGCGGTGCAGGTCGCCGCCCCGGTGCCGTTCTCCGCCTCCACCGGCCCCGGCGGCGTCACCGCGCCGCTCGTGCACGTGCCCGCGGGCACCGCGATCACCGCGGCCAACGCCGCCGGGAAGATCGTCATGCGTGACCTGCCCTGGACCAACGTGCCGAACCTGCTCTTCTATCCGCCCACCCTCGGCTACTCGATGTACGACCCGGGCCTGACCATCAACCTGCTCGGCTCGGAGTCGATGGAGGCCCCGGCCGCCGCCGACACCGACCTCAAGGCCGCCGCCGCGGCGGGCGCGCTCGGCGTGATCGAGGTCAGCCAGCTCCCGCACGCCCAGATCCAGGGCATGTACGCGCCCTACGAGGGCCTGCCGTACGGCGTGCCGGGCGCCTACGTCGGCGCCGACCAGGGCAAGCAGATCAAGGACGCGCTGGCCGCCGGACAGCCGGTCCAGGCCGCGCTGACCGTGAACGCCGCCTGGACGCCGACCACCACCCGCACCCTGCTCGCCACGCTGCCCGGCGGGAGCGCCCAGAAGATCGTCGTGGAGAGCCACACCGACGGCATGAGCCCGGTCTGGGACAACGGCCCGCTCACCATGATCGAGATGGCCCGGTACCTGTCGTCGCTGCCGGTGGCCTGCCGCCCGCGCACCGTCCAGTTCGCCTTCGTGACCGGCCACCTCTACCAGCACCTCACCGGCCCGGACGTGCGCGAGGGCGGCGCCGGCCAGCTCGCCGCCCAGCTCGACGCCGAGTACGACCAGGGCGGCGTCTCCTCCGTCGTGGTGCTGGAGCACCTCGGCGCCCGCCGCTACGACGCGGTCGCCCGGCCCAACGGGCTGCCGGGCAAGCAGCTCGTCGCCAGCTCCAGCCTCACCGAGCTGCTGCTGGTCCCGGTCAGCGAGAGCACGCCGCTGCGCGAGCTGGTCAAGGGCCACATCCAGTACTGGGACGTGCGCCGCACCGCGATCCTCAAGGGCCTGTCGGCGGCCGACCTGGCCACCGTGCCGCGGCACTGCTCCTTCGGCGGCGAGGGCACGCCGTACAACCAGCACCTGCTGCCGGTCATCGCGCCCATCGCCGCGCCCAAGACGCTCTTCTCGCCGCAGTTCGGCGCCGAGGCGATCGACCTGGCCGCGATGCGCAAGGCGTCGCTCGCCTTCACCGACGTCGTGCTCGACCTCGGGCCGATGGCCCAGTCGGCCGTCGCGGGGGATGTGACCTCCATGCGCCAGATGCGCGCCTCCGGCACGCCGGGGTGCGCGTGAGCATCGACCGGAAGGCGCTCGTGCGCCGGCACACCGTCGTCGACGCCGGCCGGCCGCTGACCGTCGGCAACGGGGAGTTCGCCTTCACCGCCGACGCGACCGGGCTGCAGACCTTCGCGCCGCTGGGCACGCAGGCGCAGTGGGGCTGGCACACGATGCCCAACCCCAAGGGCCACGAGCCGGCCGACGCGTGCACCGACTACGACGGCGTGCCGTACCCGGACCTGTACCCGGCCACCGAGGCGGGCGGGTGGCTGCACGTCAACCCGCACCGGCTGCACCTGGGCCGGATCGGCCTCGACGTGCCGGAGGGCGCCGCGCTGGGCCGCTCGGCGCAGACCCTCGACCTGTGGACCGGCCTGCTGTCCAGCTCCTTCGAGCTGGACGGCCTGCCGTACGAGGTGGAGACGGTCTGCCACCCGGAGCGGGACCTGCTGGCCGTCCGGGTCAGCGGAGCCGCGGGGATCAGGATCGCCTTCCCCTACGCCAGCGACGGCTGGCACACCACCGCCGACTGGGACCGGCCGGAGCGGCACACCACCACGCACACGGTGTCCGGCTCGCGCTGCGACTTCACCCGCGTCCTGGACGCGGACCGCTACCACGTGGCCGCCGAGTGGGCGGGAGCGGCGCGGCTCAGCGCGCCCGGCGGCCACGTCTACCTGCTGCGCGGCCAGGACCTGGAGCTCGTCGTCGGGTTCGCCCGCGAGCCGGTCGGCGCGCTGCCGTCCTTCACCCAGGTCCGTACGGCTGCCGCCGCCCACTGGGAGCGGTTCTGGAGCGAGGGCGGCGCGGTGAGCTTCGAGGGCAGCACCGACCCGCGGGCCCCCGAGCTCGAACGCCGGGTGGTGCTGTCGCAGTACCTCACCGCGGTCAACTGCGCCGGCTCCACCCCGCCGCAGGAGACCGGGCTGGTGGTCAACTCCTGGAGTGGCAAGTTCCACCTGGAGATGCACTGGTGGCACGCCGCCCACTTCGTCCTGTGGGGCCGGCCCGAGCTGCTGGAGCGCAGCCTGCCGTGGTACCGCTCGATCCTGCCGCAGGCCAGGGAGACGGCCGCCCGGCAGGGCTTTCGCGGCGCGCGCTGGCCCAAGCAGGTGGGGCCGGAGGGCCGGGAGAGCCCGAGCGAGATCGGCGCCTTCATCGTCTGGCAGCAGCCGCACCTGATCTACTTCGCCGAGCTGCTGCGCCGGGCCCGGCCGGAGGCGCTGGCCGACTACCAGGACCTGGTGTTCGAGACGGCCGAGTTCATGGCCTCCTTCGCCGCCGGCGGGCATCTCGGGCCGCCGCTGGTCCCGGCGCAGGAGTCGTACTACGAGTCCAGGCGGACGGTGCGTGATCCCACCTTCGAGCTGGCCTACTGGTGGTGGGGGCTGGAGACCGCCCAGCGCTGGCGCGGGCTGCTCGGCCTCGACCCGGAGCCGGAGTGGGCGCGGGTCATGGACGGCCTGGCCCGGCCGCTGGTGCGCGACGGCGTGTACGCGGCCATCGGCGTCGAGCCGTACACGATCAGGACCGACCATCCCTCGATGGTCGGGGCGCTCGGGTTCGTGCCGCCCACGCCGCTGATCGACCCCGAGATCATGCGGGCCACCCTGCACGACGTGCTGGCCGCCTGGGATCTGGAGAGCACCTGGGGCTGGGACTACCCGCTGCTGGCGCTGTGCGCGGCCCGGCTCGGCGAGCCGGAGACCGCCGTGGACGCGCTGCTGCTGGAGACGCCCAAGAACACCTACCTGCCGGACGGCCACAACCAGCAGTGGCCCGGGCTGCTGCCGCTCTACCTGCCGGGCAACGGCGGCCTGCTCGCCGCCGTGGCCCACCTGGCGGCTACCCGGTGCTTCCCGGAGGGCTGGCGGGTCCAGGCGGAAGGGGTGGCCGCGATGCCGTGAGCAGGGTGACCGCGTACCGGTAGAGGTCGGCGGCGGCCGAGACCAGGTCGGCGGCGCGCCCCGCGCGCACCTCCGCGGCGATGAACTCGGTGCTCCCGTAGACGATCAGGCGGGGCACCGAGGCGGCCAGCGGCGGCAGCGAGGGGTCCTCCAGCCTGGCCCGCGCGCCCAGCGCGGCGAGCATGTCGAGGAAGGGCCGGTAGGCGGCGTCGCGCTGCCCGACCGCCCGCTCGCCGGCCCTCGGCAGCTCCACGAAGTAGGCCTGCGCGTACTCCGGCCGCTCCTGCCACCACCGCAGGTAGGCGTGCAGGCCGAGCCAGAGCCCCTCGCGCCAGTCCTCGCCCGCCTCGGCCGCGGCGGTGTAGATCGTGTCGACCATCTCGGGCAGGTCGCGCTCGCAGACCGCGAGGAAGCACGCCTCCTTGTCGGCGAACTGGGCGTAGAAGGCGTTGCGCGAGACCCGCGCGGCGGCGATCACGTCCGGCACGCTCGTGGCGGCGTACCCGCGCCTGGCGACGAGCCTCAGCATGGCCTCCACGAGGCGGTCGCGCTGGGAGGTTCGGACCGTGTCGGGAGACAGCCCGTGCCGTCCCCGGGGGAGCGGCTGCGCTCCCGGAACTTCCTTCTGGTCATGTCTTGACATCGCTGGTCGATCGTACTTCCCTTCCTTAGGAGACGTTCACGTCTCCAAATAGCTTACGAAGGTGACCATGCAGAACATCACCCGCCGGCAGGCGTTGCGCGCCGGCGCCCTCGGCCTCGCCTCGGCCGGATTCCTGTCGCTGACCACCACCGAGGCGCACGCCGCCTCGGCGATCGAGACGGTCTACAAGGCCCCCGGCCCGTGGCCGGTCGCCACCGGCACCTCGGGCGGCCACCGGCTGTACCACCCCGCGACCCTCGGCTCGGGCGGCGTCACGCACCCGATCGTCACCTGGGGCAACGGCTCCTGGGCCACCCCCGACAACTACCCCGGCCTGCTCACCCACCTGGCCTCCTGGGGCTTCGCGGTGATCGCCTCCACCGACACCACCACGGGCACCGGCGCGGAGATCCTCGCCGCCGCCCAGCACCTCGTCGCCCTGAACGGCGATCCCGCCAGCGCCTTCCACGGCAAGCTCGACACCGCCCAGGTCGCCGCGGTCGGCCACTCCCAGGGCGCGGGCGGATCCATCAACGCGGCCAACGACTCCGCCGGGCTGATCAGGACCGTCGTGCCGATCGCCACGCCCGCGGCCTGGATGGCCAGTCCCGGGGACGAGTTCTCCGTCGCCGACCTGACCGTCCCGGTGCTCTTCCTCAGCGGCGCCAACGACTGGCTGATCTCCTCCGCGGCCACCCTGCAGGGCTACTACGACCAGGCCACCGCCGGCGCGGGCAAGGCCCTGCTCAAGGGCGCCGGCCACAACGACGTCCAGAACAGCGGCGGCGCCTTCCTCGGCTACGTGACCGCCTGGCTGCGCTACCGCCTCATGGCCGACGCCCAGGCCCGCGCCGCCTTCGCCGGCCCCGCCCCCGAACTGCCCACCAACACCGCCTGGCAGAACCAGGCCCTCAAGAACCTCACCTAGGAGAACCACCATGGCGGAACTGACGCGGCGTGGGCTGTTAGCGGCGGGCGCGCTCACCCTGCTCGCCGGGTGCGGCGACGACCAGCCCCGGCAGCAGGTCGCCGCCGGCAAGCCGCAGGGCGAGGTCAATGTCTGGCTGCACGGCTCGCAGGAGACCGGCGAGCAGTTCCAGGCGCTCGTGCACGACTACATCGCCGAGTTCCGGGTGGACGTGCGGCTGCTCTACCTGCCCGTGGGCCAGCTCGACGCCAAGCTGCTCACCGCCTTCACCGGCGGCACGCCGCCCGACGTGTTCAAGATCGGCCACTGGAGCTTCCCGGCGCACGCCAAGAAGAACCGGCTGGCGCCGATCGACACCAAGGCGCTCCCGCTCCAGGCCTACGAGCCGGGCACGACCACCCCGCTCACCTACCAGGACGTGCCCTACGGCGTGCCCATCGACTTCAACCCCTGCCTGCTCTACTACCGCAAGGACCGGTTCGAGCAGGCCGGGCTCGACCCCGACCGGCCCCCGGCGACCTGGGAGGAGGTCGCCGACTACAGCGCCAGGCTCACCTCCGCCGACCGCAGGCGCGTCGGCCTGCAGTGGCTCTACGGCGACCCGCAGTGGGCGCTCATGATGCTCACCGCGCTGATCAAGGGCAAGGGCGGCGAACTCGGCGGCAACCCGGCGCTCGTCGAGGCCCTGACCTACATGAAGGGCCTCGGCAACCCGAAGCTGTCCAACCCGCTGGGCGCGCTCGGCCTGTTCTACTCCGGCGAGGCCGCCATGGTCGTCAGCGGCGCCTTCCTCGGCCCCGCGCTGGAGAAGCTCGGCAAGAACACGCTCACCTTCGGCAGGCAGTACGGCGTGGCCCCCATGCCCGCCTGGGACGGCGGCCGGTCCGTCGTGCCCGCCTACACCTGGGGCTGGGGCGTGGCCAAGGACTCGCCCAACCAGTACACCGCCTGGCACCTGGTCAACTACCTCCAGGGCGCCCGGTCGGTGGCGGCCAACCTCGACAACGGCATCATCATCCCCACCAAGGGCTGGCGCGAGGCCGGGCCGCGCGGCAAGTCCGAGATCATGAAGCTCGTCGCCGACAGCCTCCCGCACGTCGACTTCGGCCCGATCATCCCCGGAACCGTCGAACTGGCGAAGGCCGCCGCCGGCGCCGTGGACTCCGTCGCGCACGGCAAGGCGACCCCGGCCGAGGCCGCGGCCACCTTCGACGCCGCGGTCCGGCAGATCCGGTGAACGCTCGCCCGCAGGCCACCGCCGGGGTCGCGCTGACCCTGCCGGTGGCCGTGTTCTTCGTGGTGTTCTGGCTCGTCCCGTTCCTGGCCGCCGTCTACCTCAGCTTCACCGACTACGAGATGGCCGGCACGCCCACCTGGATCGGCCTGGCCAACTACGAGCGCATGTTCGCCGACCCCGGCTTCCTCAACTCGGCCTGGATCACCGTCGTCTACACCGTCTGCACGGTCGTGCCCACGATCGTGCTGGCCCTGCTGGTGGCCGTGCCGTTGAGCAGGCCTGGCCGGCTCAACCGCTGGCTCCGGGCGCTCGTCATGATCCCCGCCGTGATGCCGCTCGCGGCCACGTCCATGGTCTGGGTGATCATCTACTCCGACGGCGGCCTGGCCAACACGCTGCTCGGCCTGGCGGGGATCGCGCCGCAGTCCTGGCTGACCAGCTCCGACCTGGCCATCTGGGCCCTGGTCGTGATGGTCGTGTGGAAGAGCCTCGGCCTGTTCGTGATCATCCTGACCGCCGGGCTGCAGGCGCTGCCCGGCGAGGTCTACGAGGCCGCCGCCCTCGACGGCTCCGGCCCGGTGACCACCTTCACCCGCATCACCCTGCCGCTGCTGCGCCGGACCCTGCTGTTCGTGCTGGTCATCTCGGTGGCCGGCTCGATGCAGGCGTTCGTGCCCGCCTTCCTGCTCACCGGCGGCGGGCCCGCCGACGCCACCCAGGTGCTGCCGTACTACATCTGGGCCAACGCCTTCCCCTACGAGCACATGGGCTACGCCGCCGCGATGGGCATGGTGCTGCTCGCCGCCATGGTGATCGTCTCGGCGCTGCAGTTCGGGTTCCTGAAGGGAGACGACGAATGACCGTGCTGCGGAGCGCCTGGCTGATCGTCGCGGTCGGGTTCATGCTGCTGCCCGTCTACGTCATGGTCGTCGTCGCCTCGGCGCCCGACGACACCGACCTGAGCGGGCTGGTCTTCAACGGCTTCCACCTGCCGGAGAACCTCAGGACGCTGTTCGGCGAGGGCAACCTGCCCACCTACCTGCGCAACAGCCTCATCCTGTGCCTCGGCACCGGCCTGCTGGACGTGATCTTCTCCGCCGCCGCCGGCTACGCGATGGCCCACCTCGCCTTCCCCGGCCGCCGCGTCCTGTTCCCGCTGGTGATCGGCACGCTCGCGCTCACCCCGATGGTCCTGGTCATCCCGGTCTTCCTCATCGTCAAGGAACTCGGCTGGGTCAACACCTTCCAGGGCATGATCGTGCCCGGCATGATCAGCGCGTTCGGCGTCTTCCTGGTGCGGCAGTTCGCCCTCGGCATCCCCAAGGAGCTGCTGCTGGCCGCGCGGGTGGACGGCGCGGGGGAGTTCCGCATCTTCGCGCGCATCGCCGTCCCGCTGCTGAAGCCGGCGCTGATCACCCTGTTCCTGGTGCACTTCCTGGCCCAGTGGGACAACCTGCTGTGGCCGCTCATCGTGGCCAACGACCAGGAGCTGTGGCCGTTGCCGGTCGGGCTGGCCAACTTCCAGAGCGAGGTCGGCCTCACCTACCACCTGACCACCACCGCGGCACTGGTCACGGCGGTGCCACCGTTCATCCTGATGGTGGCGCTGCAGCGCTACTACGTGGCCGGGCTCACCTTCGGAGGGCTGAAGCGATGAGAGCCATGATGATGGACTGGATCGAGACGGTGGTCTCGCGAGGCATCCGGCGTCCCGGCTACCCGGCCGACGACTGGACCGCCGCGTGGGCCGCCGAGCGCTTCACCGAGTTCGGTCTCCAGGACGTACGGCTGGCGCCGGTCGAGCTGCCGGCGTGGCGGCCGGTGACGGCGTCGCTGGAGGTGCGCCTCGACGCCGCCCCGGCCCAGGCGGTCCGGGTGGCGGCGTTCGCCCTGCCGTACAGCCGGCCGAAGGCGGTCGTGACCGCGCCGGTCACCCGCGAGGTGGTGCCGGGGGCGATCGTGGTGCCCGAGTACGCCTTCACCGAACTGCCGCAGTTCTACGTCCGCGACCTGGCCAAGGCCGTGCACGACCCGGAGGGCGTCTTCGACGGGCTGGTCCAGACGCTGCCGTTCCAGCTCGACTACCTCGACGTCATCCAGGGCGCGATCGACGGCGGCGCGGCCGGCTTCGCCGGCGGGCTGACCGGGGTGCCATGGGAAACGCGCGACTACTACGTGCCCTACGACGCGGTGCACCGCGACCTGCCGGCCGTCTGGCTGTCCGGCGGCGACGCGCGGCGGGTGCTGGCCCTGGTGGACGAGGGGCCCTGCACCGGCACGCTCACCGTCGAGGCCGAGACCGGCCCGGCGCTCTCGCACAACGTGCTCGGCACGCTGCCCGGCGCCTCCGACCAGTGGGTGATCATCGGCTCGCACCACGACGCGCCCTGGGCCTCGGCGGTCGAGGACGCCACCGGGATCGCGCTGGTGCTGGCCGCCGCCCGGCACTGGGCGGGCGTGCCGCAGGAGGAACGGCCGCACAACCTGCTCTTCCTGCTCACCGCGGGCCACATGGCGCACGCGGCGGGCACCAGGGCCTTCATCGAGGAGCACCGCGACCTGCTCGGCGACGTCGTGCTCCAGCTCCACCTGGAGCACGCCGCCCGCCGGTGCGAGGTCGTGGACGGCCGGCTCGTGCCCACCGACGACCCCGAACCCGGCTGGTGGTTCACCTCGCCCGGCCTGGAGGACCTCGTGGCGCGGGCGCTCGTCGCCGAGGACCTGCGCCGCTCGTTCGTGCTGCCGCCCGACGTGTTCTCCCCGATGCCGCCCACCGACGGCGCCTTCTTCCATCCGGAAGGGGTGCCGCTGGTGCACTTCCTGTCGGCGCCCATGTACCTGTTCGACTCGGCCGACACCCTCGACAAGGTGCACGAGGCCGGCCTGGAGCCGCTCACCCGGGCGGCCGTCCGCATCGTGGAAGGGACCGCCGGATGGCGCCGGAGCTGATCGTGCGCACCACCTCCGGGCTGGTGCGGGGCAAGGCCGAGGCGGGGGTGCTCGCCTTCCTCGGCGTGCCGTACGCCGCCCCGCCCTTCGGCGAGCACCGCTTCGCCGCGCCCGTCCCGGTCTCCTGGGACGGGGTACGGCCGGCCCTCACCCACGGCCCGGCCGCCCCGCAGGCGCCCGGCGAGGACATCGGGCTGTACGCGCCCGACGTCTTCGAGGCCGGGGCGGACTGCCTCAACCTCGACATCCGCACCCCCATGATCGGCCCGGCCGGGCTGCCGGTCCTGGTCTGGATCCACGGCGGCGCGTTCGCCATCGGCGGCAACGGCGCGGCCTGGCACCAGGGCCACCGCTTCGCCCGCGACGGCGTGGTCTGCGTCGCGATCAACTACCGGCTCGGCTTCGAGGGCTTCCTGGCCCTGGAGGACGCGCCGCTCAACCGGGGCGTGCTCGACTGGCTGGCCGCGCTCGCCTGGGTGCGCGACAACATCGCGGCCTTCGGCGGCGACCCCGGCAACGTGACGATCGCCGGGCAGTCGGCCGGCGGCGCGGCGGTCGCGACCCTGCTCAGCATGCCGCGCGCCGCCGGGCTCTTCCACCGGGCGGTCGTGATGAGCGGCTCGGCCACCCTGGCCGCCACCGAGCAGGAGGCCCGCGACCACGCCAAGGCGCTCGCCGCCCGGCTGGGGATCGACCCGACCCGGTCCGCCTTCGCCCGGCTGTCGCCCGCGGCGCTGGTCGCCGAGCAGCCGCCGCCGCTGTCCGGCGGTCCCGGCGGGCTGAGCGCGTCGGTGCCGATCAAGCCGGTCGTCGACGGCGACCTCGTCCCGGCCGTCCCGCTGGCCGCCCTGGGCTCGAGCGCGCACATCCCGCTCCTGGTCGGGTGCACCACCCAGGAGGCCGACGTGTTCGTCCGCCGCTTCGCCGCCGACGTGGACGCGGCCGGAGCCCAGGCGCTGCTCGACCACCTCGGCGTCCAGGTGGACGAGCCCGGCCTCACGCCCGCCGAACGCGTCGGCCGCGCCTTCACCGAGCACCTGTTCACCCGCGAGGCCCGCTGGATCCGCGAGGCCAGGCCCGCCTACGCTTATGAGTTCCGGTGGGAGTCGCCCGTCGAGAGCCCGGTCGGCGGCGGGCGCGTGGGCGCGGTGCACAACCTCGACCTGCCCTTCGTCTTCGACCTGCTCGACGCGCCCGGCGTCGGGCGCACCGCCGGGCCGGCCGCGCCGCAGGCCCTGGCCGACGCGATGCACGCCGCCTGGGTGCGCTTCGCCCGCACCGGCGACCCGGGCTGGCCACTCGATCATCTCTGGAGGTTCTGACATGGAGTCCTACTCGAGCGCGGCCGCCTCGACCCCGCTGCTGGGCGAGACCATCGGCGCCAACTTCGAGCGGGCCGTGCGCCGCTTCGGCGAGCGCGAGGCGCTCGTGGACGTGCCCACCGGCCGCCGCTGGAGCTACGCCGAGCTCGACGCCGAGGTGAACCGGCTGGCCCTCGCGCTGCTGGCCACCGGCATCGCCAAGGGCGACCGGATCGGCATCTGGGCGCCCAACCGGGCCGAATGGGTGATCGTGCAGTACGCCACCGCGAAGATCGGCGCGATTCTGGTCAACGTCAACCCGGCCTACCGCGCCCACGAGCTCGACTACGTGGTCAAGCAGTCTGGCCTGCGCCTGCTGATCAGCGCGCTCACCCACAAGGGCAGCGACTACCGGGCCATGGTCGAGGAGATCGGCTTCGCCGACGTCGTCTACCTGGACGATCCGGGCTGGGACCGGTTGCTGGCCAGGACCGCCCCGGAGGAGCGGCTGCGCGAGCGGATGGCGTCGCTGAGCGCCGACGACCCGATCAACATCCAGTACACCTCCGGCACGACCGGCTTCCCCAAGGGCGCGACGCTCTCGCACCACAACATCCTCAACAACGGCTTCTTCGTGGGGGAGGGGCTCGGCTACACCGAGCACGACCGGGTCTGCCTGCCGGTGCCGTTCTACCACTGCTTCGGCATGGTGATGGGCAACCTCGGAGCCACCTCGCACGGCGCGTGCGTGGTCATCCCCGCGCCGGGCTTCGACCCTGCCGCCACGCTGCTGGCCGTACAGCAGGAAAGATGCACCTCCCTGTACGGCGTGCCGACCATGTTCATCGCCGAGCTCGCCCTGGCCGGGCAGTACGACCTGTCCAGCCTGCGCACCGGCATCATGGCGGGCTCGCCGTGCCCGGTCGAGGTGATGAAGCGCGTGGTCACCGAGATGAACATGGCCGAGGTCGCCATCTGCTACGGCATGACCGAGACCTCGCCCGTCTCGACCATGACCCGCTCCGACGACAGCCTGGAGCGCCGCACCGAGACCGTCGGGCGGGTCATGCCGCACGTCGAGGTCAAGATCGTGCACCCGGAGACCGGGCTGACCGTGCCGCGCGGCGAGCCCGGCGAGCTGTGCACCCGCGGCTACTCGGTGATGCTCGGCTACTGGGACGAGCCGGCCAAGACCGCCGAGGCCATCGACGCCGCCCGCTGGATGCACACCGGCGACCTGGCCACCATGGACGCCGACGGCTACGTCAACGTGGTCGGCCGGATCAAGGACATGGTCATCCGGGGCGGCGAGAACGTCTACCCGCGCGAGGTCGAGGAGTTCCTGCACCGCCACCCCGACATCGCCGACGTCCAGGTGGTCGGCGTGCCGGACGAGAAGTACGGCGAGGAGCTCATGGCCTGGATCGTCCTGCGCGAGGGCGCCGCGCCGCTGACCGCCGAGGCCGTGCGGGCGTTCTGCGCGGGCAAGCTCGCGCACTACAAGATCCCCCGCTACGTGCACGTCGTGGACGGGTTCCCGATGACGGTCACCGGCAAGATCCGCAAGGTCGAGATGCGCGAGGAGGGGGTGCGGCTGCTCGGCCTGTGACGCGGGGGGAAGTTGCGGCCGGGGGTCTCGTTCGGACAAGCTCCTGCGCATGGTCTCGACAGTGCAGAACGTGGCGATCGACTGTGCCGACGCCTATGAGCTGGCCGGATTCTGGTGCGCGGCGACCGGCGGCACCCGCCATCCGGAGGACCGGCCCGGGGACGCGGAGACCGAGGTCACCCTCCCGAGCGGCCTGGTGCTCTACTTCAACCAGGTGCCGGAGCCGAAGGTGGTCAAGAACCGGGTGCACCTGTGCCTGCGCCCGGAGACCTCCCGCGACGCCGAGGTCGACCGGCTGCTCGGCCTGGGCGCCACCCTCGTCGCCGACCGGCGCGACCCGGACGGCACCGGCTGGGCCGTGCTCGCCGACCCGGAGGGGAACGAGTTCTGCGTCCTGCGCAGCGCCTCCGACCGGGCGGCGACCTCGGCCTGACCCGCCCAGCTCAGACGGTGCGGGCCATGCCGACCGACTTCGGGGCGGTGTGCCGGAAGCCGAACTTCTCGTAGAGGTACTGGGCGTCCCCGTCGGCGATCAGCGAGACGTACGCGCCGGCGGGGGCGCGGCGTTCGAGCTCCTCGACCAGGTTGCCCATGATCCGCTTGCCCAGGCCGCGTCCTTGGTGCTCCGGGGCGACGCAGATGTCGACGACCTGGAAGAAGCAGCCGCCGTCGCCGATGACCCGGCCCATGCCGACGGGCTCGTCGCCGTGGAAGAGCACGACGCAGTACCAGCTCTGGGGGAGGCCGAGCTCGGCGGCCTCGACGGATTTCGCGCTGAGCCCGGCGGTGGTGCGGAGGCGGATGTAGGTCTCGGGGGAGGGGAGGGTCGCGCGCAGGGTGTAAGGGTCAGCGGTGGCTTGCATGCCTTACATTCTAGGATGCCATTCGCCGAGGCCGTGGCGCAGGGTGTAGCCGGGGGTGGCGAAGTCGCCGCCCTGCAGCGGGTCGCCGGCGAAGTACTCCGCGACGCCTGGGATGCGGCCGGCGTAGGCCTCGGCGTCGTCGAGCGGGGTGTAGCCGAGCTGGTCGTCGAGCTCCCAGTAACGGCGGGTGTTGGCCGAGACCGCGTACGCGGCGGTGAAGGTGACGTCCGGCTTGCTCAGGGCGGCCCACACGAAGCCGGCGCAGTCCCGCGGGCTCAGCCAGGTGGCCAGGTGCCTCGGCTCGCTCGGCTCGGCTTCGAGGCTGCCGATGCGCAGGCACACCACCTCCAGGCCGAACTTGTCGGCGTACAGCCGGCCCAGCGCCTCCACGGCCACCTTGCTGACGCCGTACAGCCCGTCCGGGCGAGGCGGCTTCTGGGCCGTGACCGTCCGCGCCGCCGGGTAGCAGCCGGTCAGCCGGTTGCTGCTGGCCAGCACCACCCGCTTCACCCCGGTGCGCCGCGCCGCCTCCAGCACGTGCTGGGTGCCCAGCACGTTGCCGGTCAGGAGGTCGGCGAGCGGCGCCTCGTCCGGCACCCCGGCCAGGTGCACCACCGCGTCGACGCCTTCGACGATCGCCATCGCCTCGTCGATCCCGGTCACCTCGACCTGCCGGATTTCTTCCCCTGGGCCCTGGGCGGTGAGCGGGACCCGATCGACGGACAGGAGCCGGCCAACCCGCCGCCGCAGCGGCTCGCGCACCACGGACCCGACCTGCCCTGCGGCACCGGTGAGGACAACGCTCTCCACAGTCATGATCCTCAGTATCCCCGCGCCGTAGAGGAAAAGACTCAGAGAGCCGACATGTGCTCCATTAGGATCCCGATCTTATGAAACGGGGATATTTAGCTCCATTAGTCGTGATCGGTGCGCTGCTGGCGGGGTGCCAGGCGGCTCCCACGCCGAGCACCACCGCGCAGTCCAGCGCCGCCGCGACCACGCCCGCGCCCGCGACGGCCGTTGCGTCGGTCGAGCCGGATCGGGTCATCGTCGAGCGGAAGTTCACCATCGAGGAGAGCGAGATCAAGGCGGAGGTGGTCCAGTTCCGGCGGCGTGACCGGTTCGTGCAGCTCAGCTTCCGCCTCACCGCCATCCACGGCAGCGGGGCGATCGGTTGGTCGGTGCACAACAACTTCTCCGCCGTCCCGAACGACCAGCCGACCATCGACGGCGTCTACCTCATCGACACCAAGAACGCCAAGAAGCACCTGACGGCCGTCGACAGCGAGGGCCGCTGCGTGTGCAGCTCCACCCGGGCCGTCTACCTCCGGACCGGCGACACCATCACCCTGTCGGCCACCTTCACCGCCCCGCCGCCGGACATCACCGCCATGACCGTGCACATCCCCCTGGTCGGGACCCTGTCCGATGTTCCGCTCAGCTAGCCTCGCCGCGGCGCTGCTGCTGGTGAGCCCGCCGACCCCCACGCCGGTCCCGGACTCCGGCGTGCGGCCGATCCAAGGGGCCGTCGTGGACATCACCGGCAAGGTGCTCGACATCGGCGACCGCATCTCCAACCTGGACGAGTCGCTGACCGACCAGAGCCGGGGCGGCGAGCGCAAGCTCACCTTCGCCGCCGACGTGCTGTTCGCCTTCGACCAGGCCAAGCTGACCGGCAAGGCCCGCTCCCGGCTCACCCAGGCGGCCGGCCTGCTCAAGGAGGCCGGGGTCGACCGGGCGCGCATCGACGGCTACACCGACGCGCACGGCTCCGACACCTACAACCTGGAGCTGTCCCGCCGCCGGGCGGAAGCCGTGCGCAAGGAGCTGGCGCGGCTGGTGCCCGGCGTCACCTTCGAGGTCGCCGGGCACGGCGAGGCCGACCCGGTGGCGCCCAACGCCCTGCCCGACGGCGGCGACAACCCGAAGGGACGCGCCAAGAACCGCCGCGTGGAGGTCACCTTCAGCCGCTGACCAGGCCCTCGACGCCTAGCCGAGCACCGGGTAGTTGGCGCGGAACACCCGGTGCGGGTCGCGGGCCCGCTTGATCTCCCGCAGCCGCGCCAGCGTGCTGCCGGAGAAGGCCGCCGCCGCCGTCTCGCCGGGGGACAGCACGGTGTACGGCTTGCGGCCGCTGACGTGGGCCGCCAGGTCGGCCACGACCTCGGCCTGCTTGGCGCGCGTCGCCTCGGCCGCGTGCGGCAGGCCGAGCCCGACCAGGCCGAGCAGGTACGGCTCGGCCACCGCCCCGGCGGCGCCCGCCCCGTCACCCGGCTCGGCGAGCGCCCCGCCCAGGTGCCTGATCTGCACATTGATGAGCGGCGCCACCGGCTTGGCCAGCAGGATCTCCACCGCGCCGGCGTCCAGGCCGGTGAGCAGCTCCGCCCGCGCGATGGACGGGGCGGGCTGGGTGGGCTCGGCCGCGATGGCGCCCAGGTCGGCGACCGGCATGAGGCCGCGGCTGTCGGAGATCGCGTCCGCGATCCGGTCGAGGCGTGCCAGCAGCTCCTTCGCCTGCGCCTCCTCGCCCAGGTAGGCCAGGTCCAGGGTCACCATGGGCGGCGCGCCGGGCGGCTGGAGGCGGTTGATCCACACGCTGAGCTCGCGCGGCGCCTCAGCGGTGATCTCCAGGAAGGCGTCGTACACCTGCCCGGCCCGGTGCTCCGGCCAGATCACCCGCCCGCCGTACAGCGCGGGCGCGGGGTACAGGTCGAGTTCGAGGGCGGTCACCATCGCGAAGTCCCCGCCGCCGCCGCGCAGCGCCCAGAACAGGTCGGGGTCGGACTCGGCGGTCACCCGCCCCGGCTCGCCGTCGGCGTCCACGATGTCGATCGCCCGCACGCCGCTGGAGGCCAGGCCGTGCTTGCGGCTGAACCAGCCGACGCCCCCGCCCAGGGTGTAGCCGGTCACGCTGATCCCCGGCGCGCTGCCGGCCAGGCCGGTCAGCCCGAACGGGCCGGCCGCCGCGAGCACCTGCCCCCACGTCGCGCCTGCGCCCACCCGGACCACGCGCTCCTCCGGGCGCACTTCCACGTCGTTCAGCAGGCCGGTGCGCAGCAGGATCAGGCCTTCGACGTCTCCCGAGGCGCCGTGCCCGCTCGGCTGCGCGGTCACCGTCAGGCCCGCCCGCCGTGCGTGGCGCACGAGCGCGGCCACGTCCTCGGCGTCGGCGGCCTCCACCACGGCTGCCACGGGCTGCCTGACGGTCAGGTTCCAGGCGATGGTGGCCTGGTCGAAGCCGTCGTCACCGGGCAGGATCACACGTCCCTTGAGGACGTCGGGCAAGTGGTTGAGCGTCATGGCGGTCTCCTTCAATGTCGCTAGCAGCGCTAGGTGCGCTAGCGACTCTAGCGGTGTCAGTGACACGATGTCTAGCGCTGCTAGAAATACTTCTCCGGAAGCTGGGCAGGATTCCGGCATGTCGTCACCTGAAGCGCTTGTGCGCATGCTCGGACACCTGGCCGGACGGGTCCGTTCCGGGCGGGCGCTGCACAACCGCGGCGTGCTGCTGTCGGCGACGCTCGTGGTCGCGGCGGCGCCCGGCCGTCCCCTGGGGCTGGAGGTGTTCGACCGGCCGGGCCGCACCGAGGTGGTCGTCCGGCTGTCCAAGGGGACCGGGCTGCCGGGGCGGCTGCCCGACGTGCTCGGGCTGGCCGTACGCCTGCCCGACACCGGCGGGCGGCACGTGGACCTGCTGCTGTCCACGTGCGGGGCCGTGGCGTGGCTGCCCTGGCCGCGGGCCGGCTTCACCGCCGGGCCCTACTCCAGCCTCGCCTCCTACCGGCACCGGTCGGGGCTGTTCCGGCTGCTGGCCGTACCGGATCACGGCCTGAGCGTGCCCGCCGACCCGGCGCTCCTGGAGCCGGCGCTGAAGCGGGGGCCGCTGGTCTTCCGCCTGTACGGCGTGCCGGGCCACGAGTTCGCCCGCCCGCTGGCCACGCTGGAGCTGCGCGACGTGCTCGCCGGCCCGGACGTCGCGTTCGACCCGGTCGTCAACAGCGCCCCCGCGATGCCACCCGCCGGAGTGCTCCAGCGCCTTCGCCGCGCGGCCTACGACGGCTCCCGCCGGGCGCGGCGAGCCCGCCTCGACTGAGCACGGATCCCAGGAGCTGAGACCGGCTGGGCGGCCGGGACGCCGGCATGTGATGATCGGGGCTTGACGGATCGGCACAGGTGAGGGTGGCCAGTGACTGGACGGGAGTTCGGTTCCCTGCTGCGCCAGGCGCGCACGGACGCGCGGCTGACGGTGGAGGAACTGTCGGAGGCCTCCGGCGTCAGCGTCCGGGCGATCGGCGACATGGAGCGCGGCAAGGTCGCCTCGCCGCAGCGCCGCACCGCCGAGGCGCTGGCCGACGGATTACGGCTCGCCGAGCCCGAGCGGACCGCCTTCCTGGCCGCGGTCAAGTCCCGGCCACGGGCCGGTGCGCTGGCCCAGCTCCCGGCCGACCTGGCGGCCTTCACCGGCCGCGAGGCCGAACTGGGCCAGGCGCTCGGCGAGCGGCGGCCGCGGACCGCCGAGGTCTGGACGATCGTCGGGATGGCCGGCGTGGGCAAGAGCACGCTCGCCCTGCACTGGGCGCACCGGGTCGCCGACCGCTACCCCGACGGGCAGCTCTGGGTGGATCTGCGCGGGTTCGACCGCGGCGGGCAGGTCGCCGACCCCGGGCAGGTGCTCGGCGGGTTCCTGCGCGCGCTCGGCGTGACCGAGAGCCGGGTCCCGGCCGGGACGGACGAGCGGGCCGCGCTGTTCCGCAGCAAGCTGGCCGGCCGCCAGATCCTGCTGGTCCTGGACAACGCCCGCGACAGCGAGCAGGTCCGCCCCCTGCTGCCCGCCGCGGCCGGCTGCCTGACCATCGTGACCAGCCGCAACCAGCTCCACGGCCTGGCCGCCCACGGCGCCCGCAGCCTGCCCCTGGACGTCTGGACGCCCGCCGAGGCCGAGCAGGCCCTGGCCCTGCGGCTCGGCGCGCCACGCGTGGCGGCCGAACCGAAGGCGGTCGCGCGCATCCTGGAGCTGTGCGGCTACCTGCCGCTCGCGGTGGCGGTCGTCGGCGCGCGGGCCGCGGCCCGGCCGGCCTTCGCGCTCGCCGACATCGCCGCCGAGCTGGGCGCGGCCGACGGCACGCTGGACGCCTTCCAGGCCGCCGACGCCGCCGACCCGCGCACGGCGTTCTCCTGGTCCTACCGGGCGCTGACCCCGGAGGCCGCCCGGCTGTTCCGCCTGCTGGGCGTGCATCCGGGGCCCGACGTCACGCTGGCGGCCGCCGCCTCCCTCGCCGGGCTGCCCGCCAGGCAGGTCCGGTCGCTGCTGCTGGAGTGCACCGCCGCCCACCTGGTCGTCGAGCACGCGCCGGGCCGCTGGCGGCTGCACGACCTGCTCCGCGCGTACGCCGCCGAGCTGGCCGACGAGCACGACGGCCCCGCCGGGTGCCGCCAGGCCTTCCACCGCCTCCTGGACCACCTGCTGCACAGCGCGCACGCCGCCGACCAGGTGATCAACCCCGTCGTCAGCACCCCCATCGAGCCGGTGGCGGCCCAGCCGGGCACGGTGGCCGACACCTTCGCCGACCGCGAGGAGGCCGCGGCCTGGGCGGCCCGCGAGCTGCCGGTCGTCTGGGCCGCGCAACGGCAGGCCGCCGTGCTGGGCGGGTTCGACACCCACCTGTGGCAACTGGCCTGGACCACCGTGGACGCCTTCTCCGGCCACGTGTGGTCGCTCGGCCGGGAGTCGCTGGCCTTCCTCACCCGCGCCGCCGAGGCGGTGCGCCGCGACCCGGCCGGGGTACGGCACGCGGCGGCGGTGGTGAACTGGGTGGCGGTCCAGGAACAGCAGATGGGCCGCTCCGACCAGGCCAAGGCCCGGCTCCTGGACCTGCTCGACCCCGCCGGCCCCGCCCTGGACCAGGCCCGCGTCCACCACGACCTGGGCTGGCTGCACGGCCAGCTCGGCGAGCACGACGCGGCCCTGGGCCACGCCTGCCAGGCGCTCGACCGCTACCGGGAGGCGGGCAACCTGCCGGGGGAGGCCCGGGAACTCGCCTCGGTCGCCTGGTACGCCGCGCTGCTCGGCCGCTACGACGAGGCGCTGGCCTCCTGCGAGCAGGCCATCGAGCTGCTGGCCGTACAGAACATGACCGCGGCCGAGGCCTCCGCGTGGGACACCCTGGGCTACATCCAGCACCACCAGGGCGAGCACGGGCGGGCCGTCACGAGCTTCGGGCGTTCCCTGGAGCTGTACCGGCACACGGGCCGCCCCAAGCTGGAGGCCGAGGTGCTCGATCACCTCGGCGACGCCCACCACGCCCTGGGCGAGGCGGAGGCCGCCGCCGCGGCGTGGCGGCAGGCGCTCGGCCTGCTCGTCCCGCTCGACCACGCCGACGCCGCCAAGCTGCGCGCCAAGCTCGGCGGCTGAGCGGTTTCCTGCCGGTTTCCTGCCTGGAGCCCGGCCCGGCGCGCTGGCACCGTTTCTGGTGTGAACACTGTCGAACCAGTTCTGGAGCCCGCGGCGCGAGCATTCGCCGAGGCGACCGCGCAGCCGCCCTACCTCTTCCAGCTCCCGCCGGAGGAGGGCCGGAAGATCGTTGACGAGGTGCAGTCCGGGCCGGTGGCCAGACCGGACGTGGACGAGGAGTGGGTGACCGTGCCCGGCGGGCCCACCGGCGAGGTGCGCGTCCGGATCGTCCGCCCGGCAGGGCTCGGGGGCGTGCTGCCGGTCATCCACTACATCCACGGGGCCGGGTGGGTGTTCGGCAACGCCCACACCCACGACCGGCTGGTGCGCGAACTCGCGGTCGGCGCGGGCGCCGCGGTGGTCTTCCCCGACTACGACCTGTCGCCCGAGCACCGCTACCCGGTGGCGATCGAGCAGAACTGGACGGTCGCCCAGTGGATCGTCGCCGAAGGCCCGGCCAGGGGACTCGACCCGGCCAGGGTCGCGGTGGCCGGCGACTCGGTCGGCGGCAACATGAGCGCCGCCCTCACCCTGATGGCCAAGCGGCGCGGCGGGGTGAGCCTGCGCCAGCAGGTGCTGTTCTACCCGGTCACCGACGCCGCCTTCGACACCGGCTCCTACCACCAGTTCGCCGAAGGCTACTTCCTGCGCCGCGACGCCATGCAGTGGTTCTGGGACCAGTACACCACCGACCCGGCCCAGCGGGCCGAGCTCACCGCCTCCCCGCTCCGCGCCACCACCGAGGACCTGACCGGGCTGCCGCCCGCGCTGGTCATCACCGCCGAGGCCGACGTCCTGCGCGACGAGGGCGAGGCCTACGCCGGCAAGCTGCGCGCCGCCGGCGTCCCGGTCACCGCCGTGCGCTACCTCGGCATCATCCACGACTTCGTCATGCTCAACGCGCTGCGCGAGACGAGCGCGGCCGAATCGGCGATCAGCCTGGCCGTGGACACCCTCCGCCGCGCCCTGAACCCCTGAGGACTGTGACCATGTCATCTCCCGCATCCGACGCCTCCTACGCCCGCGACCTCGCGCAGATCGAGCGCGCCAACGCCGACGGGCGCATCCCGGCCGTCTTCGTGCACGGCCTGTGGCTGCTGCCCACGAGCTGGGACCGCTGGGCCCGGGTCTTCGCCGAGGCCGGGTTCGCCCCGGTCCTGCCCGGCTGGCCGGACGACCCCGAGACGGTCGCCGAGGCCAACGCCCACCCCGAGGTCTTCGCGCACAAGACCGTCGGCCAGGTCGCCGACCACTTCGCCGACCTCATCGGCAAGCTGGAGCGCAAGCCCGTCGTCGTCGGGCACTCCTTCGGCGGCCTGCTGGCCCAGATCCTCGCCGGTCGCGGCCTGGCCTGCGCGAGCGTGGCCATCGACCCGGCCCCCTTCCAGGGTGTGCTGCCGCTGCCGTTCTCCTCGCTGCGGGCGGCCTCGGCGGTGCTGGGCAACCCGGCCAACATCCACCGGGCGGTGCCGCTGACCTACGAGCAGTTCCGCTACTCCTTCGCCAACGCGGTCAGCGAGCAGGAGGCCCGGGAGCTGTACGAGACGTTCGCGGTCCCGGCTCCGGGCGCGCCGCTGTTCCAGGCGGCGGTGGCCAACTTCAACCCGTGGAGCGAGACCAAGGTCGACAGCACCGCCGGCGACCGCGGCCCGCTGCTGATCATCTCGGGGGAGAAGGACCACACCGTGCCCTGGGCCATCGCCAACGCCTCCTACAAGAAGCAGGCCCGCAACGAGCACCACGTCACCGAGATCGTCGAGATGCCCGGCCGCGGCCACTCCCTGACGGTGGACAGCGGCTGGCGCGAGGTCTGCGACACCGCCCTGGCCTTCGTGCGGCGCTTCGTCTGACCCGAGGCCGGTCGCCGGTTGACAAGCGGCGGCTTGATCCAACACCCTTTCACTATTCGAATAGTGAAAGGGTGTTTCGGTTGATCGAGTTCAACCTGGACCGGGGCTCGGGCGTCTCCACGTACCTGCAGCTCGTCCACCAGGTCAAACAGGCGCTCCGGCTGGGCACGCTCCGGCCCGGCGACCAGTTGCCGACCGCCCGCGAGGTGGTCGAGAGCCTGGCCATCAACCCCAACACCGTGCTCAAGGCCTACCGGGAGCTGGAGCGCGACGGGCTGGTCGAGGGCCGGCCGGGGATGGGCACCTTCGTCCGGCAGGGCATCGCGGGGGCGACGCTCGCCGAGCACACCCGGCTGCGGCGCGGCCTGGAGGGGTGGGTGCGCGAGGCCCGTTCGGCGGGGCTCGACCACGAGGACCTGCGGGCGCTGTTCGCCGTGGTGCTGGCCGAGGCCGCGAAGGAGGAGGTCGCATGAGCCCCGCCCTGGAGGTGACCGGCCTGGGGGTCCGCTACCGCCGTACCTGGGTGCTGCGCGACTGCTCGCTGGCCGTGCCCGCCGGGCGCGTGGCGGCGCTCGTCGGGCCCAACGGCGCGGGCAAGACCACGCTCATGCACGCGGCCGTCGGCCTGCTCCGGCCCGCGCTGGGCAGCGTCCGCGTGACCGGCGAGGCGGCCTTCGTGGCGCAGGACAAGCCGCTGTACGACACCTTCACCGTCGCCGAGATGCTCGCCTTCGGCCGCCGCATGAACACCCGCTGGGACGGCGAAGCCGCCGCCGATCGCCTGGCCGGGCTCGGCATCCCGCTCCGGCGCAAGGTGGGCCGGCTGTCCGGCGGCCAGCAGGCGCAGGTCGCGGTCACGCTGGCGCTCGCCACCCGCCCCGACCTGCTCGTGCTGGACGAGCCGCTGGCCAACCTCGACCCGCTCGCCCGGCACGACGTGATGCGCTCGATCATGGCGGAGGTCGCCGGGCGCGAGCTGACCGTGCTGCTCTCCTCGCACGTCGTGTCCGACCTCGAGGACACCTGCGACTGGCTGATCGTGCTGAACGGGGGCCGGCTGCAGGTCAGCGGCGACATCGAGGACCTGCTGACCGGGCACCTGGTGCTCACCGGGCCGGAGGAGGCGTCGGCGGCGGGACTCCAGGTGGTGGCCGCGAGCCGTACCGGCCGGCAGGTCACCCTGCTGGTCAGGGGCGGGCCGCCGCCCGATCCGCGCTGGCGGGTGCGGCACCCCGGGCTGGACGAGCTCGTCATGGGCTACCTGCGCAGCCCCGAGTCGGCGGCGCTGCCGTACCTGACGGGGGTGGGCGCGTGATCTGGGTGACGTGGCGACAGCACCGGGCGCAGATCCTCGTCACGGCGGGCCTCCTGGCATTGCTCGGGGCGCTGCTGCTCGGGTCGGCCCTGGAGGCGAGCTCGTACGTGGCCGAGCGGGCCCCGTCCGGCTGCACCGGACCGGCCGCGACCTGCGACGAGGTGGCCGTGGCGCTCGCGCGGCGCTACGACGCGGTCTACTCGGTGTTCGGCTGGATGCCGCTGGTGGCACCGGCGCTGATCGGGGCGTTCTGGGGCGCGCCCCTGCTCGGCCGGGAGTACGAGCGCGGCACCCACCGCCTGGCCTGGACCCAGGCCGTGCCGGTGTGGCGGTGGCTGGCGGTCAAGCTGGCGGTCCTGGGCGGCGCGGTCGTCGCCGGCGGGCTGCTGCTGTCGATCATGGTGAGCCTGTGGCGGCCGGTGTTCCGCGAGGGCGTCGACTCCACCTTCGGCAACCTCGGGGTGTTCAACATGGTCGGGGTGGCTCCGGCGGCGTGGTGGCTGTACGCCTTCGCGCTCGGCACCCTGGCCGGCGCGCTGTTCCGCCGCACGCTGCCCGCGATGGCGCTGGTCGTGGCCGGGGTGACGGTGACGATGTTCGTGTTGTTCCAGGTGAGCGACCACTACGCCGAGCCGGCGCGGACCGAGCTGACCGGCACCGTGGTGCTGGACGATCCCGACGCGCGGCTGGTGCGGGCGGCCTGGGTGGAGCCGTCCGGCAGGGAGGTCGCCGAGCCGGCCGGCAGCGGCTGCGCGCGCCGGGTGGACGTCGGGCAGAGCGGACGCAACACCGAGGCCTGGCAGGCGTGCCTGTTCGCCGAGGGGTACCGGTTCGCGGTGTACTACCACCCGCCGTCCCGGTTCTGGCGGTTCCAGTGGACCGACGCGGGGATCCTGGTGCTCCTGTCGGCCGCCCTCGGCGGCCTCGCCGTCCGCCGGACCCTCCGCCGGCCCGGCTGACCTAGGCGGTCGCTCCCGCCGGAAACAGCGCGTGTACGGCGGAGCGGACCCGGTCGGCGGCCTGCTCCGGCGTGGAGGTGTCGAACTTCCCGTCCAGATGCAGGAAGGCCAGCCCGTGCACCAGCGCCCAGACCGCGGTCGCCAGCGGCTCGGGGTCGCGGCCCGGGAAGGCGCCGCGCACCAGGGCGTGGAGGTAGGCGGAGATGGCCGCGATCGCGGCGGCCCGTTCCTCGCTGGACGGGTCGCAGGGCTCGGCGAACATCACCTTGAACATCGCCGGCCGGTCGAGGGCGAACCGCACGTAGGCCACCGCGATGTCGGCCAGGTCGTCGGGCGTGCGGGGCGGCGCGGGGTGGGCCGCGGCCAGGTGCTCGGTGAGGTCGCGGTACCCCTCCGCGGCGACCGCCGAGATGAGCGCGTCGCGGTCGGCGAAGTGCCGGTAGGGCGCCGTCGGCGACACCCCCGCCCGGCGCGCCACCGCCCGCAGCGACAGCCCGGCGCCGCCGTCCTCCTCGAGGAGCTCCCGCGCGGCCCGCAGGCAGGCGGCCCGCAGGTCGCCGTGGTGGTACGAGGTGCCGGGGTGGGACACGGGCCGCTCCTTCCGATGTATGCAGCGCACACAATCGTACCGGCCCTGCGTGCGGCTCACCGAGCTCCTGACGCGGGCGGTTTCGTCGCGAATAATCCCGCTCTATGAGATCTGGCTGTGGTTCGGGGTGCCTCATGGCCGTCGCGCCGGTGTTCTGCCTCCTTGTCGCCCTGCTGCTGTGGTGGGGCGAGCTGGAGAAGGCGCTCAGCACCAGGTCGGGGACGCCTCCGGCGGACTTCGGTGCGGCCAAGGGGTGGGCGTGGGCGGCCCTCGCGGTGCTCGCCGGGGAGGTGGTGCTCCTCGTGGCGACCCGGCTTCGCAAGTAGATACGGGGACGGGCGGAGGGCGAACGTGGCCGCGGTCCTGCTCCGGCCCGCGATGGCCAGGTCGCGGTGGGCGACCGGCGGGCCGGAGCAGGACGCCGCGGCGGATGAGGGGTGGGTCAGCCGGTGTAGGACGGGTTGGCGACGACCGGCTCACCCGGGGCGGCGGAGGGACGGCTCTCGGCGGGAGCCGGGGCGGGCTCGTCGGTGGAGACCACCGCCGGCTTCTCGGCCGGGGCCGGGGCGGGGTCGGTGGCGGAGACGGGGGCGGGCTTCGAGGGGTTGGCCGCGGCCGGGCCGGACAGGCCGGTGAAGCCTGCCGCGAGGGCCAGGGCGGCGCAGGCGCCGAGGAGCGTGGCCTTGATCTTCATAACGGGTTCCTCTGTTTCTTCAGGAGTTAGGGCCTCAGCCCTTGACGACGACCGGGGTGCCGATCGCCAGGTTCTTCGCCATCCAGGTGATGTCGGCGTTGCTGACCCGGACGCAGCCGTGACTGGCCCGCGTGCCGATGGCCGAGGCGTCGTCGGTCCCGTGGACGGCCAGCTGGCCGGGCCCGCCGGCGAAGGTCTTGAGCACCGGCGAGAAGCCGCTCAGCCCGAAGGCGTAAGCCCCGTAGGCCCCGCCCGCGCCGGCGGGTTTGACCAGTTCGGTGAAGTAGTAGCGGCCCGGGGGAGTGGGAGTGCCCGCCTCGCCGGTCGCGACCTTGCCCGTCCTGACGACCCGGTCGCCGTCGAAGACCGTGAAGCTGAACGCCCCGCGGTCGATCTCGACGCGGTGGGTGGTCTCGGTGAGGGTGACGTCGGCCGCCTTGATCCAGCCCTTGCTGCCGTTGGGCCGGATCGGCAGCAGCACCTGGAGCCAGGCGCCCTCGTCCCGTTCCACCAGGAAGACGCGGGTCGCGCCGTAGCCGTTGGGACTCTTGATCGTCCGCTGGACCGGGCCGTCCTTGGCCTGGTGGATCGCGATCCGTGCCCCCTTGACGCTCGCGATCTTCGAAGCGGTGACGCCGCTCGGCGGGGCCTGCCGTACGGCGTGGGCCGCCGTCCGAGCGCCGCCCGCGCCGTCCGCGCCGCCTGCGCTCCCCGCGCAGCCGGTCAGCAGGAAGGCGAGTGCCGTCACGGCGGCCGTGCGGAGCGGGGTCCGGTTGGTTCTCACGCGGCGCAGCCTGGCAGCAGAATGTGAGGATCCTGTTCGCCTGTCATGCGGATCCCGTTTGCACCCCTGGCCTGGGCATAGTCTCGGGGCCATGTGCGCGTACGTGCTGGTCGCCGAGGACGACCCCAAGCAGGCAGAGCTGCTCAGCCGCTACCTGGAGCGGGAGGGCCACGAGGTCCTGGTCGTGCACGACGGCCGCTCGGCGATCGACGGGGCCCGGCAGGGCGAGCCCGACCTGGTGCTGCTCGACGTGATGATGCCGAAGGTGGACGGGCTGGACGTCTGCCGGGTGCTGCGCGCCGAGTCGGACCTGCCGATCCTGATGCTGACCGCCCGCTCCACCGAGGACGACCTGCTGCTCGGCCTCGACCTGGGCGCCGACGACTACGTGACCAAGCCGTACAGCCCGCGCGAGCTGATGGCCCGCGTGCGGACGCTGCTGCGCCGTACCGGGAAGGCACGGGAGAGCGGGCGGCTGCTGCGGGCGGGCGACCTGGTCGTGGACCCGGTCCGGCACACGGTCACCGCGGCGGGCACGCCGGTGGACTGCACGCTCGCCGAGTTCAGGATCATCGAGACGCTGGCCGCCGAGCCGGAGCGGGTGTTCACCAGGAAGCAACTGCTGGAGCGCATCCACGGCTTCGACGGGTACGTCACCGAACGCACCGTCGACGCGCACGTGATGAACCTGCGCAGGAAGATCGAGCCCGACCCGCGCCGCCCGGTCCGGCTGCTGACCGTGTACGGCGTCGGCTACAAGCTGATCCAGGCATGAGGTCGCTGTTCGTCCGGCTGCTCACCAGCTCGGCGGTCGTGGCGGTCTGCTCGATCTCGGCGACGGCCTGGCTGGCCGCCAGCAGCACCTCCGGCGCGATCGAGCGGGAGCAGGGCCAGACGCTGGCCAGCGACGCGCAGATCAACAACGCGCTGCTCGGCTACGCCGCCCGCCATCCGGACTGGTCGGGCGTCGCCGCCACCGTCCGCGACCTGGCCGCCCGGCACAGCCGCCGCGTCGCGCTGACCACCGAGCAGGGCACGGTCATCGCGGACTCGGCCGCCGCCGACACCCCGCTGCCGTCCCGGGTGTCGGCCGTGGTCGACCCGCTGACCGTGGACGTGACCCTGGTGCCCGGAGCGGCCAAGGACCGCATCGATCCCCGCGCGGTGGGGCCGTTCCTGCTGCCCGAGCGCGACCGCGCCCGGCTGACGAAGGCCGCCGCCGCCTACGCCACCTGCCTGCGGCGCACCGGGCAGACCGTCCAGACGACCGTCTCCGCCACGGGCCGGACCTTCGTGACGACCACCGGCGAGGGCGGCGTCCCGGCCGAGGCGAAACCGGCCGAGGCGAGCCCGGCCCCGGCCCCGGAGGTCACCGGTCCCTGCGACGCCACCACCTTCACCACGCCGACGCGCACCGAGAAGGCCGCGCTGAAGCAGCTCAACACGCTGGTCGGCCGGTGTCTGAAGGGCACCGGCGTCGAGGGCGGCTCGGTCGGCCTCGACTTCACCTGGGTCCCGGAGCGGAGCCGGCCCGCGGGCGAACCCGACCAGGCGATCTCCGCGTGCGTCGTCTCCGCCCGCAAGCAGCAGCTCGACCCGTACGTCGCCCCGGCCGCCTACCTGTACATAGGCTCGCCCGCCGAGGCCACCGGCCAGCGCATCCCGCTGCCCTCGATCGCCGGAGCCGCCCTGCTCGTGCTGATCCTGACCGTCGGCGTGAGCGTCATGGCGGCCAGGCGTCTGGTCGGGCCGGTGAACGCGCTCACCCACGCCACCCGGCGGATGCGCGACGGCGACACCTCCGCCCGCGTCCAGGTGAGGACCACCGGCGAGATCAGCGAGCTGGCCACCGCCTTCAACGAGATGTCCGCCCACCTGGAACGCATGGAGCAGCAGCGCAAGGCCATGGTCAGCGACGTCTCGCACGAGCTGCGCACCCCGCTGAGCAACCTCAGGGGCTGGATGGAGGCGGCCCAGGACGGCGTCGCCGAGCTCGACCCGGCGCTGATCGCCTCGCTGGTCGAGGAGATCCTGCTCCTGCAGCACATCGTCGACGACCTCCAGGACCTCGCCCTCGCCGACGCGGGCAAGCTCCGCCTGCACCTCGAACCGGTCCACCTCGGCGACCTGCTCGACCAGGTCGCCACCGCCCACCGCAGCCGGGCCGAGGCCGCCGGGCTCACCCTGACCACCGAGGTCACCGGCGCGCCCGGCCTGACCGCCGCCCCGGTACGGCTCCGCCAGGCGGTCGGCAACCTGGTGGCCAACTCCCTGCGGCACACGCCGGCCGGCGGGCGGATCACGCTGAGCGCCCGCCAGGACGGCGACCACGTGCTCGTCGAGGTGACCGACACGGGGAGCGGCATCGACGCCGACGACCTGCCGCACGTCTTCGACCGGTTCTGGCGGGCGGACAAGTCCCGCAACCGGCTCACCGGCGGCAGCGGCCTCGGCCTGGCCATCGTCCGCGACCTGGCCGAGGCGCACGGCGGCACCGCCTCGGCCGTCAGCGTCCCGGGCGTCCGCACCACCTTCACCCTGCGCCTGCCGTCCCGCCCCTGAGCGCCGGGCCGATCTTGTCGTGACGCAACCATGACACGACCGGGACGAGGCGAGGACGCCGCCGCCCGACAGTGGACGGGTCGGACGGTGGGCGAGTCCCGGAGCCGCCGTGACGAGACGTTGCGACGAAGGAGAAGCCATGGCCGAGGGCCACAGGTGGGATCGGCGTTCGGTGCTCAGGGGCGCCGCCGTACTGGCGGGCGCCGCGACGGTGCCGCTGCTGGGTGAGACGACCGCGGCGTCGGCGGGTGGCGATGCCGACGCGTTGTTCACCTCCGGCCGGTTCGAGCAGGCCGGCCGCGCGTACGAGGAGCTCCTGAAGAAGGACCCGAAGAACCTGCACGCCGCCCGCCAGCGCGGCTACGTGGCGTTGCTGGGCAACCGGTTCGCCGACGCCGAGAAGTACCTCAAGCTGGCCCTGAGTCTGGCTCCCGGCGACAGGCACGCCAACCACCTGCTGGCCGACTGCTACCTCCGGCAGGACAAGTTGGGCCCGTCCGCGCCGCACTGGAAGGCCGCCGGTGAGGACGGCTACGCCGCGTGGTTCGCGGCTGTCCGCGGCGAGGCGTACCAGATCCACGGCGAGAGCGCCCGGGTGCCGTGGACGCAGGTGGACCCGATCCCGCTGGTGGAGGCCTCGGTCAACGGCGGACCGGCCAAGCGCTTCACCTTCTACACCGGCGCACCGAACCTGGGGCTGCGCGCCTCGGTGGCCAGGGAAGCCGGGGTGAAGCCCGTCAGCAGCCAGAAGGTCGACTTCGGGAACGGCCCCTTCTGGGCGCACTACGGGATCCTGGACTCCTTCAGGCTGGGCGGCCTCGAACTGCGTAACATCCCGGTGGGCTGGTCGGCGACCGAGTCGGGGGAGGACCTCGACGACGCCGACAGCGACGGGCTGATCGGCACGTGGGTCTTCTACCACCTGCTGACCACCTTCGACTACGCCGGCCGGCAGCTGATCCTGCGCCGCCGTACCCCGGAAGCGGCGGCCAAGGCCCGGGCGGGCGCCGAACGGCTCCCGCTGTGGCTGGCCCGCGAGCAGTACCTGCACAGCACGGGCAGCTTCACCGGCGCCGCCGGGTCCCGCACCGGCGTGGTCGGCGTGAACCTGGGCGGCGGCAGCGAGATCGCCGCGGGCCTGCGCGGCAAGACCGCCGAGCAGCTCGGCATCCGCACCGACCGCGACCGGCAGATCGGGACCTTCGCGCAGAGCCACCCGGCCGTCGTCCATCCCTGCTATCCGGAGGAGATCCGCCTCGGCCACGCCGCCGCCCGCGGGGTCTACTGCTACTCCAACCCCAACCAGCAGGTCAACGTGCCCTGGCCGTACGGGACCGGGTTCGACACCATGGGCTGGTTCTCGCACTGCTTCTGGAAGCCGTACGCCGTCACCGTCGACTTCACCGCGATGAGCCTCTACCTCGCCCGGGGCAGGGCCGCCTGACGCCGAAACGGTACCCTTCGCGGCGTCGTGCGCGTTATGGTCGCCACCTGCCACCGATCATGAGGAGCCCGGGATGAGCAACCCCGACGTGGACGACTTCATCGAGAACAAGGTGCCGGACCAGCACAAGGACCTCGTGCGCGGGATCCGCGCGCTGATGGCGGAAGGCGCGCCCGAGGCGCGCGAGGTGCTCACGTACGGCTCGCCGGCCTGGCGGGGTAACAAGATCCTGGCCGTCATCAGCGTGAGCAAGACCCACGTGACCTTCGCCTTCGAGCGTGGCGCCGAGTTCGAGGACGCCGCCGGCCTGCTCACCGGCGTCGGCAAGAAGACCAGGCACGTCAAGCTCAAGAAGGCCGAGGACCTGGCCGCCCACCACCAGGCCCTGCTCGGCTACGTCGGCCAGGCGGTCGCGCTGGACGCCTCGGACGGCTGATCCGTGGCGGGAATTGGTCCCCGCCGGTAAGGTCGGCCCCGTGGGGCGTTCGGGGACCAATTCCGGCCCGGCCGAGGACTTGCTCATCGAGCTGGACCGCGACGCCGGGGTGCCGCTGCACCGGCAGATCGAGGCGGCCATCCGCGCGGGCATCCGGGACGGGCGGTTGCGGGCCGGTGCGTCGCTGCCGCCCACCCGCACCCTCGCGGCCGGGCTCGGCGTCTCGCGCGGCGTGATCGTGGAGGCCTACCAGCAGCTCGTGGCCGAGGGCTACCTGGCCAGCCGGTCGGGCGGCTACACCCAGGTCGCCGCGCCGCCGCCCGCCGCCAAGCCCCCTGTCGCGCGGCGGGCCGTTCCCGCCGCCGGGTTCAAGGTCGACTTCGGATACGGGCGCACCGACGTGTCGCAGTTCCCGCGGGCCGCCTGGCTGCGCTCGGTGCGGGCCGTGCTCACCACCACGCCCAACGACCGGTTCGCCTACCTCGACGGGCGTGGCGTGCCCGAGCTGCGGCAGGCCCTGTGCGACTACCTCAACCGGGTGCGCGGCACGCTGGCCGTACCCGACGACGTGGTCATCTGCAACGGCTACGGGCAGGGCGTCTCGCTGCTGATCCAGGTGCTCGCGCGGCGCGGGGCCCGGCGGATCGCCGTGGAGGACCCGTCGTCCGTCGACGACGCCCGCGTGCTGGCCGGGGCGGCCGGGCTGGACGTGATCGGCATCCCGGTCGGCCCGGACGGCATCCTGGTCGACGCCCTCGGCGAGGCCGACGCCCTGATCCTCACGCCCTCGCACCAATGGCCGACCGGCGGGGTGCTGTCGGCGGCGGCCAGGGCCGAGGTGATCCGCTGGGCGCGGGCGCGTGGCGCGCTCGTCATCGAGGACGACTACGACGCCGAGTACCGCTACGACCGCGCGCCGGTCGGCGCCATGCAGGGTCTCGCGCCCGATCACGTCGTCTACTGCGGTACGGCCAGCAAGACGCTCGCGCCGGGGCTGCGGCTCGGCTGGATGGTGCTGCCCGGCCACCTGGTGGCCGACGTCGCCGAGGCCAAACTGCTGGCCGACCGCGGCTCGTCGGTCATCGACCAGCTCACCTTCGCCGACTTCCTGGGCCGGGGCGAGTTCGACCGGCACCTCCGCCGGATGCGGCCGGTGTACCGGCGTCGTCGTGACGTGCTGCTGGGGGCGTTGCGTGCCCACCTGCCGGAGCTGCGGCCGGCCGGGATCGCCGCCGGGCAGCACGTGGTGGCCTGGCTGCCGCCCGGCCTCGACGAGGCGGCGGTGGTGGCGGCTGCCGCCCGGCGCGGGCTCGGCCTCCAGGGTGTCGGCGCCTTCCGCCTCGCCCCCGGGCCCGGGGGGTTGATCTTCGGCTACGCCATCCTCGGCGAGACCGCCATCACCGAGGGCGTCACCCTGCTGGCCGCGGCCATCCGAGAGCTCCGAGACACCTGACCCCGCGCCACGGCCTTCCCACCCGGCTCCACCTTCCACTTCGGGCGGGAGACGGCACGCCTTCCCGGCCGGCGCCACCTGTCCTCCACGTCACCCTTCCACGTCACTGGGACGGGCGGATGTTCTGGTTCAGATGGAACACGTTCGCCGGGTCGTAGGCGGTCTTCAGCGCGGTCAGCCTGGCCAGCTTCTCGGCCGAGTACGCCCGCCGCACACCGCGTCGCCCGTCGGCCAGCTCGTCGGCGGTCAGCGAGTTGACGTAGACCCCGCTCGCGTACGGCTCCAGCACCGCCCCGGCCGCACGCGCGGCACCCATCCGGGCCTCGTCCTCGGCCGCGTCACTCCACCGGGACCCGGCACCGAACTCCACCATCGTGCCCCGATGACTGAACGCCGCGTCCGCATCCGGCACGTCGTCGATCGCCCCACCGTGCGCCTGCAACCCGGACGCGGGCAGGAAGGGGTCGTCGCTCAGATCGGACCCGCCGCGCAACAGGAACGCCTCGATCGCCTCGACCGGGAACCGCCGCAGGTAGAGCCCCTTGGAGTACCGGCGGTAGGCGTGCCCGCCCGTGGTGTCGTTCCGCGTCTGCAGCTCCAGGTAGGACGGCGTCGTCACCCGCGCCCCGATCGGCCGCCCGAGCGCCCGCATCGCGGGCAGCAACCGGCGCCCCTCCTCCGGATCGCCCACCCACACGAACCCCACGGTCGCGATCGGCCCGCCGGGACCACTGCCGACATCCGCGGTGAACGTCGCCTGCCGGGGCGCGACCGCGTTCAGATCCCGCCAGCCCTCGAGAACCGGCACGGCGTCCTCGGCGCGGAAGTCGAACTCGGCCACCAGCGTCCGGGTGCCCGTGTGGTGCAACCGGAACTCGAACTCGGTCACGATCCCGAAGTTCCCGCCCCCGCCGCGCAGCCCCCAGAACAGCTCCGGGTTCTCGCCGCGGCTCGCCGTCACCACCTCCCCGTCGGCGGTGACCACCGTGTACGACACGACGTTGTCGCAGGCCAGCCCGTACTGCCGGGCCAGCCACCCCATCCCGCCGCCCAGAGTCAGCCCGCCGACGCCGGTGTGCGACACGTTGCCCGCCGTGGTGGCCAGCCCGTACGCCTGCGCCGCCCGATCCAGCGCCCCGAGCAGCGCGCCGCCCTGAACCCGGGCCAGCCGCCGGACCGGGTCGACCCGGACCCCGCCCATCGGCGTCAGGTCGATCATGAGCCCGTCCTCGGGTACGGCGAAGCCGGCCGCGTTGTGCCCGCCGCACCGCACCCCGATCTCCAGCCCGAGCTCGCGCGCCAGCCGTACGGCGGCGACCACGTCATCCACGCCCGCAGCACGGACGATCATGCGCGGCCGCCGGTCGACCATGGCGTTCCAGACAGTGCGAGCGGCGTCGTACCCGGGGTCGGCGGGAGTGAGGACCTGCCCGTCGAAGCGGGTTGCTGTGGTTGTCATGCTTTCAGCCTGACAGGAATCGGTACCCGGCCTGAGGTCCAAAATCGCGGGGTGATGGAGGACCAATCCGGCGGTTTCCGGTGCATGGCTGGGTGTCGCGCGAGGGGAGTACCTCCCGGTCACCGTACCGTCGGCCTGCGATCATGGACAGGTCAGCCGAGGCGGGCCGGGCCGCGGGCCCTGGGACAGGCTGCGGCGAATCTGGCGGGTGAGGTCGTCGGCGAGGGTCTCGGGCTGTCCCTGGGCGAGGCCGTCCAGGGCCTGGGTGGCGACGTCGGCGGCCGGTCGTCGGTGTCGCTGGAGATGGCCGCCGGCTTCCAGCACCCGCAGTCCGACACCCGGCCCGGCTACTGGTACGAAGCCGTCATCCCGCGCGAGACCGGCCGCGGCCGCCTGATCGAGCGCGGCCCGCTGGTGCAGGACACCGACGGCCGGACATCACCTACCTCCCCGTCACCGACCTGGGGCCACTGCCGTACGCCATGGTCTGGCGCACCGAGACCGAGAACGAGACGATCCGATCCCTGGCCCAGGTCGCCCGCGACCTCGGCCCCCTCCCGTCCCGGGACTGACCGGCCGGGGCGGGTGACGACGGGCGTGGCGGGGATGGCAGGATCGCGGCCATGTCCCACAGTGTGGCCCGCCTCCGGATCGGCTCGACCGAGATCATCGCCCTCCCCGACGCCGAGGGCCCCTTCTTCGCCCCGCGCGCCGAGGCCTTTCCCGAGGCCACGGACGCCCAGTGGGCCGAGGCGGACCGCTTCGACCCCGGCTCGGTCGACGCCGAGGGCCGTTGGTGGCTGCAGTTCCGGGCCTACGCGATCCGCAACGACCAGGGACTCACGCTCGTGGACGCCGGGATCGGACCGGCGGACAGCCCGGCCCGCGCCTGGGCGCCCGTGCCAGGCGTCCTCCCGGCGTCGCTCGCCGCGGCGGGCATCGACCCGGCCGACGTCGACACCGTGGTGCTCACCCACCTGCACACCGACCACGTCGGCTGGGCGGTCGTGACCGACGAGGCGGACGGCCGCCGTCCCTACTTCCCGAACGCCGAGTACCTGCTCCAGCGGGCCGAGTACGACGCCATCGACGCGCTCAACCCGGTGCTGCGCGAGGCCCTCACCGACCCGCTCGCGGCGGCCGGCCGGCTCCGGCTCCTCGACGGGGACACGCCCCTGCGCACCGGCCGGGCGATCGCCACCCCCGGTCACACACCCGGCCACCAGAGCGTGCTGGTCACCGGCGGACGGGAGCAGGTGCTCGTCACCGGCGACCTCCTGGTGCACGCGCTGCAACTGCTCAACCCCGACCTCGTCTACGCGCACGAGGTCGACGCCGAGGCGGCCGGACGCTCCAGGAAGCGCCTACTCGACCACGCGGCCGGCACCACGCTGCACCTGGCGACGCCGCACCTCACCGAGCCGTTCATCACCCACGGAGGCCGATGAGCCGGGAGAATGGCGAAATGGCCGACCTCACTGCTCTCATCGACACGTACTGCGCCGCCTGGAGCGAGCCTGACCCCGACCGGCGGCGCGCGCTGCTGTCCGAGGTCTGGGCGGACGGGGCGACCTACACCGACCCGACCGTGCACGCCGCCGGGCTGGACGGGTTGCTCGCCCACATCGACGGGGTGCTGAGCGCCCGTCCCGGGACGCGGGTCGTGCGGGTCAGCCGGGTGGACGACCATCACGGGCTGGCCCGGTTCGCCTGGCGGCTGATCTTCCCGGACGGTACGGCGCTGCCGGACGGGCTGGACTTCGCGGAGGTCGGCGCGGACGGCCGGCTGACCCGGATCGTCGGCTTCTTCGGCCCGCTGGGCGACCTCTCCGAGCCGGACCGCCCGGCGCAGGCGGGCTAGGTCATCAGCATCCGGTCCATCATCTGGTGCAGGTGGGCCCGGAACCTGGCCAGCTCCGCCGGCCGTACCTCACGGTCCACGCGGGGCCGGTCGAGCACGCCGCCGGTCAGGAACCCGAAGACGCACCAGACGATCGTCCACACGAAGTAGCGGGCATCGACGCCGGGCGGCATGAGCGGCTCGATCTCCGCGACGATGTCGTCGACGAGCGGGCGGGTGTAGCCCTCCTCCATCTCCGGCGAGTCGGACGCGTCTCCCATCCAGCGGTGCATCCACAGCAGCGGGATGTGCGGGTTGCTCGCCATGAGGTCGAGGTAGGCGTCGGCCAGCCGCTTGCTCGACTCGGCGCTGGGCGAGAAGCCCGCCAGCGCCGTGCGCAGCGCGTCCCGCTCCACCGCGTCGACCCGGCGCATCACCGCCTGGTACAGCCCCTGCTTGCCGCCGAAGAGCGCGACGATGTCGGCCGGCTGCACGTTCGCCGCCCCGGCGATGAGGCTGAGGGTCGACTCGTCGTACCCGAGTTCCGCGAACAGCCTGGTCGCGACCGCGATGATCCGCTCCTCATCCATAGGGTGACTCTACGTGCAGCAGCGGTCACCGGATCGCAACCTCGGTGGTGTGTCTGTCCGGTCATGACCGGTTCGGAGGCGAGGGCAGAACGCTCAGGCCGTCCAGGCCGGGATCACGTCGAACGGGGCCGCGACCTTGCCGCTGTCGTGCTCGGCTAGGTCGCGGCGGCCTACGAAGGCGCCGCCGAGGGAACTGGTGGCGCGGCTCTCGGCGGGCGGCTGCTGCTGCTCGGGCCGGTATTTGCGGGTCGGCCTGCCCGGGAGGGCGGTGGCGGCCTCGATCTGGTCGGCCCGCCCTTCGGAGACGCCGAGGTGGAGCACCTTGCTCTGCCGTACCAGATCCGCGAACGCGGCCATCGTCTCCTCCAGCGGCGTCTCCTCATCGAAGCGGTGCGCCTGGGAGAGGTCGATGTCGTCCATGCGGAGATTGCGCTGTCGGTGATGGGCTTGCGCGACAGGCCCTTGTCGTCGGGGCCGGTGCCGGTCGGCAGGCACACCCTGGTGAAGATCCCGACCGACGCGCGCCGCATCCCGGCCAGCGCCTGCCGAGCACGCGTTCCGCGGAGCCGTACTCGGGGCGGCCGGCTGGAGGTAAGGCACGGCGACGGGACCTACGTGCGGGCCGGGGTGCTCGAAATGGCGACCGTACGGCGGGCTGGAGGTGGAGGCGGCCCGGCAGGCCGCCGAGCGGCACACGCCCGACGACCTGGCCCGGCTCGCGGCCCTCGCCGGAGGCCCCGACGAGGGCACGATCGAGGACCGCGTCGCGCGGGCGATCGACTTCCACCACGCCCCGCTGATCGACCAGGCGCGAGCCCGCCTGGGCATCCCCTGACCGGGCGGGCCCCCGCAGGTCAGCGGCCTGCGGGCTCGTGCTCTCGGGCGAGCGCCGGCTGGTGGTTCCGCTCCAGCTTGGCGCCCTCCACGTCCACGTCCGGCAGGAGCCGGTCGAGCCAGCGCGGCAGCCACCACGCCTTGTCGCCCGCCAGGTGCATGACCGCGGGGACGATCAGCATGCGCACGACGAAGGCGTCCACCAGCACGCCGAAGGCCAGCGCGAAGCCGATCGGCCGGATCATCGTCATGTGGGAGAACATGAACCCGCCGAACACCGAGATCATGATGACCGCGGCGGCGGTGACGACGGCCCGGCCGGCCCGCAGGCCCTCGGTGACCGCCTGCCGGGCGGGCACGCCGTGCGCGTAGGCCTCCCGCATCCCTGAGGCCAGGAAGAGCTGGTAGTCCATGGCGAGCCCGAACAGGATGCCCACCAGCAGCGTCGGCAGGAAGTTGAGGATCGGCGCCGGGTCGGTGACCCCGAACAGGGCGCCGAGCCAGCCCCACTGGTAGACCGCGGTGACGCCGCCGAGCGCCGCGAACAGCGACAGGACGAAGCCGCCGGTGGCGATCAGCGGCACCAGCAGCGAGCGGAACACGATGATCAGGATCAGCAGCGACAGGCCGACGACGACCGCCAGGTAGGTCGGCAGCGCGTCGGCGAGCTTCTCGGAGATGTCGATGTTGGCGCTGGAGCTGCCCGCGACCGCCAGGGTGACGCCGTCGGACCCCAGCTCCAACGTACGGCCCCGCAGATCGTGCACGAGATCGGCGGTCGACTCCGAGGTCGGCCCGCCGGTCGGGACGACCTGGAAGACCAGCACGGTGCCCTTGGCGTTGGCCCCGACGGGCGCGACCGCGTTCACCCCGTCGACGTCCATGAGCTGCTTGCCGAGCGCGGCCTGCGCCGCCACGAGGTCGTCGCCCGTCTGCCCGTGCACGAGGTCGGCGACCACGACCAGCGGCCCGTTGGCGCCGGCCCCGAACTTCTCGGTGATGGCGGTGTAGGCGCGGTACTGCGTGGAGTCGGCGGCCTCGGACGCGCCGGTCGGCAGGGCGAGCCGCATGGACGCGGCGGGGATGGCGATGAGCGCCAGCGCGCTGACGCCGACCAGGATGCGCAGCACGGCCCGGCCGTTTGTGGTCGGCAGCACGTGCTTCGGCGCCGCCGCGGGAGCGGCCTTCGCCGCGACGGCCCTGCGCTCGCGGCGCGGGAGCAGCCGGTGCCCGAGCAGGCCGAGCACCGCCGGGGTCAGGGTCACGGTGAGGATCACCGCGACCGCGATGGCGACCGCGCCGACGGTGCCCATCAGCGCGAGGAACGGGATCCCGGTGACGTTGAGGGCCAGCAGCGCGATGAGGACGGTGCTGCCGGCGAAGACGACGGCGTTGCCGCTGGTGCCGTTGGCCAGCCCGACGGACTCGCTGACCGTCATGCCCGCCTTCAACTGGCGGCGGTGGCGGTGGAGGATGAACAGCGAGTAGTCGATGCCGACGGCCAGGCCGAGCATGGCGCCCAGGATGGGCGTCACCGACGTCATCTCGATCGTGCCGGACAGCGCCATGGCACCGGCGACGGCCACGCCCACGCCGAGCAGCGCGTTGAGGATCGGCAGCCCGGCGGCCACGAGGGTGCCGGTCATGACGATGAGCACGATCGCCGCGACGACCAGGCCGACCGCCTCGCCGACGCCGCCGATCTGCACCTCGCCCTGGGCGATCTCCACGGAGTAGTCGGCGCTGACGCCGCCCGGCAGGGCCGCGGCGACCGTCTCAGTGACGGCTTCCTTGGTCTCGGGGGTGATCTCCTGCTGCGGCAGGTCGAAGATGACCGTGGCGGCCGCGGTCGAGCCGTCGGCGGAGACCGTGCGGATGCCCTCGGCCATGCTCAGCAGGTCGCGGCCGGCCTGCAACTGCCGCTCGGACCGCTCCAGGACCTCGCTCTGCTGGTCGAGCTCGGCCTGCTTGGTGTCGAGCTGGGCGAGGGTCGCCTTGAGGCGGGGGTCGTCGGCGGCCTGCTGCAGGCCGGCCTCGGTCTGGGCCCGGGCCTGGTCGAGCTGCTCCTGGCCCTTGGTGAGCCGGGCGCGGCCGCCCTCGACCTTCGCCAGGCCGTCGGTGATCTTCTTCGCCTGCTCGGCGCGGGTGGCGTCGGAGACGAAGGGATCGGCGACCTGGTCGACCCCGGGCAGGTCGGCGACCCTGCGCAGCGCGGCGGTGATGCCCTCGCGCTGGGCGGCGGTGAACTCCGTCCCGGCGCGCAGCACGATCTGCCCGGTGCCGCCGCTGGCCACCGGCAGTTCGGTCTTGAGGCGGTCGGTCACCTGCGCCGTGGGCGTGCCGGGGATGGTCATCGTCGTGCTCATCGCGCCGCCGAACGCCAGGAACGACCCCACGGCGACGGCCAGAACCACGACCCAGGCGGTGATCACCCACCAGGCCCGCCGGGCGGAGAACCGGCCCAGCCGGTAGAGCAGTTCGGCCATGGTGAGGGCTCGCTTTCTGGTTCGGGGGCCGCAAGCGGATATGACATATCCGGATCTGCAGTCTAATCAGAAGTGGATAGCACTCATCCGTTTGCTCTGTGATGTTGATCCCATCCGGCCGCCAGTCGGTACCCTGGGACGGTGACGCCGCGACCCCCTGCCACCCAGGAGCCGGCCCAGCGCGGCTCCCTGCGCCGGGACGCGGAACGCAACCGGGACCGCATCGTGCGCGCCGCCCAGGAGCTCTTCGCCGTGCGCGGCCTGGCCGTCGGCTTCAACGAGGTCGCCCACCACGCCGGCGTCGGCGTCGGCACGGTGTACCGGCGCTTCGCCGACAAGGAAGAGCTCATCCACGCGGCCCTCGAACAGCCGCTGAGCGAGCTGACGCAGGTCGCGCAGCGCGCCGGCGAGGCCGAGCGCGCCTGGGACGGCCTCACCCTCCTCCTGGAGCGCATCACCGAACTCCTGGTGGACAACCTCGGCCTGCGGGACGTGGCGCTCGGTGGTGGCGGCTGGCGCCTGGGCGGGACCGCCGTCGAGGTGGTCGCCGAGGTCATGGGGCGCCTGCTCGACCGCGCCCGCGCCGAGGGCGACCTGCGGGACGGGGTCGTCGGCCAGGACATCATGATGATCTTCTGGCTGGTCACCGACCTGGCGCAGCACTCCGTCCAGGTCCACCCCGGTCTCTACCGCCGTTACCTGCAGATCGCCCTCGACGGGCTCCGGGCCTGGCCGGGGAACGCGCCCCTGGTCGAGCAGCCTACCGAGCCGCAAATCCTGACGATCTGCCGGCGCTGGGCGGGCGCTCCGCACCTCGGCGAAGGCGAGCGCTGACCGGCGCTACCGGCGCTGGCGCGCGGCGTAGCGGCGGGCCTTGGTGCGGTTGCCGCACAGGCGCATCGAGCACCAGCGGCGGCTGTGGTTCTTGGAGGAGTCCCAGAAGGCGCCGCGGCAGGTGTGCTCGGCGCAGCGCTTGAGCCGGTGGATCTGGCCGGTGAGGACGAGGGTGGCCCAGGCGACGGCCAGCCGGGCCAGCGCGGTCTCGGCCGGGGGCAGCGCGGGGGAGGGGACGAGCGGTTCCCGGCCCAGCGCGGCCAGCAGCGGGACCCCGGCCAGGATCGCCTCGGCCGGAGCCAGGTGGTCCGGCGAGACGGGATGCTCCGGGTCGAGGGCCTCGCGGAATCCGGCACGGAGGTCGAGGAAGGCGCGGTGCTGCCCGGCGGTGAGCCGGAGCGAGCCGTCGGCCACCTGCTGGCCGGCCAGCCAGCGGGCCAGCTCGTCCGGGGTCGCGACGTCGTCCTCACCGTTCTCGAGGTCGACGGTGTTGACGAACGCCTCGATCAGGCGCGCGGCCGGTGAAGGCTCGATCATCTCGTGCCACCTTCCGCAACAGATCAACCTGCGAAAGCACTTTACCAGTTATCCCACCTGGTGGCGCTCACGGCGGAAGTGTGCGCATACTGACCACCAAACGCCTTTAGGAGGTTAGTGATGACGAGCGTGCTGGAGCCGGACGCCGGATCGGCGCCGGCGGACCGCAGCGGGCGCAACACCGTCGTGCTGGTCGGGTTCACCGCGATCACCAACCTGGCCGACGGCGTGACCAAGGTCGTGCTGCCGCTGATGGCCACCCGGCTGACCGGCTCCCCGGCCCAGGTGGCCGGGGTCGGGCTCACCCTCACGCTGCCGTGGCTCCTCATCGCCCTGCACGTGGGCGTCCTGGTGGACCGGTTCGACCGGCGCCTGCTGCTGTGGCTGGCCGACGGCGCCCGCCTGCTGGTCGTCGCCGGCCTGATCGCCCTGACCGTGGGCGACGGCGTCACCCTGCCCGCCCTCTACCTCGCCGGCCTGACGCTCGGCGTCGCCGAGGTGATCGCCCTGACCTCGGCGGCCACGCTCGTCCCCACCGCCGTCGCCCCGGCGCGGCGCGAGCGGGCCAACGCCTGGCTGGCCGGAGCCGAGACGGTCTGCAACGAGTTCTGCGGCCCCTTCGTCGGCGGCCTGCTCATCGCCGCCGGCGCCGGTGTCGCCCTCGGCTGGACCGGCCTCGGCTACCTGCTCGGCACGCTGATCCTGATCCTGCTCGCCGGCCGCTTCAAGCCGCAGAAGTCCACCTCGTCCGGCACGGTCAACCAGCGCATCGCCGAAGGGCTCCGCACCCTGTGGCAGCAGCCGCTGCTGCGTCTGATGGCGCTCGCCCTCACCGTGCTGAGCGCCTGCTGGGGCGCCTGGCTCGCTCTCATCCCGCTCGTCGCCACCCAGCTCATGCACCTCGACCCGCGCGAGTACGGCCTCCTGCTCAGCGCGCTCGGCGCGGGCGGCCTGGTCGGCGCGCTCACCGTCACCACCGTCAACCGCCTGCTGGGCCGCCGCTGGTCGATGCTCGCCGACCTGGTCGGCACCGCCGCCATGGTGGCCGCGCCGGTGTTCACCACCAACCTGTGGATCGTGGGCGCGGGCGCCTTCCTCGGCGGCATGGGCGGCATCCTGTGGACGGTGAACTCCCGCACCATCAGCCAGCGCCTCGTCGACCCGGGCCTGCTCGGCCGCTACAACGCCGCCGCCCGCCTGTTCAGCTGGGGCGCGATGCCGCTGGGCGCGGGCCTGGTCGGCGTGCTGGCCCAGTGGCTCGGCATCCGCACCGCCTTCGCCCTGTTCGCCGTCGCCGCCCTGGCCACCGTCGTGCCGTTCCTCAGGACCGCGACCCCGGCCGCGCTGGCGGCGGCCGACGCCCCCGAACCCTCGCTGTGACGCACGTCACGTCCCCGTCCGCGAACCCTGGCCGCCCCAGCGGGCGAAAGCCGTCGAACGAACCGACGCGCAGGGACGGGAGCACCATGTGATCGCCGAAGATCTCGGCAGCATCGACGACGCCGAACTGATCCGGCGCTCGCAGCGAGACCCGGAGGCCTTCGCCGGCCTCTTCGACCGGCACGCACCCGCGATGCGGCGCTACGTGGCCAGGCGGCTGGGGCCCTCCCTGGCCGACGACGTCGTCTCCGACACCTTCCTGACCGCCTTCCGGCGGCGCGGCCGCTACGACAGCGGCCACCCGGACGCGCGGCCCTGGCTGTACGGCATCGCCGCCCGGCTGATCAGCCGGCACCGGCGGGTAGAGATCCGCTTCTACCGGGCGCTGGTCCGCACCGGGGTGGACGAGATCGCCGAGCCGTACGCCGAGCGGGTCGACGACCGGGTTGCCGCGGAGCAGGCCGGGCTGGCGGCGGCCCTGGCCGGGCTGTCGGCGGGCGACCGGGAGGTCCTGCTGATGGTGGCCTGGGCCGACATGACCTACGAGGACGTGGCCCGCGCGCTGGGCATCCCGCTCGGCACGGTCCGCTCCCGCCTGCACCGGGCCAGGGCCAGGACCCGCCTGGCCCTCGGCGGCTCCAACCCCGTGACGACCCGAGAGGAGTCCCTCGATGGATGACCTGCGCACCTTGCGCGCCTGGCGCGCCGAGGTCCCCGAACCGGGCCCGGAATGGGTCGTCCCGGAGCGGCGGCGGCTGCTGACCCGGATGCGGGAGCGCCGGCGGACGCTGGGCCGCCGCCTGCTCGTCGTCGGGGCGCTGGGGACCGCCGCCGCGCTCGCCGTGGTCGTGCTGCGGCCGCAACCGCAGGCGGAGGTCCCGGGCGTGGTGAGCACGGCGCCGATCGTGCGCCTCGACTCCGGCGTGGTGCTGGCGCGGGCCGCCGAGGTGGCGGGCGGCCGGGAGAGCGCCCAGGTGCCGCTGCCCACGCAGTGGCACTACACCAGGACGCTGGACAAGCAGCCGAACGCCGACACCACGAAGACCGTCGAGCAGTGGCTGCGTTACGACGGCCGCCAGGCCGCCAGTTACGACGAGAACGGCGACCTGTCCGTCGGCCCGGAAGGCGACCCCCGCGACCCGGGCGACGACGACCTGTCCCCGCAGCAGTACGACGCCAAGCTGCGCGCGCTGCCGACCGATCCGGTGAAGCTGCTGGCCAAGATCACCGCCGACCCGCACTGGATCAGGGGAGCCCGCGAGAAGGGCGTGCCCCACCGGGTGCCCCCCGCCGCGATCCGCGGCTACCACGTGATCATGCTCTACCTCAGCCGGTACGGCTCGATGCCGCCCCGGCTGGAATCGGCGATGTTCCGTGCCCTGGCGCTGATCCCCGGCGTCCGGATCGAGCAGGGCGTGCGCGACGCCGCGGGCCGCGCCGGCCTGGGCGTCTGGCTGGAGACGGACGAGGACCGGCCCAGCCGCCGCTACACCGTCCTCGACCCGGTCACCTACCGCTACTGGGGCACCCGGACCGTCTGGCTGCGGGACGAGTTCCTCGGGCGGAAGGACGTGCCCGCCCTGCCCAAGGGCTCGGTGTGGAGCACGGCCCTGGTGGCCTCGACGATCGTCGACCGCCCCGGCGACCGGGGCTGAGGGCAAGCCTCAGCACAGGCCGGTCAGGGCGAGGAACTCGCTGCGGGAACGGGCGTCGGTGCGCAGCGTGCCGAGCAGGGTGGAGGTCATGGTGGTCGTCCCCGTGGCCTGCACCCCGCGCAGCGTCATGCAGGTGTGCTCGGCCTGGATGACGACGCCGACGCCCTTGGGGTCGAGCTGGTCCTGGAGCCAGTCGGCGACCTGCTTGGTGAGCCGTTCCTGCACCTGGGGGCGGCAGGCGAAGTGCTCCAGGACGCGGGCGAGCTTCGACAGCCCCAGGATCCGCTGCCCCGGCAGGTAGCCGATGTGCGCGGTGCCGACGAATGGCAGCAGGTGGTGCTCGCAGACCGACCGCAACGGGATGCTGCGGGCCAGGACCAGCTCGTCGTACTGCTCGTCGTTGGGGAAGGTGGTCAGGTTGAAGGGGCGCGGGCTGAACAGCTCGGCGTAGGCGCGGGCCATCCGGCCGGGGGTGCCGCGCAGGCTCTCGGACTCGGTGCTGATGCCGAGGGCCGCGAGGAACGTCCGGGCGGCCTCCTCGGCGGCGGCCAGGTCGGGCGCCTGCCGGATGGGGGACACAGTCGTCACAGCCACCTCCTTTTCACCAACGGATTTTGGTCTTATTAAGGCGGATGGTCAAGCAGAACTGGTGAAATGGTCGTGACGAGCTGTCCGGCAACAGGGGCTGGCGCTATCGTGGGGGTGTGACCTCCGACATGAGCCCGGCGGACGCCAAGCTCGAATCCCTCAGCGTGCTCGGCGAGGGCACCAGGCGGCAGATCTTCGCCTTCGTCCGCCGCGCCCACCGGCCCGTCACCCGGGAGGAAGTGGCGGAGGAGGTCCGCATCTCCCGCAAGCTGGCCGCCTTCCACCTGGACAAGCTGGTCGACGCGGGCCTGCTCGGCACGCGGTACCCGGCGCCGGACGGGCTGCGGAAGGTCGGCCGGCAGCCCAAGGTCTACGAGCCGGCGGACGGCACGCTCCAGATCAGCATCCCCGAGCGCCGCCACGAACTGCTGGCGGCGCTGCTCCTGCGGGCCGTGCTGGGCGCGGGCGCGGGGGAGAGCGCGCCGGGCGCCGCCGTACGGACCGCCGGGCAGCACGGGCGCGAGCTCGGCGACCGGGACCGCGAGCGGCTGCGCCCCGGCCGGCTCGGCGCGGAGCGCGGGCTGACCCTGTGCGAGCAGATGCTGGACGAGCACGGCTTCGAGCCCGCCCGCGAAGCTCCCGATCGGGTACGGCTGCGCAACTGCCCCTTCCACCCGCTCGCCGCCCAGGCCCCCGACCTGGTCTGCGGCATGAACCACGCCTTCCTGAGCGGATACGTGGAGGGGCTGCGGGCCACGGCGGTGGAGGCGGTGCTCGCCCCTCGCCCCGGCGACTGCTGCGTGCAGTTGCGGCACGCCCAGGCGCCGGGCACGCCGCTCCCTTAGCGGCGCGTCGCGCTCACGAGCGCACGAGCGCCTCGGCGCTCACCGGCCGCCGCCGGTTGTTCGGGTGCCGGCCGGCGCATCCCGGCAACGACGCCCGCGGTGACGAGCAGGGCGCCGATGAGGTCGGCGGGACCCGGCCGGCCGAGGCCGAGCACGAAGGTGGTGAGCAGCGCGCCGACCGGGACGAGCCCGGCGAACAGCCCCGCGCGGTCGGCACCGAGCCGCCGCAGCGCGTCGTACCAGAGGAAGAAGGCCCCGGCGGTGACGATCGCGCCGAGGTAGCCGAACGCCGCCGCCTCGCCCGGCGTGGGCAGGCGCAGCGCCGCCGTACCGTCCAGGACGAGACCGGCGGCCAGCAACATCGGCACGGAGAGTGCCGCCGGGTAGGCGGCCACGCGCAGCGGGCCGAGCTTGGGCAGCAGAGGTACGGCCAGCAGCGAGAAGGCCACCTCGCCGGCCAGCGCACCCAGCGACAGCAACAGGCCCTTCAGGCTGCCCGAGCCGAGCCCGGCGGCGACCGCCGTCCCGAGCGCCACCACGAGCGCGGCGCCGACGGTGCGGGCGGCGGGCCGACGGCGTTCGATCAGGGGCCCGACGAGCGCCAGGACGAGGGGGACGGCGCCGATCACGGTGCCGATCATGGCCGGGCCGGCGTGCCGGGTGGCCTCGACGAGGAAGAGGTTGAACCCGGCCAGGCCGGTGGCGGCCAGCGCGAGCAGGAGCAGAAGGTCCCGCAGGGTCAGCCGGACGCGCGGCAGCCGCTGGAAGCGGACCACGGCCAGCAGGATCGCGTAGCGCAGGGCCTGCCCGGTGAAGACCGGGTAGCCGGCGATGATCGCGGAGACCGCGGTCGAGGTGCCGACGAGCAGCATGGCCGAGGCGGCGGCGAGGGGGGCGGCCGAGGTTCTCATGCGGCGTGCTCCGGCGTCTTGGACGAGGTGATGGCGGGGGACAGGACCTTGCGGGTGACGCGCTCGGCGATGGCGGCGACCAGCTTGCGGGGCCGGCGCGGGGTCAGATGCGCGCCCAGGGCGTTGCCGAAGCCCGGCACGACGTAGCCGCGGTCGCGCTCCAGCGCCTTCAGGGTGGCGCGGACGACCGGCTCTGCGGTGGTCATGGAGCCGGTGACGGCGGCCCGGCGGGTGCCGATGGTGTCGAAGAAGTTGGTCTCGACCGGCCCGGGGCACAGGGTGAGCACGCGGATGCCCCGGCGGCGGTACTCCTGGCGCAGCGCGAGGCCGAAGTTCAGCACGAAGGACTTGGACGCGCCGTAGACCGCGAAGTACGGCGAGGGCTGGAAGCCCGCGTTGGACGCGACGTTGATCACCGAGCCGCGGCCGCGCTCCAGCATGGCGGGCAGCAGCTCGTGGGTCAGATCGACGAGCGCGACCACGTTGACCATGAGCTGGTCGTGGTCGCGCGCGGTGGAGATCTCCTCGAACCGGCCGCAGGTGCCGAACCCGGCGTTGTTGACCAGCACGTCGACGCTCAGCCCCCGGGCCGCCAGCTCCCGGGCGACGCGGCGGCCCGCGTCCGGCTCGGCGAGGTCCTGGACCAGCACGTGGGCGCGCACGCCGTGCTCGGCGGCCAGCCGGTCGCCGAGAGCCGCCAGCTTGTCGCCGGAGCGGGCCAGCAGGATCACGTCGTGTCCCTGGGCGGCGAGCTGGGCGGCGAACTCGGCGCCGAGCCCGGACGAGGCGCCGGTGATCAAAGCGGTGCTGTTCATGGTCTTCTCCTTCAGTCGGTGGAGCAACTGAGATGAGACCGTACCAGTAATCCACAAAGCTGCAACAGTGATGATGCAGTTAGAGCTTCGGTCGCATCGAGCATGTATCGTCTGACGCGAGAAGTGAGATAACAGGAGGCCCTATGGGTGACACGACCACTCGAGCGCTACGCGCGGACGCGGAACGGAGTGTGCGGGCGATCCTGGAGGCGGCCGAGCAGGTCCTGGCCGCCGACCCGGGCGCGTCCATGGAACAGATCGCCGCCGCCGCGGGCGTCGCGCGCACCACCATCCACCGGCGCTTCGCCAACCGGCAGGCCCTGACCGATGCGCTGGCCTCCTCGGCGGCCCGCCAGCTCGCCCAGGCGGTGGACGACGGCCGTCCGGACACCGCGCCGCCCCTGGTGGCGATGCACCGCATCACGGCCAACGTGCTCCAGGTCAAGAGCGCCTGGGCGTTCGCTTTGTCCCTGCCCGCCGAACCCGGCAGCGAGGCCGCCGAGCTGCAGCAGGAGGTCGCCCTCCGCTGCATCGCCGTCCTGCGGCGAGCCCAGGAGGGCAAGCTCATCGACGAGGCGGCCGACCTCGACTGGGTGCGCCGGGTCTACTACGCCCTGATCGGCGAGTCCCTGCACGGCGGCGCCGACCGTGACGCCGACCCGGACACCCTCGCGGCCCGCATCATCGACACCTTGCTCCACGGCGCGGGCCCCCGCCCCTGACCGTCCCCCCCTCGTCCCGGCAGCCGGCCGGGGCTGGGGAAGGTGGTCGTCGATATTTAGATGGGCGTCGAACCAAGAGCCTGTCAGGGGCACAGAGTGCGGTTGCCGTCGATGATCGGGTCGCGCGCTCGCTGATCAGGCGCTCCGCCCGGGTCCCGATCCGGGCCGACGAAAGAGGTCAGCGGGGGCGGCTGAGGGCGGCTTCGGCCAGGTCGGTCCACTGCTCGGCGAAGGTGTGCGGGACGACCACCCAGTCCTTGACCGTCCTGCCCTGCCCGGTCGGGTCGAAGAGGTGGGCCCCGGCCAGTTCGAGCGCGGCGGTGTGCTCGGGGGTGTCGCGGACCAGCCGGAAGACCATCGCGCCGTCGCGCTGCAGGCTGGCGAAGACCTTGCCGGCCTGGTCCTTCAACGCGGGCCGTCCCATCATCCTGGAGGCCCGCACCCCCAGGTCGGCCAGTTCGGCCCCGACCTGCTGGAAATCCTCTTCCGCGCCCATGCTGCGCCCCCCAGGAATAGCTCGCCCGCCCCGCTCGGAACGGCGATCAGGCTAGCCCTCCCGGACAGAGCGGGCAAGACGCCCGAACCCCGGCTTACCTACCAGCCGATTTCCAGGCCGTTCCCTTGCCCAACGCCGACACCGCCATCGCACTGCCCTGACGGTTCGTGGCATTGAATGTCATTTGTCCGTTTCCTCAAAGTGGGAGATCACGTGAGCAGCAAGTTCGTCACCGTCCTGACCGTGGGCGCTGTCGCGGGTACTCTGTTCGCCACACCCGCGATGGCCGGCACCGCATCGATCATGTCGCCGTCGCCCAGCCCCACGGATATGGCGCCCTCGGAGGGCGCCACGGATATGTCGCCGTCGCCGAGTCCCACGGACACCGGCACGGACACGTCCACCGGCCAGCCGGGCGCGCTCAACGAAGTCGGCGCGCTGTACAGCGAGACCACCATCCGCGGCACCGAGGGCAAGACCGTCAAGGTCGGCACCCAGTGGGGCAAGGTGGACAGCGTCTCCGACACCTCGCTCACCGTGGAGAGCGCGGACGGCACCTCCTGGACCTGGGTGGTGAACGACGAGACACAGGTCGGCATGGGCGACCAGAACCTCGACGCGATCAAGTCCGGCGACCAGGTCGCCGTGGCCGGCGTCGTCAAGGAGGGCGAGGACCGCACCGCCAGCTTCATCGGCGACCCGGTCGCGACGCTCGACAACCTGGTCAAAGAGGTGAAGGACGCGCAGTGACGCGCAATCCGGAGGCCGGGCGCCGCTGTCGGGCCCGGCCTCCGGCAGGCCCGCCTAGCGGGCGCTGTTGCGGAACGGCGCGGCCGGCCCGGTCAGGGTCGGGGCGCCGAGCAGCTTCTTGCTGGAGACGGCGTAGATGCCGTCGTTGGTGAAGACCCACACCAGCTTCCGGTCCCACTCCACGTAGATGGCGTGGGTCTGGTTGCCCAGCGCGTAGTCCGGCACGTCCTTGCTGAACCCGGACGGCACGAACTGCGCGGCGATCTTCGGCTTGCGCGGGTCGGTGGTGTCGAAGAACTGCACGCCCGCGTTGTAGAAGGCGTACGGCAGCAGCCCCTGCGCGGGGTCGCCGGGCGAGGTGTAGGCGCCCGACCGCTTGGGCCCGAAGCTGCCGCCCCGCTGGCAGTAGTCGGCGAACTTCGCCCCGGCGACCGGCTTCGGCCTGGGCAGGGCGCCGACGATGCGCGGAGCGCGCGGGTCGCGGGCGTCGATCTGGAAGACGTCCTTGTACGGCTCGTGGCAGTCCTCGCCCAGCGGGTAGCCGGAGACGTAGACCATGCCGGTCTTCTCGTACTGCGAGACGTCCACGTTGTCGGCCTCGGTGCCGCCGACCGACATCGGCAGTTCGAGGTGCGCGATCTCCTTCATGTCCGCCGGGTTGGAGATGTCCAGGACCGACAGCCCGAACCCGCCCAGCGCGGCGAAGGCGTACTTGCCGCCCTCCTCGACCGGCTTCGGGATGAACAGCGGCATCCGCGCGCCCATCCACGAGGTCTGGTTGCCGCACCGCGGGTTCTTGGCGTAGGCGGCCGACTCCGAGGCGAGCTGCCCCTTCCGGTGCCACTCGCCGACCTTGCGGGGCTTGGCCGGGTCGGACATGTCGTAGGCCTGGTAGCCCGCCGAGTACAGGTAGGTCGGCGCCTCGGTGTTGCTCCAGGTGTCCAGCGGCGCGGCGGCGATGAACATGTACTTGCCGCCGGTCCAGTACGGCACGTCCAGCGAGCCGGACCCCTGGTGCGCGCCGGGCGCGGCGTTCAGCGGGTCGGCGTAGCTGGCGTCCGTGGTGACGGTGGACAGCAGCTTCCAGTCCTTCTTGCGCGGCCCGTCGAGCCGGTAGACCTTGAAGCCCTTGAAGCTCGTCTGCTCGCGCAGCTTCTTCACGCCGTCCGCATTGTGGAACTTGGAGTGCTCCACGCTGTCGCCGAGCTCGCCGACCTGGCGCTTCTGCTCGAACGACTGCACCATCACGTACGCCTTGAGCGACGGGCTCCACTGGATGGTCGAGGCGCCCCAGTAGTCGTAGGCGTCCCAGTCCTTGCTCTTGTGCAGCTCGACGTTCTCGCCGTACTCGACCTTGACGTCGTCCCGGCTGAGGCTCTCGACGATCTTGACCTTGCGCACGTCGGTGACGTCGTAGACGCGGCCCGCGCTGCGGTCGTACTGGAAGAGGTAGCGGCGGCCGTCGAAGTCGACGATGTTCTGCCAGGTGTGGAAGTAGTCGGGGGTGAACTGCGGGCCCCGGTAGGCGGCCTCGACCTTGATCGGGCCCTCCGTGTAGGAGCCCGGGTCGTAGCCCTTGGTCTTGGGGAACAGGTCCTTGGCGCCGCCGGGGAAGGAGAAGCGCTCCTCGCCGGCGGGGGTGAGGTCGGGGTGGCGGAAGCTGCCGTCGAGCTGCATGCCGTACGTGCCGGGACCGGGGTCGTCCGGGCGGCGGTCGCCGCAGACCGACGGGATGTTCTCGTCGCTCCCGTCGGTCCGTACGGCGGCGCCGGAGACAGCGGTGCCGGAGGTGAGCAGGAGGCCGAGCGCGCCTGAGGTGACCAGGGCGTTGCGGAGAAGGTGGCGCATCGCGACCTTTCTGGCTGGGGGTGCTGGGCTGCGGCTTAGCGTGGCGGCTGGTGCGGCCGCAGCCCAATGCCGAGTTCCGCCTCACGGAACCGGCGATGTTCCGTCCGGCGGAATCGGCTCCAGCAGGGTCACTCGATCCTGGCCAGGTCGATGACCACGAGTTCCTTCCCCAGCGGGTACTGCACCAGCCTGCCGTCACCCAGCGCGGGCTGGACGCTGACCGACCGGCCGAGCTTGTCGGGCCGCAGTCCCAGATCGCCCGACCTCCCGGTGACCAGGTCGTGCAGGACCTGACCGCCCTTCGGCAGATGGACGGTCATGAACCGGTCGGCGGCGAGGCCGTGCGGCGCCTCCTCGGGCAGCACGCGCTCCCCGGACCCGTCACGCCGCCGCTGGAACGGCGTCTGGTCCGGCCGCACGCCGGTGCAGGTCAGCACGCCGCACCGGACGAACTTCTCACCCGGGTGGACGACCGCCTCGCTCGTCTCGCCGGTCTCGGCGTTGCGCAGCTTCGCGAAGCTCGGCTCGTTGTCCGGGGTGTACTCGCCGGGCGTCCCGACCCACGGCCAGCTCAGCAGGTGGTGGCCTTCGGCTCCGGCGACCGCGCTCACCTCGCCGCCCGCCAGCGGCACGGTGTGGACGCCGCCCTCCAGCAGCGAGAAGACCAGCCGGTCGCCCACCACGGCGAGGGCGTCGCCGCGACCCTTGACGGGGCGGCCGGTGGCGATCGCCTCCGGTGTGCCGCCGGTGACCGGCACCGACCAGAACTCCGAGGTGCCGCGCCGCCCGGCCACCTTGATCGTCTGCCAGACGATCCGCCCCGAGCCCACGGCGAACTCCGAGGCGTGGACACCCTTCGGGGTGCGGATGTCGGCGATCTTCCGGCTGTCGCCGGTCTCCAGGTCGTAGGCGTGGATGGCGTCGGCCTTCTCGAAGCTCTCCCACGTCTGTGCCAGCAGGGTGCGGTCGTCGAGGAAGAGCAGGGGCCGCAGCTTCTGCCCGCCGGGCAGCTTGGCCGGGATCTTCCACACCGCGCCCGGCCAGACCTCGCCGACCGGGTCCGCGGCCGTGATCACGGGCCGGCGCGGGACCGACCGCGACGTCTCGTCGGTCGCCGACCGGCTCTCCTCGGGCCGGGCCGGTTGCACCGCGTGCTCCACGGCCGGGCCGGCGCTCTCCCGGACCGCGACCGCCACCCCGCCCGCGATCACGGCCACCATGGCCGCCGCGAGCAGGGCCTGCCTCCGCGCCCTGCGCCGCCTGGACCGGGACGCGACGAGCGCCGGCAGCTCCCGCGGCGCCCGCGGGGCGGCCTCGGCGGCGTGGACGAGGGCGTCGCGGAGGTCGTCTTCCCACTTCCCGGTCATCCTGCGCTCCCGTTGCTCGTCATGAGGTCGGCCACGGTGAGCCGGAGCTTGCTCAGGCCCAGCGAGGCATGGCTGCGCACCGTCCCGCGCGAGACGCCCAGCACCCGGGCGATCTCCGCGTCGGGCAACTCCTCGTAGTACCGGAGCACCAGCACCGGCCGCTGCTTCCTGGGCAGGTCCTCGAGCGCGTGCCACAGCCGCCGCTCCACGTCGGAGGGCAGCACGTCCACGTGCGGTTGTTCAGGGAGCTCCCATTCCAGCCGCTCGCGCCGCCGGAGCCGCCAGACGCTCACGTGCAGCCTGGCCATGATCACCCGGGTGTAGCTCTCCGGGTCGCCCTTGTGCCGTACCCGCGACCACGCCCGGTGCAGCCTGACCAGGGCCTCCTGCGTCAGATCGGCCGCGTCGTGGGCGTTGCCGCTGAGCACGTACCCGTACCGCAACAGCGCGTCCGCCCGCTCGGCGACGAAGTCCGCGAAACGGGAGTCGTCGTCCAATGACCTGTCACCTTTCCTCGGTCTGCCCCTCCCTAGACGCGGCCGCCCGCGAAAGTGTTGAATCCCGGCCCGGACCCATGCTCAGCCGGACGGCCCGGCGGCGCGCCTGCTCCTCAGGGTCGGGGACCAGAGCCGACAGCAGCAACCGGCGGGTGTACGGATCGCGCGGGGCCGAGGTGACCTCGGCGGCGGGACCGGTCTCGACGAGGACGCCGCCGGCCATCACCGCCACCCGGTCGCAGAGGGAGCGCACCACGGCCAGGTCGTGCGAGATGAACAGGTAGCTCACCCCGCTGTCGCGCTGGATCTCCGCGAGCAGGGCGAGCACCTGCGCCTGGGTGGAGACGTCGAGCGCGGACACGGGCTCGTCGCAGATGATCAGGCGCGGTCCTGGCGCGAGGGCGCGCGCGATGGCCACCCGCTGGCGCTGGCCGCCGGACAGCTCGCGGGCGTGCCGGGCGCCGGTGCCGGCGGGCAGGCCGACGCGGTCCAGGAGCGCGGCGACCCGGGCCGACGCCTCGGCCGGTCCGAGCCCGCCCTGGGTGAGCAGCGGTTCGGCGAGGATGTCGGCGATGCTCATGGCCGGGTTGAGGGAACTGTAGGGGTCCTGGAAGACCGCCTGGATGAGCCGGGCCCGCTCGCGGCGGCCGGGCAGGGGATGCCCGCCGTACCGGATGCCGCCGCCGGAGACCGGCGCGAGGCCGAGCACCGCGCGGCCGAGCGTCGTCTTGCCCGAGCCGGACTCGCCGACCAGGCCGAGCGTCTCGCCCGCGGCGACGGTGAGGCTGACGCCCCTGAGCACCGGCAGCGGCGGCCGGCCCAGCCCCCGCCCGGGGTAGGACACCCGCAGCCGGTCGATCTCCAGCAGCGGCGGCCTCGGCACGGCCTCCCGCTCGCGCGGCTCGGCGTGGTGCGGGTTGGCCGCCAGCAACGCCCGCGTGTACGGCTGAGCAGGCCGGGCGAACAGCTCGCGCGTCCCGGCCTCCTCGATCACGCGCCCGCCCCGCATCACCGCCACCCGGTCGCACATGTCCGCCACCACCCCCAGGTCGTGCGTGACCAGCAGCACGGCCATCCGCCGCTCCTGCTGCAGCGAGCGCAGCAGGTCGAGCACCTCGGCCTGCACGGTCACGTCGAGCGCGGTCGTCGGCTCGTCGGCCACCAGCAGCTCGGGGTCGCACGAGATGGCTCCGGCGATGAGCACCCGCTGGGCGGTGCCGCCGGAGATCTCGTGCGGGTAGGCGCGGCAGATGCGTTCCGGGTCGGCGACGCCCACCCGGGCCAGCAGTTCCAGGGCCCGCCGCCGGGCCGCCCGCCGCGACAGCCCGAGGTGCACCCGCAGCGGCTCGGTGAGCTGGCTGCCGATGCGGAAGCTCGGGTCGAGGTTGGACATCGGCTCCTGGGAGACGTAGCCGATGCGCGCGCCGCGGACCCGGGTGAGGCCCCGCTCGTCCAGGGCCGCCAGGTCCGTGCCGCCGAAGCGCACCTCGCCGGCGGCGATCCGGCCGCTGGGCGGCAGCAGGCCCAGGGCGGCCAGCACGGTCTGGGTCTTGCCCGATCCGGACTCGCCCACCAGGCCGACCACCTCGCCGGGCCGTACGTGGAGATCGACGCCGTCCACGACGGTGACCTCGCCGCCGGGGGCGCGGTGGGTGACGGTCAGCTGGCCGATGGCCAGCAGCGCGTCCTCGGGCGGCGCGACGGACCCGGGCCGGGGAGCAGCGGTTCGGACGGCGGGCCGCCGGGCCGGGGCATCGGCCGAGGCGCCGGCGGGGGAGTCGCCGAGCGCGTTGCCGAGCAGGGTGACGGCCAGGACCGTGCCGGCGATGGCCAGCCCGGGCCAGAGCGACAGCCAGGGCGCGCGGAAGACGTTGGCCGCCGCGTCGTTGAGCATGGAGCCCCAGCTCGCCGCGCCGGGCTCGCCCAGCCCGAGGAAGTCGATGCCCGCCTGGATGAGCAGCGCGGCGCCGAACAGCAGCGGCGCCTGCACGAGGATCGCCGAGCGGACCACCGGGAGCACGTGCCGGCCGACGATGCGCGGGTCGGACAGGCCGCAGACGCGGGCGGCGTCGATGTAGAACTCGCCGCGCACGCGCTGGGTCGCGGTGCGGACCAGCCGGTAGATCGACGGCGAGGACAGGAAGCCGACGAAGGCCATGGTGCCGACCAGCCCGGGCCCGCGGACCGCGACGAAGGCCAGCACGACGATGAACGCCGGCAATGCCATGAGCAGGTTGAACACCCAGCTCGCCACGGCGTCGGCCCAGCGGCCGAAGTATCCGGCCAGCGTGCCGGCCGTCACGCCCAGGAGCAGCGCGACCGCGGTGGCCAGCAGCGCCCCGGCGACCGTGGCGCCGGTGCCGTGCAGCAGCCGGCTGAGCACGTCGCGGCCGGAGCCGTCGCCGCCGAGCGGGTGGGCGCCGCCCGGCCCGGCGAGCGCGGCGGTCAGGTCCACATGATCGGCCCCGTACGGCGCCAGCCAGGGGCCGGCGACCGCGGCGACGGCCACGAGCAGCAGGAAGGCGGCGGGCAGGAGCGCAGCCGGCCGCAGCAGAGCTGTCCTCATCGGGTGCGCACCTTGGGGTCGAGCCAGCTCACCAGCAGGTCCACGATCAGGTTGACGGTCAGCACGATCAGCACCCCGACGACGACCACGCCGAGCACGACCGGGATGTCGGCGCGGCTGGCGGAGGCGGCGGCCAGGCTGCCCAGGCCGTTGACGGCGAAGATCTGCTCCACCACGACCGCCCCGCCGAGCAGGCCGATGAACTGCAGGCTCACCACGGTCAGCGCGGTCGGGGCGGCGTTGCGCAGCACGTGCCGCAGCAGCAGCCGCCACCGGGGCAGCCCGCGCCCGCGCAGCGTCCTGACGTAGTCCCGGGCGAGCACGGCCGCCACCGCGTTGCGGGTCTGCGCCGCCACCGCCGCCACCGATCCGGCGGCGATCGCCGCGACCGGCAGGACCAGCGAGCGCGCCCAGCCCGCCGGGCTCTCGGCGAAGGCCACGTACCCCGTGGCGGGCAGCCAGCGCAGTTGCACCGCGAAGACGATGATCAGCAGCAGGGCCACCCACAGGCCGGGCACGGCGAAGCCGAGCACCGCCACGGCCTGCAGCAGGCGGTCCAGCGCGCCGCGCCGGACCGCCGCCGCCAGGCCGAAGGCGATGCCGAGCACGGCCGAGACCAGCGTGGCGGCCACCGCGAGCGAGGCGGTCACCGGCAGCCGCGCGGCGATCGTCTCGGCCACCGGCAGCCCGGTGAACCACGACACGCCCAGGTCGCCGCGGACCGCGCCGGCCAGCCAGCCCAGGTAGCGCTCGCCCGCCGGCCGGTCGAGTCCCAGCTCGTGCTGCTTGGCGAGGATCTGCTCGGCGGTCGCGGTCGGGCCGAGCAGGTTGTGCGTGGGATCGGGCACCAGGGCGGTGAGCAGCGAGGTGATCGCGGTGATCGCCAGCAGCAGCACGGCCGCGCCGAGCAGCCGCCGGGACAACTGCTTGATCATGACGAGCTCACCGGCCGGTAGTCGCGCAGGAAGACGAAGAGCTGGTCGGCCGCGGCCTCCACCTTGACCTTGTCCTTCTTCCAGACCAGCAGGTTTCGCGAGGCGTACAGCGGGGCGAACCACGCCTGCTCCACCACGTAGGCGTTGAGCTCGCGCAGCAGCGGCCCGCGCGCGGCGTCGTCGGCGACCGAGATCTCGTCCAGCAGCCCCTCGACCTTGGCGTCCTCGGTGTGGAAGGGGTTGAACACGCCGCCCTTGGCCAGGAACAGCGAGGCGTCCAGCCAGTTCTCGGTGGCCGTATAGGTGTACATGAACGCCGGGTAGGTGCCGGCGAGGTACTGCTGGGTGATGAGGTTGCTGGTGACCGGCTTGTAGGTCACCTTGATGCCGATCCGGCCGAGCTGCTGGGCGACGATCGGGTAGAGCGCCGGGACGTAGGTGTTCTCGCTCGGCAGGGTGAGCTCGAAGCCGTCCGGGTAGCCCGCCTCGGCCAGCAGCCGCTTGGCCTTGTCCGGGTCGTAGGGGTAGCGGGTGTTGAGCGTCTCGTCGTAGGCGGGGGTGCCGGCGGCGAACATCTGGGTGCGGCGGCTGCCATGGCCCTTGTCGACGGCCTTGAGGATGCCCTCGGCGTCGAGGCCGTGGTTGATCGCCTGCCGTACCTTCTGCTTGGCCAGCGGGGGCGCGAGCTTGCCTGCGCGGTCGACGATCCACATGCCCATGATCAGCCCGGGCATCGTGCGGTGGGCCAGGCCGCCCGCCTCGACCTGGGGGAGCGTGGCCATGGGCACGCCGCCGGCGTCGACCTGGCCGCTGAGCGCGGCGTTGGCCATCGCGTTGGTGTCCGGGAGCGCCTTCATGACCACCTTGCCGAAGCCGTAGGGCGTGGGCAGCGAGTACCGGGGGTTGCGCACGAAGGTGTAGGAGGTGCCGCGGGTGCTGGCCGTAAGGTCCAGGACGTACGGCCCGCTGCCCACGGGGTGGGTCTTGAGCGTGGCGAACGCCTTCGGGCTGGCGATCATGCCCGGCACCATGGAGAGCTGGTAGAGCAGCCCCGGATCGGGCTTCTTCAGGGTGATGGTGACCTCGGCGGGCCCGGTGGCCTGGACACCGGCGATGCCGGCCAGCGCCGACTGGGTCGCGCCGGGCGTGTCCAGCCCGCGCCGCAGGTTGGCGCGCACCGCCTCGGCGTCGAGCGGGGTGCCGTCGGAGAAGGTGACGCCCTCGCGCAGCGTCAGGGTCAGGGTGGTCTTGGCCGCGTCGTAGGCCCACCTGGTGGCGAGGCCGGGCGAGACGGAGAAGTCGGGGTTGAGCGTGGTCAGCGAGGAGTAGACGGCCTGGAGGTAGCCGAGCGAGTTGCCGCCGGCGCCCACGGCGGGGTCCCAGGTCGACACGTCGGCCGCGACGGCCAGGGTGAGGGTCGGCTCCGCCGTGCCGGCCGGGCCGGAGGCGCCGGAGGAGCAGGCGGTGGCGGTGAGAACGAGGGCGAGGGTGGCGGCGGCCACGCGAGAGCTCGGCATCGGAACCTCCTCGGGTTCGGGATGCGGCGAGGCTAACAAAAACTACCTATCAATTGGTAGGCTTTCGTTGACGTCGCCGATCCCTGGAGTTCACATGCCTGTCGACCCGAAGATCGCCCCGCTGGTCGCGATGATCCACGCCGCGCCCCCCGCGCCGCAGGACGCCGTCCGGCGCCGCCGCCTGAACGCCGCGCGCAAGGCCGCGGGCGAGACCGCCTACGCCGACTACGTCCAGGAGGAGCCCGAGGTCGCCGAGATCGTCGAGGAGAAGATCAAGGTGAGCGGCCCCGACGGGGAGATCACCGTCCGGGTGTACCGCCCGGACGGCCCGCCCGCCGGCGCGATGGTCCAGTTGCACGGCGGCGGCTGGGTGATGGGCACCCTCGACGACGCCGACCGCAGGTCCCGCGCGGTGGCGGCGGGCGCCGGGGTCGTGGTGGTCAACGTGGACTACCGCCTCGCCCCCGAGCACCCCTTCCCGATCCCGGCCGAGGACTGCTACCGCGCCCTGGAATGGGTGGCCGAGCAGGCCGGCCGCTTCGGCTACGACCCCGAGCGCATCGCCGTCGGCGGGGAGAGCGCCGGAGGCAACCTCAGCGCCGCGGTGTGCCTGCTGGCCAAGGAACGCGGCGGCCCGATGCCGGTGCTCCAGGTGCTGGAGATCCCCGCCCTCGACCTCACCCGCGCCTCCTCCACCGTGGAGACCTACGCCGTCGGCCACGTGCTGACCAAGGCGGAACTGGTGTGGGTGATCGACACCTACCTCGACGGCCAGGACCCCACGCACCCGATCGCCTCGCCCCTGCACGCCCCCGACCTGACCGGGCTGCCGCCCGCGCTGATCGTCTCGGCCGAGTGCGACCCGGTCGCCGGTGACGCCAGGCGTTACGCCGCCCGCCTGGCCGCGGCCGGCGTGCCGGTCACCTTCCGCGAGTTCGAGGGGCACGTGCACGGCTCCCATCTGCTCACCGGGCTGCTGCCGTCGGCACGGGAGTGGCGCTCCCTCGTGGTGGACGCGGTCGCCGCGGCCGTCCGCCGCTGAGGCCGGGTGCCCGCCGTGCACGTCACTGCACCCCGCGCCGAGCACCGCACCGACCCGCTCGGGCTCGGCGAGAGCCGCCCGCGGCTGTCCTGGACCACCGCCACCGACCGGCCGGGCTGGCGGCAGAGCGCCTACGAGATCGAGGCCGGCACCGAGCGCTTCACCGCGGAATCGGCCGAATCCGTGCTGGTCCCGTGGCCCTTCGCCCCGCTGACCTCGCGCCAGCGCGTCCAGGTCCGGGTGCGGGTGCGCTCGGCCGAGGGCGACTGGTCGGGCTGGAGCCCGCCCGCCGCCTTCGAGGCCGGGCTCCTGCACCCCGCCGACTGGTCGGCGCGCTTCGTCTCCCCGCCCGCCGACGAGCACCTCCTGCGCGGCGACTTCACCGTACGGCAGGCCGTCACCGCCGCCCGGCTGCACGTCACCGCCCTGGGCGTCTACGAGGCCGAGCTCAACGGCGTCCGGGTCGGCGACCACGTCCTGGCCCCCGGCTGGACCAGCTACCATCACCGCCTGCGCTACCAGACCTTCGACGTCACCGGCCTGATCCGGCCCGGCCCTAACACCCTGGGCGCGGTCCTCGCCGACGGCTGGTACCGCGGCCGGCTCGGGTTCGAGGGCGGGGCCACCGGCATCTACGGCGACCGGCTCGCCCTGCTGGCCCAACTGGAGCTCACCTTCGCCGACGGCGGCACCCGGACCTTCGGCACCGGCCCCGGCTGGAGATGCGCCGCCGGGCCGCTCATCGCCGCGAGCATCTACGACGGCGAGACCCACGACGCCCGCCTGGAGGTGCCCGGCTGGTCGTCCCCGGCGCCGCCGCCCGACCCCGCGACCTGGCGGCCGGTCGAGGTGGTGGAGCACGACCTCGCCACCCTCGTCGCGCCCACCGGCCCGCCGGTGCGCCGCACCGGGGAACTGGCCCCGGTCGAGGTGCTGACCTCGCCCTCCGGCCGGACCGTGCTCGACTTCGGCCAGAACCTCGTCGGCCGGCTGCGCATCACCGCCGAGGGCGCGGCGGGCGAGCGCGTCGTGCTGCGCCACGCGGAGGTGCTGGAGGAAGGCGAGCCGGCCACCCGGCTGCTGCGCACCGCCGCCGCCACCGACGTCTACGTCCTGCGCGGTGGCGGCCCCGAGGTCTGGGAACCGCGCTTCACCTTCCACGGCTTCCGCTACGCCAGCGTCGAAGGACCCGCCGACCCCGGCCTGGTGAGAGCCGTCGTCTGCCACACCGACATGCCGCGCACCGGCCGCTTCGAGTGCTCCGACCCGCTGGTCGAGCGGCTGCACGAGAACGCCGTGTGGAGCATGCGCGGCAACTTCCTCGACCTGCCGACCGACTGCCCGCAACGCGACGAGCGCCTCGGCTGGACCGGCGACCTCCAGGTCTTCGCCCCGACCGCGGCCTTCCTGTACGACTGCGCGGGCCTGCTGGAGTCGTGGCTGGCCGACGTGGCCGCCGAGCAGGCGCCCTCCGGCGCGGTCCCGGTGGCGGTGCCGAACGTGCTGGGCGAACGCTCGGCCTTCGCCGCCGCCGGGTGGGGCGACGCCATCGTGCTGGTCCCCTGGACGCTCTACCGGCGCTACGGCGACGCCGGCCTGCTGGAGCGGTGCTTCCCCGCGATGTGCCGCTACGTCGACCACGTCGCCGAGCTGGCCGGGCCGTCGCGGCTGTGGACCGAGGGTTACCAGTTCGGGGACTGGCTGGACCCGGCCGCCCCGCCCGACCGGCCGGGCGCCGGGCGCACCCCGAAGGAGGTCGTCGCCACGGCCTACCTCGCCCACTCGGCCGGGGTGCTCGCCCGGGCCGCCGAGGTCCTGGGCCGCGACGCCGAACGCGAGCGCTACCAGGCCCTGGCCGCCGCGGTCGGCGAGGCGTTCGCCGCCGCCTACGTCCGGCCGGAGGGCACCGTGCTCGGCGACTCGGCCACCGGGTACGCGCTCGCCCTCACCTTCGGCCTCCTGCCGGAACCCGGCCAGCGCGAGTTCGCCGGCCGGCGGCTGGCCGAGGTGATCGCCGAGGGCGGCCACCGCATCGCCACCGGCTTCCTCGGCACCCCGCTGGTGTGCGACGCGCTGACCGAGGCCGGGCAGGTGGCGACCGCCTACCGGCTGCTGCTGCAGCGCGAGTGCCCCTCGTGGCTGTACGCGGTGACCATGGGGGGCACCACGATCTGGGAACGCTGGGACAGCCTGCGGCCCGACGGGACGGTCAACCTGGGCGAGATGACCTCCTTCAACCACTACGCGCTCGGGGCGGTCGCCGACTGGCTGCACCGCTGCGTGGCCGGGCTGGCGCCCGCCGCGCCCGGCTACCGCAGGCTCCTGATCCGGCCCCGGCCCGGTGGCGGGCTCACCCGGGCGCGGGCCGCGCTCCGCACGCCGTACGGCCCGGCCGAGGCGGCCTGGCGGCTGGACGGCGAGCAGGCCGGTGAGCTGGACGGTGGGCTGGAGGTGACGGCCGTGGTGCCGCCGAACACCAGCGCGCTGGTGCACCTGCCGGGTGCCGAGCCGTTCGAGGTGGGGTCAGGGCGGCACCGGTGGACGGTTCCGGGTCCCGGCCGGCCTTCCGGCTCCGGTCTCGGTTCCGGTCTCGGTTCGGGTGGACAAAGCCACCGACTGATCGGTGGGTTGTTAGGGTGATCGCATGCCTTCGCGAAAGCCGTACGCCATCGGCATCGCCCGCCGCGAGCAGATCCTGCGCGCGGCCCGGGAGCTGTTCAGCGTCCGCGGGTACCGCGGCGCGTCGATGCGGGACGTGGCGGCCGAGGTCGAGCTGACGCTGGCCGGGGTCCTGCACTACTTCCCGACCAAGGAGGACCTGCTGGCCGAGGTCCTCCAGCACCGCACCGACGTCGACGTGCCGTGGTTCTACGCCACCTGGGAGGAGTTGGGCAGCTTCCGCCTGGCGTTGCGCGAGCTGATGGTGCGCAACATGGCCGAGCCGGGGGTGATGCGGCTGTTCACCACGCTCTCGGCCGAGGCCACCGACCCCGCGCACCCGGCCCACGACTTCTTCGTCAAGCGCTACCGCACCAGCCGGGAGCTGTTCGACGAGGCCGTGACCAAGGCGCGGGAGGCCGGCGAGGTCACCCGCCCGGTCGCCGGCCCCGCGCTGGTCGCGGTGCTGGACGGCCTGCAGATCCAGTGGCTCATCGAGCCGGACTTCGACCTGCTGGCCGCGCTCGAGTCCTACCTCGACTCCATCACCGGCTGAGCAACGCGTTGACCTCGGCGGCCAGCCGCTCCAGCTTGTCGGGGTCGAGGTAGGCGCCGGGGAAGCGGGCCAGCCGGCGCAGCGGCACCGAGCCGGCCATGCGCAGGCCGGAGTCGCTGAGGAAGCGGGAGTGCGGCTGGCCGGTCTCGGCCGGCGGCCGCATCTCGCGGCGCAGCACCTCCAGCCCGCCGGGCACCGCGGCCCAGTCGGCCAGCGGGGACTCCGGCGTCAGCACCACGCGGGGCGGTTCGGCGGTCAACGTCACCTCGCCGCTGAGGCGCAGGTCGCGGGAGGAGGCCCCGACGTGCACCACGGCGGTGCCTGGCTCCAGCGTCCAGCGCCGGCGCAGCGGGTGGTAGAAGGAGAAGTCGCGGGCGGTGAGGGTGAAGCGCACGACGGCGCTCTCGCCCGGTGCCAGCTCCACCTTGCCGAAGGCCCGCAGCTCTCGCTCGGGGCGGCGCACCTGGGTGCTGGGCGCGCCGACGTAGACCTGGACGACCTCGCGGCCGGTCCGCTCGCCGAGGTTGGTGATCCGGGCCGAGACCCGCACCACCAGGTCCTCCTCGGTGCCCTGCTGGTCGAGCTCAAGGTCGGCGTAGCCGAAGCGGGTGTAGGACAGGCCGTGGCCGAAGGGGTAGCCGACCTGGCCGCCCACGGCGTCGTGGTGCCGGTAGCCGACGAAGACGCCCTCGCCGTAGCGCACGGCGCCGAGCTCGCCGGGGAAGGTCAGGTAGGAGGGGGTGTCCTCCAGCCGGAGCGGGATCGTCTCGGCCAGCCGGCCGCAGGGGTTGGCCACGCCGTAGAGCAGGTCGGCGAGCGCGCCGCCGCCGGCCTGGCCGAGCAGCCACCCCTCCAGGACGGCGGCGGCCAGGTGGTCCCAGCCCGCCAGCCGTACCACGCCGCCGTTGGACAGCACGACCACGACGCGGGTCCCGGTCGCGGCCACCCGCTCCAGGAGGGCGAGCTGGTTGGCCGGCAGCTCCAGGTGGGTGCGGTCGTAGCCCTCCGACTCGTCGGCGGCCGGCAGGCCCAGGCACACCACGGTCACCTCCGCCCCGCCCGCGACCCGGACGGCCTCCTCCTCCAGTTCCGGGCAGCGCCCGGTCTCGGCCGGCCGGTAGCCGGGGGCGAACGCCGGCTCCCGCCCGGCCAGCGCGCGCATCTCGGTGAGCAGGTCGTCCAGCCGGGTGGGCACGATGTGCGAGCTGCCCGCCCCCTGGTAGCGCGGGGTCCGGGCGAACTCGCCCACGATCGCGACCCGATCGGCGGGCCGCAGCGGCAGGACGCCGTCGTTCTTCAGCAGCACCGCGCACTGCGCGGCGGCCTCGCGGGCCAGCCGGTGGTGGCCGCCGGCGTCCCAGCCGGTGGGGGCCGGCTCGGCGGCGTGGCGGGTGGCGCGTTCCACCAGGTCCAGCACGCGGCCGGCGGCGACGTCGAGCACCTCGGGGTCCAGCCGGCCGGACTCGACCGCGGCCACCAGCGAGGCGTCGGTGCCGCCGCCGGAGCTCGGCATCTCCAGGTCGAGCCCGGCGCGCAACGCCGCCACCCGGTCGTCGACCGCGCCCCAGTCGGAGACGACCACGCCGCGGAAGCCCCACTGCTCGCGCAGCAGCTCGGTCAGCAGCCACGGGTGCTCGGAGGCGTAGACGCCGTTCAGCCGGTTGTAGGCGCTCATCACCAGCCATGGCCGGGCCGTGGTCACCACGTGGTGGAAGGCGGGGAGGTAGATCTCGTGCAGGGTCCGCTCGTCGATCTCGGCGCTGATCCGCAGCCGGTCGGTCTCCTGGTTGTTGGCGGCGAAGTGCTTGACGCAGGCGCCGACGCCCTGGGACTGGACGCCCGAGACGAGCGCGGCGCCGAGCACTCCGGACAGGTGCGGGTCCTCCGAGAAGTACTCGAAGTTGCGCCCGCACAGCGGCGAACGCTTGATGTTCACCCCCGGCCCGAGTAACACCTGCACGTCCATGGCCCTGGCCTCGCGGCCGAGCGCCTCGCCCACGCGGCGGACGAGATCGGCGTCCCAGGAGGAGCCGAGCGCGACCGCGGGCGGGAAGCAGGTGGCCGGCAGGCTGTGCTCGACGCCCAGGTGGTCGCCCCCGGCGGGCTGGCGGCGCACGCCGTGCGGGCCGTCGCTCAGGGTGATCGAGGGCACACCGGCGCGGTCGATCGCCTGGGTCAGCCAGAGCGACTGGCCCGAGGTGAGCGAGGCACGTTCGGCGAGGGTGAGCCGGGCGAGGACGCGGTCTGGCATGGGGACCCTTTCGGTCAGAACTCCCTGTCAGTCGGCAGGATAACCCGCTCATCGCCCTACTACCAATCAGTCGGTAGGTTTTTGTGCGGGTCGGGGGGGGGGGGGGGCCCCCCCCCCCCCCCCCCCCCCCCGGGCGGGGCCGGGGGGGGGGGGGTTTGATTTGAGTAGTGTTTGGGGCCCCGCGAGGGGGGGGGGGGGGGGGGGTGGCACCCCGA
>NZ_JBITIW010000016.1:0-198935 GCF_044459405.1 Nonomuraea sp. NPDC050328 | reverse complement strand
GCCCTTCCCCAGAAAACTGGGAAAGGGCCTTCTTCCTGCGGAGGCTCGGGGATTTGAACCCCGGATGGGCGGTAAACCCAAACCGCATTAGCAGTGCGGCGCCATAGACCTGACTAGGCGAAGCCTCCCGGTGCCAAGTGGCTCAGCACAGAGTACCGGCCTTCAGGCTGGGCGGCAAAGCGGTTGTTGGTCGCGTCGTCGCCAGGGGTTGTCCACTGCCTGTGGACAACCCCGTCCACAGCTGTGGACAACTACCGTCAGGCAGGGTTGGCCTCGCCCTCGATCTCGATCTTGACCTTCTTGCCGACCAGCACGCCGCCGGTCTCCAGGGCCTGGTTCCAGGTCAGGCCGAACTCCTCGCGGTCGAGCTCGGTGCTGATGCTGAAGCCCCACACGGTCTGGCCCCAGGGGTTGGTGCCGCTGCCGCCGTACTCGACGGTGAGCTCGACGGGGCGGGTGACGTCGCGGATGGTGAGGTCGCCGGCGAGGGTGAACTCGTCGCCGGAGTGGCTCACGACGCGGGTGCTGCGGAAGGTGATCTCGGGGAACTTGTCCGCGGCGAGGAAGTCGTCGCTGCGCAGGTGGCCGTCACGGTCGGCGACGCCGGTGGTGATGCTGTCGGTGTAGATCGTCAGCTCGGCGCTCGAGTCGAGGGGGTTCTCGGCGATGGTGACGGAGCCGGCGAACTTCTCGAAGCTGCCGCGCACCTTGCTGACCATCATGTGCTTGACGACGAAGCCGAGGCTGGTGTGCGCGACGTCGAGGTTGTACTTGCCGGCGGCCGGGATCTGGAGGCCTTCCCAGGTGCGGGTGCTCATCTCGAGGTTCTCCCTGAAGTAGTTGCTTGCTCTGCGGACGGTTGCGACAACAAAGGTCTACATGAGGAATATTCCCCGTGTCAACTAACGTCGGATACAGTATGAGCGTGATCCCCTTTGACGACCAGCGGCTGACCGCCATGGGCCTGCTCACCGAGGTCCATGCGGGGCTGTCCGCGAAGCTGGCACCAGTCTTGGGTACGGCCGGCCTGTCCGAGATCGATTTCGAGGCGATGATCCGATTGGCCCGCTCGCCGGGCCACGGGTTGCGCATGAGCGATCTGGCCGCGCAGACCGGACTGTCCACGAGCGGGGTCACCCGGGTCGTCGACCGCCTGGAACGCGACGGCCTGGTGCGCCGCGTCGCCTGCGCCACCGACCGGCGGGCGTCGTACGCGACCCTGACCGAGAAGGGCTCCGAGCGGCTCGAACTGGTCGTGCCCAAGCACCTGGTGGACATCGACAACTGCTTCACCGGCCTGCTGAGCGAGGAGGAACTGGACAGCTTCCTGACGCTGCTGCGCAGGATCCGCGACGTGGTCCGGCCCGAGGCGACGGCGGGGGCCGAGGAGAGCTGCCCAACGACTCCCTGAGCTTGGCCATCGCCCGCGAGACCGTGCTCTTGACCGTGCCCACGCTGATCCCCAGCCGGCTGGCGACCTCGGGTTCGGTCAGATCCTCGTAGTACCGCAGCAGGACCGCCGCGCGCATCCGTTCCGGCAGGAGCGCCAGGGCCTGATCGAGCCGTTCGTCGGTTTCCGTCGACCAGTCGGGCGGCCGGCTCGGCTCCGGAAGCTCGTCCGAGGGGAACTCCTCCAGCTTGCGCCGCCGCCACTGGGAGATGTTGATGTTCACCATCGCCCGCCGGACATACCCGTCGCGATCCTGCACCCGCCCCCAGGCCTGGTAGGTCTTGAAGAGCGCGCTCTGCAGCAGATCCTCGGCATCGGAAGCATGCCCGGTCAACTGGTGGGCGGTACGTAGCAACGCCGGACCTCGGGTCCTTACGTACTCCCGGAAGTCGTCGTCCATCGAGGCCAGACTTCCAGCTCGGCGTCCACGGTTGACCCTGGTGCCGCTAAAGGTCCGTCAAGTTCGGTGGCAGGAATGTTCTCTGGTGGTTGTCAGCACTTCCACCCGAGGATGCGTATTTTGCTCCTCTTCGGGGTTCGCGCCCGTTGCGAAAACGCCGGGCATGTGAGGCTAGACGCATGCGTAGAGAGCTGGCGGCCGCCGTCCTCGGCCGTGAGGCGGGCGTGCCGGGCCCCGATCCCGGCAGTGGAGATCCTCTGCATGCGGTCACCGGCGAGATCCTTGACGTCAGTCCCCACCTGATCCTGATCGAAACCCCCGAGGGCACCGAGGAGCGGTTGGTGATCGCGCCCTGGGCCACCGCGTGGCACGGCTCCGACGTCGCCCCGGCCGACCTGCCGGTGGGCACGTGCGTGCTCATGCGCACGCTGCACGACGGCCGCGTGGTCGATCGCATCTGGGCCGGCATCACCCGGGCGACCGGCACGATCCTCAGCGTCGAAGGCCGCCGCGACCTGACCGTCGAGCTCGACTGCGGCCCACACCGCGGCCGCCGCACCGTGCTGATTCCCTACCGCGCCACCGGGCGGCTGCGGGTGCGCCATCCTCAGCTCGAACCCGGTTTCCTCTTCGACGCCATCGGCGTGCGCGAGGAGGGCGGCAGCACGATCCTGCTCCCCGCGACCTCGCAGCCCGGCTACCCGGCGCGTGCCGTACCCAAGCCTCCGTCCGCCTACGGCGGCGTGCAGTCGCGGGTGTCGGGCACGGCGGTCTGGTCGGACGGGTTCGACGAGGACGAGCGGGCCGCGGCCTACCCGATGGTGGAGCGTTCCGACGTGCGGTGCGCCGAGGCCGAGGTGTCGTGCGTCGGCCTGCCGTACCTGGCGCTGGGGTCGCTGCTCTACGTGCACAACGTCTGCTCCGACCGGGTGTCGAACGTGACGATCACCGCGTGCGGCTGCGTGGCCGGGCGCTTTTGCGATCGGTGCGTGGAATGCGACACCGGGGCGCGCGGGCGCATCGTGGAGCTCTCCCCCGCCAGCTTTGTCGAGCTGGGCGGGGAACTGGTCAACGGCTGTTTCAACGCGCGGGTCGGATTGGGGTGAACAGGGTGCTCGAGTCGCAAGTGCCGATTCTGGTGGTGTTGCTGGTGCTGGGGACCGTGGCCAAGCTCGCCACCGTCCGGGCCGGCGGGGAACCGGGCGCGCTCGCCCGGCTGGGGCCGGCGATGCTCGTGCCGGTACGGCTGCGCGCCGCGGCGCTGCTGGGCTGCGCGGCCGGGGAACTGGTGCTGGCCGCCGGGCTGCTGCTGACCTCGTCGCCGATCTTCCGCTGGATGACGGTGACGTTCTTCGCGCTCTCCACCTACGTGCTGCTGGAACTGCGGCGCAAGCGGCCGGACGCCGGCTGCGGCTGCTTCGGCGAGGTCAGCTCGGCCCCCGTGGGGCTGCGCTCGATCGGGCGGACGGTCCTGCTGACCGGCATGGCGCTCATGGCGGTCTGGGGCCAGGGGCCCGGCTGGATGACCTTCCGCGAGCCGACGTGGGCGCTGCTCGCTGGGGTGGTACTGCTGGCCGTACTCTCGCCGGAGCTGGAGGAAGCGATCAACCGGCTCCGCTACCGTGCGCCGTGCGAGCAGCGGCCGGCCTCCGCCAGCGTGGCGCTGACCAGGCTGAAGGCGAGCGTGCCGTGGCGCGAGCACGCGCCGACGCTGCTGTCGGCCGAGCCGGAGGACAGCTGGCGGGAGCTGTGCTGGCGGTTCTTCGCCTTCACCGACCACGCGGGACGGCACGTGGTCTTCGCGGTGTATCTGAGCGGTCTGCGGCCTGCCGTACGCGTGGCGGTCGTCAGCCGGGAGTCCATGCCGGAATATACGCCTGTATAGCGCTGAGCCTAGACAGCCGTAGAGAACGCTCGATTGAACTCTCTACTGGGATCTAGCTTCCCCTCTAGATCCCAGTAGAGAGTGCTCTAGATGGGTTGCGCACGCAGGAACCTGCCGAAATGCGGCACGGTGAAGGCGATCAGTCCCCGCTCTGCGCTGTAGATGAGACCCTTCTTGATCAGGTTGTCGCGGGCCGGCGACAGACTGGACGGCTTGCGCCCCAGCGCGTCGGCCACGTCGGAAGTGGGCACCGGCTCGTCGCCGAGGGTGGCCATGGCGTGCATGTAGTCACGCTCGGCCGGGGTCGCCCGCTCGTAGCGGCTGCCGAAGAAGCCCACGGCGAGCTCCTCCTCGGCCTCGGGAGCGGAGACCTTCACGTCGTCGATGGTGATCGGGCTGCGCGGCGCGAGATCCCACGCGACCTTGCCGTACGCCTGGACGAAGTAGGGGTAGCCGTCGGCCGCCTCGTAGAGCGCGTCGAGCGCCTCCTGGGTGAACTCGACGCCCTCCTCGCGGGCGGGCAGGATCAGCGCCAGATCGGCCGCCTCGCGGTCGAGCTTGTCGATCCGGGCATAGCGGAACAGGCGCTCGGAGTAGCTCTTGCTGGCCGACAGGACGCTCGGCAGATGCGGCAGGCCCGCGCCGACCACGATCAGCGGGCCGCCGGTCTGGGAGAGCTCGTGGCAGGCCGCGCAGAGCGCCGAGATGTCGGCCGCCTGGACGTCCTGCATCTCGTCGATGAAGAGGGCGATGCCGACGCCCAGGTCGGTCGCCACACCCGCGGCGTCGACGAAGAGCTCGGTCAGGTCGATCTCGAGATCGCCGGAGTCGGCGCGGCCACGGCTGGCCGGCACGTCGATCCCGGGCGACCAGTGGCTCGTGCCCTTGGCGGCGGACGGGTCGCGCATGGCGAACGCCTTGAGCACGCCGAGGAACTCCTCGATGCGCTCCGGCGCCCGATGCCGGGGGGCGAGCTCACGCACGGCCATGTGCAGCGCGGCGGCCACCGGGCGGCGGATCGACTGCTCGGGGCGAGCCTCGATCTTGCCGGTGCCCCACAGCCGCTGCATGGCCATGGACTTGAAGGTGTTGAGCAGAACGGTCTTGCCGACGCCGCGCAGGCCGGTGACGACCATGCTGCGCTCGGGGCGGCCACGGGCCACCCGCTCCAGCACGACCTCGAACTGCTGCAGTTCGCGATCGCGGCCGGCGAGCTCCGGCGGACGCTGGCCGGCTCCAGGGGCGTAGGGATTGCGCACAGGGTCCACGCTCTCGGACTTTATTGCGGGATATAGCGGCCGTCTTATATTTGGGAAGAAAGCGCTACGGCGTGTCCGAGGACGCGGCGGTGCCAGCAGAGCCATCGAACACACCCCCTCCAACCAGGCCGAACCTCTGTTCGAGTCACTACCCAGAACTGTAGCGCGCCATCGAACACGTGCGCGAGAGATTCGAGTAAAGATCTTAGAAACCGCGTCGCGCGCGGACTCCGCTACCGTCTTGAGCCATGCGGACCTTTGCGAACGTGCAGGAACTCAAGGCGGCCGTCGGCGAGACCTTCGGCCCCACGGCGTGGCGCGAGATCACCCAGGAGCGGGTGAACACCTTCGCCGACGCGACCGACGACCACCAGTGGATCCACGTCGATCCCGAGCGCGCCAAGGACGGGCCGTTCGGCGGCACCATCGCGCACGGGTTCCTCACCCTTTCGCTGCTGCCGTCGTTCCTGCCCGAGCTGCTGAGCGTCGGGGAGATCGCGATGATGGTCAACTTCGGGCTTAACAAGGTGCGCTTCCCCAAGCCGGTGCCGGTCGGGTCGCGGGTGCGGGCCAGCGGGGAGCTGGTCGACGTCAAGAACAGCCCTGCGGGGCACCTGGCCACCTTGAAGGTGTCCATCGAGGTGGAGGGCGAGCGGCGGCCGGTCTGTGTCGTGGAGTCGCTGCTGCTGTTCGTCTCGCAGCCGACCACCACCTGACCAGGGTTCCAGGGTCGGCGGCCAGGAGTAGAGGGGCCGGGCTTCTCAGCGGTCAGGAGTAGAGGGCCGGGTTGAGGCCGGTCGCGAAGCCCAGGGTGGCCACGGACAGGACCACCCAGCCGGCGATCAGCCCGATCCCCAGCCCCTTGCGCCGCACCCGCCGGCTGAACAGCAGCCCGCCCCCTCCCCCCAGCCCGGCCAGAGCCAGCACCCCCGTGCCGACCATGGCCGGCACGGCGCTGTCGAGCTCACTCCCGACCACTAGCACGACCACCACCGCCACCAGATCGAGCAGCACGAACAGCCCGAACCCGGCGAACGCCATCCCGAGCATCACCCCGGCGCGCCGCCACCGCCCCTCAGCGGCTAAGCCCCCTCCGAGTAGTAGATCGCCGCCTGCACCCGGCTCCGCAGCCCCAGCTTGCCCAGCACCCGGCTGACGTGCGTCTTCGTCGTCGCCTCCGCCATGTCGAGCTCCTTGGCGATCTCCGCGTTCGACATCCCCCTCGCCACGCACGCGAGCACCTCCCGTTCCCTGGGCGTCAACTGGTCGAGCTGGTCGGGCTCCCGCCGCACCGGCTGCTGCGCGAACGCGGTGATCAGCTTGCGCGTCACCGCCGGGGAGATCAGCCCCTCCCCACGCGCGACCAGCCGCACCGCCTCCACGAGCGCGTCCGCGTCGGTGTTCTTCAGCAGGAACCCCGCCGCACCCGCCCGCAAGGCCCCGAACACATACTCGTCCACATCAAAGGTCGTGAGGATCAGCACATCGGTCACCCCGGCCAGCTCCCGCGTGGCCGAGATCCCGTCCATCCTGGGCATGCGGACGTCCATCAGCACCAGGTCGGGCCGTAGCGCGCGGGCCATCGCCACCGCCTGCTCGCCGTCGGCGGCCTCCCCGACCACCTCGACGTCGTCGGCCCCCTCCAGGATCAGCACGAGACCCGTGCGCACCGCCGCGTGATCATCGGCGACCAGCACCCTGATCGTCATCGTGCTCCCTCTTCCACCAGGCGTTGCAGCCCGCTCCCGGCCGCCGGCAGGACCGCCCGCACCCGCCATCCACCGTCGTACGGCCCGGCCTCGAACTCCCCGCCGACCAGCAGCGCCCGTTCGCGCATGCCGATCAGCCCCGTGCCCGATCCGGGCAGGGTGGTACGGCTGTCGCGGACCGGGTTGTCGATCACCAGGGAGACCCGTTCCGTTTCGTAGCCGATCCGGACGCTCACCTGGCCATCGCCGTGTTTGAGCGCGTTCGTCAGAGCCTCCTGCACGATGCGGTATCCCGCCATGTCCACCGAGACCGGGATCTCCCTGGCGTCGCCCTCGACGAGCACCGAGCCCTCCAGGCCCGCCTGCCGTACCCGCTCCAGCAGCCGGGGCGCCTCCTGGAGCCTGGGCCTGGTGACCTCCTCGGAGTCGTCACCGTCCTGGCGCAGCAGGCCGACCATGGCCCGCATCTCGGTCATCCCGCGCAGGCTGTTCTCGCGGACCGACTCCATGATCTTCCGGACGGTCGCGGCATCGAGGTCCTTGCGTGACAACGCCGCCGAGGACTGAATGGCGATCGCGCTGAAATGGTTGGCGATCATGTCGTGCAGCTCGCGGGCCATGCGTCTTCGTTCGGCGCTGATCGCCACCTGGCGGTCGAGCTCGGCCAGGTGCACGATCTCCTCGGCCCGGGCCCGCTCGGCCCGCGCCAGGTCGCGCTGCTGGCGCAGCACCATCGCCGTGGTCACCGGCGTGACCAGCAGCAGGGCGGTCTGCACGCCCACCAGGGCCAGCATCCGCCAGTCGCCGCTCAGGAACACCGCCACCGCGCCCGCCAGCACCGCCAGCGAGCTCGTCACGCCCAGCATCCAGCGGGCCAGCCTGGGCGGGCCGTACAGCACCCCCGCATATAGGTTGTCCGTGAAGACCAGCGCGGTCGCCAGCGACGGCCCCAGGAACACCGAGTCGAACGTCAGCGCCGCGATGCCCAGCGTCATCGCGGTCACCGGACTCAGGCGCCTGATCAGCACGCCGACGCACGTCACCGCCAGCGGGCCGAGCATCCACCAGTCGGACACGCCGTCGCGCGGGATGGACGCGCCACCCGCGATCAGCACGCAGCCCACCGCGAAGCACCCCAGCGCGTACAGGGCTTCACGTCTCATGCCCCTATGACATCACCCCACGCAGGCCGTCTGCTCCCGCGCAAGGCCAACCTGTGGATACACCGAAGGTTGTACACAGGGTTTCGTCATCGGCGAGGAGGATCGCGCCCCCGGCGTCCGGAAGACTTGGGGCATGGTCATCGCCGTCATCGTCGCCTGCGAGATCGGCTTCTGGCTGCTTCTCGCCCTGGGCCTCGCCTGCCGCTACCTGTGGAAGCGCCGCACGCTCAGCAACATCCTGCTGATCAGTACGCCCGTGCTCGACCTGGTCCTGCTCGCCGCCGCCGTCGTCGACATGCGCTCCGGCGCCCCCTTCGACCTCCGGCACGGCCTGGCCGCGGCGTACATCGCCTACTCGGTCGTCTTCGGGCACCAGACCATCCGCTGGGTCGACGCCAAGGTCCACCACCGCTACGCCGGCGGCCCGCCCCCTCCCCCGCCCCTCACCGGCGCCGCCCGCATCCGCGCCGAGTGGATCGGCTGGGCCCGCATCGTGCTGGCCTATGCCATCGCGTGTGGCGTTCTGGTGCTTCTGGGCTGGCTGGCCGGGTCCTCGGCGGGAATCATGGAGTTCGCGCTCGGGCTCTCCAGGGTGCCGATCATCGCGCTCATCTGGCCGATCAGCCACATGATCTGGCCCAAGAAGGCACCGGTTGAGCAGTAGTCCGGGATTCTGGTTCGAGGCATCGCCTCGGACCCGCTATGATTACTTACAGAGCGAGCAGCCGTAGCTCAATGGATAGAGCATCTGACTACGGATCAGAAGGTTGGGGTTTCGAGTACCTCCGGCTGCACACGTGCGAGAAGGCCCGTCACCAGAGCACATCTGGGGCGGGCCTTCCTCGTTTCCGGGGTCGGCCGCGAGGCGCTCAGGCGAGGGCCTGCGCGGGGGCCGTCGCTCGCGGCTGGACGTGGCGGCGGCGGGTGGGGAGGCCGAGGGTGGGGTTGGCGACGGCCCAGGCGGCGGACTTGCAGACGACCTCCTTGTAGAGGGCCGCGAGCCGTCCGGTCAGTACGGCCTGCACCGCGCGGTCGTCGGCGGTGACGTACTGGATCAGGCCCTCCCTACGGCCCAGGGAGATGCACTGGTTGAAGTAGCGGATGGTGGTCTTGGGGATCGGAGCGCCGGTCAGGCGGGCGGCGATGGCGTCGGCGGCCTGCCAGGCGGTGGGGGTGCCCGAGGCGCAGGACATGCGCAGGGGCTTGTCGCCGGGGCCCATCACCAGGGCGGCGTCGCCGACGGCGTAGACGTCGGGGTGGGAGGTCGAGCGCATGGTCGCGTCGACGGCGATCTGGCCGGTGCCGGAGGTGTCCAGGGTGGTGGCCAGCGCGAGGGGATGGACGGCGAAGCCGGTGGCCCAGACGGTGACGGCGGCGGGGATGCGCCGACCGGCACCGGTGACGGCGTGGGCGGAACCTCCCGTGACGGGCTCGGCGGCCGTGACGAGGTGGTCGGGCTCGACGGCGGTGACGGCCGTGTGGTCGTGGACGGTGATGCCGAGCTTGGCGACCACGCGCGCCAGGTGGGCGCGGCCCTTCGGGGAGAGCCAGCCGCCCAGGGCGTCACGGGCGACGATCGCGACGTCGAGGTCGGGCCGGGCCTCGGCGATCTCGGTCGCGGCCTCCAGCCCGGTGAGGCCGCCACCGACGACGACCACGCTCTGGCCGGGCGCGAGGCCGGCCAGGCGGTCACGCAGGCGCAGAGCGCCGGGACGGCTCGCGAGCTCGTAGGCGTGCTCATGCGTCCCCGGCACGCCCTGGGCGTTCCAGCCACTGCCGAGGGCGTAGACCAACGTGTCGTAGGCCAGCTCGTCGGCGCCGTCGCTCAGCGTGACGGTCTTGCGGTCGACGTCCAGCCCGGTCACCCGGGCGATCCGCACCTCGACCCCGGTGCCGGCGAACATCTCGCGGAACGGCCGGGTCTTGAGCTTCTGGCCGGCGGCCACCTGGTGCATGCGGACCCGCTCCACGAAGTCGGGCTCGGCGTTGACGAGGGTGATGGAGACGTCCTCGCGGTACAGCCGCCTGGCGAGGCGGCCGGCGGCGCTGGCTCCGGCGTATCCGGCTCCGAGAACGACGATGCGGTGCATGTCCTGGCTCCTGTCGAGAAGGCGTCTGTGCCCCTTGAACCGGGCAGCTCGCCGTTTCCTGACAGGAGCCGGATGTGAACCACGTCACACCACGCTCAGAAGGCCTTGAACAGGGGTTCTCCATGCTCGCTGGCCGCCCACTGCGCGGTGGCGCGCTCAAGCTTGTCCGGATTGACCTGGTTGCGGAAGGCGGCGATGCCGTCCTCGGTGACCTCCAGGCTCATCACGCCCACGACCCGCCCGTCCAGGACGGCTATCGCGGCCGGGCCGCCGTTGGCCGTCCAGGCGTACACGTCTGGGCTGCCGCCGACCAGCGCCCGCTTGGCCTCGGCCGGCTTGAACAGCCCCCACAGGAACTTGGCCACCGCGACCGCGCCCTGGAAGGCCTTGGCCCGGGCCGGGATCTTGCCGCCGCCGTCGCCGATCGCGATGGCGTCCCCGGTGAGCAGCCGGACCAGCGGCTCGGTCTGGCCGCTGGAGGCGGCGGCCAGGAACTCCTCGACGATCCGGCGCGCGGTCGCCTCGTCCACCTCGGTGCGCGCCCTGCCCTCCGCGACGTGCTTCTTGGCACGATGGAAGATCTGCTGGCTGGCCGCCTCGCTGAGGTCGAGGATCTCGGCGATCTCCCGGTGGGAGTAGTCGAAGGCCTCGCGCAGCACGTAGACCGCCCGTTCGTTGGGCGACAGCCGTTCGAGGAGGGTGAGCACCGCGTACGAGACGGACTCACGTTGTTCGGCGGTGTCGGCCGGGCCGAGCATGGGGTCGCCGGCGAGGAGCGGTTCGGGGAGCCACTCGCCGACGTAGGTCTCGCGGCGGGCGCGGGCGGAGGTGAGCTGGTTGAGGCACAGGTTGGTGAGCACCTTCGTCAGCCACGCCTCGGGCACCTCGATGCGCTCGACGTCCACGGCCTGCCAGCGCAGGAACGTCTCCTGCACCGCGTCCTCGGCCTCGGCGGCCGAGCCGAGCAGGCGGTAGGCGATGGCCTCCAGGCGCGGCCGGGAGGCTTCGAACCGGTCGACGTCCAGCATGCTCAGGGCCATGGTCAGATCCTAGGTCGCCGTGGGGTGGACCTCTATGGGTGCTGGGCCAGCCGGGAGTACATGTACATGTCCTTGCGCTCGCCGCCGATCTCCATCCAGCTCCGCAGCAGGCCTTCGCGCTCGTATCCGGCTCGTTCCGCGGCTTTCCAGGAGCCGATGTTCCAGGGCTCGACCTGCAATTCCAGCCGGGCCACCGGCAGTTCCGTGAGGCCCCAGCGGGAAAGGGCGTCCAGCGCGGCGACCACGATGCCTTTTCCCCGGGCGGAGGGCGCGATCCAATATCCGACCGACGCGCGTTCGTGGGGGCCGGGCCAGAGGCCCATCTGGCCGACCGCGTGACCGGCCACCGCGATGGCGAAGGAATAGCCGACGCCTTCTTCGGCCCGTTGCCATTGCCGCCGCAGGAATGCCTCGGCTTCCGCCTCGGTGAACTCCGCGGGCACGCTGGAGATCAACGGGATGTACGGGTCTCGCGACGCTTCGCGAACGACCTCGACATCGTCCAGCCGCCAGGGACGGAGCACGAAACCCGGGGCGACGGCGATCTCAGGGACTTCCATTCCGCCATGATCCCGGATTCAGTGGACGTTCATGACCTCCCTTCGACGCGTCCCCTTTGATGTGGCCTCCTATGTACGGCATGCGCAGAGCAGAGCGTGTCTCGTCGGCGCGCACATCGCGGCCCTGCCGTACGAGGAGCAGCAGTATCACGCGTTGATGACCGAGAACGGAGTCCTGGAGGAGCCGCCGGCCGGGGTCGGGGCGGCGATCCGGGCCGCCATCTTGACCGATTCCACGCCCTCGGGAGAAGACGAGGCGGGAATGCCGTGAGGATGGAGTTCACGAACAAGGCCGCACTGGTGACCGGCGCCGCCTCGGGAATCGGGCGGGCCGTCGCGGAAACGCTGGCGAAACGGGGCGCCCGCGTGGTGCTGGCCGACTACAACCTGGAAGGCGCCCAGGAGGCGGCCACGGCCATTCTGGAATCGGGTGGCTCCGCCGACGCGGTCATGCTGGACGTGACCGATCCTGAAGCGGCCGAGAACGCGGTGCGAAAGACGCTGGACACCTATGGCCAGCTCGATCTGGCGGTGAACAACGCGGGCATCTCCGGGACGAGCGCGCCGATCGGCGAGTATCCGGTGGACGAATGGCGGCGCGTGCTCGCCACCAATCTGGACGGCGTCTTCTATTGCCTGCGCGCCGAACTCAGGGTGATGTCCGCGGGCGCGGCGGTGGTGAACATGGCCTCGATTCTCGGCCAGGTCGGTTTCGCCGGGGCCTCGGCCTATGTGGCGGCCAAACACGGCGTGGTCGGGTTGACGCAGAATGCCGCGCTGGAATACGCGGCCCAGGGAATCCGGGTCAACGCCGTCGGCCCGGGATTCATCGAGACGCCGCTGATCTCGCAGGTCGACGCCGAGCTGCTGGTGCCGCTGCACCCACAGGGGCGGCTCGGCCGGTCGGAGGAGGTGGCCGAGCTGGTGGCGTTCCTGCTGTCGGACCGGGCCTCGTTCGTCAACGGCAGCTACCACGCGGTGGACGGCGGTTACCTGTCCCGCTGAAACCGCACGGACACCACCAGGCCACCGCCGGGGTTGGGGACGGCCGAAACCTCGGCGTCGTGCGCCCGCGCGATGGAGGCCACGATGGACAACCCCAGGCCCACCCCGTCGGCCGAGCGGGTCCGCGAGTGCAGCCGCCGGAAGGGCTCGAACAGCTCGCCCACCCGCTCCTCGGGCACCTCGGGCCCGGTGTTCCGTACGACGAGCAGGCCGTCGGCGAACAGGCAGACCTGCACGGTGCCGCCGGGGTGGTTGTGCCGGATCGCGTTCTGGAGCACGTTGGCGACGAGCCGGGTCAGCAACACCGAATCGCCCCGCACCCGGACCGGCTCCACGTCGACCACCATCGTGCGGTCGCCGGCGTCCAGTTCCCCTGCCGCTTGCCGTACCAGCTCGTCGAGATCCACCGGCTCGCGCACGTCCAGCCCGCGTTCGCTCTGCGCGAGCAGGAGCAGGCCGTCGATCAGCCGCTCGCTGCGCACGGAGGCGTCGAGCAACTGCCCGCGCACCTGCACGAGCTGTTCGGGGCTCGGGTCGGTCAGCCCGATCTCGATCGCCGCCCGCTGGATGGCGAGCGGGGTGCGCAGCTCGTGGGAGGCGTTCGCGACGAACCGGCTCTGGCTGTCCACCGCGCGTTCGAGGCGGGCGAGCATGTCGTCGAAGGTGTCGGCGAGGTCTTTCAGCTCGTCGCGCGGGCCGTCCAGGGCGATGCGTTCGTGCAGGTTGGACAGGGACAGGCGTTGCGCGGTGGCGGTGATGCGGTGCAGCGGGCGGAGCAGGCGGCCGGCGACGATCCAGCCGATGCCCAGGGAGACGACGCCCAGGACGGCGATCACGATCACGGTGACGTCCCACTGGTAGGCCAGCACCTGGCCGGGCAGGTCGCCGAGCCGGCGGCGGGCCTCGGGGTCCTGGATCCATTCGGTGTCGCTCATCGCGTCGGCGGGGGCCTTGGGCGGCTCCGGCGGCTCGAACATCGCCACCTCGCTCTTCAGGGCGGCGCCGAGCAGGAGGTTCACCACGACGAGCAGGATCGTGGCGGTGACCACGAAGAGCCCGGCGTAGACGACCGTCAGCCGCACCCGGACCGGCTGCCGCCTCACCACCTACCAGCCCCTCCGACAAGACAGCCCGTCACAGGCGATACCCCGCCCCCGGCACGGTCTGGATGACCGCCGGTTCCCCCAGCTTGGCCCGGAGCTTGCGCACGATCACCCGCACCACCGTGGTGAACGGGTCGGTCTGCTCGTCCCAGGCCTGTTCCAGCAGGTCTTCCGCGCTGACCACCGCTCCCCGGGCCCGCATGAGCACCTCCAGCACGGCGTACTCCTTGCGCGACAGCGGGAGGTAGCGCCCGTCGCGGAAGGCCTGCCGGCGCGGCACGTCCAGCACGATCCCATGCTCGGTGAGCACCGGCGGCAGCGCCGCCTCGCTCCGCCGCCCGAGCGCCCGCACCCGGGCCACGAGCTCGGCGTAGGCGAACGGCTTGGGCAGGTAGTCGTCGGCCCCCAGCCCCAGGCCGGCCACGCGCTCGGGTACCGAGGCCGCCGCGGTGAGCATGAGGATGCGCGTCGGCGACCCGGCCTGAGCCAGCCGCCGGCAGACCTCGTCCCCGTGCACCTCGGGCAGGTCGCGGTCGAGAACGAGCACGTCGTAGCGCCCGTCCGCGAGCAACCGCGTCGCCGCGTCCCCGTCGTAGACGACATCGACCGTCATGGCGTGCCGGCGTAAGCCGTCGGCCACGAGATCGGCCAGGACCCGCTCGTCCTCGGCCACCAGAACCCGCATGACCCGATTGATAGCCCCTGGGCCATAACGGCACGGTTAACGTTCGCGTTCACCGCCCCGGAATGCCCGCCCGGCCACCCTGGGCGCCATGAGAAACCCCATCGGGAATCCGCTCAGAAGCCTGGCGCTCGCCTTCGCCGCCACCGCCCTGGTCGCCGCCGCCCTCCCGGCGAGCAGCCTGGCGACCCGCGTCGCTGCCCCCACCTGTGCCCCGCCGCCCAAGCCCGGCGGCGGCGGTCCGACGAACCCGCCGCCCTTGAAGCCGACCACGGTGGACACCCTCCACCAGGCGTACACCTGCCTGTTCGACCGCTATTACGGCGGACCGAAACTCGACAACCGCCTCGTGCTTCGCGCCGCCTTCGCCGGATTCACCCAGGAGCTGCAACGCCGGTCGAAGGATCACCCGGCCGCCACGATGCCCGCGCTGACCGGCGACCGGGAGGCTGACTGGGCGGCGTTCGCCGACGTCTACACCAAGGTCACCGCGGCCCTGAACACCGACGCGGCCACCCTCCAGGCCCTCGCCGCCGCGACGATGCGCGCCATGGTCGCCTCGCTCGGCGACAACCACGCCCGCTGGGACCGGCCGGAACCGGACGCCAACAACCCGGAGCCGGATCCCGGCGGCGACCGCATGACGGTCAAGGCGGTCGGCATCAGCGGCATCTCGGTCCACCCCGAGGACAAGGCCGCCAAGGCCCCGCTCTACGTCACCTCGGTCGAGGCGGGCAGCCCGGCCGCCAAGCGCGGCATCAAGCCTGGCGACATCCTCGTCTCGATCAACGGCCATGCCCCCTTCGTCAACGGCGTCTTCGTGCCGAGCGCCCTCGACCCGCTCTTTCTGAACCGGGACGCCCCGGTGACCTTCCGGCTGCGCCGCCCGACCAACGGCCGGACCTGGACGCTCACCGTCAAACCGGCCGAGTTCGTGGTCTTCCGCCCGGAGATCTCGGCCAAGCGCCTGGCCGACGGCGTCGCCTACGTCAAGGTGCCCGGCTTCTTCGGCGGCGTCGCCGACAAGGTGCGCGCGGCCGTCGAGGACCTGCGCAAGGCCGGCACGATCACCGGCGTCGTGCTCGACCTGCGCGGCAACGGCGGCGGCTCGCCGCGTGAGGTCACCCGGCTGCTGGGCGCCTTCGCGCACGGCAAGGTGACCAGCTACTTCTGCGACGTGCACGACTCGTGTGCGGCCAACCGCACCGACGACACCGTCCCCCTGCTCAACCTGCCCTTCGTCGTCCTCACCGACCGCGGGTGCGCCTCGGCCTGCGACGACTTCAGCGCCGCGGTCAAGGGCCTCGGCCTGGCTCCGCTGGTCGGCTCGCGCACCGCGGGCGTGGTCTCCGGGCCCGGCGAGCCGTACTTCCTGGACGACGGCAGCGTGCTCGGGCTGCCGTCGAAGCACCACCGGGGGCCTGGCAAGGAGATCGTCGACACCATCGGTGTGGCCGCCGACCACTTCCTGCCGATGACCGCCGAGGACCTGGCCGCGGGCCGCGACCCCGCGCTCGCCAAGGCCCTCGACCTGCTAGAAGGCTGACCTCAGCCCCGAGGGGTCGCGTCCCACGCTGATCTCCTCGGCGATGCGCCGGATCTCCTCCAGGGTGATCCCGGGCGCCGCGGGAAGCTGGTCGGCCAGTGCGCGCATCACGATGTGCACCGGCTGACCGGCATACCGCACCGCGATCGCGTGCACTGCCCTGAACAGCGCTTGGTTGTGCTCGTCCATGTCGCCCCACCCCGTCGGTCGATCCTGTTGTCGCAGGTACGGTACGGCGTGCGACCGACATTTTCCGGCTGCGACCCTCCGTCAGGAGCGGGCGGGGCCGGTGTCCTCGTGGGCGGCGCGGATCGCGGCGCAGATCTCGTCGAGCGCCCGTACCTGCTCGGGCGAAAGCGGGTCGAACAGGCTCCGCCGTACCTCTTCCACGTGCCCCGGCGCGGCCTCGGCCAGCGCTTGGAAGCCCGTCTCCGTCAGGACCGCGACGTTCCCGCGCCGGTCGGACGCGCACGGGGAGCGCTCGATCCACCCCCGCTCCTCCAGCCGCGCGACCGCGTGCGACAGCCGGCTCTGCGAGGCCTGCGCGCGCCGCGCCAGCTCGCTCATCCGCATCGACCGCTCCGGCGCCTCCGACAGCGCGACCAGGATCATGTAGTACGTGTGCGGCATCCGGGCCTCGCGCTGCAACTGCCGGTCGAGCGCCTCCTCGACCAGTTGGGTGGCCGCCAGGTAGCTGCGCCAGGTCCGTTGCTCGTCGTCGGACAGCCATCGGGTCATGTTCGCACTTTACTTGAACTCTCATGTACTTTGGGTGCATGCCCATCCAGCGCCTCAACCACGCCGTCCTCTACGTCCGCGACGTCGAGCGCAGCGTCGCCTTCTACCGGGACGCCCTCGGCTTCGACGTCGTCATGTCCATGCCCGGCGCCGCGTTCCTGCAGGCCGACGGCTCCAGCAACGACCACGACCTCGGTCTGTTCGAGATCGGCGCCCAGGCCGGCCCCACCACCGCCGGCCGTACCAGCGTCGGGCTCTACCACCTCGCCTGGGAGATCGACACCCTCGCCGAGCTGGAGCGCATCGCCGCCAAGCTCAGCGAGCTCGGCGCGCTCGTCGGCGCCTCCGACCACGCCACCACCAAGGCCCTGTACGCCAAGGACCCCGACGGCCTGGAGTTCGAGGTCTCCTGGCTGCTGCCCGCCTCCCTCATCACCGAGGAGGTCCTGGCCGCCAAGAGCCGTATCCGCCCGCTCGACCTCCGTCTCGAACAGGAGCGGTACGGCGCGCAGACCCAGGGCGGCCTGGGCGTCTCCCGCTGACCCACCCGGGGGCCGATCACGCAGAGCCAGCGGAGCATCGCATATTGTGGGCGGATGAAGCGTCCAGCCGCGTGCGCACTCCTGGCCCTGGCCCTGGTCTCCTGCAGCGCCCAGGAACCACCGGCCGCCACGTCGGCCGCGACCGCCGCCCCCAGGCCCGGGGCTGAGACCACCCCGCCGCCCAGCGCGAGTCCCACGCCGACGCCCAGCCCGACCGGCCCGCCCGCCTTCACCTCGAAGACCACCACCCCGACCCGTGACCAGCTCCCCCACTCCTGGCGCCCCGGCTGCCCGGTCGCCGTCAAGGACCTGCGCCTGATCACCCTCAGCTACTGGGGCTTCGACGACCGCCCCCACACCGGTCAGCTCGTCGTCCACGAGGACGCCGCCAAGGACATCGTCACCGTCTTCAAGCAGCTGTACGGCTGGCGCTGGCCGATCAAGCGCATGGAGCTCGTGGACGTCTACAAGGGCGACGACTTCGACTCCATCGAGGCCAACAACACCTCCGCCTTCAACTGCCGCCCCGCCACCGGCTCCAGCAACTGGTCGCAGCATGCCTACGGCCGGGCCATCGACATCAACCCGCGCGAGAACCCCTACGTCACCGCCTCCGGCACCGTCGCCCACAAGAACGCCGAGAAGTTCAAGCGCCGCCCGCTCGACGCCCCCGGCGTCATCAACCCCGGCGACCGCGTGGTCAAGGCCTTCGACCGGCTCGGCTGGGAGTGGGGCGGCTACTGGTCCGGCACCAAGGACTACCAGCACTTCAGCAAGGGCGGCGGCTGAGCGCTGGAGGGATCTTCGTGGTGGCTGGCCGCTCCGCTGCGCGATCCGATCGCCAGTGGGGTGATCTGTGCCAGTAGGGCATCCTGTTGCGGTGATGGAGGGCGCTTCGGCCACACATGTGCGTGTGGTGTTCGAGCTTGAGCAGGACGAGGACGGCTGGCCCCCGGCCGGTTCTGAGCGTCTGTGGGCTATTCCCGTTGCTCCAGGTCGAGTGAGACTGGACAACATCCCCTTCTTCGTCCGCGGAGTCGCTTGCGGCGATGTGGTGCGCACCGAACTGGACGCCGAGGGCACCATATGGGCGAAGGAGGTCGTGGAGTTCTCTGATAACTGCACGATCCGGGTGGTCCTAGGCCGCAACGGCGACCTTGAAGGCGACCTGAACACTGTCCTCAACCTGTTCGCGCCGTTGGGCGTTGAGGGGGAAGGGCTTGCGCAGTTCGGCCTGGTGGCGCTGAACATTCCCCCGGCAGCGGACCTTGCCGGAGCGAAGCGGCTCCTGGTGGAAGGACAGGACGGTTGGTGGGATTTCGAGGAGGGCTCCGTTACCGCGGTATGGCGCGCTCTCGATCCCGGCTGAGTGGCGCTGGCGGGTAAGCCCGTGACCCACCGGCTGGTGAGTGCCAGAGTGCCCTCAATGTGCCCTGTACCGGCTAGAAGCCCAGCGAACCGCAGGTCAGAGCCATAGAGACCAGCACTTCTCCAAGGGCGGCGGCTGAGCGCGTTAGGCTCGGGTCTTCTCGATGCCGCAGCGAGGAGGCGCCGATGACCATGCCGAAGCGGGGCTCGCGGCCCATCACCGTGGACGGGGTGGTCTACCGCTGGCGGGTTCCCAAGTGGTCGCGGGGTGTGGACGGCGGGTGGAAGCAGCTCAGCTTCACCGTCCAGCGGGCCGACGAGCCGGGCGGTGTGCTCGTGGTCACGCTGCCGTGCGCGCGGCCGGACAACTCGCACGGGGAGCGCACCATCGTCGTCCGCCCGGTGCTCGTCAGTGCGTGCATCCGCCGCGCCCTGGGTCAGGGCTGGGCGGCTCACGCGCGCGGCGCGGCGTTCCGGCTCACGGTCACCGAGGCCGAGCTGCCCGGGCTGCTCGGCGAGGAGCCGAAGTACATGATCCCGTTCCTGTGGGGCATGATCCACGGGGTCGGCTGAGTCAGCTCTCCTGGCCCGGGGCGGGGTCTGAGCTGGGGGTCTGCGGGTCGGGGGTGTCCTCGGACTTGATCGCCTGGGCGGCCTGGGTCAGGACCGGGTCGAGCGGGATCTTCACGCGGGGCTTCGCCATCAATGCCTCACAAGGTCAGAAGGTAGGTCGATCCATGCAGGTTCTCAGCCGTCCCAGGTGAGGTCCCGCTCCGACAGGCAAAGCTTCGGCAAGCCGCCTGAGCTGCCATGCTTGGGCGTATGGCGGCGAGAGACGGCGACGGGTGGGCGCAGTGCGCGCAGGGGCACCGGCACTGGGGCGTCTACGGGGCGTCCGGACTGCTGGCGGTCCACCATGGGGCCGGCGGCGAGCCGTACGTGCTGATGCAGGAGCGGGCGGCGTGGAGCCATCACGGCGGGACGTGGGGCCTGCCGGGCGGGGCACGCGACAGTCACGAGGACTCGATCGAGAGCGCGCTGCGGGAGGCCCGCGAGGAGGCGGCGCTCGACGGGGCGGCGTTGCGCATCGAGGGGGTCTACCTCGACGACCACGGCGGCTGGAGCTTCGACACGGTGATCGCCGAGGCGGAGGAGCTGTTCGAGGCCCGTCCGGCGAACGCCGAGAGCACGGCGCTGACCTGGCTGTCGCTGAGCGAGATCGCCGGCAAGGAGCTGCACCCGGGGTTCGCGGCGTCGTGGGCGACGGTGCAGCAGGCGCTGGCGCCCGAGACGCTGGTGCTGGACGTGGCCAACATCGTCGGCGCCCGGGCCGAGCACGGCTGGTGGCGGGACCGGCGGGGCGCGGCCGAACGACTGCTCAACGACGTCAAGGACGTGCGGTGGCGGCACCCGATCCTGGCGCAGTGGTTCCCGAAGGTCGTCGCGGTCGTCGAGGGAGCCGCCCGCGGCGTGCCCTCGGTGCCGGGCGTCGAGGTGGTCGAGGCGCCCGGCTCCGGGGACGACACGCTGGTCGAGGTGGTACGGCAGGCCAGGCCGTACGAGCGGGTGACGCTCGTGACGGCCGACCGGGGGCTGCGCGAGCGCGTGCCCGGAACCCGCACCGAGGGACCGAAATGGCTCCTCAACCAGCTCTGAGCTCCTCAGAGCTGCTCAACCGGCTCTGAGCTCCGCCACCGCCTGCTCTTCGAGCCGCACGGCCTCCGCGACCAGCTCCCCGAGCTCGGCCAGCGCGACCCCTTCGAGCGCCGCCGCCGACACCCGCGACCACTGGTCACCGGCCGCCCGGTAGGCCCGCCCGTCCAGCCCGGCCTCGGTCAGGAAGTCGGCGTAGAGCGGCCGGGACCCTCCGGGCGCGGTGTACTCCACCTCCAGCCCCTCGTACAGCCGCCGCAGCGGCACCGAAAGGTCGGCCCACCGCCGATCCCACGCCGGGATCTGCGCGGCCAGCTTCCGCATCCCGGACAGACCGAAATTCACGTCGAACGCGTTCCCTAGCACCGGCCCGGTGAGGTGCGCGGCGGTCCAGGCCACCGCCCCGGCGACGTCCGGCTCCCCGGCTGGCCCCTCGGTGACCTCGATGAGCTGGTGCTTGTCCTTCTTGACCGCCGACCAGGCCGCCATGAACTCGGCCAGCGGCAACGAGCGTTCCCGGTCGTCGTCCACCGTGACCAGGTCGTCCGAAATCCCGGTGACCGCGACGTCGACCGGGTCGGGGAAGGGCAGATCGGGCCGCCACGGCAACTGGAACCGGCCCACCCGGCACAACGCCCGCCCGCGAGCGTCGAGAACGGCCCGCAGGGTCCGCTCGGCGACCCGGGGCGAGCCGGTGCGGTGCACCTCGAAGGGCACGCCGAGCCGCCGCAGCGCGGCCGGGATCATCGGTTCGGGATGCGCCTGCGCGACGACGGTGAGCATCGGCGGCTGACCCTTGTAGTCGAACACGAAGTACATGAACCCAACGCCCCCGCCGAGCCCGAAGAGCATCGCCTCGGAGATCGGGCCGCCCAGGAAGCGGCGCAGCAGGGCGGATTCGTGGTGGTGCGCCTTGGCCCCGGTGAGCTGCCGCAGGGCGGAGGTGTAGGACTCCCCCGTCTTGGCCATCCGCTCGCGAACCCGGCGCTTGAGGTGCTTGTGCTCGGTCATCTCGTGCTCCACGGCGCGCCCGTGCCCTGGACCCACGCTCCGCCGCACGGCCCGCCGCCACGAGGAAACCGACGTGTCAGGTAGGCGACCCGAGGACATCGATCCCCTTTACCCCCGCCTCGCCGCGCGGCGTGGGCGCACGGTCAGGGGGTCGGGCGCGGGACGGCGCCGGCCACCCACGCTACCGGAAGGCTCCGCAGCGAGAAAGGCCGGAGGCCGCTATGGTGGGATCCGCACGCCAGGAGGGTTCGCATAGTGGACTAGTGCAGCCGCCTTGAAAGCGGCCAGGTCAGCGATGGCCTCAAGGGTTCGAATCCCTTACCCTCCGCTCACGTTCCCGGCGAAGCCGTCACCCACGTAGGCGGCGAGCTGGATGTAGGACTCCCTGGTCGCCGGCTGCAGCCGGTCCAGGTCGATCTCCGCGCCCTCCTCCAGATGCGGGTCGTACGGCACGCGCACCACGGCCCGGCAGCGGGCGGCGAAGTGCGCCTCCAGCTTCTTGATGTCCACCGCCGACTTCGAGCGCGGCCGGACGCTGCACAGCACCACGGTCGCCTGCCGTACCAGATCTCCGTAGTGGTGGGCCTCCAGCCAGTCGAGCGTCGCCGAGGCGGCGCGGGCGCCGTCCACGGAGGGCGAGCTGACCAGGACGATCTGGTCGGCCATGCCGAGCACGCCGCCCATGGCCGAGTGGAGCAGGCCGGTGCCGCAGTCGGTGATGCAGATGGAGTAGAAGTTCTCCAGCACCTGGGCGACCGACTGGTAGTCGGCGCCGCTGAAGGCCTCGGAGATGGACGGGTCGCGGTCGGAGGCCAGGACCTCCAGGCGCGAGGGGGCCTGCGTGGTGAAGGCGCGGATGTCGACGTACCGCTTGACCTGCTCCCGCTCGTTGAGCAGGTCGCGCACGGTCGCGGAGGTCTCCAGCTCGACCTTGTCGGAGAGCGTTCCACGGTCGGGGTTGGCGTCGACCGCGATCACGCGGTCGCCGCGCACCTGGGCCAGGGTCGCGCCGAGTCCCACGGTGGTCGTGGTCTTGCCGACACCGCCCTTGAGGCTCAGGACCGCGACGCGGTGGTGGCCGGTGGCGACCGGGGTGCGGGCACGCGCCAGCAGTTCGCGGCGCCGCCGTACCTCGGGGGACTCGCCGGGGCGGATCCAGCCGCCGGAGGCCTTGTAGATCAGCCGGCGCCAGCCGCCGGACGGGGCGTTGCGCCGGCCGGCGCCGCGCAGGAGCGACTCGGGGTCGAGGCTCTCGGCGGTCGGACCGGCGGCGGCCTGCGGGAGCGGGATGTGCCGGCGCCGCCGCTGGACCCCCTCGTCGAAGGGGCGAGGCTCCTCGAAAGCGCGAGGCTCCTCGAAGACGCGCGGCTCGTCGAAACTGCCGCGGGGCTCGTCGAAGCTGCGCGGCTCGTCGAAGCTGCGGGGCTCGGGCTGGTCGAGGCGGGCGCGCTCGAAGCGCGCGGGCTTCGGCTCCTCCGGCTCGGGCTCAGGCTCGCGCTCGACCACCGGCCAGGAGGGCTCCTCCTGGGTGGTCGGCTCGAAGACGCTGCGCTCCAGCTTGGTGTCGGTGTCGTCGGGCCGGGGCAGCGGCTTGAGCGGCGCCAGGAAGCTGTCCTCCTGCGGCGTCGCCTTGTCCAGCCACTCGTTGGCCGAGGCCTCGTCGGCCGGCGCCTCCTCCGTCGGGCCGTAGACGGTGTCCACGGCGGCACGGAACAGCGGCGGCGTGGACGTCTCGCCCCACGGGTCCTTGGGGTAGGGGCTCTCGACCGCCGTCACCGCGCTCACCGCGATGGGGAGGTTGTCTTCGGCCTCCTTGATGGCGTCGAGCCAGGCCAGTTGTTCCTCTAGGGATTCTTCACGATCGTGTCGTGCCACCGTGTTCCCCCTCGGGACGGGTGCAAAGGGGCAGCAAACACATTGCAGATTAACGCCCTGTGTTCCGATGAATGCGGTCAACCCACAAGTTAGCGTGGTCGGCATGCGCGCAACAGTGATCGTCGAGCACGGGGGACCAGAGGTTCTGGAGTGGCGCGAGGTGCCCGAACCCGTGCCTGGACCTGGGGATGTCTTGATCGAAGTGACCGCCTCCGCGGTCAACAGGGCCGACGTGATGCAGCGGCAGGGTTTCTACAACCCGCCACCCGGCGATTCGGACTATCCGGGCCTGGAGTGCTCGGGAGTGATCATCGAGGTGGGCGCCAACGTGCCCGGTCTGGCGGTCGGCGATCAGGTGTGCGCCCTCCTGGGCGGCGGCGGGTACGCCGAGCGGGTGGCGGTCCCGTGGGAGCAGGTCATGCCCGTTCCGGACGGGGTATCGCTGGAGGAGGCGGCCGGACTGCCCGAGGTGGCCTGCACGGTCTGGTCGAACGTCTTCATGGCCGCGCGGCTACGCCGCGGCGAGACCCTCCTGGTGCACGGCGGGGCCAGCGGCATCGGCACGATGGCCGTCCAGCTCGCCAAGGCGTACGGCTCGCACGTCGTCGCCACGGTCGGCACCCACCTCAAGGGCGCCGCGGTGGCCCAGCTCGGCGCGGACGAGGTGATCGTCTACCGGGAGCAGGACTTCGCGGAGAAGGTCCAGGCCGACGTGATTCTGGACATCATGGGCGCAAAGTACCTGTCTGGAAATATCAAAGCTTTGAAGACCGGCGGCCGGCTCGTGGTGATCGGTCTCCAGGGCGGCGCCAAGGCCGAGCTCGACCTGCGCACCCTGCTCAACAAGCGGGCCACCGTCCACGGCAGCACGCTCCGCTCCCGCCCAGCCGACGAGAAAGGCGCGATCTGCCGCGGCGTCGTGGCCAACGTCTGGCCCCTGATCTCGGCGGGAGCCGTCCGCCCGGTGATCCACGCCCGGGTGCCGATGGCCGAGGCGGCCGAGGCGCACCGGATGCTCGATTCCGGGGAGCACGTCGGGAAGGTCCTGCTAGTACGGTGAGACGTATGAACGCTGAGGACAACAACACCCCCCACATCGTTGTGGTAGGGCCTGACTTCCAGAATGCCGAGGACGAGGGCGAGGAGCGTTCGATCACCAACCTGGTCGAGCAGCCCGCCAAGGTGATGCGTATCGGCAGCATGATCCGCCAGCTTCTCGAAGAGGTCCGGGCGGCTCCTCTCGACGAGGCCAGCCGCAAGCGCCTCAAGGAGATCCACGAGAGCTCCATCAAGGAGCTCGAGGACGGCCTGGCGCCCGAGCTGGTCGAGGAGCTGGAGCGGCTGTCGTTGCCCTTCACCGAGGACAACGGCAACGTCCCCAGCGACTCCGAGCTGCGGATCGCGCACGCCCAGCTCGTCGGCTGGCTGGAGGGCTTGTTCCACGGCATCCAGACCACCCTGTTCGCCCAGCAGATGGCGGCCAGGGCCCAGCTGGAGCAGATGCGCCGCGCGCTGCCCGGCGGCATCCAGCAGGCCCAGGACGGCCGTCCCGGCGGTTCCGGGCCCTACCTGTAGGTCTGTTCGAGCACCATCGCGACTCCGTCGTCGTTGTTGGCCGCGGTCACATGCTCGACCGCGGCCAGCACGCTCGGGTGCGCGTTGGCGACGGCGTAGGAGGTGCCTGCCCAGCTCAGCATGGGCAGGTCGTTCGGCATGTCACCGAACGCCAGCACCTCGTGCGCCTTGATCTCGTGCTCCTCGGCCAGCTTGGCCAGCGCGGTGGCCTTCGTGACCCCGTGGGCGCTCATCTCGATCAGCCCGCGTCCGCTGGAGTGCGTGGCGGTCACCAGGTGGCCGACCACCTCGTGCACCCGCGCCAGCAGCGCGTCCGGCGCCATCTCCTCGTGCAGGGCCAGCAGCTTGAAGCACGGCTGCGAGACCAGCGTGGCCACCCCGAGCCCCGACGTCCGGTCCCAGCGACCCAGCCGGAATTCCGGCTCGTGCGCAAAACCGCCTTCGTACTCGACCGAAAAGGCGAGATCGGGGACGTTCGCTCGAAGCTGATCGATCACCTCCTCGACCACCTCGACGTCGATCAGGTGAGATTCCACTATCCGTTCGGTGTGCAGGTCGTAGACCAGGGCGCCATTGGCGCAGATGGCCAGTCCGCGGTGCCGGACCGCGTCCGCCACCGCGCTCATCCACCGAGGTGGGCGGCCCGTGACGAACACCAGCATGGCCCCTGCCTGCTCGACCCGCGCGAAGGCGGCTGCCGTGCGGGCGGACACGGTTCCGTCGGTCCGCAGAGCGGTTCCGTCGAGGTCGGTGGCGACGAGGCGAGGTGCATCCATGACGGTTCCAGTTTGGACCGAGATGTCGGTCGGCAGAAATCTTCCCAGGGACAGGAACACCAACGCGGCTCAATGGTGTTAGATAGGCAGTCGTTGTATTAGCTGATCCCGAAGTGAAAACCAGCATGACATTGTCTGAGCCACCCCGGGGTGTTTGCTGTACGACACACTGGGAGCCGCGAGGTGCGGCTCTCTTGGATTCACCATCCTGAGGAGAGCTTCATGGCTCAGGGAACCGTCAAGTGGTTCAACGCCGAAAAGGGCTACGGCTTCATCGCCCCGGACGGCGGTGCGCCGGACGTGTTCGTTCACTTCTCCGAGATTCAGGGCAACGGTTACCGTTCCCTTGAGGACGGCCAGCGAGTGGAGTTCGAGGTCACGCAGGGCCAGAAGGGCCCCCAGGCCTCGCAGGTCCGCGCCATCTGACCCCAGAGCGGCGTAATGGGGCGGTGTCCGTTTCGGCGGGCACCGCCCTTCGTCGTCCCTCGGGTAACAACTGCGCAACTGCACGAACCACCCTCTCGGAGGCCGCGTCTACCCAGGCATGAGAGGCGACTTACGGGACATCCCGCAGACCTTCCGGCGCTGGCTCACGCTGGTCCCGCTGGCGCTCGTCGCCCTGACCGCCTGCTCCGCCCTCCCGCCCCCGCCCTCGATCGGCTCCCTCGAACAGCGGGGCGCCTCGGTGCTCGCCTTCCCCGCGGATCCCCGCGAGCGTGACGCGTGGGTCTCCCGCGACGGCGGCGCCACCTGGAGGACCATCTCCGCCAAGCCCGCCCGTGAAGTCCAGAGCAGCAGTTGCGCCGGAACCGCCTGCTACCGGGTCCGGCCCGGCCGCATGGCGGTCGAGGAGTCGCTCGACGGCACCACCTGGCGCACGGTCTGGGAGGTCTCCCCCGGCCGCCGCGCCTTCCTGGCCCGCTCGCTCGACCTGCCCTCGGCCGACGAGCTCGTCTCCTCCTCCGTGCTGGCCCTCAAGCGGCCCTCAGGGCAGCCTGTCGTCATCGTGGCCAACGGGGTGGACGGGCTCGCCGTACGGGACGAGAACGGCGTCTGGCGGCGCCACGGCTTCCACTCCCGGACGACCCTGGGTGCCGAGCACGCGCTGCCGCTGGGCGACTCCGGCGCCAACATCGGCGGCGAGACGGCGGCCGCCCTCCTGACCGGCGTCCTCGCGTTCCTGTACGGTCTCCTGGCCGCCGCCCGCACCCGGGACGCCCGCCGTACCCTCATCGTTTTGGCCGCCTCCGCGACGTTCAGCGTGGGCCTGGCCGGCTTCGCGGTGATCGGCTCCAACCCGTACTTCCTGCTCGGCCTGATCGGCTGCGTGGCGTTCGCCTCGCTCACGCTCGCCGGATGCGTGGTCGCGTACTCCGCCGGCCTCGGTAAGCGCCCCACGGGCCGGATCGTGGCGACCGCCGTCGCGGTGGCCGTGGCCGTGCTCGCGCCCTTCCGCCTGTGGAGCGGCGGCTGGCCCGACTCGTACGGCACCGCGCTCTGGGCCGCCGTCGCCCTGGCCGTCACCGTGGGCTCCCTGGGCCTGGCCACCGTCCGCCGCCAGGCCAAGCAGCTCGAACGCGCGAAGAGCCCGGCCCCCGAGCTGGGGACCGGGCTCTACTGACCGGTGCTTACTTGGCCGGCTCCAGCACATCGAGCCCCACAAAGGGCCGCAGAGCCTTGGGAACCACCACAGAGCCATCGGCCTGCTGGTGGTTCTCCAGGATCGCCACGATCCATCTGGTGGTCGCCAGCGTGCCGTTGAGCGTGGCGACCGAGGCCGGCTTGCCGTCCTTGTCACGGAAGCGGACGCCGAGGCGGCGAGCCTGGAACTCGGTGCAGTTGGAGGTCGAGGTCAGCTCGCGGTAGCGGCCCTGCGTCGGGATCCAGCCCTCGCAGTCGAACTTGCGCGCCGCGGACATGCCGAGGTCGCCCGCGGCGGTGTCGATCACCCGGTAGGGCACCTCGATCTTGGCCAGCATCTGCTTCTCCCACTCCAGGAGCCGCGCGTGCTCCTCGCTCGCCTCCTCGGGGCGGCAGTAGGAGAACATCTCCACCTTGTCGAACTGGTGGACGCGGATGATGCCCCGGGTGTCCTTGCCGTACGAGCCGGCCTCGCGGCGGAAGCAGGACGACCAGCCCGCGTAACGCAGCGGCAGCTCGCCGCCGTCGAGGATCTCCTGGGCGTGGTAGCCGGCCAGCGACACCTCGGAGGTGCCGACCAGGTAGAGGTCGTCCTCGGGCAGCCGGTAGATCTCCTTGTCGTGCGAGACGTGGAAGCCGGTGCCGGCCATGGTCTCCGGCTTCACCAGCACCGGAGTGATCATCGGCACGAAGCCGGCCTCGATCGCCTGCTGCATGGCCATGTTGAGCAGGCCGAGCTGCAGCCGGGCGCCGACGCCCCGCAGGAAGAAGAAGCGCGAGCCCGAGACCTTGGCCCCGCGCTCCATGTCGATCGCGCCGAGCAGCTCGCCGAGCTCCAGGTGGTCGCGCGGCTCGAAGTCGAACTCGCGCGGCGTGCCGACGGTCTCCAGCACGACGTAGTCGTCCTCGCCGCCGTGCGGCGCCGCCGGGTCGACGACGTTGGGCACGGTCTGCATGAGCTGGTCGAGCTCGGCGCCGAGCCGCTCCGCCTCGGCCTCGGCCGCCTTGACCTGCCCGGCGAGCTCCTTGGCGCGCTCGAGCAGCGCCGCCTTCTCCTCGCCGGAAGCCTTGGAGACCGACTTGCCCATGGACTTCTGCTCGGCGCGCAGAGACTCGAACGAGGTCAGCGCGGAGCGCCGGCGCTCGTCCAGATCGAGCAGCGAGTCGACGATCGAGTCGCTCTCGCCACGGGCCTGCTGCGACATGCGCAGCCTGTCGGGATCCTCACGAAGGGTTCGCAGGTCAATCACGACACTAAGGCTACAGAGGTACGGCTGCCGCCCGCGCCGACTTTTCGACCCGGCTAGGCGTGCCCTCCGGCGCGGATGCGGCCGAGCCACTGGGCGGCCTCGGCGAACTCGGCGTCGCCGGTGCCGCGCTTGATCTGCGGGGCGACGCCGTCGGCACGCGGGTAGGAGCCGAGGAAGCGGACGTCGCCGCAGACGCGGTGCAGGCCCGAGATCGCCTCACCGACCCGCGCGTCGGCGACGTGGCCCTCGAAGTCGAAGTGGAAGAAATAGCGGCCGATGCCGTCGCCGGTGGGCCGCGACTCGATGCGCGTCAGGTTGACCCCGCGGACGGAGAACTCGGTCAGCATCTCCAGCAGCGCGCCCGGGTGGTCGTCGGCCAGGAAGACGACGAGCGTCGTGCGGTCCTTGCCGGTCGGCTCGGGCAGCGGGCCCGGCCGGGACACCTGGACGAAGCGGGTCATCGTGTCGGCGCGGTCGCCGATGTCGCCGGCGATCTCGACCAGGCCGTAGTGCTCGCCCGCGATGGCCGCGGCGATCGCCGCGTCGTACGGCGAGCCCGGCAGGGCGACCTCCTGCGCGGCGCCCGCGGTCGAGGGCGCGGCCACCACGACGGCGTCGGGCAGCTCGCGGGAGATGAACCCCCGGCACTGGGTCAGCGCGGCCGGGTGGGAGTAGACGCGCTTGATGTGCCGCAGCTCGGTGTCGGGCCGCGCCAGCAGCGAGAAACGCACCGGCAGCAGCAGCTCGGCGGTGATGTGCAACGGCTCGCCCCACGCGAACTCGTCCAGCGTCGTGGTGATCGCGCCCTCGAGCGAGTTCTCCAGCGGCACCACCGCGCCGTCGGCCTCGCCGGTGCGGGCCGCGTTGAGCGCGGCGGGAACGTTCGGCGCGGGCAACCCCTCGGCCTCGGGCGCCAGCCGCCGCAGGGCTTCCTGGGCGAAGGTGCCTTCGGGGCCGAGATAGGCGAGTCTGACCATTACCCCAGGATAGGGGCTGCTACCTCCTGCTGTCGGAAGCTTCGACGACTGGACCCAGACCGAGCCGGGCGGCGCGCACCGCCTCCTCCTCTTCCGGGGCGAGCGGCTGCGCTCCCTTGCCGCCCACCACCGGGCGGATGTACGTGCGCGTCTCGGACCGCCCGTTGATCGAGGTCAGCACGATCCCGTCGCCCAGTCCGTTGATCATCGCCACCGAGAACGACAACCGGCCGGTCATCTCCGCCAGCGCGTCGTAGCGGTAGACCGCGACGTCGCGAATGGCCTTGAGATCACCCGTGCCGCCGGCCGCGCTCTGCCGGGCGAGCACCTGCTGGCACTCGTCGACCGCCAGCCGGGCCTGTTTGAGTGCCAGCCAGCCGATGACGATGCCGCTGCCTCCGGCCAGAACCCCTACGATCAGCCATATCGTAACCAACACATCACAAAGAGTAACGCTTTTTGGGGAGCCATGTCCCGAGTATCCACACCAAGGCGATGGCTCCCAGTCCGTAGGCGTTCTGCACGATCTTCCCCAGGACCGGGCTGAGCACCGGGATCTCGGCCGCCTTCAACGTCACGCCCCACCACGGGATGGGCAGCACGTAGTACAGCCACACCCCGGCGGCCACCTTCACCCTCGTGGCGTCCCGTGCGTCGCCGACCAGCGCGCCGAGCACCACGACCACCCAGGCCAGGTGGTGGATCCACGCCACCGGCGACAGCAGCACGGCCATCAGGCCGGTGAGCGCCACCGCCGCGATCGTGTCGCCCCGCTCGTGCGCCTCGCGGGCGAAGCGGAAGCCGTACCAGCCGATCACCGCGATCACCGCGACCCAGATCGCGGTGGTCAGCAGGTCGGAGGGCAGGTAAAGGCGGATCAGCATGCCGCGGACCGACTGGTTGGTGGTCGCCGCGTTGGACCCCAGCCGCTCCGGGTCGAGCAGCGCGTGGAACCAGAACGCGGTCGCGTCCTCCGGGATCACCACGAACGGCAGCAGCGTCAGCAGCGCGGTGACCAGCGACGCCATCCAGAACGTCCGCCACTGCCGGGTGACCAGCAGGTAGATCAGGAAGACGCCCGGCGTCAGCTTCACCGCGGTCGCCAGGCCGATCAGGAACCCGCGCGGCCACCACGGCCGCCGCGCCGCGCAGTCGGCCAGGCAGAGCGCCACCAGCAGGATGTCCACCTGCCCGAACCGCACCTGGTCGCGGATCGGCATCAGGTAGGTGCAGGCCAGCATCAGCAGCGCGAACACCCACGGGGCGTACGGCTTGCGCTCACCGGCCAGGGTCTCCCTGAACGCGTAGGCGACGGTGACCGCGAGGGCCACGAAGATGCCCGCGGTCCACACCCACTGGGCGGTCGTCCACGACATCGCCGCCAGCGGGGTGGCCAGCAGTGCGGCGATCGGGGGGTAGGTGAAGGGCAGCAGTTGCGGGGCGGGGGTCACGAAGTCGTACACGGCCCGGCCCTGCAGGACCATCTCGCCGCCGGTGCGGTAGACGTCGAGGTCCACCAGGCGCTGGTCGTCGGGGTTGCTCAGCCAGTAGTCGACGAGCGGGCTTATCCCCAGGATGATGATCAGCCCTGCGGTTGTCCACAGCCACCACTGCCGCGCGCCACCTGTCACGCTCAGGCACGTTACCGTGAGCTCAGTTGCTCGGGTTCACACGACGGGGGTTCACGACCATGCGACGGATCGCCGCATTCCTGCTGGCGGCGTTGTCAGCCGGCCTGCTGATCCCCCTCTCCGCACCCCCCGCAGCCGCCGTATCCGCTGCTCCGTCCTGGCCCCCACCCTCCGCAGCCGCCGCCTCGTCCAGCTCCCCGCCCCCGGCCGCCGCCTCGATCGAGCTCCCACCCGCCGCGGTCGCCGGCCCCTCCGCGCTCCCTCCTGCCACGGCCACCGGTTCGGCCGGGTTCCCTGCCGCCTCGGCCGCCGCCCCGGCTGGCCGTGTGGCCCTGATCGGGGTGCCCGGGCTGGCCTGGAGCGACCTGTCCGCCGAGGCCACTCCCACCCTGTGGAAACTCGTCGCCGAGGGCGCCTCCGCCTCCCTGTCCACCCGGACCGTCCCACCCCCCGACCGGGGCGTGACCTGCCCCGTCCAGGGTTGGCTGACCGTCTCGGCCGGCCAGCGCGCCGGCTCACCCGGCCGAGGCTGCGCCCTCCCCCCGACCCCGACGGGCACCACCGTCCCAGGCTGGGCCGAGCTGTCCACCTACCAGAGCACCACCGGCTACGACGCCCGCCTCGGCACCCTCGGCCAGCTCACCCGCGACGCCGGCGCCAAGGTCCTGGCCATCGGCCCCGGCGCCGCCCTGGGTGCGGCCGACACCACCGGCACGGTCGACTCCTACGCCGCCTCCCCCGACCAAGCCGGCGACCTCACCCCCTACCGCCTGATCGTCATGGAGGCCCCCGAGCTGTCCACCGCCTGGATCGCCCAGCCCCGCGACGAGCTCGGCTTCCCCGCCGGCCTGACCCCCGACGCCCGCCGAGCCGCCGTCGTGGCCGCCGACCAGCGCATCGCCGCCCTGCTCCAGCGCCTGCCCCAGGGCACCACCGTGCTCGTCGCCGGTGTCTCCGACACCAGCGTCAACGCTCACCTCCACGTCGCCCTGGCCTCCGGCCCGCCGTACAAGCACGCCTACCTGACGGCCTCCTCCACCCGCCAGGACGGCCTGGTCACCATCACCGACCTCACCGCCACCGTCCTCCACCTGCTCGGCGTCGACCAGCCCTCCAGCGTCGTCGGCCGCGTCTGGGAAAACGGCGGCCCGGCCCCGGCCACCGCCGCCGAAACCGCCTCGGGCCTGGCCGACCAGGACCTGGCCAGCCAGGTGCTGCGCGACGTCCGCGGACCGTTCTTCGCCGTCTTCGTCACGGTGCAGTTGCTCTTCTACGTCCTCGCCGCCATCGCCTTCCGCCGCCGCACCACTCCCCGGAAGGCCTCCATCTCGCCCGCCGACGCCCCCGGGGACCCCAGCCCGGCCGACCGCGGAGCCGTGGGAGGGGTGGGTCCCACCGACCCGGCCCGTGCCATGGGTGGGGCCGATCTCGCGGGCGGTCCCTCGGGCGGCGCGGCCCCCATGGAGGATGCGGGTGCCGCAGACGAGGGCGGCCACGTGACTGGGGCCCGTGTCATGGGCGGGGCCGGCGCCGTGGACAGTGGTATCGCCGGGGCGGGGGTGTTGCGGACCGTCCAAGTGGTGGCGGTGGTCAGTGGTTCGATCGCCGTAGCCACCTTCCTGGCCCAGTTGGTCCCCTGGTGGAACTTCCCCGCCCCCATGCTCGGCGTGATCGCCACCATCCTGGGCTTCGCCGGCCTGGTGACCCTGCTGGCCTTCGCCGGCCCGTGGCGAGGCGCGGTGCTCGGCCCGCTGACGATCGTCGCCGGGATAACGTCCCTCACCCTGCTGATAGACGTCATGACCGGCTCCGCCCTGCAGATCAACGCCGTCACCGGCTACGAGCCGGTGACCGGCGGCCGGTTCTACGGTTTCAGCAACATCGCCTTCGCCGTCTACGCCACCGGCACCATCCTCGCCCTGGCCGGCGTGGCCCAGTGGTTGCTCAGCCGCGGGGTCCCCCGCCTGGTCACCCTGCTCGTCTGCGCCGCGTACGGCGGGCTGGCCGTGTTCGCGGACGGCTGGCCGGCCTGGGGCGCCGACTTCGGCGGCGTACCGGCCTTCGTGGTCGGCCTGGCGGTCTTCCTCATCCTGCTGACCGGCCAGAAGGTGTCCCTGGTCAAGCTGCTCCTGGTCGGCCTGGCCGGCGCCGCGCTGATCGGCGCACTGGCCTTCTTCGACTGGCTACGTCCAGCCACGCAACGCACCCACCTGGGCACCTTCGTTCAGCAGATCCTCGACGGCACCGCCCTGACCGTGGTCGGCCGCAAGTTCAGCGCCATGGTCGGTGTCACGGTGGGCAACTGGTCGCTGACCCTGCTGTCGCTGGTCGCGCTGGCCTTCCTGTTCTTCGTGCTGAACCGCCCGTCCCGCTGGGGCGCCTCCGCACTCGGACAGGCCTACGCCCTCGCCCCGCCGCTGCGAGCCGGGCTGTTCGGCGCGCTCACCTGCGCGCTCATCGGCTTCCTGATGAACGACTCCGGCATCGCCATCCCCGCGATGGCGCTCACCGTCGCGGTGCCTCTGGCGCTGGCCGCTGCCGTACGCGCCCTCCAGCTCGCCAAGCCCACCACGCCAGCGCGGCCGTCAGCACCAGCAGGCTCCACGGCACCACCTGCTGCCTGACCACCGACACCAGCCAGGCGAGGTCCGGCGGCTGCTCCTGCACCCGCGCCGGGAGGTAGCCCAGGGACAGGATCGCCAGGTGCAGCGCCGCGAAGACCTCCACCTCCGAGGCCACGACCAGCGCCAGCACCCCGAACGCCAGCCCGTCGTACCAGGGCAGGATGTACGGCGTGGCGAACAGGTAGGCGACCGCCAACATGGCCGCCACCATCGGCGCATCCACCGTCGACGCGCCCGCCCCCGGCGCGTCCGCGGCGCGCGACACTCGCCGCAGCAGCCCCCAGGCGAGGACGACCATCAGCAGGATCGCCCCCACCTGGATCTCACCGCGATAGGCGCTGCCCGTCCCAATGACGGACTGCAGCCAGCCCTGGACCAGCTTCCAGAACGACGCGTGCGAGATCGCCTTGCTGGTCTGCCCCACCTGGTTAAAGGCCGCCACCCCGACGATCGCGTACCCGGCCACGACCACCGCCAGCGCGACCCCGGCCACCAGCGCCAGCCGTCCGGGACGTCGGCGCAGTTCCCACGCCGGGCCCAGCGCGACCAGGCCGGCGTTGAGCTTCACCGCCACCCCGAGCCCCAGCAACACCCCGCTCCGGCCGGGGCGGTCGCGAGCCAGCAGCGCGGCGACCATGCAGGCGATGGCGAGGGTGTCCACGTGCATCCCGGCGACCAGTTGGTAGATCAGCAGCGGGTTGGCGGTCCACAACATCGCCCCGCGCAGCCGGCGGACGGGATCGTGCCTGGTGAACCGGTCGATCAGCAGCCCGGTGCCGACGAACGCCGCCACGTTCACCACGGCCAGGACGAACACGGTCAACCTGACCGAGTCCCCACCGATCCAGCTCGCCAGCGCCTGGACCGCGGTGGCGACCGGGCCGTACACGCTCGGCTCTTCCCTCCAGGGGCTCTCGACCGCGGCGGCGACGGGATCGCCTGGCAGATCCACCGCGCCCAGCACGTAGGGGTCGAGGCCCAGGGTCACCATGCGTCCGTAGGCCGCATAGTTCAGGTGGTCGGCCGAACCCGAGGGCGGCACGAACGCCAGCGCTGCGGCGGCGGCGTAGCCCGCGGCCACCACCCAGCGGACCTTGCCCGTGGCCCACTCGGCCACCCTCGTCGGGCTTGTCCGGATCGCCAGCAGCCCTCCGACCAGCCCCATCCCGCCGAGCACCAGCGCTGCGGCGGCGAGTCCGATCACCAGGTGGGGGCTGGGGGTGGCCTGCAGGGAGTACGGCGGCTGCCACGGCTCGCCGGTCAGGGCGGGGACGACCGCTGAAGGGCCCAGCAGGCCGATGGTCAGGGTCAGGAGGACGGAGGCCGCCGACGCCAGCAAGGCGGCCTTGACCGCCCACGTCCCTCCCGGCTCACCTCTCACCCGCAAATTCCAGCACACCCACTCCACCACCGACGCCCGGGACCGGAAGGGAGGGGGTTGCCCGGAACCTGGGGAGGGCGGCTGCCCCGGGGTGCCGGGAGACGGTGGCTGGGCTGGGCGGTGGGCCTTGACACGGAGGCGGGAACCCCGGGGCGGCGGGACCTGGGGTGGGACCTGGGGCGGAGACGAACCCGAGGCGCGGGGAACCCGAGGCGGTCCGAGGGTGACGCGGGTCGGGGGCGCCGAGATATGCGATGTCCGGTTTGGGGTGGGTTGGGAGAGGAGGGGTGTGTCAGGATCGGCCCGTGGTGGATGACAGGCGGCGGCGGTTGGATGCGCTGCGGAACTGTGAGCGGATCCTGTCCGGGTATCCCCCGGCGACGATGCGGGGGCGGCTGGCCGAGCTCGAGGCGGGCGCGGACCTGGACCGAGATCCCGACTTCTACGGCGACGGGCCGGTGGCTGAGCTGGAGGAGAAGGTGGCCGGGCTACTGGGGAAGGAGGCGGCCGTGTTCTTCCCCACGGGCACGATGGCCCAGCAGGTGGCCCTGCGGTACGGCGCGGGGGTGACGGGGCGGACGGCGGTGGCACTGCACCGGCTGGGGCATCAGGAGCTCCACGAAAGGCAGGCCCACACCCAGCTCACCGGGCTGAGGAGCGTGTGGCCGACGACGGCGCCCCGGAACCCGACGGCGGCCGAGATCGCCAGGCTGGAGGAGCCGGTCGGGAGCGTGGTGATCGAGCTGCCGTTGCGGGACGCCGGGTTTGTGCTGCCGACCTGGGACGAGCTGACGGCGGTGGCGGAGGCGGCGCGGGCCAAGGGGGCGCGGGTGCACTTCGACGGGGCGCGGCTTTGGGAGTCGACCACCTTCCTGGAGCACTCGCTGAGCGAGATCGCCGGGCTGGCCGACAGCGTGTACGTGTCGTTCTACAAGACCGTCCGTGGTCTGAGCGGGGCCGCGCTGGTGGGTGACGCGGAGCTGGCGGCCTATGCGCGGGCTTGGCGGCATCGGTACGGCGGGAACGTGTTCCAGCAGTGGCCGGCGGCGTTGACCGCGTTGGCTGGGCTGGAGCGGGAGTTGCCTCGGCTTCCCGGATTCGTCCGGCATGCGCGGACGGTTGCCGAAGGGCTGGCCAGGGTGAAGGGTGCGAGGGTTTTTCCGGAACCGCCGCACACGCACCAGTTTCGGCTGTTTCTGCCGTATCGCGCCGAGGTGCTCAACCGGGCGGCGCTGGTGCTGGCGGAGGATGAGCGGGTGTGGTTCGCCGGTGGGTGGGTCGAGGATGAGGTGCCGGGCATGGCGATGGCCGAGATCATGGTGGCCGAGCATGCGCTGGAGTGGACGGCCGAGCAGGTGGCCGAGGTCGGCGCCCGCTTCGCCCACCTGGCCCAAAGCATGTCCACTTGACGGAAACCGCCGAGCCGGCCACTTCCCGCCGCAGCACCTGGGCGTGACGAGCTGGCCCCATGGCTGGAACCCGGGCAGGCCGGAAGCCCGCCGGACCAGCCACCCCACCGGACCAAGCCACCCGGCCGCGCGGCCCCGCCGTACCCCCAAGGGGTCAGCGGCGGGTGAGGTCGCGCAGGGACGGTTCGCGGGCCAGGAGCGCCCGGGCCACGTCCCGGAGCTGGCGCGCCCGGTGCAGTTGGGCGGCCAGGTCGGTGCCGGTGGCCCGGTGGGCCATGTCGACCTCGACCTCCAGCACCCGGAAGCCCTTGCGCAGCAGGTCGATGGTGAGCCCGGTCTCCACCCCGAACCCGTGGGCCAGCGGCCGGGCGGCCTCGAAGGCGGCACGGGTGAGACACCGTTGCCCGTTGAGCGGCTGGACCGCCTCGAAGCCGGTGGCCCGGCGGATGCCCTCACGGGAGAGCTTGACCACCATCCCGTGCCCCCCGAGCTTGACCCGGGTGGCGAAGACGGCGATGGTCATGTCCGCCTCGTCCGCGAGCACGGGCTTGATCAGCGCGGAGGCCGCCGCGGCGGTGGCGCCGAGGTCGGCGTCGAGGAAGAGCAGGTGCCGGGTGGTGCCGGCGTCGTCGAGCAGCCGGACGGCTTCGGCGCCGCTCTCCATGGCCGCGGCCTTGCCGCGGTTGCGGCTGTGCCGTACGACACGGGCGCCCGCGGCCCGCGCGACCCGGCCGGTCTGGTCGGTCGAGCCGTCGTCCACGACCACGACGAGGTCGACGCCGGGCAGCGCGAGCGCCGCCTCGACGGTCGGGCCGATCCGCTCGGCCTCGTCCTTGGCCGGGATGACGGCGGCTACTGGCTGCGTCATGAGCCCTTGCCCTGGATGACGGCGGCGACAGGCTGCGTCATGAGCCCTCGCCCTGGGTGTCGGCGGCTACTGGCTGGGTCATGAGCCCTCGGAGATCAGGAACTCCTCCGGGACGGACTCATGCACGGTGAACACCGAGTCGAGCCCGGTGACCTGCAGAATCTTGCGTACGGCCGGCCGGGGCGCGGCGACGTCGAGGACGCCGCCCTGCTCCTTGATGCGCTTGAGCGCCGACAGCAGCACGTTCATCCCGGTGGAGTCGCAGAACTCCACCTGGGACATGTCGATGACCACTCGTTGGGGCCCGTCCTGGAGCAGCCGGGTGAATTCCGACTGCAGGCGGGGCGCCGTATAGAGGTCGATTTCACCGGCGATCTCCACAAGGGCGTGGCCGGCATGTGATCGAGTCGAGACCTTCAGCTCCACAGAAGGCAGGCTATCGGCGAGAGCGCCCCGGGTCACGTTGATCCGCGGGTGTCAGGTTTTTGTCCCCCGTTTGGGCATCACGAAAACGCGGAGTACGCGAAGCTTAACTGTGTGAAACCGGCAAGGCCGGGAAGGGGGTAGGCCCATGCCTCCGAGTCCGGTCACCGCTCCCAGAAGGATGACGGGCGACGAGTTGGGCCCATTTGACAGATGAACCTTGAGCGACCTGAAGAACCTCAACGACAGCGGCTCCGTGAGCGGCTGGAGGGCATCCAGATCCGCGCGGAGAAGGCGACCTCGTGGCACGAGGACGCGGCCCATCTGCGGGAACTGGTCAACCACGAGGGGTACGTCCCGATCCGCACCCGCCTGGCGAGTGATGATCTCGACTTCCTCGAAGGCGCGCGTGACAACCTGCTCACGTTCGCCGCGCTCGGGCTGAGGCTGCTCGACCTGCATCAGCCCCGGGACGCGGGCGGCATCACCAGCGACACCGCGCATCCGATCCTTCGGTGCCGGAGTTGCATGTGGCGCTGGCCGTGCCCGACCTTCAGGGCCATGTCGGAGTCGTTCGGCACGCAGTCGTTGCCGGCGAAGCCGCAGGCTCCGGAGGAGGCCCCGCAGGAAGCGCCGCAGGGGACGCTGCAGGAAACGGCGTGAGGTGCGGGGCGCCGGATCAGTCCGGCGCCCAGTACTTCACCAGGACTTTCTGCAGGTGCGCCACCACCGGCTGCCAGGTCTTGGTCAGCGTGTAGCGGCTGACCCGGTGGCCCTTGTAGGTGAGGGTGTACTTGATGAAGTCCGCGCCCTGCGGCGGCTGCTCCGAGCGCCCGAGCTTGAGCGCCTTGAGCCGGTGCCGGAGCGTCTTCCACTCGCCGCGGGTCAGGCACTTGTCGATCGTGGGGCCTGTTCGTCTGCTGAGACGGACACACCCGTTCTTGTAGACGATCACCCGGTTGTCGAGGCCCGCGAAGCCGCCTTGTTCGCGGAGCTGGACGAGCGTCTTGGGGGCGGGGGCCGCGGTGGCCGCGACGGGGGTCAGCGCCACCGCGAGGAGGGACACGATGAGGATTCGCCACACCTTCATGCCTCTTTGACGGATGGGAGCGGCGTTCGGCTCACGCGAGGGGCAACCGGATCTCGAACCGGCAGCCGGGCCCCTCGTTGACGACGCCGATCCGGCCGTCGTGGGCGGCCACGAGTCCTTGGGCGATGGCCAGGCCGAGCCCGGCGCCGCCGTCGCGACCGGGGGTGCGGGCGCTCTCGCCGCGGAAGGCGACGTCGAACAGCCGGGGCAGGTCGGCGTCGGGGATGCCGCCGCAGCAGTCGCGTACGGCCAGGCACGCCGTCCCGCCGTCGGGTGACACCGAGGCGCTGACCGAGACGACCCCGTCGGCCGGGGTGTGCCGGATGGCGTTGACCACGAGGTTGCCCAGCGCCCGCCCGAGTGCGCCGGCGTCGGCCCGCAGCGGGATCCCGGCCACCGCCGAGTAGTCGAGCCGCACGCCCTTGGCCCTGGCCAGCGGCTCGAACTGGTCGACGGTGTCGGCGACCAAATCGCCCAGCCCGAGGGGCACGGGCGTCAGCTTGAGCGCGCCGGCGTGGATGCGGGAGAGCTCGAACAGGTCGTCCACCATGGCCGAGAGCCGTTCGACCTCGATGCGGATCTGCGCGTGGTAGCGGCTGACCGTGGCCGGGTCGTCGACCACGCCGTCCTCCAGCGCCTCGACCATCGCCCGCATCCCCGCCAGCGGCGTGCGCAGATCGTGACTCACCCAGGCGACCAGTTCGCGCCGGGCGCCTTCCAGTGCCCGCTCGCGCGCGTACGACTCCGACAGCGCGTGCGCGATGGCCTGCAGCTCGCTCGGCAACGACTCCGGCGGCACGAACTCCCCCTCGGTCCGTACGGCTTCCGCCAGCCGCCGGCTCTCGGCTACCACGCGCCGGGCCAGGATCATCGCCACCACCAGCCCGACCAGCCCGCCGACGGCGACGAACCCGAGGGCGGTGTTGCGCGCCGAGCCCTCCAGGGTCATCTCGAAGATCCCGGTCACCACGCCCGCCAGCGTGGCCAGCACCGCGACGACCACCACGAGCAGCACCATCGCCCGCAGGGTGCGCAGCCGCCGCATCACCAGCACGCCGACCAGCGCGACGGCGATCCCGAGCAGCGCGGCGATCATGACAGCGGCTCGTACCGGTAGCCGACCCCCCAGACCGTGACGATCCGCCGGGGCGTGGTCGGGTCGGGCTCCACCTTCTCCCGCAGCCGGCGCACGTGCACGGTGACGGTCGAGGTGTCGCCGAACGACCAGCCCCACACCTGGGAGAGCAGGGCGGCGCGGCTGAAGGCCTGGCGGGGGTTGCGCATCAGGTAGGCCAGCAGGTCGAACTCCCGCGCGGTCAGCGGCAGGTCCTGGCCGCCGAGCCGTACCTCGTGGGCGCCCACGTCCACCACCAGGTCCTCGTCGCGCAGGACGCCGGTGCCGGCGATCACCGTGGCGCCCCGGGCGCGGCGCAGCACCGACTGCACGCGCAGGGCCAGCTCGCGGGGGCTGAACGGCTTGGTCACGTAGTCGTCCGCGCCGGTCTCCAGGCCGACCACGCGGTCGATCTCCTCGCCCAGCGCGGTCAGCATGATCACCGGAACCGGCCAGCGCTCGCGCAGCTTCCTGCAGACCTGGAGCCCGTCCATCCTGGGCAGCATCAGGTCGAGCACCACCAGGTCGGGCGGCTCGGCCAGCGCGCGGCGCAGGGCCTCGGCGCCGTCGCCCACACACTCCACCCGGTGGCCGTCGCGTTCGAGGTACCTCGCCACGACCTCGGCGACCGTGGGGTCGTCCTCGACGACCAGGATGCGGGAGTTCACCCGTCTCACGGTACGGCGGCGCAACACGAAAGCGGCACGTTCGTCACGGGTTCGTAAGACCCGTCGCAGTCGGGCCCTTCACGACGTACGGTGGGCGCATGGGTCGTTTGGTAATGCTCGTCGCGGGCACGCTGCTCGCGATCTTCGTGCTGTTCAACTTCGTCGTCCCCATGGTCCTCGGACTGGTGAAGATCGCGCTCATCATCGGCGTCATCGGCCTGGTGGTCTTCCTGGTCGTCCGCATGGTCAGCGGGTCCTCCTCCTACCGGTGACCTTCCTTTTCGCGCTGGCCCTTCTGCACGATCCGGCCGGCCTGGTCATCGTCGCGGGACTGCTGCTCGCCTTCTGGGTGGGCAGCAGGCCGCAGCCGGTCTCCGAGACCGGGGTGCCCGTCTTCGCACGCGTCTACGGCCGGCGCACGGCCTTCCTGCGCCAGAGCGACCCCGACGCCGCGGGACGGCCCAAACCGAGAGCGCCTTCAGGGTGCCCTGCTTTCGCCTAGAAGCAGGACACTCCTTGAGAAGGGCTCATGATCGATTCGTTCGTCGCGCTTATCACCGGGCTCGCGCACCCGGCCGTCGTCATTGTCGGGTTCACGCTTGCCGTACGGCTGCTGCTCCTGCCGTTGAGCATCCGCCAGGCCCGCACCGCCAAGATCCGTGAGCGGCTCGCGCCGCGGCTGAAGCAGATCCAGAAGCGGTACGCCAAGAACCCGGAGCGGATGACGAAGGAGGTGCGGGAGCTCTACGCGAAGGAGGGCAGTTCGCCCTTCGCGGGCTTCCTGCCGGCCTTCGCGCAGATGCCGTTCCTGTGGCTGATGTATCAGGTCGCCACGCACCCGACCGCTCTGGTCGGGTACGACCCGCTCGGACTGACGCTGGCCGGCGTGGTCGCCAATTACGGTCTGATCAGCGGGCCATTTTTGGTCTTTGTGGTGTTGGTCGCGGCCATTGTCGTGGTGGCCTGGCTGACTTCACGCAAGGTGAAGGCGAAGCTACCCGAGGACCAGCCCGAAATGCTGCGCAAGATGTTGCCGATGTTCTCCTTCGGCTCGGCCGTGGCCGCCCTCTTCCTCCCGATGGCGGCCGGCCTCTACCTGCTGATCTCCGCAGCGTGGACCTACGGAGAACGAGCAGTCCTCTACGCCTAACCGGCTTCCTTCAACGCCGGCTCAGCAGCTACGACGTGCGGCGCGGGGACGACGGCCCAGACCGTGGTGACCTCGCCTTCATGGCGAACACCCCACTTCTCCGCGACGTACTCCACGATTCCGAGCCCCCGGCCCCCCAGCGAGGACAGGGCCGGTCGGCCCGCCCTCGGCTCGGTCGCCGCACCCCCGTCACTGACCGCCACTTCCACCAGATCGTCACTCAGCAGCCAGGCCACCCGGACCATGCCGGACGGCAGAGGATGGGCGTGCCGGAGGGCGTTGCTGAGCAGCTCGCTGACCACCAGCACCGCATCGTCGATCGCCCCGGAGAAGATCCCCCACTCCTGCAGTTCGCTGCTCAGGCGCTGGCGTGCGACGGCGACGCTGGACGGTGCGTAGGGCAGTAGCACCACGCTCGACACACCCACCTCCCCGATCCCAGTCCCCCCGTGGACCCACAGTGGGAACACACCCCGGTACGACCGAAATGCCCCGTTGCACGGTCACAGAAACCGGCGACCGATTACGGCTTGTCTACATTGGACGATAGATCAGCAGATCCGTGACCACATCGTTACTGCACCGGTGTGTCGGGTTCGATAAAGAGCGCCAGCCGCATCCTGGTCCCTCCCCCCGGCCTCGGGTGGGCGGTCACCTCGCCGCCCTGCGCGCGGGCCAGGGACCGCACGATGTACAGGCCCAGTCCCACGCCGCCGAACTTGCGCCGGTCGCCGCTGTCCACCTGGACGAACCGCTCGAAGATCCGTTCACGGTCGTCCGGCCTGATGCCGAGGCCCTCGTCGTCCACCACGACGACCACGGTGTCCTCCTCGGCCCAGGCCTCCACGGAGATCAGCCCGCCGTGCGGGGAGTACTTGAAGGCGTTCTCCAGCAACTGGCCCAGGATGATGTCGGTGGCCAGCGCGTCGCCTCTGACCAGCGGCAGCTCCGCCGGCAGGGAGACCTCGACCCGGTGCCGGTCCGACAGCACCGGCAGGCCCAGGGTCGCGGCGCGGACCCGCTCGGCCAGGTCGAAGGTCTCGATCCGCACGGCTAACTCGTCGGCCCCGGCCCGCGCGCCGAGCAGCAGGTGGTCCATGAGCTGCCCGAGCGAGCGCGCCCGCTCGGCGATCGTGTGCACCGCGCTGCGGCGTTCGGCGTCGGTCATCTTGTCCCAGCGCGCGTCCAGCGTGCTGGCGAAGCCGCGCACGATGGTGATCGGGGTGCGCAGCTCGTGGCTGGTGGTCGCCAGGAACAGGTCCTTGGCCTCCTCCAGCTCCTTGGCCGCGGTCACGTCGCGGAAGTCGACCACGACCTCGCCGGTCTCCTCGATGCGGGCGGCCACCATGTCCATCCAGCGCCCGGTGTCGAGCTGCACGGTCAGCTTCTCCCCCGGCTCGGGCAGCGGGAAGGGCGGCGGCCCGCCCAGCACGGCCTCGGCGGTGAAGCCGGTCAGCTCCCCGGCCGCCGGGTTCCACTGGAGCACCCCGCCCGCGCTGTCCAGGACGGCGATGCCGTCCGCGCTGGCGTCGAAGACCGCCCGCTCGTGCGCCCGCTGGCGCACCGCGTCCTGGTAGGCCACCGCGTTGCTCACCGCGATGCCGGCGTGCCCGGCCAGCAGTTCCAGCAGCTCCAGCTCGACATGCCCGGGCTTGCGGTCGGCGAAGAGCGCGTACAGCCCGCCGTACGGCCGGCCGCCCACCGCCGCCAGGCCGAGCGCGATGGTGTGCAGGCCGGGCAGCTCGGCCCAGATCAGGTCGTCGAGGTGGTGGCTCTCCAGGAGCACGGTCTTGCCGGTCCGCATCAGCTTGCCGACCAGGCTGGCGTTGAGGTCGGCCGTCGAGCCCTTGAGGTGCTCGGGCAGCCGGTGGGAGGAGACCAGCCGCAGCCGGTCGCCCTCGATCAGCACGAAGCCGCCCGCGTCGGCGCCGGTCAGCTCGCTCAGGCTGGCGGCGATCCGGTCGAGCACCGCGGGCAGCTCCAGCGCGGCGTTGATGTCGCCGACCACGTCGGTCAGCTTGCGCACGAGCTGCGCCCGGCGCGCTCCGCGGCTGCGCGCGGCGATGTCGTCACGGACCAGGTGATGGACGCACACGTACCCGACCACCGAGGCGCCCTGGCACAACGCGCTGGTGTCCACCCGCAGGTCGAGCAGGGTGCCGTCGCGCCGGAAGCGTTTGGTGCGCAGGGAGACCTGCCCGCCCGTCCGCACCCGCTCCAGCACCGCGTTGTGCTCGGCGGTCAGCTCGCCCGGCACGATCGGGGCGCGCCGTCCCACCAGCTCCTCGGCGCTCCAGCCGAACAGCCGCTCGGCGGCCGGGTTCCAGGCCAGCACGGTCTGGTCGCGGTCGAGCGCCACCACGGCGTTGGGCGAGCTGGCGAGCACGGCCTCTGCCAAGCTGTCGTCCCAGTCGCCACTCACCTCTCCATAGTGCCGACGTCACGGGCGCTCCGCAGGCCGATCCGTCCGATACGCTGCGCTCACCATGTCAGACCTGGACGCACTGCTTAGAGTGACCTCTCCCGACTATCGGGGCGAAGGCCCGCCCGACATCGCCTTCGGCACCTACGACGGCGCGGTCGGCCGGCTGGTGCTGGCCGTGACCGCGCGGGGCGTGGCCTCCTGCGGGTACGAGGACGAGCACGTCGTCTTCGAGCGGCTGAGCCGTACCGCCGGGGGGTCGATCGGGCCGGACGCGCGCCGGCTCGACCCGGTGCGGCGCGAGCTCGACGCCTACTTCTCCGGGCGGTTGCGCGCCTTCACCGTCACCGCCGACCTGCAGCTCGCCACGCCGTTCTCGCGGACCGTGCTGCAGATGGTGGCGGCGGTGCCGTACGGGAGCACGACCACGCGTGCGGAGCTCGCCGAACGCATCGGGCGGCCCCAGGCGCTCCATGCGATCAGCAACGCGCTCAGCACCAACCCGGTCTGCGTGATCGTGCCGTGCCACCGGGTGGCCGACGACGGCGGCTACGCGGGGGGCGCAGCCGCCAAGCGGCATCTGCTCACCGTCGAGAACCGAGCCCGATGAGCCAGGTCACCAGGGCCGAGACGACGAAGGCGCCCAGGGCCGCGCTCATCCACGGCTGAGGGGTGAAGCCGATCGCCTCGCGGGCGCCGTTCCAGATCGCCGCCCACCACGCCACCTTCGGCGGCGCGGCCAGCATCCACCAGGTGACGAAGCCGAGGACCCACGGCACGACCATGAGCCAGCGGCTCGGCGCGTCGTCGGCGGTGTTCCAGCGGGCCCGGCCGCCGAGCAGGAAGTAGTCGACGGTCAGCACGGCGAACATCGGGACGAAGACGGCGCCGATGATGCTGAGGAAGGCGCCGTAGGAGTTGACGTCCACGACCAGGGCGACGCCGATGGTCAGCACGCCGATCGCCACGGACAGGATCCGCCGGTCCACCTTGGGCAGCAGGTTCTGCAGGGACATCGTGGTCGAGTAGTTGTTGGCGAAGGACTGGTCGGTCTCGCGCAGCACCAGGATGCCGAAGAAGAACGCGCCCAGCGGGGCCGCGACGAACGGCGCGAACACCGCGGTCGAGTCGGCCAGCACCGCCTGGTGCCCGGCGATGGCCACCGCGTAGACGCCGATCACCAGGCAGGCCACCTGCGCCAGGCTGTAGCCGATCACCGCGCCGCCGAAGGCCGCGCCGCTGGAGCGCGAGTGCCGGGCGAAGTCGGCCGCCACCGGCACCCAGGAGATGGACAGCGCGATCACGAAGTCGACCGCCGGGACGAAGGCGTCCCACGTGCCGGAGACCGGCGGCGCCTCGCCGACCAGCACCACCGCGAACCACACCGTCGAGATGATCACGCCGGCGGTCACGACGCGACGGATCAGCCGGATCGCGCCGAGCGGGTAGATCGTCAGGACCACGGTGAGCACCCCGGCCACGATCACCCACACCGCGTACGGCACAGCCGTCCCGAAGATCGCCTGGGCCCCCTTGGAGATCACCCAGAGCTCGAACGCGCCCCACCCGAGCATCTGGATGACGTTGAGCAGGGTCGGGACGTACGACAGCTTGGCCCCGAACAGCCCGCGCAGCAGCACCATGGCCGGCCGCCCGGTCTGCGCGCCGGGCACCGCGGCCAGGCCCACCATGGCGGTGCCGATCAGGCTGCCCACCACGGTGGCGGTGATCGCCGCGGGCACGCTCAGCGGCGTGCCGCTGACCAGCGGGTCGATCATGAACAACGCGAAGGCGAACCCGAGCAGGCTCATGCCCAGGTTGGCCCAGAACGCGCTCTGGTCGAGCACCCCCAGGACCTTCGGGGGCGCCTCGTCCAGCGTCAGCGGCACTTCTGCATGGGGATCGGCGACATGCGCCATCACACACTCCCTACGCCGGCATTACCCGGACAGGTTCATGCGGTCGGCGACAGCGGTAGTCGCCCTCTCAGCCTGGTTGCCCCAAGCTCCCGCGGGTCTGAAATTTTCGACCGGATTATGTCACATCAGGCCACGAAAGGGGATTGCCCGGTCTCGCTGACCATCTCCCGGCCGGCGGCCTCCCACGCCTGCATGCCGCCTTCGACGTTGACCGCCTTGCGGCCGATGTGGTTGAGCCAGGCGGCGGCGTTGTAGGAGCGCCCGCCGATCCGGCAGAGCACGTAGAGCGTCTGGTCGGCCGGGACCTCCTCGACCCGCATCTGCAACTCGCCCAGGGGGATGTGCACCGCGGCGGGGGCGTGGCCGGCCACCCATTCGACCTGCTCACGCACGTCGAGCAGGTAGGCGTCGGCAGGCACCTCGCGGGCCTGAATCTCGGGAACCGTCATGCCCACCAGGCTACTTGAGCAACTTGCTCATCCGCCGGTCCGCCAGGGGCTTGCCGCCGGTCTGGCAGGTGGGGCAGTACTGGAGCGAGGAGTCGGCGAAGGAGACCTCGCGGATGGTGTCGCCGCACACGTCGCAGGGCTCGCCCGCCCGGTTGTGCACGCGCAGGCCGGACTTCTTCTCCGCCTTGAGGTCCTTGGCCGCCAGGCCGTGCGCCCGCTCCACCGCGTCACGCAGGGTGGTGACGATGGCCTCGTGCAGGTCGGCGACCTGGGCCTCGGTCAGCGACGAGGCGATCTTGAAGGGCGACATCCGGGCGGCGTGCAGCACCTCGTCGGAGTAGGCGTTGCCGATGCCGGCGATCACCTTCTGGTCGCGCAGCAGGCCCTTGATCTGGGTGCGGGAGCCGCCCAGGATCTGCTGGAGGGCCTGGACGGTGAAGGCGGGGTCGAGCGGGTCGGGGCCGAGGGCGGCCACGCCCGGCACCTCGTCCGGATTTTTCACCACGTAGACGGCCAGGCGTTTCTGCGTGCCCGCCTCGGTGAGCTCGAAGCCCGGCGCCAGGCCCAGCTCGTTCGGCGACAGCCGTACCCGCACCGCCAGCGGCCCCTTGCCGGGACGGACCGGTTTCGCGCCCGAGAGGTCCTCACGCCAGCGCAGCCAGCCGGCCCGCGCCAGGTGGATGACCAGGTGCAGGCCGTCGCAGTCGAGGTCGAGGAACTTCCCGTGCCGGGACACGCCGGTGATCTCCAGCCCGCCCAGCGCCGTGACGGGCGGGTCGAAGGTCTTCAGCGCCTGGAAGGCGACGACGTCCACGCCGAGGACCGTGTGGCCGACGGCCCGGTCGCGGAGGAACTCGACGAGAGATTCCACTTCGGGTAGTTCCGGCATGCGTCCAGAGTACGGTCCACAGGCTGTGGACAACGTCAGCCCGCGCTGAGCAGGTCCTTCGGCACCGGTTTGTCGTCGGCCAGCGCGTCGAACAGCCGCAGCGCCTTCTCCCTGTCCCACTTGACGCCCTCGCCGCCGCCCACCTGCTCGACGCCGCCGAACGGCACGACCGTGGTCACCGGGCTGTCGCCCATGGCCAGGCCGAGCGAGAGCAGGTCGAACGCGCCGGTGCCCTCGGAGACGTCGACCGAGTCGGTCGCCGCGGTGGCCAGCGGGATGGCGGTGAACGGGTTGATCAGCACGCCCGGGCTGGCGGCCTTCTTGACCACCGCGCCGAGGAACTGCCGCTGCCGCTTGGTCCGCTCGAAGTCGGGCAGCGCGCCGTTGTAGCGGGTGCGCACGTAGCCGAGCGCCTCGCCGCCGCTGAGCACCTGCTTGCCCTTCTTGAGCTTCAGCCCGGCCTTGGGGTCGTTGATGTTCTCGCTCACGTTGATCTCGACGCCGCCGACCGCGTCGACGATGCCGACGAACCCGGCGAAACCGATCTCCATGTAGTTGTCGATCCGCAGCCCGGTCGCGCCCTCGACGGTCCGCACCAGCAACTGCGGCCCACCGCCCTTGATCGCGTCGGAGTAGGCGGCGTTGAGCTTGTTGCGGCCGTTGCCGGGGATGGTGACCGCCGAGTCACGCGGGAGGCTGACCAGCGTGGACCGGCCGCCGCCGTCGGGGACGTGCAGCAACATCATCGAGTCGGTGCGCCGGCCGACCGCGCGGCCGGTGGCCAGCTTGCGGCGCTGCGCCGCGGTCAGGCCCTTGCGGCTGTCGGAGCCGACCAGCAGCCAGTTGGTGCCCGGCCCGTCGGCGGGACGGCCCTCGTAGTCGTCGAGCACGCCGGCGATGGTGTTGATCCGGCCGTCGATCCAGAAGAACCCGACCACCGCCAGCACCAGCAGCACGGCCAGCAGGCCGGCCAGCACCCCGCCGACGATCTTCCAGCGGAAACGGAAGCCGCCGCCGGTCCTGGGGCCGCGCGGCGGCTTGGGGCCCTTCGGCGGCGGCGCGGGCGAGTTCAGCGGACGCACCGGGCTCTTCCCCTCCCGCACCTTGCCGTAGACCTTGGAGCGGCCCTTCGGCTGCTCCTGCTGCTGCTCGTAGGCCGCGGTACGCGGCGCTGGGGGTTGCTCGTGCCGCGCGGTGGGTGCCACGCTCCCGGGCAGCGGATGTGCGGGCACGCCTCGCGGAGCGCCCTGGCCCGGGAGCGGGCGGCGGTCCTGCGGTGAGCGGACCGCCCGCGTTCGGTCGTCCTCGGACATGCTGGTCTGTTCCTCCCCCTTGCTTGCATTAGACGCTACGTCGCCTCTTTGACCATCGCAGACAACCGGCCAAGGTTTTCCTAGGGATAAGTACGCACAGCGACCCTCGGAAACAATCACACCTGCCTCGACCGTTACCTTTATCGACGTCAACCAGCGAAAGGAAGCTCGTGTCCGCTCCCGACCCGTGGAGTATGTGCCCGTGCGCTTGCACGGGACTTTCTGAAGGCTCGCCCCGGTGAGCGCCTATCTGGGGCTGGCCGCCCTGTTCCTCCTCACCGCGGCGACCGGATACTTCGTCGCCCAGGAGTTCGCCTTCGTCGCCGCCGACCGCGGCATCCTCCGAGACCAGGCCGCCGCCGGCGATCCAGCCGCCGAGCGGGCGCTCAAGGTGACCTCGCGGTTGTCCTTCATGCTCTCCGGCGCGCAGCTCGGCATCACGGTGACCGCGCTGATCGTCGGTTTCCTCGCGGAACCCGCCATCGCCACGCTGGTCAGACCCCTGCTGGGGGACCTGCCCGCGGGCTTCTCCGTGGCCATCGGCGTCATCGTCGCCACCATCGTGCAGATGGTGCTGGGCGAGCTGATGCCCAAGAACCTCGGCATCGCCAAGCCCGAGCAGGTCGCCAAGTTCCTGTCCCGCTCGACCCTCGTCTACCTGGCCGTCGCCGGCCCGCTGATCCGGCTGTTCGACACCGCCGCGGTCAAGCTGCTGCGCGCGGTGGGCGTCGAGCCGGTCGAGGAGGTCGAGCAGGGCGCCACGCCCGAGGAGCTCTCCCGGATCATCGCCGAGTCCACCGAGGCCGGCGAGCTGCCGCCCCGGCTGTCCGAGCTGCTGGCCCGGGCCCTGGAGTTCGGTGACCGCAACGCCGAGGAGGCCATGGTCCCGCGCCCCCGCGTGGTGGCTCTGCGCGCCGACCGGCCCATCTCCCACCTGATCGAGTGCATGCGCGAGAGCGGACACTCCCGCTTCCCGGTGGTCGGCGCCGACGGCGACGTCATCGGCGTCACCGGCGTGCGCGAGCTGCTGGCCTCCGGCCTGAGCGAGGGCTCGATCACCGAGATCACCCGGCCCGCCGTGCTGGTGCCGGACTCCCTGCCGCTCCCCGCCGTCCTGGAGCGCATGCGCCAGGGCCGCGACGACCTGGTCTGCGTCATCGACGAGTACGGTGACCTGGCCGGCGTCATCTCCATCGAGGACCTCGCCGAGGAACTCGTGGGCGAGCTGGTCGACGAGAACGACCCCGAGCCGCTGGGCGCCGTCCAGCAGCCCGACGGCGTCTGGGACGTGCCCGGCACGCTGCGCCTCGACGAGATCGAGCGCGCGACCGGCCTGTCCCTGCCGGAGAGCGACGACTACGACACCGTCGCCGGCCTCGTCCTGGCCAGGTTGGGACGCATGCCCGAGCCCGGCGACACGGTCACCGTCGAGCTCACTCCCGAGCTCGACCTGTTCGACGAGGACTCCCCGGAGCAGGAGGCGGTCCTGACCGTCCTCTCGCTGCACCGCCGCGTTCCCGAGTGGGTACGGCTGGCGCCGGTCCGGGTGGAGGTCACCCAATGATCGGCATGTTGCTGCTGAGCCTGGGCCTGCTCGTGGCCAACGCGCTCTTCGTCGCGGCCGAGTTCGCCTTCGTCTCGGCCCGCCGGCACCGCCTGGAGGAGATCGCCTCGGGCGGCAGCCGGCTGACCCGCGTGGTCGCCCGTTCGGCGGTCGGCGGCAGCCGGCAGCTCTCCCTCATGCTGGCCGGCGCCCAGCTCGGCATCACGCTGTGCACGCTGGGCCTGGGCATGGTGACCGAGCCCGCGATCGAGCACTTCCTGGAGCCGGTCTTCGCCGCCGCCGGGGTGCCCGAGGGGCTGCGCGTGCCGATCGCGCTCACCCTGGCGCTGGCCCTGGTGACCTTCCTGCACATGGTGGTCGGCGAGATGGCGCCCAAGTCGTGGGCGCTGACGCACCCCGAACTGGCCGCGCTGGTGCTGACCGTGCCCTTCCGGGCGTTCACCTGGCTGATGCGGCCGCTGCTGTCGGCGCTGAACGGCCTGACCAACCTGCTGCTGCGCGCCTTCGGCGTGCGGGCCCGCGACGAGCTGGCCACCACCAGGACGCCGCACCAGCTCGCCATGCTGGTCGGCGAGTCCGGGCGGATGGGCCTGCTCGACCGCGACGAGCACGACCTGCTCACCCGCGCGCTCCGGCTGGAGGCCGAGGGCATCGAGCGGCACATGGTGCCCATGGACCGGATCGTCTTCGTCCCGGCGGACGCCGGGTCGGAGCAGATCAAGCGGATCGCCGGCGGCAGCGGGCACCTGCGGCTGCTCGTGGGCGACCCGCGGGACATCAAGGGCGTCCTGCACGCCCGTGACGCCGTGCTGCGGCCTACGGCCAAGGCCGACGAGCTCGCCCGTCCTCTGCCGCGGCTGGCCTGCGTGACGCAGGTCCCCGAGGCGGTGGCGGGGCTGCAGGAGGCCCGTGCGCACCTGGCGCTGGTCACCGGGGGCGACGGGCGGCCGATCGGCATGGTCAGCCTCACCGACCTGGTCGGCGAACTGCTCAACACCCGCGTCGCCGTCTGACAACCGACCCCCGGCGTACGGCTCCCACCGTACGCCGGGGTCGGGTTGTGTGACATGTATCACCCTGAGCCGTCGCCCGGCCGGCGAGCAGCCGGCTCATCGATCGCGAGGGGACACGCCTGAGGGGTGTTCGCTCTGAGCGAACCCCGGCAAGTGGGTGGCAAGCGGCCTGCAAGGGGCGAGGCCTACCGTCTCCGTGCGGAGCGCGAGCCGTACCGCCGAGAATGTCGCCAAACGAAAAGAGCCCCGGCTCTTGCGAGCCGGGGCCTCTTTCGTCACTGTGGTGACTCGAAGTGGGCGAGGAGGGATTTGAACCCTCACGTCCTTTCGGACACACGGACCTGAACCGTGCGCGTCTGCCGTTCCGCCACCCGCCCTTTGTTGGGTGCGGAGAAACAGTAGCACGGAACTGCCGGTAGTACTGAACCCGGATACGATCGCATCAGACACGGAAGCGGAGGAACAGGGTCACCGCAGCCGTGGAGGAGGCGGTGTGCCAGTCGCGGGCACTTCAAAATGGCCTCTGCTTGCACGAGAGGGAGGTACACCCGGTGGGAGTCCTTCAGCGCTTCGAGCGAAGGCTCGAAGGCTTGGTTGAGGGGGCCTTTGCGCGGGCGTTCAAGTCAGACCTGCAGCCGGTCGAGGTTGCCAGCGCCGTCCAGCGTGAAATGGACGAGCGCGCGGCGATCGTGGCTCAGGGACGCACGCTCGTGCCCAACGACTTCGTGGTCGAGCTGTCCACGACCGACAGCGAGCGGTTGGAGGTCTACGCCGACAGCATCAGCCACGAGCTGGCCGAGCTCGCCCGGGAGTACGCGAAGGAGCAGGGTTATTCCTTCGTGGGACCGGTCAGGGTCCGTTTCGAGACCGCGGCGGATCTGGCCGTCGGGCTCTTCCGCATCCGCTCCGGCGTCATCCGTGGCGCCACGGTGGAGCAGGACGAGATCCGGCAGCCGGCCAGTGATCTGCCGCCCGCCCGCTCGCACGCCTTCGGCGGCCGTCCACGGCTCCTGGTCTCGACCCAGGACGACCCGCAGGGCGACCGCTCCTACGAGCTCACGACCCCGGTGACGCTGCTCGGCCGCGGCACCGACTGCGATCTTCGCCTGGTCGATCCAGGCGTCTCGCGCCACCACGCGGAGCTGCGCGTCGAAGGCCCTCTGGTGGTCCTCGTCGATCTCGGCTCCACGAACGGCACCTTCGTCAATGGCCAGCCGGTACGCAGAATCGAACTCCAAAACGGCACTCGGGTGACGTTGGGGCGTACGACTCTGGTGTTCCGGCGCGATTAGGGGTAGACAAACGGTCCATGTCCGAGCTCACGCTGCTGCTGATCCGGCTCGCCTTCCTGGCGGTGCTGTGGTTCTTCGTCATTGCCGCAGTCGGTGTGATCCGCACGGATCTGTTCGGCTCCCGTACGGCTCCCGCCGCGGCACCCCGTAAAGCACCCAAGGCGCCCAAGCCGGTGGCCAAGCCCAAGAAGGGCGAGCCCAAGCAGCTCGTCGTGACCGGCGGCCCCCTGCAGGGAACCACCATCACCCTCTCAGAAGCGCCCATAACCATCGGCAGAGCCACCGACGCGACGCTGGTAGTCAACGACGACTACGCCTCCAGCCGGCACGCGCGGCTCTTTCCCCAGGACGGTCAGTGGATCGTGGAAGATCTTGGATCGACGAACGGCACGTACCTCGACCGCTCGAAAGTGACCCGCCCAACCCCCGTGCCGCTCGGAGTTCCGATCCGGGTCGGCAAGACAGTCATTGAATTGCGCAAATGACCATCGCACTCCGCTACGCAGCCCGCTCGGACGTCGGCCTCCTCCGCGAGGGGAACGAGGACTCGGCGTATGCCAGCGGCCGCCTGCTCGCCGTCGCGGACGGCATGGGCGGGCACGCACACGGCGAGGTGGCCAGCTCGGTCGCCATCGCCGCCATGGCCTCCCTGGAAGAGGCCCCCGGGGGTTCTGACCTGCTCGACGCCATCGAGACAGCGGTTCACGACGCCAATCGCAAGCTGCACGAGATGGTCGGACGGGATCCCACGCTCAAGGGCATGGGCACCACCCTGACCGCCATGTTGTGGAACGGCACGCAGGTCGCGCTGGTGCACGTCGGCGACTCGCGGGCCTACCTGCTGCGCCGTGGCGAGCTGTACCAGATCACCCACGACCACACCCTCGTGCAGCAGCTCGTCGACGACGGCCGCATCACGCCGGAGGAGGCCGCGACGCATCCGCAGCGGTCGATCCTGCTGAAGGCGCTCGACGGCAGCGAGGAGGTACGGCCCGACCTGGCGTTGCGCGAGGCCCAGATCGGCGACCGCTACCTGCTGTGCTCCGACGGGCTGTCGGGCGTCGTGAGCGCCGAGACGCTGCACTCGACCCTGACCAACCTCGACGACCCGGACGAGGCGGTCCGCCAGCTCATCGACCTGGCCAACCGCGGCGGCGGCCCCGACAACATCACCTGTGTCGTGGCCGACGTCGTGGAGCTGACCGACGGCTACCAGGTGCCGCACGAGGCGGCCGTGGTGGGCGCGGCCGGCATGAACCGGCTGCGGAGCAGCAACCAGGGCGGCCCGCCGGGGCGAGTGAGCGCGGTGACCGCTCCCCAACCGATCCTCACCGATGACGACTACGACCCCGCTCCCGCGGCGGTCCGTCGTCGCCGGATGTGGCCGGTGCTGGTCACCGCGCTGGTCGTGGCCGTCGGCGTGGGCGGCTACTTCGCCTACAACAAGACCCAGGAGAACTTCTTCGTCGGCGCCGAGGGCAACCAGGTGGTGGTCTTCCGCGGCATCCAGACCGAGCTCGGGCCGTTCAAGCTGTACTCCCTGGAGCGCGGCACCGGGCGCAACCTGAACGAGCTCTCCGACGCGCAGAAGGCCTCAGTCGTGGACGGCATCCCGGTCGACAGCGTCGACGAGGGCCTGGAGAAGGTGAACACGCTGACCTTCACCACGGCGGTCAAGCCCTCCGCCTCCCCCACGCCGTCCGTCTCCTCGACCCCGAAGAAATCCGGTAGGTGACCGACTTGGTGGTAGCCCCCGTCCCCATGCCCGCCAAACGGCGGGTCGCGCAGTTGGTCATGCTGGCCGTCGCCGTGCTGATCGTCATGGGGGCCTATGCCAACGTCGGCCTGGCCATGCACGACCAGGTGCCCTCGGGCATGCTCACCTACGGTCTCGGCCTCGGCGGGCTCATGCTCGCCGCCTATCTGGTGCTGGCCAAGTGGGCGCCCTGGGCGGATCCGCTGATCCTGCCGCTGGTGACCCTGGTCAACGGGCTCGGCCTGGTGATGATCTACAGGCTGTCGGAGTCCGACTCGAAGACCGGCGAGCTGTCCAACCCCACCACGCAGTTGATGTGGACCTTCGTCGGGGTCGCCCTGTTCAGCCTCACCCTGATCTTCCTGCGCGACCACCGGGTTCTGCAGCGGCTGACCTACACCATGGGCGCCGCCGGCCTCTTCCTGCTCATCTCCCCGTTGATCCCGGGGCTCGGACAGGAGATCAACGGCGCGCGGATCTGGATCGGCATCCCGGGCCTGGGCTCCATCCAGCCCGCCGAATTCGCCAAGCTCGCCCTGGTGATCTTCTTCGCCGGCTACCTGGTCGCCAAGCGCGACGTGCTGGCGCTGGCCGGGCGGCGGCTGCTCTTCATCGACCTGCCGCGCGTGCGCGACCTCGGGCCGATCCTCATCCTGTGGGGCATCAGCATCGGCATCCTGGTCATGCAGAAGGACCTCGGCTCGTCGCTGCTGCTGTTCGGGGCCTTCATCGCGATGCTCTACATCGCCACCCAGCGCAGCTCGTGGGTGATCATCGGCATCCTGCTCTTCGTGGGCGGCGCGGTTCTGGCCGGCAGCATCTTCAACCACGTGCAGCAGCGCTTCGAGGTCTTCCTCGACCCGGAGAACCCGGCGCTCTTCGACAAGATCGGCGGCAGCGGGCAGCTCATGGAGGGCCTGTTCGGGATGTCCTACGGCGGCATCCTCGGCACCGGGCTCGGCCAGGGCCACCCCGACCTGATCCCGCTGGCCTTCTCCGACTTCATCTTCGCCGCCACCGGCGAGGAGCTGGGCCTGACCGGGCTCATGGCGCTGCTGATGATCTACGCACTGATCGTCGAGCGCGGCCTGCGCACCTCGCTCTCGGCCCGCGACCCCTTCACCAAGCTGCTGGCCGGCGGCCTGTCGTTCATCCTGGCCTGGCAGGTCTTCATCATCGTCGGCGGCGTGACCAACCTCATCCCGCTGACCGGCCTGGTCACCCCCTTCATGTCGCAGGGCGGCTCCGCGCTCCTGGCTAACTGGATCCTTATCGCGCTGCTGGTACGCATGTCGGATGCCGCCCGGCGCCCCCCACCCCAGGCGATCCAGAACGAAGGATTGACGCAGGTGTTCCAGCGATGAACGGCACCCTCAAGCGCGTGGCCGTGGCCTGCCTGGCCATGTTCGCGCTTCTCATGATCAACGTGAACTACCTGCAGGCGGTCAGGGCCGAGGACCTCAAGCCCGACGCCCGCAACAAGCGCAACTACTACGACCGGTACGCGGTCGAGCGCGGCCGCATCACCGCGGGCGGGAAGGTCATCCTCGCCCAGTCGGTGGAGAAGAAGCAGGGCGCCTTCCGCTACCTGCGGGAGTACCCGGAAGGCGTGCTCTACGCGCACGTCACCGGCTTCTTCTCGCCGGAGAGCGAGTCGCAGATCGAGCGCTCGGAGAACAAGCTGCTCAACGGCTCCAGCGCCGACCTGCTGCTGCGCCGGAGCATCGACCTGTTCACCGGCGAGCCGACCCGCGGCGCCAACGTCGACGTGACGATCAACCCGAAGGCGCAGAAGGCGGCCTACGACGCGCTGCGCCAGAGCGGCAAGCGCGGCGCGGTGGTGGCGCTCGACTCCAAGACCGGGGCGATCCTGGCCATGGTGTCGCTGCCCACCTACGACCCGGCCGAGCTGTCCAAGCCCGAGAAGGGCCCGGTGTTCAAGCGGTACGACGAGCTGGCCAAGGACAAGTCGCAGCCGCTGCTCAACCGCAACATCGACCGCACCTACGCGCCCGGCTCCACCTTCAAGGTGGTCACCACGGCCGCGTGGCTGGAGGACGACAGCAGCCGCGACGGCAACACCACCGTCGACGCGCCGACCAAGCTCGACCTGCCCAACACCACCGCCGACCTGCCCAACTACGGCGGCTCGGCGTGCGGTGGCGGCAACGTGCCGATGGTGTACGCGCTGGAGAAGTCCTGCAACACCCCGTTCGGCAAGATCGGCCTCGACCTCGGGTACGAGCGCATGGCCGAGCAGGCGCAGAAGTTCGGCGTGGGTGAGCCGCTCAGCATCCCGATGGCGGTGGCCAAGAGCTCCATCGGCCCGAAGGAGGACCCGGCGGCCATCGCCCAGGCCTCCATCGGCCAGCGCAGCAACCAGATGACGCCACTGCAGATGGCCCTGATCGCCGCAGGCATCAACAACGACGGCACGGTCATGCGGCCCTACCTGGTGAACAAGATCACCGACGCCAAGAACGACGAGATCGAGGCGGCCGACCCGCAGGAGCTCTCCGAGGCGATGAGCCCCGACAGCGCCCGGAAGCTGCGCGAGATGATGATCAGCGTCGTGGCCAACGGCACCGCCCGCGCCGCGCAGGTGCCCGGCGTGCAGGTCGGCGGCAAGACCGGCACCGCCGAGACGGCCCAGGGCCAGGCGCCGCACGCGTGGTTCATCGGCTTCGCGGAGAACGTCTCGCTCGCCGTCATCGTCGAGTCGGGCGCCGCCCGCGTCGGCGACGAGGCCACCGGTGGCGGCGTGGCCGCGCCCATCGCCAAGGCCGTGCTGGAAGCGGTGCTCGGCAAGTGACGACGCAGCTCGGCGGACGCTACGTCATGGTGTCCCGCATCGCGCGGGGCGGCATGGGCGAGGTCTGGCGTGCCCGCGACGAGCTGCTCGGCCGCGAGGTCGCCGTCAAGCTGCTGCGCAAGGACGGCCCGGGTTCCGGCGCCGACCACGGCCCGGCCGGCTGGGTGGCCCGCTTCCGCAACGAGGCCCGCATCACCGCGGGCCTCACCCACCCCGGCATCGCGCAGGTCTTCGACTACGGCGAGCAGAGCGACCTGGCCTACCTGGTGATGGAGCTGGTCCAGGGCGAGTCGCTCTCGGCCATCCTCGCCCGGCACGGCGCGCTCGGCACCGAGGTCACGCTCGACGTGCTCCAGCAGACCGCGCGGGCGCTGCACTCGGCGCACTCGGCCGGGATCATCCACCGTGACATCAAGCCGGGCAACCTGCTGGTCACCCCCGAGGGCGCCATCAAGGTCACCGACTTCGGCATCGCCCGTGCCATGGAGTCGCCCTCGGTCACCATGACCGGCACCGTGCTCGGCACCGCCCAGTACGTCAGCCCCGAGCAGGCCCAGGGGTTGCCGCTCACCCCGTCCACCGACCTGTACTCGCTGGGCGTCGTCGCCTACGAGTGCCTGTCCGGGCGGGCGCCCTTCGTCGCCGAGACGCAGGTGGCCATCGCGCTGCTGCACCTCAACGAGCCGCCGCCCCCGCTGGGGGCCGACGTGCCGGCGCCGGTGCGTGACCTGGTCATGCGGCTGCTGTCCAAGGACCCCGAGCGGCGGCCGGCCACTGCGGCCGAGCTGGCCGACCGGGCGGGTGTGCTGCGCGAGACGCTGGCGGGGGCCGCGGCTCCGGTCACCGAGCTCAGCATGCTGACCGACCCGTCGGGCTTCCGCGTCGGGCGCGCCACCGGCTCGTACGGCTCCGCCGTACCGGCCGGGTCCACGGGCGCGTACGGCACGGCCGAGACCGACGGCGACCTCGTCGAGCCGGTGCCCACGACGCGGTTCCGTTCGCGACGGCGGCGGCGCACCACGGTGCTGGTGGCCACGGCGGGCGCGGCGGCGGCGGTGGGCTTCGGCACGGTCGCGGTGATCACGCTCAACAGCGGCCCGCCACCCAGCGTGGCCGACCCGACCGAACGCGTGACCAGCAAGCCTTCGGTGAAGCCGACGAAGAAGAAGCCCTCGACCCGGCGCCCGTCGCCGGTTCCGGTCACGCCGACGAAACCGGTAACCTCACCGTCAGCTACCGTAAGCAAGACGGCTTCGCCCACGCGGAAACCGACGACGTCGAGCCCGACCCCGACCCGAACCCCGACTCGCACACCAACCACAACCCCCACATCGACGCCGACCACACCGGCACCGTCGGACTCCCCGGACCCGGGCGACACAAATCCGCCGGAAGGGTGAGACTTGATGCGGCGCGGGGCCGATGATGGACACCGGTGCGTAAAGCCGGTACCCAAGATGAACGGTAAGGGACAGTGCAGGAAATGACTCAGCCTCGGCTACTCGGAGGTCGCTACGAGCTCGACGGAGTCGTCGGGCGCGGCGGCATGGCCGAGGTCTACCGCGCCAGGGACATCCGGCTGGACCGCATTGTCGCGATCAAGACACTGAGGTCGGATCTTGCGCGCGACCACACCTTCCAGGCCCGCTTCCGCCGTGAGGCGCAGTCGGCGGCGTCGCTGAACCACCCCGCGGTCGTGGCCGTCTACGACACCGGCGAGGACACCGCCGAGGGTGCGCCCGTGCCGTACATCGTGATGGAGTACGTCGACGGCCGCACGCTGCGCGACCTGTTGCGCCAGGACCGCCGGCTGATGCCCGAGCGCGCGGTGGAGCTGGTCGACGGCATCCTGCGGGCGCTCGACTACAGCCACCGCGGCGGCATCGTGCACCGCGACATCAAGCCGGCCAACGTGATGATCACGCGGGCGGGCGACGTCAAGGTGATGGACTTCGGCATCGCCCGCGCGATGGCCGACTCGGCCGCGACGATGACGCAGACCGCGCAGGTCATAGGGACCGCCCAGTACCTCTCGCCGGAGCAGGCGCGCGGCGAGCGCGTCGACGCCCGCAGCGACATCTACTCCACCGGCTGCGTGCTGTACGAGCTGCTGACCGGGCAGCCGCCGTTCACCGGCGACTCCCCCGTCGCGATCGCCTACCAGCACGTGCGCGAGGAGCCGATCCCGCCGTCGCAGATCGACCCCGAGATCCCCAAGTGGGCCGACGCGATCGTGCTGAAGGCGATGGCCAAGGACCCGGCGCACCGCTACCAGAGCGCCGCCGAGATGCGCGCCGACATCGCGCGCGCCATGTCCGGGCAGCAGACCGAGGCGCAGACCATGGCGCTGGCCTCCTCCGGCACCCGGATGATGACCTCGACGCAGGGCGGTCCCTCGACGCAGCGAACCTCGGCCATCCCCGCCTACGAGTACGACGAGGGCGGCGGCGGCCGGGGCGGGCGCAGGCGCGCGGCCGGCGGCGGCGGTGGCGGCGGCAAGGTCGCCAAGACGCTCGCCTGGATCCTGGTGCCGCTGCTCATCATCGGCGCGTTCATCGGCGTCGGCTACTTCTTCCTGGTGGACCGCTCGGGCGGCGGCGCCGACCCGGCGGCGAGCAAGGTGAAGGTTCCCGCGGTCGTGGGGATGACCATCAAGGACGCGCGCACCGAGCTCGACTCCGCGGGACTGAAGTACACCGAGACCGAGGACTTCAGCGCCGAGTACGAGGAGGGGATGGTCATCAGCACCGACCCCAAGGACGGCACCGAGCTGGACAAGGGCGCCGAGGTGAAGCTCGTCGTCTCCAAGGGCGCGAAGAAGATCGCGGTGCCGGAGGGGCTGGTCGGCAAGTCCGCCGACGAGGCCAAGTCGATCCTCGACGCGGCCGGGCTGAAGGCGCAGATCCAGCAGAAGAACTCCAGCAAGGCCGAGGGCAAGGTCTTCGACACCGATCCCAAGGCGGGCGAGGAGGTCGAGGAGGGCGGCACGGTCACCCTGTTCGTGCCGTTCGCGCGGGCCGAGGTGCCGGACGTGCAGGGCTGGACCAAGGACGAGGCGGCTGCGGAGATCAAGCGCGCCGGCTTCAAGGCCCGGATCGTCGAGCAGCCGAGCGACGTCATCGCCTTCGGCACGGTCATGCAGCAGAACCCGCCGCCCGGCACCAAGCTGCCGCCGAAGGGCACCGTGACGATCATCGTCTCGTCCGGCCCCGAGCAGCCGACGGAGGAGCCGACGCTCGGCCCGACCGACGATCCGGATCCCACCGAGGAGCCGACGGATCCGAACGAGGTGCCGACCGAGGAGAACCCTGAGGACCAGGGCGGCTGATCACCGGCCGTAGAGCACCGGCGAAGCCCCCGGGGGACGGCCCCCGGGGGCTTCGCCGTGTCGCCTTGTCGCCGTGTCCCGGACATGGAACGTCCCCGCCACTCGGGGGCGATGGCGGGGACGTCACTTGGATGTCGGTGCGAGTCGCGCCGGCGTTACAGGATCTCGTCGAGCCAGTTCGCCAGCAGCCGGTGCCCGTGGTCGGACAGGATCGACTCCGGATGGAACTGGATGCCCTCCACGGGCGCCGTACGGTGCCTGAGGCCCATGATGGTGCCGTCGGGGGTCTGGGAGGTCACCTGGAGCTCCTGCGGCACGGTGGCGGGCTGTACGGCCAGCGAGTGGTAGCGCGTCATCCGCACCGGGTTGGGGAGCGTGCGGAAGACGCCGTGGCCGTCGTGGCTGATCTCGCTGGTGCGGCCGTGCATCAGCTCGGGCGCCCGGCCGACGGTGCCGCCGAGGGCCACCGCGATGGCCTGGTGGCCGAGGCAGACGCCCAGGAGCGGCTGCCCGTGCTCGATGGCGTGGTGGACCAGGGGCACGCTCACCCCGGCCGCCTCGGGGGTGCCGGGGCCGGGACTGACCAGCACGCCGTCGAAGCCGTCCGCGTCGTGCACGGCCACCACGTCACGCGGCCGTACGTCGCAGTCGGCGCCGAGCTGGCGCAGGTACTGCACGATGGTGTGGACGAAGCTGTCGTGGTTGTCCACGACCAGCACACGGGGGCTCACTGTCGGACGGTCACCTCATCCAGCGAGATCGCCGGTTCGAGTAGCGGAAAGACGAAATACCAGAGTACGGCTCCCGCGCCGAGGGCCAGCGCCCCGGCCAGGAGCAGCCGCAGGGTGAACCCGCCGGGGAGCCGCCGCCAGAGCCAGCCGTACATGCGTCAGACCTTCCTCGCCTCGGTGTTCTTGAGCACGCCGTACACGATCAGCCGCTGCGCCGCCGAGTACTCGGGGTGGCAGGTGGAGAGCGTGATCATCGCGCGGATCGGCCGCAGTCCCGGCTTGCGCGGCACCGGGGCCAGCACCTCGACCTCGTCCGGCTCGACGATCTCCTGGGAGGTGACCCGGTAGGTGTAGCGCGCCTCGCGGGCCTCGACGACGATCTCGTCGTCGCGTTCGAGCCGGTCGAGCTCGTTGAAGGGCGCGGCGTAGGTGGTGCGGTGCCCGGACAGGACGAAGTTGCCCACCTCGCCGGGGAGCGCGCTGCCCGGGTAGTGGCCGGGGCCGCGCTTGAGGTGGTCGGCGTCGACGCCCTCGACGACGGCGTACTGGTACTCGCGGCCCAGCCTGGGGATCTTCAGCAGGGCGATGGCCTTGCCGAGCTTGATCTTGTCGAGTTTCCGGTCGCCGCCGTCGGCGTCCTCACGCAGTTCCTGCTGCAGCAGGGCCTGTTGGCGAAGGGTGTAGGAACTGGTTCCCCACAGCAGGTACGCGCAGAAGAGCATCAGCACGAGCCCGGCCGTGATGCTCAGCTCGCCGAAGGCCCGCAGGAACGCTCTCACGGGCTCCACCCTAGAAACTGCAGCTCCACGGGATCGCCACGACATGCGCGTGGCGACTATCCTTGGCCAGGCTTCAATTACGCTTAACAAAGAGCCTTGGACGATCCGGAAGCCCAGGCCCTCAGCAGGAGTTACCCGTGCCCAAGTCGAGTTCGCGCAAGAAGGCGGTCTACACGCCGCCGCAGAAGGCCAAAGAGGTCAAGCTCAGCCCCCGCTGGCTGGCGCCGACCATGGTGGCCTGTTGGATCATCGGCATCCTGTGGATCGCGGTGTTCTACGTCACGAACGTCGCGGGTGTCGACGTGCCCCTCATGACCGACCTCCAGAACTGGAATCTCGGCATCGGGTTCGCTTTCATCATCTTCGGTGTGGTGCTTTCCACCCGCTGGCGTTAGTTCTTTCCACAAGTTTTTCCACACCCTGGGGATGTCAGCCCACAAGCTGTGCGGTCCTGAGGATGACGAGGACGACGAGGACGGCCAGCGTCCCCACGAGAGCCACGGTCTGCACCACTGTGCGGCGGTTCCGGGGGGCGTAGGCCAGTGCCGCCGAGACGAGCGCGCCGGTGATCAGACCGCCGACGTGCGCCGTCCAGCTGAGCTGTACCCCGAACAGGCCACCGGGGATGAGCCGCGGCAGGAAGGTGATCGCCAGGTTGATGGCGATCAGGACGACCACGCCTCGCACGTCCATGTTGAGCTTGCGGCCGACCACGAAGACCGCGGCGAACAGGCCGTAGACCGCGCCCGACGCGCCGGCGCTCCACACGTTGGCCGGGTCGAGCCAGTAGCTCAGCACGCCGCCGCCCAGCGCGCTGAGCAGGTAGAGCGCGGCGAAGCGCACGTGCCCGAAGGCCCGCTCCAGGTAGGGGCCGATGGCGTAGACGGCGTAGCCGTTGAACAGGATGTGGATGACGCCGAAGTGCAGGAACGCGCTGGTGATCAGGCGGTAGTACTCGCCCAGCCCGGCCACCGCGACGACGTTCATCGCCAGCTCGCCGGTGAGCGCGTCGTTGGTGAGGTACTGGCCGGCGAACATGAGCGCGATGAGGCCGATGATCGCGTAGGTCACGATCGGCTTGGTCACCACGCCGCCGCCGAAGGCGGAGCGCGCCTGCCGTACCCCTCGGTTGCCTTCGGCCACGCAGTCGGGGCACTGGAAGCCGACCGCGGCGTCGCGCATGCAGTCGGGGCAGATCGGCCGGTCACAGCGCTGGCAGCGGACCCAGGTCTCGCGGTCGGTGTGCCGGTAGCAGGTGGGCGGCACCACCGGCTGCGAAGGCTGGGCAGGCTGGCTCGTCATACGAGCCAGCCTAAAGCCACTTACGCAGGCACGCGGTCGATGGTGACCTTCTCGATGACGACGTCGTTGACGGGGCGGTCGCCCCGCGCCGTCGGCGCCTTCGCGATGGTGTCGACCACGTCACGGCCTTCGATGACCTCACCGAAGATGGTGTGGCCCTGGTTGAGGTGCGGCTGCGCGCTGACGGTGATGAAGAACTGCGAGCCGTTGGTGCCCTTGCCCATGCGGCGGCCGGCGTTGGCCATCGCGAGCAGGTAGGGGCGGTTGAAGTTGTTCTGGGAGTGGATCTCGTCGTCGAAGTCGTAACCGGGGCCGCCGATGCCCCGGCCGAGCGGGTCGCCGCCCTGAATCATGAAACCGCTGATGACGCGGTGGAAGATCGTGCCGTCGTAGAGCGGGGCGTTGGTCCGCTCGCCGCTCTCCGGGTGGGTCCATTCGCGCGTGCCCTCGGCGAGCTCGACGAAGTTGGCCACGGTGACCGGTGCGAGCTCGGGGAAGAGCTTGATGCGGATCGTGCCGTGGTTTGTCTGAAGGTTTGCGATCAGCTTCTCAGCCACGAGAAAGCCGCCCCCTCTGCGATTTGTCCAGGTCTGAAAGGTATGGCCGTGAGGCCGTCACAAGCATCCTCCCACGGGAGCGGATGATTGAGCCGCCTTCCACCGGGAAGGTCAGGCTGCGGGGCCCCATCGACAGGGGAGGTTGACGTGTCCCTGACACTCAGAAAGCGCCGCGTGGTCATCGAAGTCCCGAGCACGTGGATGGGCCGAATGAAGGTCCAGGCCAAGCGGGCCGGTGGTCGGCTCGCGCCGATGGCGGACCAGGCGAGAACAGTCGCCTCGTCCCGTATCGAAGACGCCCGTTACTGGGCGGCTCCTAAGTTGGAGGATGCCGCTCATCGGGTGGAAGACCAGTTCGCGCCCCGGGTCAGCGCCATGCTGACGCAGGCCGCGAAGCGGGTCGACCCGTCCCCGGCGCGTTCGCGCCGGTGGCCGGTGGCAGTCCTGATGACCGGTCTCGCCCTGGGCGCGATGGGCTACATGTTCTACCGTCGCAACGCCCAGCAGTGGACCGATCACATGAAGGACTCGGCCGCCGACGCCTCGCGGTGGGTCAGCGAGAAGGCCGACCGGGCTTCGGACAAGACGTCCGACCTGGCCGACGAGGCGTCCAAGAAGTAGGGAAGACGTCGCCGCCCCCGGAGCCGCCGGCTCCGGGGGCGTTGACGTGTAACCAAGCGCTTGCTACAACGAGGCATGACGCTGTCCCCGCTCGACGACTATCCGGTCCACCAGGCCGCCCAGGTCATGCGGCACGTCGCGACCTCCGATCGCAACTTCTACGACCGGTACTACTTCAACTGCCACGACCGCTCCGGCGAGTTGATGCTCATCGTGGGGCTCGGCCAGTACCCCAACCTCGGCGTCACCGACGCCTTCGCCTGCGTCCGGCGCGGCGACCTGCACCGCGTGGTCCGCGCCTCGCGCGAGCTCGGCGCGGACCGGATGGACACCACGATCGGGCCCTTCCGGGTGGAGGTCCTCGAAGGGCTCAAACGGCTCCGGGTGGTGCTGGAGCCGAACGAGCATGGCCTGTCCTTCGACCTCACCTGGGCGGGCACGATCCCGGCGACGCTCGAACCGCGGCACTTCGTGCGCTGGCAGGAGCGGGTCGTCTTCGATTCGGTACGGCTGGCGCAGACCGGCCGCTGGACCGGGTCCATCAGCGTCGGCGACACCGTGACGGACATCACCCCGGACGCCTGGTTCGGCACCCGCGACCGCTCGTGGGGCATCCGCCCCGTAGGCGAACCCGAACCGCCGGGCATCCAGGTCAAGAACCCCGGCACCTTCTACTGGCTGTACACGCCCATGCAGTTCGCCGACCACGCGATCCTGTGCATCGTCCAGGAGGACGACAAGGGCCGCCGGGTCCTGGAGGAGGCGGTGCGGGTCTGGAACGACGGGCGCGAGGAGGAGTACCTCGGCCGGCCCGAGTACCACCCCGTCTACGCGCCCGGCACCCGTGACGTCCTCTCCGCGACCCTCTCCTTCGCCCCGCCGCGCGGCAAGCCGTTCGACGTGCGGTGCGAGCTGCTGCTGCCGGTGCACCTGATGGCCGGGACCGGGTACGGCCTGGAGGCCGACTGGAAGCACGGCATGTACCAGGGGCCGGGACCGGTGGTGCAGGGCGTGACCTACCGGCTGCCGGAGGACCAGGCCCGGATGTGGGGCCTGGTCGACGCGGCCGGCCGGTTCGAGTACGACGGGAACGTGGGATACGGCCTGTTCGAATACTGGGCCCTCGGGCCGCATCCCTCGTTCGGCTGAGACCGGGCTCCTCGGCCTACTTGGCCGCGGTGGTGGTGCAGTGCAGGGTCTCGGCGTTGGCCAGGTCGAGCGGCTTGCCGTCGGGGCCCACCGGGGCGGGGAGCGGCTTGCCGTCGGGGCCGACGGCCGGGAGGGCCGGGACGGCCTCGAGCTTGCCCTCCATCTTGCCGCCGACCTCGGCCCTCTCCACCTTGGTCGCGCCCTCGGGCGGCGGGGCGCCCTCGGAGCCCTCGGCGCCCGGGGCGACCGCGGTGGCCATCACGGTCGCGGTGGTGGCCTTGGTCACCGTCAGGGTCGGGCCGCCCTCGCCCTCGATCTTGACCGGCACGCCCAGCTTCACCTCCACCTCCTTGCCGTCGCCCGTCCGGCAGATCGCCACCGTCTCGCCCGGGCCCGCCTCGGCGCCGGGGTCGGCGAGGGCGGAGCCGGTCAGCCCGGTCATCAGGACCAGGACGGCCGCGGCCGCACCGAGCAGTGCTGTCCGTCGCTTGCGCATCGGGATACCTCCAAGGTCGTTCGTTCCGATGGGCAGAGCGTGGCCCCCGGAACCTGAACCCACCCTGAAGGCGGCCGAAATCCTCTTCAGGTTGGCTTTAGGTGACCTGAGGCACGCTGGACCCCGTGCGAGTACTGCTGGTTGAGGACGAGGAACGCCTGGCTCTCCTGCTGAAGGACGGCCTGGCCGGTGAGGGCTTCGCGGTGGACGTGGCCCACGACGGGCGCGAGGGGCTGTGGCTGGCCACCGAGAACCCGTACGACGTGATCGTCCTGGACGTGATGCTCCCCCGGCTGAACGGCTACGCGGTCTGCGCCCGGCTGCGCGAGGCGGGCAACTGGACGCCGATCATGATGCTGACCGCCAAGGACGGCGCCTACGACGAGGCCGAGGCGCTCGACACCGGCGCGGACGACTACCTGGCCAAGCCCTTCTCCTACGTCGTGCTGCTGGCCAGGCTCCGCGCGCTGATCCGGCGCGGCGGGCGGGAGCGGCCGGTCGCGCTCACCGTGGGCGACCTGGTCATCGACCCCGCGGGCCTGCGGTGCAGCCGTGGCGACCGGGAGATCGCGCTCACGCCGAAGGAGTTCGCCGTGCTGCACGGCCTGGCGCGGCGGGCCGGCGAGGTGGTCTCCAAGAGCGACCTGCTGGCCCAGGCCTGGGACTTCTCCTACGACGGCGACCCGAACATCGTCGAGGTCTACATCAGCGCGCTGCGGCGCAAGATCGACGTGCCGTTCGGGCGCAGCTCGCTGGTGACCGTGCGCGGGGCCGGGTACCGGCTGGAGGCGGCGTGATGCGCACGGCGTCGGTCCGGCTGCGCGCCACCCTGGCCGCGACGCTGGTGGTGGCGCTCGCGCTGGTCGTGGTGACGCTCGTGCTGGCCTTCTCGCTGCGCGGCACGCTCTTCCACAACGCCTCGGCCGCGGCGACCCAGAAGGCGCTCACCGCCGCCGCCACGACGACGAGCCTGGGCGTGGTCGAGGCGGTGCCCGCGCAGCGTGCGCTGCTCGACCCGGACGTGGCCTTCTTCACCCCCGGCGAGGCGCCGCCCGCCTGGCTGTCCGCCGCCGACGACTACGCGATGGCCCAGGTGGTCGTCGAGGCGCCGCAGGGCGGCGAGACCGTCATCGTCGGCCGGGCCTCCTTGGACGTCGCCGACGACGCCCTGCGGACGCTCACCCAGGTGCTGCTGCCCGGCGTGCCGCTCCTGCTCTTCGTGGTCGCCGGGATGACCTGGTTCGCGGTCGGGCGCTCGCTGCGGCCGGTCGCCGCGATCCGCGGCAAGATGGCCGACATCACCGCCAGCGACCTGCACCAGCGGGTGCCCGTGCCGGAGTCGGGCGACGAGATCGCCGCGCTCGCCATGACCGTCAACTCCACGCTCGACCGCCTGGAGAGCGCGGTCGAGCAGCACAAACGGTTCGTGGCCGACGCCGCGCACGAGCTGCGCAGCCCGATCGCCACCCTCCGGGCCCGGCTGGAGCTCACCGCGCCGCCCGGCCTGGCCGAGGAGGCCCTGGCCGACGTCGACCGGCTGCAGACCCTCGCCGGCGACCTGCTCCTGCTGGCCAGGCTCGACGCCGGCGAGCCGTTGCGCACCTCCGAGGTGGACCTCGGGCAGGTCGCGGCCGAGACGGCGTTGCGCTGGTGCGAACGGGTCACCCTCGACATCGAGCCCGACGTGGTGGTCTCCGGGGTGCGCGGGCACCTGGAGCGGCTGGTGGCCAACCTGGTCTCCAACGCGGTACGGCACGCGGCCTCCGAGGTCGTGGTGCGGGTGCGGGCCACGCCGGAGGGCCTGGCGAGCCTGGAGGTGCTGGACGACGGGCCGGGGATCCCGGTGGAGTCGAGGGAGGCGGTGTTCGACCGGTTCACCCGGCTGGACGAGGCGCGGGCGCGGGACGCGGGCGGGGCCGGGCTGGGGCTGTCGATCGCGCGGGAGATCGCGGTGCTGCACGGCGGGACGCTGGTCGCGGGGGACGGCGGATTCTTCGCTGCCTTTCCCCTGCAGACATTCGCCGGAAAAAGGTGAACGATCAGCGCATGCCGTACGCGAGGAAGATCGATGGAGGCAACGTGCTCTCACGCCGCGCGCTGATCGTCAGGAGCGGAGCCGCCGCCGGGGGCGGGGTGGTGTTCCTGTGGCCGTCCGCGGCCGAGGCCGCCGCCGGGCCGATCCTGGCCAAGACCAAGGACATCCCCGTCGGCGGCGGGAAGGTCATCAAGGGCAAGTACGTGGTCACCCGGCCGAGCAAGGACGTCTTCCGCTGCTTCACCGCCAAGTGCACCCACCAGGGGTGCACGTTGTCGGGGGTCAGCGGCGGGACGATCAACTGCCCGTGCCACGGCAGCAAGTTCCACCTCGCCACCGGCGCCGTGGTCCGGGGGCCGGCCGAGCGCAAGCTCACCCGGCGGAAGATCACCGTCGCCAAGGGCGTCATCCGGCTGGCCTGACACCCCGGCCGCCTAGAACTTGCGGACGAAGACCGAGCCCCGGTGCACGGCACGGAAACCGGCCCGCTCGTAGACGCCGACCGCGCCCGTGCCGTTGTCGGCATCGACCCCCAGCCCGGCCGTGGTGTAGCCCTGCGCCCTGAACTCGCCGAGCGCGTGCGAGAGCAGGGAGGCGGCCACGCCACGGCCACGCCATTCCCGCAGGGTGCCGATGATCGCGATCCAGGCGGCCTTCTCCCCCGTCGCGGCCGCCTCGCCGGCGAAGTGCATGGTCATCAGGATGCCGACCACCCGCTCGCCGTCCAGGGCGAGGAAGGAGGCCTCCGGCCGGAAGGAGCGGATCCCGGTCATGGTGTGCCGCCAGCTCTCGGCGGTGTGCTCGATGCTCCCCCAGTGGTCGCGGAAGGCCAGGTTGCGCACCGCCCGAGCGCCTTCGTCCAGGTCGGGCGACCATGGAACGATCCCGATGCCGGGCGGCGGCTCGACTCGCGGGGCGGGCTCGCGCAGGTCGGCGCGCATCTCCAGGAACCAGCGCATGCGCTCGAACCCGGCGCCCTGCAGCAGCGCTATCGTGCCCGCGCTCCGGTCGTCGGCGCTGACGTGCAGCTCCAGGGGGCGGCCCGGGTAGTGGCGCTCGTGCAGGCGCGGGGCGGCGTCGAGCGCCCAGTCGAGGATGCGCCTGCCGTACCCGCGGCGGCGGAAGTCGGGGTGCACGCCGCCGGACAGGCGCATCTGGTGCTTGGGCGCGGCGGACTGGCGGATCGGCAGGTAGCCGTAGGCCACGATCCGCTCGCCGTCCCGCGCGGCCAGCGTGCCGTCGGCCAGGTCGAGCAGGGGGTCGCCGAGGGTGTAGCGGATGTCGCCGGCCGTGGGGGTCTCGCCGAGCCGGTCGACCGCGTCCATGTCGGCCACCAGCCGCGCCACTGCCTCGGCGTCGTCCTCGCCGAGTGTCCCCCAGGTGATACTCATGGCTCCTATTTAAGACGGGCGGAGGTGTTGAGGCGATTTGCGATCTTGCGCAGGCCGTCGGCGAAGCTCTCCCGCGTGGTCCGCTCGTAGCCGATGAACAGCCGGTTGGCCAGCGGGACGCCCCAGCGGGCGACGGTGGCGACGTTGTAGACGCGGTGCACCACCAGGGTGCCCGTGCCGTGCGGCTCGGCGTGCCACTCGCCGCGATACCACCAGCCGCCCTGCACGGACAGGCCGGTGGCGGTGCGTTCGGTGGTGCCGTGGTCGGGGATGGAGGCGTTCAGCTCGCGGAGCACGGCGGCCGGCGGGGCTTCCACGACGCCGGACACCTCGAGGATCAGCTTCTTCATGGCGGCGACTCCAGGTGGTCGTCGGGCGGAGCTGGGTGCGCGTCGTGCGGTGCGGCTCGGTGGAGGTCGTCGAGTGCGGCTCGTTTGAGCGTGTCGGGCCAGGCCAGTTCGCCGCGTTCCACCCGGCGCACGACCTCACGCACCCAGTCGAGCTCCGCCCGGGTCAGCGCCAGTTCGCCCTCGGTCTCCAGGGTGAGCAGCGGCGGCAGCCCGGACGCGGCCGCCTCCCGCAGGTGCGCCTCCAGCCCGGCGAGCCGGCCTTCGAGGCCGGCCGTACGGGATCTGAGGGCACGCGCCACCTCGGCGGCGGGAAGCACGCCGAGCAGCGAGACGGCGGCCAGGAAGGCCCGCCGGTCGGCGTCGGGGGTGGCGAGCAGGGCGCGCACGCGCAGCGCGACCTCGTGCCGGCCGGCGTCGGTGATCTCGTAGACGGTGCGCTCGGGCCGCCTGCCTTCGCGGCTGGTCTCGACCGGGACGATCAGCTCGTCCCGGGCCAGCCGCTCGACCGCGTGGTAGAGGCTCCGCGGCAGGCCGGTGACGTGGTCCTTGTGCGTGTCGACGATGAAGCGGTGCAGCTCGTAAGGATGTGCGGCGCGAACCGTGAGCACGGCCAGCACGGTCAGGCCGACCAGATCAGGGCGTCGCGCCATAGTGACTCCTTCTATAGTGCACTTTGCACTATAGGTCGCCGTCGAGCTGGAGGAAAGCCCGCTGGATGGCGGTGTTCGCGAAGTCCTCGGGGAAGGGCGCCTTGCGGATCAGGTCACGCAGGCCCTCGACGTGCGCCCGGCGGGCCAGGTCGGCCATCTCGCGCAGCTCGGCGGCCTGGGCGGCGACGAAGGCGCGGTCGACCACCGCGCCGTGGCCCGGCACCACCGTGTCCCCGGGCAGCTCGGCCAGCATCGCGGTGGTCGTGTCCGCCCAGTCCAGCGGGAAGGCGTCGCCGAAGGACGGCGGGGCGCCCTCCTCGACCAGGTCGGCGGCGAAGATCACTTCGGCGTCGGGGACGTGCAGCACGATGTCGTTGTCGGTGTGGCCCCGGCCGAAGTAGCGCAGATGGGCCAGCCGGCCGCCGAGGTCGAGCGTGGCCCGGTCGGTGAAGACCTGGTCGGGCGGGACGATCTCCACCTCCTCGACCTCCGCGCGCCGTTCCTCCTCGATGAAGCCGAGCACGGCGGCCTTCTGCTCCTCGCCGATGCGCTCGATCTCGGCGGCGGCGCGGGCGTGCGCCCAGATCTCGGCCGGCTTGAACATCGCGTTGCCGAAGTGGTGGTCGAAGTGCGCGTGGCTGTTCACCACGGTCCACGGCAAGGGAGTGATGCGCCGGATGGCCTGGATCAGGTCGGCGGCCTCGCGGTGGGACATCCTGGTGTCGAGCACCAGGCACTGGTCGTCGCCGACCACCAGGCCGACGTTGAGGTCGTAGGACCGGTGCCGGCGCACGTAGACCCGGTCGCCGACCTCCTGCCAGGGGGCTTCTTCGCTCATCGAGCCAGCGTAGGACCCGGCGCCCCGACCGGTGGCGGCCGGACTCGGCGAACCGGCCCCCCGGACGACTCGCCGCCCAGCATTTTTGTCATGATATGTCGGTGTTTGTGGACAGGGAGCTCGACGTGCGCGCGGAACGGGAGATCATCCTGCTCCGGGCCGGCCTCGACCAGGCCCGCCACGCCGTACGGCTGAGCCGTACCCCCGCCTGGGTCGAGCGGGTCGACGACACCTGGACCCTGGTCGTGCCGGCCACCCCGCGCGAGGACGGCTACGGCTACCTGCGCCTCACCGCCGCCCTGTCCGCCGGCAAGCGGGTGGCGATCTCCGTCGGGCACTTCCGCGGGCACGCCTTCTACTGGCTCTTCCAGGCCGGCAAGCTCCAGACGCACCACATCTGGGGCGCCGAGGCGGACGGGACCGAGCCGGCCGCCTGGGTGCGCGCGCTCGGCGGGCCCATGAACGTCGAATCCCTCACCGCCCTGCACGCCATCCCCGCCGCGCGCGTGGAGGGCGTCCTCGGGCTGCTCGCCCGGGTGACCCGGACGCCGGACGCCTCCCGCTTCCTGGGCGGCGGCTACTCGCCCGGCGACGAGTCGCTGGTGGAGAAGGAGAGCTGGGGACGGGTGCTCACCCGGCCCGACCCGGACGAGCCCCGGTGGATGACCTCCCTGGTCGCGGCCTCGCGGACGCGGCCTCGGTGGTACCGGATGGGGTCGCTGGCCTTCGCGCTGGTGCTGGCGCCCCTGGCGGCGCTGGCGTGGTGGCGGTGGAGCGAGAGCGGGTCGGGGTGGACGCTGGCCATGTCGGTGCTGCTGACCCTGTACGCGGCCGTCACGCTCTGGGGCGCCCGCCGGCCTTCCACCTGACCGGGGCCGGCCGGATCTGGGGTTCCAGGAAATTGGGCGCGAGCTGACCTGCGAATTCACCGGAAAACCAGATGACAGCCGCCTTCCGGATGTCGCAGTGTAGATCGGGCCGATGAGTTTTGTCGGTACCGCAAGTCAGCATGGGCATGTCCACGACGACGATTCGTGAGAGCGACGGCTGCGAAGCCAGCGGCCGTGACCAGCTTCTGCCCGTCAACCCCGATCGAGGTATCGTGTCCGCCCTTAAGCTTGAATCACCTGAGCAATCCGCTACCGCTCCGTCCGGCCGCACCCCGGCCGTGATCCGCTTGCTCGTGCTCGCGACGTTCGTGGTCATCCTCAATGAGACGATCATGATCAACGCGATCCCCAATCTGATGAGCGCGTTGGACATCACGGGTCAGACCGCGCAGTGGCTGTCCACCGCGTTCATGTTGACGATGGCGGCGGTCATCCCGATCACCGGCTGGTTCCTGCAGCGGGTCTCCACCCGCAGCGCGTACACCACCGCGATGGGGTTGTTCCTGCTCGGCACCGCGTTGGCCGCCGTTGCCCCCACTTTCGAGGTGCTGCTCGCCGCCCGGATCATCCAGGCGTCCGGCACGGCCGTGATGATGCCGCTGCTGATGACCACGCTGATGCAGGTCGTGCCCGAGTCCGACCGTGGACGGGTGATGGGCAACGTCACGCTGGCCATCTCGGTCGCCCCGGCCATGGGCCCGGCGATCTCCGGCGTGATCCTGCAGTTCGGCTCGTGGCGACTGCTGTTCGCGGTCGTCCTCCCCATCGCGGCGCTGATCACCTGGGGCGGCCTGAAGCGGCTCAAGAACGTCGGCCAGCCCGAGTTCAGCACTATCGACTGGTTCAGCGTCCTCACCGCCGCGGCCGGCTTCGGTGGCCTGGTCTACGGGCTCAGCCTCTTCGAGAGCAGCGACCTGGGCGTGGCCATCGGCGTCGTGAGCGCGGGCGTGCTCGCCATCGGCGTCTTCGTCTTCCGCCAGCTCGTCCTGCAGCGCCGCAGCGACCGCTCGGCCGCGACCGGCTCACGGTCGGCGCGGCGTGACGCCCCGCTGATGGACCTGCGCACGCTGCGCCACCGCACCTACACCGTGGCGCTCATCCTGATGGCGGTCGCCTTCATGGCGATGCTCGGCTCGATGATCCTGCTCCCGCTCTACCTGCAGAACGTCCGCGGCCTCACCGCCTTCCAGACCGGCCTGCTGGTCATGCCCGGCGGTCTGGCCATGGGTCTGCTCGGCCCGACCGTGGGCCGGCTCTTCGACCGCTTCGGCGGCCGGGTCCTGGTCATCCCCGGCGCTGTCGGGATCATGCTCGCCCTGGTCGGCTTCACCCAGGTCACGATGACCATGCCGTACTGGCAGATCCTCGGCCTGCACGCGCTGCTCATGATCAGCCTTGCGGCGACCTTCACGCCGGTGTTCACCCTCGGCCTCGGCGCCGTGCCGCCGTCGCTCTACTCGCACGGCAGCTCGATCCTCAGCACGCTGCAGCAGGTCTCGGCGGCCTTCGGCACCGCGCTGGTGATCACCGTCATGAGCGCCCGCACCGAGGCGCTCCAGCATGAGGGCGTCGTGAAGGTGGTCGCCGACCTTGACGGGATGCGGCTGGCGTTCATCATCGGTGCGGTTATCTCGGTGGCTGTGGTCATCACCGCTCTGCTGTTGCCGGCTCGGGCGGACAACGAGATGGGCGCCCACGCCGGTCACTGACCCCAAGGCGCCTGCCCTGACCGGCAGGCGCCTTTCGGCGTCCCGTTCAGGCTGCCGGGTTCGGTGTGCCGAGGATGCGGCCGGCCAGTTCGTGCAGGTCGATCGGCTCGGTGGTGTCGATCTGGTGGGTGTGGGTGAGGCCGAGTGGGGCTGAGCCGGACTCCATCTCCTTCCAAGACTGCTCGTCCAGGGGGACGCCGTGGTGGATGGGATGCCGGGTCGGCTCTCGCTCGGCGTAGCGCTGCCGGGCGAGGTCGGTGGGGATGGTGCACCTGATCTCGTGGGCGGTGTGCACGCCTGCCTGGGTCAGGCCGGCGGCCACGACCGGGCGCAGGGTGGCGGGCCAGTAGCTGTCGAGGACGGCTCCGCGGGCGGAGTCGGCGAGCAGCCGCCACAGGGTCTCGCCCGCGGCCCGGCCCAGGCGGCGGCTCCACTCGCGCGGCGCGAGGCCGTCGGGCGGGTCGAGGTGGTCGGCGAGGGATTCCTTGATCTGGTCCTTGCTGAAGAGCGGCAAGGCGAGTTCGTGGGCGAGGGGCCGGGCCAGGGTGGACTTGCCGGCTCCGGGCAGGCCGTTGACGAGGACGACGAGGCGATGGTCAGGCGGCATTCGGGAATACTGGCACTTCGGCACTGACGGGGGCGCGGGCGCGGTGGCTACCGCCGCCCTGGCGGGCTTTCCCTGCCTGCACCCGCCCGCCTGGCTCCCCGCCACCGCGCAGTACTTCGCCCGCTTCATGGTCGGCGGGGTGCAGGTGGAGTTCAGCACCGTCGAGGTCGAGACCGGCTCCGACAGCATGGAGTGCGTCGGCCGCGGCCCGTGGGAGCACTGCGTGCTGGTCCCCTGCGGTCCGTTCCAGGTGCCGGTCGTCCGCCTCGAACTGCGGCTGGCCACCGAGCTCGTGCGCGACCGGGCCGACCGTTACCAACCTCTGGTCGATCATTTCGCGACGCACGGCTTCGACGCGGGTCTGTTGGAGCGGGCGCTGGTTGCGCAAGGCCTCCATGGCTAGGCCGGGATCGGTGCTGGTTCCGTGGTGGGGGTGGGGGCGGCTCGGGGGAGGTTGCGGATGGGCTTGATCAACAGCAAGGCCGCCGCCACGCCCAGGGTGACCAGGGCGGATCCGAGCATGAAGTCCCGGGGAGCGATCACCAGGCTGATCGGGCCGGCGAGGGCCTGGCCGACGGCCATGCCGGCGACCGAGCCGGCCACCTGGTAGGCGTTGACCCGGTTTACGACGTCCGGGGCGACCTGGGTCTGCACGGTCGTGGACCACATCACCGACCAGAAGGCCAGCGCGCAGCCGCCGAGCAGGTGGCCGATCATCAGCGCGGGCAGCGGCAGCCCCAGCGCGACGGTCAACGGCACGGCGACGTACAGGCTCAGCGCCACCGCGCCGGCGGCGAGCGGGCGGCGCGGTCGGAGGCGGATCGCCACGACGCCGCCGAGCACCGTGCCGAGGCCGAGCGCGGTCATCACCCAGCCGTAGTCGGCCCCGATGACCTGCGAGGACAGCGGCACGTACGGCCCGACCACCAGCACGCCCCAGAACACCCAGACCAGGATGACCGACCACATCCAGTTCCTGGCCTTGAACTCCTCCCACCCGCGCCGCAGGTCGCTCAGCACGTCGGAGGGCTCCGGCTTCGGCACGGCGACCCGGATCAGCAGCAGGCACACCCCGCTGACCAGGAACGTCGCCGCGTCCACGGTGTAGACGAAGACCGGCCCGGCGACCATTATGAGCACACCGGCCAGCGCGGGCCCGGCCAGGTGGGTGACCGCTTCGGCGATCTTCAGCGTCGCGTTGGCTCGCTGCGGGTCCTTCGCCACCAGGGGCACCATGCCGTTGACGCACGGCTCGAACACCCCGGCCGCCATGCCCGACAAACCCGCCATCACCAGCAACAAGGGGTACGGCGGAGCCCCGTCCAGGAAGGCGAGCGCCACGATGCCCTGGGTGAAGACCCGGACCACGTCCGCGCCGATCATCAACCGCCGGGCGCCGATGCGGTCGGCGACCACCCCGCCGAACAGCATGACCAGCACCGCCGACGCGGTCCAGATCGCCAGCACGTAGCCGACTCCGGCGATCCCGTACACTTTGCCGATCGCCAGCGCCGAGGCGACGGGCATCATCGCGTCCCCGAGCAGCGAGATCGTGCGGGCCCCGAAGTAGAGGCTGAAGCTCCTCGTCCACATGCCCTTCATTCTGGATTTCTCCAGATCAGAGCACCGGTGTCCTGAATGACATCATTGGGTACATTTGCGCCATGGCCTTGGACTGCCCGGAGACCCCGCCCGCGCCCGTCGATCCCCACCGCGTGGTCGCCCTGGTCGCCCCGAACCAGGAGCTCTATCCGGTCACCTCGGCGTCAGCCGTCTTCGGCTATCACGGGCCGGACATTCCCCAGCATTACAGCTTCACACTGTGCAGCGAAACGCCCGGTTCGCTGCCCACAACCCTGGGTGTGCCGATCCAGGTGGATCGTGGCCTCGACGCCCTCGACGACGCCGACACCGTCGTCATCGCCGGCTGGACGCTCACCCCTTCGCCTGCCGTACTGCATGCGGTTTCCGCAGCGCATGCGCGTGGCGCCCGCATCGTCGCCGTCGCCGCCGGGGTGTTCATCCCCGCGGCGCTGGGGCTGCTGGACGGCCGTCGCGCGTCCGTGCACTGGGAGCTGTCCGCCGAGCTCGCCGCCCGGTATCCGCGCGTGATCCCCGACGACACGGTCATCTACGTCGATCACGGCGACGTCGCCACCGCCGGCGCGTCGGCGGCCACCCTCGACCTCTGCCTGCACCAGGTCTTCCAGGAGTACGGCGCGGCGCACGCCATGCGCATCGGCCGCCAGCTCGCCGCCGGGCCGCACCGGGAGGGCTGCCAGCGGCAATATCCGCCACTGCCGACCACCGGGCCGATGCCGGACTCGCTGGCTCCCCTGCTGGAATGGCTGCTCGCGCGGCTTCCCGAGCCGGTCACCGTGGAGGACATGGCGGCCTATTCGGGCGTATCCCCGCGCACGCTGACGCGGCAGTTCACCGAGCAACTGGGCGTGCCACCCGCCCGCTGGCTGCTCGAACGCCGCCTCGCGGCCACCCGCGCCCTGCTGGAGGACACCGACCTGCCGGTCGAGACCATCGCCACCCGCGTCGGCCTCTCCTCGGCGGTCAACCTCCGCCGCCGCTTTCACACCGCCCTGCGCACCACTCCTGCCGCCTACCGGCGCTCATTCCGCTGAGCTTGTCAGGACTCGTCGTCGAACAGCAGGTTCTTGCCGTTGCCGCGGAACTCTTCGAGCCATTCGGCGATCTGCTCGTCACTGGAGAGGTACGGCTCGCCGGGCCCGGGCCGGAGGTCGATGCCGTACAGGTGCATCAGGCCCCACCACACGAGCTCGTCGTCCACGCCGGGCTTGTCGGCGTTCACCCACCGGGCCGCCCAGCGATTGGCGTCTTCCCTGGTGATAGTGCCGTCGAGCAGCCCGGTGAACTGGGCTTCGATGTCGGCCTGCGTCGGTGCGGTAGTCATGAGGCCAGGATGTCACGCGCTTCCGACAACGCCTTGTGGTATGTAGTACTTCACATTATTGTACGGACGCACCGCGACGAAGATCAACGAGAAGCAGGCGATCTCCACCTGCGCCGAAGGCGCCACCGGCCTCCAGCACCGCGTCGTCATCCGCTGCCTGCGGCCTCGCGGCTACTACGGGGACGAGGGCGCGTGGGACAACCCGGGCGAGACGTCGATCGCGAGCTGCAACCCGGGCGATGACGACTACTTCGACGCCATCCGCACCTGGTGGGCCGAGACCCGGCCCGCATCCGCATATCGCTCTTAAGAGGGATACGAGAGTTCGCTCGGCTCGGCGATGTCCGGAAGGCCGCGCGAAACCAGGATTGGGGACGTCACCGCAGCCAAGGAGCTACCGAGATGTCCCCGAAATTCGCCTTCGTCGCCGCCCCTGTCCTCACCTTCGCCTACGGCGTGATCCGCCTGCTCGACGGGCTGGACGGCAGCCGCGGTCCCGGCCTGGCCTGGACGACCGGGCACCTGGCCTTCATCGGGGCGCTCGTGTTCTTCGCCGTGACCTTTCATGAAATGCGGCGAATGGCCGGGGGCGGGCGGCTGGCGGCCGGGCTGGCCTGGACCGGATATGTCGGCATCACCACGCTGATCACCCAGTTCGCCATCGACATCGTCATCGGGTTCCGGTCCGTCGACCACGCCGCGATGGGCGTGCAGTTCGACCAGGTCCAGGCGATTCCCGGGGTGCAGCAGGTGATCTACGACTTCGGGCCGGCGTTGTTCTTCGTCGCCCAGATCGGGCTGGTCCTGCAGCTTGCCGTACAGCGCCGGGTCAAGGCGTGGACGCCGGTCCTGGTGATCGCCGACGTGCTCGTGCCGTTCGTGGAGAAGGACTTCATGCCGGTCGGCGCCGCCTTCCTGCTGATCTCCTACCTGGCCGTGGCCCGGGTCTCCGTCCCGGCGGTACGGCCTGCCGTACCGGCTGCTGTGTGATGCGGGCAGAATGCCGCCTTGTGCCCCTTCTCGAACGGTTGCGTGCCATTCCGGCTCGCCGGCTGGACCTGGCGCTCGTCGCACTCGTCCTGGCGGTCCAGCTCTGGCCGCTCCTCGCCGACCGGGCTGGGTGGTGGAGCTGGTGGGGGTACGCGGTCGTGGTCGCGGCAGCCGTACCCCTGGTGTGGCGGCGGCGCGCGCCGGTGCTCGTGCTCATGGCCACCCTTGTCGCGGTCGCGCTGTACGACCTGTCCGACCGGGTGGCGGACCAGCCCATCTGGTACGGCGCGCTGGTCGCGATGTACTCCACCGCTGCCTATGCCACCCGGTCGGCGCGCCTCGTCGCGCTGGCCGTGGCCGCTGCTGGCGGGCTCCTGGTCACCGGCTCCTCCGACACGGCGGTGCGGGGCGTCGTGCTCTTCGTCGCCGCCTACGCCGTCGGCCGGGCTGCCGCCATCTCGCGTAGCCACGCCGCCGCGCTGGAGGAGCGTGCCGTCCAGCTCCAGCGGGAACGCCAGGTCGAGGCCGAGCGGGCCGCCGAGCGGGAGCGGGCGCGGATCGCGCGGGACATGCACGACATCCTGGCCCACGCGGTCAGCCTCATGGTCGTCCAGGCCGAAGCCGGCCCCGTCGTCGTCCGCACCGACCCCGACCGGGCTGAGGCCACCTTCGACGCCATCGCGGCCTCGGGGCGGGATGCGATGGTGCAGCTTCGGCGGCTGCTCGGGGTGCTCAAGGAGGGCGAGGGGCCGCGTGCGCCGCAACCTACCTTGGCTGACCTGCCCGGGCTCGTTGCTCAGGTCTCCGGTGTGCACGTCACCTACGCCGTCACCGGTTCCCCTGTTCCGATTCCTGGCGATGTGGAGGTCGCGGCGTATCGGGTGACGCAGGAGGCGCTGACCAACGTCGTCAAGCACTCCGGTGCTAGCCGGGCTGAGGTCTGCGTTGATTGGTCGGACGGGGAGCTCATGATCCGCATCACCGACAACGGCCGCGGCGCCGCCCACCTGCTGCCCGCGGCCGACTACCGCGGCCAAGGCAGCCGCGGTCGCCCCAGCGATGTTGTGGGTTCCGGCGCTCTTGGGAACGCCGGAGATCACGGCAATCCTGCAGGTCCCGGTGACCACAGCGGTCATGGCAGTCCCGCTGGCTCTGCTGGCCTTGGCAGTCCTGGGAGCCACGGCGGCCATGGTCTCATCGGCATTCGCGAGCGTGCCGCCGCCTGTCACGGCACGGCCTCTGCGGGCCCCCGAACTGACGGCCCCGGCTTCGAGGTCGTCGTCCGGCTACCTGTGGGGGTCGCGGCACGAGTGGGCTGGACGGCTTGAGCGGCAAGGACCTCGGGGTCGCGGCATGAGAGAGCTGGGCGAGATCAACGGCCTGAGCGGAACCAACGGAGTGACCAGCATGAACAGCCCCCTCCGTGTCGTCATCGCCGACGACCAGGAACTCGTCCGGGCCGGTTTCGGCATGATCCTCGACGCCCAGCCCGACATCGAGGTCGTCGCCGAAGCCGCCAACGGCCTCGAAGCCGTCGACGCCGCCCGCACCCACCACCCGGACGTCCTCCTCCTCGACATCCGCATGCCCCACATGGACGGCATAGAGGCAGCCCGCATCGTCTCCTCCGAAACAAGCTGCCGCGTGCTCATGCTGACCACCTTCGACCTCGACGACTACGTCTTCGAAGCCCTCCGCGCGGGAGCCAGCGGCTTCCTGCTCAAGGACGTCCGCCGCGCCGACCTCATCCACGCCGTCCGCGTCGTAGCCGCCGGCGAGTCACTCCTGGCCCCCTCCGTCACCCGCACCTTGATCGCCGAGTTCACCTCCCGCTCCCCCGCCAGACCGCTCTCGCGGGAACTTTCCGTACTGACCACCCGCGAACGCGAGACCCTGCGCATGATCGCCCTCGGCCAGTCCAACGCCGAGATCGCCACATCCATGGTCCTCAGCGAGCACACGGTGAAGACGCACGTCAGCAACATCCTCACCAAGCTCGGCCTGCGCGACCGCGTTCAGGCAGTGATCGCCGCCTACGAGGGCGGCCTCGCGGTCCCAGGCCGGCTGTGAACGACTGCTTCAACGGTTTCCCGGGCGCAGAACGACCTCCGCGGCTGTAAGGCACCGCCAGGACGACGGAGCGCCCCCATGCGGCCATCCCGAAGTCGGCGAATTCAGCAGCCATTCGAGATCAACGACTGCCGATGATGGACAGCTTGCGCGCACGTCGGCGGGGTGTACGGCCCGCTGCCTGGAGTGTGAGTGACGGGCATCCGACCCACTACGCGAGAAATGCGCAGCCCCACGCGACCAAGAAGGCCGGCCGGCTCGACCCACCTGCACGCACTTCACCAGCCCCTGCAGCCCGACGCAGTGATCACCGACCTGCCGACGACGGCTTAGAGCTCCTCACAGAATGATCTTTGTTGTGCTTTGATCTCTCGCTGTAACCGGGCGAGAGGAGCGCGAGTGGCCAAGCTGAGGCCGTGGGAGGTCAGCGACGAACTGTGGGAGGTCATCAAAACCGTTGCTGCCGCAGCGTCAGCGGCGTTTCCGGCGTCCGGGACGCAGACGGCTGGATGACCGGCTGGCCTTGCAGGGCATCCTGTTCGTGCTGCACACCGGGATCGCCTGGGAGCTCTTGCCCCAAGAACTGGGCTACGGCTCAGGCATGACCTGCTGGCGGCGGCTGGCCGAGTGGAACAAGGCCGGCGTGTGGCAGCGCCTGCACGAGGTGCTGCTCGATCGGCTGCGGGCCGCTGACGCGCTCGACTTCTCCCAGGCCGCGGTGGACTCCTCGCAGATCAGAGCGTTAAAGGGGGCCGCAGACAGGTCCGTCTCCGGTCGACCGGGGACGTCCCGGCAGCAAGCACCACCTGATCACCGACGCCGGCGGCATCCCACTGGCGGTTATCCTGACCGGCGCCAACCGCAACGACGTCACTCAGCTCCGCCCGCTCCTGGAGGCTATTTCCCAGGTGCGCGGCAAGCGCGGCCGTCCCCGCCAGCGTCCCGACGCCGTACTCGCCGACCACGACAAGTACCACCGCCTGGTCCGCGAGCTGCAGATCCGCCCACTCATCGCCCGTCGCGGCACTGCACACGGCTCCGGCCCGGGCACACAACGCTGGGTCGTCGAGCAGACCTTTCGCCCTGCTGCACGCCTTCCGCCGCCTGCGCATCCGCTGGGAAGTCCACGCCGACATCCACGAGGCCTTTCTTAGACTGGCCTGCGCGCTCATCTGCTGGCGACGTCTGACGTCATTGCGTTAGGAGCTCTTAGGGCACCAGCACGATTGCCATCCCACCCCGAGCATCATCCGTGGTTGGAAGCACCGGACCGGCTCAGCTCGACAGGTGGTCCGCTACCGACGCACATGCGGTACGGCGAAGCAGACTCGCCACTCGGGCCCGCCCCACCAGCCCCAAGCATGCCGAACAGCCATCGACATCCGCCAATTGCCAAAGATCAACCAGCATCAAGCCTGGGATCGCCATGCCAAGCATCGAAGATCACCCGAGGAGAAGTGATCAAGCCGTTGATTAGGCACAACCCAGAAAGCAAGGCGATCGAAATGTCACGCTCGGGCCTTATCGTCAGAGCTGTCGCGGTGGGCTTCGCCCTCTCCCTCCTCGGGGCCGGAACGGCCCTCGCCGCCGTCCCCCGCTCCGACCTGGCAGTGGTCAGGATGGATCCGGACGCCACCACGCCGGGCGGTGTCACGACCGTGCGCGGCTTCGTCACCAACAAGGGCCCTGACCCCCTGACCTCACCGTTCTATGTCGTGATCACCCTGCCCGAAGGAGTCGCCTCGGCCGGGCCGTTCTTCCCGACGAGCTGCCAGGGCTCCCCCAGCTCAACCAGGTGCGCTGCACCTTCCCGTCCGGACTGGGCAAGTTCCGGACCGCTACCGCTCTGATCCCGGTACGGGTTGACCTCCGCATCGGCGCCCCGACGACGCTGCGCGGCTGCGTCCAGGTGTACAGCCGCCGCGACGCGTACCCGGCCAACAACAGGCAGCCCTTCGACCTCCACGTCCACCCCGCTGCCTGACCTCCAGAAGCAGCAGGTTCGTCGCGGCGGCTAGGCGAGTCCTCCCCGCGACGATCCCTGGAGTCACGTGGACCGCCCACGGCCACCCCGGGCGCCCCGCCTGCCCTGACCCGGGCGTCGAAGCCGGTGCTAAAACAGCCCGGAGGGTCGGCCGGCCTGCGTGCAACTGCTGGGATCGAGATCCTGGCCGACTCACCTACATGGCCGACCGATGCCTGTGCCAGGCGATCAACCCGGTGAACCATGCCGAGTCACCGCACTAAATCAGGCGCCCCTTCCGGGCGGCTTCATGGCCGTGGAAGACAGTCCTCGAGTGACCGTGATTGACCACTACTGACTGCTCCCCATGGCACGTTGATGGCACGACGTGAGCTCCTGACCCACTGATCCTCCACGCAACGCACGCACGCTGCCTGATCATCCCCAAGCTGGAGCGCCCGGCCGGAGGCTTTGGTTGCAGGCCCGCTGACTTCAGCGACCACTCCCGGGAGCATAGGGCACCCAACCAGCCAGAACCTGGTAATGAAATTGGACCAACAGGCACCGGGATCGAGTCCAAGCTCGCGACCAGGCTACTAAGTCCACCGTCACTCGAGATTGCACGGATATAAGCATTCGTCAGAAGAAGTCTTATTTCGGCAGAGTCACCAAATATCGCTAAGCGATGAATATAGACCCGGCCTCTCCTCAAACGCCCGGAACCAACGATCAAATGCCTGCGCAAAATCTCCTGGCAGAGGAAGCAAGCTGGAGGGAACGAGGGAGGTTATCTCAGATATTTGGCGAATGCAACTCGAACCCAACAAAGCGCGCAGCCCATGGCGCCGAGTAGTGACGTTGAATATCTCGCGAACTGCAGTGCAGGCCTCTGAAAACTCATTCCCCGAAAGATTGCTTCGCTCAGCTATAAATCGAACGCCTGCGGTGGAAAATAGTATATCGACGAGCTGCTCGGCAACACAACGCGGCCTTCTGGCCAACCCGCGCAGGACGCTATCTGCCCTCAGCGAAGCGACAGAAAGCATCTTCAAGGCAAAGTTTTGATCGTACATTGATGCGTATCGCCATGGCAATTCGTTCAACTGCCGAAGCCGAGTCAGATCAGACCTTAGGACTGTTTCATCACAAGCAAGAGACTTTGCGTCATGATGAATCCCCTCAATGACCGAAAGTATTGCGTAGTGTACTGCTTTTGCGACGTCCTCACTTCCGTAGCGTATCCGAAAAGCAGGCGCGACGGGAGGTACTGGAAACGAAGCCAGGTGATCATCGAACCGACCCAGCACTGATGGCGGTTTCGGATGCGGTATCCATGGCGGAGATGCCGGCGGTGGCAAATCTGAGAACTTGATCGCCATGCTGTGCAGCACGTCGAGATAGGCGGCCAAATCCCCAGTTTGCCAATGACTCCAATAGAGACTGTTACAACCAGTATGGAGCCCCCAGGGGTGGCGTGCGCACTCCACTACATTGGCCGCCTTCCACTTGAGCCGCTGCGACCCAGAATAGCTCCTGACGCGATTTGATAGCAGCAGAGAAATGCTCCCTCGCTTGCTGTCAAACGACGACCCAATAGCTCCCACAGCTGCTAGTCCAAACACCAACGCCATGTCGGGAATATAGTTATCCTCAGACAAGATTGCGTCTAGAACAGATTCAATTACCGCCCCTGGTTGTGGCGATCCTTCCAGGAGGGCTAGAAAATCTAGTGCGACGTCACTTTCAAACGGACCAACGCCCCACGATGACATGCAACACTCCAGGAGGCGACAGGCGAACGCCTATCGCCGATAGATAGTCTGTCCAGCGATCTGCATTTTGATGCCGAGCTGTGGAGTGCCAGTACCCACAATCGGATAGTTGTATTTCATGAAGAATCTATATGCAGCTTTGAGAGCACGCTCTCGCGAATGAGCGTAGTCCTCGGTCACATCTGCCCCCTTCTTAAGCTTAGAAGGATCAGAGAGTGGCTCATTGCGGTTGTGCGGCAACTCCAGGTGCGCAGCGTTCTTAAGCGCATGATACATGATGTGCTCTCCACCATCATCAACGTTTGAATCACCCGTGCGCCAGAGAATCATCATGCGATGACCGCCGGGCTTATTTAGGTCTCGATAGGGGCCTTTCGTTTGATAGTTGTTAACACGTACAGAGAACGTGAAAGCTTTACCGACCTTTAATATTTCTCCATCTGGATCGACAATCAGATAAATTCCTCCTCTTGCGTTTTTAGGCTGCATGCCGAGACCGACGTCCCCATTATACAAGAGAGTGTCAACGCCGTGGATTCCAATGGCGCCGAGGGCCATCCGGACGGATGCTTCCTGAACCCAGCGAGTAGTGTCGGCAGGCTGACACCAAGTCGGGTTCTTGCTACAAATGTCTTTCTGAAGCTTCTCTTCCGCGTCCAGGGACCAGTACCAATACCCGGCACCTCCGGTATTTATTTTTCCAGAGTCAGCCATCCCTTGTATATATTTCTTCGCAGCGGCCTTTGAGGGGAATGTAATCTCTTTCCCATTCCACCAGACCTTATAACCTTTGTTGGGCCTGTCTTCGGCGGGAGGGGCGGAGGACCTTACGCCCTTACCATTTGAGCTGCCCTTGTGGGTGAGGATTTTCCAAAGATTCGCCAATGCAGCGTCGGGGGCGGTCGGATCGTACATTGCCATGTAGGACTTACCTGCTTTGGGATTATCCCAGTAGCCCTTTGGCGCCGGCCGTCCATTTGGCATATAATCAATCCGTTTAGCCTCTTCATCCGACAGGTAGGGCCCAGAACTCTCACAAGGGCAGTGAGCAGCCATTCCTACAGGATGCCTATCCCAACCTCCGCCTCCGCCTATACACATTGCGTACTGACAGCCAGCAGAAATACCGCCGCCCGTGGCAGCAGATGAATAATCAATCGACCCGTGCCCGCCCGTTGCGCCAAGCGGTTTCACAGCTCCAGCCCCGACCGCTACCCGATTGTGGCCGGTCGGATCGATGCCTGTCATTGGCCCAGCGTTTGCATATGCGTACCGGTTGGCCTGGACGCTAGGGCTTGGGTCGAGGGACATGCTGTCGCGACTAGTGAACGCACCCAGTTCAGGTGCATACCAACGTGCGTGCATGTTGACTTTCCCAGTATCCGGATCGGTGTATGACCCTTGATAGCCGAGGCTGGCTTTTACTCCTGTCTGCTGCAATATCTCACCGAAGGGGCTGAACATAGTCGAGCTCGTCAACCCGCTAGTGTTGAAAGTAGCGACAACATCGTTGTGAAGGTCAGTAATTGTTGTTACCGCAGATGCGGCGCCCTCCTGCAGGCTCATGATGTTGCCAATGGCATCGCGGCCATACTTCGCCACGGGCCCTTCGCTAGAAGACAACGCGGATAGCGAGTTCGACACGCCGAGATAGGAGAAGACCTGCTGAGCCGTACCCCTGGTGCGCTTTGTCACCCGGTCGAGGGCGTCGTAGCTGTAGAGGCTGTCTCCATCGGCGATGAGCCGGTCGAAGGCGTCGAAGGCCAGCGCAGTGGTCTGACCGTCCTTCATCTGGCTAGCGAGCGTTCCTCGGGGGGTGTATGTGTAGTCAGTTCCCCCTCCTGAGGTCAGGCGGTTGCGCGCGTCGTAGGTAAAGGTGCTGCTGCCTGCCTTAGTCCGGTTGCCGGCGTCATCCCACTCGTAGGGTGTGGCGGATCCGTCCGGAGCCGTCCACGAGGTCAGACGACCGGCCTTGTCGTAGGCGTAGGTGTTAGCTCCGGCTCCGGCTATGCCTGTGGTGGTCTTCGCGGTGAGGTTGTCGTCCTTGTCCCAGCCGTAGGTGATCTTTGCGAGCTCTGTCCCACCGACGCTCTTTACCTGATGGCTGATCAAGCGGTCTTGGGCGTCGTAGTCGAAGATCTGGCTGTCGCTGGCCGAGGCCAAAGTACGTAGTCGGTTCGCCTCGTCCCAGCCGTAGGTGAGGGTCCGGCCGGATACCGGATCGGTGGCCGTCTTGAGGCGGCTTGCGTTGTCCCAGGTGAAGATGGAGGAGCCCGAGGCATCCTCCCGTTGGATGGTGCGACCAAGCTCGTCATAGACAAAGGCCGATTGCTGAACCGTGCCGTGGGAGATTCTGGTGAGGAGACCGCGGTCGTTGTAGTCCGCACTGAGGTCGCCCAGCCTGGTCGGGCGGCCTACGGCGTCGTAACCGAAGGCGCGGGAGGCCGTGACCGCGCCACCGCCTTCGCCTTCTTCGGAGGTGAGGCGGCCGAGATGGTCAAAGACACGGGTGGTGCGCACGCCGCCGGGCTGCAGGATGCTGACCGGGTTGGCAGCGGCGTCGTAGCTGGTGGTCCAGGTGCGGTCGGAGGGGTCAGGGTGGGCCGTAGTGGAGGGCTCGATGACCGACTCGGGCAGGCCGAGAGAGTTGTAGGTGGTCCAGGTGGTGTTGTCGCGGGCGTCGGTGAGGCGGGTGGGAGCGCTGGCTGCGTCGTAGCCGAAGGTGGTGGTGATCGACTTGGTGTCCGTGATCGGTTCGATCAGGGAGGTGACGCGGCCCAAAGCGTCGAAAGACTGGCGTGTGGTGTTGCCCTCCCCAGAGGTGGTGCTGGTCGCGTTGCCAGCCGCGTCGTAGTCGACGGTACCTGTCCGCAGGATGGTGCCGGTGGATCCGAGGTTTCTGACGGCGACGGCGCGGCCGGCCAGGTCGTAGTCGGTCTGGGTGGCGTTGCCCAGCGGGTCGGTCGCCTTCACCACTCGGCCAGCAAGGTCGTAAGTGCTAGTGGTGGTGTGGTTCTCGGGATCGGTGACGGCGGTGATTTCGCCTGCCGCATTGACGGTGAAGGTAGTGGTGCGGTTGCCGGGGGCGATGCTCTTGGAGAGCTGGCCGCTGTCGTAGTACTCGAGCTTGGTGGTGTAGGCGGCCGTGGTCGGCTTGCGCTCGATTACGGTTGCGGTGATCTGGCGGCCCAAGTCGTCGTAGGTGGCCTCGGTGCGGGCGCCGAGCGGGTCGACGGTCGCGAGCTTCTCGCCAAGCAGGTCGTACTCGGTGACCCAGCGGCCGGGGGCTTCGTTCTGAGGCGCAGGGTCGGTGACGCGGACAGGACGGCCGAGTTGGTCGTATTCGATGCTGCGCACGAAGCCACGCGGGTCTGTGGTCTTCGTCACCTGGCCCGCACTGTTGTACTCGTTCTTCACGGTAGGCGTGATCGGTGCGTCTGGGGTGGGCGAGCCGGATACCCCTGCGACGGAAGCGATCTCCGCTGCGGTCAGGACGCGGTCCCATGCCTGGACGTCGTCGATGGCGCCCTGGAAGGAGTGCTGGTAGCCGCTGTCGTACTTGGTGCGCCCGATGAGGAAGCTGCCGGTTGCATCCCAGGTGCTGGTGTAGGCGCCTTCGGCGGCCAGAACGCCGTCTTCGTAGAGGCGGATCTTGCTCTGCTCCGCGTCGTATACCCCGGTGAGGTGGGTCCACTGGTTCAGTTTGGCCAGATTGCTCGAGACGATCTTTACGCCGGGGTCCCCGCTGACGTCGGCCGAATACGTGAGCATCCGCCATTTCTTGTCGTTAGGCGAGAAGACCAGCTTGAAGGCCGAGTTGACGGTTCCGTCCTGGCCGACGACGGCGGCGTGGTGGTCATCCCGAGCCAGTTTCACCCAGGCGGACACTGTGTAGCTGCGGTTGGTGTGGATCACTGGCCCGGAGGTCACTGCGTGCGTACCCGTGGTGTAGGCGACGGCTCCGCCAGTGCGGCCGTCTACCCGGGTGGTGGGGCCAACCAGAGTGGCCGGGTGGTTACCTCCGGAGGAGTCGTTGAGAACCGTGCCGCTGCCTTCGTCCGCCTTCCACCAGCCGACTTCGCCGCCGACGCGGCCGGTAGTGTCCGGGGGAGTGTAGGACGGCGCAGTGATCTTGGTCGGCTGCCCGGCCTTGTTGAAGGTGGTCGTGGTGGTGCGACCTTCAGCGTCGGTCTGGTGGGTCTGCTCGCCGGCGGTGTTGAAGCCCATTAGGGCCGATGGCCGCTTAAGGGTGGTCGCGCCCTCCTTCTCGACGGCGACCTGCGGTGCGATGACTTCGACCAGGCGTCCGGCCGCGTCATAACGCATCGTGGTGGTGTAGGCGGCGGCATCCGCGCCGGCGACATTGCCGCGTGGGTCGGTGACACTGACGGGCAGGCCACGGTCGTCGAATGTTCGTGTGGTGACGATGTCCTCGGCACCGTTCTCGACGGTCTCGCGGTTGATCTGTCCGGTCTTGGTGTAGGCGTACTCGCGAGTCTCGACTCTGGTGGTTCCGCCGGCGGACAGAGCCGTCTTGAGCACGTTGTCAGCGGCGTCGTAAGTGAAGGTCGTGGTCCTGTTCACGCCTGCGGGGTCGATGTTCTGCGAGGTCACCCGGGAGGCTGCGTCGTACACAGCGCTGGCGGTCAGGCGGCCGCCTCCGGTGACCTGCTTGGTACGGTGGCCCGCCGCGTCGTAGGTGTTCTCCTCCAGCACCACGTCCCGGGCGGTGGTTGAGCCGTTGAGTTTGACGTCGTCGGCGATGGTCTGCCACGGCAGATTGTCGGTGTAGTAGGTGAGGGAGGTTTTCCGCCCCATGGCGTCGACGCGGGAGGCGAGCCGTCCGGCGGGGTCGTAGGCGAGGGCTTCCACCACGACGTCTTGCGCCGCCTGCGGAGCGACCGGGCTGCCGGTCCAGCCCTTCAGCGTGGTGGTGATCTTCTCGCCGCGCTTGCTGTAGCCGTACTGCAGGACAGTGCCGCGGGCGTCCTTCGTGGTGACCACCTGGCCCAGCGTGTTGTAGGTCTGGGTGACCTGGCCGCCTTCGGGGCCGGTGACGGTGTCGAGGCGTCCGCTGGTGTCATAGGTGTAGGTCGTCACCCGGTCGGGGTCAGAGCCGGTCGTGTCGGCGAGAGTGGCGGTGAGCTTGTTACCGTCCGCGTCGTAAGTGAAGGTGGTCTTCGCGGTGTGCGTGACGTCGCTGATCTCGTTCTTGATCCCGGGACTGGTCTGGGTGAGGATCCGACCCAGCTTGTCGTAGGTGAAGCTGGTCGTGACGCCGTTCGGATGCGCGTCCGAAACCTGGGTCGAAGCAGCCAGCCGTCCGATCTCGTCATAGGCGAGCTTGGTGACCAAGCCCTCGGGGTCGGTCTGCTCGGCGAGGTCGCCGGCAGCGGTGTAACGGTAGGTCCACTCATTGCCGCGCGGGTCGGTCTTGGTCTTCAGCAGCCCGGCGGGGGTGACGCCGCCGCCGACGGCTGCCTCAGTGCCGTCGGTATAGGCGTAGCCGACGGAACGGCCGGCCGGGAAGTCAGCGGTGGCCGGAGTGGTCTCCTTCAACACCTCGCCGAAGGCCGTGTATTCAACAGTCGAGGCGTAAGTGTTGTCGGTGGCCGATGCCGAGCGCGCGTCCCGGCTCTTGACCAGGCGATCGTTGCGCGGGTCGAGCTGGTCGGAGGTGTTGAGGTAATACTCCGACCGCGAGGTCTGGCAATTGCTCGTCGTGGACCGGCAGGTGGTCGTGGTGAGCACGTTGCCGCGCTTGTCGTAGGTGCGCTGGACGGCATTGTTATTCGGATCAGTGACCTTGGAGAGGAAACCGCCCGTGTCATAGGCGTACGCGGTCTTCTTGCCGAGCTGATCTGTCTGCGATACGAGCCGGTCGCCGCGCCAGGAGTCGAACTCGAAACCGAGGGTGTTCGTGGCCGGGTCGGTCACGGTCACGGTGGCAATGCCGGTGCTGGCGTTGACCGTGGGCGCCCCGAGCTGCCAGGCGCCGCCGTGGGCCGTCGTGAGTGTCTTGACTCGGTCGGTCGCCGGGTCGTAGGTCGCCTCCATCCCGACGCGGCCGGACGGCAGCGTGATCTTCGACATGAGGTGCGGCGCGGCCCCACGTGCGGCGAAGTGGATCGCGACGTCATCGGCCGACAGGGGCCGGTCGTAGAGGGCGACCTCGTCCAGGAATCCGTTCAGCGGCAGATTTGCCGTGCTTGCCGGCCCACCTGGCCACTTACCGCCCTCCAGCTTGCCATTACCCATCTGGGCGCCCACCGGCCAGCCGCCGAAGCCTGAGCCTGTCGCCGTACCGACGCTCTGGCCGTCCAGGAACATCTGCTGCGTTGTGCCCGACAGGGTGAGCACGACGTGGTGCCATTGGCCGTCGTTGACTGCGGCCGTGGAGGTGATCGGGGCGATCGCTGACGTGCCGGTGGTGGGGCGGAATTGGCCGCGTAGCTTGCCGTCCGAACCCACGTAGACCAGAGAGCGGGCGGGGTCGCTGCCGTTGTCGGTCCCTGCTGCCATGATCACACCGGCTGCAGAGGTCTTGAACCACGTCTCGATCGAGGCGGAGCCGGCGAGTTGGGCGATCGCGTGGTCGGGCAGGGAGATGGTCCCCGCTCCGGAGAGCTTCGCGGCCTTGTCGGGGCTCGATTCAACGGCTCCCGCCTGTCCGAGCGTCACCCCGGTCAGGCTCGCGTCACCCGCCCCCCAGCCGGAGTCCTTGGCCTTGGTGCCGGAGGCCTCGCCGAGGCGCCAATAGCCGATGGGGTCGGAGTTTCGCACCGCGCTGAGGTACTGCGAGCCGCTCGTGTAGGCGTAGGTGGTGCAGGTATCGGCCACAGGGGCGCACACGCTGATGAGCTTGTCGCCCTCGTAGGTGTACGTCCAGGTGAGCGGCGCGCCGTTCGCCTCGTTCGTGGAAACCTGGGTCACGTGCCCGCCGGTCCAGGTGAAGGTCAGCGACCGACCGCCCGAGGCGGTCGCCGTGGACAGCTTGCCGTCGCCGTTGTAGGTGAGAGTCTGTGTACGGCCCCGCAGGTCGGCGATCTTCGTCAGGCGGCCGGAGAGGTCGAAGAAGTAAGAGGTGCCCGCCTTGTCGGTCAGCCGCCAGCCGGCCAGGTCCGGATTTGCGATCTTCGTGAGCGTCGCGTAGGTGCCAGGAGGCGGCTGGAAGGTACCGTCAGCGTTCGGAGCGAAGCGCACCTGACGGCCGTCGGGATAAGTCACCGTCAGCCGGGTCGGCTTCGTCGTGTCGGAGGTGTCGGCCCAGTCGTCTGCGACGATCTTCATGTCCCAGCGCGAGGTCCATCCGGCACCGAACGTGCCGCTGCGGCGGGGGTCGAGGCTGTTGTATGACCGCACGACCGACAGCGAGGGGCCTGCTGTCGCAACAACCGCGTCAGTAGCGGTCGTGGTGAAGTTGCCGGTTGACGGTTCGAACGGCAGGCCTCCGGTTGAGCTGGCGAACTGTGAGTTGACCGCTGGCTGCCGCACACCTGTGGTGAAGGAGCTATCCCAGTAGGTCGACATCCCGTTGGACGGCTCTACGACGGTGACCCGCCACCAGTACTGAGTGCTCCAGGCCAGCGCGCTTCCCGTCGGCACTCGCCAGGTTCTGATGTTCGACCCCAGGCTTCCCGAGGACACACAGCCCGTCGACAGAGCCTGGTTCGTACAAACTTTGAAGGAATAGGTCAGAGAGGAGGAGCCCATGTTGCTGTAGGCGCTGCCTCCGAACAGCGGGGTCCGCGAGTTGATCAGCATGCCGTTCAGAGGAAAGGCGGCCGTAAGCGTCGGGGGATATTGCGGCGTAGGGGTCGGAGTCGGCGTTGGGGCCGCACACGCGCCGACGCCGTCCCAGTAGGTGCCGCCTGGGGTGGTGGTGTAATCGCCCGGATACATCTGGTTGCGCCGGTAGACGAAGCCTTGGTATTGGACCCACTGGCCAGTGCTGTAGATCACGTCTGGCTGCCACTGCCGGATGGTCGAACAGTCGTACGTGGCCGCAGCCGCCACGTCACGTGCCAACGCACTGCGCTGCTCTTCAGCGACAGCTCCAGCAGGCGCCGAAACCTGAACGCCGCCGCTCTTGCCCTGTCCTTTGGCAGCCGCTGGCTGGGTCTGCTCCGTGCCTACTAAAGGGGGCAATCCCTTGGCCGAGCCCGCCTGCTGCTTCGGCGTGTCCACCGGTCCGGAAACTTCGGCAGACCTCTCCTCGACTCGTGACCCGATCTGCGCCTCGGCACGAGTGGGCAATGCCACGAGCTGAATCAGAATCAAGGACGCCGCAGCCACTACGTGACCAGAACGAAGCCATGACGACGTACGGCGCATGCGCACCCACACTCCATGCCGAAAGCAAGCTCTCGGCGAGCACCGAGTGCGCGGTATGTGATCAAACAGACCAAAGATCACAAATCCGACACTGGACGTCAAGATGGATCTTTATCACGATCTTATCTAGGAGGAAAACATGCATTTCCCCATACAGAGAGTGATCAATTCGGGCGTGGCGGTATCCCGTGCAGTGAGGGGTTGTCTAGAAATCGGCCCTGGCCGGCAATCGGTGGTGGCGTTGCGTGATCCTTGGGCTGGGAGCTATAGCGCTTCAAACTCCTGGTGTGGTGCTTGATCTGCGGTTTTGACCTCCAGGCGCCGCGCAGGCAAGATCGCGGGCCGTGTAGATTCGTCTGCTATATCTAACCTTGATCCGGGTGCTTGGTTGGCTGGCGTTGATGGGGCGTAGCCAGGCGCCCAAGGATGTCGAGATCATGGTGCTCCGCCACGAGGTGGTGGTGTTGAAGCGTCAGGTTGTGCGGCCGAAGCCGGACTGGGCCGGTAAGGCGCTTCTCGCGGCCTTGGCCCGCTTCTTGCCGTCGATGCTGCGGGCTCATCAACTGGTCGCCCCGGGCGCCTTGTTGGCCTGGCATCATCGTTTGATCAGACGCGCATGGCTCTACCCCACCGTACCGGCCGTCCCGGAACAGGCAAAGAGGTCTGAGACCTGGTCCTTCGTCTGGCCCAGGAGAATCCCAGGCGGGGGTACCGGCGGGTCCACCGCGAACGGATGCGGCTCGGTGTGCGGGTCAGCGCGGCGACAGTCCGGCGGATTCTGCGTTCACGCCGACAATCGCCGGCGCCGCGAAGCATCGGGACCTGGTGGCGGACGTTCCTATGCCTGCAGGCAAAGGGGCTGCTGTCCGCAGCAAGTTCTCCACGCTGCTCTCGGCTCCTCGCCCCCCTACGAGGGTCGCAACTCGTCTCCGCCGTAGATCACCTGTCGGGTCAAATCAGGACCGGGGAGACGACCTACGCGACGAAGACCGACGCCGACCGCGCGCTCACCTTGATCGAATCTCAGATCATCACCGGCGACGGACCCGGCTTACGGGAAGGTGCTGCTCAGCGACTACGCCCGTACGTGGATCAGCCAGCGTCCCGGCCTCCGGCCCAAGACGATCGAGGGCTACATGTGGCTGCTCAACCGTCACATCGTGCCGGGCCTGGGTGGCGTGGCGGTGGGCAAGCTGTCGACGCCGATGATTCGCGCTTGGCGAGCCGACATGCTGAAGGCCGGTGTGTCCGTGTCGGTTGCGGCCAAGGCATACAGGCTGCTGCGGGCCGTACTGATGACCGCTGTCGAGGAAGACAAGATCATCATGAGAAACCCGTGCCGTATCAAGGGCGCCGACAACGAGCACACCCCGGAGCGCCCCATCCTCACTCTCGCTCAGGTCTTCGAGCTGGCCGACCGGATGGCGGACAAGAGGTTCAAGGCGCTGATCCTCCTGACGACCTTCGCGAGCCTGCGGTGGGGTGAAGTGATCGCGCTGCGCCGGCGAAGCCTCGACCTCACCGCGCGCACGGTCAGCGTGCGGGAGCAACTCCTCGAACTCGACGGCGGCATCATGCAGCTCGGCCCGCCCAAGTCGCGCGCAGGCCGGCGCACGATCGCCATCCCGTCCGTCATCGTCCCGGCGTTGGCTGACCATCTTGCCGCGTATGTCGACGAGGCGGAGGACGCCTTCGTCTTTCTCGGCAAGCGCGGCGCCTTCCTCCGGGGCGGCAACTTCAGGAGGGAAGCCAAATGGGCGGAAGCGCTCAACGAAATGGGGATCCAAGGACTGCACTTCCATGATCTCCGCCACACGGGCAACACCCTCGCGGCTCAATCCGGAGCGAGCATCGCGGACCTCAAGGCTCGGATGGGCCGCGACAGCGACCGGGCGGCGCTGATCTATCAGCACGCCACCCGAGACGCAGACCAGAAGATCGCCGACGCGCTGAGTGCGCGGGTCAAGGCCGAGCGGAAGGGGAAGATCAAGAAGAAGCGCTAATGGCATGTTAATGGCACGGCGATCAAGTGGTGACCTGCGGTCCTACCACTCCTTGCCCTCGGCCAAGCGCTGATCTTTCATCTGATTGAGAGAGTCGTTGATTACCCGCAGCACAGCGCGGGCGTGATCACGCTCGACACCCATGCGGGTATGGAAGTCCCACTCATCAAGGTGGATGCCGTTGCATACCTCGTTGAGGGCGTTGTTGATGGCGAGAGCATCGTCCGGGCTGAGGTCTACGGTGATCATGTCAGCGGAGACTCGGACGACTTCCACAGATGGCATTGTCCAGGCAGAAGCGCGCCGCACGCACCCCACCCGCCTGATCATGCCTTCTGCCGTCGTCCCGCCCGAAGGGGAAGCGGGCCAGGGCCATGGGGACAAGGTGGAGCGCCCCACCGGACGAACGACCTTGGCCCCATGGCCCTGGGCTGCTCGGCTTGTCCCGGGACGATGGCGGACGGCATGATCAGGCTTCCACCTCAGCCCTCTACGGACCCCAGACTCAGCACGGCGATCATCCTGGAGCCGGAGTACCCCCGCCGGAGGTGTAGTGCCTGTACCGCTGCCGCGCTAGCCGGAAACCTTAAGGAGTAGGTCATCCGATGGACAGGCTTGCAAGGACTGGTGCTGCTCTCGCGGCAGGACTCGTCTTATCCGTGTTGATGACTGGTTGTTGGCCCGGATGCGAGGCAGCGGCCAACGCGGACATCAGAGATCTCAAGGAGATCGTGTCGGGGCTTCTCCCCGAGGCTGTTGCCGTCACTCTCGAAGAGGGGAATGACTGCGACTCTGGGTCCGGTGGCTTTATCTCATTCACGGCGAGTGTACGGATGGATAGTGAACAGATCTTCCAGAAGTTCCTAGTCAAGGGGTGGAGCCGGATCGACGAGCCGCACGATGAGCAGTGCGTCATATGCGTTGATGGCCTCGACGGCGTGTCCACCGATTGGGAGGGCGAAGTCGTTTACCTCATGGCCAGCAAGCGTGACGACTCGACCATGGACATCTTGGCAGCCTTCCAGTAGGTCGCGGCCCGAGTGGCGGACCGTGCGCGAGAACGGCCTCCAGGCCGCACGCGCAGCGTGCGGGCCGCAAGCTCGGGCCGCGTGGCGGTGCGGAGCGCCGCCCTTGATCCCTACAAGAACAATTCGGCAGTGATCCGCTTCCACAACTGAGGACGCGGTCTGAGGGATGGTAGAACGCTGAATGTGGACGATCGTCGGGAGCGGCTGCGGGCGCTAGGCGCTCTGGTTCGGCGTCTTCGCAAGAGCGTAGGACTCACAGGCAAGGAGCTGGCCGCGCGCGCTGGGGTTACGCAGCCGACGATCTCTCAGATTGAGACCGGGCAACTGCTGCCGCTGCCCGAGACGGTTGAGCGGCTAGTTGAGGGGCTGTCGCTGTCGGATGCTTCGCGGGGTGAGTTGGATAACCTGCTTGAGCGTCTTCGTGAGGAGATCCCACGACTCAAGGGTGGGTTGGCCGGCCGTGAGGAAGCTGATGTGGCACGGGTGCGTGCCGCGAGTCGAGTCGACTCGTTTCAGCCGGCGATGATTCCCGCTCTGCTTCAGACGGCGGAGTACGCACGGCTGGCCCTTCGTCTTGGTGGAGCTGGCCAAGAGGATGCCATCTCTCGGGCGGCTGCTATCCGCGTCGAAGGGCAGGCTGTGCTCTTCGAGGAGGGGCGGGAGTTCTCCTTCGTGCTCACCGAGGGCGCCGTACGAACGTGGCCTGGGCCTGTCTCTGTGGTCGACGCTCAACTTGATCGTCTCATGCAGCTCTCCACGCTGCCTACCGTGCGGCTTGGGGTGGTGCCGTGGGCGGTTCAAGTGCCGCGACTCCCCCTGCACGGGTTCACGGTCTTCGATGAGAAGGCGAGTGTTGTCGAGATGCTGACCTCGGAAGCGATCATCACGGATGCCGATGATGTCCGGGTTCACCTGGAGACCTTCCGGGCCTTCGAGGGTGTGGCGATCTTCGGGGACGAGATGCGGGAACTGCTCGGCCGAGTCGCCGCGGACTTTCGGCAGTTGAAGAACATCGACTAACTCACTTATTTATAAGTGAGATAACTTGAGTCAAGCCCTGCGACACTCATACGCTGCTGCCATGGATGTATAGCCCCCTAGACATCGGAGACGTCCATGCCTCCCTGGCGCGTATCTCGCATGTTCCTCGGCTCCACCATCTCCATCCTCGAAGCCCGCCGCTTCGTCTCGGCCTTCCTCGGCGCCTGGCCCACGCTCGACGACGCCATCCTGATCGTGAGCGAGCTGGCCACCAACGCCATCCGCCACAGCCACAGCGGACGGCCTGGCGGCAGGTTCGTCGTCACCCTGGAAGTCGTCGGCTCCTCGCTCCGGGTGGAGGTGCGGGATGAGGGCGGGCCGCGCCGGCCGATGCTGTTCCCGCTCTGCACCACGGAACCGGGAGGACGAGGGCTGGCGATCGTGTCCGAGCTGTCCGCGAAGTGGGGCGTAGCGGGCGATGACTACGGCCGGACGGTGTGGGCGGTCCTGGAAGTGTCACCTCTGGCTCTGGCGAGTGGGTCATGACGTGCTACGCGGTGCATGTGCCGGCCGCTGATCCGAACTACGAAGCGATCGAGTGGGGCGAACCGCGTAGGGACGAACGCGTTCGGGTGGTCCAGTGGACGTGTGACTGTCAGGCCACGTTCTACGAACTCCGGAGTGCGGCCGGTCTGTACTTCTTGTACCGAAGTGCCCCTGAGGCAGAGTCCGCGCGGCTCTTCAGGGCGGAAGCCCACAGCCTGTGGACAGACCTGCTCAACGGCAGGGCGCGTTGACGCGCGGCGTCCCAAAACGGCGATCGGCAATCAAGGCGGTAAGCGGACTGACCAGGGAAGCCCTCAAATCCGTACTGTCTAGAGGGATCGACGGTGAATCGTCTAGGGGCCTAGACTCGGTGGAGCACCACGGAAAGGGAACCACCGTGCCACCCAGCGAGCTTGAGCGTATCGCCGCAATCGACGACCCATACCTGCTGATCCGCCAAGCCACCGAGCGACTGAGCGCGGCACAACTGGAGGTCACCGAGCTGGCGAGGCTCCGCCGCCGGGTGATTCAAGAGCTTCACGCCCAAGGCATCTCCTATGCCCAGATCGCCCAGCAAGCGGGGCTGTCGCGCGGGCGCATTCACCAGATCAAGCACACGGGGCCAGCGCCAGAGGGCGCGTTCCTGGGTACTGGGACGATCACGCTGGCGACTCCGCTCAAGCGGGAGGCGAACAACGCCCGTCCCGTGGTCGCCATCGAGGACGTCACCGCGGCCAAGCGGCTGGAGGACCTGGCGCGCGGCTTCGGCATGGCCGCCAACCTCGAACACGTCCCGCTCGGCGGGGAGATCGACCTCAACCGCCCGAACCTCATCGTGATCTGCGGGCCGAAGCTCTCGCCCGTGATGGGCGCGCTGTACGAGTCCGACCCGGTGATCGAGTGGGTCAAGGACGGCGCCTGGACGTTGCGCGACAGCCGTACCGGCGAGGTGTATCGATCGGGAGAGGACTCCGACCCGGCCCGCCCGGTCGACTACGCGTACCTCGGCCGACTCCCCCGGCCCGATGGGCAGGGCAACGTGCTGGTGTTCACCGGCATCCACCCGCAGGGGACCCTTGGTGTCGTCGACCTGCTCACCTCCGAAATCGCGACCCTGTGGGGTCAGGTCGGCGAAGAGCGGTTCTCCACCGTCATCGGCGTGGAGTACGACCCGGCGACCGGGGAACCCGTCCGGGCAGAACTGGCCAGCCCGCTCTACCGCCACGAGGAGAGTTGACCGTGCGCCTCGCCTTCGCCACCGAAGCAGCTCCAGGCCGGCCGAACGAGGACTTCGCGGGGGCGACGCCTAACGCCGCGGTGCTGCTCGACGGGGTCGGTACGCCGGTCGGCTCGGATGCCGGGTGCTCGCATGGGGTGCCGTGGTTCGTGCAGGCGCTCGGCTCGTCCCTCCTCGCGGGGATGAGTCGCGACGAGGACACCTCGTTGACGGAGGTCCTGGCTGATGGGATCAAGGCCGTCGCCTCACTGCATGACTCGACCTGCGACCTCACCCACCCCGGCTCTCCATCCGCGACGGTGGTCATGCTCCGCCGTACGGCAAGCGCCGTTGAGTGGCTGGTCCTTGCTGACTCGGTCCTGTTGCTCGACGTCGTCGGCACCGACGAGCCGATGGTCATCTGCGACGAGCGTGAGGCTCTGGTAGGCGAGCCGTACCGGAAAGCCATGGACGCGCTTGCCGCCGGCACGCCCGAACACGTAGCCGCGCACCGGGCGTACGTGGAGACCCTTCGGGATCACCGCAACAGGGACGGCGGGTTCTGGGTGGCTGCGGTTGACCCGCTGGCCGCTGATCAAGCGCTGACCGGAAGCGTTCCGGCAGACACGGTCAAGGCGGCTGCGCTGCTCAGTGACGGGGCATCCCGACTGGTCGACCGCTTCGCGCTGGCGAGCTGGAGAGAAGCACTCGGGCTGCTCGCGCTCACCGGGCCGGACGAGTTGATCAAGCTTGTCCGTGAGGCCGAGACCAGCGACCTCGACGGCGCACGGTGGCCTCGCGGCAAGGCGTTCGACGACGCTACGGCCATGTTCTGGAAGTTCTTCTAGGGAAGCCAGAGAATTTCGTCCACCCCCCTAGACAGTTCTGAATCACCGATCTACCTTCAGTGCATAGCCCCCTAGACGCCGACCTCGAACGCACCAAGCGCTCAATGTCTAGGGGGGTACACAGAGGGAGCCACATGGCCATCCAAGGTCCTATCCCCGTCCACTTCGAGCAGGTCTTCCCGCACGGCTGCTTCCTCGTCAGCGAGGTCGAGCAGGTCAAGGACTTCGACGCCTCCACCAAGGACCGCGTCGTCTACGCCAAGGACAAGACCACCGGCGAACTCGTCTGGCAGGTCGCGGTCATGGACGGCGACCCCACGGTGAAGCTCTCCCAGAAGACCGTGGCCGTGAAGATCCTCTCCCCCACTCAGCCCATCGTGCCGCCGGCGCCCGCCTCCGGCCCGATGATCGTCCCGGTCGAGTTCGACGGCATGACGGTCACGCCGTACGTCGCCATGAACACCGGCCGGCTCGCCTACTCGCTCCGCGCCACCGGCATCCGCGCCCCGCGCACGTACTCCTCCAAGGATGTCGCGTGAAGCGCCCCCGGCCGGTCTCGGTGATCACGCTGAAGGCGGGCGCTCCGTCGAACGCCAAGTCCTACCCCTACCCGCGACGGACCCCGGTCCTGTCCCTCGACTTCGACACCACGTCGGTCCTGATCACGACGTCGTTCACCGACCGCGTCACCAAGGCGGACGTCGCTTTCGCCCGTGAACTGGCGGCCGAGACTGCGGCCTTCGCCGCCTCGATCGAGCAGATGTTCCGCGCCGCCTCCGAGGAGGCCCGCGGATGAGCCGACGCAGTCACCACTTCTTCTCGACCGGAGAGAACGCCCGAGTCCGCTGCTACACCTACGCCGGTCGTACGCCGATCTTCGATCTCACCTTCGGCTCCTCGATCGTCTCGTTCTCCACGGAGGAAGACGCCGCGCTCACCGACAACGACCTTGCCTTCGCGAAGGCCCTGGCCCGCACCGCCGCCGAGTACCTCGCCGCCTGCGAACAGCTCCACGCCAAGAACGCGTGATCCAAGCGGGCCGCCAGAAGCGCCAACTTCCGGCGGCCCCGGTTCTCCCCTGGGTTCTCACATCAAGGAAGGCATCAAGCCTAATGCTCAGAAAACTGCCTGGTGATCCCGTCTCCGGCATCGTCTCGACCACCCCGGACACCGCAGTCGTCTTCCGTCCGGCCATCGTCCAGACCCCGGCGATCGTCACCATCGTCATCTTCGCCATTCGCCTGATCATCGGCCTCATCCGCGCCCTGGTCCGACACCCCATCGCCGCGACGATCACGATCACTCCCGGAACCCTCTTCAGCCTGTACGGCTGGCAGTTCGCCGCTATGGCGCTGGCGACACCCATCGCGCTCATCACCCCGTGGGCCGTCGCCTACCCGCGGCAGGTCCTCCCGTGGTTCGGACACCGCCTGCTCGCCTGGTGGCGGCTCATCTGGATCTACCGCCGCCACTGGCAACCGGTCATGACCGTCTCGGGCCTCGGCCGCCACCTGCGAGGCCGCGACTACATGCCCCGCCTGCTCCGCGTCACCTGCACCTCACGGGCCGACGTGGTCACCGTGAAGATGCTCGACGGCCAAGCCGCCAAGGACTGGTCCGACCGCATCGAACACCTCGCCCACGGCTTCGGCGCCCCGTCCTGCCGCGTCAGCGTCGAACGCGCCGGCCGCCTCCGCCTCACCTTCCCGCGTCACGACCCTCTCGCCGAACCACTGCCTGCCGTACCTTTCGCGGCCAAACCCACGGTCGGCCCCATCGAGATCGGACGCACCGAGGACGGCCGACCCTGGCGCCTCAAGCTCCACGGAACCCACGTCCTGGTCGCCGGCGCCACCGGAGCGGGCAAGGGCTCGATCCTCTGGTCGGCGATCCGCGGCCTCATCCCCGCCGTGCTCTCCGGCCTCGCCGAGATCTGGGCTCTCGACCCCAAGCTCATGGAACTGTCCTTCGGCCGCGTTGTCTTCGGCAACCGCTACGCCGCCAACCCGGCCGACTGCGCCGACCTCCTCGACCAGGCCGTAGCCGTCATGCGCGAACGCGCCGGCCGCTTCGCCGGAGTGCAGCGCGACCACGTCCCCACCACCCGCGACCCGTTCGTCCTGGTGGTCGTCGACGAGATCGCGTTCCTCACCGCCTACCAGTCCGACCGCGCCTTACGGCAACGCATCTCCTCCGCCCTGGCCACCCTCACCACGCAGGGCCGCGCGGTAGGCGTCGGCGTCCTCGCCGCCCTCCAGGACCCGCGCAAGGACGTCATCACCATCCGCAACCTCTTCCCCGACAAGATCGCCCTCCGCCTCGACGAGTCCGAGCAGGTCGACATGGTCTTGGGCGACGGCGCCCGCGACCGGGGCGCACTGGCCGACCACATCTCACCGATCCCGGCCCTCGGCGCCGGCGTGGCTTACGTCCGCCTGGAGTCCTCCCCGGACCCCGTCCGTGCCCGCGCCGCCTACGTCTCCGACGCCGACATCAACGCCATGACCGCCCTCTTCCGGGAGGCCATGTGACCCTGCCCCGGCTCGTACGGCAGGCGATGCCCCTGGCTCTGGACGTCGCCATCGAGATCGCCAAGAACAACGGCGTCTGCATCCGCCCCATCGAACTCCGCCGCCAGGACACCACCACCGGCGAGATCATCCCCTTCGACCTCCCCTGCGGCGCCACGCAGGAGGCCAAGTGCCCGCCCTGCGCCAAGCGCAACCAGCAGCTCCGCAAGGCCCAATGCCGCGAGGGCTGGCACCTCGACCACGAGCCCACGGCCGACCCCGCCGAAGCCACTGACGACCAGCGCTGGCTCATCGAGTTCCGCGCCGACATCCAGGCCAAGCACGACCAGGCCACTACCGAAGCTGAAGCCGCCGACTGGGCCGCCGCCCTGGTCGCCATCGACGCCGAGATCACCCAAGCAGGCATGCGCGGCACCCTGGCCTCCCACCGCAGTACGGCACGCCGCACCCGCACCACCCGCCGCCGCCAGGACGCCCCCGACCTGCCCCGCCGAACCCGCCGCCCGACCACCCTGGGCCGCACCTTCACCGGCCCTCAAGGCCAGCTCTACCGCCCTTCGATGTTCGTCACCCTGACCCTCCCGTCGTACGGCAAGATCCGCAACGGTGTCCCCGTCGACCCCACGACCTACGACTACCGGCGCGCCGCCCGCGACGCCATCCACTTCTCCAAGCTCGTCGACCGCTTCACCCAGAACCTCCGCCGCGTCGCCGGCTACGACGTCCAGTACTTCGCCACCGTCGAACCCCAAAAGCGCCTCGCCCCACACCTCCACATGGCCATCCGCGGCACCCTGCCCCGCGCCGAGATGAAGCAGATCGCCGCCGCCACCTACCACCAGGTCTGGTGGCCTCCCTCGGACAACCCCGTCGACTACGAACCCGCCTGGGACGAAGACGGCTACCTCAACCCCGAGACAGGCGAATACCTCCCCACCCGGACCCAAGCTCTCGACCAACTCGACGAACCCTCACACGTCGTCCGCTTCGGCGACCAAGCCGACGTCCAAGGCGTCCTGGCCGGCTCCCCCGCCGCCAACCGAGCCCTCGGCTACCTGACCAAGTACCTCACCAAGTCCCTCGGCGCCCCCTTCAACGACAGTGACCAGGCCCGCCACGACCACACCACCCGCCTCCTCGACGCCCTCCGCTACGAACCCTGCTCGCCCGCCTGCGCCAACTGGCTCCGCTACGGCATCCAACCCAAGGACCCCAAGCCCGGCATGACCCCCGGCCACTGCCGCGGCAAAGCCCACCGCCCCGAACACCTCGGCTACGCCGGCCGCCGCGTCCTCGTCTCCCGCAAGTGGTCCAACAAAACCCTCCGCGACCACAAGCAGGACCGCCGCGCCTGGGCCATGGAACTCCTCGGCCTCGACGACCCGACCACCAACGACCCGCACCGCTACATCTGGCACCCGGTCTCCACCAACGACCCAACCCGAACACCCCGAGCAACCCAACTCATGAGAGGCATCGCCCGACGACAACAGTTCCGCGCCAGCCTCCTGGCCCTCGAAGCCAGAGCCGCAGGCCACTCGACGGGCAGAAACGAGGGCGCGGCATGACCCAAGACCTCACCCAGGGCCGGTTGCTGACCGTCGAAGAGGTCGCCGAGCGGTTGAACACGAGCGTCCGTTTCCCTCGGCGCTTGATCGAGGAACGCCGCATCACTTTCGTCCATGTCGGCCGCAAGGTGCGTATCCCCGAAGCCGCGCTTGAGGCGTTCATCGCCGCCGGCGTCGTCCATCCGATCACCACCCGCCGAAGGAGGGCCGCGTGACCGTCAGGAAGAAGAAGGCGACCAAGCGGCGCTTCGGCCGTGTACGGCAACTCCCGTCCGGGCGCTACCAAGCGCGCTATCCGGGTCCGGATGGCGTCGACCGCCCGGCGCCTGAGACCTTCGCCACCAAGACCGACGCTGAGATCTGGCTGACCAGAACCGAGGCCGAGATCCTGGAAGGTGAGTGGATTGATCCCGACGCCGGAAAGATCAAATTCGGCAAGTACGGCAAGGACTGGATCAACGAGCGGCCGAACCTTCGCCCCCGCACGATCGAGTTGTACGGCTACCTGCTGCGCACACATCTCGTACCCACCTTCGGCGAGAAGGCCATGAACGAGATCAAGGAGCCGCACGTTCGGCGTTGGCGGAAGAAGCTCCTCGACGCCGGAGTCAGTGCGGTGACCGCGGCCAAGGCGTACCGGCTGCTCAAGGCCATCTTCACCACAGCAGTGGACGATCAACTCCTGAAGCGCAATCCGTGCCGAATCAAGGGAGCCGGGCAGGAAAAGTCCGCGGAACGCAAGATCCTGACAGTCGGGCAGGTCTACAAGCTCGTGGACGCCATCGGCAACCGCTACCGCGCCCTGGTTCTTCTGGGGACCTTCGCGAGCCTCCGGTGGAGTGAGCTGGCCGGCCTTCAGAAGAGGGATCTGAACCTCGACGAGCAGACCATCCGCGTGGAACGTCAGCTCATCTACCTCACCGGGAAGGGGCTCGTCTTCACCGACCCGAAATCAGAGGCCGGCAAGCGCACCGTGGTGATTCCCGGCCTCATCGTGGATGAGCTCCGAGCACACCTCAAGGACTTCGCCCAGGACGGCGATGAAGGCTTGGTGTTCGTCGGGCCCGACGATGGTCCGCTCCGCAACAGCAACTTCAACCGCCGCGTGTGGCCCAAGGCTCTGGAGGATGCCGGGCTACCGAAGATTCATTTTCACGACCTCCGGCACACCGGAAACACCCTTGCCGCCAACGCCGGGGCATCGATCCGTGAGCTGATGGCGAGGATGGGTCACTCCAGCACCCGCGCCGCGATGATCTACCAGCACTCCACCGATGAGCGTCAGCGCGAGGTGGCGCGGAAGCTTGACGACCTTGCCCGCGGGGTTCTGAGGAACCGATCGGGCACGTGACGGGCACGCCTCCCGAATTCCTCCCAGACACACAGAAGCCCAGGGCAGACGATCATGTCTGACCTGGGCTTTCTGCAGGTGAAGCGAGGTGGAGCCTAGGAGATTCGAACTCCTGACATCCTGCTTGCAAAGCAATTAGAACGCTTGTTTGAAAGGCGATGGCGTAGAGGGCGTGCCGCGTGACGCGTCGCCGAGCGTCCAGCGACGTCCGTGATCGACTTCCACCGTTGTCACCCACTTAGACACCCAACTCGAAGCACTGCAGCGTGAGGCGCCAGAAAGACGGGCGAAGTCTCGCCTACGGGAACTACGGGCAGCGGTAAGGGACTGGTGAGGATGTCCCGTGAAGCGTGGCGCGAGACAGCCACGTGAGGGAAACTCCGGGCATGGCCAATCTGACCATGACCTCGCAACGATGGAATGAACTGACGGCGCTCTTGGAGGATGAGCGGCGACTCAAAGCCGAGTTCCCCGTGGTCGCCGACTATCTCGACATGGCGGCTGGCCTACCGGGCACCGGCGATGACCAGACCGATGCCGCCTTTGACCTCAGGTTCGTCCACTTCATGACGGGCGGGCGCGACGCAAGCGAGAACCCGTATTGGGAAATCGTCGAACCGTTCGTATCCGAGCACGAGGGCCGTCGCGTGGTCAACGGTGGGCTGGCGACAGGAAGCGCGCGACTCGCATACGCCCAGATGATCCTGCAAGCGACGTACGCCTACGCGATCCCTTCGCCAGAGACCATCGCCTGGATTTCTGCGCTCTGCGCTGGCCTCCCGATCGTGGAACTGGGCGCTGGCCGGGGATACTGGGCCGCCCAGTTGGCTCGCACCGGGCTCACTGTGGAGGCTTACGACCTGGAGCCGCCAGACACGTCACGAAACGTCTCATTCCTTGGAGCAGCCGGGCAGGTGGACGTGTGGCACCCGGTTACCGGCTTGGAAGGGTACAGCGCCGACTCCGGGCACGTTCTGTTCCTCTGCTGGCCTCCCGGCTGGGGCGATGAGATGTCGTCAAAGGCACTCGCATCCTTCGAGCAAGCCGGGGGCAGGCGGCTGATCTACATCGGGGAGTCCAAGGGCGGCAAGACCGGCAATGATGCCTTCTTTGACGCCCTGTCGGAGCGTTGGAGACTGGACGCCGCGGACCCAAGATTTGTGTCGTGGTGGAGAGAGTCGGACGTTGCGCAAAGCTGGGTTCGTCGCTAAGAACCGCAACGAAAAGGGGCACCGGGCCGCCCGGTGCCCCTATTCCTGTCTGACTACTTGAGGGACATACGGAACACGAACGCGTCGTAGCGATCCCTCGGATATGACACCTCGGAGATCATGATGACCCGGCCGTCCTCGGAGATGAACCGCTGATTGACCGCCTTGACAAGATCGCCGGGAGTGGTGCGCAGCCAGCTCGCATGCGACGAGGCGGGGAGCTTGTCCGTAATGGACTCTTCCAGGAAGGCCGCCTCCGACACACCGACGATGCCCGCCGGCTGATAGGTGTCCGAGATCGAGATCGCCCGGCCACCTTCGGTAGCGCGGGTGACGACATGAGTGATCAAATCACCCTCTGACAGCCCGAGGGCCTCCGCGATCTCACGGCCGGCGGGAAGCTCCCGCGTCTCCCGCTCGACCTGTACCCCGCGGTCGGACTCGTTCTCGAACGAGCGCTCCGCGGACTCCAGTTGGCGCTCTGGCGATACGCGCACAAGGTTGGGGCGGTCTGCGACGAACACGCCACGCCGGCGTTCGGATCGAACGAGACCCTGGCTCTGGAGCAGTTCAAGAGCCTTCCTGACGACGATCTCCGAGACATCGTTCTCCTGCGCGATCTCCTTGTAGCTCGGGAGCTGGACACGAGGCGGTAGCGCTCCGCTGCGGATACGTCGGGCGTACTCGCCTGCGATGCGAACGTAAGCCGGTTCTGGCACTGCTTGCTCATCCCCTTCGGCGGTTCTCCGGTGGCGCGATCAGCGTATACGCAACATCGTATCCCAAAGCCTTGTGCGTATACGTAGTTACGTATACGCTGACTCGTGTGAGCACCTCCCAGGAGAGGGATCACCCGGTAGCACTCGGAAAGGCGATCTGACGGGGTCGCGCGCCGACGCTGCCGGACCGCTCTGGCCGACGGGACAGACGCAACCGCCGCTGCACTAACAACTCCACAGTGACGCCGAAGGGCCACCGCCTCCCGATGAAAGGCGGCCCGACCGTGGTAAACGACCGCGGTCTCCCATCCATCCCCGACTCCTGCAAAGGGAGATCTTCACCATGAGCACCGCCACCACCGAAGCGCACCAGACCGCCGGCGCCACGGAGCGAGTCCGCTACACGTGGATCATCTCCGTGCAGTGGCCCACCAACGGCGGGTTCGGCAGCGCCACTCTCGCCAACACCGTGGACCTTCCTGCCGGCGCGTCCCGCATGGAGTGCTACATGCAGGTCTACGAACTGGCCAAGAGCCAGACCGGCCGCGACTCGCTCAACGTCCTGTTCTTCTCGCTGGAGCCCGACCGGCTGAACGGCTAGCCGCTGCGCTCCCACTTCGCCTACGGGCCGGGGACGGTCCTGCCCGCCAAGACAAGCACCGTCCCCGGTCCTCTCCTCAGAGAGGCACTCACCATCATGACTCACCGGTTCAATCCTCCTGGCCTGCTGGCCCTGGTTCCCCGCCCGGCCGTGACCGCGCCGGTTGTGCAGTGGATGTGCGACGCCTGCGGCGGAGCTGAGGAATCGGCCCCCGGCTGCGAGCCGCCTTCGCCGCCCGTCTGTCACACCTGTGCCCGGCTCGACGTGAGCCTGCCAGCTGGCGGCCGAAGCGTCGCCCAGTTGCTGGCCGACCTCGCCGACGCCGGCCCTGTCTGCACGCCGGAAGACGATGTGCTGTTCTTCGAGCCGGACTACGAGACGCCGCGTGAACGTGCGTACCGGGTGCGGGCGGCGAAGGCGCTCTGCCGTTCCTGTCCGGCGCTGGAGTCCTGCCGCGCCTATGCGCTGGCCACCCACACGACGCACGGCGTGTGGGCCGCGCTGACCGCCTCCGAGCTGCGTGAGCTGCGCACCGGCAACCAGCCGCGTGAGGTGGCCTGATGGTCCGCGCCGGCTTCCGGTTCCGCTGCGAGTGCGGGCAGCGTTCGGCCTCCGTCATCGGCTGTACGCGCTGCGGCACCCGCTCTGGCCGCCGAATCGAGCTGTGCCCGCTCCACGGCGCCAAGCGTTGCCCCGGCTGCCGTATCTGCCGTATCCGCTTCCGCCGCGCCTCGTCCCCGGCCTGAAAGGAGGCCACGCGCGATGACCCTCGTCTCTCACCTCATGGCCTTTCTCGCCGGGCTGCTGATCTGCGACCTGATCCGCTTCCTCCACCAGCGCTACCGGGTCCGCCAGATGGCCCGCCTGCTGGCCCGCATGGGCGGACCCCTGGAGAGCGCCGTTCACGCCTGGTCGGCCGACCCGCACAACTGGTGCGACCGGCCCGGCTGCGGACGCTGCTGGAAGGGGTGGCCGTCGTGAGCCGCATCCGCGCCCGCTTCTGGGACCCCGCCGGCCAGCGCTACGGCACCCCCACCTACCCGTGGCAGATGGCCCCGCCGCATCTGCTCACCATGCGCCAGCTCGCCGCCCGCGGCCTGCGTCCCGGCGGCCAGGGCGTGCAAGCCCAGATCCTTTGGTCCTCGACCCGGCACGGCGCACCGGGCGTGCGTCGCGCGTACCTGTACGACCTGCGGTTCGCGCTCCCCAAGCGGCCGATGACCCCGGCCAGGCAGCGAGCTTTGGACGCCGCCAACGCCGCCCGCCGTACCTGCCCCGACTGCGCGCGCGAGATGGATTATGTGCTCTCGCGCCGGCTGGGCGTCTGCAACGACTGCGCGTTCGGGACGGAGGCCGCCGCATGACGACCCTGCCTGAGATCCGCGCGGAACTGTCCGCCGTCGTCAACCGCATCGACGCCTCGTTCAACGACAACGCCGACACGTGGACCGCTGACAAGCACCTGACCTTGCAGGTGGTCTACGTGCGGCTGGCCAACCTGCTCGCCACCCTGCCCGAGGAGGGCTGACCGTGACCGCTCACATCCCGGACCCGCTGCCCGAGCCGACGCCGGACGAGATCGCCCGCGGTCTGGCCGACTTGGAACGGCACGTGGCCGCCAGTCTCCCGCCCGCCCTGCCTGAGCCGTCCACCCCGCCGGCCCCGCCCGCTGGGCTGACCCGGCGGGTTCGCCGCCTACGCGCCGAAGTGGCCGAAGCGCACCTGCTGGCCGAACTCCAGGGCGACGACGCCCCGCTGCTGGTGGACACACCCAAGGTGCGCAAGCGCCGGCGTGCCGCCCAGCAGGCCGCCCGGCTGCACGCCCTGGCCCAAGACCCGGAGATGCGCGCCTGGCAGGCCGCCCGCATGCGCCGCACGCTGGTCACCGCCGCGCTGGTCTCGCTCACCCTGGCGTTGGCGTGGTCCACCGCCGGCGTCCAGCACTTCGCCGCCGACGGCGCGACCGCCTGGACGCCCTCGTGGGTGTTCGCCTGGCTGGTCGAGCCGTTCCTGTCCCTGGCCCTGCTCGTGGTCGTCGGGGCACGTGCCTACCTGGGCACGCGCGGCCAGCCGCTCACCGAACGGACCCTGGTCAGGATCGAGCACCTTTTCCTGGCGCTGACACTCGGCATGAACGCCTGGCCCTACCTGCCCTGGGGACTGCCGGACGGGACCAGCTTCTCCCTGTCCCGGCTTGTGCTGCACCTGCTGGGTCCCATCGTGGCCGTCGCCATCGTCACCGCCCTGCCCGTCATCTTGGCTGCGTTCGCCCGCCTGGATCACGGCCAGCCCGGTACACCTACCGGCCCGTCGTACAGGCCGAACACCGCCGCACTCGACACCCTCACCGCCCGCGCCCGCCACCTGATCGCCGCCGGCGAGCTGCCCGCCGACCCCGGCGCAGACAAGATCCGCCGCGCCCTGGGCTGCGGCATGGACACCGCCCGCGCCGTTCGTGACGCGCTGCGCACCCACACCTCCTGACCCTTCCCGGAAGGACCTTCCGTGTTCACCTTCATCCTGATCATGTCCATCGTCATCGGTCTGGGCTGCCTGGCCGTACCGGTCACCATCGCTGTCCGCGGCCTGCTCGACCTGCCCCGCGTGCGCGTCCTGGTGCACACCCGCATGGAGCGGGTGGCCGCCGCCTACCACGCCGAAACCGGCCGGGAGCGTACCCGGTGGTGATGTCCATGCCCCGCCGGCCGCGCGTGGTGTACGTCGTCACCGACGCTGTCCCGCCCCGCGCCTCCCGCAGCTTGCGCCGTCTCCTGGCCTGGCTGCGGGGGGCGCTGGCCCTGCTGCTGGCCGTGCTGGTGCTGCTGGTGACCGCGCTGGACGCGTGGCTGACCGCGCTCATCGGCATCCGCCCCCTGATCCCGGCCGCCTGCCGCGGCCTGACGCTGCTGGCCCGTGAGGCTCGCGCCTGGGCCGACGGCATACCCGAAGCCGACATCGTCACCGACCCCGACCGGGAGGTACGCCCATGACCACCGCCCCCGGCCTGCCCGACGCCGGCCGCCGTGCGATCACCGAGCTGTCCGGCATCGAGTTCACCGGCTCCCTGGGGGAGGCGTTCTACATCTACGGCAAGGCGCTGACCGCGCTGGCCGACCGGTGGTCCCTGGAACTGGACATCGCCGCCGTGGACGCCGAAGCCGCCATGACCACCATGAAGGGCAACAAGCTGCTGTTCGGCGTGGACACCAAGATCCGCGCCCGCCGCGTGGCCAAGCGCCTCAAGCGCGCCCGCGAACTGGCCGCCGCCCTGGCCGACCGCGGCGAGCGCTTCCACCGCACCTACGTCAAGCACTTCACCCCGCCCCGCTGACCAGCGGAAGGAGGAACACCATGGGTACCGGACAGAACCGCCTCGACGAAATCGCCAACATCGAGTTCCACGGCAAAGTCCCCAAGAAGATCACCGACTACGCCAGCGCCGGCCAGCGATTCGCGCACGACATGGCGCGCGAACTGGACAACGCCGCCCACGCCGCCGAGACCGCCATGGGGCAGCTCAAGGGCCACCCGATGCTGCTGGGCATCGACGTTCGCGCGCGTGCCGCCCGTGTGGCCGGCGTGCTGGACGAAGCGCGAGAACTGTCGCTGGGGATCTCCGCCGAGCTGGTCAAGTTCCACTTGCAGTTCCGGCAGGAGTTCGCCGACGCGCTCACCGACAAGCGCTCCGACAAGCGCAAGGACTACAAGGGGCAGGTGCAGTTGTGATGCGCCGATCCTCGACCTCCCTGCAACTGGTGCAGGACGCCAGCATGGAACGCCTCACCGCATCGGCCATCTCCAAAGTGGGCGTGCTGGTGCCGCCGTGGCTGCTGCTGGGCCTGCTGACCCTGGCCGGCTTCCTGTCCCACCTGTGGTGGGGCCAGCCGCCTAAGGTGACGTGGGCCGCGGTCGGCTGCACGCTGGGCGTGACCGTGCTGACCGGGCTGACATGGGCTATCACCCATCAGCGTCGGCTGGTGGGCCGGCTGCACTCCACACTGACCACCGCCGCCGCCGGCGGCTGGTTCACCGCCGCCACCGTGACCGGGCTCGGCAACCCCGTCATGCAGGGCGTGCTGTTCTTCGGCGGGGCCACCCTGGCGCTGTCGTGGAACATCCGCACCGTCATCCGCCGCGCCGGCGGAGATGAGGCCGAGCACGGCGGGGACGCGCTCGGCAGCCTGTTCAACCGGGCCAAGGAGCAAGCCGGGCTCAAGGGCGCCCGCGCACGTGCCACCCAGATCACCGACCACAAGGTCAAGGGCGTCCTGCAGCTCCCGCCGGGTGAGAAGACCGCCGCGGACGCCATCAGTGCCACCGACCGCATCGAGTCCGGGATGCAGCTCCCGCCCGGCAGCGTCATCGTGGCCCGCGATGACGACCGCGCCGACCGGGCGTACATCACCGTCTCCGACCCGCGCGCCATCCGCCAGCCGATCCTCTGGCCCGGCCCGTCCCACCCCGGCGCATCCATCGACAAGCCGCTGCGCATCGGGCTCTACCAGGACGGCGACGACGTGCTGTATCGGTTCGTCGGCCACCACTTGCAGGTGATGGGCCGCACCGGCTCCGGCAAGTCGATCGGCGGTGCGTGGAACCTGGTCGGCGAGATCATGACCCGCGCTGATGCCGCGGTGTTCTCCATCGACATCAGCAAAGACGATCAGACGATGGGGCCGCTGCGCGAGGGGCTGCACCGCTTCGAGACTGGCAAGGCCGGCGCGGTCGAGCTGATCCGCGCCATCCACGAGGCGATCCCGCAGCGCACCAAGTGGCTGGCCGCGCACGGCTACAGCGACTGGGAGCCCGGTTGCGGCCTGACCTACTGGTACCTGCACATCGAAGAGATTGCCAAGCTGATCGCCGAGATCAGCGACAAGGACGCCGAGAAGCTCGGCGAGATCCTCAAGGAGATCCGTTCGGCCGGCGGCTCGGTCATCCTGTCGTTGCAGCGCGCCGACTACACCCAGATCCCGACGCTGTTCCGCTCTCAGATGGCCAAGATGTGCTTCGGCCTGTCCGACCCCGACGACGTGAAGTTTGGCGTCTCGGCTCGCCAGCGCAAGGCCGACGTGGCGCCGCATGAGTGGGAGGACCACTACCCCGGCATGGCGCTGCTGGACGCCCGCGGCATCCCGGCCACGCACTACGCGATGCCGCTGCGCACCTACACCTGGGGACGCGACAGCCGCGAGGCGCGCGCCGCGATGGCCGCCCACGCCGCCGCCTTCCCCGCCCGCGCCAAGAAGGTGGACCCGTTCACCGCCGCCCTGGCCCGCCCGACCGGCCCCGCCACCCACCCGCAACCCGAGGCAGACACCATGCCCACCCCACTCAGCACCACAGACCCCGGCGACTTCGCCGCCGACCCGGTGGCCGAGTTCGCCGCCGACTGGGCCGAACTGCTGGCCGACGCCGCCGCGCTGGTCATCGCCCACCAGGACGCCACCCCCGAGCTGCTGCGCGGCCGGCTGCGGATCGCCGCCGGCGACTGCGCTCGCCTGCTCGAAGCCCTGGAGCGCAAGGGCGTCATCGGCCCGGCCGACCCCGCCACCGGCGCCCGGCCCGTCCTGATCCCGGCCGGTGCCGCCGCCGACGACCTAGTTGAGCTGGTACGGCAGAGCGGGGACGTGGTCACCGCGACGCTGGCCGAAAGCGACGACCCCGACCCGACCCTGTCGGCCGGCCCGGACGACCCGATCACCCCGCCCGAGGGCGCCGACGCGGACGCGTTGCAGGCGGACGGCCCCGACGTACGCATGCACCCGGCCGACGCCCGCACCCTCATCCACGCCTGGCTGCGCGAGCGCAAGCAGGACGGGCGAGTGTCGTTCACCGCCACCGACCCGGACCTGACCTCCGTACGGCAGCGCACCGGCAACGGACGCGCCTGGATCTACAAGGTCCTGACCGACCTGACCGAGCGAGGCGTGCTGTCGAGCGCCAAGACCGGCAGCGTCACCACGTTCACCATCGTCGATCTGGGACCGCTGAACGCCGGCGCGCGCCCCTACCAGGACGCCGCCTGACGGCACCCGGCCCGGCGGGCGGGCTCTCGCGTGCGGCTGCGCGTGGGAGCACCGCCCGCCCCCAAAACGATCTTGTCACGGGTGTCACACCCGCCCGTCACGCCCGCTGTCACGGCCGGCCTGTCACGCTGTCACACCGCCGCTGACCTGTAACACCACACCCCGACCCCTGCCCGTGACACCACCGGGCTGTCACGGGCCGCCCATGCATGATCACCCCCGCTTCCCGTCCGGGAGACCACCATGTCCATCATCACCATGCTTGGCGTCGGCATCATCTCCACGTCACTGCTCACGCTCGCCGGCGTGCTGACCCTGCTGGGCTACCGGCACGGCCTGACCCGCCGCCCCTTCACCGACTGCCGACCCTGCCAAGGCACCGGCGTCAAACGCGGCGCCCTGTTCACCCGCTCATTCAGCTTCTGCACCGCGTGCGAGGCGACCGGGCTGGTTCCCCGGCTCGGCGTCCGCCTGTTCGGCATCCCCATCTCCGAACACCAGCAGGCCCTTCGCCGCCGTCACCGCGACGCCCTTCGCTGATCCACGGCCCCGCCACCCTGCCCTGCCAGCCCGGCACGCCAACCGACTTGGAGAGACCCACCATGGCCTCCGGCAACCGACCCACCCGACCCCGCTACCACCACACCTTCTACGCCGGCCACCACATCCGCGCCGTCTGCCAACGGTGCGGCGGAAACGGACTCGCCGCCAACCTGCCCACCTTCGCCAGCGTGGCCGAAGCCATCGACCACCTGACCGCCGACGGATGGGCTCGCATCACCGACGCTGAGCCGGCCCACGTCCGCCCCTATGACCAGCGTTGGCGCTGCCCGCGATGCATCAACGAACTCCGGTGCCGCACCCACGGCCACGCCTACGAGGTGGCGCCGCTCAGCATCGGCCGGCTCGGCACCCGCTACAGCGCGCACCTGATCTGCCGCCGCTGCGACACCACGTTCGGTGGTCCCACCGTGACCAGGCCGCCCGCGCTGCTGGCCTGGCTCTACCGCCTGTGCAGCCGCCTGGCCGCCGCCGACCTCCGACGCGCCGAACGCCGCGCCGACCCGCTGTTCTGACCCGAAAGGACACGATCATGCTTCCCGCCACATGCAGCCCGCCCGCCCCCATCACCATCGGACACTTCGCCGGCCACGAGCTGCACAGCCTGTTCAATCCCGTCCTGGCCCACGCCTCCACCGAAATGGCCGCACGCGTGCCCGGGCTCACCCTGATCTCCTGCGAGATCGAACATGGCGTCTTCTACGCCGTGGCCACCGACCGCTACACGCTCGGCATCAGCCGCCACCCGCTTCCTGACGACCAACCGCCCACCAACGGCAGCATCACCGTCCCCGCCGCCACCCTCCGGCGCGTTCTCGCCGCCGTCCGGCGCCGTGACCAGCTCGTCCTGTCCATGGCCATGGACGGGCTCACCATCACGCTGACCAGCGAATCGCCGCTGACCTTCCACATCTCCGCCTCGCCCATGGACTTCTTCATTCCGTGGCGGACCCTCATGGGCAGCAAGCTGCGCATGCCCGCCGCCGTGCAGGCCGCGCCCGTCTCCATGGCCCCGAGCATGCTGGCCCGCTTCGCCTCCGCCGTCCGCGACGGTCTGCCGCTGGAATTCCGGCATCTCCAGGGCAAGTACGCGCCCGTCCTGGTCACCTGCGGGACCCACTTCGCCGGCCTGCTTATGCCCGTCCGCAACAACACCCCGACCACCGCCGAGACCAGCGTGAACCCGCTGGACACCTGGCTGTCAGCCTTCCCCGCACCCGATCCGGACAGCCAAGCCGCCTGATGCACAGGACGCCCTCGATCAGCGCCTGACCCTCCTTCTAGGCGACGCCAACGCCGGCCCGCCCCGTACAGAAAATCTCTGCCTAGAGCAGGCAGATAAGACCTCGCACAATGTCGAGAGGTACGCCGCGTGATTGCCGTTCCCCGCCCCGACCCTGCTCAGATGCCCCTCTTCGTGACAGGGCTGCCCGAACCGGGCTGGTTAGGTCGCATCACCTTCCCCGCGATGGTCAGCTACAGCAGACTGGCGCGCCGACCGCTTCCCCGCCACCTGATTGCGCGCTGCCCAACCTACGTAGACTCGCGCGGCTTCACCGAGTTGAAGAAACATGGCCGGTGGACCATAACCCCGCATGCGTACGTGGACTGGCTCCGCAACCATCGCGAAAAGATCAATCTCCAATGGGCCGCACCGCAGGACTGGATGTGTGAGCCCGCAATCATTCACGGGGGGCGATTCGGCCGCGAAACGTTCGCCGGCACTCATCTCAGCGTCCGTGAACACTTGCACCGCACAGTGGACAACTTCCTGACGCTGCGCCAGCTGGCGCCGGATCTGAAAATCTTCCCCGTGGTGCAAGGCTGGGAACTTGACGACTACCTGCACTGCGTCGAGTTGTACGCCGCCGCCGGCGTGGACCTCGCAGCGCTCCCGCTGGTAGGAATCGGCTCAGTCTGTCGCCGCCAATCCACTGCCGAGATCGGCCAGATTGTCACCACGCTGGCCGGGCTGGGTTTGCGCCTGCACGGCTTCGGGGTCAAAACGCTGGGCCTGCTGCGCTATGGCAGCTACCTGACTTCGGCCGACTCCATGGCTTGGAGTAAAGACGCCTTCCACAGCCCGCCCCTGCCTGGTTGTGTGCACCGCAACTGCGCCAACTGCCTGCTCTACGCGGTGCAGTGGCGTGCCCGCCTCCTGGCCAGGCTGCACACCCCCCAACACCACACCGAAAGGAAAGCCGCGTGAGCGTGCCTGTTCGCTACGCCCTCGCCGCCGCCACGCGTGGGTGGCATGTCTTCCCCCTCGTCCCGGGCGGGAAGACGCCGCCCCGCGGGTTCACGTCCTGGGAATCGCGCGCCACCACCGATCCGGCAACCATCCACGCGTGGTGGGCGCACCAGCCGTACAACGTCGGGATCGCCTGCGGACCCTCCCGCCTGGTGGTGCTCGACCTCGACACCCCCAAAACCGGAAAGGAGGGGCTTCGCCCCCCGCCCCATTGGGACCTGCCGGGGGTAAACGACGGCGCGGACGTGCTGGCCGTTCTGTGCGAACGAGCCGGAGAACCCCTGCCGTTCGAGACTTTCACCGTCCGCACTCGCCGCGACGGAACTCACCTCTACTTCACCGCCCCCGCCGGCCTACGCCTGGCCAACACCGAGGGACACAAGGGCACCGGCCTGGGCTGGCTGATCGACACCCGCGCAAACGGCGGGTACGTCGTCGGCCCCGGGAGCCACGTGGAACTGCCCGACGGGACCGGCACTTACCAGGTGCTGCACGACGGCCCCGCCGCCCCCCTACCCCCCTGGCTGTCCAAGCGGCTTGAAGCCTCGCCACCGACGCCCGCTCAGCCTGTCCGCTTGGTCCTTCCTCTCGACCGGCGCGGCGCGTTCCTACGCGCGGCGATCGCCGGCGAGCTGGACCGCCTGGCCGCCGCCCCGCTCGGCGAGCGCAACCGCACCCTGTTCCTGGCCGCGACCGCTCTCGGCCAGTTGGTCGCCGGTGGCGCGCTCAGCGAATCTGAGGTCACAAAGCTGCTTGGACAGCAGGGGGAAGCCATCGGGCTCAGACCGTCAGAAACGCGCCTCACCATCGCCTCCGGGCTCCGCAACGGCGCCCGACGCCCCCGCAGCGTGGCCGCATGACCACCCACCAACTCCGTCAGGAGCCCATCACATGGACCCATCCACCGACCCCACCGGGCGCGGTGCGGCTCTCCTGGATGCCCTGCTCACCGCGCTGACCCGCTACGTCATCCTGCCGAGCCCAGAAGCCGCACACGCCGTCGTCCTGTGGATCGCCGCCACCCACGCTCAACCCGCCTGGGCGCACGCCCCCCGCCTGGTGATCCGCGCCCCCGAAAAACGCTGTGGCAAGTCCCGGCTCTTGGACGTGGTCGAAGCCACCTGCCACAACCCGTTCATCACTGTGAACAGCTCTAGCGCTGCCGTCTACCGGTCCATCACCGAGGACCCGCCCACCATGTTGGTGGATGAGGCTGACACGATCTTCGGTCCGAAAGCGGACGGCAACGAAGACCTTCGCGGCCTGCTCAACGCCGGTCACCAGCGCAACCGGCCGGCCAAACGGTACGACGCCAACGCCAACCGCGTGGAGTCCATCCCCACCTTCGCCATGGCCGCGCTCGCCGGCATCGGCGCCATGCCCGACACCATTGAGGACCGCGCCGTGGTCGTACGGATGCGCCGGCGTGGCCCCGGCGAAATCGTCGCGCCGTACCGGCACCGACGCGACCGGCCCGCACTTCGCCAGCTGGCATGCGACTTGTCGGCCTGGCTGCGCGCTGACCTGGCTGCGCTGGAGGCGGCCGAACCGCCGATGCCGGTAGAAGACCGGGCGGCCGACACGTGGGAGCCGCTCGTGGCCGTCGCCGACCACGCCGGCGGGCACTGGCCCGACCGCGCCCGCCACGCCGTACTGGCCCTGACCGCCGAAGCCGACGAAGCATCCCAACCCTCCACCCGCGTCCGCCTACTCACCGACTGCCGCGCCGCGTTCGGCGCCGACACCGCCCTGCCCACCGCGACCCTGCTGGACCGGCTCAAGGCCAACCCCGAAGCGCCCTGGGCCGATTTCGGCCCCGCCGGGCTGACCGCGATGCGGCTCGGAACGATCCTGCGCGAGTACGACATCCGCTCAACCACCATCCGCTTTCCGCCGCCGGCCGGGCAGGCCAAGGGCTACCAGCGCGCTGACTTCCTCGACGCCTGGGCGCGCTACTGCCCGACCGCCGAACCCGTCCCCGAGGCGGACGTGCTCCCTCTCACCGGGGGTAGCCGTACCAGCCGTACCAGCCTCAACGCCGCAGCTCAGAGCCGATGAGGCTTTTTCGTTGGTACGGCTTGAGCCGTACCAACGAAAAAGCCGTACCAGGGCTGACCAGCCAAAACGAGGCTGGTACGGCTGGTACGGCTACCCCCCTCCCAACCTGGTGGAAGCACCTCCGAAAGCAGGAAGCGTCCGCCCGCCGGGCGTTCCCCATGGCCATCCGAAGGAGCAATCTCAGCCGTGTCCACCATCACGCGGGAAGACATTCAGCTCTTCCGCATCACCGACGCCATGAAGATGCTCCGGCTCAGCCGGAGCATGATCTACGAGCTGATTCGCACCGGCCGCCTGCCCTCTGTCAAGCAGGGCCGCGCCCGACTCATCACCGCCAACGGCGTTCGCGAGTACATAGCCCTGCTGGAGAGAGAAGCAAGGGAGTCCGCCTAGTGACCAAGCGACGAAGCAGAGGAGACGGTGGCCTTCACTGGGATGAGAAGCGGCAACGATGGATCGCCTCAGTGACGGTCGGCTACACCCCCGCTGGCAAGCGGATCGTGAAGAAGGGGAGCGGTAAGACCAAAACCGAAGCCAAGGAGAAGCTCAAGGAGATCCTTCGCGATCACGAAGACGGCCTGGCCCTCGCGCCGACCAACTACACAGTGGCCGACGCAGTGACCTACTGGCTGCTGCACGGACTCAAGGGACGCGCGCCACGCACCGTAGCGCTCTACCGTGACTTCGCAGAGCAACACGTGATCCCTTCGCTGGGAGCGCGCAAGCTCCGGGATCTGTCAGTGGAAGACATCGACAAGTGGTTGGCGAAAAAGGCCGCGACGCTCAGCACCCGGACGTTGAAGCTGCTGCACGGCATCCTCAACCGTTCGATCAAGAACGCGATGGTTCGCGAAAAGGTGAAGCGGAACGTCGTGGACCTCTGTGAGGTTCCGGCAGGTCGTTCGGGGCGTAGGTCCAAGGCGCTGACTCTCCCCCAAGCGGAATCCGTTCTGATCGCTGCGGAGCAAGCCGACCTACGGATCCGGGCGTACATCGTCCTATCCCTGCTGACCGGGGCTCGCACGGAGGAACTACGCGAGCTGGCTTGGCCCTACGTCGTGGCGTTCCATGCGGAGCGCCACGCATGGCTGCCCGTCTCCGATGTGGGATGGGAACACACCGAGTTCGCCATCTACGTGTGGCGCTCCGTCCGCAAGGGCGGGGACACCAAGACGGAGAAGTCCCGTCGCACGCTCAAACTCCCGCAGCGCTGCGTGGACGTGCTGAAAGCGCTCTGGAAGGCGCAAAAGGCTGACCGGCAGGCCGCGAGCGAGGCCGGGCGGTTGGGCAAGGATCTGGTCTTCTGCACAAAGACCGGGACCGCCATGAGCGCCGGGAACACTCGCCGGGACTTCCGGAAGGTCATCGCCGCTGCCGGGCTGGACGCGGAAGAGTGGACGCCGCGCGAGATGCGGCACAGCTTCGTCTCGCTTCTCTCGGATTCGGGGATGCCAATCGAGAACATCTCACGCTTGGTGGGCCACACGAACACGGTGGTCACGGAGACGGTCTACCGCCAGCAGATCAGACCCGTCATTCAAGACGGGGCGACGGCGATGGACGCCATTTTCAAGGTCGAATCCGAGGCTTAGTCACTCAGTTAGACACTCACGCCCCGTTACCAAGATCGGTAACGGGGCGTTTCTACTGGTGGAGCCTAGGAGATTCGAACTCCTGACATCCTGCTTGCAAAGCAGGCGCTCTGCCAACTGAGCTAAGGCCCCGCGAACGAAAGACAGCTTACCGAACGGAAGCGGCTACCTGCTGCGCCCCCAGCTCCTCGGCCAAGATCAAATCGGGAAAATCGGCCAGAGAGTCGAGGACGTGGGTGGCGCCGCCCTTGAGGAGGCGTTCACGGCTGTGGACGCCGTTCATGATGCCGGCGACGATGGAGGCGCCTGAGCGGCGGCCGCAGAGCATGTCGCTCTCGGCGTCGCCCGCGACGGCGACCTGGCGGACGTCCTCGATGCCAAGGCGGAGTACGGCATGCAGGATCATGTCGGGCCAAGGGCGGCCCCGGCCGGCGTCTTCGGGCGAAATGGCCAGGTCGACCTTGTCTTCCCAGCCGAGCACGCCGAGGACACGGCTCAGGGTGGACCGGCTGAAGCCGGTGATGAGCGCGATGGAGATGCCCGCACCACGCAGTTTGTCGAGGACCTCGATCACGCCGGGCGTGGGGACGAGGCCTGTGCGTTCGATGGTGCCCTCATAGGAGCGTTCGAACGTCAGGTTCGCCGCCTGCGCCTGGGCCTCGTTGCCGGGGAAGATCCCCCGGAACACCTCGATCTTCGGGCAGCCCCGGGACCGGTGCACGTGCACCATGGCACGGGCATATGCGCCGGTCCCGGGCACGATGCCCTGGGTGGCGACCGCCTCGGAGAAAGCACGTTCCACCGTGGCGATGTCACCGATCGTCGTGCCGGCGAGATCCAGGCAGGCCAGCTTGATCGGCATGGCTTCGCTCAAGGGCGAGACTTACTTCTCGCTGCCGGTCGCTTCGGTCCACAGGTCGAGCTCGGCGCGGTCGGCCTGAACCTTGCGCCAGATCAGCAAGCCCCCGAGAGCGAGCAGGGCCAGGACGAGCAGCTTCTTCACGATGTGACCCCAATTCTTCGACTGTCCCGCCCTAGCCGGAGGCGGGACGACGGTTCGTTTAGCAGACTAGCAAGGGATGGGGGTGCTTCCGGTGTTGCCCGCGAACCAGATGTGCGGGTTTTTCCGGTAGGCGCTGGTGAGGGGGGCTTGACATTGCGGTAGGTGCTGGTGGGGAGGGGCTGGGGGCCTGGGGCTGGCGCGGGGGTCGGGGTGGGGTGTCCGGTGCTGGACGGGGGTGGGGGTCTTGTCGCGGGGGTTGTGGGGCGCGGCCTGGGGGTGACGGGCTCGGTTTGCGGGGTGGTGGGTCCTCGCGTTCGGGGTGATGGGTCCTCGCGTTCGGAGTGGGGGCGCTTGGCGCGGGTGAGGGCGCTTGGTGCGGGGTGGGTGGCGCTGGTTGCAGGGTGCGGCGGACCTTGTCTGGCGCTTGTGGCGGGGGTGTGGCGCTTGGCCCAGGGCGGTGAACGGGGCGGGCGGTAAGGGCAGCGAGGGTCTATGGAGGCTGCCGGGGTTCGTTATCTCGTTCATGACGTTGAGCAGGCGGTTGAGTTCCACACCGGACTGTTGGGGATTGCTGTGGTGGCGCGGCCGGGTTCGAATTTTGCGGTTCTGCAGCTCGGGGGTTTGCGGCTGTATGCGAACGCCATGCAGGGGGAGGGCGGGTCGGGCCGGCACCGGCATCGGGCTGCGCGGTCGAAGGGCGGGGTCGCGGTGCACGGCTGAGGGGAGCGGGTTGACATACCCCTGTGGGGTTAGGTAGCTTCCGGAGTACACCGATACCCCCTAGGGGTATAAATTTCTTTCTAAGAAATACCATAGGGGGGTATGGTGTTGTGGTAGAAAGAGAGTGGAACGAGGAGATGGACATGAGCACTGCCACCTACACCGTCAAGGGCATGACCTGCGGCCACTGCGTGAGCTCGGTCAAGGAAGAGGTCGGCGAGGTCGCCGGGGTGACCGCCGTTGAGGTGGACCTGGCCAGTGGCCTGCTGACCGTGGACAGTGACTCGCCCGTCGAGCGCGACCAGATCGTGGCCGCGGTCGAGGCAGCCGGATACGAAGTGGTGAACCAGTGAACACTCCAGCCAAGCTCGGCGCGTACGGCCTTGGTCTAGCGCTCATCTTCGGGGCGGCCCTCGCCGGGGGTAACGCGGTGGGGGACGTGACGGCCACGCCGGAGCCGAAGAGCGGACAGCATGGACATGCGGCTCCCAAGCCCGCGAGCACGCCCCAGCCCACGAGCACAACCACGCCCACGACCACGACCACAGAGGGAGGGCATGGCGGGGGGCATGAGGCGGCGACGACGGCGGCCAAGGGGGCCAAGGGGGATACCCCCGGAGGGCTGCAGATTTCGCAGGGCGGGTACACGCTGACGCCGGTGGCGAACACGGTGGAGCCGGGGAAGGCGACCGACTTCCGCTTCACGGTGACCGGGCCGGACGGAAAGCCGGTCACGGACTACGCCGTCGAGCACGAGAAGAAGCTGCACTTCATCGTGGTCTCCCGCGACCTGGGCAGCTTCCAGCACCTGCACCCGGAGGAGGCCGGCGGCGGGGTGTGGAGCGTGCCGCTGACCCTGCCGGAGGCGGGCGTGTACCGCGCGTTCGCCGACTTCAAGCCGACCGGCCAGAGCGGCCTGACGCTGGGCGCCGACCTGTACGCCTCGGGCGCGTTCCAGGCCAAGCCGCTGCCCGCGGCCAGCCGTACGACAAAGGTCGGCGACTACACTGTGACCCTCGACGGGGACCTGGTCCCGGGCCGGTCCAGCAAGCTGACGCTGCGGGTGACCAAGGACGGCAAGCCCGTCACCGACCTGCAGCCCTACCTGGGCGCCTACGGCCACCTGGTGGCGCTGCGCGCCGGTGACCTGGCCTACCTCCACGTGCATCCGGAGGAGAGCAAGGCGGCCGGGCCGGAGATCGTCTTCTTCGCCGAGGTGCCGAGCACGGGCGACTACCGCCTGTTCCTCGACTTCAAGCACGGCGAAACCGTGCATACCGCAGATTTCACAGCTAAGGCCCAGACCGCTCAAACCGGTCACGACGACGACGAAGAGCACGGCCACTAACCGGACGCGCGAAGAGTGCCAGGGAAGGAGAAGGCGATGACCGACACCATCGAGCTGTCGATTGGTGGCATGACCTGCGCGTCCTGCGCCAACAGGATCGAGCGCAAGCTGAACAAGCTGGACGGCGTGACCGCGACCGTCAACTACGCCACGGAGAAGGCGCAGGTCACCTTCCCCGAGGGCGTGGACCCCGAGAAGCTGATCGCCACGGTGGAGTCGGCCGGGTACACCGCCGCCCTCCCCAAGCCGAAGCAGCAGGAGGGGACGGCCGACGAGGAGCCGGAGGACGAGCTCAGGCCGCTCCGCAACCGCCTGGTCACCAGCCTGGTCCTCAGCGTGCCGGTGATCGCGATGGCGATGGTCCCGGCGCTGCAGTTCACCAACTGGCAGTGGCTGAGCCTGACCCTGGCCGCCCCTGTGGTCGTCTACGCCGGCTGGCCCTTCCACAAGGCCGCCTGGACCAACCTGCGCCACGGCGCCGCCACCATGGACACCCTGGTGAGCATCGGCACGCTGGCCGCGTTCGGCTGGTCGTTGTGGGCGCTCTTCTTCGGTACGGCAGGCGTCCCCGGCATGACGCACCCGTTCGAGTTCACCATCGCCCGCACCGACGGCTCGGCCAACATCTACCTTGAGGCCGCCGCAGGCGTGACCGCCTTCATCCTGGCCGGCCGCTACTTCGAGGCGCGCTCCAAGCGCCGGGCGGGTGCGGCGCTCCGCGCCCTGCTGGAGCTGGGCGCCAAGGAGGTCGAGCTGGTCGACGGCCGGCGCATCCCGGCCGAGCAGCTCCAGGTGGGCGACCGGTTCGTCGTCCGCCCCGGCGAGAAGATCGCCACCGACGGCGTGATCGAGGAGGGCACGAGCGCGGTCGACGCCTCGATGCTGACCGGCGAGTCGGTCCCGGTGGAGGTCCGCAAGGGCGACAAGGTCGTCGGCGCGACCGTCAACGCCGGTGGCCGCCTGATCATCCGGGCCGAGCGCGTCGGCCAGGACACCCAGCTCTCCCAGATGGCCAAGCTGGTCGAGCAGGCGCAGACCGGCAAGGCGCAGGTCCAGCGGCTGGCCGACCGGATCTCGGGGGTCTTCGTCCCGATCGTGATCGGCCTGGCCGTGGCGACGCTGGGCTTCTGGCTCGGCACGGGCGAGGGCGCGAGTGCCGCCTTCACCGCGGCGGTAGCCGTACTGATCATCGCCTGCCCCTGCGCCCTCGGCCTGGCCACGCCCACCGCGTTGCTGGTCGGCACCGGGCGGGGCGCCCAGCTGGGCATCCTGATCAAGGGCCCGGAGGTCCTGGAGTCCACCCGCAAGATCGACACCATCGTCCTGGACAAGACCGGCACCGTCACCGAGGGCAAGATGACCCTCACCGACGTCCACCTCGCCGACGGCGAGAGCCGCGAGGAGGTCCTGAAGCTGGCCGGGGCTCTCGAGCACGCCTCGGAGCACCCGATCGCGCAGGCCATCGCCCGGGCGGCGGAGTCCACCGCCACGGTCGAGGACTTCGCCAACATCGAGGGTCTCGGCGTCCAGGGCGTCGTCGACGGCCACGCGGTCCTCGTGGGCCGGCCGCAGTTGCTGGCCGAGTGGTCGCAGCACCTTCCGGAAGCGCTCAAGGCGAAGCTGGAGGAGGAGCAGGACCAGGGCCGGACGGTCGTCGCGGTCGGCTGGGACGGCAAGGCGCGGGCCATCCTCGTGGTGGCCGACGTCATCAAGCCGACCAGCAAGGAGGCGATCGAGCAGCTCAAGGCACTCGGCCTGACCCCCGTGCTGCTCACCGGCGACAACGCGGCGGTCGCCAGGACGGTCGCGGCCGAGGTCGGCATCGCTCCCGAGGACGTCATCGCCGAGGTCCTGCCGGCCGACAAGGTCGACGTGGTCAAGCGGCTGCAGGACGCGGGCAAGACGGTCGCGATGGTGGGTGACGGCGTCAACGACGCCGCCGCGCTCGCCCAGGCCGATCTCGGCCTGGCGATGGGCACCGGCACCGACGTGGCGATCGAGGCGGCCGACCTCACCCTGGTCCGTGGCGACCTGCGGGTGGCGGCCGACGCCATCCGGCTCTCCCGCCGGACGCTCAGCACGATCAAGGGCAACCTGTTCTGGGCCTTCGCCTACAACGTGGCCGCCCTGCCGCTGGCCGCGCTCGGCCTGCTGAACCCGATGATCGCCGGAGCGGCCATGGCCTTCTCCAGCGTCTTCGTGGTCACCAACAGCCTGCGCCTGCGCAGCTTCAAGTAAGCGAACAGCCCGGAACGCGGCCGCGGTGGACCTCTGGTCCCCGCGGCCGTGGTGTTTCCGTAGCCCGGCGAACCGGCACGGCCGGGGGCTGACCTCGGGTACGGTTCGATCCCGACATCAGGCATCGAACAGGGCCTGCTACTGCGCACAGTGGCCTAGGAGACATGGGCGGCAATCACCACACGCACGGCACCGAGGTTCCGGCCTCGCGTGGCACCCGGATCGCCACGCTTGCGGTCGTCGTCCCGCTGGCGCTGGCCACGCTGGTCTCGCTGATCCTGCTGTGGCCGGGTGAGCGGACCGACAAGCCGCAGCCCGGCCCGGAGCGGGTGAAGGGCACGATCACCGCGATCTTCCTGAAGGCGTGCTCGGATCCGCTGCCCGGCGAGCCCAAGCCCGATCCGAAGACCTGCGGCGAGGCGACGGTCCGGACCGAGGCGCAGGACGAGATCACCGCGTTGCTGCCGAGCGGCCCGGGTTCGCAGGTCTTCCAGACCGGGGACGAGATCGTCGCGATCAACACCGGCGAGTTCTACCAGCTCTCCGACCACGACCGGAGCGGCGCGCTGTGGATCTTCGGGCTGGCCTTCGCCGCCGCGGTGGTCGCCTTCGGCCGGTGGAAGGGCGTGACCGCGCTGGTCGGCCTGGCGGTGACCTTCGTGTTGCTGCTGCTCTTCATCATCCCGGGGATCCTGCAAGGCGAGCCGCCGTTGCTGGTGGCCATCGTCGGCGCCGCGGCGATCATGCTGGCCGTGCTCTACCTGACGCACGGTTTCACCGTCGGCACCTCGATGGCCGTCCTCGGCACGCTGATCAGCCTGACGCTCACCGGCGTGCTGTCCTACGCCTCGATCGGTTTCGCGCACCTGACCGGGGTGACCGACGAGAGCTCGTTCTACCTGGGCATGAGCTACCAGATCAACACCGAGGGCCTGCTGCTGGCCAGTGTGATCATCGGCTCGCTGGGCGTGCTCGACGACGTCACGGTCACCCAGGCGGCCACCGTGGCCGAGCTGGCGCGGGCCAATCCGGGCTACGGCTTCGGGACGCTCTACCGGGCCGCCGCCCGGGTCGGGCGGGCGCACATCGCGTCGGTGATCAACACCATCGTGCTCGCCTACGCGGGCGCCTCGCTGCCTCTGCTCATCCTGATCAGCGTGGCCGCGCAGCCACTTGGTGACGTGCTGGCCAACCCGGCCATCGCGCAGGAGATCGTGCGGAGCGTCGTCGGCACTCTCGGGCTGATCGCCGCTGTGCCCATCACCACCTTGCTGAGCGCGTGGGCGACTTCGCGGGCCAACGGGCAGGCCAGGCACCGCAGGGGCTGAGGTCGCTCAGCGCCAGAAGCGGCGGGTGCGCTCGGCGGACACCTGTTCCTGGTCGGGCGGTGACGGCGGTTGGACGATGATCACCGTGGTCCTGGCGTACCGCGCGCAGTACAGGCTGGTCGAGGGCAGCAGCATGCGGGCCAGCACGCCGCGGCGGCTGCGCCCGAGGACCAGCAGGTCCCCCTCGCGAGCCAGGTCGACCAGGTGGTGGCCCGGCTCGCCGAGCCGGCTGATCAGGGCGGTCTCCACGTCGTACGGCACGCCGCCGGCGACGTCCTCGAAGGCGCGCTCGACCAGTTCGATGGCCCGCTCCTCCTCGTCCTGGCGGGCGGCGTGGTGCACCGGCAGCGTCTCGGAGAAGGGATGCACCGGCGCCCGGCTCACGTGCACGGCCACCAGGGCCATCCGGCGCAGCCGCGCGTCGCCGATCGCCCAGGCCAGAGCCCAGCGCGAGGCGGGCGAGTCGTCGACGCCGACGATCACCCGCGGCTGGCTGGGCAGCTCCACGGCCCTACTGCCTCCTTAGACGGCCCCGAGCCAGGCGGGGCCCGGGCTCCGGCGGCCCGGGGTCCCGGTCATGTCGGTCAATTGTGCTCTCATCCGGCCCGCATCGCGAGATACCGGCGAAGTCACTTTGCCGGGCGTACCAGAGCCAGCAGCCCGTCCAGAAAGGCACCGCGCTCGGTCTCGGTGAGCACGCGGTACGGCACGGCCGCCCGCCGGTTGGTCTCCTGCTCGATCCGCTCACGCGTTTCGCCCGGCGGCAGGGCCGTGACCTGGGCGGCGGTCAGCCCGGCCGCCTGCCAGGCGGCGGCGTGCGCGTCGGCCCGGTGGTAGCGCAACGCGGCCAGCCGGTTGAACAGCAGCAGCCCCGGGCTCGGATCCGGCTCGTACGGCGGAGCCATCACCCGCAAGGCCGGTCCCGCGTCGTCGAGGGCGGCCTCCAGCACCCGCCCCGCCAGCCCGGCCAGCGTGGCCACGTCGTGCCCGGCCCAGAGCGTGGCGGTGGCCTCGGCGTTGGCCCGGTAGACCAGCTCGATGAAGGCCAGCCCCTTGGCCGTCACGCGGAAGGTCCCGGCGGGTTCCTCCTCCAGGGCGCCCTCGTCGAGGTGGGCGCGCAGCACCGGCTCGCGCTCGGCGGCGGTGCCGTACCGGTAGACGGCGGCCAGCCCGGCGCGGGTCAGCGGCCGGAGCGGGAGGGTGAAGCGCTGGTCGACGAGGAGGCCGGGGGTGAGCCCGGAGGCGCGGACGGCCTCGGCGGACAGGGGGCGGCTGGCGGCGTGCCCGTCGATGTGGGCGGCGTCGATCACGGGGGCGACGGCGGCGGCGTACTTCGGCATCAGCGTAAGTATGGGGCCGCGCCCCGGCGGTTACGAGGTCACCTTGGCCAGCACGATGCCGCCGACGATGAGCGCCAGGGCGGCCATCCGCCCGATCGAGACGGGGTCGTCGTTGAGCCAGATGCCCAGCCCGATGGCGCCCACCGCGCCGATGCCGGTGAAGACGGCGTAGGCGGTGCCGACCGGGATGGTGTTCATCGCCCGGGACAGCAGCAGCACCGCGCCGATCATGAGCGCGATGGAGATCACGCTCGGCAGGGGCTTGGTGAAGTTCTCGGTCGGCCGGATGCTCTGCGACCAGGCGACCTCGACCAGGCCGGCCAGCAGGAGCACGAGCCAGTTCATCGGCCGGCCTCCTGGCGGGCGGCGGCCAGCGACTGCTCGTGCTGCTCGCGCAGGTGGGCCAGCAGGGGGTCGATGCGGGCGTTGGCCAGTTCGGCGTGGATGAAGGTGACGTCGTCCACGGCGAAGTGGCCGTGGAAGAAGTCGCGCAGGTAGCGCTCCTGGTGGTCGAGGGGCGCCTTGGGGGCGTCGCCGGTGTAGATGCCGCCGCGGGCGCTGGTCACCACGAAGCGGCGGCCGGCCAGCGACATGCGGGGGAAGGTCACCTGGTCGAGCCACGCCTTGAGCGAGGAGGGGATCGAGTAGTTGTACATCGGCGTGCCGATCAGCACCACGTCGGCCCACACCAGCTCGTTCAGCAGCGGCTCCAGCACGTCCCATGCCTCGATCTGGGCGGGGGTGCGGGCGGCTTCGCGGTACCTGGCGATCTCGGTGATCCGGTGGGCCATCACGTAGTCGCACAGTTCGGTCCAGGCCTCGCCGATGTGCGGGACGGGGTCGGCGGCCAGGTCGCGGTAGTGGTAGCCGCCGTCGGGGTGTTCGGTCCGCCAGCGCTTGGCCCAGGTAGCGGACAGCTCGCGGGAGAGGGAGGCGCGGCGGGCGCTGGCATCGAGGTGCAAGAGGTTCATGATCGGTCTCCATATCCGGACATCGTGTCCGCTTATACGCTACCGGATAAGCGGACACAGTGTCCAGTTATATGCTGGGGCGGTGGAGAGAGCAGACGCCGCGCGCAACCGCGGCCGCATCCTGGACGCCGCCGCCGAGCTGTTCGCGGCCAAGGGCGCGCCCAACGTGACCATGGACGACATCGCCCGAGCCGCCGGGGTCGGGCGCGGGACGCTCTATCGGCGCTTCCCCGACCGCGCCTCGATCGCCACGGCGTTGCTCGACTCGCACGAGGCCGCGCTGCAGGAGCGGCTTCTGCGCGGCGAGCCGCCGCTGGGGCCGGGGGCGCCGCCGCGCGAGCGGCTGGCCGCGTTCTACGCGGCGATGGTGGAGCTGCTGGAGGCGCACGCGCACCTGGTGCTGGGCGCCGAGACCGGGCGCTCCCGGTTCGAGACCGGGGCCTACGGGTTCTGGCGGGTGCACGTGCGCTCGCTGCTGGTCGCCGCCGCGACGCCCGACCCGGACGCGCTGGTGGACGTGCTGCTGGCCCCGCTCGCGCCCGACGTCTACACCTATCAGCGGCAGGACCGGGGGCTCAGCCCGGCGCAGATCACCGCCGCGCTCGGCCGGCTGGCCTCCGTGATCAGCCGCTGACCGCGTGCTCGGCCAGCAGGGCGGCGACGGCCTCCCGGTCGCGGCGCTCCAGGGCCTCGACCAGGCGCTCGTGCAGGCGGTGCCGGGCGGCCAGGTAGCCAGGATCGGGTTCGGCCATCGAGACCGTGCGCGAGCCGATGACGTCGAGCAGGCTGAGGTAGAGCGAGCGCAGCAGCGGGCTGGGGCTGATCTCCGCGATCCGCGCGTGCAGCGCCCAGTTCGCCCGGACGAACGCGGTGGCGCCGGCCGCGCGCTTCATCGTCTCCAGGCAGGCGCGCAGCTCGGCGAAGTCGGCCGGGGAGCCGTGCCACAGCGCGTCCTCGAAGAGCAGCGGCTCCAGCGCGTCGCGCACCCGGATGGCATCGGCGACCTCGGAGGCGCCGGAGTCGAGCGCGAGCATCGTGGTGCCCAGCCGGACCATCGGCGACTGCTCGGCGGCGAACAGGCCGCCGCCGGGGCCGGGCCGTACGGTGACCAGGCCGCGGGCCTGGAGCAGGCGCAACGCCTCGTTGAAGGTGCCGGCCGAGACGCCGCACGCCTGGCGCAGCTCCTCCTTGGTGCCCAGCCGCTCGCCGGGGGCCGCCGCCCTGGACAGCCCGGCCAGGACCTCCGCCGCCCGCTCCGCACGATTCATCTGGCTAGGATACGCATAATCATCATGATGAATTGAGGGAGCCTCCCGATGCGTATCGCGAACCTCGCCGGCCGCCTCGTCCTGTTGATCGACGACCGCGCGGTGGACGTGGCCGAAGCCAGCGGGGGGCGCTTCGCCGCCGACCCGCAGGCCGTCTACGAGCGCTGGGCCGAGTTCCGCGCCTGGGCCGCGAGCGCCGACCTGCCCGAGGGCGTGCCGTACGCCGCCGAGCGGCTCGGCTCCCCCGTCCCCGCGCCGCGCCAGGTGCTCGCGGTCGGCCTCAACTACAGCGAGCACGCCTCGGAGTCGGGCTTCGCGGCCCCGGACACGCTGCCGCCGATCTTCACCAAGTTCGCCAGCGCCATCACCGGCCCGGTCTCAGAGGTACGGCTGCCGCCGGGCGGCCACACCGACTGGGAGATCGAGCTGGTCGTGGTCATCGGCTCGCGCGCCTACCAGGCCGAGCCCTCGTGGGAGCACGTCGCGGGCGTGACGATCGGGCAGGACCTGTCCGAGCGGATCACCCAGTTGACCGGCCCGGCCCCGCAGTTCAGCTTCGGCAAGTCCTTCCCCGGCTTCGCCCCGATCGGCCCGTGCGTGGTCACGCCGGACGAGTTCGCCGACCCCGACGACCTGGAGCTGCGCTGCACGATCAACGGCGAGGAGATGCAGAAGGGCCGCACCCGCGACCTGATCTTCCCGGTGCCGGCGCTGATCGCCAAGCTGTCGGCGGTGCTGCCGCTGCTGCCCGGTGACGTGGTGTTCACCGGCACGCCGGCCGGGGTGGGGCTGGGCCGTACCCCGCAGCGCTGGCTGGCGCCGGGCGACGAGCTGGTCTCCACGATCGAGGGCATCGGCGAGCTCCGGCAGCGCTTCACCTCCTGAAGTTTCCGGATTTTTCGGACGTTTCTGGGCATGCGGTGAAGCGGATTTGGCGAGGAGTTGCCGCTATCCGGAAGATTGCCCGGGGATCACCCGGAGCATGACGACCGAGCACGATCAACGACAACCGAGAGTCGTGCTGATCATCATCGCCCTGATGCTCGGCATGTTGCTCGCCTCCCTCGACCAGACGATCGTCTCCACCGCCCTGCCCACCATCGTCAGCGACCTCGGCGGCCTCGAACAGCTCTCCTGGGTGGTCACCGGCTACCTGCTCGCCTCCACGGTCTCGACCCCGCTGTGGGGCAAGCTCGGCGACCAGTACGGGCGCAAGCACCTCTTCCTCGCCGCGATCGTCATCTTCCTGATCGGCTCGGTGCTCTGCGGGCTGTCGCAGAACATGACCCAGCTCATCCTCTTCCGGGCGATCCAGGGCCTGGGCGGCGGCGGGCTGATGGTCCTGGCGCAGGCGATCGTCGGCGACGTGGTGCCGGTGCGCGAGCGGGGCCGCTACCAGGGCTGGTTCGGGGCGGTCTTCGCCGTCTCCAGCATCACCGGGCCGCTGCTCGGCGGGCTCTTCGTCGATCACCTGTCCTGGCACTGGGTCTTCTTCATCAACCTCCCGCTGGGCGCGCTCGCGCTCTTCGTGATCGCCGCGGTGCTACCCGGCTCGGCCAACCGCACCAAGCACAAGATCGACTACGCCGGGATCGTGCTGCTGGGCGCGGCCACCTCGTGCCTGGTGCTGATGACCACCTGGGGCGGCACCACCTACCCGTGGAGCAGCCCGGTGATCATCGGGCTGATCGCCGCGGCCCTGGTCATGCTGGCCGCCTGGGTCGTGGTCGAGAAACGGGCCGCCGAACCGGTCATGCCGCTGCGGCTGTTCCGGCTGCGGGCGTTCAACATGTCGTCGATCATCGGCTTCGTCGTCGGCTTCGGCATGTTCGGCGCGATGACCTACCTGCCGCTGTTCATGCAGATCGTGCACGGCGTGAGCCCGACGGCCTCCGGGCTGCACCTGCTGCCGATGATGGTCGGCGTGCTGGGCACCTCGATCCTGAGCGGGCAGCTCATCGCCAAGACCGGGCACTACCGGATGTATCCCATCCTCGGCACGGCCATCGCCACCGTCGGCATGTTCCTGCTGTCGCTGCTGGACGAGCACAGCTCGACGCTCACGATGAGCCTCTACCTGTTCGTCCTGGGCGCCGGGCTCGGGCTGGTCATGCAGGTGCTCGTGATCATCGTGCAGAATGCCGCGCCGTACCGTGACCTGGGGGTGGCGACCTCGGGCGCCACCTTCTTCCGGTCGATCGGCAGCTCCTTCGGGGTGGCCATCCTCGGCTCGGTGTTCACCGCGCGGCTCAACGACGACATCGCCGAGCTGGCCGGCCGTACGACCTTCCCGCCGGGCTTCACCCCGGCGGCGGTGCAGAGCGACCCGACCACGCTGCAACGGCTGCCACCGGAGCTTGCGGCCGACTTCCTGCACGTGTACGCCGACTCGATCGCCCGGGTGTTCCTGGTGGCGACGCCGGTGCTGTTCGTGGCCTTCCTGCTCACCTGGTTCATCCCCGAGCAGCCGCTCAAGCAGACCGTCGGCGCGAGCGACCTGGGCGAGGGGCTCGGGACGGCCTCGGCCGAGCGCTCGTCCCTGGAGGAGGTCGAGCGGGGGCTGGTCCAGCTCGCCCACGCCGACCTGCGCCGGGACTACTACCGGCGGCTCGGGCAACTGGCCGGGCTGGAGGAGCTCAGCCCGCAGGGGGTGTGGATCGTCGCCCGGCTGGGCGCGCACGGCGGCTGGATGCGCGCCACCGAGCTGGCCGAACGCGGTCAGGTCAGCCGGGCCGAGGGGCGGCCCTACGTCGACCAGACGGTCGCGGCGGGGCTGGTGCGGCGCTCCACCGACGGCAACTCGTTGCGGCTCACCCCGGAGGGCGAGCGGATCCACGAGCGGCTGCTGCTGCACCACCGGGCCGGGCTGCGGCTGCTGGTGGCCGACTGGGGGCCCGACCCGGAGCTCAACGCGCTGGTCGACCGGGTCTCGCCGCAACTGCTCGGCTCGAAGACCGACGCGCCCTGACCTCGGGGCGGGCGGGCGGCGCGGTTAGGATCTGGCGGCCATGACTCCTTGGAAAGCCGCCGCCCTGGTCGCCGCGGGCGGGCTGGCGGGGACGAGCGCCCGGTACGGCGTGACGCTGCTGCTCCCGGCGGCCGAGTACGGCCCGCTGGCCACGCTGGCCGTCAACGTGAGCGGCGCCTTCGCGCTCGGCCGGCTGGTGGCGAGCTCCAGGGTGCGGCCGGAGGTCCGGCTGCTGGCCGGGACCGGGGTGATCGGGTCGTTCACCACCTACAGTAGCTTCGCCTTGGACGTCGATCAGCTCCTGCTGGCCGGGCGGTTCTGGCTCGCCCTCGGCTACGCGGTGGCCAGCCTCGCCGGTGGTCTGGGCGCGGCGTGGCTGGGGGCCCGTGCGGGCCGGGCGAGCCGGTGACTCTCCTGGTGGCGCTGTTCGGCGCGGCGGGGGCGGCGGCCCGTTACCTGGTGGACCACGCGATCCGCAGCCGCTTCCCCACCCGTTTCCCGGTGGCCACGACCGTGGTGAACCTGACCGGCTCGTTCCTGCTCGGCCTGCTCGTCGGAGTGGGCCTGACCGGTGACTGGCGGGTGCTTGCGGGCGTCGGGTTCTGCGGCGGCTACACGACCTTCAGCACCGCGATGGTCGAGACGCTTGCCCTGCACGGCACCCGCGAGCGGGCGCTCAACCTGGTCGGCATGTTCGCCGGCTGCCTGCTGGCGGTCGCGGCCGGGGCGGGGCTGGGCCACCTGGCCGCAAACCTGCCAACCGGATGATCTTCCCTTTACTGCCGTACGGGCATGACCAGCCCATGCTTCAACCGATCACCGGACTTCCTGACGGAAGCCCCGAAATCCACCCGTCGCCGGCTGGTCGTCCGACGCGGGGCTGAGCGTGGCCACTCCGCCGATCGCGCACAGCCGGGCCGGGACGCTGGCCCGCATGGCACTTCCCGCCGTGGTCGTCGGCGTGGGCTGCGCCCTGACGCTCCTGGGCCTCAGCTACCTCGCCGAGCTGCTGCAGCATGTGCTGTGGGACCGCCTGCCGTCCTGGATCGGTTTCACCGGGTCGGCGTGGTGGTGGATCCTCGCGGTGCTCACGCTGAGCGGGGTGGCCGTGGGCCTGGTGCTGTGGAAGCTGCCGTCCGGGCCTGACCCGGCGACCGAGGCGCTGGTGGGCCCGCCGCTGCCGGTGAAGGTGCTGCCGGGCATCCTGCTGGCCGCGGTGTTCACCCTGGCCGGCGGGGCGAGCCTCGGACCGGAGAACCCGATCACCGCGGCCACGATCGCGGTGACGGTGGCGGCGGGGGCCCGGCTGATCCCGGCCGTGCCCGGCGTCGCGTGGATGGGGATGGCGGTGGCCGGCACGGTCGGCGCGATGTTCGGCACGCCGGTCGCCGCCGCGCTGCTGCTGTCGGAGACGAACGCGGGCGCGGACGCGCCGCCGCTGTGGGACCGGCTGTTCGCCCCCCTGGTGGCCGCCGCGGCGGGGGCGATCACCATGGTGGTGATCGCGAGCCCGTCCTTCGCGCTCGACCTGCCGGACTATGCGATGCGCCCGATCGACCTGCTCAGCGGGATGGTGATCGCGACGATCGGCGCGGCCGTCGGGCTGGTCGCGGTCTACGCCTTCCCGCACGTGCACCGGCTCTTCCACCGGGTGCGGCAGCCGGTGGCCCGGCTGGCGCTCGGCGGGTTCGTGCTGGGCGTGCTCGGGGTGATCGGCGGGATGATCACCCTGTTCAAGGGCCTGGCGGAGATGCGGGAGCTGATCGGCGCCGGCTACCCGGCGGGCCACCTGCTGCTCGTCGTCGTGGTGAAGGTCGCCGCCCTGCTGGTCGCGGCGACCGCGGGCTTCGTCGGCGGGCGCATCTTCCCGGCGGTCTTCGTCGGCGTGGCGCTCGGGCTGCTGGTCTGCGAGGTGGTTCCCGGCGTGCCGGTGCCGCTCGCGGTGGCCTGCGGCGTGCTGGGCCTGACGCTGGCGGTCACCCAGCAGGGCTGGCTCAGCCTGTTCATGGCCGTGACCGTGGTCACCGACCTCGACCTGGTGCCGCTGCTCTGCCTGGCGTTGCTGCCGAGCTGGCTGCTGGTGACCGGCCGGCCGCAGATGCTCATCGAGGAGCGGCCGTGAACCGCGCCCGGCTGCTGGCTTTCGTGCTCGTGCTGGCGCTGTGCGGCTGCGCGGCGCAGCGGGTCACCGCCGCGCCCGGCACGCTGAACCCCAGCGCGGGCTCGCCGTGCGAGCTGCCCTCGTCCGTGGACGGCGAGGAGGGCCCGACCGACTACCGCTACTACCTGCGGCCGGTGGGCACCGTACGGGCGCTGATGGTCTTCGTCGACTTCCCCGACGCCGTGGGCGAGGAGGATCTCGCCGAGCGCTTCGCCCACTACCGGCCGGTGTCCCGCTGGTTCCAGCAGGCCTCGTACGGCAAGCTCGACCTCCAGCTCACCCCGGTGCTGAAGTGGGCCCGGATGCCCAAGGAGTCCACCGACTACGGCATGGAACGCGGCTTCGGCATCGAGACGCAGCAGGCCTACATCCGCGACGCGCTGGAGGCGGTGGCACGGGCCGAGCCGTCGGTCGACTTCGGCGCCTACTCGATGGTGCACATCATGGCCACGCTGGCCGCCTCGGAGATCTCCGCCGAGGCGACCGCGGCCTACACCGGCGGCGCGCCCCCGGTCCAGGTGCACGGCGCGGAGGTCGCGGCGGCGATCACCTACTTCGGCGACGACCCCGACCTGAAGTACCGCGTCGTCGCCCACGAGACCGCCCACCTGTTCGGCCTGCCCGACCTGTATCCCGAGAAGGGGTCGGAGAACGGGCGCTACGTCGGGGAGTTCGACGTGATGGGCGAGCTGTCCGGCCGCCAGCCCGACTTCTTCGCCTGGCACAAGCGCAAGCTCGGCTGGCTCGGCGAGCCCGAGGTGGCCTGCGTCGCCACACCGGGCACCACCCGGCACCACATCTCGCCGGTCGAGAAGCCGGGCGGGGTCAAGCTGGCGGTCGTGCGCTCGTCGCCGACGCGGGCCACCGTGATCGAGGTGCGGGCCCGGGAGGGCGTGGACGTGGACGCCTGCCACACCGGCGTGGTCCTCTACTCGGTGGACTCCACCGTGCGCACCGGCGAGGGCCCGATCCGGCTGCTCGGCGAGCGGCCGGAGTCGTGCGGGGACACCCCGTCCCGGGAGTACCACTACAAGGCCGGCAACGTTGGCATCAGCGTAGGGGAGAAGCACGACGACGGCGGTTACACCGTGACGATCACCAAGTCGTAGTTCACATGTTGCCCAGCACCCGCGTGATCGCGATCTCCAGCACGACCCGCTCCGGGTTGGCCCGCGGCGGCTTGTACCGCTCGGCGTAGCGCTGCTCGGCCTCCAGGACCTCCTCGGCCGAGCGCCGGACCACGGCCATCCCCTCCAGGGTGGACCAGCGCCGCCCGTCGACCTGGCACAACGCCACCCGGTCCGCGCCGGCGGCGACGAGCAGCGCCTTGCGCGAGGCCCCCGAGGTGATGACGCGGGCGATCCCGGCCGGCAGGTCGAGGGTCGCGCCCACGGGCACCACGTGCGGGGTGCCGTCCGGCCGGACGGTGCTCAGCGTGCACAGGTGCCGTTCCCGCCAGAACTCGGCGAAAGCGGGACCCCGCTCGGTCAGGTTCACACGGCTCCTCAGGGTGGCGACAACGGTGGGGCGGCAACGTCAGGACCTGGGCGTAGGGATTGCGTCAAGACGCATCTGAACTGGTTCCTCACACTCCACGGCGAAGGATACGCTTCCCGGTCTTTGGTCCGTTTGACTGTTGGGGGTGAGCGGGTTGACCACGTCAACCCGGCCGCATACCGGATCCTCGATCCGGCGCTGGTTGCTGGATGGTCTGCATCACGCGGACTCGAAGACCCCCGAAGTCCCGCACAGGCAGCACTCCTGGTGGCAGGTCATGTGCCTGACCGGTGTGGATTACTTCTCCACCCTGGGCTACCAGCCGGGCATCGCCGCGCTCGCGGCCGGGGCGCTGAGCCCGGTCGCGACGCTGCTGCTGGTGGCCTTGACACTGTTCGGCGCGCTGCCGACCTACCGGGCGGTCGCCGAGCAGAGCCCGCACGGCCTGGGCTCGCTGTCGATGCTGGAGAGCCTGCTGCCGGGCTGGCGCGGCAAGCTGCTGGTGCTGTTCCTGCTCGGCTTCGTGGCGACGGCTTTCATCGTGACCATCACGCTGTCGGCCGCCGACGCCACCGCGCACGTGCTGCACAACCCGTTCGTGCCGGAGTTCCTGCACGGCACGCAGGTGCCGGTGACGCTGGTGCTGATCGCCGCGCTCGGCGCGGTCTTCCTGCTGGGCTTCAGCGAGGCGATCTCCATCGCGGTCGTGCTGGTCGCGGTCTACCTGCTGCTCAACGTGGTCGTCGTGGCCACCGCCGTGCAGCACGTGCTCGCCGCCCCCGAGCTGGTCGCCAACTGGCGCAACGTGCTGGAGGCCGACTACGCCAGCCCGGTCGCGATGATCGCGGTCTCGCTCTACGTGATGCCCAAGCTCGCCCTGGGCCTGTCCGGCTTCGAGACCGGCGTCGCGGTGATGCCGCTGGTCAGGGGCGAGCTCGCGCAGCGGGTCAAGGGGGCGCGCAAGCTGCTCACCACCGCCGCGCTGATCATGAGCGTCTTCCTGATCACCTCCAGCTTCGCCACCACCGTGCTCATCCCGCCCGCCGAGTTCGCCGAGGGCGGCCAGGCCAACGGCCGCGCGCTGGCCTACCTGGCGCACGAGTACCTCGGCGACTGGTTCGGCACCGCCTACGACATCAGCACCATCGCCATCCTGTGGTTCGCCGGCGCCTCGGCCATGGCCGGGCTGCTCAACATCGTGCCGCGCTACCTGCCGAGGTACGGCATGGCCCCCGACTGGGCGCGCGCGAGCCGGCCCATGGTGTTGCTGTTCACCCTGGTCTCCTTCGCCATCACCCTGTTCTTCGGCGCGGACGTGGAGTCGCAGGGCGGCGCCTACGCCACCGGCGTGCTGGCGCTGATCCTGTCGGCCGCCGTCGCGGTCACCCTGTCGGCCCTGAAGCGCCGCCTGACGCGATCGGCGATCTTCTTCGGCGTGGTGACGCTGATCTTCGCCTACGCCACCGTGGCCAACATCATCGAGCGGCCCGACGGCCTGGTCATCGCGCTGTTCTTCGTGCTGGCCATCGTGGTCACCTCGCTCGTCTCCCGGGCCACCCGCTCGACCGAGCTGCGCGTCACCCGCATCTCCCTGGACGACACCGCCCGGCGCTTCCTGCACGAGGTCGGCGAGATCCACCTGATCGCCAACGAGCCGCACGAGCGCGACCAGAAGGAGTACGTCGACAAGTGCCGCGAGGCGTGGGAGCGGCACCGGCTGCGGCAGAAGGAGGGCCTGCTCTTCCTGGAGGTCACCGTGCCGGACGCGTCGGAGTTCGAGAGCGAGCTGCGCGTGGTGGGTGAGGAGCGGTACGGCTTCCGCGTGCTCACCGTCGAGTCGGCGACCATCCCCAACGCCATCGCCGCGATCCTGCTGCACCTGCGCGACCAGACCGGGAGGCTGCCGCACGTCTACTTCCACTGGGTGGAGGGCAACCCGGTGCCCGCGCTGCTGCGCTACCTGGTCTTCGGCGGCGGCGACGTGCCCCCGCTCACCCGCGAGGTGCTGCGCCAGGCCGAGCCCGAGATCGAGCGCCGGCCCATCGTGCACGTGGGCTGAGTCAGTCGCCGACGAAGCAGAACTCGTTGCCCTCCGGGTCGGCCATGACCTGGAAGGCGCCCTGCTCGTCCCGTACGGCGGAGCCCACCCGGCGGGCGCCGAGCGTCTCGGCCCGGTCGGCGGCGTGCTCCACGGACTCGACCTCGATGTCGAGGTGCAGCCGGTTCTTGCCGCTCTTGGCCTCGGGGACCGGCTGGAAGGCCAGCCGTACGAACTCGGGGGGTTCGACGTGCGACCAGCCGCGGGCGCGGTCGACGGGCTCGCCGCCCAGCAGGGCGGCCCAGAAGCGAACCTGGGCCCGCGGGTCGGCGGAGTCGATCACGATCTGGCTGAGGCGGGCGGGCATGGCGGCCAGCCTAGCGGCGGGGGCGATGGCCCGGGCGCCCCGCACTGGCGCCCGGGCCACCGGCTCAGGTGGCCCCGAATCGCCGGGCAGGGGTTCCCTGCCCGGGATTCGGCGGCCGGATCTACTTCAGGCCGTTGTCGAGCGCGGTGGTGAGGACGCCGGTGTCACCCGACATCTCCCAGATCATCGCGCCGAGCAGGCCCTTCTGCTTCAGCCAGGCGGTCTTCTTGCCGATCGCCCAGGCGTCGTCGAAGGTCCACCACTGCCCGTTGTTGCCGGTGTAGCAGTAGGTGGCGACGGCCTGCTCGTCGTGCCTGATGGTGCAGCCGGGCACGCTGGCCAGGAGGTTGCTGTAGCCGCGGGTGCCGGCCTCCTCCTGGAACTGGCCGAGGGCCGCGCCGACGGCCGCCTGCCACTCGCCGTACTTGCCGCCGTCGGTCACCTGCTGCCAGCCGCGCCCGTAGTAGGCGAGGCCGATGGTGATCTTCCTGGGCGGCACGCCGGCCTTCAGGTACTCGTTGACCGCGTTCTCCACGCTGAAGTGGAAGTTGTACGGGTCGTCGGTGTCGGCGTACAGGTTGCCCTGGTGGCCGGTGCGGTTGGGCTCCCACGAGTTGTCGCTGCCGGCGCCGTGGAAGTCGTAGCCCTGGACGTTGAAGATGTCCATGGACTTGGCGACCTTCGCCAGCTCCCAGCCCGCCTCGATCTTGGCCGGGTCGGCCGGGGTGAAGGCGGTGAGCTGGTAGCGCTTGCCGGTGGTGACGGTCAGGGCGTCGAGCTGGCGGCGGAACTCCTCGATCAGCAGGGTGTTGTTGACCTTGTCCGCGGGGCTGACGTGGTTGCCCGGGTGCCCCTCGGCGCCCGGCCACTCCCAGTCGAGGTCGATGCCGTCGAAGATGCCCGCGCCGGTGCCGGGGCCGCCGGCGCCGTTGTACACGGGCAGGTTGCCCTTGATGTAGATGTCGATGCAGGAGGAGACGAACTTCTTGCGCGCGGCGTCGGTGGCGGCCACGTCGGAGAAGTACTTGGAGTAGGTCCAGCCGCCGAGCGAGATCAGCACCTTCAGGTGCGGGTGCTTGGCCTTGAGCTTCTTGAGCTGGTTGAAGTTGCCGCGCAGCTTCTCCCACCCGGTGTCGGCCACGCCGTCCACCGACTGGGCGGCGCTGAAGGGCCGGCCGTAGTCGGCCTCGGCGTCACCGGCGCCGTCGCCCTGGTTGGGGTCCTGCGGGTTGGACGTGGTGCCCTTGGTGACGCCCTGCAGGCAGGTCAGGTTGACCGGGTCGACGTTGCCGAAGGCGTAGTTGATGTGGGTCAGCTTGGCGGCCGAGCCGTTGGTGTCGAGGTTCTTGACGAAGAACTGGCGGCCGTAGATGCCCCACTGGACGAAGTAGCCGACCCGGGCGTAGCCGGTCTCGACGATGTCGGCGGTGGTCACCTTGACCTCGGCGCTGGCCGGGGACAGGTTGTCGTAGCCGTCGCGGGCCTTCACGGTGAAGGCGTACTCCGTGGACGGGGACAGGCCGGAGACCGTCGCGGTGGTGCCGGTGACCGTCGTGGCGACGGCCGAGCCCACGTAGACGTCGTAGTTGGCGACGCCGGTGTTGTCGGTCGAGGCGTTCCAGGCGAGCGTGACCGTCGAGGAGGTCTTGGCGGTGCTGCGCAGGTTGCCCGGCGTGGTCGGCGCCTGGGTGTCGTCGGAGGGGTTGTTGGTCTTCACGGTCACCGGCGCGCTGGCGCCGGACAGGGTGCCCTTGCGGTCCTTGGCCTTGACGGTGAAGGTGTAGCTGGTGTTCGGGGTCAGGCCGGTGACGGTCGCGCTGGTGCCGGTGACCTCGGCGGCCTTGGCCGTGCCGTTGTAGACCTCGTAGCCGGTGATCGGCAGGCTGCCGGGGGTGGCCGCGTCCCAGGCCAGGGAGACGGTCTTGGTCGTCTTGACCGGCGAGCGCAGGTTGCCGGGCACGCCGGGCGGCGCGTCGGCGGAGCCGTCGCAGTTGACGTCGTTGACCCGGCAGCTCGTGGGTTCGGCCCCGGAGCTGCTGACCGTGAAGCTCGGGCTGTACGGCTCGGTCGTGCGGCCGGCGTTGATGGTGGTGTTGTAGTGGGCCGGGGTCAGGGTGACCGTACGGCCGGACTGGGTGAGCGAGCCGTTCTGCGCGTTGCTCGCGGTGACGCCCGCGGGCAGGTCGAAGACGACCGTCCAGCCGTTGAGCGCGGTCGTGGCGTTGTTCTTGATGATGAACTTGGCGGAGGTGCCGGCGACCTCGTACTCGGCCACGACCGGCGCGGCCGGTGGCGGCGGTTCGCCGGTGCCGTCGCAGTTGGCCCCGTTGACCGTGCAGCTCGTGGGCTGGACGGCGGAGCTGAGGTTGACCGTCGGCGAGTAGGGCTCGGTGTTGCGGCCCGCCTGGAGGGTGGCGATGTAGAACGCGGGCGTGAGCTTCACCCGGGTGCCGTTCTGGGTGATGGTCGCGTTCTGCGGGCTGCTGGCGGTGACTCCGGCCGGCAGGTCGAAGACGAGGGACCAGCCGCTGACCGCGGTGGTGCCCGGGTTGCTGACCACGAACTTGCCGGTCGTGCCGGTCAGGCTGAACACGGCGGTCAGGCGATCGGCGGCCATCGCCGGTGGGGCGAGGCCGAGGACGAGGAGGGTGACGGCGAGAAGCAGGGGGGTGATGAGGCGTCGCACGTCGGAAGCCTTTCTTTTAAGAAAGTTTCCTAACAATTTTCTTGGATCGTAGATCGGGGTCACCTCCGGCGGCAAGGCCCAAAGTCACGGAAGACCCCTGCGATCCTCACGGGCGGGACGTGACGGCACGCGGGTGCCGGCTGCGCCGCGGCGGAACGACGCTGAAGCCATGACAACCTCGACCCACTCCCCCGCCCCCCGCCGGTCCCTCCTCCAGCGCGTCTGGCCCTTCACCCGGCACTTCGCCGAGATGGTCCTCGCCATGCTCGTCGGGATGACCCTGCTCGACCCGCTCTGGAAGCTCGTCTGCGCCCTGTTCGGCTGGACCCCCGGCGCGGACCTGCAGGCCATGGTCATGGCCGCCGAGATGACGCTCTCCATGTCCCTGTGGATGCGCTATCGCGGCCACGGCTGGCGCGACGTCACCGAGATGGGGGCCGCGATGGTCCTGCCGTTCGCGGTGCTGCTCCTGCCGTACTGGGCCGGGCTGATCAGCGGCGGCGACCTGCACACCGGCGGGCACGTGCTGATGCTCGCGGCCATGCTCGCCCTGATGCTGGCCCGGCGGGCCGCCTACACCACGCACCACGAGGCCCGGCCCCGGTCGATCGCGGGAGTGATCTCCCGGCGGTGGCCGAGCTGGATCGCCCTGGCCATCACCGTCGACAACTGGGTGAACCCCTGGGTGCCCGCGCCCTGGCTGCTGCTCCTGCTGTCCGGCGCCTACCTGGTGATCGGCCTGCTGCGCCGGGAGCTGCACGACCGCCGCCTGCTGGTCATGCAGCTCGCCGCCTTCGCCGCCTACGTCGTGCTGGCCGGAGTGGCGATGGCCGTGGACGCGACCCTCATGCCCTACCTGGTCGCCGCGGGCTGGCTCGCGCACTCCGGCTGGGACATCCTGCACCACCGGCTCGGCAAGGTCGTGCCCAAGGCGTACGCCGAGGGCTGCGCGGTCTTCGACGCCGTGGTCGGCCTGACGATCCTCATCCTGATCTAGGGAGAATGGCTTCCATGACGGTGCTCCACCGGCAACTGGCCCTGGTCAGGGCGGCCACGCTGGCCTCCCTGGCCATGGCCGTGTTCACCACCGTGTTCATGCCCGGCATCGGGCTGGCCCGCGAGAGCGACCCCACCCGCGTCTGGCTCGGCGCGGCCGGCATCGCGTTGCTCACCCTCACGCAGTCGGGCGTGCTCTACGCCGCGGTCACCCCCTCGATCTCCGCGCGGGCCCAGCGGTGGCTGCTGGGCGCCTTCGCCGCGGCCGTGGTGCTCTCGCTCCCGCTCACCGTGCCGCTGGCCGCCGAGAGCTGGCGCACCTGGGCCTGGGTGGGCGCGGCGGTGATCGGGACCGCCCCCATGCTGGGCAGCCGGGCGGCCGGCTGGTCGGCCGTGGTCGCGGCCCTGGCCGGCTCGGCCGGGGCGGCGTGGTGGAACGGCGACTCCCCCGGCCCCTACCTGCTGATCACCGCCGGCATCGGGCTGGGCACGATCGCGATCACCGGCGTGCACGCCTGGCTGTGGAACCTGTTCATCGCGGCCCGCGAGGGCCAGGCCGCGCAGAGCCGGCTCGCCGCCACCGAGGAGCGGCTGCGCTTCGCGAGCGACGTGCACGACATCCTCGGCCACACCCTGTCGGTGATCGCCCTGAAGTCCGAGCTCGCCGAGCGCCTGGCCACCGCCGACCCCGGCCGGGCCGGGCAGGAGTCGGCCGAGGTGAACCGCCTGGCCGCGACCGCGCTGGCCGACCTGCGCCGCGCCGTGCACGGCTACCGGGAGATCGACCTGGGCGCGCAGCTCGACTCGCTGGCCCAGGTGCTGCGCTCGTCCGGGATCCGGTGCACGGTCACCGACCGCAGCGGCGGCGTGCCCGCCGCGACCGCGACGTTGCTGGCCTTCGTGCTGCGCGAGGCGGGCACCAACATCCTTCGCCACAGCGGCGCCGCCTGGTGCACCATAGAGCTCTCCCGACACGACGGCCAGGTGAGGATGACGGTGACCAACGACGGCGCCGCCGCGGCGCGGCCCGACCGGCACAGTTCCGGGCTCGACGGCCTGCGCGACCGGCTGGCGGAGGCCGGCGGCACGCTGCGGACACGCGCCGAAGGCGGGCTGTTCACCCTCGAGGCCGCCCTCCCGGCCGCCGCCTGAGCCCCCCGACGGTGGATCCATGATCAGAGTGTTGCTCGCCGACGACGAGGAACTCATCCGCACCGCGCTGGCCGCGCTGCTCGGGCTGGAGGCCGACCTGGAGGTCGTCGCCCAGGCGGGCGACGGCCGCGCCGCCGTCGCCGAGGCGCTGGCCCACCGGCCGGACGTGGCCGTGGTCGACCTGCAGATGCCCGAGCTCGACGGCCTCGGCGTCGCCACCGAACTGTCCCGCGCCCTGCCGTCCTGCGCGGTGATCATCCTCACCGGGTACGGCAGGCCGCCCCTGCTCAAGCGGGCGCTCGACGCCGGCGCCAAGGGCTTCCTGCCGAAGGGCGCCCGGGGCGGGCAACTGGCCGACGTGATCCGCCGGGTGCACGCCGGCAGCCGGTACGTCGATCCGGCCATGGCCGCCGACGCGCTCACCGCGCCGCCCTGCCCGCTCACCCCGCGCGAGCTGGACGTGTTGCGGCTGGCCGAGTTCGACACGCCGGTCACCGTGATCGCCCGCCGGACGCACCTGTCGGCGGGGACGGTCCGCAACCACCTCAGCGCCATCGTCGCCAAGCTCGGCGTGCCGGGCCGGGCGGAGGCGATCCGGCTGGCACGGGAGAACGGCTGGCTCGGGCCGGAATAACCGGACACGCTGTCCGGTTGTCCTGGGTTATTGCCCATGGAAGGACTCCAGGATGGACCTCGACACCATCGGGATCGTCTTCGGCAGCCTGACCCCGCCCGAACGGCTCACCGAGGGCGCGGCCCTCGCCGAGCAGCTCGGCTTCGGCGGGTTGTGGTTCTCCGAGGACTGCTTCTTCACCGGCGGGATGTCCGGCCTCACCCAGCTCCTGGCCGCCACCCGCGACCTGACCGCGGGGCTCGGGCTGGCCAGCGTGATGACGCGGCACCCGGCGATCCTGGCCATGGAACTGGCCGGCCTGGCGCGCATGTACCCCGGGCGGGTCCGTGCCGCGGTGGGGCTGGGGAACACGCACTGGCTCAGGCAGCTCGGCCTGCTGCCCGAACGGCCGCTGACCGCGGTCGCCGAGACCTTCGACGCGGTGCGCGACCTGCTGGACGGGGAGGTCGTCGACCGGCGGACCGGCACGCACGAGTTCGCGGGGGTGCGGCTGGACTTCCCGCCGGCGACGCCGCCGGAGCTGTGGATCGGGGCGGTCAACGGGCGGGCGTTGCGGGTGGCCGGGGCCAAGGGCGACGGGGTGCTGCTCTCCGTGCTGGCCGGGCCCGCCTACGTGGCCTGGGCACGCGAGCAGGTGCGCGCCGGAGCCGCCTCAGCCGGCCGGCGGGCGGGGGACCGTCGATGGGCCGAGGGCGAGGGGCCGCCGATCGTCGCCTTCGCGCTGGCCGCCGTGGCCGACGACGAGCGCGAGGCGCGTGACGCGGTGCGGGACGCGGTCGGGTTCTTCCTGCGGGCCGAGGCGCACACCGCGCTGGTCGGGCAGTCCGCGCACGGGCCGGAGATCCGCGAGCGGGTCGCCGCCCTGGCCCCGGACGAACCGCTTGCCGTACCGGATGCCTGGGTGGACGAGTTCGCCGTCGCGGGCACCCCGGAACGGGTCGCGGAGCGGCTCCGGGCCTTGCGGTCCGCCGGAGCCGCCGGCGTGGGGCTGTGGCTCTTCCCGCCCGAGCGGCTCGCCGGCCAGCTCCGGCGGATCGCCGAGGAGGTCGTCAGACCGAGTACGACGACCGCTCGTTGAGCACGTCGGCCACGAACCCCGCGGTCTGCTTGTACTTCATCGCGATGGCCTCGCGCTCGGCGCGCGGGAAGACCTCGTCGATGTCGTCGAAGCCCTGCGGGGCCCGCTCGTGCGCCAGGCGCAGCACGACCTCGGGGCCGTCCTGCCGGTTGGCCAGCACGATGGCGTTGGTCTTCTCGCGGCGCTCCTTCTCGTAGGCGGCCAGGTCGCCGCCGGTGGCCAGCGTGTGCGCCAGCACGCGGGCGTCGATGATGGACTGCACCGCGCCGTTGGAGCCGGTGGGGTACATCGGGTGGGCCGCGTCGCCGACCAGCGTGACCGTGTCGGTCGACCAGCGGGGCAGCGGGTCGCGGTCCACCATGGGGTACTCGTAGACCACCTGGGCGCCGTCGACGAGCGCGGGGATGTCGAGCCACTCGCACCGCCAGCCGGCCACGTGGTGGCGGAACTTCTCGATCTCCACCTTGCGGTTCCAGTCGCCCCTCGGCACCGTCTCGGGCGCCTGGCGCTGGATCGCCCAGTTGATGAGCTGGTTGCCGTCCTCGTCCACCGGCGCGATCGGGTAGATGACGATCTTCTGGACGTCGTCGCCGGCCATGACCATCGACCGGCCGCCGTGGAACGGCTTGGTGACCGTGGTGCCGCGCCACAGCACCTGGCCGCTCCACAGCGGCTCGCCCTCGTCGGGGAAGAGCGCGGCACGCACGCCCGAGCGGATGCCGTCGGCGCCGATCAGGACGTCGCCGTCGTGCTCCAGGCCGGTGACCGGCGAGCCGGTGATCACCGCGTCCTCGCCCAGCCGCTCCTTGACCGCGTCCAGGAGCAGGTACTGCAGGCGGCCCCGGTGGATGGAGTACTGGGGCCAGCCGTAGCCCGCGGCCAGGCCGCGCTGCTCCGACCAGATGACCTGGCCGTAGCGGTTGATGAAGGTCAGATCGGCCGTGGCCACGCCCGTCTCCGCCAGCTTCTCGCCGAGGCCGAGCTCGACTAACTCGCGGACGGCGTGCGGCAGCAGGTTGATGCCCACTCCCAGCGGCCGGATCTCCTCGACGGACTCGTGGATGACCACGTCGGTGATGCCGGCGGCGTGCAGGCTCAGGGCTGTCGTCAGCCCCGCGATTCCTGCGCCAGCGATGACAACGCGCATGAGAAAGCCTCCCGGGTTCGGGATAGAGATCTTGCCCCTTCCTGCGGGACCCATCAACCCCTCTACCCGACGGCCACCTGAAGGGGACGGAAGGGACCGATGGCCACCTTCAGCTCGGCGGCCGTGTCGGGCAGCGCGAACAGCCCCCAGAACTCGCGGACCTGGCCCGGGGCGTACTTCTCGGTGCTGAGCCGTACGCCGGAGACGTCGGTGCAGGCGCAGTAGGCGTCGGTCCCGGCGTCGGTCGGCACCTGCAGCCGGCCCGGGAGGTACTGCCGGCGGGCGGCGACGTCGGTGAGCCGCACGTTGCCCGCGGCCTGGTACTTGTAGGCCTGCCAGTCCGGGGCGTGGTGGAGCTCGTTGAACCAGGTCTCGGCGTCGCCCTTGTTGGTGACGGTGTAGGTGAGCAGGCCCATGCCGCCGGGCAGCCGCCGCAGGCCGGTGACCTCCAGGGCGAACTCCTGGCCCTTGACCCGGGTGCTGCCGGTCAGGCCGGCCGCGCCGGGCCGGGTGGTCGCGGCGGGCTCGGGGGCGGGCTCGGCCGGCGGCTGGGCCTTGGCGAAGGTGACCGTCACGCGGCGGTTGCGGCGGCGGCCCTCGTCGCTCTCGTTGGGGTAGAGCGGGCGGCGCGAGCCGTACCCCTTCGCCTGGAAGCGGACGCCGTCCCTGGTCAGCAGGCCGGCGAGGGCGCGCTGGACGGCCTGGGCGCGGCGCCTGGAGAGCGGGTCGTTGATCGCGTCGTTGCCGGAGGAGTCGGCGTGGCCGGCCACCTCGACGGTGGTGGCGGGCGAGGCGTCGATCAGCTTGGCGGTGCGGGCGAGCACCGTGCGCGCGCGGGGCGTGAGGGTGGCCTTGTCGACCGCGAACAGCACGTCGGAGGAGAGGTTGACCTGGAGGTTCTGGCCGTCGTCGGCGGTCTCCTCGGACTTGTCCAGCGATTCCGACGGCAGGACGATCTTGCGGGTCACCGGGGTGACCGGCTGGGCGTCCGGGTCGGGGAAGTCGCCCGCCGGCGGCTCGTCGCTGATCGGCACGCCGGGCATGGGCGGGGCGGCCGGGGTGACGACGGTCGTGGTGGACCCGGAGGGGGCGGGCAGCACGGCGTAGACGGTGATCGACGCGCCGGGCTCGATGGCGTAGTCGAGGCCGTCGCGCTGCTGGTCGGTGCAGAGGCACGGCGAGTCGGCCGGCTGGTACGGCAGGAGCCAGGTGCGGGTGTCGTGGTCGAGCACGCCGATGCCCGAGGCCCACCGGATCGCGCCCAGCTCGCGGGTGTGGTCGCCCAGCTGGCCGGTCCAGGGCAGGTCCTCGGTGCCGGTGTTGGACAGGCGGAGCTGCGCGACGAGGTGCTTGGACTTGTAGCGGTTGAGGCCGATCACGTCGATCTTGAGCGACTCGGTCATCGTGCTGCGCGTGCTGGCGAGGGGCTGCGGTTCGGCGGACTTGCCCGATTCGGGCTTGCCCGCCTTGTCCGACGGCGACGCGCCTGACTGTGCTTGGTCGGACTGCGGGGCGGTCGGCGCAGGGGGCGGTGTCGCGGCCTCCTGGCCGGAGACCAGCCCGCATCCCGTTGCCGCCAGTGTGAGCACGGCCGCCATGGCCAGGATCCGGTTAGGCATGGCGGCGATTGTGCCATGCCCGAAATATCAGGATGTCATGGCCGGGTGTCAGCGGGAGTCGCACCGGCGTGGCTAAGGTGGGGCGATGCAGCTCGACCTGGTCTCGATGATCGTGCACGACTACGACGAGGCGATCCGGTTCTACGTGGACGTGCTCGGCTTCGAGCTGGCCGAGGACTCGCCCTCCCTGACCAACGACGGGCGGCCCAAGCGCTGGGTCGTCGTCCGCCCGCCCGGCGCGGCCACCGGCATCCTGCTCGCCCGGGCCGACGGGCCCGAGCAGGAGGCGGCGGTCGGGCGGCAGTTCGCCGGGCGGGTGGGGATGTTCCTGCGGGTGACGGACTTCGACGCGGTCCACGCGCGGATGGTCGCGGCCGGCGTCGAGTTCGTCAGCCCGGCCCGCCGCGAGCCCTACGGGCGGGTCGCGGTCTTCGTGGACGTCTCGGGCAACCGCTGGGACCTGCTCGGCCCGGCGGACGAGCCGGCCAGCCCTTAAGGCTGGCCAGTCAGCCCGTGGGGCCGAAGCGTTCCGTCCTGATGCGGGCCGGGTCGTGGCCCAGGCCCAGCAGGAGGTCGGCGGCGGCCTCGACGTAGCCGGACGGGCCGCAGACGAAGCAGTCCGCCTCGCCGTACGGGCCGAGATCGGCGGCGGTGAGCCGCCCGGCGGGCCGCGCGTGGCCTGGCGGGGTGCGGCGGGTGTGCACCAGGCTCACCTCAAGCCCGGCGGGCGGGTCCAGCAGCTCGGCGGCGTAGTAGAGCTCGGCGGGCGAGCGCAGCGAGTAGACCAGCCGGAACGGCGTGGACACCCCCGCCGCGCGGCGCGCCCGGATCATGGACATCAGCGGGACGATGCCCGCGCCCCCGGCGACCAGCAGCACCGGAGCCGGATCGGCCGCCCGCCAGACGAACCAGCCGCCCACCGGACCCCGCAGCTCGACCAGGTCGCCGGGGCGAAGGTCCCGCGTGAGGTACGGCGAGACCTCCCCGCCGGCCACCCGCTGCACCGTCAGCTCCACGCCGGCGGCCGAGGCCAGGGAGTAGCTGCGGCGCGCGGTGTACCCGTCCTCGGCGGTCAGCCGGACGTCCACGTGCTGCCCCGGCAGGTGACCCGGCCAGCCGGGGACCTCGAAACGCAACGTGCGCGCGGTCGGCGTCTCGTCCCGCGCCTCGACCAGCCGCGCGGTCAGCCACCTAGTCATCGGCGTAGCGCTGCTCACGCCACGGGTCGCCGTAGTTGTGGTAGCCCGCGCTCTCCCAGAACCCCGGCCAGTCCTCGGCGAGCAGCCGGATGCCGCGCACCCACTTGGCCGACTTCCAGAAGTACAGGTGCGGCACCAGCAGCCGCGCCGGACCGCCGTGCCGGGGCGCCAGCTCCTCGTCGTCGAAGCGGTAGGCGAGCCACGCCTTGCCGTCCAGCAGGTCCTCCAGCGGCAGGTTCGTGGTGTAGCCGCCGTAGGAGTAGACCAGCGCGTACTCCGCCGAGGTCTCCACCTGCTCGAACAGCACGTCCAGCGAGACCCCGCGCCACCGGGTGCCGAGCTTCGACCAGCTCGTCACACAGTGGATGTCCACCGTCGGCGTCTCGTACGGCAGAGCCATCAGCTCCGGCCACGTCCAGCGGTGCACCTGCCCGGTCTCGGTGTCGACGGTGAACTCCCACCGGTCGAGCGGCACCCTGGGCGTGGGACCGGCCGACAGCACCGGGAAGTCCTCGGTGAGGTACTGGCCCGGCGGCAGCCGGTCGTCGCCCCGGCTCCGGCCGCGGAACCCGCGCGAAAAGATGGTCATGGCTTCCTCCTCCAGGGAGCGTGGGCGACGGCCGGCCGCCGGACATCGCACGAACACGTGAGTTCAGGGCTGGGTGGTCATGGTGGTGTTCGACTAGACGGTCACCGGGTCGGGGGTGCCGAGGGGCAGCCAGTGGAAGAGGCCGCCGACCCAGCGCGGCGCCCGGCGCAGGTCCCGCTCGACGTCCTCGCGGTCCTGGCGGAAGTGCTGCCAGCCCTCGTAGTGCACCGGGAGGACCGTGCGCGGGACCGCCTTCTCGCACAGCCGGACGGCCTGGCGGGCGGTCATCGTGTAGCGGAGCCGCCCGGTCAGCGGGAAGCCGACGCCGCCCAGGTGCAGCAGGACGGTGCCGGGCCTTACCTCGGCGGCGCTGCGGCGGAGCGCGCGGTGGTAGACGGTGTCGCCGGTGATCCACAGCGGGCCGTACTCCTGGCCGGGCCAGGTGAGGGCGAAGCCGATCACCTCGCCGGTGAGCGGGCGGCTGAGCGGCGGGCCGTGCCGGCAGGGTGTGGCGGTGACGTCGATCGGCGGGCGGCCCGGCGCCTCCAGCCGCGTCATCTCCCCTGCGCGCAACCCGCGCACTGCGCCCGTGAGGGTGCGGGCGCCGGAGCGGGTGGTCACGACGGTGGCCGCCGCCGGCAGCAGGTCCCGCCCCGCCTGGTCGAGGTTGTCGCCGTGGTGGGTGTGGGTGAGCAGGATCGCGTCGAGCGGCGGCAGGTCGGCGGCGGCCAGCGCGGGCCCGGCGAGCTTGCGTGAGGAGGTGCCCCAGCCGAAGGAGTAGGTCTGCCCGGGCGGGTCGAAGGTGGGGTCGGTCAGCAACCGCCAGCCGTCGAACTCGATGAGGACGGTCGGCCCGCCGATGTGCGTGAATCGGACGGCGGTCATGGAGGGAACGCTCCCGGAGGCGTGGACATCGTGCGGGCTCCTCGGTGGGCTCGGCGGTGACGAGCACGACGCTAGAACGGCGGCGCAGGCGGGGAATCGGTCAGATGACTGCACTCACCGCTCCGGCCGACCACCTCCTAAGATCCACAAAGTGGACTGAATCGGCGGCAGGAGGTCGGACGTGCTGATCGGCCGCGAGCGCGAGACGGCGCGGATCGGGGCGCTCCTCGACGGGCTGCCCCGCCGGGGCGGCGCGCTGCTGGTGCGCGGCACTCCCGGGATCGGCAAGTCCGCGCTGGTCGCCGCTGCCGCCGATGATGCGCGGCGGCGGGGTGTCGTGGTGTTGTCCGCCGCGGGCGTGCAGAGCGAGACCCATCTGCCGTTCGCGGGGCTGCACCAGCTTCTGCAGCCGTTGCTCGGCACGATCGACGCGTTGCCGGAGCGGCAGCGGGAGGCTCTGCGCGCCGCGTTCGGGCTGCGGGAGGCGGACGACACCGAGCCGTTCCTGATCGCGCTGGCCGTGCTCACGCTGCTCAGCGACGCCGCCGCGCGGCGGCCCGTGCTGGTGGCCGTCGATGACGTGCAGTGGCTCGACCGGCCGACGACCGAGGTGCTGGCCTTCCTGGTGCGGCGGGTGGGGGCCGAGCCGGTGGCGGTGCTGATGACGATCCGGGACGGGCATCCCAGCCTGCTGCCCGGGCCTGGGCTGCCTGAGCTGGAGCTGGAGCGGCTGGAGCCTGCTGCGGCCGAGGAGTTGCTCGATGTCCGGGCGCCGGGGCTGGCCGAGGGGGTGCGGCTGCGGGTCCTGGAGGCTGCGGCGGGCAACCCGCTGGCGCTGGCCGAGCTTCCGGTGGCGCTGGGTGGGGAGGAGGGTGCGGAGGACGGGTTCCTGCCGCTCACCGCGCGGCTGGAGCGGGCCTTCGCGGCCCGGCTGGGCGAGCTTTCACCTTCGGGCCGGCGGCTGCTGCTCGCCGCGGCGGCCAACGACGGGCCCGACCTGGCCGAGGCACTCGCAGCCGCCGGAGCCACACCCGCCGACCTGACCCCAGCCGTGACGGCCGGGCTGGTGTTAATCGAGGAAAAGGGTGGGGTGGCCAAGGTCCCAAAGCAGGGTGGTGTGGGGCGGGTGGTGCGGTTTCGGCATCCGTTGGTGCGGTCGGCGGTCTATCGGACTGCCGCGCACGCCGAGCGGCTCGGCGCGCACGCGGCGCTGGCCGAGGTGCTCGGTGCACATCCGGATCGCCGGGCGTGGCATCGCGCCGCGGCCATCGAGCGGCCGGACGAGCCGGTAGCCGCCGAGCTGGAGGCGGCGGCCGCACGGGCACGGCGGCGCGGTGCGGTGGCGGTCGCGGTGACCGCCCTGCGCCGGGCGGCCGAGATCAGCGAGGATCGGTCGGTCCGCGCGCGCCGGTTGTTGCGTGCCGCCGAGCTCTCGTTCGAGCTGGGCCGCGGCGACCAGGTGGCCGCCCTGCTGGCCCTCGTCGAGCCCGAGCACCTGGACGAGACGGAACGCGCCCGGCTGACCTGGCTGGGCGCGGTGTTCGACGAGGGCAAGAACGAGGGCCCCGACCGGATCCGGCGGCTGATCGCCACCGCCGAGACCCTGGAGGCGTCCGGGAACCGCCCCCTGGCGCTCAACTTCGTCCGGGCCGCGGGCCTGCGCTGCTGGTGGACCGAACCGGGCTGGGAGCTGCGCGACCAGGTCCTCACCCTGGCCCGGCGGCTGGCGCCCGGCCCGGACGACCCCGGGCTGATCATGATCATGTCCACCTCCGCCCCGGTCGAGCACGGCGCCGAGGTGATCGAGCGGGTGCGCAGGCTGCGCGAGAAGAGTCTCGACGGCGCCGAGGCCCGGCTGCTGGGCGTGGCCGCCACCGCGGTCGGCGACTACCCGCTCTCCCGCGACCTCCTGGAGACCGCCATCGCGGGCCTGCGGGCGCAGGGCCGGCTCGGGGTCCTGGCTCAGGCGCTCTGCTCGCAGACCTGGAACGAGGTGTTCTGCGGCGACTGGCGCAATGCCGTACTCGCCGGGCAGGAAGGCGAGCGGCTGGCCCGGGAGTCCGGCCAGCCGCGCTGGGTGGCGAGCTGCCTGGCCGTACTCGCCCTGCTGGCGGGGTTGCGCGGCGAGGAGGAGCAGGGCCTCGCGCTCGCCGCCGAGGGCGACCGGGCGCTCGGCACCATGAACATCAGCTCGATCCGGTCGATGCTCCAGCACGCCCGAGGCATGATCGCGCTGTGCGCCGGGCGGCACGACGAGGCCGTCGACTACCTGCTGCGGATCTTCGACCGCGGCGGACCCGCCTACCACGCGGTCTGGCGGCACTGGGTGATCAGCGAGCTGGTCGAGGCCGCGGTCCTGGCCCGGCGGCAGGACGAGGTTCGGCCGCTGCTGGCGGAGCTGGAGGCGGATGGGCGGAAGACCCCCGCCCCGCTGCTGCACGTGGGGTTGCGGCACGCCCGCGCGCTCCTGGCCGCCGACGCCGACGCCGAGCGGCTCTACCAGGAGGCGCTGGAGGCCGACCTGTCCACCTGGCCCACCTCGCGCGCCCGGCTCCTGCTCTCCCACGGCACCTGGCTGCGCCGCCGGCGGCGGGTGCACGAGGCCCGCGCCTCGCTGCGCGCCGCCCGCGACGCCTTCGACACCCTCGGCCTGCTGCCCTGGGGCGAGCGCGCCCGCCAGGAGCTGCGTGCCGCCGGTGAGGCCAGCGACCTGCGACTGCCCAGCACGCTCGACCGGCTCACGCCGCAGGAGCTGCAGATCGCCCGGCTGGCCGCCGCGGGGCTGTCCAACCGGGAGATCGGCCAGCAGCTCTACCTGTCGCCCCGGACCGTCAGCACCCACCTGTACCGGCTCTTTCCCAAGCTCGGCATCAACGCCCGCAGCCAGCTCCGCGACGCCCTGCCCGGGAACGGGTGAAGGGCCCGGCGCGGACGCCGGGCCCTTCGATGGAGCTGGTCAGCGGGTGGCGGAGTAGGCCGCCAGGATCTGCCGGACCACGACGTCGGGCCGGGACTGCATGACCACGTGCGAGGCGCCCGTGACCTCGCGGACCTTGCTGCCGGCCCGCTCGGCCATGAAGCGCTGCACGGCCGGCGGGATGACCTTGTCCTCAGTCGGGATGACGTACCAGGACGGGACCGACTTCCAGGCCGGGACGCCGCTCAGGCCGGACAGGCCGTCGACGCTGCCGGGCCGCTGGGTGACCGCCATCTGCCGGGTGACGTGCACGGGCAGGTCGGCGGCGAAGACCTCACGGAACTTGGCCTGGTCGATGTAGCCGTCGTGGCCGCCGCCCGGGAAGTCGCGGATCACCAGCGCGCCGCCCAGCAGGCTGCCGGGGAAGCGCTCGGCCAGCTTGAGCGGGGTCTCGCCCTGGTCGGGGGCGAAGGCGGCCACGTAGACCAGGGCCTTGACGTTGGCGTTGTCCCGCGCCGCGTTGGTGATGACCGCGCCCCCGTAGGAGTGCCCGACCATGATCACCGGGCCGGGGATGGTCTTCACCAGGCTGGAGACGTAGGCGGAGTCCCCGGCCAGGTCACGCAACGGGTTGGCCGCGGCGATCACCGGGAAACCCGCCGCCTGGAGCGCGGTGATCGTCGCGTTCCAGCCGGAGGAGTCGGCGAACACGCCGTGCACGAGCACCACGGTGGGTTTCGCGGTGCCGCCCGTGGTGGCAGCGGCGGAGGTGGTGGCGGTGGCGGCGGCGGAGGTGGCGGTGCCGGTCAGGCCGAGCATCAGGGTCAGTACGGCCAGCAACATGCTCAGGCCGCGGTGGCGGGGGCGGACGGTCATGGTGATCGCTCCTCGTCGGTAGGCGCCGGCTTCTCGTCGGCAGGACGAGCATGCGGCGGCGCCCCCGGCCGGCGAATCGGTCAGTTGACTGCACCCTCCAGCGCGTCGCGCAGTGCTGCCCGCGAGGTGATCCCGAGCTTGGGGAAGATCCGGTACAGGTGCGCGCTGACCGTCCGAGAGGACAGGAACAGCCGCTCGCCGATCTCCTTGTTGCTCAGCCCCGAGGCGGCCAGGCGGGCCACCTCCAGTTGCTGGGAGGTCAGCCCGTGCGCGGCGTTGGGCCGCGCGGTGACCGCCACACCGGTCGCGCGCAGCTCCTGCTCGGCCCGTTGCTGCCAGGCGCTCGCCCCCATCCCGGCGAACAACGCCGAGGCCCGCCGCAGCTCGGGACGGGCCTCGCCGGGCTGCAGGCGGCGCCGCTGCAGCTCGCCGAAGGCCAGCCGGATCCGCGCGTGGTCGAACGGCCAGCGCTCGGTCAGCGGCAGCGCCAGCGCCGAGCGGAACAGGCCGGCCGCCTCCTCCTCCGGGGCGACCAGGGCGCGGGCGGCGGTGATCAGCAGCCGCAGCCTCGGCGGCTGTACGGCCAGCCGCATGGCCGCCGCCACGTGCGCTCGCGCCTCGGCGGTCCTGCCGGTGCGCACGGCCGAGTCGACCAGCTCGAAGACCGTCCAGGGGGCGTAGGCGACGTGCGCCGGCACCGAGCCCGGCGGGCTGATGCCGCTCCAGTGCCCGTAGGCGCTCTCGTAGTCGCCGTGCGCCATCGCGGCCAGGGCCAGGTTGCGCGCCGACAGCGACAGGTGCAGTCCGCTGCCGCGCGGCGCCGCCCACTGCTCGACGGTCCGGCTGTACTCCAGCGCGCTGTCGGCGTCCCCGCGGCCCGCGGCGATCCAGCCGAGGCTGCAGCGCAGGTCGTGGGCGAGCAGGTCGAGGTCGTGCCGGACGCACAGGTCCAGGCCCGCGCCGGCGGCGGTCTCGGCGGCGTCCCACTGGCCGGCCAGGAAGTGGTCGTGCGCGGCCAGCCAGTAGCCGCTCGCCGCGTGCATGGCGCCCTCGCCGCCGATCAGGCCGCGGATGTGCGGTCGATAGTCGGGCAGCAGGTCCAGCCAGGTCGCCGCCCGGCACAGCGCGGCCACCCGGCCGGGCGGGGCTTCGCCGGGCAGGGCGTCGAAGGCGGCACGGACCCGTTCCGCGCTGCCTTCGCCGCGGAAGACGTCGTGCAGCAGCCGGACGTGCGGGTCGCCACTGCCGGAGACGAGGCCGGAGACGAGGCCGGTGACTTCGGCCCACTCCTCGTGGTCCTGGGCGTAGGAGGCGGCCAGCACCCGGACCAGCAGGCCCGAGCCCGGCGCGCGGCGCAGCAGCCGGCGGGCGGCGTCGAGGTCCCCGTCGCGCAGCAGGAGGATCTGCGCCCGGGTGGACAGCGCGCGGGCCGGGTCGTCCAGGTGGCGGCGGGCCTCGTCGAGCAGTTCCTGCGCCAGGTCGAGCTGGCCGGACTCGCCCGCCAGCTCGGCGGCGCGCTCCAGCCGGCGGGCGCGGTCGGCCAGGTCGGGGGTGAGCGCCGCGGCCTTGCGCATCGCCTCGACCGCCAGCCCGGTGCCGCCGCGCACGCTCACCGCGTCCGCCGCCGCCTCGATCTCGGCGGCGGTCGCCTCGTCCGGTTCGACGCTCGCGGCGGCCAGGTGCCACATCCTGATCTCGGGATCGTCCTTGTACTGCTCGGCCAGCACCGCGTGCGCCAGGCGCAGCTCCTCCGGCGAGGCGGTGCCGCTGATCGCCGACCGCACCAGCGGGTGCCGGAAGCGCAGCCCGGACGGGGTCGAGTGCCGGGTGACCAGCCCGAGCCCCTCGACCTCCAGCAGGTCGTGCGGCGAGAGCTCGGCCCGGTGTTCGAGGCGGTCCCCGTCCAGCGCGGCGACCAGCAGCGTGGTGCGGATGTGCGGCGGCAGGGCCAGCACCCGGTCGGCGAAGGCCGCCTCCAGCCGGGTGCGCAACGGGGCGCCCGCGGGCAGCAGCTCCACCCCGACCGAGGTCTGCGGCAGTTCGGTGAGCGCGAGCGGGTTGCCCGCGGCGTCCTGCAGCACGCGGCGGCGGACCGACTCGGGCAGGCCGGGATGCACCTCGTCGAGCAGGTGCCCGGCGTCCTCGTCGGCTAGCGGGCCGAGCTCCAGCATGTTGATCCCCGGCGTGACCCGCTCGCGGGCGGTCAGCGGCCGGCGCGCGAAGATCGCCCGCAGGTCGTACGGCTGGAGCCGCAGCAGGATGAACATCATGACCTCGCGCGTGGGGTGGTCCACCCAGTGCGCGTCCTCCACCGCGATGAGCACCGGGCCGTCCTCCGCCACCGCCGCCAGCACGGCCAGGGAGGCCACCGAGATGGCCAGCCGGTCCGGCGCCGGCCCCGCCTGCAGGCCCAGCACCCGGCGTAACACGTCGCGGTGGAACGGCTCGACGCGGTCGAGGTAGTCCATCACCGGGGCGAAGAGCTGGAACAGGCCGCCGAAGGCCAGTTGCGCCTCGCTCTCGAACCCGCTGCCGCCCAGCACCCGGACGCCGCGCTCCCTGGCGTAGGCGATGCCCGCCTGCAGCAGCACGGACTTGCCCACGCCCGGATCGCCGTGCAGGACCACGTTGGGCGGCGTGCCCGGGGCGCGGTCGATCGCGCGGCGGAGTTCGGCGAGCTCACGCTCGCGGCCGATGATGTCCATGGAACGCCTCCTCGGGTGCAGTCATTTGACCGATGCCGCCGGGACCCGGCGGGCCCATGCTGGGCAGATGCCGCTGCTACAGGTGGATGACCAGGTGCGCCTGCACGTCGAGGACTTCGGCTCGGGCGCTCCCGTGCTCCTGGTCCCCGGCTGGCCGCTCACCCTCCGGTTCTGGGAACCCCAGGTCGCCGCGCTCGTCGCGGCGGGGCACCGGGTGATCGGCTACGACCGGCGCGGCTTCGGGCGGTCCGACCGGCCCTGGGGCGGGTACGACCAGGCGGCCTTCACCGCCGACCTGGCGGCCGTGGTGGACGGGCTCGGCCTGACCGGTGTGAGCCTGGTGGGGTTCGGCACCGGCTGCGCCGAAGCGCTCGCCTACGCCGCGACCTCCACCCGGGTGCGCCGGCTGGTCCTGGGCAGCCCGGTCCTGTTCCCCGGCCCGCTGGCCGGCGACCTGCACGACGCCGCCGCGCGGCACCGCATCCCGGTGCTGGACGAGGTCCTGCGGCGGCTGTTCGCCGTCGACGGGCAGGACGCCCTGGACGAGCAGACCCGGCTCTACCTGCTGCGGGAGGCCTGCGACGGCGCGCCCCAGGCCACCTTGGGCGCGCTCGGCACCTGGCGTGACGCCGACCCCGGACCCGACCTGGCCCGGGTGACCGTGCCGGTGCTCGTCATCGCGGGCGGCCGGGACGCCTTCGTGGACCCGGACGGCGGCGCGGAGCGCGTGGCCCGGTCGATCGCCGGCGCCCGGCTGGCGTGCGTCCCGGACGCGCCGCACGGCGCCTCGGTCACCCATGCCGAGGAGTGGAACCGGCTGCTGCTGGCGGAGCTTCGGGCTGGAGAGCATGATCCGACGGTAGGCAGCGGGGCGGCTGAAGGCATTCGTCGGATGACGTAGATGGACTTACGTAACCGCTGCGGCCCTCTCCCGTGAACGCCGACGGCCCGCCGTACCTCCTTCTCGGAGAGGTACGGCGGGGCCGTCGGGTTCCTGGCTCAGGAGTGCTTGAGCGCCCAGGCGAGCGCGGCGTCGGCGATCTCCTCCCAGCCCTCCTCGGCGGGCATGAGATGCGAGCGGCCGGGAAACTCGAGCACCTCGGTGAGGGTCTCGGGCGACTTGTAGTGGGCGGCGTTGGACCGCTGGATCTTCGGCGGCATGAGGTTGTCGTGCTCGCCGGAGATGAACAGCAGCGGCTTGCGCCGGTCGTTGCGGTAGTCCACCCAGTTGTCGTCCTTGCCCGGGTGGATGTTGGCCAGGGCGCTGCCCCAGAAGATGTGGCCGGAGGCGGGGATGTGGTAGCGCTCGTAGGCGGCGCGGGCCTGCTCCTCGGGGAAGGTGTTGGTGAAGGCGTAGCGCCACTGCTCGAAGGTGAAACCGACGGCCTTGTGGCGGTTCGCCGGGTTCTTCAGCACCGGGAAGGTGGCCTTGATCTGGGAGAGCGGGATGACCTTCACGCCTTCGGTGGGCGCGGAGTTGATGGCCACGCCCGCCGCGCCGTACCCGTGGTCGAGCAGGATCTGGGTGAACACGCCGCCCGCCGAGTGGCCCATGATGATCGGCGGCCGGTCGAGGCCGCGGATCAGGCTCTCCAGCGACTCGATGATCTGCGGGACGGTCACCTGCTCGATCGGCGTCGGGTCGGCGTTGAGCGCCTCCACCTCGACCTCGAAGCCGGGGTAGGCGGGGGCCAGGACCTTGAACCCCTGGGCCTCGTAGCGGGCGATCCAGTGCTCCCAGTTGCGGGGCGTCACCCAGAAGCCGTGGATGAGGACGATGGTGTCGGGCTTGCTCATAGCGGTTTCACCTTTCGCTGGGCCGGAAGCCTTCACTGGGTCAGGAAGCACAGCAGGTCGTCGTTGAACTCGCGCTCGAAGTCCCCGGCCAGGCCGTGCGGCCCGCCCTCGTAGACCTTGAGGGTCGCGCCCTTGACCAGCTCGACCGAGGCCAGCGCCGAGGCGACGAGCGGCACGATCTGGTCGTCGTCGCCGTGCGCGATCAGGGTCGGCACGTCGAAGCGCTTGAGGTCCTCGGTGAAGTCGGTCTCGGAGAAGGCTCGGATGCAGTCGAGCGCGCCCTTGACGCCGACCTGCATGCTCCACAGCCAGAACGCGTCGATCACGCCCTGGGACACCTTGGCGCCGGGCCGGTTGTAGCCGTAGAACGGCACCGCCAGGTCCTTGTAGAACTGGGAGCGGTCGGCCTCGACCCCGGCCCGGATGCCGTCGAACACCTCGATCGGCAGCCCGTCGGGGTTGGCGTCGTTCTTGAGCATCAGCGGCGGGACCGCGCCGAGCAGGACGGCCTTGGCCACCCGCGAGGTGCCGTGCCGGCCGATGTAGCGCGTCACCTCGCCGCCGCCGGTGGAGTGCCCCACCAGCACCGCCTCGCGCAGGTCGAGGCGGTCCAGGAGGCCGGCGAGGTCGTCGGCGTAGGTGTTCATCTCGTTGCCCTCCCACGACTGCCCGGAGCGGCCGTGGCCGCGCCGGTCGTGGGCGATGGCGCGGAAGCCGCGGTCGGCCACCAGGCGCATCTGGTTGTCCCAGGCGTCGGCGTTCAACGGCCAGCCGTGGCTGAACACCACCGGCTGCCCGCTCCCCCAGTCCTTGTAGAAGATCTCGGTTCCGTCTGCGCTGGTCACGTAAGGCATCTGGGGTCCTCCCTGGTCGGTCTCGACGGGATCGACGCTAGATCCGCGCCGCCCGGCGGCAATCGGTCAGATGACTGCACTGCGGACGGCCGGCCGGGTGCTTACGAGGGACCTGTGACGATGCCCGCGACGAGGTTGAGGGTGGTCGCCAGGATGCTGGTGCCGAAGACGTAGGACAGCAGGCAGTGGCGCAGCACCACCCGGCGGATCTCGGGGCTGGAGACGTCGGTGTCGGAGACCTGGTAGGTCATGCCGAGGTTGTAGCTGAAGTAGAGGAAGTCGCTGTAGGACGGCGGGTGCGGGGAGTTGAAGTCGATCCCGCCGGCGTGCTCGTAGAAGAGGTAGGCGTAGCGCGTGGCGTACATCAGGTGCAGCGCCGCCCACGCCATGAACACCCCGGCGACGCCGGCGGCGGCCGCGGCGTGGCTGTCGCCGGTGTTGCCGACCAGGAGCAGCACCACGATGACCGTCAGCCCGGAGAGCGCGGCCGTGACGATCACGACCTCCTCGGTCACCGGCCGGAAGTCCTCGCGCCGCGCGTAGCGGTGCGTGGTGCCCGCGTCCATGGACCACAACACGATCCACCCGGAGACGACGAAGGCGGTGGCGGTCGCGGTGATCGCGGTGAGCAGGGCGATCGGCCCGTCGGCCAGCAGTCCGACGAGTGCGCCGACGACCGCGCCGGCCAGCCCGGAGTACACGAGCCGGGTGACGGCCGACAGCGGCGGCCGGATCATGTGCCGGTGATGGTGACCCGCAACTGCTTCATCAGCGGCTGGTCGCTCTGGGCGCTGTAGTCGGTGATCGCGCACAGCACGTTCATCTCCGGCATGTAGCCGGCCGCGCACCCGCGGGGCATGTCGTGCGGGACGGCGAGGAAGCCGGTCAGGGAGCGGGTGGAGCCGTCCTTGGCCGTGGCGGTGACGTCCACCGGCCCGAACTCGGGGATGCCGAGCTCGCGCATGTCGTCGGCGTTCATGAAGACGAGGGTCCGCAGGTTCTTGATCCCCCGGTAGCGGTCGTCGTCGGAGTAGATGGTGGTGTTCCACTGGTCGTGCGAGCGCATCGTCCACAACCTGAACGTGCCGGGAGCGGGCAGCACGTCGGGCAGCGGCGCCGAAGCGAACTCGGCCCGCTCCGACGGCGTGAGGAAGACCAGTTCGCGCGCGGGCTGCTTGATGCGGAAGCCCATCGGCAGCCGCACCCGCCGGTTGAAGTCCTCGAACCCGTCGAGCACCCGGGCCATCGTGTCCCGGATCCGGTCGTAGTCCTCGACGTACCACTCCCACGGCGTGGCGCTGGCCGGCAGCGCCGCCCGGGCCAGCCCGGCGATGATCGCCGGCTCCGACCGCAGGTACGGCGAAGCGGGCCCCTTCATCCCGACGGACAGGTGGACCATGCTCATCGAGTCCTCGACCGAGGTCCCCTGGAGCCCGCCGGCCTGCTCATCCTTCTCGGTCCGCCCCAGGCACGGCAGGATCAGCGCCTTGCGCCCGTGGACGAGGTGGCTGCGGTTGAGCTTGGTGCTGACGTGCACGGTCAGCTCGCACGAGCGCAGGGCCGCCTGGGTGTAGACGGTGTCCGGCGCGGCCAGCGCGAAGTTGCCGCCCATGCCGACGAAGACCTTCACCTCGCCCCGGTGCATCGCCTCGATGACTCCGACCGTGTCCAGCCCGGGGGCGCGCGGCGGGTCGATGCCGCAGACCGCGGCGAGCCGGTCGAGGAAGCCGGCCGGCGGCCGGTGGTCGATCCCGCAGGTGCGGTTGCCCTGCACGTTGCTGTGCCCGCGCACCGGTGACGGGCCGGCGCCCTCGCGGCCGATGTTGCCTCGCAGCAGGAGCACGTTGACGATCTCCCGGATGGTGTCGACGCCGTGCTCGTGCTGCGTGACGCCGAGGCACCAGCTGATGACGGTCCGGTCGGCGTCGCGGTAGACCCGGGCCGCCTTGCGGACGCCTTCGCGGCTGATCCCGGACTGGAGCTCGATCTCCTCCCACGACGTCGAGGCGCACAGCGCCGCGTACTCCTGGAAGCCGACGGTGTAGCGGTCGAGGAACTGCCGATCCACCGCGCCGGGGTCGGTCTCGGCCAGTTCCAGGGTGGCCTTGGCGATGCCGCGCATCAGCGCCATGTCGCCGCCGCTGCGCACCTGCAGGTTCAGCGTGCTGGTGCGGGTGGCGCGGAGCAACGCCATCTGGGTGAACTCGTGCGGGATGATCGTGCTGCCCGCGGCGGCCTCGATCAGCGGGTTGACGTGCACCACCTGCGCGCCCCGCCGGTAGGCCTGGGCCAGCGTGGTGAGCATCCGGGGCGCGTTCGAGGCGGCGTTGACCCCCATGACGAACAGCGCGTCGGCGGTCTCCCAGTCCTTGAGGTCGGCGGTGCCCTTGCCGGTGCCGAGCGCCGCGGTCAGGGCCCGGCCGCTGGCCTCGTGGCACATGTTGGAGCAGTCGGGCAGGTTGTTGGTGCCCAGCTCGCGGGCCATCAACTGGTAGAGGAAGGTGGCCTCGTTGCCGAGCCGCCCGGAGGTGTAGAAGGCCGCCTGGTTCGGGTTCTCCAGCGCGCGCACGGTGCTGCCGAACAGCTCGAACGCCTCCTGCCAGCCGATCGGCACGTAGTGGTCGGTCTCGGCGTTGTAGACCATCGGCTCGGTCAGCCGGCCCTGGTCCTCCAGCGCGAAGTCGCTCCACTGGGTCAGCTCCGTCACCGAGTGCGCGGCGAAGAACTCGCGCCCGACCCGTTTGCGGGTCATCTCCCAGGTGGCGTGCTTGACGCCGTTCTCGCAGATGTCGAGGTGCAGGCCCTGGGTGTCCGGCCAGGCGCAGCCCGGGCAGTCGAAGCCGCCGTCCTCGTGGTTCATCCGCAGGAGGGACCTCGGGCCGTCCACCACCTCGCCCTGGCGCAGCACGATCTCGGTGACCGCCTTCGCCGCTCCCCAGCCCGCGGCCGGGTGCCGGTACGGACGTGCCTCGGGCTCCTTCCCCGGCACGGGACCGACCTGCTCCGCCTCGCCACCGTTCACGGCGCATCCCTTCGTGACGCCTGCCGCGGAGGCTCAGCGCCCCTCGCCGGTCACACGATTCCCGCGGCCTGCTCCGCGGAATCTCGGCTTTGGGCAAGGGATCGGTGGGTTTGGGGGGAGTCCGCCGACTGGTGTTGCGGAATGTTACGGTTCATCTACCTAACGACACTTTCATGGAGGCAGGGATGTCCGCCGACAACCAGATCGAGGAGGCGCGCGCCGAGGTGGTCGCCGCCGCCGACCAGGTCGAGAGCCGGATGGTCGACCTCGGCGCGGTCCTGGCGCCCGACGCCAGGGAGGAGGCCGGGCAACTGGTGCAGGACGCCCGGCAGTCCCTCGACGAGGAGGTCGGGCTGGAGCGGCTCCAGGCCCTCGGCGCCGAACTGCGGCGGACCGCGCGGAGCCTGCCGACGCGGACCGTCTGAGCCCGTCATCACCTCGTAAGACCGTGGCCGGGTGCGCGGTCCTACGCTGGCCGCATGGTCAGAGCACGGGCCGCCACGGCGGCGCTCACCGCGGCGTTTTTGCTGGTCAGCGGGTGTGGCGGGGGTGAGTGGGACGACGCGGCCGCGCCGCTCGACACCCGTGCCCCGCTCTCGGCCCCCACCACCCCCGCAGCGGTTTCGGCTTCGGCGGTGCCCACGCCTGTTGTCCCGGCCGCGCTGCGGTTCACCGCGCGGACCCTGGACGGCCGGCCGTTCGACGGCGCCGGTCTGGCCGGCCGGCCGGTGGTCTTCTGGTTCTGGGCCCCCTGGTGCCCGAAGTGCCGCGCCGAGGCCCCCGCGGTCAAGGCCGTAGCGGCCAAGTACCGCGAGGCCGCCTTCGTCGGCGTCGCGGGCCTGGACACCGAGGCCGCGATGAAGGAGTTCGTCCAGCGCACCGGCACCGGCTCCATCGTCCAGCTCGCCGACCCCAAGGGCGCGGTGTGGACGAAGCTGGGCGTCAGCAGCCAGTCCACCTTCGTCTTCCTGCGCCCCGACGGCTCCGCCACCAAGGCCACCGGCCCGCTCGGCGAGGCGGAGCTCGCCGGCCACGTGCGCAAGCTGACGGGCTGACCGATGGCCGCCGACCTGCCGCTCGCCCTCGCCGGGACGGCCGGCCTCGTGGCCGCGTTCAACCCGTGCGGTTTCGCGATGCTCCCGGCCTACCTGACCCTGCTGCTCGGCGACGACAGCCCCTCCTCGCGGGGCCCGGTCGTCCGGGCGCTGACCCTGTCGGCCGCGATGACCGCCGGGTTCGTCACCGTCTTCGGCCTGTTCGGGCTGGTCGTCACGCCGCTGGCGGTCTCGGTCGGGCGTTACCTGCCCTGGGTGACCATCGTCATCGGCCTCGCCCTGCTGGCGCTGGGCGGGTGGCTGCTGAGCGGCCGGGAGCTGCTCCTGCGCGTCCCCACGCTGTCCCGTGGCCGGCCCACCACCTCCGCGGCCTCGCTCTACGGCTACGGCCTGTCCTACGCCGTCGCCTCGCTGTCCTGCACCGTCGGGCCCTTCCTCGCGGTCACCTCGGCCTCGCTGACCGGCGGCGGCCCGCTCGGCGCGCTGGCCGTCTTCGCGGCCTACGCGCTGGGCATGGGGCTGGTGGTCACCTTCCTGTCCCTGGCCGTGGCTCTGGCCAGGGCCGCCGTGGTGGGCCGGATGCGGCGTGTCCTGCCGTACGTCACCCGCGTCAGCGGGGCGCTGCTGCTGCTCGCCGGCCTGTACGTCGCCTACTACGGCTGGTACGAGCTGCGGGTGTTCGCCGGAGCCGCGGCCGACGACCCGATCATCTCCGCCGTCACCTCGGCGCAGGGCCTGGTCACCGGCCTGCTGGAGTCCGTGGGCCTCGCCTGGGCCGCGCTCGCCGTCCTGCTCGTGGCCGCCCTGACCCTCCACCGGGTACGGCGAAGCCGAGCCGCTAACCCCAGCGCAGCCGCTCCTCCAGCAGAGCCTGCTGAGCGGGATTGACGGTGAGCTCCAGCGCCCGCGCGTCACACGAGCGCGCCGCCCCCGGCTCCCCCAGCGCCCGCAGGACCTCCGCCCGGATGGCGTGATACAGCGGGTAACCGTCCAGCGTGCCGGCCAGCGCGTCCAGCTCGGCGAGGGCGGCGGCGGGACCTTGCGCGTACCGCACCGCCACGGCCCGGTGCAGCCGGCCGACCGGCGACGGCGCGAGGTGGAGCAGCACGTCGTACAACATCACGATCTGCGGCCAGTCGGTGTCCTCCCACCGCTCGGCCTCGGCGTGACAGGCCACGATGGCGGCCTGCACCTGGTAGGGACCGGGACGGTGATGGGTGCGGGCGGCCCGGGTGAGCAACGCGGTGGCCTCCTCGATCAGCGGCCGGTCCCAGCGCGACCGGTCCTGGTCGGGCAGCAGGACCAGGCGCTCGTCCGGGCCGAAGCGGGCGGCGTTGCGGGCCCGGTGCAGCCGGATGAGCGCCAGCAGCCCGGCCGCCTCGGGCTCGCCGGGCGCCAGTCTGACCAGGAGCGCGGCCAGGAACTCGGCGTCGTCGACCAGGTCCCGCGCCTGGGCCCGCTCCGCCGTACTGGACAGGTAGCCCTCGTTGAACAGCAGGTAGACCACGGCCAGGACCTCGTTCAGCCGGGCGGGCAGTTCCTCGGCCGACGGCACGCGGTACGGGATCCCGGCCTCGGCGATCTTGCGTTTGGCGCGGGTCAGCCGTTGCGCGACGGTCGTTTCCGGGACGACGAAGGCCGCCGCGATCTGCGCGGTGCTCAGCCCGCACACCACCCGCAGCGTCAGCGCGATCTGCGCCGGCCGCGACAGCGCCGGGTGGCAGCAGGTGAAGATGAGCCGGAGCCGATCGTCCGGCTCCTGCCGCACCGGCCAGCGCAGTTCGGCGAGCTTGGCGCGGTAGGTCGACTCCCGGCGCAGCACGTCCAGGCCGCGGCGGCGGGCGACGGTGAACAGCCAGGCGTCGGGCCGGTCGGGGACGCCTTCGGCGGGCCAGCGCCTGAGCGCGGTCTCCACGGCGTCCTGGACCAGGTCCTCGGCGGCGGAGAAGTCGCCCAGCAACGAGACCAGCGAGGCGGCGAGCCGCCCCGCGTGCTCCCGCACCACCCGCGCCAGCAGTTCCGCCTCGGGACCGCCGGGCGCCCCTGACCTGGTGGTCATCCCGCCGGGCGGATCTCCACGAGCGGGCAGGCCGGCCAGGTCCTGGCCAGCCGCAGCGCCTCGTCGAGATCGGCCACCTCGACCTCGACGTAGCCGCTGACCACCTCCTTGCCCTCCACGAACGGCCCGTCCGTGACGACCGGTTCGGCGCCGGCTCGCATGCGCATGGTGGTCGCGGTGTGCGCGGGCGCGAGATGCGTGTGGTGCGTGATCTGGTCGGCGTGGTCGGCGAACCACCGGCCCACCGCCTCGTAGGCGGTCTCCCGCTCCAGTTCTCCCATCGCCTCGAGCTCCTTGGCGAACTGCTCGGTCTCGACGAACATCAGCACGTACTTCATGTCGGCTGCCTCCCGCGTCTGGTTCCAGCTTTACCAGGAAGACGATCGGCGACCCGCGCTATACGACATCTCGCCTACCTTGGATCCCATACCCAGGTGCGGCGTGAATCCGGCTCAACCGGGGCAGGACCCGTACGGCCTCACGAAGCACAGGCGCCGCAAGAAATCGAGATCGACATGGTGAGAGACACCGGCAGGATGCTGGCAGGGCTGCTGGAGGCCGGCCACATCGGCGCCCTGGAGCAGATGCCTTCGCTGATCGCGAAGCACGCCGCGTACGTCGGTCTGCACGAAGTGCTGATCTACCTGACCGATCTCCAGCAGCAGGTGCTCAGGCTCCTGCCGGCCGGGGACGCGGACACCGCCGACAAACCTCCGGCCGAGCTGCGGATCGGCAACACCGTGGCCGGGCGCGGGTTCATGGAGACCCGGATCGTGTCGCGGCCCGGCGCCGAGGGCGAGCCGGACCACTGGTGGATCCCGCTGCTCGACGGCACCGAACGCCTGGGGATGCTCCGCGTCAGCGTCCGGGACGCCGACGACACCGACCTGGTGAACATGCGGGCGCTGGCCTCGCTGGCGGCCTTGCTGGTGGCCAGCAAACGTTCGCACAGCGACTCCTACGCCCGGCTGGTGCGCACGAGGCCGATGCACGTGGCGGCCGAGATGCAGTGGAAGCTCATGCCGCCGCTCACCTTCGCCCACCCGGAAGTGGTCATCTGCGCGGCCATGGAGCCGGCCTACGAGGTCGGCGGCGACGCCTACGACTACGCCATCGCCGGTGACGTCGCGCACCTGGGCATCTTCGACGCCATGGGCCACGACGTGTCCGCCGGGCTGACCGCCAGCCTGGCCGTGGCCGCGTGCCGGAACAACCGGCGGCAGGACCTCGGCCTGGCCGAGAACACGGTGAACATCGAGGAGGTGCTGATCTCCGAGTTCGGGCGTGGCACCCGCTTCGTCACCGCGATCCTGGCCGATCTCGACACCAGCACCGGGATGCTGAGCTGGGTGAACCGGGGCCACCACCCGCCGGTGGTGATCCGCGGGGGCCGGTGGACGACGTCGCTGACCTGCCCGCCCGCGCATCCCATGGGCATGGGCCTCGACCTGCCCGTCGTCATGTGCCGCGAGCAGCTCGAACCCGGCGACCGGGTGCTGCTCTACACCGACGGCATCACCGAGGCCCGCAGCGCCGGGGGCAGGGAGTTCGGACTCAGCCGGTTCGTGGACTTCATCATCCGGCACACCGCCGACGGGCTGGCCGCGCCCGAAACCCTGCGCCGCCTGGTGCACGGCGTGCTGGACTACCACGACGGCCTGCTCCAGGACGACGCCACGGTGCTGCTGGTGGAGTGGCAGGGCGCGACCCAGTCCCGCCTCACCATCACCGCCGACTGACCGCACCTCACCCGCCCGCGCATGAAACCGACATTTCGGGGCAAAAAGGATGTCGGTGTCCGCTGCGGAGAAGAGGCCCTGTGGATCACAGCCGTAGGACGACGTCGTGCCCGCCGGCGTCGGCGACGTCGAGAGGACGGCCGCCGACCGGCACAGCCGTGCCGCCGGTCGGCGTCGAGGAGGAGTTCTTCCTCGTGGATCCATGCACCGGCCGGGCCGCGCCACGGGCCGGGCAGGTCGTGGCCAAGATGCCGCCGCGCTTTCGCGGGCTGCTGCAACGCGAGTTCGCCGCCTGCCAGGTCGAGGCCATCACCACGCCGCACCATGACCTGGCCGACCTGGGCGAGCAGGCGGGCACGATGCGGGCCGAGCTGGCCGCGGCGGCCCGGGACGCGGGCTGCCGGCTGATCGCCTCGGGGACCATTCCCTTCGAGCGGCCCGGCCGGGCCGTCCTGACCGAGGATCCCCGCTACCGCATGATGGCCCGCGAGTACGGGGCCGTGCTGGTCGGCGACCAGTCCTGCGGCTGCCACGTGCACGTCGAGGTGCCGGACCTGGAGGAGGCCGTCCAGGTCTGCAACCATCTGCGGCCCTGGCTGCCGACGTTGCTGGCGCTGACCGCGAACTCGCCTCTGGTGGGCTGCACCGACAGCGGGCACGCCGCCTGGCGGGCGCGGGCGCAGGCGAGGTGGCCGACGGTGGACTTCCCGCCCTATCTGGACAGCGTCCAGGAGTACCGCGAGACGGTCGAGGCGATGTTGTGCTCCGGAGTCATCCTCGACGAGGCGATGATCTACTGGCTGGTGAGGCCCTCCCATCACCTACCCACCGTCGAGGTGCGGGTGGCCGACGCGTGCGCGACCGCCGGGGAGACGGTGCTGCTGGCCGCGATCGTGCGGGCCCTGGTCTCGACCGTGCTCGGCGAGGTGCGCTCGGGGCTGCCCGCGCCGCAGCCGCCCGAGTCGGTCCTGCGGGCGGCGCACTGGCGGGCGGCGCACGACGGCCTGGAAGGCAACGGCCTGGACCTGGCCACCCGCAAACTGGTCCCGGCCTGGCGGCTGGTCGGCGAGCTGGTCACCTACCTCACGCCCGCCCTGTCGGCCGCCGGCGACCTGCCCATGGTCGCCAGGCAGCTCACCTGGCTGCGGCGCGTGGGCTGCGGCGCGGCCCGCCAGCGCATGGTGTACGGCTGCCGCGGCGGCGCCGGAGCCCTGACCGCCTACCAGAGCCGCCAGACCGCCGGCCGGTGACCACGAGGCCCTCGATCCGCCGCGCCCCTCAGCCGGGCCCGTGCTCGATCCCGCTGATGCTCAGCTCGCCCCAGGCGGGCTCGACGCGCACGCCCTCCGCGTCGCGGACGAGCGTGCCCCACCCGTCCGGCAGCAGCAACGGCCACCGGCCCGGTCCGCGCGGAGCCACGGTGAGCCGCCCGGTGACCGCGTCGTAGGACGCCCCGGCCAGCGCGTCCAGCACCGACCACCCGGCCAGCGCCCGCGCGTAGTGGTCACCGCACTCGATCTCGTTGTACGGGTTGCGCCGCCGCCCGTCGTAGCGGCTCCACAGCCCGTCCAAAATCGCCCGGCCCTCCTCCTCCAGCCCTTCCCACAGGCAGTGCGCCGCGACCTGGTACTCGCTGCCGGTCCAGACCTCGTCGCAGTACCGGGTCGGTACGGCAGGCCGCCCGCCCCGTGGCCAGGTGCACATGAGCAGCCCCACGTCGTCCTCGTCGGCGAAGACCCGGTAGGGATGCTCGAAGTCGCGAAACCCCTTCCGCAGGTTGTGCGCCACCACCGCGCGCAGCGCCGAGACGACGTGCTCGCGCGGCAGCACGTATCCCAGCCCGAGCTGGTGCGCCCACCACTGCCCGATGAGCTGGTCGGCCAGGCACCCGTCGAGCCACTGGAACTCCGCCGAGTCGCCCTCCGCCGGCACCTGCACGTAGTAGGACCCGTTGAACAGCTCCTCGTCGTACCGGGCGCTCCCCCGCGTGAACAACTCCCGCAGCTCCGCCGCGAGCGCGGGCTCCCCGGCCAGCAGCGCCATCTCCTCGGCCGCCCGCAGCGCGGCCAGCCAGAGCGTGCCCATGAAGGGGTTGAGCCCGCACAGGTCGATGTCGTGGGTGGAGGGCTGGACGCCCAGCAGCACGCCGCTGCCGTGCGGGTCCCACTTGCCGCGGATGTGGTCCAGCAACCGCTTCACGCCCGGCCAGTAGGCGTCGAGGGCGGCGCCGTGCCGTACCTCGCGGTAGGTCTTGAGCACCGCGCCGAGCATGCCGTCGAGGGCGGGCTCGACCGGGCCGCCGATGGGCCGGTCCCAGAGCTGGCGCAGGTAGGTCGGCACGATCACGCGATGCGGCAGGTAGCCCTCGGGCGCCTGCATGACCCCGAACTCGGTGGCCCGCATGCTCCGTTCCAGGGTGGGGAAGAGCCGGGCCGCCGCCTGCGCGTAGTTCCACACGTGGGTGCAGTTGAGCGGGCACGAGCCGCCGACGTCGCCCGTCCACATGACCGTCGAGGCGCCCAGCACGCCCTCGAAGCCGAAGAACGCCCCGTCCGCGGCACGGAAGCAGGTCGGGCTGCGCAGGATCGAGGCCTGCGCGGCCAGATGCTCGACCTCGACCGGCGACAGGCTGCTGCCGGTCAGCGTCTCCACCCAGCGCAACGAGTCCTCGCGCAGCGAGGTCCACCGGTCGCGGACGTGGGCCGCCACGTCGAGCGCGTCGGCGAAGCGGGTGGCGTAGGCGTTGCCCAGCCAGAACCGGGTCGGCCCCCACTCCGGGTTCGGCGGTCCGAACTGCACGAAGCTGGCATAGCGGTTGGGGAAGCACCAGGCCAGGCAGAGCCGGACCTGGCGCGACTCGCCGGGCTGCAGGACCATCGGCGCGACCACGCCGCCGTTCCACGTCTGGCCGGGCGGGCTGGTGCCGAAGGCCTGTTGCGGGCCGCTCGCCTGCGGGTCGGCCGCCCAGGACGCGTGCCGTACCCGCTCGGCGTCGCCGTAGACCGCGCGCCCGGCCAGGAAGGCGAGGAACTCGTCGGGGTGGGTCCACTGCGGCAGCACCGCCGCGTCGGCCGCGTCCACGGTCAGCACGGCCTGCCCGGCGCCGGGCGCCGCGGGGTCGAGCCCGGCGTTGTCCATGACCAGCGAGGTCCAGCCGCCCGAGCGCCGCACCCGGTTGGTGTTGCCGCCGTAGCCGAGCGCCCGCACCCCGTCCACCGGCGTCGTCCCGTCGTGCCCGACCGGGTTCTGGACGGCCGCCGCCAGCCACACCTGCGCGGGCAGCGGGCCGGGGTTGGTGACGGTGAAGGTGAACAGCGCCGCGGGCAGCGAGCTGTCGTCCACGTCCAGCGGGATCAGCGGGTTGAACGCCTCCAGCCCGACCTCGACCGGCAGCCCGTGGTAGTCGAGGTGCGCGAACGGATAGACCCCGCGGAAGGTCGTCGCGGGCACGCCTTGATGCGCGCTCAGCAGGTCCCGCTGCCAGGCGGGCACGTGGTCGTCGTCGACCAGCGGCGTGGCCGGGGCGTCCGGGGCCTGCGCCTGCAGCACGAACAGCTCGTCCGAGGGCGGCTCCCACGTGCTCACCCGCAGGGCGAAGAAGGTGTACGGCAGGACGCCCCGGTGGTTGCCCACGTTCTGGAGCTGCCACTGGCGCAGCGAGCCGTCGGCGCAGATCGCCAGGTTGCCGGTCCCGATCCCGCCCAGCGGCATCGCGACGTGCCGGCCCTCCTCGTGCGGAATCGCCCGCCCGGCCCTCACTTGAGCCCCGCGATGCGCACGCCGCGGATGATGTGCCGCTGGAAGATCAGGAACAGCAGGATGACCGGCAGCGCGGCGAGCGTGGACCCGGCCATGAGCAGGCCCTGCTCGCTGCTCCGCTCGGAGCGGAAGCCGGCGAGGTACTGCTGGATGGGGAAGAGCTCCGGGTCGGTGATGGTCAGCACCGGCCAGACGTAGGAGTTCCAGAACAGCAGGAACGAGGTGGCCCCCACCACCACGAAGGCCCCCTTGGACAGCGGGATGAAGATGTGACGGAAGATCCGCCACGGCCCCGCCCCGTCGAGCTGGGCGGCCTCCTCCAGCGCCGCCGGCACCGACAGGAAGAACTGCCGCAGGAAGAAGACCTGCACCCCCGCCGCCGCGCCGGGCACCACCAGCACGGCCATGCTGTCCAGCATGCCCAGCTCGGTCACCACGATGAACGAGGTCAGCATGATCGCGATGCCGGGGATGAACATCGTGGTCAGCACGATGACCCAGAGGGTCCGCTTGAAGGCGAACTCCAGCCGCGCGAAGGCGTAGGCCCCCAGCGAGTTGACCACCAGGCTCAGCGCCGCGAACAGGGTGGCGCCGACCAGCGTCACCCCGAGCGAGCGCACGAAGGCCTCGTCGGCCAGGAGCTGGGTGTAGTTCTCCCAGCGCCACACCTCGGGGAAGAACTGGAACGGCGTGGCGACCACCTCGGTCTTGGCCTTGAACCCGGCCACCGCCAGCCAGGCCAGCGGGAACAGCGCGGCGACGACGAACAGGACGGCCAGGCCGTACCGCAGGATCCAGCCCAGTGCGCGCCTCATGCGTCCATCGCCTTCTCTGATCTGACCAGCCGGAAGATGATCGCCGACACCGCGCCGAGCACGGCGAACAGCAGGAGCGCGGCGGCGATCGAGTAACCGACGTACAGGTCGGTGTTGAAGTGCTGAAGGATGAACAGGTTCGGCAGGTTGGTGGAGTTCACCGGGCCGCCCTGGGTCATCAGCCACGGCAGGATGAGGAACTGGAGCGACGCCGCGAAGCCGGTCACCAGCAGGAACAGGATGACGTTCTTCATCAGCGGCAGGGTGATCCGGGTCATCTTGGTCCATGGCCCGGCCCCGTCGAGCGAGGCGCACTCGTAGTAGGTCTCGGGGATGTCGAGCAGCCCGGCGAGCATGATCAGCGAGGCGACGCCCATGCCGATCCAGACGGCCGGCACCGCGATGGCGGGCAGCGCGGTGGCGGTGTCGCCGAGCCACGGGATCGCCTCGATGCCGAAGAAGTCGAGGAACCAGTTGAGCAGCCCGCCGCGGTGGGTGTAGATCAGCGTGAACACGATGGCCGCGATGACCTCGGAGATCACGGCCGGCACGTAGATCGTCACCTTCAGCACCGCGGCCATCCGGCGGCTGACCGACTTGACCAGGTTGGCGAAGACGAAGGCGACGGTCACCTGGATCGGCACCACGATCGCGGAGAACAGCAGGCCGCGCGAGACCGAGTGCAGGAACTCCGCGTCGGTGAGCACGTTGAGGTAGTTCTCCAGGCCGACGAAGACGGCCGGGTCGTAGAAACTCCAGGTGAAGAAGCTGATGTAGGCCGCGTGGAGCAGCGGCCAGATCACGAAGACGCCGAGCAGCACCAGCAGCGGCGTCACCATGAGGAACGCCGCCCGGTTGTCCCGCCTCAGCCGCCGGGGCGGGGCCGTGCCGGCCTGGGCCCCGGCGCTCGTGGCCCGCAGTGACGTGACAGCCACGGGCACTCCTTTCTCCGCTGCCGGTCCTGCGCGCGGGCCGGCAGCGGGCTCGCGAGGGTCAGGATCCCTGTCCGGCCAGGTTGTTCTTGGCGATCAGGTCCTTGATCTCGGCGTCGGCGGCCTGGAGGGCCTGGTCGATGTCCTTGCCCTGCAGCGCCTTCTCGATGGCCTTGCCGAAGGCCAGGCTGATGGCCCAGTCGTAGGTGGGCTCGGGCTTGGCGTGCTTGACGACCTGCTCTTCGATGATCTTGGCCCACGGGTTCTCGGCCACGGCCGGATCCTGGGCGATCGCGTCGGCGACGGCCGAGCGCGGCGAGTACTTGGAGAACTTGGTGTTCTTGAAGAACTCCACCAGCAGGGTGGTGTCCCCGGCCAGCAGCCAGGAGACGAAGTCGGCCGCCCCCTGCGGGTTCTTGCTCTTGGCGTCGACCACCATGGTCCAGCCGCCGAGCGTGGCGGTGGGCTTGGTCGCGTCGCCGTCGAAGGAGGGCAGCGCCGCGGCGCCGATGGTGCCGACCAGCTTCGGGTAGTCCTGGATCAGCACGCTGGCCGCCCACGAGCCGCAGACCATCATCGCGGTCTTGCCCTGGCCCAGCGGGTTGGCGTCGGCGTAGGGCGCCAGCGGCTGCTTGGGCATGATCCCCTCCTGGTAGAGGGTCTGGTAGACCTGTAACAACTGCTTGTACTTGGGATCGGTGGCCTGCGGCGCCGACCAGTCGTCGGTGATCGGCAGGTGCCCGGCCGCGTTCCACTGCAGGCCCCACGTCGACCAGGCCATGTCGATCTGGTTGGCCGCGGTGACGACGCCGGCCACGTCCTTGGTGGTCAGCTTCTTGCCGTAGTCGATGAGCTCCTGCCAGGTGGCCGGCGGCCGGTTGGGGTCGAGCCCGGCCTGGGTGAACAGGTCCTTGCGCCAGAACAGCACGGCCGAGGGCTCCACGAGCATGGGGTAGGCGTACTTCTGCCCCTTGTACGCCACGGAGCCGGCCACCGACTCCTGCAGCCCGGCCCACTTGTCGGCCGGGATGAGCTTGTCGAGCGGCTGGATCACGCCGGTGCGGGCGAAGCCGGGCACCTTGCTGTAGTTGACGGTGTAGACGTCCGGCGCCTTGCCGGCGGCCTGGGCGGCCTTCATCTTCTGGTCCCAGGTGTCGGCGGGGACGATCACGTGCTTGAGCACGACCTTGTCCTGCGCCTTGTTGAAGGCGGCGACCGCCTTCTTGTACCAGGCGTCCTCCTGGTCGGTGAACTTCTGCTGCCAGAGGGTGATCTCGGCCTTGGCGCCCCCGCCGCCGCCCTGGGCGGGTGGCTTGCCGCCCGAGCCGCAGCCGGCGGCCAGCACGGCCGCGCCGGCCACGGCCGCGATCAGCCGGATGAGTGGTGTGCGCACGTCGTCTCCTTACGTCATGATCACAAGATGGGCAGCCGTGCGCGCACCGGAGGCAGCGTGAACGGCTTGTGCGGCAGCTCCTGGTACCAGTAGGCGACCGAGGAGAGGTCGTCCTGGCGCCGGTTGGCGTGGCCGTGCTCGATGCCGACCCGGATCGAGGTGGTGAAGGGCACCGGGTCCTCGATGTGGAAGCGGTACATGGAGATCTGCCCCGACCAGTTCTCCCCGCCCGGCAGGGTCAGGCCGTGGTAGGGGGCGTGGTAGCTCTGGCTGGGGCACCAGGCGGTGTTGAAGTAGTCCTCGGTGCCGGTGCCGTGCAACGACGGCGGGAACGCCTCGCCGTCGATGAAGATCATGTCGTCGCCCTCGCCGTACCAGTTCCAGTCGGAGGTGTGGCGCAGGTTGGTGACGTTCAGGACGCAGCCGACGTAGTGGCCGCGGCCCTCGGCCTCGAGGATGGTGTAGTTGCCGGCGCCGTCGAGGTTGACCCCGCCGAACAGGTACTCCGAGTTCGACATCGTGCCCTGCTCGACGCCGTCTGCGGGGTTCTCCCGCCGCCACTGGGCGTGGAAGCGGCCCAGCCCCTCGCCCAGCTCGTCGAACTCGTCGTAGTCGATGTAGTAGTAGAACCAGAGCACCTCCTCGGCGCACTCGCTGGTCAGCTCGAAGCGCGCGCGGCTGCCGAAGGGCATGTGGAACCAGCAGTTGAACGCCTTGCCGTCCTGCGGGCTCATCTGCAGCGGCGCGGAGACGAAGTTGGCGGTGCGGGCGTGGCCCATGCCGAAGAAGTCGCCCAGCGGCACGAGCACGCTGGGGTGCTCGTTGTCGTCCCAGAAGACCCGCAGGACCAGCTTGCGCAGGAAGTCGCGGTCGCGGGTCTCGGGCGTGCCCGGGTCGCGGGGCGCCACGGTCATCCAGATGTGGTTGACCGAGCCGGCGCCCCGGATGTCGGCGAGCGTGACGGTCTGTCCCGGCTCGACGGTGACGCGGTCGTCGTTGCCGCCCGAACGGTCCCAGCTCGACACCCTCCGGCGGCGATGCGAACGCAACCGCGGCAGATCGCGCAGGCTGCTGCCGTACTGGCCGTACGTCACGGGTCCTCCTGAGAGAAATCGATTTCTAACGCTTGGTCAAGGACAGGTCGTCGAGTTGCAGCCACATGTCGCCGTTGTCGGTCCAGATTCCGGCGAAGACCTCGACGGAGCTGCGGCTGCCGCTGGAGAAGGTGACGGTCTGCTTCGTCCAGCCGCCCAGCGCGCGGAAGTTGACCTCGGCGATGGGCGGCCCGCCCGGGGCCCGCACGCCGAAGAAGCCGTTGTCGTTGTTCGGCGAGGTGCGCAGCCAGCCGGTGAGCGTGTAGTTGGTGTTGGGGGTGACCGCGACCGTCTGGTAGAGGTCGTGCCAGCCGCGGTTGTAGCGGACGAAGGCGTTGCGGTCGGCGGTGAAGGACCAGGTCCCGTTGTCGATGCCGCCGTTGCCGCGCACCGCCCACGGGCTGGAGACCGTGCCGGTCGCCTGGCGCTCGAAGCTCGGGTCGCGCACCAGGTTGGGGTTGGTGATCGTCGCGTCCCGGTTGAGCTGCACCTTGACCAGGTAGACGTTGTACGGCGTCCACTGCGAGAGCGCCAGGTACAGGTCGGGCCCCGACGACCACGGGTGTATGAAGCCGCCGTACAGGCCGGGGAAGTCGGCGAAGCTGGCGACCACGGCCGGGGCGCTCCACGGGCCGGTGGGCGCGCTAGCGCTGCGCAGCACGATGTCGCTGCCCTTGAGGTAGGTCATCAGCCACTTGCCGGTGTAGGCGTTGAACTGCACCGACAGCTCCGACACCGGGGCCGCGACGATCGGCGCGGCCAGGGTGTCCTGGCCGGACTGCCAGGCGGTGCCGGTCCAGTACTGGTAGGCCGACTTGTTCAGGATCGAGCCTTCGGGCACGCGCGCGAGGTGGGCGGCCCCGTTGCGGCCGTTCGGCGTGCCGTACACGTAGACGAAGCCGTCGCGGCGGACGAAGGCCGCCATCTGGAAGCGGTTGGCGCCGCCGGGGTTGTCCCAGCGGGGGCCGCCGGCGGTGACCCAGGTCTGGCCGTTGTCGTCGGAGTAGGCGATGGAGGCGTAGTTGGTGTCCCAGAAGCCGGGCTGGCCCCAGTGCCGGACCGACATGTAGCCGAGGTACTGCCGCGAGCCGACCGCGACGCCCGCGGTGGGGATGACGGTGATCTCGTCGTTGTCGATCTTCCGGCTCGGGATGAGCTCCTTGGCGTGGCCCGCGGTGTCGGTCGCGGCGCTGCTGAAGGACAGGCCGTCGGCGAGGTTGCGGTCGGTGCTGCGCAACAGCACCTGGCTGCGCCAGTCGTTGCCGTTGGCGCCCGGCGGCTGCCACGTGCTGCCGAAGGTGTCGCCGAAGGCGGCCAGGACCTCCCCGTTGCCGTTGTCCCACATGATGCCGAGGTCGGTGGCGTGGACCTGCCACCGGCCGCCGGTGTCGCTGAGCGAGTGGGGACCGGTCAGCTTGCTCACCACGACGGCCGGGGAGTGCACCGTCGAGGCCTGGACGGACCCGGCCGGCGCGAGCGCCAGGACCAGGATGGGAATCAGTGCGACGCGTAAGGGCTTCACGAGGCCCCCTCCTGTCAGGAGATTCCGCAGAGATGCACGTGCACGCCGAGTTCGGCGAAGGCCGCGGCCTTGGCCTCCAGCGCCTTGTCCGCGCCGGCGGCGTCGTCCGCATAGGCGACGTTGAGATGGTTGGCCCGGTGCCGGGCCATGAACTGGTTGCGGCTGACGCCGTGCAGGACCGCGTGCATGATCGGCCACTGCGGGGTGGTCGCGTCGAGCCGGCGTCTGGTCTCCTCGGCGGGCAGCTCGACCACGGTGGCGCGGCCGAGGTCGACGTGGAGCTCGCCGTCCATGATGAAGACGCGCGACCAGACGATCTCCCCCGGCTTGGACACGCCGCTGAGCGTGCCGCCGCCGAGCGGGAAGTACATCGGGGGCTGCCGCATGCTCCACGAGCGGTGGTAGCCGCCGTTGTGCGAGGCGGGCACGGAGCCCGAGATCTCGAAGACCCAGACGAACCGCCCGTCGTACTCCTCGCCCCAGCGCACGTCGTGCAGCGTGGTGGCCGGGTCGAGGCCCATGGCGGTCCAGATCCGGTTGGTGATCAGGGAGTCGACCGCGACGCCCTCGTCCACCTCGTTGAAGTGCGGCAGCGGCTGCCCGGCGTAGAGCTCGCGCGAGCCGTCGCGGCTGCGCACCGGCGGGCGCGAGACGTTGTTGAGCAGGCCCTCGGCCAGGTCGCTGGCCGGGACGACGTCCTTGAGCCCCTGCTGGTACTGGATGCCCACGGCGTCGAGGCCGAAGTCGTCGGCGATGCGCAGGGCGGCGATGTACATCTTGAACTGGGCGGTGAGCTGGGCCTCGGTCAGCTCGGTGGCCTCGTCGGTGCCGGTGTGGAAGACCAGGCCCATGTGGTCGAGCCAGACCCGGACCTGCCGGGCCTCCTCGTCGCTCACCCGGCCCATCTCGGCGACGAGCGCGCTCTGCGACAGCCGCTCCTTGTAGATGCCCAGCGGGTTGAGCAGTTCGTCGTCGATGATCGCGTTGTACATGCCCATGCAGCCCTCGTCGAAGACGCCGATGATCGCCTTCTCCGTGGCGAGCTGCCGGGCGACCGCCTGGCCGAGGGCGACCTCCGGACCATCCCCTTTTTGCCGATATTTCGTCACATGGCTGGTGTCGTGGGTCAGTTCGCCGCTCTCCAGCCAGGTCTTCAACCCCTGCCGCGCCCACTCGTCGGTGAAGTCCTCGCTCCAGAGCAGCGAGTACGGCTTGCCGGCCTTGGTCAAGCTGCCGGCGAGGTTGAGCAGGCCGACCAGGCCGGGCCACTGCCCGCTCCAGTTGGCCACGACCAGGATCGGCCCGCGGTGGCTGCGCAGTCCCGCCAGCACGTGGTGGCTGTACTGCCAGACCGCCTCGACCACGATCAGCGGGGCGTCCGGCGGCAGCCGCTTGAACACCTCGATCCCGGCCCGCTGGCTGTCGATGAAGCCGTGCCCCTTGGCCGGGTCCACCTCGTGCCCGCGCCGGACCTTCCAGCCCAGGTCGCGTAACGCCGCGGAAAGGTCGCTTTCCAGCTTCTCCTGCACGGGCCAGCACGTCTGGTTGGCGCCCTGGCGCAGATCGCCGCTGGCCACCGTGTAGATGACGCCGGGCTCTGCGGCGGGCGGCTCGATGAGCGGGGGGAGTCGGTACATGACCTGCCCTTCAACGGAGCTGACGGTCGGCGAGCTCGTGCGCGAGGCTCGCCGTGCTCGGATAGAGCTGCTGGTAGAGGCGGTAGAGGCGGTCGTAGTCCGCGACCGCTTCCGGCTGCGGGACGACCTCCTCCCGGACGGGGTTCCAGTCGTCGATCTCGGCCGGGCCGACGGCCTGGGCGGCGAGGAACGCGCTGCCGTACGACGCGCCGATCGAGGTCGCGCGCAGGTGTTGCGGCAGGCCGGTGATGTCGGAGACGATCCGCGTCCACAGGCCGCCCTGCGTGCCGCCGCCGACCGCGACCACCCGGCGGATGTCTCCGCCGGCCGCGCGGATGGTCTCGATGTTGTGCCGTACGGCGAAGCCGGTCGCCTCCAGCGCCGCCCGGTAGAGGTCGCCCCGGGTGTGCGAGAGGCTGAGCCCGACGATCACTCCCCTGGCCCGCGGGTCCATGACCGGCGTGCGCTCCCCGGCGAAGTAGGGCAGCATCAGCAGCCCGTTGGCCCCCCGGCCCGCTCCGGCCGCCTCGTGCAGCAGTTCCTCGTAGCCCGCGCCGACCAGCTCGCGCAGCCAGGCGGTGATCGCGCCCGAGGTGGCCATGCCGCCGGCCAGGTTGTAGGTGCCGGGCAGCGCGCCGACGGTCCCCCACAGTCCGGGCCAGGTGCGGTGCTCGGCTGCGGTGTGGATGAGGAACATGGTGGTGCCGTACATCAGCATGAGGTCGCCGGGCTCGTGCGCGCCCACGCTGAGCGCCTCGGCCCAGGCGTCGATCGTCCCGGTGATGACCGGAACTCCGGCCGGGAGATCGGTTTCTCGGGCGGCCTGCGTGCTGAGCTTCCCGGCGACCTCGCCCGGCCAGCGCAGCGGCGGCAGGTCGAGGCCGGGGGCGATCCGCTCGGCCCACGGCCCGTGCCAGTCGAGCCGCCCGACGTCGTAGAGCGGGGTGCACTGGCTGGCCGAGTGGTGGTCGAGCACGTACTCGCCGGTGAGCCGGCGCACCAGCCACGAGCTAGGCATGAACAGCCGCCGGGCCCGCGCGAACAGCTCGGGCTCCTCGTCCGCCACCCAGGCGATCTTGGCTCCGGCGGCCTGGCTCGACAGGTCGGAGCCGCCCAGCCGGCGGATCTCCTCGGCCCCCAGCTCGCTTTCCAGCCTGGCGATCTGCGCGGTCGAGCGGGTGTCGACGCCGTAGAGGACGGCCGGGCGGACCGGGACGTCGTCGGCATCGGCGAGCAGGACGCACGGGCCCATCCCGCTCACCCCGACCGCGCGCACCTCGGCGTCCTGGCCCAGCTCACGGGCCAGGGAGACGAACTCCGTCCACCAGACGCGCCCGTCCATCTCGACGTGGCCGGGTTTCGGCCGGTCCACCGCGTGCTCCCTGACGGCGGTCCGCAGCAGCGTGCCGTCCAGGCCGACCAGGACCCCTTTGCTGCTGGACGTCCCGATGTCGACCCCGAGCACAGCGGGCACGGTCATGAGCACCCCTGAGAAATCGATTGCTGGTTGCCCAAAAGGTAATGAGCCCCGATTCCGGAGTCAAGGGTTCAGCGGACCGAGCTCTCCCGGACGTGCAGCCGGGTGTGCAGGGTGACGCTGGTCGCCGGCCGCGTGGGCTCGGCGATCCGCTCGGCGAGCAGCAGCGCGGCGGTCCTGCCCAGGTCGTAGGTGGGCTGCCCGACCGTGGTCAGCGACGGCCGGACCAGGTGCGCCCACGGGATGTTGTCGAAGCCGACCACCCCGACCTCCTCCGGGATGCGCACCCCCTGGTCGACCAAGCACTCGACGGCGCCGACGGTCATCAGGTTGTTGGTGGCGAACACCGCGTCCGGCCGCGACTCCCGCAGCAGCTCGGCCATGGCCGCATACCCGCCCTCCTCCCGGAAGTCGGCGTACTTGATCAGCTCCGCCGGTACGGCACGGCCGTGCGCGCGCAGCGCCCGCTGGTAACCGCGCAACCGCTGGGCCGCGGTGGACAACCGGCGGGGGCCGGTGATGCAGGCGATCCGCTCGTACCCGGCCTCGATCAGGTGCGCGGTGGCCAGTTCGGCGCCGTGCTCGTTGTCCACCAGCACGGTGTCGACACTGCTGCCGCGCACCTGGCGGTCGATCATCACCACCGGCACCCCCGCCTCGACCAGGCGGTTAACGTGCGTGGCCCGGCCCGAGGGCGAGATGATCACGCCGGCCATCTGCTCGTCGAGCGCGGCGGTGACGTACCTGCCCTCCTTGGCCGGGTCCTCGTCGCTGTTGCACAGCACGACGGAGAAACCGGCCTGCTGGGCGACGTCCTCGACGCCTCTGACCATCGCGGTGAAGAAGGGGTTGCCGACGTCGGAGATGATGACCGCCCACAGCGTGGTCCTGCTCTTGCGCAGGTTGCGGGCCACGGCGTTGGGGCGGTACTTCAGCTCGCTCATCGCCTGCCGTACCCGCTCGGCGAGCACCGGATCCACGGTCGCCCGGCCGTTCGCCACCCGCGAGACGGTCGCGGCGGAAACCCCCGCGTGGCGGGCCACATCGTAGATCGTCGTCATCCTGCCCCCGTTCGGATCGCCTGAGGGAAAGGGTAACTGCAATCGATTGCTCAGTTCAGCGGGTGCTGCTCTGCCGTACGTTGAGCTGGGTGGGCAGGACGATGCGGGCGGGCTCGGACGCCGGGGACTGGATCCGGTCGGCCAGCAGCCGGGCGGCGGTGCGGCCCAGCTCGTAGGCCGGCTGGCCGACGGTGGTCAGCGACGGCCGGATGAGGTCGGCCCACGGCAGCTCGTCGAAGCCGACCAGGCCCATCTCCTCCGGCACGGCGATGCGGCGGCGCACCAGGCAGCGCATCGCGCCGACCGCCATCAGGTTGTTGGCCACGAAGACCGCGTCCGGCCGGTCGGGGGCGTCCAGCAGAGCGCTCATCGCGTCGAACCCGCCCTGCTCGCGGAAGGTCGAGCGCAGCACGATCGGCTCGCGGCCGGTCGCCTTCACCCCGGCCAGGTAGCCGGCCAGCCGCTGCTCCGCGGTCGAGACGCCCGCCGGGCCGGTGATGCAGGCGATCCGCGCGAACCCGGCGGCGGCCAGGTGCCGGGTGGCCGCCTCGGCTCCCCCGGCGTTGTCCACCACCACCATGTCCACGCCGGCGCCGGCCAGCTCGCGGTCGATGGCCACCACCGGGGTGGGCGAACCCGCCAGCGACTTGGCCGCCTTCGTGCTGCCGCTGGTCGAGATGATCACGCCGGCCATCTGCTGGCTCAGCGCGGCGGCGACGTAGGTCTCCTCCTTGGCGGGGTTCTCGTCGGTGTTGCACAGGACGACGGAGAAACCCGCCTGCTGGGCCACGTCCTCGACCCCGCGCACCAGGGTGGTGAAGAACGGGTTGCCCACGTCGGAGACGATCACCGCCCACAGGGTGGTACGGCTGCGCCGCAGGTTGCGGGCCACGGCGTTGGGCCGGTAGCCCAGCTCCCTGATGGCTTTCAGGACCCGGGCCACCATGTCGGGATCGACGTTGGGGTTACCGTTCAGCACCCGGGAGACAGTGGCCGCGGACACCTCGGCACGGCGGGCTACGTCGTAGATGGTGGTGGGCACGCGTAGAGCATGTCACGCGAGTACGGATATGTCGGGCGAGGTACGGCAGGCGTCTCACAGGGACCGTGTCACGGGGGCACCTCACTACAAGGAAACCGCGTCGGGGCCGAAGAGCGTCTTGATGTCGGCCGCGAACGACACCTCCGCGGTGACCGGATACTCCGGCAACGCCAGCAACACCGACTTGCCCGACCGCCGCCGCAACGCGATGCGGACCGGCACCGTGCCCTGGTGCGCCTTGAGCACCCGGCGCAGCTCCTCCACGGAGGCGGGGTTCAGCCGCTCCTCCCGCAGGTGCAGCGTCACCGGGTGCCCACTGTCGCTGGTGATCCCGGAAACGTCGAGCGGCGTGAGGTCGGTGGCGAAGATGGAGATCGCGCCGTCCCGGTTGTTGATCTGCCCGCTGACCGAGGCCACCAGGTCGCTGCGCAGCTCCGGGGCGTACAGCTCGTAGCTCTTGGGGAAGAACAGGCACTCCACGGCGGCGTCCATGTCCTCGACCGTGGCGATCGCCCACATGTTGCCGGCCTTGTTGACCCGCCGCTCGACCTTGGTGATCAACCCGCAGACCCGCACGTCGCCCCGGTCGTCCCGGCCGCTGTCCAGCAGGTCGGCGATGGTGGTGTCGCGGTTGCGGGCCAGCAGCCGCTCGGTGCCGGCCAGCGGGTGGTCGGAGACGTAGAGGCCGAGCATCTCGCGCTCGAAGTCGAGCTTGGTCTTCTTGTCCCACTCGGCGTCCGGCACCGCGATGGAGAAGGAGGCGTCGTCGCCGCTCTCGGTGAACGAGCCGAAGAGCGAGTCCTGGCCGTGGGCCTGGTTCTTCTTGATGCCGATGACCGAGTCGACCGCCTGCTCGTGCACGACCAGCAGGCCCTTGCGCGGGTGGCTCATGGCGTCGAAGGCGCCGGCCTTGATCAGCGACTCGATGATGCGCTTGTTGCAGACGGTCAGCGGGATCTTGCCGAGGAAGTCGTTGAAGTCGGTGTAGGGCGCCTCGGCACGGCCGGTGACGATGCCCTCCACGACGTTCTCCCCGACGTTGCGGACCGCGCCCAGGCCGAAGCGGACCTTGTCCTCGCCGACGGCGACGAAGTCCTGGTGCGACTCGTTGACGCACGGCGCCAGCACCTGGATGCCCATCTTTCGGCACTCGGCCAGGTAGATCGCGGCCTTGTCCTTGTCGTCGCCGACGCTGGTGAGCAGGGCGGCCATGTACTCGGCGGGGTAGTTGGCCTTGAGGTAGGCCGTCCAGTAGGCGACCAGGCCGTAGCCGGCGGTGTGCGACTTGTTGAAGGCGTACCCGGAGAAGGGCAGCATGACGTCCCACAACGCCTGGATGGCCTCGTCGGAGAAGCCGTTGCCGCGCATGCCGGACTGGAAGTTCTCGAACTCCTTGGCCAGGATCTCCGGCTTCTTCTTGCCCATGGCGCGGCGCAGCAGGTCGGCGCCGCCGAGGGTGTAGCCGGCCAACTCGCGGGCGATGGCCATGATCTGCTCTTGGTAGACCAGCAGGTGGAAGGTGGTGCCGAGAATCGGCTCCAGCGCGTCCTTGAGCTCGGGGTGGATCGGGTCGATGTCCTGGCGGGCGTTCTTGCGGTGGGCGTAGTTGGTGTGCGCGTTGGCCGCCATCGGGCCCGGCCGGTAGAGGGCGAGCACGGCGGCGATGTCCTCGAACCGGGTGGGCTCCATCAGCCGCAGCAACTGGCGCATCGGCCCGCCGTCGAGCTGGAAGACGCCCAGCGTGTCGCCGCGGGCCATCAGCTTGTAGGTGGTCGCGTCGTCGAGCGGGATGGTGAGGGTGTCGAGCCGGACGCCCCGGTTCTGCTCGATGATCTTCATGGCGTGATCGATGATGCCCAGGTTCCGAAGACCCAGGAAGTCCATCTTGATCAGGCCCATTTCCTCGCACGAGGGATAGTCGAACCCGGTGATGATCACGCCGTCCTTGTTCCGCATGTGCATCGGAATCAGGTCCAGCAGCGGCGCGGAGGACAGGATGACGGCGGCGGCGTGCACGCCGGTGCCCCGGATCAGGCCTTCGAGCCCGAGCCCGGTGTCGATGACCTTGCGGACGTCGGCGTCGTTCTCGTAGAGGGCGCGGATCTCGGTGCCCTCGACGTAACGCGGGTGGCTCTCGTCGAAGAGCTTGGCCAGGGGCACACCCTTGCCCATGACGTCCGGCGGCATCGCCTTGGTGATCTTGTCGCCGACGGCGAAGGGGTAGCCGAGGATGCGCGAGGCGTCCTTCACCGCGGCCTTGGCCTTGATCGTGCCGAAGGTGTTGACCTGGGCGGTCATCTCGGTGCCGTACTTGTCGGTGACGTAGCGGACCATGCGGTCACGCTGGCGGTCGTCGAAGTCGAGGTCGATGTCGGGCGGGCTGATCCGCTCCGGGTTCAGGAACCGCTCGAACAGCAGGCCGTGCTCCAGCGGGCACAACTCGGTGATGCGGGTGGCGTAGGCGACGATCGAGCCGGTGGCGCTGCCCCGGCCCGGGCCCACCGGGATGCCGTTGTCGCGGGCGTACTTGCAGATGTCGGCGACCACGAGAAAGTAGGACGAGAAGCCCATCGGGCCGATGATCTTCATCTCGGTCTCGTAGCGCTCCAGGACGTGCTCGGGGATCGGCGTGCCGTACCGCATCGCCAGCCCGGTGAGCACCTCCTTGCGCAGCCACGACTCCTGCGTCTCGCCCTCCGGCACGTCGGGGAACTGCGGCATCCGGTCGACGTAGCTGAACACCTCGTCGTAGGAGCCGACCATCTCGGCGATCAGCAGCGTGTTGTCGGAGCCCTCCGGGTAGTCCGGGAACAGGCCGCGCATCTCCTCGGCGGACTTCAGGTAGTAGCCCGAGCCGTTGAGGCGGAAACGGTTGGGGTCGTCCTTGTTCTTGCCGACGCCCACGCAGAGCAGGCTGTCGTGGGCGTCGGCCTGGTCCGCGGTGACGTAGTGCGAGTCGTTGGTGACCAGCATCGGCAGGTCGAGGTGCTTGGCCAGCTTGAGCAGGTCGGCGCGGACCTCCTTCTCGATGTCGACGCCGTGCTCCATGATCTCCAGGAAGTAGTTCTCCCGGCCGAAGATGTCCTGGTACTCACCGGCGACCCGGACCGCCTCGTCCCACTGCCCCAGCCGCAACCTGGTCTGCACGGCCCCTGACGGGCAGCCCGTGGTGGCGATGATGCCGGAGGCGTTGGCGGAGATCAGCTCCTGGTCCATGCGCGGCTTGGAGTAGTACCCCTCGTAGCTGGCCAGCGACGACAGCCGGAACAGGTTGCGCAGCCCGGCCGTGTCCTTGGCCCACATCGTCATGTGCGTGAAGCGCCCGCCGCCGGAGACGTCCTTGCCGCCTTCCTCGTCGGCGACGCCCGTCTCCGCCCGGCGGCCCCAGAACACCGGCTTCTTCACGAACCGGCTCTCCGGCGCGACGTAGGCCTCGATGCCGATGATCGGCTTGACCGGGCCGCCCTTGGCGGTCTGGTAGAACTCGTACGCGGCGAACATGTTGCCGTGGTCGGACATGGCGATCGCCGGCATCCCCAGTCTCGCGGCCTCCGCGAACAGCGGCTTCACCTTGGCCGCTCCGTCGAGCATCGAATACTCGGTGTGGACGTGAAGATGCACGAACGAATCGCTCATCGGCTCCCTGACCCTTCCCCCGTCGGCCCGTTGAGGCCCGGATCCTACGCCGCGGGAAGGGGATTCGGCAGACTTGATTTCCGGCGCGCGGTGCGGGTGCCGGACACCTGATTTCCGGCGCGCCGGGTCCTACTCGGCGTAGGGCTGGTCCTCGCCCTGGTCGCTGTAACCGAGGCTCCAGACGTAGCCGTCCGGGTCGGCGAACACCCCGCCGTACCCGCCCCACGGCAGCGCCCCGGCGGGCTTCAGGATCGTCGCACCGGCCTTCTCGGCCTCGTCCATGATCTCGTCCACCCTGCCCTCGCTGCGGACGACGTAGGTCAGCACCAGGCCGCTGAACCCGCTGCCCTCCGGGCTCAGCCCCACCTGCGCGGCGAGCCCCTCGCGCCCGTAGAACCCGACCGGCGAGGCCCCGTCGGACTCGAAGAAGACCGAGATGCCGTAGTCGTTCTTGACCTTCCAGCCGAGGCCCTCGGTGTAGAACCGCTTGGCCCGCTCCATGTCGTCGACGGCCAGGAGGATCGAGCTGACGTGCGCCTTCATGCGGTGACTCCTCTATGGGATCGAAGTGATGCCCTCACGCTACGGGCGGGACTTCGACCTGGGCTTCTCCATTTCTGATCGCTTTGGTCAAAGCCCTGGAAGGGTCATCCCCGGGCATACCAGCCGATCCGCTGCGGCAGACCCAGCCGGGTGGCGAGCTCGATCGCGTACTGCTCCGCCGCGTCGGACACGGTCGCGAGCTCCTTGAGAACGGCGCCCGCCGCCTGGACGGGCATCATCGCGAGGTCCCCGAGAATCGCCTTCATCTCCCACTGCTGCTCCGTCCGGTAGCCGATGCGGACGTAGGCCTGGCTCCGATCCCTCACCGGGACGTTCAGCGGCAGCATGAGGATGTCCAGATAGTCGCGAAGGAGTTCCGGAGGACCCATCGGCAGGATCGGCTCGACCGCGTGGAGAAGCTTGATCTCGTCACCCAGGTACGAGAAGCGGGCCTGTTCCCGCAGCAGTTCGCTGCTCGGAGCGCCCCGGTCGTAGGTGAAGGCCTCGCTGCTGGAGAGCATGCTCCGTTCTCTGCTCGCGAGGTCCTCGATGCTCAAGCCCAGGTAGTCGCTGATGGTGACCAGGCTGACCAGGCCGTACCACTCGGCGAGCGCGACCTGCGAGCGCCAGAGCAGCGCCCGCCGCCGCCAGGCGCCCGCCATGCCCTCGCCCTCGTCGGACAACAGCTCGCGGGCGTTCAGGCTCGGCCGGCAGATCAGCGCGATGATCATGAGATTCGCCGAGTAATAAGCATGTCGCCTGACCGAGCCCGCATCCCAGGGCCGATAGCCCGGCAGGTGGGAGTCGTCTCGCTGATCCAGCTCGCGGCTTATCCGGGCGAGCACGGACTGCCAGTTCTTCCGCTCCTCCACAGAATGGGACGCCATGACCTCCCGCATGAAGGTGATGATGGCTGTGCTGTTGGTGAGCACCGAGTAGGACAACAGGGTTCGCAGCAAACCGTCCGCCGCCCGTGGCCGGAATCTGGCCGATTCCTGGATCGCGAGCTCTGCGACGACGGTGACCACCATCCTGGCGATCAGGAACTCTTCGAAGGTCAGGTGGAGGAATTCGTAGGTTTCCAGAACCCGGTCGTCCCGTACGGCCTGCGCGCGATGCACGAAGAAGAACCGGCCGAAAGCCCGGTCGCCATGGCCGAGCGGAGTGGCGAAGTCCTTGGGCTGGGCCAGTGGCGCGGGCTCCAGAAGCGCTTCCAGATCCCGATCGACTTCGTCCGACGTGGCCCACGGCCGCCTCCGGTTGAACATCGAGAAAGCGACGAGTGACAGCCTTGTCAGCTCCCAGTCCACCAATTCCCGGGCACGGGCCGGAGGGTGCTCCTTGAGCAGCTCTCGTTCGGCGAAGCGGCGGAGCAGCCGTTCGTAGAGTTCGGCCTGGCTCAGCTCGAATCCCTTACCGAGCGCGTTTCCGTCGGCGTCGTAGATGGCCAGCATGAGCAGCAGCAGCGGCTGCTCGGCAAGCTGCCGCTGCGAAAGGACCTCTTCCGCACCCAGAGGCTGAATCCTGGCCGTACGGAAATGGTCGGCGTTGGCCCGGTTCCAAATCGTCAGCCAGGCCTCGATCTGTTTCTGGTCGAAAGGTTCCAGCCGGGCGACCACGGTGCCGACCGGGAACTCCGCCCGGTTGACGACCGCCGTGCGGGAGGTCACGATCACCGATACCGCCCGGCCCAGGTCCGCCTCGCGCTCCTGGAACTTCACGACCTTCGCCAGGTAGTCCGACTGGCGCACTCCAGTGGCCTGGATCAATTCGTCGAAACCGTCGAGCATCACGACCGGCAGCGCGCCGTTGGCCGATTTCGCGATGGTGGGCCAGGACAACTGCTCGGAGGTCAGTTGGTGGACGGCCTGCTCGATCTGCTCCTGGATCCCCGAATTGGCCGAGACCTCCCGCAGGGGCACGCGAATAGGGAGGTACTGGGTTGCGGGCAGCCGGGCGGCCAGCACCTTCGTCAGCACCGACTTGCCCGCTCCGGGTTGTCCCAGCACGACCAAAGGCACCCGGCTGGCCATGGGATTGGTGAGAAAGCCGGCCAGAAAGGCGGGCAGATCGCGGCGGAGCCGATGCTCGTCCCACCACGACTCGATGGCGGGATTGTCTCCCCGCCCTACATCGGTGATGCGGTAGCACGGCGTGATGTAGGCCTCTTCCAGGCTGGGCAGAACGAGGCCGTCCGGCACCTCGCCGATGTCGGCGATCGCTCGGCGAAGCAGCGCCTGCTGCGCTCGCGTCAATTCGGCGAGCCGGTCACCGGGAACCACCTCGGCCGCCACCCGGGACAGCAGCCCGTGCAGGTCCGTCAGACTCGCCCGAGTGGCCTGGTGGTCGATCATGCCGGCCCAGAACCCGAATTCGGGTACGTCCTGCGCCAGCCGGCGGTAACTGTCCTCGTAGAGCCGCAGCGCCTGCTGGGCGAGGACCGCGTCGGAGATCCGTTCACGCCGGTGTTCCGGCATGTCCTCCCAGAACGCGAAGCCGCCGATGAAACGGAACAACTGGAGGGCGAGGTCGCGGTAATAGCTCGCGACCAGGTCGCGGGTGGCCTCGAACGGCTGCTGCGGCGACGGGCAGAACGGCACGGATTCGAGCGGCGGCCGGCCGAGCGGAACACCGGCGAGCCGCTCCTGCTCTTCCGGGGTCAGCCGAATGTCCAGGCGCAACTCGTCCAGGGCCGAGAAGAAGGCGGTGACGACCACGATCGTGTGCGCGGCTTCGATCCGTTCCGTACGGCTGCGCCACGAACTGCGCGATCTCCACTCCCGCCATCGGGCCAGCAGATCCTTGCCCACCTGGACGAGCTGACCTTTGACGTCGATCAGATCCCACAGGCCCAGGGTCGCCACCCCCAGGACGGTGTCGAGACCCTGGATCGCGGGCTCGTCCCCGTTCAGTAATCGAACGGCATCGACATACCGGTATCCCCTCGCCATGAACCGAATTATCCGGAAATCGCGGGGAGAGGCGGGGCGAGATGAGGAGACTCGCCTCCGACGCCTCACAGTCAGCCGAGACTCAGCAGGAGGCGGTCGAGGCCTGATTTGAGGGTGTCGGCCAAGTAGCCGCGGTGGGCGACGAGGTTGGCCGCCAGCGGGGCGAGGAGCGCGTCGGCGAGGAAGGGCGCCTCGGCCGGGGGCCGGAGGTGGCCGAGCAGCAGGCTGAGGTGCTGGTGGTAGGCCTCGTAGGCGCCGCCGAAGCGGGCGAACGGGGCGGCGGTCTCGGCCATGAGCAGCAGGTCGAGCTGGGCGAGGGTGCGGTCGGCCAGGGCGTGCAGGAAGGCGCGCAGGCGTTCGGCGGGCTCGGCGCCCGGGCCCAGGGGCGGGGGGCCGGTGAGGAAGGCCTGCTGGAACTCGCGCTCGCGGGCGTCGATCAATGCGTGGGCCAGGCCGGAGCGGTCGCCGAAGCGGCGGTAGAGGGTGCCGACCCCGACCCCGGAGGCCGCGGCCACCTCGGCCATGGTCAGGCCGTCGATCCCCTGGGTGGCGACGATCTCCGCCGCGGTCGCGAGGATCTTCGCCCGGTTGCGGGCGGCGTCGGCTCGCTCGGCTGTCACCGGACCAGCCTAGTGCGGGCTGGTAAACGGAACAGATTCCGGATACCGTCTTAAGCGGAATGGATTCCGTTTACATCGGAGGCGGTCATGAGAGTGGCGTTGGTGAGCGGTGGGAGCAGGGGCATCGGAGCGGCGATCGCCCGGCGGCTCGCGCGGGACGGCATCCGGGTGGTGATCACCTATGCCTCGGCCGCTGACCGGGCTCAGGAGGTCGTGGCGGCGATCAACGCGGCCGGGGGCGAGGCCGTGGCGGTGCGGGCCGAAGCCACGGACCCGGCGGCGCTGCGGGCCGCGGTCCAGCGTGCGGTGGAGGTGTTCGGGCGGGTCGACATCCTGGTCAACAACGCCGGTGTGGCGCCGTTCGGGCCGGTCGAGCAAGTCACCCTCGAAGAGCTCGACCGGACGATGGCCATCCATGCTCGGGCGTCGTTCCTGCTGGCCCAGGCGGTCGTCCCGGTCATGGGGGCGGGCGGGCGGATCGTCAACATCGGGAGCAGCCTGGTGGAGCGCGTGCCGTACGGGGGGTGGACGTTGTACGCGATGAGCAAGTCGTCGCTGGTCGGGCTGACCAAGGGGCTGGCCAGGGAGCTCGGGCCGAGGGGGATCACCGTGAACCTGGTCCATCCCGGCTCCACCGACACCGAGATGAACCCCGCCGACGGCCCGGACGCCGAGGAGGAGCGGGCCTTCACGGCGCTGGGGCGCTACCTGGATCCGGAGGACGTGGCCGAGACGGTCGCCCACCTGGCGGGTCCCGGCGGGCGGAACATCACCGGCGCGGCCTTCCTGGTCGACGCCGGAACCGTCGCCTGACCGGGCACCTCGTCGAGCGCTGCCGAACCCTTGATCTTCCGAGGAGGTCGGGATGAGGGGAACCCGGGGCCGATCCCGCGAAGGGCGCGGATCCTCGGGTCCTGAGCGCGAGGCGATCAATGGCTGCCGTACCCGGGCTGGTGGCGGTGCTCGCCGACGGCGTCTCGGCCGTCTACGCGGCCTCCTGGATGCTCGCGCCCCGGACCCGCTGGGGCAGGTGGCGGCGTCGCCCGCTCCGGATGCCGTTGCCGATGACCAGCACCTCGGCCACCTCGTGCACGGCCACCACGACGGCCAGGCCCAGCACCCCGGCGGCGGCCAGCGGCACCAGCGCCACCAGGATCGCCCCGGACAGCAGCAGGTTCTGGGTGAAGATCGCCCGCGCGGCACGGGTGTGCGCGACGGCGTCGGCCAGGCGGCGCAGGTCCTCGCCCATGAGCGCCAGGTCGGCGGCCTCGACGGCCACGTCGCTGCCCATGACGCCCATGGCGATGCCCGCGTCGGCGGTGGCCAGCGCGGGCGCGTCGTTGATGCCGTCGCCGACCATGGCGACCGGCCCGCGCGCCTTGAGCTCGGTGACGATGCGCGCCTTGTCGGCGGGCAGCAGTCCGGCGCGCACGTCCGTGATGCCGGCCTGCGCGGCGATCGCGGCGGCGGTGCGGGCGTTGTCGCCGGTGAGCATGACCACCTCGACCCCGAGCTCCCGGAACCGGGCGACGGTCTCGGCCGCCTCCGGACGGATCTCGTCGCGTACGGCTACCGCCCCCACCAGGGAGCCGTCGTGCTCGACCAGCACCACGGTCGCCCCCGCGTCCTGCAACCGGCGCACCTCCGAGGCGAGCGGCCCCGGCTCGACGAACCCCGGCTTGCCCAGCCGAGCCGGCACGCCCTCGACACGTCCCCGCAGCCCGTGCCCCGGCACCGCCTCCACGTCCGCCGCCGGCGCCTCCGGACCCGGCCAGGCGGCCAGGATCGCGGCGGCCAGCGGATGCTCGCTGCGCGCCTCCAGCGCGGCGGCGACACCGAGGACCCGATCCCGATCACCACCGGGTACGGCAAGCACCTCGATCACCACCGGCCGGTTGCGGGTCAGCGTGCCGGTCTTGTCCAGCGCGACCACCTTGACCCGGCCCAGCGCCTCGACCGCCGCGCCCCCCTTGATCAGCACCCCGGCCTTGGAAGCCGCGCCGATCGCGGCGACCACCGCCACCGGCACCGACAACGCGAACGCGCACGGCGCCGCGGCGACCAGCACCACCAGGGACCGCTCGATCCACACGGCCGGGTCCCCGGTCAGGCTCCCGACGAGCGCGATCAACGCCGCCAGGACCAGGACGCCGGGCACCAGCGGGCGGGCGAACCGCTCGGCCAGGCGCTGGCTCGCGCCTTTGCGTTCCTGTGCCTCGCGCACGATGTGGACCAGGCGAGCCAGCGAGTTGTCCTTGGCGGTCGCGGTGACGCTGATCTCCAGCGCTCCCGAGCCGTTGACCGTGCCCGCGTACACCACGGCGCCGGGCTCGACCTCGGTGGGCACCGATTCGCCGGTGACGACCGAGGTGTCGAGCGAGCCGCGACCGGCGGTGACCACGCCGTCCGTGGCGATCCGTTCGCCGGGCCGTACCACCAGGATGTCGCCGACGCGCAGCTCCGCGGGCGGGACCTCCGACTCCCTGCCGTCGCGACGTACTCGGGCGGTCGGCGTCACCAGGTCCAGCAGGGCGCGCAGGCCGTGCCTGGTTCTGGCGACGGCGTAGCCCTCCAGCCCTTCGGCGATGGAGAAGAGGAAGGCGAGGGTGGCGGCTTCGCCGTACTCGCCGAGCGCGACCGCGCCGGCGGCGGCGATGGTCATGAGCAGCCCGACCCCGAGCCGCCCCTTCACCAGCGCCCGCACCGCCTCCGGGACGAACGTGGCTCCACCCACCACTACGGCGGCGAGCTGTAACCCGCTCGCCCACCAGGCTGCGGCCCCACCGGCCCACAGCCCGGGAGCGGCCACGCTGGCCAGCAGCAACACCCCCGCCACCGCCGCGAACCGCAGCTCCCGCACCCGCCAGATCGCCGCCGGCGCCACCTCCTCCGAGGTGACCGAACCCGACGCGGCCGAACCCGACGCGGCGGGACCCGGGGCGGCCGGGCCCGGCGCGCAGCAGGCGTCAGCCACCGAAATCACCCGGCTCGCACGCCTCCCCCTCCGCCCGGCCCTCCACCTCGTCGATCAGCAACACCAGCGACGCCAGCTCGGCCAGCGCCCGAGCCAGCTTCACATCCGCCAGCTCGTACCGAACCCGCCGCCCCACCGGCACGGTCCGCACCAGCCCACACCCCCGCAGGCAGGCCAGATGGTTCGACACGTTCCCCCGAGTCATCCCCAACCGCTCGGCCAGATCCGCCGGATAAGCCGGTGCCTGCAGCAACTCCAGCAACAACCGGCGCCGGTTCTCATCGGCGAGCGCCGTCCCCACCCGGGCCAGCGCCTCCGCATTCACCACCGTGTTCACCAGCACGACAATACAGCCCAGACTGTACTGTCCCCTAGTGCCCGTGCCCATGGCCGACGAACGCAGCGGCCGGCCTACCCCCCGGGACCAGCACCAACGAAACGACCGCCGCGAAAACAGCCGCGACCAGACAGACGACCAAGGCCGACGTGAAGCCCCCCAGATCACTCGCACCCGGCGACAGGCTGGCGGCGGCCACGGTGGACACCACCGCCACACCGATGGACCCGCCCAGCTCGTGGAAGGTGTTGATCACACCGGACGCCACCCCGGTCTCGCCGCTGGGGATGTTGGCCAGGGTCGTGGTGGTGGCGGTGACGAAGGCGGGCCCGATGCCGAGGGCCGCGACGACGAAGCCCGGCACCAGCGTCGTGTAGACGCCGGCCTCGGGCGAGACGCGGGTCATCAGGGCCGCGCCGAGCGCGGTGAGGACGAACGCGCCCACCGCCACCGGCCGCCCGCCGAGCCGGCCGATCAGGTGGCCGCCGAGTTGCGCCCCGAGGGTGATGGCGACGGCCACCGGCAGGAAGACGAGGCCGGTCTCCAGGGCGCTGAAGCCGAGGACGTGCTGCAGGTACAGCGAGCTGAGGAAGAACAACCCCAGCATGAGGCCGGTGGCCAGCAGCATGACGAACGTCCCGGAGAGGACCGGCCTGCGGGCGAGCGTCCCGGCCCGCATCAGCGGAGCGCGGGACGCCCGCTCGATCAGCACGAAACCGGCGTAGAGCGCCACCGCGCCGAGCAGCGGCAGCAAGGTGGCCGGAGCCGTCCAGCCGGCGTCGCCCGCGGTGACCAGACCGTAGATCAGCAGGCCGGTGGCCAGGGTGACGGCGGTGGCGCCCGGCAGGTCCAGCCGCTGCGGCCGGCCGGGCAGGGCGGGCACCAGCGCGGGAATGGCCAGCAGCAGGATCAGCCCGACCGGCACGTTGACGAAGAACACCCAGGTCCAGCCCGGCCCGGCGGTGAGGACGCCGCCGAGCAGCACGCCGAGCGCCGCTCCGGTGCCGCCGATGGCCGCCCACACGCCCAGCGCCCGGTGACGCCGCGGGCCCTCGAACGTGCTGGTGATGATCGCCAGCGCGGCCGGGGACAGCAACGCGGCGCCGACGCCCTGCAACGCCCGTCCGGCGATCAGCATGGCCCCGGTCGAGGCCAGGCCGCACACCAGCGAGGCCACGGTGAAGACGACCAGCCCGGCGAGCAGCGTGCGGCGGGCCCCGAAGGCGTCGGCCAGCCGGCCGCCCAGCACCATGAGGCCGCCGAAGCACAGCGTGTACGCGGTGACGACCCAGGTCAGCGCCTCACGGTCGAGGTCCAGCCCGCTTCCCACGGCCGGCAGCGCGACCTGCACCACGGTGATGTCGATGATCAGCATGAACTGCGCCAGACACAACAGGACCAGGACCGCCCAGCTTGAATTCTTCATCCGCTCACTCCTTAACTTGAACATTGCTGTTCAACTTAAGCATACCCAGTGGGGGTTCCGAAATACCGGTAGGGGGTATAGCGTTGGCAGCGGCACAAGGAGGAACACGATGCGACGCCTTCCGGCACTCGACCCGACCGAAGCACCCGAGAAGTCCCGCGAGATCCTGGAGGACATCGTCGCCAGGCGGGGCGGGGCCGGCGAGATGGTCGCCACCATGGCGCACTCGCCCGCGCTGCTCCAGGGCTACCTGGACTTCTCCCGGGCGATGAAGCGGGTGAAGATCCCGCGCCCGCTGAGCGAGAAGATCTCGCTCGCCGTGCAGGAGTGGATCGGGTGCTCGATGTGCTTGTCGGCGCACACCAAGGCCGCGCGAGCCGCCGGGCTCAGCGAGACCGACATCGAACTGGCCCGCCAGGGCACCTCGACCGACGCCCGCGAGGCCGCCTTGATCGCCGTGGCCGTCCGCGTGCTGGCCGAGCCGTCCTCACTCACCGACGAGGACGTGGCCGAGCTCAGGGCACACGGCTGGAGCGACCGGGTGATCGCCGAGATCGTCGGCCTGGTGTCGCTGAACCTGCTGACCGGCGCCTTCAACCTGCTGATCGGCCTCGAACCCGCCGAGTGAGGAGCCCCCGGCCGACGGTCAGGGGCGGCCGCCCGGCGGGATGATCCGGAGCGCCGCCTCCATGGCCTCGGCCTCCTCGGGGTCGAGCCGCTCCAGGAAGTGGACCAGCGTCGCCGCCCGGTTGCCGCTGCCGGCCAGCAACTCACGCATCAGCTCAGCGGCGTAGGCCTCTTTCGACGACACCGTCTCGTAGACGTACGCCTTGCCCGAGGTCCGCCGCTTCAGCAGGCCCTTGGTGTGGAGGTTGTCCATCACGGTCATCACCGTCGTGTAGGCGATCTCCCGGTCGTTGCGCAGCTCCTCGACCAGGTCTCGCACCGTGGCCGGACGCCGGCCGGACCACATCCGCTCCATGATCACAGCTTCGAGCTCACCCAGGCGGCGCATCCCGTCATGCTATCGAGGATCGTAGATCAGAGCTCCTCACCGGCGGCGACCCGGCGCTTGAGGCGGATCAGCTCCTTGGGTGAGTTGACCGCCACCGCGCCGACCAGGCGGCCCCGCCGGGCGAACCCGACCGCGAAGCTGTCGTCGGCCGGCGACCCGGCGAGCACCCTGGCCTCGTCGGCCAGGTGCGGCAGGCCCGCCGTCTGGATCCGCGCGTCGTGCACGTGCGTGGCGTAGGAGGGCAGGTCGGTGTACGGCTTCGCGTGCTCCGGCCCGGCCAGCAGGTTGAGCGCGGCGAGGGCGCCCTGGTCGTTGGCGGTCGCCCAGTGCTCGACCCGGACCAGTGCGTCGCCGTACAAGCCGTGCGGCCAGCGGGCCACGTCCCCGGCGGCCACGATGTCGGCGGCGCCCCTGGCGAACAGCGTCGGCTCGCAGAGCACGCCGTCCTCGACGGTCAGCCCGCTGCCGGCGAGCCATTCGGTGTTGGGCACGACGCCCATGCCGGCGATCACGAGGTCGGCGGGGACGGACTGCCCGTTGCTGAGCCGTACGCCCGCCACCCGAGCCTCGCCCGCGAAACCGATCGCCCGCACGCCGGACAGCAGGTTCACGCCGTTGCGCCGGTGATGCGCGGCGAGCCAGTGCGCGGCGTCGGACCCCACGGTGGCCAGCATGGGCTGGGGCGCGCTGTCGATCAGGGTCACCCGGTGGCCGAGCGAGCGTGCGGTCGAGGCGACCTCGCCGCCGACGAAGCCGCCGCCGATCACGACGACCCGCCGCTGACCCGCGGCGAGCTCGGCGCGGAGGGCGAGCGAGTCCTCGATGGTGCGCAGGGTGTGCACGCCGGGCGGGTGCTCGGCCAGCCGTCTCGGCCGCGCGCCGGTCGCGATCACGAGCCCGTCGTAGCCGACCTCCGAGCCGTCGTCGAGCTTGACGACCTTGCCGATCGGATCGAGCGCGGCGGCCCGCCGCCCGCGCAGCCACTGCTCGTCCAGCTCTTCGGCCCCGGGCAGGGCGATGTCGTCGTCGCCGCGCAGGACGCTCTTGGACAGCGGCGGCCGGTTGTAGGGCAGGTGCGTCTCGGCGCCGATCAGGGTGACCTCCCCGTCGAACGCTTCCCGCCGAAGCGCCTGTACGGCCCGCAACCCGGCCAGCGACGCCCCGACCACAGTGATTCGTTTCATGCCAAGAGACCATACCCCACTGGGGTATACGGGAGCGGTGTGATGTGGATCTCATATACAGGGAGGGGGTATCGGCGTAGAGTGCACCGAGTCGATACCCAAGGGGGGTATTAAGGATCGAGGAGGACGGCATGACCACCGCCACCTACAAGGTCACCGGCATGACCTGCAACGGTTGCGCCACCAAGGTGAGGAACCAGATCACCACCGTCGCCGGCGTCAGCAACGTGGACATCGAGCTCGCCACCGGCCACGTCACCGTGACCACGGACAGCACCGTCGACAACGCCGTCATCGTGGACGCGATCGAGGAGACCGGCTACGAGGCGGTCCTGGTCTGATCGGCCGGGTGTCGGGCTCGGCCGGTTCCGAGCCCGACCGCCCAGCTACTACTGTGGATAGTGATGACCGGCAGCAAACTGACCGACCACGGGCGCGCGCGCCTCGTGCGCGGGTTCCTGCTCGTCCTGCTCGCGCTCGGCATCTCCGGCATGCACACGATGGGCCACCCCGGCCAGACCCACGGCCAGACCCACGGCCAGCCCACCCAGGCGACCTCCCCCTCCCCGCACCAGCAGCCCGCCGCGATTTCCACCCACGGACGATCCGCCACCCCGTCCCCTCACCAGCAGCCGGCCGCACCCGGCCTGGACCCCACGGCCGTCTGCGTGGCGATCCTCGCCTCACTCCTCGTCCTGGCACTCGCCGCCCGGCGCGGCCGGCTGCGGCGCACGTCCTTCCACCTGAGCCGGACGTTCACCCGGGTCCGGCGAGCCGCCCGCCCACCACCCACGGCTCCCCGCCTGACCGCTCTCTCGGTGCTGCGTCTATAGGCCGGTCGAGTTCACCGCAGCTCAGCCGTACACCTCGACCGAGAGAGTCCACAGTCATGCACACCAACCGCTCGATCCTGCGCAAGATCTCGCTCGCCGCCGGAGCCCTCGCCCTGCTCACCGCCTGCGGAAACGCCGGCGGAACCGCCGACCCGATGGCCGGCCACCAGGGCATGTCCCCTTCGGCCAGCACCAAGCCGTCGGCCGCCGTCAACGACGCCGACGTGATGTTCGCGCAGATGATGATCCCGCACCACGAGCAGGCCGTGGAGATGGCCGGCCTGGCCGCCACCCGCGCCGCGGACCCCGAGATCAAGGAGCTGGCCCAGAAGATCAAGGCCGCCCAGGACCCGGAGATCGAGACCATGAAGAGCTGGCTCGCCGCCTGGGGCAAGCCGGCCCCGTCCGGCGGCATGCACCACGAGATGCCCGGCATCATGTCCGCCGACGACATGAAGAAGCTGGCCGCGGCCAAGGGCGCGGCGTTCGACCGGCAGTTCGCCGAGCTCATGATCGCGCACCACGAGGGCGCGATCGAGATGGCCAGGACCGAGCAGGCCCAGGGCGCCGACCCCGCGGCCAAGGAACTGGCCAAGGCGGTCGAGTCCGCGCAGCAGGCCGAGATCGCCCAGATGCGCAAGCTCCTCGAGCGCCTGTGACCTGAGTGGGGGGGGGGGGGGGGGGCCCCCCCCCCCCCCCCCCCCCCGGGGGGGGGGGGGCCCCCCCCCCCCCCCCCCCCCCCCCCCGGGCGCCGCCGGCCC
>NZ_JBITIW010000015.1:0-224056 GCF_044459405.1 Nonomuraea sp. NPDC050328 | reverse complement strand
GGGCCCGCCAGCGCCACCCCCCCAAACCCCCCCCGCCGGGGGGGGGGGGGGCGGGGGCGGGGGGGGGGGGGGCTCCCGGGGGGGGGCCCCCCACCCCGCCCACGAGCGCGCAGACGAGTCGACGGATCATGATGATGGTGCCCCCTGACGTAGACATCCTCGATTTACGCCCAATAGTCGCACTCGGTCAACGTCACGACGCCCAGGCGAGCAGATCGCGACGTTCCCGCAACCGTTTGAGCGCCTGCTTCTCCAGCTGGCGGATCCGCTCCCGGGTCAGCCCCAGGCACTCGGCGATCTCCCGGTAGGTCTGCGTCTCCCGCCCCGCCAGCCCGTAGCGGGCCCGCAGGATGAACGACTCCCGCGGCGGCAGCAGCTCGATCATCCGGCGGAGCTGGTCGCCGAAGACCTGCCGCTCCAGGAACTCCTGCACCCGCAGGCCCTCGTCCTCGACGATCAGGTCGCCGATCCGGCCCTCGCCGTTCGCCCCGACGGGCAGGTCGAGGCTGATCGTCTCCTGGCCCACCGCCCGCAGGTCGGCGATCTGCTCGACGGTACGGCCGGCCGCCTCGGCGAGTTCCTCGACCTCGGGCTCGCGTCCCAGGTCCACCAGCAGCCGCCGCTCCAGCCGGGTGAGCCGGGCGACCTCCTCGGCCACGTGCACCGGCAGCCGCACGGTCCGGGCCTTGTCGTTGACCCCGCGCTCGATGGCCTGCCGGATCCACCACATCGCGTAGGTCGAGAACTTGTAGCCGCGGGCGTAGTCGAACTTCTCCACCGCCCGCATGAGCCCCAGGTTGCCTTCCTGGATCAGGTCCAGCAGGGGCAGCCCGCGGTGCACGTATCGTTTGGCGGCCGCGACGACCAGCCGCAGGTTGGCGCGGATGAGCTGCTCCTTGGCCTCTGCTCCGTCGAGCGCCACGCGGTGCAGTTCGGCGCTCTGCTTCCCGGCGGCCAGCAGATGCCGGGCGTAGAGCCCGGCCTCGATCCGGCGGGCGAGGTCGACCTCGTCGCCGGCGGTGAGCAGGCGCGTCCGGCCGATCTCCCGGAGGTAGGCACCCAGCGCGTCGGACATGCCTCGCCGCTACCCGGCAAATGGCGGAGAATGCCCCGAATCGCTAAGTTCTGCGATCGCCAGTTCGGCGGTCGGCCGCAGGTCGAAGAAACGGTCGAGCGCGGTCAGCTCGAACAGGTGCTTGACCCGTCCGTGCAGCCCGGCCAGCAGCAGCCGCCCGCCCGAGGCGGTGACGGCCTTGTGCAGGTAGACCAGCACGGACAGGCCCGAGGAGTCGCAGACGTCGACGGCCTGCAGGTCGACGACGAGCAGCGGCGGCTGGGTGAGGTCGAGCGCCTGGGTGACGCGCTCACGCACTTCCGCGGCCGAGGTGAAGTCGAAGTCTCCGGAGAGTCTGACGATCACGCTGGGTCCCTGCAGACCCAGACTGATCGACAAGGTCTGTTGCTCCGAAGTCACCGGCCCCTCCAGGAAAACGTCGGTCAGGCGAAGTAGCGTCTCGGGGTGGCCACCAGCATCTGCTCGATCTGCGCGTCGCTCACGCCCGCGACGCGAAGTGCGGGTAGCACGTCGTCGTGTATGTGATCGTAGCGCCAGTTCGGCGCCGCGGTCTGGACTGCCTGGTCCCAGGCGCCACCGAAGTAGTCCATGAAGCAGGCCGAGTCATGACTCAGCACCATACGGTCTGCGTACCCGCGCTCGCAAAGGGCGGCGACGGTCTCGACCCGCTGCGCCATGGGGTTGTAGAGGTCCAGGCCGAAGCGGTCCATGCCCAGGATCGCGCCCTGGTCTGCCAGTCGCATCAGGTAGTCGAGATCGTTGCTGTCCCCGGCGTGTCCCACCACGACCTTGGTCAGATCGACGCCCTCCTTGGCGAACAGGTCGAGCGCGAGCAGCCCGCTGCGGGTGCCGGAGTTGGTGTGCACGGTGATCGGCGCGCCGGTGAGCACGTGCGCGCGGGCCGCCGCGCGGCAGATGCGCTCGACGCCCGGCGTCAGGCCCTTCTGCTCGACGACGCACTTGATGAACGCGGCCTTGACCCCGGTGTCGGCGATGCCCTCGGTCAGGTCGCGCACGAAGTCGTCCACGATCGGGTCGGGGATGTCGAAGAGCAGGCCGGGGCCGCGGTGCTCGTACTGGTGCGGGATCTCGTCGTAGCTGTAGAGCCCGGTGGCGGGGATGATGTTCAGCCCGGGCACCTGCTCGGCGATCCGCTGGATGCGCGGGATGTAGCGGCCCAGGCCCCAGACGGTCGGGTCGGCGATCGTGCTCACCCCCTTGGCCACCAGCGCGTTCAGCTTGGTGATCGCGTCGGCGACCCGGTGCTCCTCGTCCCACCAGGAGCCCCGGCCGTAGTTGTCCAGGTGCTCGGTGGCCAGGACGAAGACGTGTTCGTGCATCAGGGTCTGGCCCAGGTCCTCGACGTCCACGGGGCCGCGGATGGTGTTCACGGTGGGCATGGCAACCTCCATACCGGCTGGTCGGCTCGTCACACCGTACGCCCGCCGACCAGCCTCGGGAAGAGCGGTTCGGGCCGCGCCAGCCGTACCCCGTGCACCTGAGCGGCCACCCGCGCCGCCGCGCCCGGCAGGAACGGCGCCAACTGCTCGGCGAGCGTACGGCAGGCGTGCAGCAGAGTTCCGAGGGAGGCGGCCGGGTCGGCCTGCTTCCACGGCTGCGTCCGCTCGATGTAGGCGTTGGCCTCGGTCACGATCTCCCAGACCGCCCCCGCCGCCCGCCGGAAGTCGAAGGCGTCCAGCGCCTCCCCCACCCGCTCGGCGACCGTCAGGCAGGCCGGCAGCACCTCGGCCGGTTCGGGCGCGTGCCCGTCGAGCCGGCGGCCGATCAGCGTGAGCACGCGGCTGACCAGGTTGCCCAGCCCGTTGGCGAGGTCCTCGTCGTGCCGCGCGGCCAGCCGTTCCTCGGTGAAGTCCACGTCGCCCACCCGCGGCACCTCGCGCAGCAGCCACCAGCGCAGCGCGTCGCCGCCGTAGACCGCGGCCAGCTCGGCGGGGTCGGCCGTGGCGCCGCCCGACTTGCTGATCTTGCGCCCGCCGATGGTGAGGTAGTCGTGCACGAACAGCTCGGTGGGCAGCGGCCGGCCCGCCGACAGCAGCATGGCCGGCCAGTAGACGGCGTGGAAGCGGATGACGCCCTTGCCCAGCAGGTGCGTACGGCGGGGCTCGCGCACCCACCAGCGCTCGTAGTCCTCCAGCGCGGTGACGTAGTTGGCCAGCGCGTCCCACCACACGTAGATCACCTGCGTGGGGTCGCCGGGCACCGGGATGCCCCAGCCCCTGGCCCGCTCGGCGCTGCGCGAGATCGAGATGTCCTCGACGCCCGCGCGCAGGAAGGCGAGCACCTCGTTGCGCCGGGCGGCCGGTTCGATCCGCAGCTCGCCGCGCTCGATGAGCTCGATCAGCCGGTCCTGGTAGCGCGAGAGCCGGAAGAACCAGTTGCGCTCGGCGACCCGCTGGAGCGGCCCCGCGTGCCCGTCGGGACAGTGGTCGTCGGGGTAGAACTGCTCGCAGCCCACGCAGTACAGGCCCTCATAGTGCTTCTGGTAGACGTCGTGCGCGGTCGCCGCCCACAGCTCCTCGACCCCGGCGCGGTGGCCCGGGTCGGCGCTGGTGCGGACGAAGGCGTCGAAGGACAGCTCCAGCGGCCCGCGCAGGGCGTGGAAGGCCTCGGAGTTGCGGGCCACCAGGTCGCGCACCGGCACCCCGGCGGCCTCGGCGGCCAGCACGTTCTTCAGCGAGTTGTCGTCGGTCCCGGTCTGGAAGCGCACCTGCTCGCCGAGCCGCCGGTGGTGGCGGGCCAGCACGTCGGCCTGCACGATCTCCAGCGCGAAGCCGAGGTGCGGGCGCGCGTTGACGTAGGGGATGGTGGTGGTGATGTACATCGGGTGCCTCCCGTGGGGCCCCGGACATGACAAGAGGCCCCGGTTCGCAGGGCCTCTTCAGCGGACGACGCGGTGAGCCCCTAGGAGGCCATCATCACCACGGTCGTCGTCATGGGAGAAACATACCTCACGACTCGGGGCCGGGCACCACCAGCACCGGCCGCTTGGCGTGGTGCAGCACGCGGTCGGAGGTGCTGCCCAGCAGCAGCGAGCGCATCCCGCCCAGGCCGCGGGTCCCGGTGACGATCAGCTCGGCGTCGATCTCCTCGGCCACGTCCACGATCGTCGACCAGACCGCCACCGAGTTGTCGTCGTAGCGCGCGCTCGCCTCCAGCCCGGCCTGCCGGGCCAGTTCCGCGCCCCGCTCCGCCAGCTCGCGCATCGCCTCCCGCACCGCCTCGTCCTCGACGGTGGTGTCGGGCATCGGCATCATCCCGATCGCGGTGCGCATCGAGGCGGCCGACAGCCGCTCCCACACCGTCAGGACCACCACCGAGCTGCCCTTGGCCAATCGGCCGAGAAAGGTAATGGCCGCCTGGGAATCTTCTGAACCGTCATAAGCCACGAGGATCGTCATAGCCCTCCCCTACCCGGGCAGGAACCCGGCATGACTGTCGTTCCGTTTCAAGATCTGCCCTTGGCCGACCGCGACCGCGCCTGGGACCGCGACGAGGCCGACCGCCGGGTCCGCGAGTGGGCGGGCACCGACGGCCGGCCGAACACCAAGTACAAGGAGGCCCACGTCTGGTACGACTCCGACGAGGGCGACGAGTGGGGCGCCTACAAGCTCCCCATCGCCGACGTCGTCGACGGCAGGTTGATGGCCGTGCCGCACGCGATCTTCGCGGCCGGCGGGGTCATGGACGGCGCCAGGGGCGGGGTCAAGATCCCCGACGACGAGCGTGAGCGGGTCAAGAAGCACCTGGCCAAGTACTACGCCAAGCTCGGCGAGACGCCGCCCTGGGAGCGCTGAGAGCCGCGCAGCAGGGACAGGCCGGCCAGCGCCAGCACGCCGAGCTCGGTCACCACGACCACCCGCTGGGTCACCCCGGCCGGGATGTCGGCGTTGGTGAGCGGCACCCCGAACATCCTGATCACGTACGGGAGCACGACCGCCACCAGCGCGACCAGGGCCACCGTGCTCAGCAGGCGTACGGCTCGCGCGTACCGGATGCGCGCCCGGGCGAGCAGGAATCCGGCCACCGGCATCACCAGGAAGGCCACGAAGGCCGCGTAGCGGTGGATGCCGCCGGACAACGACAGCGGCACGCCCGGGCGGTCGGTCGGGAAGGCGCCGATGAGGAACATCGACACGCCCCACGCCACCACCAGCAGCACCACCCGCCGGTCGGCGCCGGCCCGCCCCAATGCCCCCGCGATCAGGGCGGAACCGACGGCGAACAGCGTGAGGGAGGCCGGCAACAACCATCCGACCGACTGGAAGGCGTACTCACTGATGACGCTGTGCACGGGGTCGAGTCCCGCCCCCGCGTGCAGGGCGAGCATCGCGCCGCTTCCGAGACCGATGGTGGTGAATCCGCTGACGAGCAATCCCTTCATGCTTCAAAGCTCGGGCAAACCGGGCTTCGGCAGTATCGGAGATCAGCCCTGAAAGTCCCCGGTCGAACCCCTACGACCTTCGTCGGACGCACCGCCATGACCTGCGCGAAGACCGACCCTGGTAGGGCGCTCCCCCTCAGGGTCGGGGGGCCTCCAGGGGACGGCCGGCCCCACCGTCGGCGCGCTCGATTCCGGCGGGCAGCAGGCCCAGCGGGAGGTCGAAGTAGGTGCGGATGGTGGTCAGGCCCTCACGGGTGTGGATGCGGACCAGGTCGCTCAGCAGGTTCACGATCAGCAGGCCGCGCGAGCCCGCCTTGCGCGGGTCCACGGGCCGGCGGCCGGCCAGCGGGTCGCTGATGTGGCCGGTGTCGGCGATCTCGCAGACCAGCCGGCCGTCCTCGGTCCAGACGCGCAGCTCGCCCGAGCCGCCGCCGTGGTCGATGCTGTTGGCGCCCAGCTCGGTGACGACCAGCCGCAGGTCGTCGAGGCGCGCGGCGGCGAAGCCGAACCCCGCGGCCTGCTCGGAGGCCAGCACGCGCACCTCGCCGAGGTTCGTGCGGTCGAAGCGCAGGCGGACGGCGTGCGCCGGGATGTCCAGCGGGCGGTTGTGCCCGCTGACCACCTCCCCGGGGGCGTAGGCGTGCGTCCGGTCGCGGCCCTGCAGCACTGGGTGGGTGCGTTCGGCCTCGGCCAGCACCTCCGGGGTCAGCGCCTCGGCGTCGTAGGGGCACAGGATGGTGACCCGGCGGCCGTCGAAGGCGAAGTTGATCAGCGCTTCGTGCTGGGCGCAGGCCGGGTACTCCGACGCGCTGCGCCCGGCCCAGATGGGTTCGCCGATGATGCGCACGTGCCGGTCGGGGTGCCGGTCGGCGAAATCGCGCAGCACCGCCGGGATGATCCGGCCGGGATTGCGCCCGGCCAGCGTCATGTCCAGCATGTGCACCGCGTCGGCGTCCGCGCCCAGCTCGGCGCGGATCAGCTTGAGGTTGCCCGGCGGCACCGCGACGGCGACCGGCTCGCCGGCTTCCAGCCCGTCCCGGAGGAACCGGGTCATGGTAAGCGCGTAGTCCCGGTCGTCTCGGTAGAAGTACGCCGGGTGAACAAACGGATTCGCCGCCATCACTGCCACGTTACCCGTCCTGACCGTTGGAAAGGGTGTGACATTCATCGAATGTGCCCGGGTATACAGGTCTTAGTCCCTCGAGCGGATCCACCAGAAAGGATCCAAGCGTGAAAAAAGTTCAGGTCGTCCAGCGCCCCCGCCCTCCGCGGCGGCCGGTACCGCTCGACTTGCGCACCCCCTCGGGGAAAGCACTTCCCTTCTAGCCCGCCAGCCGTTCGCCGACCCACCGATGGAAGGCCGAGATGTGGTGCTCGCTCGGCACCAGCACGCCTCCGCCGTCGTAGGCGCGTGAGGACATGCCGGGCTGCGTGCGTTCGCAGGCCTCGAAGTCCTGTTCGTTGACCAGGTGGAAGAGCTCCACCGACTTGGAGATGTCCGCCCCGCCCGCGACCACGTCCGGGTGGTACAACCAGTCGCACTCCACCACGGTGCGATCCGCGGCCAGCGGGAACATGCGGTGCAGGATCACGTGGTCGGGCACCAGGTTGATGAAGACCTGCGGCTTGACGGTGATCGCGTAGTAGCGCCGGTCCTGCTCGGCCGAGACGTCCGGCAGCTTGGCGAAGCCCTTCGACCCGTCCACCGTGAACCCCTCCGCCCGCTCGGCGAACAGCGCCCCGTGGCCCACGTAGTACTGCGCCGCGTATCCCCCGGCGAACTCCGGCAGCACGGCCGTGAGCTCCGGGTGGATGGTCGCGCAGTGGTAGCACTCCATGAAGTTCTCGACGATCAGCTTCCAGTTCGCCCGGACGTCGTAGACGATGCGCCGGCCGAGGGCGAGCTTGTCCACGTGGTAGCGGTCGATCGAGGCCAGGTCGCCCAGCCGCTCGGTCGCCGCGCCCATCACCGTCTCCTCGAAGCTGGGCGGCTCCCGTTCCAGGCACAACCACGCGTATCCCAGCCATTCCCGCAGGTGTACGGCCAGCATGCCGTACTCCTCGCGGTCCACGTCGGGCATCTTGACCAGGTTCGGCGCGGCGGCCAGCCGCCCGTCCAGGTCGTAGGCCCACGCGTGGTAGGAGCACTTGATCGTGCGCTTGACCCGCCCCTCCGGCTCGACGCACAGCCGCGCGCCGCGGTGCCGGCAGACGTTGAGGAAGGCGCGCAGCATCCTGTCGCGCCCGCGCACGACGATCACGCTCTCGCGGCCGATCTGGACGGTCTTGAAGGCTCCCGGCTCGGCCAGCTCGTCGCTGCGGACGGCACAGTGCCACAGGGATTCGAAGATCTTGCGTTGTTCCTCGGCGAAGATCGCGGGGTCGGTGTAGGAGCGGCCAGGGAGGGTGGGGATCAGGCTCGGCACAGGCACCCCAAGCGTCAGTTTGTTGCGCAATGCGCATTGTGTTGCTCTATATGCGACTTTCTGGAACGTTGCCCAATATGCGGCGCTGCTCCGGCGTCGTCAAGAGGTAGCCGCTGAACGCCCGCAGCAGCCGGGCGAACAGGCCGGTCACCAGCGCGCTCGGCATCGGGGGCTGCGGGCGGCTGGTCATCTCGAACCCGGCCAGCACCGCCGGCCGGCGCACGACCTTGGCCCTGCCGCGCTCGTAGGCCCGCAGGTCCTCCAGCGAGCCCCGCAGCGCCCAGGCGTCCTCGATCCCCTGGTTGGCGCCCTGGGCCAGCGCCGGAGGCATGGTGTGCGCGGAGTCCCCGGCCAGCGTGACCGCGCCCCGGCCCCAGACCTCGGGCACCGCGTGCCGGTAGTGCGGGAAGAACTGGGCGTCGCCGAGCTGGGGCCACAACCACTGCAGGGGCCCCGCCCGCCAGCTCCCGAACCGCTCACGCAACGCCGCGACGGGGTCGGGCTCGTCCTCCCAGAGCCGGCTGCCGGGCGCGGCGCGCGTGTCGAACCACCACAACAGCCGGTCGCCGCCGGCGGGGGCGAGGCTGAACAGGCCCTGGCGGCCGGTGGCCATCCGGATGACGCCGGAATCGGGCTCGGAGACGAAGCCCTGCCAGGTCACCCAGCCGCTGAGCCGGGCCGGGTCCTGCTCCCACAGCGCGCCCCGCACGACCGAGCGGCGGCCGTCGGCGCCCACCAGCACGTCGCCGCCGATCGTCCGGCCGTCGGCGAGCGTGGCCTCCGCCCGGTCGGGATCGACCGCCGCCACCTCGGCGCCGTAGGTGATCGGGACGCCCTCGGCGAGCAGTTCCACCAGGTCGCGGCGGACGATGTGCACCGACGGGCGGCCGAGGCGGCGCTCGATGTCGGCCAGGTCCACGGTGAACAGCCGGCGCCCTCGCGTGGTGTAGGACTCCATCGCGCTCAACCGGCTGCCGCGGGCGGCCGGGTCGACGCCCAGCTCCCGCAGGATCCCGGTGGCGCCGGGCCAGAGGGTGACCGAACCGCCCGTGGCGCGCAGCTCGGGGGCCGCCTCGTAGACCTCGACCTCGTGGCCGTCGGCGAGCAGGGCCCGCGCCGTGGCGAGTCCCGCGATTCCGGCGCCGATGACGACTACCCTCTTCTTTCTGATACGCATGGTATCTGATACTAGGAGTCTCACATCGTGCCCCGTCATCCGGACCCCACCGTCGACCTCCGCATCCGGGAGGCGACCACGTCCTTGCTGCTCACCAAGGGCTTCGACTTCACGATGGACGAGGTCGCCGCCGCAGCGGGGGTCGGGCGGGCCAGCGTCTTCCGCCGCCACGCCAGCAAGCGCGAGCTCCTGCTCGACACGCTGGCCACCTTCATCGACGCCGGCGTCGCCATCCCCGACACCGGCTCGCTCCGCGGCGACCTTCAGGTCGTCGTCACCGAGACGATCGGCTTCTGGACGCACATGCGGCTGATCGCCAAGCAGACCTTCGCCGAGGCGGGGCGTGACCCCGGCCTCGGCGAGATCATCAGGACCGCGATGCGCAAGCGCATCGACCGCTCGTGGGCCATCTTCGACCGCGCCGTCGCCCGGGGCGAACTGCGCGCCGACCGCGACCCGCGGCTGCTCGCCGACCTGCTCAGCGGCCTGGTCACCTATCGCGGGCTGCTGGACCTCGACTTCCCGCCCGCCGAGGAGATCGTCGAGGTGCTCCTGCACGGCTACGCGCCCCGCTGAGGCATCAGTCCGTGATCCGGGTCGGGTCGATCTTGGTGACCTTGCCCACGAAGAACCAGTTGATCAGCCACAACACCACCCCGACGCCGACCAGGATGGCCGCCCGCAGGTAGACGTCGGCCGAGCGGCCGGTGATCGGCAGGGCCAGGAACAGGCAGACCACCACGCCCAGCACCGGAGCCCAGGTCGGCGCCCGGTAGTGCTCCTGCTCGACCTGCTCCCGGCGCAACACCAGCACGCAGACGTTGACCAGCGCGAACACGCACAGCAGGAGCAGCACCGTGGTGTCGGCCAGCGGGGCGATGTCGTCGGTCGTCGAGACCAGCACCGCCGCGATGCCGATGGTGAACAGGATCGCGATCCACGGCGTGGAGCGGGTGGGATGCACCGCGCCGAAGACCGGCGGGATGATCTTCTGGCGGGCCATGCCGTACACCAGCCTGGAGGCCATCAACATGTTGATCAGGGCCGTGTTGCCGACGGCGAGCAGCGCGATGGCGGCGAAGATCTTCGGCGGGAAGGCCAGGCCCGCCACCTTGACCACCTCCAGCAGCGGGCCGGTGGAACTGACCAGCGTCTTGGTGTCGACCAGCATCGTGGCGGTGAAGGCGACCGCCATGTAGATCAGCGCGGCGACGATCAGGCCGCCGAACAGCGCCCGGGGGTAGTCGCGCTGCGGGTCCTTGGCCTCCTCGGCGAGGTTGACCGAGTCCTCGAAACCGAGCAGCGCGTAGAAGGCCAGCGCGGTGCCGCCCAGCACGCCCATGAAGGCGCCGGTGGCCGGGTTGAACTCGATCGCGCGGGCCGGCTCGCCGTCGCCGGTGATCAGCGCCCAGATCCCGATGGCGACGATGACCAGCAGGCCGAACGCCTCGATGACGGTCAGCACCACGTTGACCTTGACCGACTCGGAGATGCCGAGGAAGTTCACCAGGGTCACCAGGCCGAGGAAGATGAACGCGCCGACCAGCACCGGCAGCGTCACGAACTCGGCGAGGTAGCGGCCGCCGAAGGCACGGGCGGCGGCCGAGGCGGAGGTGATCCCGCTCATCATGACGGTGAACGCCACGATAAAGGTAAGAAATGGGATGTTGAACGCTTTATTCGTATAAAGCGCAGCACCCGCGGCGTGGGGGTATTTACCGACCAGTTCGGCGTAGGAGGTCGCGGTGAGCGCGGCCAGCACGAAAGCCACCAGGAAGGGCAGCCACAACATGCCGCCCACATGCCCGGCCACCTTGCCCACCAGCGCGTAGATACCGGCTCCGAGGATGTCGCCGACCACGAAGAGGAGCAGCACCCTCCGGCCGATGACCCGCTTCAATGACGGCTGCTGTGTCTGCTCATGTACCATGCCCCGCTTGTACCCATCAGGGTCATGGCCAATGTTGGTGAGGTGAAAGCGGGCATCAAGTGATGCTCCATACTGTCCATTCGACACAAATCACTACCAAGGACTCACTCCCTATGAGAACCAAGATCGGCTTCGGCTTCGCCACCCTGGCCCTCATCGGCGCCACCGCCGCCTGTGGCGCCGTCGGCCAGGCCGTCGACTGCAACGCGGTGGGCAACGAGGTCACCCAGATCATGACCACGTACTCCAACTCCCTCACCGGCGCGATGAGCAAGCCGGAGGAGATCGCCGCCACCATGGAGAAGAGCGGCCAGGAGGCCGCCGGCAAGCTCAAGGCGCTCGCCGCCAAGCACGACGGCGACCTCGCGGCGGCCGTCAACGACCTGGCCGGCGCGATGGAGTCGATGAAGGTCGACGCCGCCAACCCGACCGCCATGACCGACGGCATGACCAAGATGCAGAGCTTCCAGACGAAGATCGTGAGCGCCTGCTCCTGATGAGCCTGCGGCCGTCGTACCGCCTGCGGGGGGCAGTGCGGTGCGGCGGCCGTGCACTTCGGGGGAAGACCGGGCACGGAAGCCCTGCCTGACAGGGGGCTGTACGGCGGGGCAGCCGTGCTCGCGGGGGAACCAGGCGTGGGGGGGGGGGGGGGGGGGGGGGGGGGGGGGGGGGGGGCGCCCCCCCCCCCCCCCCCCCACGACGTGGTCACGGCTGTGGATACGGCTGCGGCGATGCTGGACGCGCGGCCGGCTCGAAGCCCCGCGCCAGGAGGATGATGCCCGCGGCCAGCACCAGCGGTACGGCGAAGGCCACCCGCAGGCTGGTCAGCTCGGCGACCAGGCCGAGCATCGCGCCCAGGATGAAACCGACGTAGTTGAACAGGTTGACCACCGCGATGGCCACCCCGCTGCCGGTCGGGTCGAGCCGGCCGGCCGCGGAGAACGACTGCGGGGCGACCACGGCCAGGCCGATGCCGGTCAGGCCGAAGGCCACGATGCCGAGGGGCTGGTTCTGGGCCAGGACGATGCCCGCGAAGCCGAGCGTGGCGACCGCGCCGCCGACGCGCACGATCGCCGCCGGGCCGTAGCGCCGCACCGCCAGGTCGCCGCCGAGCCGTACGAGCAGGGTGGTGGCCTGGTAGGCGGCGTAGGCGAGCGGGACGACGGCGGGGGAGGCGAGCAGGACGTCTTCCATGTAGACGGAGTTGAAGTTGGAGATCACCGCGTCGCCGACGTACAGGAAGGCCATGGCCAGGCAGAGCGGGACGATCGCCCGCCACGGGAAGGTGCGCGGGCCGGCGGCGGCCGGCACGGTCTCCTCCTCCGGCGGGCACAGCCGCGGGCCGGCGTAGAGGGAGCCGGCGACGGCCAGGACCATGGGCGCGGCCATGATCACGCCCATCGGCAGGGACTCGGCGGTGGCCGAGACCCACAGCGCGCCGAGCACGCTGGCCAGGCTCCACAGGCAGTGGAAACCGTTGAGCACGGGCCGGGCGTAGCGGCGTTCGACCGCGACGCCCTGCATGTTCATGCCCGCGTCCACCGCGCCGACGCCGAGGCCGAACAGCACCAGGGCGGGCAGCAGGAGCGGGACGTTCGGGGCGAAGCCGGCGCCGGCCACCGCGACGGCGACCAGCGGCTGGGCCAGGCGCAGCACCCGGCGGCTGCCGAGGCGGCCGGCGAGCGAGCCGGCCAGCACGCTGCCCACGCCGGCCAGCACCGGCACGATGAGCAGGAGCAGGGTCAGCTCGCCCTCGGACAGGCCGTGGCGGTTCTGCAGGTTGGCCACCTGGACCAGCAGGGTGGCGAAGGACAGTCCCTGGACGGCGTAGACGACGAAGGTGGCGATACGGGCCTGACGGTCACGCGGAGTCGGCACGGCGGCCTCCTGTGGGGGGAACGTGAGCCCTCGTCAGGTTAGTGCCCGGGCCTCCCGCTTGGCCAGATCCCGCTCCAGGAGCGGCGCGAAGCCCCACCACAGCAAAAGCGTCGTGCCCCCGCCGAGCAGCACGCTCTCGACGGTGTCGGAGAACCAGTGCGCGCCGACGTAGGTGCGGTCCCAGATCATCAGCACGGTGATCACGCCGGTGGCGATGAGCCCCGCCCGGAGCCGGGTGGAGACCAGGACGGCCACGACGACCAGGCAGAAGGCGACGGTCGTGACCACGTGGCCGGAGGGGAAGGAACCGGTGTCCACGGTGACCATCGGGTTCTCCGGCCGGGCGCGGAGCACCAGGTGCTTGACGCCCTGCGCCACCACGGTCGTCGCCAGCGTGGCGGTGAACAGCAGCAGCGCGCCCCAGCGGCGGCCGGTCGGGATCCACCAGGCCAGCAGGGCGAGCATGATGACCAGGCTGGCCGGGCCGCCGGCGAGGTTCAGCACGTGGGAGACGGCGGTGAGGGCCTCGTTGCGCGTGCCGAGCATGGCCTCGCTCCAGGCGGAGTCGAAGCCCTGGGTGATCGGGGCGACCGGGTCGGCGAGCATGAGGGCGGCGAAGGCGGCTCCGGCGGCGAGCAGGCCCAGGCCGTAGAGGAGCATCCATCTCGGGCGGTTCATGGGCCGGAATTTATACGTATAACCAACCGAATGATAGGTATGTGGCCATTCTGTTAGGGTGACCCCCGTGAGTCGCAGGGGATACGCGCGGCGCGAGCGGATCCTCGCCGTCGCGCTGCAGGAGTTCGCCGAGAACGGCTACCGCGGCGCGTCCCTCGCCCGCATCGCCGAGCGCGTCGAGCTGTCCCAGGCCGGGCTGCTGCACCACTTCAAGAGCAAGGAACGGCTGCTCGTGGCCGTGCTCGAATACCGCGACGAGATGGACACCCGGCGCTTCGACCTGGCCTCGCTGCGCGGCGCCGAGGCGCTGCGGCGGCTGGCGGACGTGGTCGACTACAACGCCCGGATGCCCGGTCTGGTGCAGCTCTTCTCCGTGATCAGCGGCGAGGCGGTCACCGGCGACCACCCCGGGCACGCCTGGGCGCTGGAGCGCTACCGGCGGCTGCGGGCGAGCATGGCCGACGCCTTCCGCAGCGGGGTCGAGGCGGGCGAGTTCAGGGCCGGGCTCGACGCGGAGGCGCTGGCCGACCGGCTCATCGCGATGATGGACGGCCTGCAGACGCAGTGGCTGATCGACCCCGAGCAGGTGGACATGGCGACGATCTTCCGCGGCTACGTGGACGACCTGATCGCCGGGCTGCGTCCCTGACTCCGTCCCCGATCGGCTCGCGCCGCGGACCACAGGCCGAGGGCGATCACCGTCGCCACCTCGACCGCCGCGAGCACCCGCTCCACCAGCCCGAGCGGCATCACCTGCCACCACGCCAGCCCGTTGCCCCAGCCGACCGTCATCACCGCCGCGATGCCGAGCACGGTCACGACCGACCCGATGCCCAGCCCGTAGGCCACCGCGGCCCGCCGCCGCCACTCCGGATGCCGCCACGGCCGGGCGATGATCAGCGCGGCCACCGGCAGGCTCAGGAACGCCACGATGCTGCCCCAGCGGTGCACGGTCCCGCTCAGGCTCGGCCCCACGGCCCAGTTGTGCTTGGGAAAGGTGGCCGCGACCAGCAGCCCCGCACTCCAGGCGAGCAGCGCCAGCGTGCCGACCGGCCCCGCGAGCCGCCGCCTGGCCAGGCACGCCGCGATCGCCGCCGACCCCAGCGCGAGCAACGCGACCGCGACCGCGAAGATCCAGCCCTGCGGGCCCAGCCCGTGCTCGGAGATCGTCCGGCGGATCGGGCTCATCTCGTCGAGCCGGGCCAGATCGAGCCCCACCACCACGGCCGACCCCACCCCGACGGCCGCCAGGCCGGCCTGTCCCGCTCGCTGCATGGACTGTTCAACGGAGTGGCAAAGAGGAAGATTCCACCGCCCCACGCGGTACGGCGAAGCCGCCTCGCCTGCTTACCATCACCAGTGAGCGCCCATTCGCGATCTTGGGCGTCGTATGCCGATAAATCGCCGTGGACCGGTTATCGTCAAGAGTGTGAACGACTGGCTCCCACGCCTGTCCGAGGTCGGTGAGCGGCTAGCCGAGGAGTGGAACGCGGCGCGCAACCCACGCAAGGACGGACTACCGCAACCGCACGAGCTCCGAGCCTCCGACGAGGATCGCGAGCGCATCGCCCAGGTCCTGCAAGAGGCCCACGCCGACGGCCGGATCGGTCTCGACGAGCTGGAGGAGCGGCTCGGAGTGCTCTACTCCGCCCGCACCCTCGGCCAGCTCGCCGAGCTCACCGGCGACCTCCTGCCGCCCGAGGAGCAACCACTGGTCCTCGACGGGCGGCCGGTCTCGGCCGTCTTCCGCAAGGAGGCCAGGGGCGGACGCTGGGTGGTGCCCGCCGAACTGGGCGTCAACGCCATGTTCGGCACGACCAAGCTCGACTTCCGCGACGCGATCCTGCAGAACCGGCGCATCGTGATCAACGCCACGCTGGTCTTCGGCGGGCTGGAGATCCACGTGCCGGAGGGCGTCGAGGTCATCCGGGTGGCCAAGGACCGCACCGCACGGCTCACCAAGCAGCCGACCGAGCCGGACGCGCCGGTCATCGAGGTGCGCACGACCAACTTCGTCGGCGAGATCAAGGTGAAGGAGCCACCCCGGCGCAAGCGCCGCAGGTAGCCCCCTCACCCCGGAAGCCGCTGCGGGGGTCAGCCCGCGGTGTCGAAGTTGATGGCGCTGTAGGCGCGCAGCTTCCAGAGCTGGTGCTCCGACTCCACCTTGCGGATCGTTCCCGACCGCCCGCGCATCACCAGCGAGTGCGTCACCGCCACCCCGCTGCGGAACCGCACGCCCTGCATGAGCTCGCCCTGCGTGATGCCGGTGGCGGCGAAGAAGACGTCGTCGGACCGCACCAGGTCGTGCGTGGTGAGCACCCGGTTGAGGTCGTGGCCCGCGTCCAGGGCCTTGCGGCGCTCGGCCTCGTCCCGCGGCCAGAGCTTGCCCTGGATGACGCCGCCCAGGCACTTGAGCGCGCACGCGGCGATGATGCCCTCGGGGGTGCCGCCGATGCCGAGCATCAGGTCGATGCCGGTGCCCTGGCGGGCCGCCATGATCGCGCCGGCCACGTCGCCGTCGGTGATGAACTTGATCCGCGCCCCGGTCTCCCGGATCTCCTTGACGATCTGCTCGTGCCGGGGCCGGTCGAGGACGACCACGGTGACGTCGGCTGGGGAGCAGCCCTTGGAGCGCGCCACGGCCTGGATGTTGGCGGCGACGGGCGCGTTGATGTCCACCACGTCGGCCGCGTCCGGCCCGGTGACCAGCTTCTCCATGTAGAACACGGCCGACGGGTCGTACATCGAGCCGCGCTCGCTCACCGCGATGACGGAGATCGCGTCCGGCATGCCCATCGCGGTCAGCCGGGTGCCGTCGATCGGGTCGACCGCCACGTCGCACTCGGCGCCGGTGCCGTCACCGACCTGCTCGCCGTTGAAGAGCATCGGCGCGTGGTCCTTCTCGCCCTCGCCGATCACCACCACGCCGTTCATCGACACCGTGTTGATCAACTGGCGCATCGCGTTCACCGCGGCGCCGTCGGCGCCGTTCTTGTCGCCGCGACCGACCCAGCGGGCCGCGGACATCGCGGCGGCCTCCGTGACGCGGACCAGCTCCATCGCCAGGTTGCGATCAGGGGCGTGCTCGCCGGTGACGAGCGGCGCGGGAACGGACGACTGATCGGACATGTTGGTGAGCCTTCCCTGTGGGACACGGTCCTCGACATCGATTCCGCCGCTTCCGGGGTGTCCGGGTTCGGCGTCCTCTACGCCCTCGATGGTAGTTGTCCTCCTTTCCCCGGTCAGCGGAGGATAATGTGCGTTGCTATGAGCAGCGAGGCGATGACCCAGGCGACCCCCCGTGGCGCGGCCACCCGGACCGCTCTGCTGGTGGCCGCACGTGACGTGTTCGTCGCCAAGGGATTCGCCGAGGCGGGCGTCACGGACGTGGTGGCCAAGGCCGAGGCGAGCGTCGGCAGCCTCTACCACCACTTCTCCGGCAAGGCCGACCTCTACCTGACCCTCTTCGAGGAGTTCCAGTCCCGCCAGGCGCACCGCACCAAACAGGCCGCGCGGGCGGCGCGGGACGCGGGCGAAAGCGACCCGATGCGCGTCTTCATCAGCTCGGCCCGCGCCTACTTCGACGGCTGCCTCGAAGAGCGCGAGCTCGCCGCGCTCTTCCTGCGCGGCGACGGGCCGCCCGGCTTCGAGGTCGTGATGCGCGAGCGGCTGCGCACCTGGACCAAGCGGAACGCCGCCCTGTTCGAGGGCGACGAGGGCGCGCTGGTGGTCGTCATCACCGGGGCGCTGGCGGCGGCGGTCAACGAGGTCGTCATCACCGGCGACCGCGATCTGGCCGAGGAGGCGCTCGCTCTGATCGGCCAGATCCGCCCGGCCGTTTCGTAGGGCGGGGGCCGGAGCGGGTAACCTCGCGACGTGCGACGGTTCACAGAGGGTTTCTACGGCTACGCGGTGGCCGTGTTCGTCAGCCTCGGTCTGGTGGGGGTGTTCTTCCTCGTCTCGCCGCCGAGTCGCGAGGAGCACATCCCCAAGCGCGAGTACGGCATCACCGTCGCCAACTTCAACCGGGCCGTGCCGTACAAGGTCTGGGCGCCGAGCCAGGACCCGGCCGGCTGGATCAGCAACAGCAACCGCGTCGCCAAGGGCGAGGGCGGGGCGCAGGTGCTGTCGATCGGCTATGCGACGGCGACCCGCGAGCACGCGATGTTCCTGCAGAGCGATGAGCGCCCGGCGGCGGAGTTCGCCAACCGGCTGGCCAACTCCAACCAGGTCGTCGGCAGCCAGGACGTGGCCGGCACGACCTGGGAGCGGCGCTTCCGCGAGGACAAGAAGCAGCGCACGCTCGTGCGCATGTTGCCCGACGTGACCCTGGTGGTCACCGGTACGGCGAGCTGGGAGGAGCTGGGCCAGCTCGCGGCGGCGCTCAAGGAGCTGCCCAAGCCGGCGGCCTAGCCTCGCGGGGTCAGCCGGCGCACGAGATCGTCGAGCCCCGCCTTGACCCGCGCGGTGTCGTACCCGCGCAGGCACAGCAGGTTGGCGTTGAGCGGCGCGAGCAGCACGTCGGCCAGGAAGTGCGCGTCCGCGCCGGGCACGAGCTCGGCCAGCAGGACCGCCAGGTGCGTGTGGTGCACCGAGTACGGGCTGGTGTAGCGCCCGCTGCGCTCCAGCAGGAGGAAGAGCTTCTCCTGCTCGGTGATGCGGTCCACGAGCGCGTGCAGGAACGCCGTGACGCGCTCGGCCGCGCTCGCGCCGCCGCCGGGCCCGAGGGGCGGCGGGCCGGACAGGAAGGACTCCTGGAACCGGCGCTCGCGCTCGTCGATCAGGGCCAGCAGCAGCCCCGAGCGGTCGCCGAAGCGCCGGTAGACCGTGCCGACCCCGACCCCGGCCGCCCGCGCGACCTCGTCGAGGGAGAGCTGCTCGGCGCCGTGCTCGGCCAGCAGGCGGACGGCGGCGTCGATGATCTTCAACCGGTTGCGCGCGGCGTCGGAACGCTCGGGCGGCGCCTGCCCGAGCACCGGTAGGTCGCGACGGTTGCTCACGGGTCGAGCATACGGGCGCTTGTAAACGGAGACTTCTCCGGTTAGGTTGAAAGCGGAGAGTTTTCCGGTTGACTGGGAGCGGATTGATGAGCGACTTCAACGCCAACGTGATCGCCGAGTTCAGGGCCAACGAGGGCCGCGTCGGCGGCATGTTCGAGGGATCGAACCTGGTGCTGCTCACCACCGTGGGGGCGAAGAGCGGGCGCGAGGTCACCTCGCCGGTCATGTACCTGCCGGACGGCGAGCGCATCGTGATCATCGCCTCCAACGCGGGGGCCGACCACCACCCGGCCTGGTACCACAACGCGACCGCCAACCCCACGGTCACCGTCGAGCAGGGCTCCGAGACCTACCGGGCCAAGGCCGTGGAGATCACCGGCCAGGAGCGGGACGAGCTCTACGCCCGGATGGTCGCGGTCGCCCCCGGCTTCGCCGAGTACGAGGCGCGCACCAGCCGCCGCATCCCGGTCGTCGCGCTCTACCGCGACTGATCCCGCGGCCGCTCGTTCGCCAGCCGGGCGGCGAGCGCCGCGCCGAGGCGCTGCACGTGCGCGTCGTCGGCCGGGTCGAGCCCGGTCAGCGCCGCGACCCGCCGCAACCGGTAGTCCACGGTGTTCGGGTGCAGGTGCAACCGCTCGGCGGTGACCCGGCGCGAGCGGCCGTGCCGCAGGTGGGTGCGGAGCGTGCGCAGCAGGTCGGGGTGCGGCTCCAGCGGGTCGAGCAGCGCCGCCAGCTCCGCCGAGGCCGCGGTCGGCCGGGTGAGCTGGTACTCCAGCAGCACGTCGGCGAGCCGGTAGAGCCCCGGGCCGAGCCCGAACCAGCCCACCACCTCCAGGACCTCGCGCGTCTGGCGCACCTGCGCCGGCACCTCCTCGGGCGCCGCGTGGGCCGCCGCCGCGGCGACCGGGGTGCGGGCCGCCTCGGCCAGCCGTACCATCAGGGCTTCGAGCTGCGCCCACGGCCCCGACCAGGGCAGCAGCGCGATCGAGCCGCCGTGGTCGAACAGCGCCCCCGCGGCGAAGGACTCCAGCTCCCGCTCCATCCGGTGTGTCCGCCGCCTGGTCGCGACCGCCGGGCCGTCCTCGATCGCCAGCGACACCACCGTGTACCCAGGGGCGAGCCCGTCCACCCGCACCCCGTTGAGCAGCGCCGACAGCAGCCGGTGCCGCTCGTCGCGCTCCTCGGCCGAGCGGCGGTGCGCCTCCTCGAAGTAGGCGTCGGTGACCACCTCGCTCACCCGCCGCGTGTACGCCATGATCAGCCGGCTGCACTCCAGCACGTCGGCCAGCTCCTCCGGCCGCGCCTGCGCGGTCATCGCCCGCCACGTCTCGGCGAAGGCCAGGTGGTAGGCGTCGATCAGCGCGCTCGGCGGCATCCCCTGCTCCGCGCCCCTGACCGCGGTCTCCACCACCCGCCCGCCGACGTCGGCCGGCACCCGCCGCTCGCGCAGCGCCTCCGCCAGCGCGACCAGGTTCTCCTCGACCACCCGCAGGATGTCGTGCGCCAGCTCGCCGGCCGGCAGGCTGCGGTACTGCTCGTTCTCCGCCAGCAGCCGCGCCACGAGCGCATCGGCCAGCCGCGAACGCTCGTGCAGGAGCCGCCGATGCACGGGCTGCCCGCCGATTTTGAGATCCGTCACAAGAAAACCTGCGAATCTGTCCAATGGATTCCGCTAGAACGTCGTTCAATTATGTAGCGCATGACAACCGCCAGGGTCACGCTCCCCGAGAAGGCGGGCTTCTTCGCCGGGAACGTGGGCAACATCGTCTTCAGCACGACCATCAACTCGTTCCTGCTCATCTACCTGACCGACGAGATCGGCCTGGCCGCCGGAGCCGTCGGCACGCTCTTCCTCGTCGCGCGCATCGTGGACGGCGTCAGCGACCCGGTCATGGGCTACGTCGTGGACCACCTGCCGGTCACCCGCTGGGGCCGCTTCCGCACCTACCTCGCCCTCGGCGGCGTCCTGGGAGCGGTCAGCTTCGTCCTGCTCTTCCTCGCCCCCGCCTGGACACCGGCCCCGCTGGTCACGGTCTGGGTTGTCTACCTGCTGTGGGGCTTCGCCTTCGACCTCATGGACATCCCGCTCAACTCGCTCATCCCGGCGATGGCCACCGACCCGCGCGACCGGCGCGTCCTGTCCGGGCTGAAGGCCTTCTCCTACCTGTTCGGCGGCGCATTGCTCACCGCCGCCGCGCTGCCGCTCGCCGACCGGGTCGGCTGGCCCGTCTTCATCGTCGGCGTCGCCGTCCTGTCGTTGGTGCTCACCGTCTTCGCCGCCACCCGCGTGCGCGAGCGCGTCACCCCGGTGTCCGGCATCCGGTACGGCTGGCGCGACCTGGCCCGGATGGTCTTCACGACCCCCGCGGTCGTCGTGCTCGCCGCCACCGTCGTCGCCCTCACCGCCGCGAACGGCGCCCGCAGCGCGGGCATGGCCTACTACTTCACCTACTACGCCGGCGACCGCTCGCTCATCGGCGTCGCCGCGCTCGCCACGGTGATCCCCACCGCGCTCGGCACGATCGCCTTCCCCTGGCTGGCGCGCTTCCTCAGCTACAAGGCCACCTTCGTCGGGGCGCTCGTCCTGGAGGCGGCGGCCATGGCCACGCTGCTCGCCGTACCGGCCGACTCCGCGCACCTGGCCCTGGTCGCCCTGTCGGTGACCGCCTTCGGGGGCGGCGGCGCGCTCACCATGATCTACGTGGTGGTGGCCGAGCTCGTCGACTTCGTGGAGTGGCGGCACGGCTTCCGCATCGAGGGCGCCATGGCCTCGCTCGGCTCCTTCGCCGCCAAGGCCGGCGGCGGGCTCGGCGCCGCACTGACCGGCTACACCCTCGCGGCCACCGGCTACCTCGCCGGCCAGGCCCAGACCGCCGAGAGCCTGCGCGGCATCGTCCTCGCCCAGTCCCTGCTGCCCGCCGGGCTCGCCCTGCTCGGCGCCCTGTTGTTCGCCTGCTACCCGATCAGCCGCCGGCTCGCCGCCCAGGTCGCCGGCGACCTCGCCGCCCGAAGGGACACCGATGTCGTTCCCGCCCGCTGACCCCTTCCGCCCCGGCCGGTGGACCGGCCACTGGATCTGGGCCCCACGGTTGGAGGGCTCCGACCGCCGGGTGTTGTTCCGCCGGACCCTCACCCTGACCGAGGTGCCGGAACGGGTCCCCTTCCGGATCACCACCGACTCCCGGCACGTCCTGTGCGTCAACGGCGTCGAACTGGCCCGGGGCCCGGTACGGCACGGCCCGCGCTCGCTCTCCTACGACCACGGCGACGCCGCCCCCGCGCTGCGGCCCGGCCTGAACGTGATCACCGTCCTGGCCCGCTTCTACGGCCACCCCACCCCCTGGTGGGAGCCCTCCCCGGCCACCTTCACCCTCGGCCGCGGCAGCATGGCGGCCGAGTTCGTGCTCGGGGACGAGGTGCTCGGCACCGACGCCTCCTGGCGGTGCACCGTCCCGGCGGCCTGGACCCCCGGCCGGCCCAAGCACCAGCTCGTCTCCCAGATCCCCGAAGTGCTCGACGCCCGGCTGCTCGACCCCGCCTGGACGCGGCCCGAGTACGACGACTCCTCCTGGGAGCCGGCCCAGCTCATCGAGGCCCGCGCGGTCGTCGGCGGCGCCCCGGACTCGCGCCCGCCCTCCGACCCGTTCGGCGCCCTCCTGCCCCGCCCGATCCCGCCCCTCACCGCGACGGTACGGCAGGCGGACGTGCAGGCGGGGGCCGCGCCGGGGGAGTTCAGGGCCGACTTCGGCGACGTGGTCAGCGGCACCCTGCGGCTCACCCTGCGCGGCCCCAGCGGCAGCGTGGTGGACGGCGCGCTGGTCGAGGTGGACAGCCCGATCGGCCGGCAGACCGCCAACTCCTTCCGCTACACCCTGCGCGGCGGCGAGGCCGAGTCGTTCGAGACGGCCGACCCGGTGGGCGGCCGGCACGCCGTGCTCTCCGTCACCGGCGCCGCCGAACTCGTCCGGGTCGAGGTCGTCGAACGCCTCCGCCCTCGCCCGCCCGGCCCCTTCTTCGAGTGCTCCGACCAGCGCCTCACCGAGATCTACGCCGCCGGCCTGCGCACGGTGGACCTCACCGCGCACGACGCCTACCTCGACTGCCCCACCCGCGAGCAACGCGCCTGGACCGGCGACTCCGTCGTCCACCAGTCCGTCGACCTGATCGCCAACCCGGACTGGAGCCTCGCCCGCCACCACCCCAAGCTCGCCGCCCAGCCTCGCCCCGACGGGCTGCTCGGCATGGTCGCCGCCGGCGACTTCGCCTCACCCGCGCTCCCGTCCATCCCCGACTGGGCGCTGCACTGGATCCGCTCCGTCCACAACCTCTACCGCTACACCGGCGACCGGGCCCTCGTCGCCGACCTGCTGGCCACCGTGGAAGGCGTCCTGCGCTGGTTCGTGCCCTTCCGCGGCGGCGACGGCCTGCTGCACGACGTGACCGGCTGGGTGCTCATCGACTGGTCGCCCGTCCAGGTCACCGGCGCCAGCGCCGCGCTCAACGCGCTGTGGGCCCGCGCGCTGGCCGACTTCGCCGAGATGGCCGCCTGGCTGGGCGACCTAGGCCGCGCCCACTGGGCCCGTGACCTGCACGCGGGCGTCGCGGCCGGCTTCGAGGCCTTCTGGGACGCCGGCCGGGGCGCCTACCTCGACACCTTGGACATCCGCTCGGTCAGCGAGCACGTCGCCGCCACCGCCGTCTGCGCCGGCCTCGTCCCCGGCCATCGCCGGGCCGAGGTGCTCCGGCTGCTGCTCGACCGGGCCGCCCTGTTCACCCGCAGCCCCATGGGCGCTCGGGGCACCGACCAGGACGGGCCCGTCTCCAGCGAGCCGGTGTCCACCCGCGCGCTGCCCGACTGGGACGTGGAACGGCTCGTGGTCGGCGCCCAGCCGTTCTACCGCTACGTCGTCCACGACGCCCTCGCCCTGCTCGGCGCGGCCGACCGGATCGCCGAGCTGTGCCTGGACTGGGCGCCCATGCGGCACGGGGCCTTCCGCGAGTGCTGGGAGGGCGGCTCGTTCTGCCACGGCTGGTCGGCCACTCCGACCCGGGACCTGGTCACCTACGTCCTCGGCCTCACCCCGGCCGAGCCCGGCTACACCAAGGTGCGGGTCGCCCCCCGCCTGGGCCCGCTCACCTGGGCCCGCGGCGCCGTCCCCACCCCGCACGGGCTGGTCACCGTGGAGGTGCGCGACGGCGACCTCACGGTCGACTCGCCCGTGCCGTACGAGGTGGTGCGCTAGCCGCAGATCGACGTCAGCGGACCAGCCGAAAGAACGCCCGCAACTCCGCCACGAACTGCTCCGGCTGCTCGAACGCCGCGAAATGCCCACCCCGGTCGAGCTCGTTCCAGTGCCGGATGTCGGTGAAGCGCCGCTCCGCCCACCGGCGCGACGGCCGGGGATTCTCCTTCGGAAAGATCGAGCACCCGGCCGGCACCGCCACCACGTCACCGGCCTCCCCGGCGAACAGCCGCTGCACCCATCGGAAGCTCTCCCAGTACAGCCGGGCGGCGGAGGCCCCCGTGCCCGGCAGCCAGTACAGCATCAGGTTGTCCAGCAGCTCATCCCGTGTCAGCGCGTTCTCCGGATGCCCCGCGCAATCCGTCCAGGCCCGGAACTTCTCCACGATCCAGGCGGCCAGCAGTGCCGGTGAGTCCACCAGCCCGTACCCGATCGTCTGCGGCCGGGTGGACTGCTCCAGCGAGTAGCCGTCCTCCCACTCCTGCGCCTGCTCCAGCGCGGCGATCGACGCCCGCTCGGCCTCCGTCAGCGTCCCGAACGTCGCCGGGTCCGGCGGTGCCAGCGGTGGCATCAGGTGGATCCCGACGACCCGCTCCGGCGCCTGCTGCCCGATGCTCGCCGTCACGCTCGTGCCCCAGTCGCCGCCCGCCGCCCCGAACCGCTCGTACCCGAGCCGCCCCATCAACCGGATCCACGCCCCCGCGATCCGCTCCACACCCCACCCCGTTGTCGCCGGCTTGTCACTGAACCCGTAACCCGGCAACGACGGACAGATCACATGAAACGCCTCCCGCTCCTCCCCGCCGTACTTCGGCGGGTCGGTCAGCGGCCCGATCACCTTGAGGAACTCCACCACCGACCCGGGCCACCCGTGCGTCAACACCAACGGCACCGCGTCTTGGTACGGCGAGCGTACGTGCAGGAAGTGCAGGCCCAGCCCGTCCACCGTCGTGCGGAACTGGGGAAACCCGTTGAGCCGTCGCTCCGTCGCCCGCCAGTCGTACTCCTCGGCCCAGTAGCGGCACAGCTCCTTCAGGTACGCCAGCGGCACCCCCTGCGACCAGTCGTCGACCGTCTCCCGCTCCGGCCACCTCGTCCGCCCCAGCCGCTCCCGCAGATCAGCCAGCTCGCCCTCCGCCACCTCAACCCGAAAAGGCAGCACTTCTTCCGCAGGCCAACCCTCTTCCTGGCCGAGCGGCCCCTCCGGGCGTGGCTCCTTCTCGCCGGGGACCGACACCTCTCCAGCCTCCACCTGGCCACCTCGCTTCTCCACCACCCGGCAGCCCGGCTACCCGCCCTCAGCGGCCGGGCCACCTCTCAGCCACCGCCGCCTTCCCAGCCGAAGCCTGGACATACCTGAGAGCCGGGCGTGCCGAAGCGCGGGAGCGTCGCCTAGAAAGGAGCTCCAGGGTCGGGCTCGGTCTTGCGGGCCATCGCCGCCGCCAGCTTGACCCGTGCGCCCTGGAGCCACTCCTCACAGATCGCCGCCAGCTTCTCGCCGCGCTCCCACAACTCGATCGACTGCTCCAGGGTCAGCCCGCCGGCCTCCAGCCGCCGCACCACATCGGTCAGCTCTTCCCTGGCCTGCTCATATGAGGGCGACTTGGTCGCGGATGCATTCTCGTCTGCCACGGGACCCACCTTAGGGTCCACCACCGACAACCGCCCCCAAGCCCGCCGACCACCCCCGGATGTCACCCGTGGGACGGGCCTAGTCCTCTGCCGCCACCTTGGACCCAGCGGCGGCTCCGGACTCCGCCGCATCCGGCGAGTCGGTCACCTCGGTAGGGGCGGGCTCGGGCTTCTTGCGGGGTTTGCGAGCCTTCGGGGCAGGCTTGGCGGCCGGTTCGGCCGACGCCGCCGCAGGATCGGCCGCGCGGCCCCCGGCGGAGCCCTCGAAAGCCTCGGGGTCTTCGGTGCGGACGGCGAGGCGGGCGTCGGTGAGGCGGATGGTGAGGGCCTCGCCCACGCCGATCCCCTTCGCCTGCCGTACCACCTCCCCGGAAGGGAGCTGGACGATGGCATACCCCCGCTCCAGCGTGGCGGCGGGGGAGAGGGCGACGAGGCGGGCGCGCAGGTGGGTGAGGGAGTCCTCGGCCCGGTCGAGGGAGCTGTGGAGGCTACGGCGAGTGCGGTCGCGCAGGGCGTCGACCTGCTCGGCCCGCCGCTCGATCTCCCGCACGGGATCGGCCAGCGAGGGCCGGGAGCGGACGGAGGCCAGCCAGGAACGCTCGCGTTCGAGCCAGCCGCCCACCACCCGCCGCCCACGGTCGCGAAGCTGCCGGACCAGGGTGAGCTGCTCGCCGACGTCGGGCACGACCTTCTTGGCCGCGTCGGTCGGGGTGGAGGCGCGGACGTCGGCGACGAGGTCGAGCAGCGGGCTGTCCTGCTCGTGGCCGATGGCACTGACCACCGGAGTGCGGGCGGCCGAGACGGCGCGCACGAGCGACTCGTCGGAGAAGGGCAGCAGGTCCTCCAGCGAGCCGCCGCCGCGGGCGATGATGATCACATCGACCTCGCGGTCGGCGTCGAGCCGGTGCAGGGCGTCGGTCACCTCGGCCACCGCGTAGGGTCCCTGCACGGCCACCTGCTCGACCTTGAAACGCACCGCGGGCCAGCGGCGCCTGGCGTTCTCCAGGACGTCGCGCTCGGCCGCGGAGTCACGCCCGCAGACCAGGCCCACGGTGCCGGGCAGGAACGGCAGGCGGCGCTTGCGCTCGGCGCCGAACAGGCCTTCTGCGGCCAGGAGCTGGCGGAGCCGTTCGAGCCTGGCGAGCAACTCGCCCACACCGACCGGCCGGATCTCCAGCGCGGTGAAGGCGAACGAACCCCGGTTGACCCAGAAGTCGGGTTTGACGTGCACGACCACGCGGGCGCCGTCGGCCGGGCGGGGGACGGTCGCCTCATACACCCCGCGCGGGGCGGTGACCCGGGCCGAGACGTTGGCGACCGGGTCGCGCAGGGTGAGGAAGACCGTGCCGCCGCGCGCGGTCAGCTCCGTGATCTGCCCCTCGACCCAGACCGTGCCGAGCTTGCCTATCCAGCCCGCCACCATCTGCAGGACGGTGCGGATCGGGAGGGGGGACTCCGGCGAGGTGGTGGCCATGAGGGCAGACTACGGTGTGCGACCGACTATTCCGCGGTCTCCAGCTTGGCCAGGCGGTTCTCGAACATCTTCACCACGTCGGCGCGGGCCGAGGTGGCCTGCTCGTAGGCGAGGAGCTCCCTGAGCTGGTCGGGGGTCTTGCCGCGCATGCGGGCGCGCAGCGAGGCCACCGTGAGCGTGGCGTAACCGGGCAGCGGCTCGGCCAGGTCGGCGGGGACCGGCTTGGGCTCCTCAGTGAGCGTGCTCTCCACCGCGTGTACGGCTGTCGCCAGCTCGCCGCCCTCGGCGGCGGGGGCCGGCTTGGCGGCCTTCGACGCCGCGCTCGCCCGCGGCTTGGCAGGAGCCTTGGCCTTCGCCGCACCCTCCGCCTTCGCACCCTCCGCCTTCGTGGCGGCGGCCTTCGGCTTGGCGGCGGCCTTCGGCTTGGCAACCGGCTTGACCTCGGCCTCAGGCTCGGGCTTCGGCTCGACGGTCTCCACGGGCTCGACGGCCTGGGCCTCGTCGGCCTTCGACACGACCGGCTCGACGGCCTCGGCAGTCTTGGCGGGCTCAACGGGCTCGGCGGGCTTGGCGGGCACGGCCGTGGAAGCCTCGGCCGCAGGGGCCGGGGTCTCAGCAGGGGAGACGGTCGCCGTGGGGGCGGCGGGCTCGGGGGTCTCCTCCTTCTTGGGCGCGGGCGAGAAGATGACCGGCTCGGCCTTCTCCTTGGACCCCGTCCCGTTCGACTCGGCCGCGCCACCGGCCGGCCGGGGAGCGAAGATGACCGGCTCACGCCGAGGCTTGCTCTCCTCGACCTCGAGGACGGTCTCCTCCTGCTCCTCCTCCTTCTGCCCAAGCCCCTTGATGGAGTTCTTCACCCGGTCCACCACCAGCAGCGCCTGACCGGCGGCGCTGAGCGTCCCCTGGATGATCGCGAGTGGGATCTCCTTGACCTTCTCCTTATCGGTGATCGTCTTGGTGATGCTGCGTATGACGTCGCTGAGGGACATGCCGACTCCTTGGGTGTGGACGGCCAGTCTGGCAAAGGCTGTTACCAGTTGCGAGCGGGCCGCTTCGTCGCTCCACGTAGCATAGGAACATGGAGCCTCAGACCCCCACTACCACCCGACGCGTCCTGGTGGCCAAGCCCCGTGGCTACTGCGCTGGAGTCGATCGTGCCGTGGAAGCGGTCGAGCGGGCTCTGGAGCAGTACGGCGCACCGATCTACGTCCGCAAGCAGATCGTGCACAACACGCACGTGGTCCGCACCCTGGAGGCCAAGGGCGCGATCTTCGTGGAGGAGACCGACGAGGTGCCCGAGGGGGAGATCGTGGTCTTCTCCGCGCACGGCGTCTCCCCGGCGGTGCACCAGGAGGCCGCCCAGCGCCGGCTCAAGACCGTCGACGCGACCTGCCCGCTGGTGACGAAGGTGCACAACGAGGCCCGTCGTTTCGCCGGCCAGGACTACGACATCCTGCTCATCGGCCACGAGGGTCACGAGGAGGTCGAGGGCACCGCGGGTGAGGCGCCCGACCACATCCAGCTCGTCGACGGCCTCGACGCGGTCGACGGGATCCAGGTGAAGGACCCGTCCAAGCTGGTGTGGCTGTCGCAGACCACGCTGTCGGTGGACGAGACGACCGAGACGGTCAAGCGGCTGCGCGAGCGCTTCCCGACGCTGCTCGACCCGCCGAGCGACGACATCTGCTACGCCACCCAGAACCGCCAGGTCGCGGTGAAGGAGCTGGCCGAGCAGGCACAGCTCGTCATCGTGGTCGGCTCGGAGAACTCCTCCAACTCCAAGCGCCTGGTCGAGGTGGCCAAGGACTACGGCGCCGACGCCTCCTACCTGGTCGACAACGCCTCCTTCATCCGGGAGGAGTGGCTCGACGGCGTCACCACCGTGGGCCTGACCAGCGGCGCCTCGGTGCCGGACGAGCTGGTCGCCGAGGTGCTGGCCTACCTGGCCGAGCGCGGTTACGGCGACGTCGAGGAGATCGAGTCGGTCAAGGAGAGCATGCGCTTCGCCCTTCCGCACGAGCTGCGCAAGGACCTGCGGGCCAACTAGTCACTCCTCCGAGCCCCGTGCTGTGCCGTACACGCGGGGCTCGAAGTATCCCTCCGGCTCTGGCGCGAAGGCGGACTGCTCGCCGCCGCGCCGCGGCCGGGGCACCTCGCCGGCGGTCCGCAGGTCGTCGCGCAGGTCGCGCACGTTGGCCGGCAGCCCGCGCTTCCACGCGACGCCGAGCACGAGCGCGGAGCCGGCGAACAGCCAGGGCGCGCCCGCCGACAGCGAGGTGTAGAGGCCGAAGCCCAGCGACTGCAGCAGCGAGGGCGAGCCGAGCGCGCGCGCCAGCTCGACCACGAAGGTCGCGACGAAGAACACCAGCGGCGGCGTCACCACGAGGGACAACAGCTCGCGCGGGTTGACGAAGAGCACGCCGAGCAGGCTGCCCACGACGAAGACCGCGCCCACGACGAGTGGTATGCCGGTGGCCGCCGCGGCGACGTATCCGGCCAGCGCGGAGAACAGGGCGAGCGCGATGGCACCGCGGGCGGTCAGCCTGATCGCCGATCGCCTGCCGTAGTCACCACTCACCAGCCCACCCCCTTAATGGCTCAACTTACCGTTGACGTGAGTGATCAGTGATGTGGTTTCCAGCAGTTCGGGGGAGGCGAGCGGCCTGGGCAGGTCGTCGAGCATCCCCGGCTCGTCGAGCGTGCCCTCCACGACGCCCAGATCGTGCAGTTTGCGCGCGGTGACGAGCACGCGGCTCTCCAGGGATCCCACCGTCTTGTTGTACGCCTCGACCGCGCGGGTGAGGGCCTTGCCGAGGCCGTCCACGTTGCGGCCCATCGAGGAGAGCCGCTCGTACAGCTCCTTGCCCAGGTCGAAGACGGCCTTGGCGTTCTCGCTGAGCGCGGCCTGCTGCCAGGCGTACTGGGCGGTGCGGAGCATCGTGATGAGCGTGGTCGGGGTGGCGATGTGCACGCGCCGGTTCATGGCGTGCTCCAGCAGCGCGGGATCGCGCTCCAGCGCGGGGGCGAGGAAGGCCTCGCCGGGGATGAACAGCACCACGAACTCGGGCGTCGGGTGGAAGGACTGCCAGTAGGACTTGGAGGCGAGCTGGTCGACGTGCTGGCGCAGGTGCTTGGCGTGCGCGTCGAGCCGCGCCGAGGCCTGGGCCTCGTCCTCCAGCCCGGCGGCCTCCAGGTAGGCGGCGAGGGAGACCTTGGAGTCGACCACGATGTTCTTGCCGCCGGACAGCCGCACCACCATGTCGGGGCGCTGGGTGCCGTCGGCGGAGACGACCTGCTCGTCGAAGTCGCAGAAGCGCTGCATCCCGGCGATCTCGGCGACCCGGCGGAGCTGGAGCTCGCCCCAGCGGCCCCGGGCCTCGGGGCGCTGCAGGGCCCGCACGAGCGCGCCGGTCTGGGTGCGGAGCTGCTCGTTGCTCTGCCGTACCAGCTCCAGTTCTGTGCGGGCGGCGCGCTGGCCGGCCTGGGCCTCGCGGAGCTGGGCCTCCAGCCGGCCCAGCGCCTCGCGCAGCGGCTCGACGAGGTGCTCGACGGCCTGGCGGCGCTGGTCGAGGTCGCCGCTGGCCTCGGCGCGGCTGGCGGCCAGCCGGGTCTCGGCCAGCTCCAGGAAGCGGAGGTTGTTGACGTCGAGCGCGCGGCTGGACAGCGCCTGGAAGCGCTCGGTGAGCTGTTCCTCGACGTAGGTGAGCTTGTCGGCGGCGGCTTTGGCGCGGGCGTCGGCCTCGGCCACCCGGACCGCCGACCGGGTCCTCGCGATCAGGAATCCGATGGCGAGCCCGACGGCGAGGCCGAGCAGAAGCGAGACGACATCCACTCGATCGATGATTGCATCGTGGGTCGCGCGGGTCGTCCCGACACGCGTGGGGCGGGGAAACTGCGCATTCCGCTTGTGCCGCCGCACTTCTGTCACCCAGAGTACCCATATGGTTACCGGCCAGCGGATGATCCTCTCCATCGTCGCGACCGTCGCCGTCGCCGCCGCGGCGGTCGCCGTCTCCGGAGCGGTCATCGCGAGCCGGGCCGAGGAGCAGCCGCCGCCTCCCGTGCCGCAGTTCACCCTGCGGTGGGCCGAGGGCGCGTGCGTCAGCCGGACGGGGGCGCGCTTCGACCTCGTGCCGTGCAACGGCGGCGACGCCGAGGTGCTCGCCGTCGCCCCCTCGCCGCAGGAGTGCCCCGCGCCGACCGACGTGCTCATGCGCGTCGAGGGCGGGCGTACGGCCTGCGCGCGCAACCACGTCGCGCCGCATCCCGGCGACCCCGGGCGCGGCGGCGGGGTGCTGCGCGCGGGCGACTGCCTGACCCGCGACGGTCGTGAGCGGCCCTGCTCGGCCAAGGGCTGGTACGGCAGAGCCGTCGCGGTCCTGCCGGGCGGGCCCGTGCCGGGCGGCCCCGGCGCGGGCGGCTCCCGGTGTCCAGGCGGCTCGGTGGACTCGATCGAGCTCTCCGCCGCGCTGGTCTGCCTCGGCCGGGGCGGCCAGGTGCCCGGCGCCGGCGACTGCGTCACGCGCCCCAGCCGGGGCCGGGTCGCGGCGGTCGCCTGCCGGTCGCGGCGGGCGTGGGGACGGGTGCTCGGCTTCGCCGCGTCCGCCGAGGGCTGCCCGGCCGCCGCCGACCACGCGCTCACCGGCCCCGGCCGGCCGGCGACCTGCCTGGCGCTCGCCCGCGAGTAACGGTGGTGTCCGGCGGTAAACTTGCCTGCCGTACACACCGCAGCCATCGGCTCATGAGGCCGACGAAGGAGCGCTCGTGAGCCTCAGCATCGGCATTGTCGGCCTGCCCAACGTGGGCAAGTCCACGCTGTTCAACGCCCTGACCAAGAGCGCCAACGCGCTCGCGGCCAACTACCCCTTCGCCACCATCGAGCCCAACGTCGGCATCGTCGGCGTGCCCGACGAGCGGCTGGCCAAGCTCGCCGAGATCTTCGGCTCGGCCCGCATCCTGCCGGCGAAGGTGGAGTTCGTGGACATCGCCGGTCTGGTGCGCGGCGCCTCCGAGGGCCAGGGCCGCGGCAACCAGTTCCTCGCCAACATCCGCAACACCGACGCGATCTGCCAGGTCATCCGGGTCTTCTCCGACCCCGACGTGACCCACGTGGACGGCGACGTCTCCCCGCGCCGCGACATCGAGACCATCAACACCGAGCTGGTCTACGCCGACCTCCAGACCGTGGAGAAGGCCCTGCCGCGGCTGCAGAAGGAAGCGCGGATCAACAAGGACAAGAAGGCCGCGATGGAGGCCGCCGAGGCCGCCAAGGCCGTCCTGGAGACCGGCAAGACCATCTTCGAGAGCGGCCTCGACCAGGAGGAGCTGCGCGAGCTGCACCTGCTGACCGCCAAGCCGTTCCTGTACGTCTTCAACCTCGACGCCGACGAGCTGACCGACGAGGCGCTGCGCAAGCAGCTCGCCGAGCTGGTCGCCCCGGCCGAGGCGGTCTTCCTCGACGCCAAGATCGAGTCGGAGCTGTACGAGCTGTCCGACGAGGAGGCGCTGGAGCTGCTGCAGAGCGTCGGCCAGGAGGAGTCGGGCCTGTCGCAGCTCGCCCGGGTCGGCTTCGAGACCCTCGGCCTGCAGACCTACCTGACCGCCGGGCCGAAGGAGACCCGCGCCTGGACGATTCCCAAGGGCGCGACCGCGCCCGAGGCGGCCGGCGTCATCCACACCGACTTCCAGCGCGGCTTCATCAAGGCCGAGGTCGTGTCCTTCGACGACCTGGTCGCGGCCGGTTCGATCGCCAGCGCCAGGTCCGCGGGCAAGGCGCGCGTCGAGGGCAAGGACTACGTCATGCGCGACGGCGACGTGGTGGAGTTCCGCTTCAACGTCTGACAACCTCACGGGGCTCTGGCGCGTCGAATCGTCACGGCGTTCACGCGCAACCGTGTTCACTCGGAGGGCCCCATGATCCGTCGCATTCTCGGCAAGCGCCGGCCTACCCTGGTCGGCATCAGCCTGGAGGAGGAGCTCGCGCTGCTCCGTGTCGAGCTCATGTACGGCTTGCGCGTGAGCAGGGAGGCCTACCTGCGGCGCAAGATGGACGAGCGCGAGGAGCTCAGCCGCCGCCTGCACGGGCGCGACCCGGAGGAGCTCCTCTCGGAGCTGCGCGGCTGCCTGGAGCGGGTGGTCCACCCCGCGTCCCTGAACAGCGCCCCCGTCCCCGCCCAGTCCGCCGGCAAGGTCGTCGACCTGCGCAGTCACCGCCGGGCCCGGCAGGCGGAGGACCCCGAGCCCGCGTGACTTGTACGAAATGAACAGGTAGCGAGGGTATCTGAGCTATTCGGACAGCATTACCTGACTGTCGGGCTATGGGTTTTCCGGCATATCGCCTGGTCGACTACTCATTTCAGCAAACCGTGCCAGGAGCCGGCACTTCGCCGAGTCATGCACACTCGGTTTGCTCCTGCACGGCGATGCCTGCAGCATGGGCGTGGCTTTCCTGGAAGAATTGCCGCGACCGGTAATGTGACATCTTCAGACCGCGTCCTCCAGTTCGGATGGCGCGAGCGGAGGCGTGATGGCTCGTAGGTCCACCACCCAGAACGATCCCATGATCGCTGGTGACCTCGAGCTTTCGGCACGCCCGGAATCGACCTCCAACTTCGAGGGCCGCAGGTCGGCCCGGCGCGGCTGGTCCGGCGGCGGCGGCCGCTGGCTGGTCGCCACCGGACGGGTGATCGTCTGGGCGCTCATCCTGGTGGTCCTGGCCAACGGCGTCATCGCCATCGTCAGCCGCGTCCGCGAAGGCGCCGTCACCACGCCCGGCGGCGCCACCAGCTCGGCCGCGCCCTTCCCGACCGCGGCCGCCTCCGCCTTCGTGGTGCAGTTCGCCCACCTCTATCTCGACCTCAACCCGGCCGAGCTCTCCATCCGGGCCGCGCGGCTCAAGCCGTACCTGCCGCCGGACGCGGGCGAGCAGTTCGGCTGGGACGGCTACGGCCGCCTCCAGGCCGCCTACATCCAGCCCTACAGCGTCGAGGTCAACCCGGGCGACAACGAGAACGCCGTGGTCACCCTGACCTTCCAGTCGGGCGACCGGCGCTACCTGCTCTCGGTGCCGGTGCACTGGGACGGCGGCGGCAAGTTCGTGGTCTCCGGCCGCCCCGGCGTGCTCCCCGCGCCGGGCCCCGCCGAGCTTCCCCAGGTCGCCGCCGCGGCGACCGACGACGAGACCGCGACCGAGCTCAGGTCGCAGCTCGCCGAGTTCTTCCGCGCCTACGCCTCCGGTGACCAGCTCTCGCGCTACACCGCCAGCGGCACCAGCCTGACCAGTCTCGGCGGCGCGTTCAGCTTCGTCGAGTTGAAGGACATCGTGGTACCTGTGGGGGATACCACCAGCCGTGAGATTCAGGCCGTCGTGGTCTGGGGCGTGCCGTCCGGCGCCGCGCCGACGGCCGAGCCCACGCCGTCCGACCCTGGCGCGATGGCCGGGCGTCTCGAGCAGGGCTACCGGCTCACGGTCGTGAAGCAGGGCGACAAGTGGTACGTCAAGGACATCCGCGGCGCCGGTCGAGCCGTTGGATAACAGCCTGCTGATCGACACCCCCCTGGAGGACGAGAAGTGATCGTGAAGACCATTTTCCTGAACCTGATCGAACTGGCCACGCCGTCCCCCGCACCGACCGGCGTGAACACCGAAGGACTGGCGAACTTCCTCCGCTCGTTCTTCGCCCCGCTGTTCCTGGTCATCGTCTCGGTGGTCGCCCTGTTCTTCCTGTTCACCAGGGAGATCACCAGATTCGTGCAGTTCTTGATCCTGGCGGTGGCGATCGGTGTGATCTTCTACGTGCCGAACATCATCGAGGTGACGGCGAAGGCCATCGCCGGCGCACTGGGCATCAAGTAAGCGGCCACCCGGTTACCTGACGAGCGGACGGAGAGGAGGGACCGCGTGGACCTGCCTACGTATACCAATATCTGGCGAATCGAGAAGCGGCTCTACAAGCTGTACGACCTGCGGCTGCCTATGCCGCTGCCGATCGTGTGGATCGGCGTGTTCGTCGGCGTCGTGGTGCCCTGGTCGCTCCTGCTGTACCTCGTCGGCGTGCCCTTCCAGGCGCCCTGGCACGTCCTCTACCTGGTCCCGCCCGGTGTCGTCACGTGGCTGTCCACCCGGCCGGTCATCGAGAGCAAGCGGCTCACCGAGCTGCTGCAGTCGCAGGCGCGGTATGTCGGCGAGCCCAAGGTGTGGTGCCGGCTGGCGCCTGCCTCCGAGCCGGAGACCGTCTTCTTCACCGCCCGGGTCTGGCGGGCCCTCCCCGCCCGTGCCAAGACCCGCAAGCCCGCCCGCGCCGCCGCCCCGTCCAAGACCCGCAAGCCGTCCCGCGCAACGGCCCAGCCATCCTCCGCCGCCCAGCCATCCCGCGCCGTCGCGCCCGCTGTGGCCGACGTCCCCGCGACCCTCACCCCACCCCCTTCCCGCCGCCCCGCCAACGCCCCCGCCCTCACCGTCCCCACCCAGCCCCCTGTACGGCAGGCCGAGCCGGGTCGCGGGCGCGAGGCCGAGCAGCCGAGCCGGGCCCGCGAGACCGAGCGTGGTCGCGCCCGCGAGACGGAGCGTGGCCGTGCCCGCGGAGACGCCGAGCCACGCAGCACCCGCGCCACCGAGCCCGCTCGTGGCGGCGAGCGCACCCGTGCCACCGAGTCTTCCCGCGGCACCGAGTCCACCCGTAGCGGCCAGTCCTCCCGCCCCACCGAGCCCTCGCGTGCCACCGAGTCCACTCGTGGTGGTGAGCCCGCGCAGGTCCGTGCCCGGGAGACCGAGGCTGGACGTCGGCGGGCCGAGCCGCCTCGCGGGGCCCGTGGTCGGGGTGCGGGTGGGCGTGAGGTCGAGCCCGTTGAGACGGCCCGTCACGCCGAGGGTGCGCCGAGCCGGCCGGTCGAGGAGCGGGGTGCGCGGCGCCCGTTCGACCGTCCGTTGGTGCGCCGGCTGGACGAGCCGCCGGTCGACCAGCCCGTGGGAGAGCCCGGGACGCCTGCCGTACCGGACCAGAAGACCTCAGCCCCAACGGTCGGAAAGCCTGCTGCCGGGGATGCGGCGGCCGGAATGCCCGCCACGACAGGTGCGGCTGCTGGAATCTCCGCCACGACGGGTGCGGCTGCTGAGAAGCCCGCCACCCCGGGTGGCGCTGGCGGAAGGCCTGCCACCACGGGTGCAGCTGCCGGTGGTCCGACTGCTGGGGACAGGCCTTCGGCCGACAAGCCCACTGTGGACAAGCCGGCGACGGACAAGCCCGCGACGGACAAGCCCGCTGCCGGGAAGCCGGTGGTGGGGAAGCCGATCGACACCGAGGCGCTTCGGCGGTTGCGGAAGCTGGCCGCCAGCGCCGAGGCCGACTCACCGCGCCACGAGGCACCGCGTCCTGCCCAGCCGGGGCCCGGCCAGCACGTGCCCATCCCGCCTGGGGATGACGTCGCGCGCACCCAGCACCGCAAGGGGCAGCCGCCCCCGCGCCCGCTCCCGTCGGTCGCCGCCCTGGACGCCCACCGGATGTGGCCCACCTCCTCGGACACCCCGGCCGAGGGGACGCCCACCCCTGCCTCAGCCACCACCGCCCAGCCCGCGAGTCCCGCCGACTCCGGCCAGTCGGAGACTCCTGCCTCCACCTCGGCCGCCTCCGCTCAGCCGTCGGCCTCTGCCGACCTCGGCCACTCGGAGACGTCCGCCGAGGCCGCACGGGCGGTCGCGCGGGACCATGCTGAGGCCACCGCTGGCCCGGTGAGCTCGGCTGGCTCCGTCGAGGAGGCCGGCGTCGTCGGCGGACGTCCGGCCCCCGAGGGTGCCGCCGACGTCACACCGGTGGCAGGGGAGGCTACGGCGGACAGCCCGGCCACCCCGGAACGCCACGGCCCGGTCACCCCGGATCACCCCAGCCCGGTGGCCACCGAACGGGCCGAGGCGTCGGCCGCGGAACGTCCTGAGCCGACCGCCCCCGCGCGACCCGAGTCCGCAAGCCCCGAGCAACCCGAGCCAGCCGTCCCCACACACCCCGAGCAGGCCGCCCCCACACACAGCGAGCAGGCCGCCTCCGCTCGGCCCGAGCCTGGGCGGTCGGAGGGGGCCGAGCCCACGCGGCCGGAGCGGCACGAGACTGCGCGTCCCGAGAAGCTGGAGGGGGAGCGGACGGCGACCGTTCTTCCGCTTGGCGGTCGGGTGGCGGACAAGGCGGTTGCTCCTGAGCCTGAGCGTCCGACCTTCACCCCGCCGCCCGGGCCCCGAAGGCCCGCCCAGAGCCGCCCCGTCCAAGACCGCCCCGTCCAAGACCGGCCCGGCCAAGACCGGCCCATCCAGGACCGGCCGACCCAAGGGCGGCCCATCCAGGACCGGCCCATCCAGGACCGGCCCATCCAGGACCGGCCCACCCAGGACCGGCCCATCCAGGACCGGCCCACCCAAGGTCGGCCCGTCCAAGACCGCCCCGCCGCCCGTGCCCCGGAGAGGAGCCCCCAGCAGGGCGTCCCCACACCGCGCACCGGTGAGGGAAAGGTCCGCAGGGTGGAGTCGGTGGTGGGGCGGGAGAACTCCGGCGGCTGGCGCCGGATCGCCCAGGTGGTCGTGGGCAACACGAACGTGCGCGGCGACGGCTCGGAGGTGGACGAGGCCCGCACCAGGGCGGTGTTCTCCGGCAGCCGCCGCATCGTGGTCCTGGGCTGCACGGGCGGCGCGGGGCAGAGCACGACGGCGCTGATGCTGGGCCAGACGCTGGCGTCGGTGCGCGACGACCGGGTGCTGGCGATCGACGCCAGCACCGGCCCGACCACGCTGACGAGCAGGATCATCGAGGAGTCCCCCGAGACCCTCACCAGCTTCCTGTCCGGCCTGGACGGCATCAGCGGCTACCTGACCATGCGGGCCTTCACCACCAGGACGCCGTCCGGCCTGGAGGTGATCGCGGCGGATTCGGCCGCGGGCGCGGAGCAAAGGCTGGCCGATCGCACGCTGTTCTCCGACCACCGCCTGGGCCAGGCCGTCCACCTGGTGGACCGGCACTACAAGCTGACCGTGATGGACCCGGCGCCGGCGCTGGCGGCGCGCGTCCTGCCGTACGCGGACCAACTCGTGCTGGTGGTCCCGGCGAACGAGGACGGCGCGGACGCGGTGGCGATGACCTACGACTGGCTCGACGGGCACGGCTGCGCGGACCTGCGCCGGCGCGCGGTGCTGGTGGTCAACGGGGTGAGCCGGCGCAGCATGAGCGATGTCGAGCAGGCCGAGGCGATGGCCAGGGGCCGCTGCCGGGCGATCGTCCGGGTGCCGTGGGAGGACGAGCTGGCCGCGGAGGGCGGCGAGCCGATCGCGCTGGAGCAGTTGCGCACCGCGGGACGCCGGGCCTATCTGGCTCTGGCCGGGGTCGTGGTCGCCGGCTTCGCCGCGGCCCAGGCAGCACAGCAGGTGAGCGAGGCGCCGAGTGGAAGGGAGCTGGCCGGTGACCCCCCGGGCACGAGAATCGGTGAGCGCTAGGTGAGCGGGCTTGCGAGTGATCCGGTGATCTCGCCGGCCCTGGTGAAGGAGAGGCTGTGAGCAGGGCCTCGAAGGCGCACAGCCGCCTGGCGGTCCGTTACTTCGACGACCGCATCCTGCTGACGGACACCTGCGCGTGGGCGTATTTCAGGCTGCCCACGGTCAGCTACGAGTTCGTGACGCCCGAGGAGCGGGAGGCGCTGGCGACGAACATCACGATCGCGCTGGCCGCGATCCGCATGCCTGACGCCGAGGTGCACCTGCGGGTGGCGCATCGGGCCTATCCGGCGGCGGAGTGGGCGATGGCGCTCAACGCCACCTCCGACCAGGGGCCGGGCTGGCGCGACTACCTGGAGGAGATGTACGGGCACGTCTGGGCGAAGGACTTCTGGACCAAGGAGGTCTACCTGGGCGTACGGCTCGGCCCGCGCGGCCGGCAGATCGGCCAGGGCGTGCTCAGCCAGTTGTTCGGCTTCTACCAGCGCAGCGAGAAGGCGCTGGGTCTCGACGACGACCACGTGCCGGACGGCGAGATCGCCAAGTGGACCGAGCACGCCGAGCGCCTGGGCCGCGCGCTGGCCTCCAGCGCCCTGTACGCCCGGCACGCCAGTTCGGTGGAGGTCGCCTGGCTGTTCCAGCACGCCGCCGCGGGCAGCGCGGGCGATCCGCCGCCGAGCGCGAGCCCGAAGCGCCGCTGGGGCAGGGGCGAGATCGAGACGCTGGTCGAGGGCCAGATCCACAACGGGCGGGCGGTGCTCCGCATGGTGCAGCCGCAGGGTGAGGCTTATGTGGCCTACCTGTCGTTCGCCCGCTTCCCGGACCTGATGCCCTTCCCGGACGGCGAGCCGTGGATGCACTTCGCCGACCAGTTGCCCTTCCCGGTGGAGGTCTCCTCCAGGATGCGGCTGATCCCGCCGGTCAAGGCGTCGCGGGACGTCGCGCGCAAGCTGGCGCACGCCCGCGACATGGACATCCACATCCGTGAGGCGGGCGCCGAGGCGCCGATCGCGCTGGCCGAGCAGATCGACGCGGCGCGCATGCTGGAGCACGGCATCACCAAGGAGCGGCTGCCGTTCGTCTACGGCTGGCACCGGCTGATCGTCTCCGGCCCGACCGAGGCGCTGTGCCTGCAGCGGGTCGAGGCGGTCATCGAGCACTACCGCGACATGGGCATCGACGTGGTCAACTCGACCGGCGACCAGTTCTCGCTGTTCAAGGAGTCGCTGCCGGGCGAGAAGGTCACGGTCAACGCCTACGCCCAGCGGCAGCCGCTGCGCACGATCGCGGGCGGGATGGCCACCGCTACGGTCGATCTGGGCGACCGGATCGACACCGGTGAGGCCGGCTGGCTCGGGCCGTACATCGGGGAGACCATCGGCCGCGCGCGCAGCATCGTGCACTTCGACCCGCTGGTGGCGGCGACCCGCAACCGGCCGACGGCGATCGCGATCACCGGCGAGCCGGGCGGCGGCAAGACCACGCTGGCGCTGCTGATGATCTACCAGATGGCGCTGCGCGGGGTGACCGTGGCGGTCATCGACCCCAAGGGCGACGCCGAGTCGCTGGTGCGGCTGCTGCAGAAGCGGGAGCGCAAGGCGCGCATCATCCCGCTGGGCTCGGCCGCGCCCGGCCTGCTGGACCCGTTCTCCTTCGGTGACGACATCGCCACCAAGAAGATGATGGCCACCGAGACGTTGCGGCTGCTGCTGCCCCGCATGTCGGAGGAACGCGAGTCAGCGCTGGTGCAGGCGGTCTCGGCGGTCTCGAACAACTCCGACCCGTCGCTGGGCAAGGTGGTCGACTTCCTGGAGCAGGCCGACGACGCCGCGTCGAAGAACCTGGGCGCGGTCCTGCGCTCGATGTCGGAGATGCACCTGGCGCGGCTCTGCTTCGACCCCTCGGGCGGCGACCAGATCGATTCGGAGGGCTGGACCACCGTCTTCACCCTCGCCGGGCTGACGCTGCCCGACGTGGCCACCGGTCGCGACGACTACAGCTACGAGCAGCGGCTCAGCGTGGCCCTGCTCTACCTGGTCTCGCAGTTCGCCCGCAGGCTGATGAACGGCCTGGATCGCCGCGCGCCCAAGGCGATCTTCCTGGACGAGGCGTGGGCGATCACCTCGACCCCGGAGGGGGCCAAGCTGGTGCCCGAGGTCAGCCGCATGGGCCGCTCGCGCAACACCGCCCTGGTGCTCGTCTCGCAGAACGCCGGTGACCTGCTGAACGAGCAGGTGACCAACTGCCTGTCGTCCGTCTTCGCCTTCCGTTCCACCGAGCGCACCGAGGTCGAGCACGTGATGTCGCTGCTCGGCGTCGACCCGTCCGAGGAGCACAAGGCGGTGCTGCGTTCGCTCGGCAACGGCGAATGCATTTTCCGCGATCTGGATGGCCGGGCCGGCCGGATCGGGGTAGACCTGATCTCCGAAGACCTGCTCCGGTGGCTCGACACGAACCCGACGCACGACAAACCCAAAGACAACGGGCATGATCTTCAAGGGGGAGTGGTCCGAGCTCAGGAGGTCCGGTCATGAGACGTCGTCGGCTGTGGATGCTTGTCCTCGTCATGTTCGTCGGACTGCTGGCCATGCCGGGGTCCGCCGTGGCCGACGGGCCATGTGACCTGTCACCTGACCTGACCCCCGAGGTCGTCGGGTCGAGCGTCGACGGGCTGCTCCAGCCGCCCGTGCCGGAGGGCGGCACGGCGCCGGCCGCGACCACCAACTACTCCCGTTTCGGCATGGCCGGGCAGTTCTGGCACACCAATGAGCTGGGCTGCTCCGACATCGCCGCGGTCTTCGGCAACTCGTGGGCCAACACGATCTTCCTGTGGGCCAAGTCCATCGACAAGCTGACGATCAGCACCTACCAGGCGGCGGCCAGCGAGGGCCCGCTCACCGTGATCAAGGACAAGGTCGACGAGATCGTCACCAACCTGTCCAACGCGCTGTACTGGCCTTACCTGACGCCGATCATCCTGCTGGCCGCGATCTGGCTGGCGTGGTACGGCCTGCTGCGCAAGCGGGCCTCGGTCAGCGTCGAGGGCGTGGTCTGGATGGTGCTCGCGGTCACCGTGGCCACCTGGTTCTTCGCCCGCCCGCAGGACTTCACCGGGCTGGGCAAACTGGTCACCGACAAGACCGGCGAGGTGGTCAACTCCGCCTTCTCCGGCCTGCCCGGCGCCGAGGGCACCGACTGCCTCACCGCGCCCGGCGCGGCCGGCTCCTTCGGCAACACCGGCACGCCCGGCGTCGACCAGAACGCCAACGCGTTGTGGTCCACGCTGGTCTGCAAGCCGTGGCTGGTCGGCCTGTTCGGCACCTCCGACCCGACCGCGCCGGTCGTGCGCGACTACGGCCTGACCATGCTGGAGACGCAGTCGGTCGACGCCACCGAGCTGGCGGTGCCGCCGAACAGCAGCGCCCACCAGGCGAAGTACGAGGAGATCGCCAACAAGCTCAAGGGCGACTACCGCTACGCCATCTTCCAGGGCAAGGACTGGACCAACCGGCTCGGCGTCGCCATCGGCGCCCTGCTCGCCGCGCTGGTCGCCGGCCTGCTGATCTTCCTGGTCGCGGTCTCGCTGCTCGTGCTCAAGGTCGGCTTCCTGCTCCTGCTGATCCTCGGCCCGGTCTTCCTGCTCATCGGCGTGCATCCGGGCAGTGGCCGGATCATCGCGATGCGCTGGGTGGAGATGCTGGTCGGCACCCTGCTTCGGCAGGCGGTGCTCGCGCTGGTGTTGTCGATCCTGGTGTACGGCTACGCCCTGATCATGTCGACGGGCATGTCGTGGGGCCTGCAGATCCTGTTCATGGCGTTGCTGACCATCGCCGTCTTCTTCTACCGCAGGCCGTTCCAGCACCTGTTCGCCTCGATGAGCGGGCACACGATCACCACCCGCATGCTCGGCGAGGCGGCCAGCTCCCCGGTGCTGGAGCGCTCGGCCGTCGCGCTGCCGCCGGTGGCCGCGGCGCGGGTGGGCAAGTGGGGCCTGCGCAAGGCCGAGCCGCTCATCGCGGCGACCGCCGCGGGCAGCACGGCCGGTGTCGCCGCGGCCGCGGCCTCGGCGACCGCTCAGGGCCGGGCCCGGGGCGAGGAGGGCGCGTCCCCGTCGGGCACGCGCGTTCCCGCCGGCGCGGCTCCGCTCAACACCGACCAGCCGGGCAAGGCCGGCGCCCGGCCGGTCCCGGCGACCCGCACCGGCTCCGCGCCGCCGCTCAACCTGGGCGGCACCCCGGTCCGTGGCGGGCGGGCCACCGGCGCGGCCACTCCCGCCGCCGCCTCCGGCTCCGCCCCCGCCGGTACGGCAGGCAGCTCGTCCGGTACGGCGGGCGGCACCCGCAGCGGCTGGTTCGGCGGCCGCTCCGGCGGTGGCTGGGCCTCGCGCAGCTCGTCAGGCGGTTCAGGCGGTTCGGGCGGCGGGTCCCGCAGCTCGCGCGGCTCGTCGGGCGGCGGCCTGTTCGGCGGCGGTTCGCGCAGCTCGCGCGGCTCGTCCGGCGGCTCCTCCGGAGGGTCCTCCGGTGGCGGCCTGTTCGGCGGCGGCTCCCGCGGCTCCTCCGGCGGCGGCTCCCGGCGCGCCCCCTCCAGCAGTTCCTCAGGCTCCTCCTCCGGTGGCAGCATCTTCGGCGGCGGCGGAAGCGGCGGCGGTTCCCGGCACGCCGACGTGCCCCAGGCCCGCTCCTCGTCCGAGCCGCCGCCCCTGTGGCTGCCCACCCGCCGGGAGAGCGGCGGCGGCCGGAGCGGCGAGGAACCGCCGGTGCCGTTCTGGCTCAAGCCCAACCGATCCGACAAGGACTAGTCCCGCAGCGGGACCTCCCCCCAACAGAAGGACGAGAAGGTGAGCGACAGGCGCGTCGGGCTCTTCGTGGGCGTGGTGGCCGTCATGGCGGCCGTGGGGATCTACCTCACGCTCCGGGGGCCCGGCTCCGAGGCGCAGGAAGCACCGGCGGCCGGCCGTACCTCCACCGCCGTGACGGCGCCCGGCCCGAACCGGCCGCTGGCGACGGCCAGCAACGAGCCGTTCGACATCTACGCCTACCTGCCGGTGAGCAAGCCGCAACTGGCGGCGGCGGCCGACCTGGCCGAACGGTTCACCGCCGCCTACGGGACCTTCCGCTACGACGAGGACCCGGCCGTCTACGCCGAGCGGGTCAAGATCTTCACCACCGGCGGCCTGGGCGACGTCCTGACCCGGACGCTCACCTCGCCCGGCACCGTGGAGCAGAACCGCGAGCAGCAGCTCGTCTCCTCGGGGACCGGCCGGCTCAAGGGCATCAGGCAGGTGGAGCAGACCTCGGTGGTGTTCATCATCACCGGCACGCAGCAGCTCTCGACCAAGGGCGTGCCCAGCGCGCGCACCGCCGACTACGCGGTCACCGTGACGCAGGTGGGTTCCGACTGGCGGGTGTTCGATCTCCAGCCCGCCGGTGAGGGCCAGGACGGGGACAGCCAAGGGTGAGAAGCTCCCCCTCCAAGGTCTCCCTGGCGATCGGCGTCGCCGCCATCCTCCTCATCGGCGTGGTGATCATGTCGCCGATGATGATGACCAGCGTGCCCTCCTTCTTCGGCGGCGGGGGCGACCCGGTCGACTGCCGGCCCGGCGCGGTCCAGGGCGAGGAGGTCTCCGACAGCGGCGCCTCCGACATCCCGCCCAAGTTCCTGGAGCTGTACAAGAAGCACGGCGAGAAGATCGGCGTGCAGTGGAACGTGCTGGCCGCCGTCGGCAAGCGCGAGACCGACCACGGGCGCTCCGACCTGCCCGGCGTCAAGAGCGGCACCAACTACGCCGGGGCCGCCGGGCCGATGCAGTTCCTGATCAGCACCTGGGGCGGCAAGGCGCAGATCCCGGTCGACTCCGAGTACAACGGCTACGCCTCCGACGGCGACGGCGACGGCATCGGGGACGTCTACAACCCGGCCGACGCCATCCTCGGCGCGGCCAAGATGCTCAAGCGCAACGGCGCCCCGGAGAACGTGCGCCGCGCGCTGTTCGTCTACAACCGGGCCTGGTGGTACGTCGACCAGGTCATGGTCATCGCCGGCAAGTACGCGAAGAGCGGGCAGGTCAAGGTGCCGCCGCAGGCCGAGCCGCTCTGCGACGAGCCGCTGATCGAGGCCGCGCCCACCGACGTGGTGCGGCGCATCCTCGACTACGCCCTCGCCCAGCGCGGCAAGCCGTACCTGTGGGGTGGCACCGGACCCGACGCCTACGACTGCTCGGGGATCATCTACATGGCCTACCAGAGCGTCGGCCTGTCCATCCCGCGCACCACCTTCGGCCAGTGGCCCTTCGGCGTGCGGGTCAGCCCCGGCGAGGAGCAGGCCGGCGACCTGGTCTTCTTCAACGCCGGACCGGGCACCGGGCCCGACAATCCCGGCCACGTGGGCCTGGTCGTGTCGAAGGGCAAGATGGTCGAGGCCCGCTGCCGCCTGTGCGGGCCGATCAAGGTCACCACCTACGACGACCGTACGAGCCTCATGGGCTTCACCCGGCCGCTGCAGAATCCCGCGGTCCTGGAGCAGCTCAAGAAGTTGCAGAATACGCTCTGATCACATGAAACGAGTCGTGGTCGCCGCGGCGATCGTCTCCGCCGACGGCCGGATGCTGGCAGCCCAACGAGCCGAACCTCCCGAGCTGGCCGGCGGCTGGGAGTTCCCCGGCGGCAAGGTCGACCCCGGTGAGGGCGAGGCCGAGGCCCTGGTGCGCGAGTGCCGGGAGGAGCTCGGCGTCGAGATCGCCGTGGGGCGGCGCGTGGGCGGCGACTGGCCGCTGGGCTCCGAGTACGTCATGCGGGTCTTCCTGGCCACCCTCGTCGCCGGGGAGCCCGAACCCAAGGAGCACCTCGCCCTGCGGTGGCTGGCGCCGGACGAGTACGACTCCGTGCCGTGGCTCGCGGCCGACCTTCCGGTGATCGCGGTGGTCAAGGATCTGCTCCGCGAGGGTTAAGCCTTCCCCCTGGGTGACATATTAACTACTGAGTGTGATGTGTCATGCGTCCGGGTCGGGGGGAAACGGCATGACCCAATGGGTGAACCGGCGGCTGCCGGGCTTTGCCATGGCCGGGGCTTTGGCCCTGGCCGTCGTCCTGCCCGCCGGCGGTGCTGCTGCCGCCGCCGGCTCTCGGGATCCGGGGCTCGGGCTTTCGGTGGACCGCCTCGACGACCCCAAGGGCGTGCAGTGGATCCGTACGGGGGACGTGCTCCGCTTCCGCATCCGCCTGGAAGGCACCGCCCGTTCCGCCCGCCTGTCGGTCGCCGCCAGCCCTGCCGGCGCGCTCTCCTCCGTGTCCTGCCCCGAGAGGCGGGCCCGGGTGACTTCCGGAGCGCCACGGCAGGAGGCCGGAGGGGCTTCGGCTGGAGTACGGCAGGCGTCCGATGGGGCCTCGGTGTGCTTGCTGGGGGATGTCTCGGGGGCGCGGTCGGTCGATGTGCGGCTTGTCGTCCCGGACGGTGCGGAGCGGGTCGTCCTTGCGGCTGTGGCGCAGCGGCTGGCGGCCTCTGGCGAGACGGTCGAGACGGTCCGTGCCACCGCCACCACCGTCGTCGGCAAGCCACCCTCCTCTGACCCGTCGGAGGCTCAGCCGGTCTCCCCGCTCAAGGCCCCCGCGGTGACGGAGGCTGCCCGTCCTTCCGAGGACCAGGCCGTGTCCGGGGGACGGGCCGAGCCCCGCGACACAGCCGACCGCAGCGAACCCCGCACCCGCTCCGGCGACTCGGACCCCGCCCACACCCGCCCGGACAGCAACCGGGGTGACCGGGGTGATCTGCCCGTGGACCGTGGCGGCCAGGGTGACCGTGGGGCCTCGCGTGGGGACGAGCCCGGTGAGCGGGCGTCCTCGGACAAGGACGTTCCGGGGGAGCGGGCGGGCTCGGGTGAGCGGGTGGTGCGGGGCCGGGAGGGGCGCCGTGGGGGACGGGCGGCGGACCGGGATGACCGGCGCGGGTCGGATCGGCATCACCGGTGGGAGCCGGATGGAGATGGCCGGTGGGCGGCGAGGGGTGAGCGGGGGGCTGGAGACGGCCCTGGGAGCCGGAACCGCCCTCACGGGGAAGGGCCGCGGCTGTCGGCCATGCCCGCTGGAGACGCCCCCGCCTGGAGCGGCCGGGAAGACGGGAGGTCCGCGGTGGACCCCCGCGCGTTCGAGCGGCCTGCGGCGGATGGGCCGGGGACGTCCTGGGCCGGGCCGCAGGGCCTCGACTCGCAAGGGCTCGCGGCGGAGGGGGGCATGCCGCCTGGGGCCGCAGCGGGTGGGGCGGGGTCCTCACGGGCGGACGGGGTGCTCGCGCAGGACGGCCGGTTCGCGCAGGACGGGCAGCTCGCTCAGGACCCCCTGTTCGCGCAGGATCCCCTGCTCGCGCAGGGCGGCACCGGAGGTGTTCCCGGGGTCGCCGGGCCGGCCAAGGGTGCGTGGCCGTTCCACAACGGGGGGCGGGCCGATGGGGAAGGGCCGGTCGGGGAAGGCGGGTTGTGGGGGGAGCCGGGGCTGAGGTTGCCGAAGGCGGCGCCTCTGGCCGTGGACGTGCTGCCCGCGCCCGTAGCGGCAGGGGCGCCGTTGCCGAGGGAGGTGGCGGTGAGCGGCAGGAAGGCGGCTGCCGAGACCCCCGTAGAAGGGTTCGAGGGAGCTCGCGGGTTGCCTCTGACCGGGGGCGGGATCGCGGTGTTGCTGGCCGGGCTGTGGGGGATCTCGCGAGCTCAATCTCGCCGCAGTACCCGCCAGTCGTAACCTGTATTCCAATCCGGACTTTACTGTTACTTTTACCGGACTAGGATGCCCTACGACCCAGGTATCGGATCTGCGGAGGGCTCAGGTGGCTTCCAGGCGACTGACGGCCGTGTCCGCCGTGCTCCTGACGATCGGGCTCAGCGGCGCGGCCGCCGTCCCGTTCCTGACTCAGGGGGCGAGTGCCGCCGTGGTGGGCGCGCTCGATCCGGGCACCGAAGAGGGTTGCGTCGACTGGGTGGAGACGTGCAGCACGCCGGGGCCGACCGAGGTGACCACCACGATCACCACGACGCTCCCGCAGCCGACGCCGACCGAGGTGACGGTCACCCAGACGGTGACCGCGACGCCGACGAAGACCAAGGCGCCGAAGACGAAGCCGCCGACCCCCACGCCCACGCCGACGCCGCAGGTGGCCCAGACGACCCAGCCGCCGGTCGCGCAGATCCCGCCGCCGGTGCTGTCGTCCTCGCCCGCGCCGTCGACCGCCGAGCCCGAGGTGTCGTTGCCGGCGCTGGCCGACGATCCGACGCCGAGCCCGGGGACGATCGCGCCGGTGGAGTCGTCGGAGCAGAACCCGCTGGAGCTGAAGAACGCCCAGCCCGAGGTCGACCAGTACGGCATGACGCAGAAGCTGGCCATTCCGGCGCTGGTGCTGGTGTTGCTGGCGCTGTTCGGGGTGCTGGTGTTCGAGGGGCGGCTGCGGCGGATGGCGCATGCGGCAGCCGTACGCAAGGCTGGGCCGCAGGTCCGGGCCGAGCAGGCCTACCCGGTGGGGCAGGGGTTCGCGGGCGGGCCTCAGCAGGCGGGGTATCCGGGGAACACGGCCTATGCGCCGATCATCAGCCTGGTGCCGGTGCAGACCTATCCGACGGTGCACATGCCGTACGGGCCGGTTTACCAGGACCCGTATGGTCAGCAGGCTGTCTTCCAGCAGCCGCAGCATCATCCGGGGGACCCAGCGGCGGGGTACCAGCAGACGGCGCCTTACTCGTATCCGCAGCAGCCGGTGCATCATGAGCAGCCGCATTTCCCGGAGGCTGAGGCGCACTTCCCGGAGGAGCCGCCGTACGTCCCGCCGGTTGAGGAGGAGCGGCCTCGGGAGGAGTACCGGGATCTGTTCGAGCCTGCGGTGCCGGCTTCCGTGGAGATCCCGCCCGGTGGGGATGCGCCCTATCGGGAGCCGCATGCTCCGGCGCTGGGGGCTGAGCATGGCGATCCGTTGCCGTGGGAGGCTGCTGGGGATGAGGGCACGGTGATTTATCCGTTGCCTGGTGGGGTTGAGGACGAGACGGTTGAGCGGCGGAGGCCTGAGCCGCCTGCTGGGGAGCAGCGGGGCTGAGGCCCTGGTGTTCGACGGCTCGGTTCGCCGTACAGGATCATGCACCGCCGTACGGGCTGGGCGCCGCATAGATGCTGCCGGGGGGTGCCCATAGGACGGGGCCTGCCGTACCGGGACAAAAGGTACGGCAGGCCCCGTTCGTGGGTCAGTGGGAGGTGCGCTTGAAGATCTTGTTGCCCAGCCACACCAGCGGGTCGTACTTGCGGTCGACGACGCGTTCCTTCATGGGGATGAGCGCGTTGTCGGTGATCTTGATGTGTTCGGGGCAGACCTCGGTGCAGCACTTGGTGATGTTGCAGTAGCCCAGCCCGTGCTGCTCCTGCGCGGCCACCTGGCGGTCGGCCACGTCGTAGGGGTGCATGTCGAGTTCGGCGATGCGCATCAGGAAGCGGGGCCCGGAGAAGGCCGGCTTGTTCTCCTCGTGGTCACGGATGACGTGGCAGACGTTGTTGCACATGAAGCACTCGATGCACTTGCGGAACTCCTGCGAGCGCTCGACGTCCACCTGCTGCATGCGGTACTCGCCGGGGCGCACGCCGGCGGGCGGGGTGAAGGAGGGGACCTCGCGCGCCTTGTCGTAGTTGAAGGACACGTCGCAGACGAGGTCCTTGATCACCGGGAAGGTGCGCATGGGGGTGACCGTGATGACCTCGTCCTCCTCGAAGGTGGACATCCGGGTCATGCAGCCCAGGCGCGGCTTGCCGTTGATCTCCATCGAGCAGGAGCCGCACTTGCCGGCCTTGCAGTTCCACCGCACGGCCAGGTCGGGGGCCTGGGTGGCCTGGAGGCGGTGGATGATGTCGAGGACGACCTCGCCCTCGTTGACCTCGACGGTGAAGTCCTCGAGCTTGCCCTCGCCGCCCTCACCGCGCCAGACGCGGAACTTCGCCTTGTAGCTCATCGATCCATCTCTTCCTCGGTGAGGTACTTCTTCAGCTCGCCACGGTCGAACAGCTCGAACAGGTCCTGCCGCATCGCGGGCTGCTCCTGCTCGACGACGTCGATCGAGGTGCCGTCGGTGGTGGAGCAGACCAGGAGCTTGCGGCGCCACTCGGCGGACATGCCGGGGAAGTCGTCGCGGGTGTGGCCGCCACGGCTCTCCTCGCGCAGCAGCGCGGCCTTGGCCACGCACTCGGAGACGAGCAGCATGTTGCGCAGGTCGAGCGCCAGGTGCCAGCCGGGGTTGTAGATCCGGCCGCCGGCCGCGCCGACGAGCTGCGCGCGCTCCTTGAGCTTCTCGACCACGCCGAGCGCCTCCTGCACCTCCTCGGCCTTGCGGATGATGCCGACCAGGTCGTTCATCGAGCGCTGGAGCTCCTGGTGCACCTCGTACGGGTTCTCGCCGGTGCGCTCCAGGGGCGCGAGGGCCTCCTTGCGGGCCGCCTCGACGACCGCGTCCTTGACGGCCGGCCGTACGGGGAGGGCGTCGACGTAGGCGGCGGCGCCCAGGCCCGCGCGGCGGCCGAAGACCAGCAGGTCGGACAGGGAGTTGCCGCCGAGCCGGTTGGAGCCGTGCATGCCGCCGGAGACCTCGCCCGCGGCGAACAGGCCGGGCACGTCCGCGGCGCCGGTGTCGGCGTCGACCTCCACGCCGCCCATGATGTAGTGGCAGGTCGGGCCGACCTGCATGGGCTCGGCGGTGATGTCGACGTCGGCCAGCTCCTTGAACTGGTGGTGCATCGACGGCAGCCGGCGCTTGATCTCCTCGGCGGGCAGCCGGGAGGAGACGTCGAGGAAGACGCCGCCCTGGGGTGAGCCGCGGCCCGCCTTGACCTCGGAGTTGATCGCGCGGGCGACCTCGTCACGGGGGAGCAGCTCCGGGGGACGCCGGTTGTTGGCCTGGTCGGTGTACCAGCGGTCGGCTTCCTCGGCGGTGGTGGCGTACTTGTCCTTGAACACCTCGGGGATGTAGTTGAACATGAACCGCTCGCCGTCCTTGTTCATCAGGACGCCGCCGTCGCCACGCACCGACTCGGTGACGAGGATGCCGCGCACGGAGGGCGGCCAGACCATCCCGGTGGGGTGGAACTGGATGAACTCCATGTTGATCAGCTTCGCGCCGGCCAGCAGGGCCAGGGCGTGCCCGTCTCCGGTGTACTCCCAGGAGTTGGAGGTGACGACGTACGACTTGCCGATGCCGCCCGTCGCCAGCACGACCGCCGGGGCGTCGAAGACGATGAAGTTGCCGGTCTCGCGCCAGTAGCCGAAGGCGCCGGAGATCGCGCCGTCGTCCTTGAGCAGCCGGGTGACCGTGCACTCGGCGAAGACCTTGATGTAGGCCTCGTAGTCGCCGTGCGTCTCGTAGTCCTCCTGCTGGAGGGCCACGACGCGCTGCTGCAGGGTGCGGATCAGCTCCAGGCCGGTACGGTCACCCACATGGGCCAGGCGCGGGTACTCGTGGCCGCCGAAGTTGCGCTGGCTGATCTTGCCGTCCTTGGTGCGGTCGAAGAGCGCGCCCCAGGCCTCCAGCTCCCAGACGCGGTCGGCAGCCTCCTTGGCATGGAGCTCGGCCATCCGCCAGTTGTTGAGGAACTTGCCGCCGCGCATGGTGTCGCGGAAGTGCACCATCCAGTTGTCGTCGGGGTTGACGTTGCCCATGGCCGCGGCCGCGCCGCCTTCTGCCATGACCGTGTGCGCCTTGCCGAACAGGGACTTGCAGACGATCGCGGTGCGCTTGCCCTGCTGCCGGGCCTCGATCGCGGCCCGGAGCCCGGCGCCGCCGGCTCCGATGACGACGACGTCGTAGTCGTGACGTTCGATTTCCACTGCAAACAGTCCTTTAGGCGTACGGGAAGGCGATGATGCCCTTGGCGACGAGGCGCACGTAGAGGTCGGCGATCATCACGGAGAACATGGAGGCCCAGGCGAGGGGCTGGTGCTTGGCGTTGAGCTTGGAGACGAGCTGCCACATCTTGTAGCGGACCGGGTGGCGGGAGAAGTGGTTGAGCCGGCCGCCGGTGATGCTCCGGCAGGAGTGGCAGCCGAGCGTGTAGCCCCAGATCAGCACCGCGTTGAAGAGCAGGATGTAGCTGCCGAGGCCGAGCGGCTTGTGGACGAGGGCGAGGATCGCGTCGTAGGTGAGGATCGCGCCGACCACGATGGCCGCGTAGAAGAAGTAGCGGTGCAGGTTCTGCAGGATCAGCGGGAAGCGGGTCTCACCGCTGTACTTGCCGTGCGGCTCCTGGACGGCGCACGCCGCGGGCGACAGCCAGAAGGAGCGGTAGTACGACTTCCGGTAGTAGTAACAGGTGAAACGGAACCCGGCGGGGAAGGCCAGGATCAACAGGGCGGGAGACAGGGTGTACCAGTCGCCGAAGGGGGTGAATCCGAAGAACGTCGCCCCTGGCGGACACGACGTGGCGAGACACGGCGAGTCGAAGGGGGCGATGTACGGCTCCGCGAAGTAACTGCGGTCGAAAAGGGCCCAGAAGCTGTATACAAGGAAGGAAGCCAGCCCCAGGAAGGTCAGCAGGGGGGTCAGCCACCATCGGTCGGTCCGGAAGGTGCGCACTTTCACATTCGCGCGCTGCCTACGGACCGGGCTTTCTGGCGTCGTTTGGGTCATCACAGACCTCTCCACCAAGTGTTGGCGCGTCTATCGGTGGGGATACGTTACGCCCGACTACCCATGTTGGTGTGAGAAGAGTCACGCGAGAATTCCCAAGTTGGGATGTGATTGTGGTCACTCTCGCGGGGCCGGTCCGGTGGAGGATCGGGCCACCAGCTCGGGCAGGTACATGAACTCGCCTCGTGGTGAGGGCAGCCCGCGCACCTCGTCGAGCAGGCCGCGGACGGCCGCGGTGCCCATCGCCAGCACCGGCTGGCGGAGGGTGGTGAGGGCGGGCTCGGAGTAGGCGATCACCGGGGCGTCGTCGTAGCCGACCACCGAGAGGTCGTCGGGCACCCGCAGGCCGTGGGCGCGGGCGGCGCGCATCGCGCCGAAGGCCATGAGGTCGGAGCCGCAGACGATGGCGGTGGCGCCCTGCTTGATCAGCCGGGCCGCGGCGACCTGGCCGCCCTCGACGGTGAAGGTCGTGTACTCCACCAGGTCGCTGACCTCGCGGAAGGCGCGCACCTTGCGGATCACCGGGGTGTAGCGCTCGGGGCCGACGGCCAGGCCGATCCGGGTGTGCCCGAGCGCGGTGAGGTGGCTGAGCGCCAGGCGCATGGCCGCGTCGTCGTCGTTGGAGATGGAGAGCACCTCCAGGTCGGGGATGTGCCCGTTGACCAGGACGATCGGCACGCCCTTGCCGATCAGGCGCTGGTAGCGCGCCGGATCGGCGTGGGTGTCGGCGTGCATGCCGGAGACGAAGACGATGCCGGAGGGCTCGCGTTCGAGCAGCATCTCGACGTACTCGTCCTCGCTGACCCCGCCGGCCACCTGGGTGCACAACACCGGCGTGTAGCGCTGCTGCGCCAGGAGCGTGCAGATGACCTGGGCGAAGGCGGGGAAGATGGGGTTGTCGAGCTCGGGGACCACCAGGCCGACGATCCCCTCGCTGCGGCGCTGGGGCTCGGGCCTGACGGTCCGCTCGTAGCCGAGTGCCTCGACGGCGGCCAGGACGGCCTCCCGGGTGTCGTCGGCGACGCCGGCCTTGCCGTTGAGGACGCGGCTGACCGTCGCCTCGCTGACGCCCGCCTGCGTGGCGACTGCCGTCAAGGTCACTTTCATGCTGAAATCCTAGCCTCCCTTTCAGCAAAAGTTTCTAGGGGGTCCAGGTGTAGACCGGAGTGTCCGCCGTGCCCTGGACGTCGCTCGGCGTGGCGAAGGAGCGGTTGCCGCCGCCTTCCCACTGCTCGGGCTGGCCCGCCTTCTTCTTGATGAACTTGAACTGCACGGTCGTCCCGGCCGGCACCGAGACGGGCAGGAACCAGACCGGGTGGTTCGGGTTGAGCATGGCCTCGGGCGCCTTGGCGGCGTCCCAGGAGCCGAGTTCGGGGATGTTGCCGACGACGTGCACGTTCCAGCCGGGGTCGGTGGACGCGTTGACCTTGAAGATCACCTGGACCTGGTCCCCGGAGAGCACCTCGTAGCGGAAGGGGTTGCTGACGTTGGCGCCCTTGGTGACGGTGATGTCCTGCGCCCCCGCGACCGCGCCGGCCGGGACGGTGGTCTTGATCAGCGTGTCGGTGGCCGAGGTGACCGCGGCCGTGGTCGCGCCGAACTTGACCGTGGGCGTCCCGCCGAGGCCGGTGCCGTAGACGTACACCTGGTTGCCCGCCCGTCCCGAGGTCGAGACCACGTCGCCGATGCGCGGGACGGTCGTGCCCAGCGAGGGGTTGTGCGACCACACGCTCACCTCGCCGCCGCTCAGCGCGAAGGCCGGGAGCTGGCCGGAGGCGACCGTGGCGGACGCCCCGCCGAGCAGGCCGGCGAGCGTGTCGGTGTAGGTCCCGGCGGGCAGCGTGGTGGCCAGCGCGGGCACGTTCACGGTGACCGCGGGCTGGCGGTTGACCGCGACGATGACCTGCTTGTCGTAGAACTGCCGCTTGAAGACGAGCGCGTCGTTGTTGCTCCACAGCACCTGCGTCGTGCCGTACGCCAGGGCGTCGTTGGACTTGCGCAGCGCGGCGAGGGACTGGATGACCTTGTAGGCCGTGGTGGTCTGGCTGAAGGCCGAGGAGGTCTGCAGGAACTTGCGCCCGGCCACGTCGGAGGCGTCGGCGGAGCTGACGTACTGCTCGGTGCCGTAGTAGATGTTCGGGGTGCCGCGGGCGGTGAGCAGGGTGGCCAGGGCCGCGTGGTACGGCTTGTCGTTCGGCTGGATGTACCGGAAGCGCGTGACGTCGTGGTTGTCGAGGAAGGTCACGGCCTGGTTCTCGTAGACGTAGTCCGCCGAGGTCTGGGTGAGCATGGAGCCGAAGGCGGTCATGGTCTCGGAGAAGCTGCCGAAGGCGTTGGTCGAGGCGCGGAAGTACTCGAAGTCCAGGTTGTTGATCCCGGTCCGGTCGGGGAAGGTGCGGTACTCGTCGTACTTCGGGTCCGGGCGGCCGATGAAGAACTCGCCGAAGTGCGAGACCGGCCCGCCCGGCGCGGAGTCGACGGCGTCCTTGACGCCCTTGGCGAAGGCCGGGTTCATGTGCAGCGTGGCGTCGTGCCGGAAGCCGTCGACGCCTTCGGCCTTCCAGAACAGCGCGGCCTTCTCCAGGTGCTTGACGACCTGGGCGTTCTCCTGGCTGAGGTCGGCCAGCGAGCCGAGGTCCTTGTGCCGGAAGCCGAAGCGGCTGGAGTCGGCGCCGCGGTCGCCCAGGCCGTGGAACCAGCCGTTGGTGTCGGCGTGCGGGTTGGCCAGCAGTTGCTCGCCGGTGGGCTCGCCGTTGGCGTCGAAGACGTAGTTGCCGGAGCCGTCCTTGAGCGGCTCGTAGAGCTTGCCGTCCTCGGGGGAGAAACCGCTCGTCGGGTTCTGCCAGCGGCTGGTGTGGTTGGTGACGAAGTCGATGACCAGCTTGATGCCCTGGCCGTGCAGGGCGTCGCGCAGCGCCCTGAACTCCTGGAGCGTTCCGAGGTGCTTGTTCGTGGCGAAGTAGTTGCGCACGTGGTAGCCGTGGAAGCTGGTCCAGCGGTCGACGCCGCCGCCCGGCTTGTGGTCCTCGATGACGGTGTCGCGGTTGCGGTAGGGCGCCGAGACCCACACCGCGCTGATGCCCATGTTCTTGAGGTAGGGGATCTTGGCGATGATGCCGTCGAAGTCGCCGCCCTGGTAGAGCTTGAGGTCGGCGCCGTTGCCGACGTTGTTGGCGTCGGGGTCGTCGAACAGGGTGGGGTCGAAGCCGGCGGGCTTGTTGTTGGCGCCGTCACCGTCGAAGAACCTGTCGGTGATGATCTGGTAGACGACGTCCTTGGGAGTGATCGGGCCGATCGGTGTCCCAGCGGCGTGCGCTGGGCTCTGGGCAGGCAGCAGGGCGAGGACTAAAGCGCTCGCCACGACCGGAGCAAGCCGTCTCATGGCCCGGACGGTATCAATCAGGTTGCAATATGTCAGCAACAATCTAGAAACTTGCCGAAACCCATGGTTATCTTGCGGAAAGTACGATCCTTCCCCCAAGGAGCCATCCATGCGCCGTCCCGCATTGGCTTTGGGCCTCGTCTTGCTGGCAGCCGCCTGCGGTTCCCAGGCCCCCGAGCAGGCACAGCCGCCCAGCCCCAGCGCCTCCGCCACGAGCCCGGCCGCGAAGGGTGAGGCGACGACGATCGTCGAGCCGACCGACGGCCCGATCAAGCGGGCCGCCGCCGCCGACCTGGTGATCTGGGCCGACGACACCCGCTCGCCGATCATCCAGAAGATCGCCGAGAAGTTCGCCGCCGACAAGGGGGTGAAGGTCGCCGTCCAGCAGCTCGAATTCGGCGACATCCGCGACAACCTGGTCACCCAGGGGCCGGCCGGCGAGGGGCCCGACGTCGTCATCGGTGCGCACGACTGGCTCGGCAAGCTGGTCACCAACGGCGCGGTCGCGCCGCTCGAACTGGGCGACAAGCTCGGCCAGTTCAAGGAGGTGGCGATCAAGGCCTTCAGCTACGACGGCCAGGTGTACGGCCTGCCGTACGCGATCGAGAACATCGCGTTGTTCCGCAACACCGAGCTGGCGCCGGAGACGCCCAAGTCGTTCGACGAGCTGATGAAGGTCGGGCTCGACCTGGTCAAGCAGAAGAAGGCCACGCTGCCGCTGGCGCTCCAGGTGGGCCCGGAGGGCGACCCGTACCACTTCTTCCCGATCGCCAGCTCCTTCGGCAGCGGCGTCTTCGACGTCAAGGCGGACGGCGGCTACGACCCCGCCAAGCTGCTGATCGACAACGAGGGCGGCCTGGCGTTCGCCAAGGCGCTGGACGGCTGGCGCAAGAGCAAGGCGCTCAGCGCGGACGTCACCTACGACATCGCCAAGGAGGCCTTCAACTCCGGCAAGGCGCCCTTCCAGCTCACCGGCCCGTGGAACACCGACGACGCGGTCAAGGCGGGCATCAAGCTGGCCGTCGAGCCGATCCCGTCGGCGGGCGGCAAGCCGGCCGCGCCCTTCGTCGGCGTGCAGGGCTTCATGATCTCGGCGAACGCCAAGAACAAGCTGGTCGCCAACGAGTTCGTGCTCAACTACCTGGGCACGCCCGAGGTGAGCAAGGAGCTCTACGACTCCGGCAAGCGGCCGCCGGCCATGACCTCCGTCTACGAGCAGGTCAAGAGCGACCCGATCATCGCCGGTTTCGCCGCGGCCGGCGACATCGGCCAGCCGCTGCCCAGCATCCCGGCGATGGACGCGGTCTGGACCGAGTACGGCCACGCCGAGCGCGACATCCTGCTCGGCAAGGGCGACCCGGTCAAGCTGATGAAGCAGGCCGCCACGAAGATCAGAGACAAGATCGGTGACTGATCCGGCCAGGTCCGGCCAGCGGCTCGGGTCGCTGGCCGGGAAGCTGCTGCTCGTCGGCCTGGTCAACGCGCTGGCCGTCTACGGGCTGGTGGCGACCTACGCGGTGCGCGACTGGGGGATCTTCGCCGTGATCCTGGTCGCCACCGCGGCGGTGGACTACGTCTACTTCAGCCGCCGCACGCTCGCCTCGCGCTACCTGCTGCCGGGCCTGATCTTCCTGCTGATCTTCCAGGTGTACGTGGTGATCTACACGGCCTACGCCGGCTTCACCAACGTGGGCGACGGCCACAACCTGGACAAGCCGCGGGCGCTCCAGCACATCCTGGCCGTGTCGGAGAAGCGGGTGCCGGGCAGCCCGCCGTACAAGGTGCAAGTCCTGGCCGGTCCGGACGACCGGCTGCACCTGCTGGCCACCGGCCCCGACGGGCGGACCACCCTCGACGGCCGGCCGGCCACCGGGGTGCCGGCCGATCACCGGGTGCTGCCCTTCCGCGACCTGGTCGGCCGCCAGCAGGAGGTGCTGGCACTGCGGGTGCCGCTCCAGGACGGCTCGCTACGCACCGAGGACGGCTCGACCGGCTACATCGCCAAGCCGACCCTGCGTTACGCCGACGACGCCCTCACCGACACGGTGACCGGCACGGTCTACCGGGCCACCGAGCGCGGCTACTTCGAGTCGGCCGACGGCAAGGTGCTGACGCCGGGGTGGAAGGAGGTCGTGGGCCTCGACAACTACGTCCGGGCCTTCACCGACGAGCGGCTGCGCGCGCCGCTGCTGTCGGTCTTCGCCTGGACCTTCGCCTTCGCCGCGCTGTCGGTGCTGACCACGTTCGCGCTCGGGCTCCTGCTGGCCCTTACGCTCAACCGCGAGGGCCTGCGCGGGCGCGGGATCTACCGCTCGCTGCTGGTGCTGCCGTACGCGGTGCCGTCGTTCCTGTCGGCGCTGGTGTGGACCGGCATGCTGAACCAGAGCTTCGGCTTCGTCAACCACGGCCTGCTCGGCGGCGCGGACATCCCCTGGCTCAACGACGCGACCCTGGCCAAGGTCAGCGTGCTGCTGGTCAACCTGTGGCTGGGCTTCCCGTACATGTTCCTGATCTGCACCGGCGCGCTCCAGGCGGTCCCGGCCGAGGTCAACGAGGCGGCCCGCATCGACGGCGCCGGGCCCTGGCAGCTCTTCCGCCGGGTCACGCTGCCGCTGCTGCTGGTCTCGACCGGGCCGCTGCTGGTGGCCTCCTTCGCCTTCAACTTCAACAACTTCACCGTCATCTACTTCGTCACCGGCGGCGGGCCCAACATCCCCGACGCGCCGATCACGCTCGGCAGCACCGACCTGCTGATCTCCGCCGTCTACAAGGTGGCCTTCGGCGGCGCCGGGCGCGAGTGGGGCTTCGCCTGCGCGATGTCCACGATCATCTTCCTGGTCGTCGCGGCCATCTCCGCGGCCGGGTTCCGCCGCACCCGCGCGCTGGAGGAGACCTACTCATGACCCGCTGGTTCCGGGTGTACGGCTGGCGCCACCTCGTCGGCCTGCTGGCCCTGGTCTTCGCCCTGCTGCCGATCGTCTTCGTGATCAGCGCCTCGCTCAACCCGCGCGGCACGCTCACCGCCTCGGTGACGCTCTTCGCCGACGCCTCGCTGGACAACTACCGGGACCTGGCGGGCATCCCGTACGGCTTCTGGTTCGGGAACACGTTGTGGATCGCCGCGGCCACCGCCGTCGCCACCGTGCTGCTGGCGGCCAGCGGGGCCTACGCCTTCTCGCGCTTCCGCTTCAAGGGCCGCCGGCTCGGCCTGCTCGGGCTGCTGCTGGTCCAGATGTTCCCGCAGGTGCTCGCGGCGGTGGCGATCTTCCTGCTGATGGCGCAGATCAAGGGCGCGCTGCCGGGCATCGGGCTGGGCACGCAGTTCGGGCTCGTGCTGGTCTACCTGGGCGGCGCGATGGGCGTGAACATCTTCCTCATCAAGGGCTTCTTCGACTCCATCCCCACCGAGCTGGACGACGCGGCCAAGGTGGACGGCGCCTCGCACACCCGGGTGTTCTTCACCATCATCCTGCGGTTGGGCGCGCCCGTGCTGGCGGTGATCGCGTTGCTGTCCTTCATCGCCACCGTCAACGAGTTCATGATCGCGAGCATCATGTTGCAGGACCCGCAGCGCAAGACGCTCGCCGTCGGGCTCTACGGGCTCATCTCCGAGCGGCTGTCGGCCAACTGGGGCGTCTTCTCCGCCGGGGCGCTGCTCGGCGCGGTGCCCAGCGTGCTGCTCTTCCGCTTCCTGCAGCGTTACATCGTCTCCGGCCTGCTGAGAGGATCGGTGAAGGGGTGATCGGGCCCCACCACGACGGCTCCGAGCTGTACGTGCCGGTCCGGCCGGCGCTCGGCGCGACCGTCCCGGTGCTGGTGCGCGTGCCGCACGGCCACCCCGTCGAGCGGATCCACCTGCGCTCGACCTACGACGGCGACACCCGGATCGTGCCCGCCCGCCCGGTCCGCCGGGACGCGGAGGCCGTCTGGTGGCAGGCGGACCTGCTCGTGCACAACCCGCGCACCCGCTACCGCTTCCGGATCGACGAGTCCTGGCTGCACGCGGGCGGCCTGGTCGAGCACGACCCCACCGACGCCACCGACTTCCAGCTCACCGTGTACGGCAGGCCGCCCGCCTGGCTGCGCGACGCGGTGATCTACCAGATCTTCCCCGACCGGTTCGCCCGCTCCGGCCGGGTGAACGAGGCGCACCCCGGCTGGGCCGTCCCGGCGGCGTGGGACGAGCCGGTCGTGCACCACGGGCCGGACACCGGCCGCCAGCTCTACGGCGGCGACCTGCACGGCGTCACCGAGCGCCTCGACCACCTGGCCAAGCTGGGCGTGGACGTGCTCTACCTGACGCCGTTCTTCCCCGCCGGCTCCAACCACCGCTACGACGCCGCCACCTTCGAGCACGTGGACCCGCTGCTCGGCGGGGACGCCGCGCTGATCGAGCTCACCACGCGGGCGCACCGCCGGGGCATGCGGGTGATCGGCGACCTGACCACCAACCACACCGGCGCCGGCCACGAGTGGTTCCCGGAGCGGGGCGCCTACTACTACCTGCGCGAGGACGGGGGCTACGCCTCGTGGTTCGGCGTGCCCTCGCTGCCGAAGCTCAACTGGGGCTCGCCCGAGCTGCGCGCGGAGCTGGCGCGGGTGGCGGGCCGGTGGCTGCGCGAGCCGTACAACCTGGACGGGTGGCGGGTCGACGTGGCCAACATGACCGGGCGGCTGGGTGCGGAGGAGCACAACCAGGCGGCGGCGCGGACGATCCGGGCGGCGCTGCCGGACGGGAAGCTGCTGATCGCCGAGCACTTTCACGACCACACCGCGGACGTGCCCGGGGACGGCTGGCACGCGGTCATGAACTACGCGGGCTTCGCCAAACCGGTCTGGTCGTGGCTGACCCCCGGCTCCGGCTTCGTCTTCCCGGGCGAGGCCGGGCCGCTGCGGCCCCGCGCGGGCCGGCTCGTGGCCCGGACGATGCGCGAGTTCGCCGCCGCGGTGCCGTGGTCGGTCAGCGAGGCCAACGTCAACCTGATCAGCTCGCACGACGTGCCGCGGGCGCGCACCACGCTCGGCTCAGACGCGCTCGTCGCGGTCGCCGCCGGGCTGCTCATGACCTACCCGGGCACGCCGATGCTGTTCATGGGCGACGAGTTCGGGCTGGAGGGCCTCGACGGCGAGCACGCGCGCACCCCGATGCCCTGGGACCGCGAGCCGCCGCCGCTGTGGGAGGTCTACCGCGACCTCATCGCGCTGCGCCGGAGCTCCCACGCCCTGCGGCACGGCGGGCTGCGCTGGGGGCCGGTGGGCGACGACGTCCTGGTCTTCCTGCGGGAGAGCCCGCGCGAGCGGTTGCTCGTGCTGGCCGCCCGCGCGCCGTACGAGCCGCTTGACCTGCCGCTGGGCCCCAACCTGTACGGCGGCGCTGCCCGGGCCGACGGATTTGGGCCCACCTTCCAGGTCTGGCGTCTTGCGCAGCCCACCCACTCCGGTTAATCCTTAGGAAAGTTTCCTTTTAACAAGGGGATTGACCGTGCGACGCACCGGGATGGCCGCGGCTCTGATCGCCGCCCTGCTGGCCGGCGGCTGCTCGACCGCCGACTCCGCCCTGCCGACCGAGCAGGTGAACGCGGTGGACGTGATGTTCGTGCAGATGATGCTCCCGCACAACCAGCAGGGCATGCGCCTGGCCGGCATCGCCGGCGACCGGGCAGCCGCGGCCGAGGTGCGCTCGCTGGCCGCGGCCATCGAGACCACCGAAGCACTGGAGATCAGGGACATGACCCGCTGGCTGCACGAGTGGGACCAGCCCCTGGCCGCCCCCAGCTCCGCGCACGCCGCCCACGGCGGCCTGCCGGAGACCAGCGAGAAGGAGATCGCCCGGCTGGCCAAGGCGACCAGCGGGTTCGACCGCGACTTCCTGACGCTGATGATCGCCCACCAGGACGACGCGGTGCGGATGGCGAAGCTCGCGGCGCTGAACGGCTCCAGCCCGCGCGTGCTGAACCTGGCCCGGCAGGTCGACCGGGCCAGGTCCGCGCAGGTCACCTACATGCGGAGCCTGCTGGGCAAGTAGCCGTCACAGCCGCTGCCAGAGCGACGGCGCGTTGGGCGGCTCCCAGCCGGTGAGCGAGGTGTGCCCCTGGAGGCAGCGGTAGGAGGCGCCGCCGTAGGTCACGGTGGAGCCGGTGGCGTAGGTGATGCCGGGCGCCCACGAGCCGCCGGGCGGCAGCGTCGGGGTCGCGGTCGGGGACGGGGTGGGCGAGGAGGTCGCCGTCGGCGTGGGGGACGGGGTGCTTCCGCCGCCGCCGATGTTGACGTCCATGCAGCTGTAGAAGGCCATGCCGGTGTCGGCGATGTTCCAGATGGCGAGGATCTTCTGGCGGCCGCTGAAGCCGCCCAGGTTCACCGTGTGCGAGATGGTCGAGGGCGGCTGCTGGCCGTTGCCCGCCACGAACCCCACCCGGGTGTTGCCGATGTAGTACTCGTAGTCACGCGTGGCGTGCCGGGCGGTGAAGCGCCAGGTGAAGGTCACCGAGGAGCCGACGCCGGTGACCGGCCAGGCCTTGCTCTCGTCGCTGAGCGGCGCCCAGCGGGAGTCGCCGGCGTGGCAGTTGCGCTGGCCCTTCGGGCCTTCCACGCTCTGCGGCTCGTAGACGACCGGGCCGCAGTTGGCCACGCGACCGGCCGCGCAGTGCGCCTGCCGGCTGGGCGGCGCGGTCACGTAGCCGTGCGCGAAGGCGGGTTCGGCGATCACCGCCGTGCCCGCCGCCACGAGGAAGGCGGTTGACAGGATGGTTAGGAGTCTTCTCATGAAACGCTCCTGTGAAATGGGGGGATAACCCAAATGTAAAAGAAAGTTTCCTGTCTTTTAAGGGGTATGGCTGACTTTGGGTCCCCCCGCTTGTCAGATTTCCGCCCTACAGGAGGTGGAGGGGGAGCTTGACCACGGTGACGAAGAAGTGGTCGATCTGCCGCACGACCCGGATGAACTGCTCGAAGTCCACCGGCTTGGTCACGTAGGCGTTGGCGTGGAGCTGGTAGCTGCGCACGATGTCCTCCTCCGCCTCGGAGGTGGTCAGCACCACCACCGGGATGCTCCGGAGGTTGAGGTCCGCCTTCACCTCCGCCAGCACCTCCAGCCCGCCCTTGCGCGGCAGGTTGAGGTCCAGCAGGATCAGGTCCGGCCGCACCGCGCCCGCGTAGTCGCCGCGCCGGTGCAGGAACTCCATGGCCTCCTCGCCGTCGGAGACCACGTGCAGGTGGTTGCGGACCTTGTTGAGCTCGAAGGCCTCCTGGGTCAGCAGCACGTCACCCGGGTCGTCCTCGACCAGCAGGACCTCGATCGGCTGGAAGTCAGGCACGGCTCGTCCCCCGCAACGTCCAGCGCATGGTCGTCCCCTCCTGGACCGAGGTGTCCACCCAGATGGTGCCGCCGTGATTCTCCACGATCTTCCGGCAGACGGCGAGCCCGATGCCGGTTCCGTGATAGGCGTCGCGCGGATGCAGGCGCTGGAAGAGCAGGAAGATGCGCTCGGCGTACTTCTCCTCGACGCCGATGCCGTTGTCGGCGCAGGAGAACTCCCACAGCCCGGCGCCGGCCGGCCGCGCCGACACGTGCACCACCGGCGGCTCGGCCGAGCGGAACTTCACCGCGTTGCCGATCAGGTTCTGGAAGAGCTGGGTCAGGCTGGTGTGGTTGCCCAGCACCTCCGGCAGCTCGTCGTGGGTGACCGTCGCGCCCGACTCCTCGATCTGCGCCTCCAGGTTGCGCACCGCGGCGCGCAGCGGCAGCTCCGCGCTGATCGGCGCCTTCTCCCCGCCCATGCGGTCCACCCGGGAGAAGTCGAGCAGGTCGTTGATCAGCGACTGCATGCGCTTGGCCCCGTCCACGGCGAAGTGCATGTACTGCCGGGCCCGGTCGTCGAGCTGGTCGCCGTAGCGCTGGTCCAGGATCTGGGTGAAGCTGGCCACCTTGCGCAGCGGCTCCTGCAGGTCGTGGCTGGCGACGTAGGCGAACTGCTCCAGGTCGCCGTTGGAGCGGCGCAGCTCGGCGGCCTGCTCCTCGGCCAGCCGCCACTGCCGCAGGATCTCGCGCCGCATGCCGTCGATGTGGCCGGACAGCGCCACCAGCTCCGGCGGGCGCGCGACGTCGATGCGGCCCTCGAAGTCGCCCTTGGTGACCGCGTCGACCTGCTCGGCCAGGGTGGTGATCGGCTTGAGCACGACCCGGCGGACGACCAGGCCGAGCAGGATCAGCAGGGCCACGGTGACCACCAGCAGCACGCCCAGGGCCACCGCCTGGTCGAACGCCCGGGCCTCGATGACCGTCCTGGCCTGCTCGTGCCGGCGCTCCAGGACCGTGCGCTCGGCGCCCACGGCCTGCCGTACCGCGGCGTAGAGCGCGGTGTTGACCTTGGCGAGCTCGGTGCTGAGCGGCCTGCCGGCGGCGATGAGATCGCCGTAGCCGCGCCGCCAGGCGTCGGTGGCGGCCGCGATGCCGTCCAGCATCGGGGCGTCCTCGGGCACGAGGCGGCGCAGCTCGCCCAGGATGGCCGCCTCGTCGCGCCGGGCCTGCCGGTAGACCTCCAGGTGGTGCGGCTCCTTGGTGAGCCCGTAGGAGCGCACGGAGGCGTCCTGGCCGGCCTGGACGAGCGCCAGGTCGAGCGTCTTGAGCGCCGCCGGGTCGATCACGTCGATGATGCGGGTCCGGACGTCGCTGAGGTGCATCGTGGCGTTGACCATCAGCGCCGACCCGGCGAGGATCACCAGCGCGCCCACGATGGCGGCGTAGCGGAACCAGCGGTCGAGCGACCAGCCGGCCATGGGCTCAGCCCCTTCTCGTCACCAGGAGCGCGGCGACATCGTCGTTGATCTCCGAGACGCCCTCGATGATGCGGTCGAGGTCGATCGTGCCGTGTTCCTTGATCACCTGCACCAGGCCCTCGGTGCCGAGCAGGTCGGAGCCGTCGCCCACGGTCGCCTCGATCAGGCCGTCCGTGTAGACGAGCACCGACCAGGCGCGGCCGAGCTCCACGTCGACCGGCTTCCACTCCGCGTCGGGGAAGATCCCCAGCGGCGGTCCGGACGGCGAGGCCGCGGCGGAGCTGACCGTGCCGTCCCGCATGATCAGGGGCGGCGGGTGGCCGACGATGTACATCCGGGCGTGGTCGAGGCCGGGGGAGATGGTCGTGGAGCAGAGCGTGGTGAAGATCTCGGGGGACTTGCGCTCCTGCCGCAGCAGCGAGTCCATGATCTGCAACATCTCGGTGCCGGTCTTGCCGGCCATCACCAGCGTGCGCCAGGCGATGCGCAGCGCCACCCCGAGCGCCGCCTCGTCCGGGCCGTGCCCGCAGACGTCGCCGACCACCAGGTGCACCGAGCCGTCGGCGGTCTCGACCGTGTCGTAGAAGTCGCCGGCCAGCAGCGTGCGCTGGCGGCCCGGCCGGTAGCGGCTGGTGCGTTCGAGCTGGGTGGTGCGCAGGATCGGGGTGGGCAGCAGGCCGCGTTCGAGGCGGGCGTTCTCCTTGGCGGTCAGCTCGGCCTGCACCAGGTTGAGCTGGGCCAGGTCGGCGCGCTTGCGCTCCATCGCGTAGCGGACCGCGCGGGCCAGCAGCCGGGCGTCGACGTCCTGCTTGACCAGGTAGTCCTGGGCGCCCGACTGGACCGCCGCCACCCCCACGTGCACGTCGCGCAGCCCGGTCAGCACCAGCACCGCGGCGTGCGGCGCGATGGCCAGCACCTGCCGCAGCGCCTCCAGCCCGTGCGCGTCGGGCAGCGAGAGGTCCACCAGCACGCAGTGCACGCTGGTGGTCAGCCGCGGAGCCGCCTCGGCCAGCGAGCGCGCCCAGATCAGCTTGGGCGGCACCTCCGCCTGCTTCAGCAGCTCCTCCACGAGCACCGCGTCGCCGGCGTCGTCCTCGATGAGGAGCAGGGTCAGCGGTACGTCGAGGGTCTGCGTCACGGGGTCATTCTGCGATGAGCTCGAGCCCCTGGGGAAGGGTGTGCTCGTGCGCGGACTCGGCGAGGAAGAACAGGAAGGTGTCGCGGAAGGCCAAGGCCGCCCGGGTGGGCTCGACGTCCTTGCGGTGCGCGAGCGCGATCGTGCGGCTCAGTCCCGGCGGCGCCAGCGGGGTCCCGGCCAGGCCCGGCCGGCCGTCCAGCACCATCGACGGCACCACCGCCCAGCCCAGCCCCGACTCCACGAAGCGCAGCACCGCGTCCATCTCGCCGCCCTCGACCGCGTACCGCGGCTCGAAGCCGGCCTGCCGGCACGCGCTGAGCGTGGCCTCCCGCAGGTCGTAGCCGCGCCGGAACATCACCAGCGGCTGGGTCCGCAGATCCTCTATCCGCAGGTACGGCTTGCGCGGCGCGTTGTGCGAGGGGGTGGCCACGACCAGGCTCTCGCGCAGGATCTCCTCGGTGACCAGGGCCGGGTCGTCGCTCTGCAGCGGCAGGATGATCAGCGCCAGGTCGAGCTGGCCGCGGGCGAGCGTGCGGACCAGGTCGCGCGAGCCGCCCTCCTCGACCAGCAGTTCGACGCCCGGGTAGGTGGCGTGGAAGCGCGCCAGGGCGTCGCCGAGCAGGCCCGCGCAGACGCTGGGGGTGGCGCCGAGCCGTACCCGGCCGCGCTTGAGTCCGGCCAGCTCGGCCACCTCGCGCCGGGCGGTGTCGGCGTCGGCGAGCATCCGCCTGGCCAGGGGGAGCAGCGCCTCACCGGCCTGGGTCAGCGTGACGTTGCCGCGGGCACGCGAGAAGAGCGGCGCGCCGAGGTCCTCCTCCAGGGCCTTGATCTGCTTGCTCAGCGAGGGCTGGGCCACCCGCATCCGCTCGGCCGCCTGGGTGAAGTGCCGGGTCTCGGCGACCGCGACGAAGTAGGCGAGCTGCTGGAACTGCATGTGAGATTCGTCGCATTCGTCGGGTCGTGGGCGCTATAAGGGCGGGATAAATCAAGGATCATAGCCTAAGGCTATCGAAACCAGATCGGTGATGACTTGGACGGATCGTCGCAGGGTACCTAGCCTCTCAAGACGTGACAGCCACGATAGAGCGCGGTGCCGCCACGGCGCCGGTAGCCCCCGTTCCGCCAGCGCAGCCCGCCGCGCCCAAGCCGCGCAGGAAGTCGAAGGGCTTCCTCGGCTCGTCCAACGGCAAGAAGGTCACCATGGCCGCCACGGGCGCGATCATGGTCGGCTTCCTGGTCCTCCACATGCTGGGGAACCTCAAGATCTTCCTGGGCAAGGACTCCTTCAACGAGTACGCCCACGCGCTCCGCACGCTGCTGGAGCCGATCCTGCCCTACCGCACCGTGCTGACCATCCTGGAGGTCATCCTGGCCGCCAGCGTCGTGCTGCACATGTGGGCCGCGATCTCGCTGTCCCGCCGCGCGCGCCAGGCCCGGCCGGTCAAGTACGCGGTGAAGAAGTCGCAGGCCGGCGGCTACGCCACGCACATCATGCGCTGGGGCGGGCTGACCATCGCGCTCTTCCTCGTCTGGCACCTGCTCGACCTCACCTTCGGCGTGGTCAACCCCAAGGGCTTCGACTCCGCCCCCGCCGACCGCATGATCGCCGGGTTCGACCCCTCCCGCTGGTGGGTCACCGTCATCTACGTCGTCGCCGTCGTCATGGTCGGCCTGCACCTGCGCCACGGCGTGTGGAGCGCCTTCCAGACCCTGGGCTGGGCGGCCGGCCGGTACAAGGCCCTGCGCGGCGTCGCCGGGCTCCTGTCGGCCGTGCTCATCGTGGGCTTCCTCGCCCCGCCCATCGCCATCATGATCGGATTCAAGGGATGAACTACACCGAGGGCTCTGAGATCCGCGACACCAAGGCGCCCGCCGGCCCGATCGAGGAGCGGTGGGACAAGCGGAAGTTCTCCGCCAAGCTGGTCAACCCGGCCAACAAGCGCAAGCTCAACGTGATCGTGGTCGGCACCGGCCTGGCCGGCGGCTCGGCCGCCGCCACCCTCGGCGAGCTCGGCTACAACGTCAAGTCCTTCTGCTACCAGGACTCGCCCCGCCGCGCGCACTCCATCGCGGCCCAGGGCGGCATCAACGCGGCCAAGAACTACCGCGGCGACGGCGACTCGATCTACCGGCTCTTCTACGACACGGTCAAGGGCGGCGACTTCCGCGCCCGCGAGTCCAACGTCTACCGGCTCGCCCAGGTCTCGGTGAACATCATCGACCAGGCGGTCGCGCAGGGCGTGCCGTTCGCCCGCGAGTACGGCGGCCTGCTCGACACCCGCTCCTTCGGCGGCGCGCAGGTCTCCCGCACCTTCTACGCCCGCGGCCAGACGGGCCAGCAGCTCCTGCTCGGCGCCTACCAGGCGCTGGAGCGGCAGGTCGCGGCCGGCACCGTGGAGATGTTCACCCGGCACGAGATGCTGGAGCTCATCGTCGACGACGGCAAGGCGCGCGGCATCATCGTCCGCGACATGGTCACCGGCGAGATCGAGCGGCACGTCGCCGACGCGGTCGTCCTGGCCACCGGCGGCTACGGCAACGTCTTCTTCCTGTCGACCAACGCCAAGGGCTGCAACACCACGGCCATCTGGCGGGCGCACGAGAAGGGCGCCTACTTCGCCAACCCCTGCTACACGCAGATCCACCCGACCTGCATCCCGGTCTCCGGCGAGTACCAGTCGAAGCTGACCCTGATGTCGGAGTCGCTGCGCAACGACGGCCGCGTGTGGGTGCCGCTGCGCAAGGGCGACGACCGGGCCCCCGGCGACATCCCCGAGGACGAGCGCGACTACTACCTGGAGCGGATCTACCCCTCCTTCGGCAACCTGGTCCCGCGTGACATCGCCTCCCGCGCCGCCAAGAACGTCTGCGACGAGGGCCGCGGCGTCGGCCCCGGCGGGCTCGGCGTCTACCTCGACTTCGCCGACGCCATCGGCCGCCTCGGCCGCGACGCGGTCGAGAAGAAGTACGGCAACCTCTTCGAGATGTACGAGCGCATCACCGGCGAGGACCCCTACTCCCAGCCGATGCGCATCTACCCCGCCGTGCACTACACGATGGGCGGCCTGTGGGTGGACTACGACCTGCAGTCCACCATCCCCGGCCTCTTCGTGATCGGCGAGGCCAACTTCTCCGACCACGGCGCCAACCGCCTCGGCGCCTCCGCGCTGATGCAGGGCCTGGCCGACGGCTACTTCGTGCTGCCCACCACGCTGGGCGACTACCTGGCCGCCGGGCCCTTCGGCGAGGTGGACGAGCAGGCCGTCGCCGAGGCCGAGATCAAGGTCCGGCAGAAGATCGACCGGCTGCTGGCCGTCAACGGCACCCGCACGCCCGACTCCTTCCACCGCGAGCTCGGCCGCATCATGTGGGACTACTGCGGCATGGAGCGCACCGAGGAGTCGCTGCGCAAGGCGCTCGACCTCATCCCCGCCCTGCGCGAGGAGTTCTGGCGCAACGTCAAGGTCAGCGGCACCAACGAGGAGCTCAACCAGGTGCTGGAGAAGGCCGGCCGCGTCGCCGACTTCTTCGACCTGGCCGAGCTCATGTGCCTCGACGCCCTGCACCGCACCGAGTCCTGCGGCGGCCACTTCCGCGCCGAGTCGCAGGACGCCGACGGCGAGGCCCTGCGTGACGACGAGCACTTCGCCTACGTCGCCGCCTGGGAGAAGGGCGAGGACGGGTTCGTGCTGCACAAGGAACCGCTCGAGTACGAGTACGTCAAGATGACCCAGCGGAGCTACAAGTGAACCTCGTTCTGAACGTGTGGCGGCAGAGTGGCCCCACCGACGCCGGCCGCATGGTCAAGTACCAGGTCCAGGACGTCTCCCCGGACATGTCCTTCCTGGAGATGCTCGACGTGCTCAACGAGCGGCTGATCCTGGAGGGCGACGACCCGATCGCCTTCGACCACGACTGCCGCGAGGGCATCTGCGGCATGTGCGGCATGGTCATCGACGGCGTGCCGCACGGCGAGCAGCGGGCCACCACGACCTGCCAGCTCCACATGCGGCACTTCGAGGACGGCGCGACCATCACCATCGAGCCCTGGCGGGCCGCGCCCTTCCCGGTGGTGAAGGACCTCGTGGTCGACCGGTCGGCCTTCGACCGCATCATCCAGGCCGGCGGCTTCGTCTCCGTCCCGGCCGGGTCCGCGCCCGACGCCCACTCGGTGCCGGTCCGCAAGGACGACGCCGACGCGGCCTTCGACGCGGCCACCTGCATCGGGTGCGGCGCCTGCGTCGCGGCCTGCCCGAACGGCTCGGCCTCGCTGTTCACCGCCGCGAAGATCACCCACCTGTCGCTGCTGCCGCAGGGCCAGCCCGAGCGCGTGTCCCGCGCCAAGGCGATGGTGGACCAGATGGACCTGGAGGGCTTCGGCGGCTGCACCAACACCGGCGAGTGCACGGCGGTCTGCCCCAAGGGCATCCCGCTGGACACCATCGCGCGGATGAACGCCGACTACCTCAAGGCCAACGCCAAGTAGTCGTTCAGGACGGGTGGGGTACGGCCGGCCGTACCCCACCCCTCGCAGGTCAGGCGGTCAGGCCGAGCTGGCGCATCATGGCGTCGCGGTCGTAGAAGAGGTTCTCCTCCACGATCCGCCCGTCCGCCCAGCGCGCCACCGTGCAGAAGTCGACCTCGAAGGACTTGCCGGTCGGCGGCAGGACGGTCCCGTCGGGCAGGTGCATGGGCTCGGTCATCGTTCCGCTGAAGCGGGCGATCGAGCACGTCCAGTCGCCCTCGGCGAGCAACACCCGGTAGGGCCGGTTGCTCACCTGGTTGTCGGGGAAGGTGGCGAACACGCGCCGCGCGTCGGCCTCGTGGTGCTCGACGCCGTGGCTGGGCGGCTGCCCCGGCAGCCGGACCACCACGTCGTCGGCGTGGTAGCGGGCGAAGGTGGTCCAGTCCTGGGCGTTCCACGCGTCGTCGACGAGCTGCATCAGTTCGGAGGGAGTGGACATCGGTTCTCCTTTCGGCGACCGCCACGCTACTATCCTTCGGGAAGTAGTTACCAAGAGGAAAGCGGCTCATGGCTGCCCCCGAGTTCGACCCCTGCCCGATCGGCCCGGCGGCCGACCTGATCTTCGGCCGGTGGACCGCGCAGGTGGTGTGGGTGCTCAACCACCACGGCCGCCTGCGCTTCACCGAGCTGCAGCGGATGGTGCCCGCGATCACCCCCAAGGTGCTCACCGGCCGGCTGCGGCAGCTCGAACGCGACGGCCTGGTCGAGCGCACCTACCACGCCGAGATGCCGCCCAGGGTGGAGTACGCCACGACGCCCCTGGCCCGGAGCCTCACGCCGGTCTTCGACGCGCTGGCCACCTGGTCCGACGCCCACCTCGGCCAGATCGCGACGGCCCGCGAGCGGTACGACGCCGCGGACGGACCGCGCTAGCGGGGTCGCAGCCCGCGCATGGCGAGCTCGGCGACGTCGTCCAGGAAGGCCTCGTCGGTCGGGCGGCCCGAGACCAGCAGCCGGTAGTAGAGCTGCGCGTAGACCAGCTCGATGGCGCGGTAGGGGTCGATGTCCGCGGCGACCTCGCCGTCCTCCTGCGCCCGGCGGATCCGGGCCGCGACCAGGTCGGAGGCCGGCTCGATCAGCCGTTTGCGCAGTTCGGCGCCGAGCTCGGGGTCGTGCTGGGCCTCGCCGACCAGCCAGGACAGCACGGGCAGCGTGTCGCCGACCGTGTGGATCCAGGCGTCTTTGATCATCTGCTTGAGCTCGGTCTCGAAGTCGACGCCCCGGGGCTCGTTGAGGCGCTTGTAGAGCTGCCCCTCCAGCCGCCGGGCCCAGGCGTCCAGGACGACCGCGCCCTTGGACGGCCACCAGCGGTAGATCGTGCGCTTGCCGACGCCCGCGCGGGCGGCGATGCCCTCGATGCTGACCTTGGCCAGCCCGCCCTCGGCCGCCATGGCGAGGGCGGCGTCGAGGATCGCGGCGGTCGTCTGCGGGTTGCGCCGGGCGGGGTCGGGTGCGTGCGCCGGGGTCATGCCACCTCACTTCCAGTCGGTCCGAGGGTATCGGCTCGGGGAGACGATCCGGTTCGTGTTGACAGGGAGGTACGGCTCTGCCCTACAGTTCGGGGATACGGACCGGATCGTGTCGCGATACGAACCGGTCCGTATTCTATGCGCGGAAAGAGGAATCATGAAGAACGAGTTGTACGACTACAGCCCGATCATCGACCGGCCGGCGATCACCTGGCCGGGCGGGGCGCGCGTGGCGTTCTACGTCGGGCTCAACGTCGAGCACTTCGTCCTGGGGAAGCCGTCCACCAGCATCAACCAGGGCACCGCCGGGCTGGTGCCCGACCCGCTCAACCACGGCTGGCGCGACTACGGGCCCCGCGTGGCGATCTGGCGGATGATCGACATCTTCGACCGGCACGGAGTACGGCCCAGCGTCCTGCTCAACTCGGACGTCGCCGCGGAGTACCCGCAGATCATCGAGGCCGGCCGGGCCCGCGACTGGGCCTGGCTCGCGCACGGAAAGAACAACTCGACCGTGCAGGCCGAGGTCGAGGCGGAGGAGCGGGCCTACCTGACCGAGGTCGTCGAGACCATCGAGAAGGCCACCGGGCGCCGGCCGCGCGGCTGGATGGGGCCGGCGCTGAGCGAGACCTTCCAGACGCCCGCCCTGCTGGCCGAGCTCGGTCTCGACTACGTGATGGACTGGACCAGCGACGACCAGCCGTACTGGACGAACGTGCCCGGGCTGATGAGCGTGCCGTACACGCTGGAGCTGAACGACCTGGGGCTGTTCACCGCGCACTCGATCAGCGGCCCGGACTTCGTGCGGATCGTGCGGGACCAGCTCGACCAGTTGCACGCCGACGCCGAGCACAGCGGTCGGGTCATGTCGCTGGCCCTGCACCCGTTCGTCACCGGGCAGGCCTTCCGCGCCAAGTACCTCGACCAGGCGCTGGAGTACGTGGTCAACCACCCGGGGGTGTGGACCACCACCAGCGACGAGATCGCCGCCCACTACGCCGCCACGATGGGGGCGTAGCGGGCGGGCGACGACTCAGGCGGTCCAGTCGGGGCGGCGGCCCAGGAAGCGCAGGAGCTTGGCCGCGTCGTCGTCGCCGGGCTGCTCCTCCAGGGCCGTGGCGTAGGCGCCGTAGGCGCGCAGGGGCTCCACGATGGCCAGGGCGGGCTGGAGGCCGCGCGCCAGCTCGGATGTGAGGGGCGAGGGCTGGCCGGTGGCGACGGCGATGTCCCAGGCGTGCACCGCCGCGTCCAGGGCGCAGGCCGCGGCGCCGACCTCGGCGGGCAGCTTGTTCGGCGGGACGGGGACCGGCACCTCGGCGGCGTCCGGCGCGATGGTGGCCCACGCGGCGGCGGAGGCGCGCATGGAGTTCTCGGCGAGGTCGGCGGGGGAGCCGTCGATCCGGCCGGAGGGGGCGAACGGGTTCTCCTCCGGGCCGGGACCGCCGGTGATGAAGGCGGCGAAGCCGAGCTGGTCGCCGGCGGCGTGCTGGAGGACCTGGGTGACCGTCCACTGGTCGCAGGGGGTCGGCCGGTCCCAGGCGTCGGCGGGGACGCCCTGAACGGCGGTGCGCAGGGCCTCGTGGGCGGCGGTGAGGACGGTCCAGGGGGTGTTGTTCTCGCTCATGTCTTCACTCTATCAGAACGGAACCATCTATTCCACTATTTGGCTTCACCGGTCTTCAGGGGAGGACGAGCTCGGTCACCTTCACGGCCATCGGGCCCGCCGGGTCGTAGACCACCCGGACCGCCAGGCGCCCCTTCCGGAGCACCTCGTACAGCCCGCCGGGACCGCACTCGGTCTTGCCGAAGCCCTTCCTGGTGTAACTGTCGTGCGGGTAGCCCGCCGCGCGCTTGCCGCACTTCTTGTTGACCTGGTAGAAGCGCAGGCCCTCGGTGTAGTCGATCCTGATCGCCTTGCCGCTCTTCTTGCCCAGCGACCAGCCCGGCAGGCCGCTCTCGCCGAGCTCGCCGAGCGTGGCCTTGGTGGGGGTGACGATCATCGCCGAGTCGCCGGACATCTTGGCCCAGCCGTACACGGTCTTCAGCGAGCCAGGGGCGGCCTGGGCCGGGACGGCGGTGAGCGCCAGCGCGGCCGCGCTGGACAGGCCGAGGAGGAGGGGAGTGTGTCGCATGAACGATCAGACTCCCGCACCGCCCGAAAGGTTCAGCAGGTCTTCGGTGCAAGCCTGCTCGAACCGGGCGCCGATCCGCTCCCACGCCCGCGCCGAGCGGGCCAGCTCGTCCCGGTCGCCGTGCAGGCGGCCACGCGCGCGGGACAGGCAGGCGGCGGCCCAGTCGCTGCCCAGCGCGGCCGGCGCGGCCTGGGCCAGCCGGTCGGCGGCGTCGGGCAGGCCCGCGGCGACGGCCAGCTCGGCGGCCGTGGCCTGCGCGTAGCGCTCGAAGCGACCCGGCCTGAACTCGGCGAAACCGCGCTCGACCAAGGCCGCGGCCTGCCCGAAGTCGCCGGTGTGCAGGGCCACGCGGGCGTCGGCGAAGGCGGCGAACGGCACCAGGTCGGCCGTCCTGTCCAGACCGGCCGCACGAACCCGCCACGAGCGGGCCTGGGCCTCCTCGCCGCGCAGGCCGTAGGCCATCGCGACCGCGTACACCGACACCGCCAGCCACCGGCCCGGACGGCTGCCCGCCCACTCGCGGCGCTCCCACATGGCCGCCGCGTGACCGAGCGCCTCGTCGAACTCGCCCATCAGGACCAGCGGGGGGATCAGCTTGTTCAGGGCGATGGCCAGGTGGCTGCCGGCCAGGTCGTCGCCGAGGTTGCGGCGGGCGACCGCCAGCGCGGTGGGCAGGTCGCCGGCGGCCAGCGCGTAAGAGGAGGCGGAGTGGAAGGCGTCGACGATCTCGATGCCGGACTCCGGGTCGTCCCGGTCCATGTCGTCGATCAGCGCCAGCCGTTCGGCGGCCGTGCGGTAGGCCTCGCGGAGCTCGCCCTTCCTGGCGTGGGCCATGGTCAGGGCGTCGAGGGCGGCGCTCAGCAGGACCGGGTCGCCGGTGGCCTGGGCGGTGGCGACCGCGTGCTCGGCCGCCTCGTGCCCGGCGGCCTCGCCGCCCGCCGTCCAGGCTCGGGCTCCGGCCAGGTGGGCGGTCGCGGTGGCGCCCGCCGTCAGCTCGCTCGCCTCGGCCTCCAGGAGGGGCAGGCGCTCGTACGGCACGCCGGACTCGAAACCGAAGCCCGGGTGCCGGCGGGCGACCACGACGGCGCGGGACAGCAGGATCGCCCGGTCCGTGCCCTCGGCCTGGTCGGCGGCGGACAGGAGCAGGTCGAAGGCGTCGCCGGCGGCGGCGGTGGCCAGGGCTACCGAGGCGGCGGACCGGAGGTCCTTCGCGGCCTCGGCGGGGGTGGGGGCCAGCTCGGCGGCCTGGGTGAACCGCTCGCGGGCCTCGCGCAGGAACCGCCGGGCATAGGCCAGCTTTCCCAGGGCCCGAGCCAGCCGATGCCGCCGCCCGGCCTCCTCCGGAAACGGGGAAGGGTGGGTCGGGGATCCCTGAACGGGGGTTCCCAGGGCCGCGGTTCCCAGGGTCGGGTTTCCCAAAGCGGGGGTTCCCTGGGTTCCGGGGTGGGGGGAGTCGGTGGGGTGGGGAGTGGGTGGGTGGGTGAGGGCGGTGCGGAGGTCGTCGGCGATGAGGTCGAACTCCTCCCGCCAGCCGGTGGGCCACCCGGCGAGCCGTTCGGCCGCACCGGCCGCCCACCCCAGGTGAGCCGCCCGTACGGCAGGCAGGTCGTCCCCCAGGGCGGCCCAGGCGAAGGCCCGGACCGTCTCCAGCATCCGCCACCGGCTCTCGCTCCGCACGACCAGGCTCTTGCCGGTCAGCCGGGCGAGGCCGTCCACGGCGGCCAGGCGGTCGCCGGTGAGCGCGGTGGCGGCGTCGAGGTCGAAGGTGCCGGCGAAGACCGACAACCGCCGGAACAACGCGCGCTCCTCCTCGTCCAGGAGGTCGTAGCTCCAGCCCAGGACGGCGGCCAGGGAGCGGTGCCGTTCGTCGCCCCCGCGTCCGCCGGACAGCAGCCGGAGGGAGTCGTCCAAGGCGGCCAGCAGCCCCTCGGGCCCCAGGGCGGCACTGCGGGCGGCGGCGAGTTCGATGGCCAGGGGGACGCCGTCGAGCCGCGCACAGATCTCCGCCACCACGGCCGGGTCGGCGTCGAACCCGGGGTCGGCGTCCCTGGCCCGGTCGAGGAACAACAGCACCGCATCAGAGGCGGCCTCGGCCGCACGGGAGGAGGGGGAGGAAGGGGAGGCGGCGGAGGACGAGGCGGGGGAGGACGAAGCGGGGGAGAGGGGGAGGGGAGCGATCGGGACGATGCGTTCTCCCGGGATCCCCAGGTGTTCCCGGCTGGTGGCGAGGACGCGGGTGCCCGGGCAGAGGGCCAGCAGCCGGTCCACCAGCGGCGCCACCGCGTCGAGCACGTGCTCGCAGTTGTCCAGCACGAGCAGCGCCTGCCCGCTCCCCAGCCGCTCGGCGAGCGCGTCCTCCAAAGGCTGCTGCGTGCGCTCGATGACCCCGAGGGCGGAGGCCAGCGCCTGGGCCACCGACCCGGCCCGCACCGGCACCAGGTCCACGAAGGCCCCGCCGCCGGTGAAGCCGGAGGCGGTGACGATGGCCAGCCGCGTCTTGCCGACGCCGCCGGGTCCGAGCAGGGTGACCAGCCGCGATCCGGTGAAGGCGGCGGCGATGGCGGCCCGCTCGGCGCTCCGGCCGACGAAGGTGCTGCGCGCGGCGGGCAGACCGGTGACGGTGTCGCCGGCGGGCGAGGTCTGGCCGGCGAGCGCCGCGAGCGCCTTGCGGTCGGCCGCGCCGTACTTGCGCAGCAGCGAGGAGACGTGGCTCTCCACGGTGCGGACGGAGATGTGCAGCTTCCTGGCGATCTCCGCGTTGGTCAGCCGCGCGCCGAGAGCGGCCAGGACTTCAGCTTCGCGCTCGGACACTTCGCTCATGAAGGGCCACTTTAGTCACGAAACACCGGTGAGGTTCCGGCCGGTTGCGGGTCTGTTTCCGTAGTGGATCCGTGGTCGCCACGGATGTCCGCGGAGCCCTGACCGAGGAGAGTTGGACCCATGACGACGAACCTGATCGCTTCCGAGACCGGCACCATCCTCCCTGGTCAGCAGGGCTACGACGAGGCGCGCAAGGCGCTCAACCCGGCCGTCGACGCGCACCCGGCGCTGATCGTGCTCGCCTCTGGCGTGGCGGACGTGCGTGGTGCGGTGCTGACCGCCCGCGAGCTCGGCGTGCCGCTGGCCGTGCAGGGCAGCGGGCACGGCACGCACGTGGCCGCCGACGGCGCGGTGCTGCTCCGGACCAACGCGATGGACGAGGTCGAGATCGACCCGGTGCGCCGGGTGGCCAGGGTGGGCGCGGGCGCGAAGTGGGGTCAGGTCATCGACGCCGCCGCGCCGTACGGGCTGGCTCCGCCCGCGGGCTCCTCGCGCGACGTCGGCGTCGCCGGGTTCACCCTCGGCGGCGGCGTGGGCTGGCTGTCGCGCCGGTACGGCTTCGCCGCCGACCACCTGCTGCGCGCCCAGGTCGTCACCGCCGACGGCCGCCTGGTGAGCACGGACGACCACCCCGACCTGCTGTGGGCGCTGCGGGGCGGCGGCGGCAGCTTCGGCCTGGTGGTCAGCATGGAGATCGCGCTGCTGCCGGTCCCGCTGGTCTATGCCGGGATCGTGCCCTTCACCCAGGGCCTGGAGGCCTACCGCGAGCTGGCCGAGGCGGCGCCGGACAGCCTGAGCACCGCGCTGATCGTCACCCCCGAGGGCACCAAGCTGAAGGTCATGAGCGTGGGCGCCGACCCCGGCATCGAGGGCGTGCGGCCGATGGCGTTCGGCGAGGCGGTCATGGGCGGCACGCCGGCCCGGGTGCTGGAGTACTTCACCGGCCTGCCGGACGCGGTCCTGGAGACGGCGGCCGAGGCCGGGCAGCACGCCACCGTCGAGATCCGGCACTGGGGTGGCGCGATGGCCGAGCACACCGGCCCGGTCGCGGCGGCCGGCGCGAGCTTCTCGGTGATCGTCAGCGAGGCGCTGCCGGGTGTCGCCGAGGCGCTGCGCCCGCACGCCACCGGCGGGTCGTTCCTGAACTTCCTGGCCGACACCACCCGTACCGCCCAGGCGTTCACCGGCTACGCCGAGCTGGCCCGCATCCGGCGCGAGTGGGACCCGGCCGAGCTGTTCAGCGTGGGTCACTCCATCCGGTGACCGCCTCGATCCGCTCCAGCCAGGTCTTCTCGCCCGGCCCGCCCGGCTCCCACCGGGTGCAGAAGTCGAGCAGTTCCTGGCACCGCGCCACCATCGCCGCCTGCCGGGCGGGCCAGTCGGGGATCGGCCCGCCGTACGCGGCGAAGAACTCCGGCAGCGCCCAGGCGTGCTCAGGATGGTGCGTGCGAATGATCCACTCGCACCAGACGAGGTCCTCGACCGGGTCGCCGGCGTGCGCCCACTCCCAGTCGACCAGGGCCGCCGGCTCGAAGGTCTCGGGGTCGAGCAGCAGGTTGTTGGGGCCGAAGTCGCCGTGGACCAGCACCCGGCCGGAACGCACCGGCATCGACTGGATGAGCCGCAGCAGCTTCCCGCAGGCGCGCAGGACCTCGACGGCGTGGCCGTCGTCGAGCAGGTCCTGGCCGTGCTCGCCGGTGACGAACCGGGTGGTGAGGCTGGTCTCGCTGACCTTGACCACGCTGGGCACCGGAAGCCGGCCCCGGTAGCGTCTGAGCATCACCCGCTCGGTGTCGAGCCTGGTCAGCGCGTCGGGGCCGGCGAAACACTTGACGACGAACATGCCGTCACCGAATGTGCTGTTGGTGTAGCCGTGCCGCAGGTGCCCCATGAGGAGCTATCTTCTCGCAGTGCGGGACCGGTAGACGAGGTACGGGCGGAACAAGTACCCGATCGGCGCCGAGAAGGCATGGACCAGCCGGGTGAACGGGAACAACGCGAACAGCGCCATGCCGATCAGCGCATGCAGCTTGAACGGCCACGAGGCCTGTTCCATGGCCGCCGCGTCCGGTTGCAGCAGGTAGACGCTCCTGAACCAGGGCGAGACGCTCTGCCGGTAGTCGGTGGAGTGGTCGACCGTGCTGAGCACGGTGGCCGCCAGTCCCGCGACGAGGGCGGCGACGAGCACCACGAACATCAGCTTGTCGTTGCGCGTGGTCGCCCGGAAGATCGCCCGCGTGGTGCGCCGCCGGTACAGGAGGATCGCCAGCCCGGCCAGCGTGCAGAAGCCCGCGATCCCGCCCACCACGAGCGCCACCGCGTGATAGGCGGTGTCCGTCACGCCCAGCGCCCGGGTCCACGACTCCGGGATCAGCAGCCCGAGCACGTGCCCGAGGATGACGAAGATCAGCCCGAAGTGGAACAGCGGGCTCCCGATGCGCAGCAACCGGCTCTCGTACAGCTCGGACGAGCGCGTGGTCCAGCCGAACCGGTCGTAGCGGTAGCGCCAGACCAGCCCGCCGACCAGCACCACGATGACGACGTACGGCAGGATCACCCACAGCAGCGTGCTCACCCGTACACCCCCACCGACTCCGCCGGCGGCCCGCTCATGGCCAGCGTCTCGGCGGTCCTGCGCTCGGCGGCGGTCAGCGGCGGCAGGATGGCGCAGATCCGTCCGATCACCGACGCGTACGGCGAGCCCAGCTCGGTCAGCGACCGCTCCAGCAGGTCCAGCGCCGGCCGGTGCTCACGCAGCAGCGCCTCGCCCGAGGGGTCGAGCGCCCCGAACTCCAGCATGACCGGCAGGTAGTCCGGCAGCTCGTCGCAGAGCTCCCAGCCGGCCGCCCGGTAGCGCCCCTTCAGCCGGGCCAGCGACTCGCCCCGCCGCCGCGTGTCGCCGTCGGTGTAGTAGGTCAGGTAGAGGCAGCAGCGCCGGCGCAGGTCGAAGGTCTCGACGTAGTGCGCCGCCAGCTCGCCCGCGCCCAGTTCCTCGGCCCGGCCGATGAAGTCGGTGAAGTACGGCAGCGCGGCCTCCCTGATGAGCGGCAGCCGCGCCCAGAACCGCTCGTCGGGGTAGGCGAGCAGGTGCGCGGCGGCCTGCAGGACCAGGGCCCGGTTCATGACGGCTCCTTCTTGGTCTGGCGACGCTTGAGGCTGTGGAAGCTCTCGATGCTGACCGGCACCGGCCCGCCGGAGCCCGAGCCGAACGGGCCGGGTCCCTCGTAGCCGACGCTGCAGCCGATCTCCTCGACCGCGCCGGGTGCGGTGCCGTACGCGGTGGGGATCACGTAGCGCTCCTCGTACTTGGCCAGGGCCAGCAGCCGGTACATGGCGTGGATGTCCGCGGCGGGCAGGCCGGTGTCGGGCGGTTCCTCGCCCAGGTTGACCGCGCGCATGTGGGCGCGCATCGCGGCCAGCTTGCGCAGCGAGGCCACGACCGGGCCGGGGTCGCCGGCGGTGAACAGCTCGGCGAGGTAGTCGACCGGGATGCGCAGGGCGTCGATGGCGGCGAACAGGTTGCCCGCGTCCTCGCCGTCGTGTCCGGTGGTGGCGAGCGCGTCCACGACCGGGGAGAGCGGCGGCACGTACCAGACCATCGGCAGCGTCCGGTACTCCGGGTGCAACGGGAGCGCCAGGCGGTACTTCGTGATCAGGTCGCGGACGGGCGACCTGCGGGCCGCCTCCAGCCAGTCGTCCGGGATCCCGGTGATCCGCGGGTCGTCGGGGTCGAGGAAGAGCGAGAGCTGCGCCTCGTACAGCTCCTTGTCGTCCTTGACCGAGGCCACCTCCGAGACGCGGTCGGCGTCGTAGAGCATCACGCCGAGGTAGCGCAGCCGCCCCACGCAGGTCTCCGAGCAGACCGTCGGCAGCCCGACCTCGACCCGCGGGTAGCAGAAGGTGCACTTCTCGGCCTTGCCGGTGCCGTGGTTGAAGTAGACCTTCTTGTACGGGCAGCCGGTCACGCACATCCGCCAGCCGCGGCAGCGGTCCTGGTCGACCAGGACGATCCCGTCCTCGACCGCTTGTACATCGCGCCCGACGGGCAGGAGGCGACGCAGGACGGGTTGAGGCAGTGCTCGCAGATGCGCGGCAGGTAGAACATGAACGCCTGCTCGAAGCTGAGCTTGACCTGCTGGTTCAGCTTGCCGAGCAGCGGGTCGGGCGAGGGGTCGCCGCCCAGGTCGTCGTCCCAGTTGGCGCTCCAGCGCACCTTCGTCGGCTCGCCGGTGAGCTGCGAGTACGGCTGGGCGACCGGGGTGTCGGCGCCGAGCGGCGAGCGGATCAGCGTCTCGTAGTCGTAGGTCCAGGGCTCGTAGTAGTCGCCGATGCCGGGCAGCACCGGGTTGGCGAAGATCTCCAGCAGCTTGCGGAAGCGCCCACCGGCCCGCAGCCTGAGCCGGCCCTTGTTGTCGACCACCCAGCCGCCGCGCCAGCGTTCCTGGTCCTCGTAGCGGCGGGGATAGCCCTGGCCGGGGCGGGTCTCGACGTTGTTGAACCAGACGTACTCCACGCCCGGCCGGTTGGTCCACGTCTGCTTGCAGGTGACCGAGCAGGTGTGGCAGCCGATGCACTTGTCCAGGTTCATGACCATGGCGATCTGGGCCATCGCGCGCATCAGTACGCCACCTCCTGGGCGCGGCGGCGGATCATGGTGATCTCGTCGCGCTGGTTGCCGGTCGGGCCGAGGTAGTTGAAGGCGTAGGAGAGCTGCGCGTAGCCGCCGATCATGTGCGTCGGCTTGATCAGCACGCGGGTCAGCGAGTTGTGGATGCCGCCGTGCCGGCCGGTCGCCTCCGATTTCGGCACGTCGATCACCCGTTCCTGGGCGTGGTACATGTACACCGTGCCGCGCGGCATGCGGTGCGAGACCACCGCCCGCGCCACGACCACGCCGTTGCGGTTGACCGCCTCGATCCAGTCGTTGTCGGCCGCGCCGATGGCCGCCGCGTCCTCCACCGACATCCAGATCGTCGGTCCGCCCCGGCTGAGCGTCAGCATCATCAGGTTGTCCTGGTACTCGGAGTGGATCGACCACTTCGAGTGCGGGGTGAGGTAGCGGACCGTCAGCAGGCCGGGGCCGCCCTCGCCCCACAGGGCGGCGACGTCGAGCGGCGGGCGGAAGACCGGCAGGGCCTCGCCGTACTCGTGCATCCAGTCGTGGTCGAGGAAGAAGTGCATCCGCCCGGTCAGGGTGTGCCAGGGCTTGTCGTTCTCCACGTTGATGGTGAAGGGCGAGTAGCGCCGGTCGTGCGCCTCCTTGCCGGACCATTCGGGGCTGGTGCCGACGTGCACCGGCCGGGCCTGGGTGTCGGAGAAGACGATGCGGACGTCGCCGTGCATGACGTCGGACAGGTCGCTGCCGGTGCGTTCCTGCAGTTGGCGGAAGCCCTGCGCGGCCAGCCGCCCGTTGCTGCTGCCGGACAGCGCCAGGATCGCCTCGCACGCCTTGGCCTCGGTGTCGAGCAGCGGCCGGCCCGCCTCGTCGGTGCCGCAGCGCTGCGCCAGCCAGCCGATCTCCTCCCGCGGGTCGAAGGTCACCCCCTTGACCGGGAGCCCCAGGCGTTCGGCGAGCGGCCCGAGCGTGGCCATCTTCGCCGCCACGGCTCCGTAGTCGCGCTCGACGACCGCCAGGTTCGGCTCCACCGGACCGGTGGGCGCCCGCCCGCCCGGCTGGGCCGTCTCGCCCGGGGTGTCGTGCTGGTACGGCAGGCAGACCACGTCCTTGCGCACGCCCAGGTGCTTGGCGGCCAGCGTGCTGAAGGCGCGGGCGATGGCGTGGAAGGCCGTGAAGTCGCTCCTGGTCTCCCAGGGCGGGTCGATCGCCGGGTTGAAGGCGTGGATGAACGGGTGCATGTCGGTCGTCGACAGGTCGTGCTTCTCGTACCAGGTCGCGGCGGGCAGCACCACGTCGGAGAAGAGCGTCGTCGAGGTCATCCGGAAGTCCAGCGTGAGCAGCAGGTCCAGCTTGCCGCGCGCGCCCTCCGGGTCGGGGTCGGGCAGGTTGGAGCCGGTGCCGAGCAGGTGGTGCAGGAAGTACTCGTTGCCCTTGGCCGAGGAGCCCAGCAGGTTGGAGCGCCAGACGGTCAGCACCCGGGGCCAGTTGCGCGGCTCGTCCGGCGCCTCCACCGCGTACCGCAGCCGGCCCTCGCGCAGTTCGCGCCGGGTGTGCGCGATCGGGTCGGCGTGCTCGCCGAGCTCCAGCGGGTTGCGGTCGAAGGCGGGCGCCATCGGCATCCAGCCGTTGCGCACCGCCTCGGCGACCAGGTCCACCGTGCGCTTGCCGGCGAACTCGCCCGGCCCGAGCGGGGAGGCCAGGTCCCCGGCGTCGAACCGGTCGTAGCGCCACTGGCCGGTGTGCAGGTACCAGAACGGCGTGCCCGGCACCTGCCGGGGCGGCCGCGACCAGTCGAGGGCTCCGGCGAGCTGCGCCCACCCGGTCTGCGTGCGGCACTTCTCCTGGCCGACGTAGTGCGCCCAGCCGCCGCCGTTGCGGCCCTGGCAGCCGGTGAGCAGCAGCAGCGACAGGAAGGCGCGGTAGATCGTGTCGCCGTGGAACCACTGCGTGGTCCCGGCGCCCAGCACGATCATGCATCGGCCGCGCGTCTTCTCCGCGGTCTGCGCGAACTCGCGGGCGATCTTGACCGCCCGGGCGGCGGGCACGCCGCTGATCGGCTCCTGCCAGGCCGGCGTGTACGGCTCGGCCGCGTCGTCGTAGCCCTCGGGCCAGCGGCCCGGCAGGTGGTCGCGGCGCACGCCGTACTGGGCGAGCATGAGGTCGAAGACGGTCGTCACCAGGTGCCCGCCCACCCGGCGGACCGGCACGCCCCGGGTCAGCACGCCCTCGGCGTCGAAGCGCGGCAGCCGCACCTCGGCCGTCTCGCCGGCCGCGCCGACGTACAGGGTGAGCTGCGGGTCGGCGTCCAGCTTGAGGTTCCAGCGGCCCTTGCCGGAGTCGGTCCAGCGGAAGCCGACCGAGCCGTTCGGCACGACCGGCTCGCCGTCCGGGCCCAGGAAGACGGTCTTCCACTCCGCGGCCTCCTCGGCCGAGCCCAGGTCGGCGGCGGTCAGGAACTTGTCCGGCAGGTAGGCCCCGTCGTGCTCGCGCAGCCGGACCAAGAACGGCAGGTCGGTGTACTTGGCCACGTAGTCCGCGAAGTAGGGCACCCGGCGTTCGACGAAGCACTCCCTGAGCAGCACGTGCCCCATCGCCATGGCCAGCGCGCCGTCCATGCCGGGGACGACCGCCAGGAACTCGTCGGCGAACTTGGCCGCGTCGTTGTAGTCGGGCGCGACCACCACGACCTTCTGCCCGCGGTAGCGCGCCTCGGCCATCCAGTGCGCGTCCGGCGTGCGGGTGACCGGGACGTTGGAGCCCCACAGGATCAGGTAGGCCGCGTCCCACCAGTCGGCCGACTCCGGCACGTCGGTCTGGTCGCCGAAGACCTGCGGCGAGGCGACCGGCAGGTCGGCGTACCAGTCGTAGAAGGAGAGCATCGTGCCGCCGATCAGCGACAGGAAGCGGGACCCGGCCGCGTGCGAGACCATCGACATGGCCGGGATCGGGGAGAAGCCGGCCACCCGGTCGGGGCCGTAGGCCTTGATGGTGTGCACGTGCGCGGCGGCGACCAGCTCGGTCGCCTGCTCCCAGGTGATCCTGACCAGGCCGCCCTGGCCGCGGGCGCTCTGGTAGCGCTCGCGCTTGGCCGGGTCGGTGGTGATCTCGGCCCAGGCGGCGACCGGGTCGAGGCCGCGGGCCCGGGCCTCGCCGTACATCTCGACCAGCACGCCGCGGGCGTAGGGGAAGCGGATGCGGGTCGGCGAGTAGGTGTACCAGGAGAAGGCCGCCCCGCGCGGGCAGCCGCGCGGCTCGTACTCGGGGCGGTCGGGCCCGACGCTGGGGTAGTCGGTCTGCTGCGTCTCCCAGGTGATGATGCCGTCCTTGACGTACACCTTCCACGAGCACGAACCGGTGCAGTTCACCCCGTGGGTGGAGCGCACCACCTTGTCGTGACTCCAGCGGTCGCGGTAGAAGGCGTCGCCCTCCCGGCCTCCGGCGAGGTAGACCGTCCGCAGGTCGTCGCCGGTGACCGTCCGGCGGAAGAACCGGCCGGTCTTGAGAAGCAGCTCTTCAGCGCTAGCCATGGGCCCACTTCATCACATGCAGTAACTATCTGCTACACAGGGTGATATGCAGGCGCGAAACTTGACCCTGGCCACGGTGGCCTTTGCCGTCACGTTCTGGGCGTGGAACCTGATCGGGCCGCTGTCCGGCAGCTACGACAAGCTGCTCGGCCTGTCGGCCACCCAGACCTCGCTGCTGGTCGCCATCCCGGTGCTGGTCGGCTCGCTGGGCCGGATCCCGGTCGGGGTGCTGGCCGACCGGTTCGGCGGGCGGGTCATGTTCGCGGTGATCTGCTTCGCGACGATCATCCCGGTGCTCTTCGTCGGCTGGTCGGGCTCCTATCCCGCGTTGTTGTTCTGGGGCTTCGTGCTGGGCGTCGGCGGCACCTCCTTCGCGGTCGGCGTGCCGTTCGTCAACGCCTGGTACGAACCGGCCCGGCGCGGCTTCGCCACCGGCGTCTTCGGCGCGGGCATGGGCGGCACCGCGCTGTCGGCCTTCCTCACCCCGCGCCTGGTCGAGTCGCTCGGCCGGGGGACGACGCACGTGCTCATGGCGGTCGCGCTCGCCGTGATGGGCGTGATCATGCTGCTGTTCAGCCGCGACGCGCCCTCCTGGCGGCCCTCCACCGAGCCCGCGCTGCCGCGCATGCGGGAGGCGACGAAGATCAAGGCCACCTGGCAGTGCGCCTTCCTCTACGCGGTGGCCTTCGGCGGGTTCGTCGCCTTCTCCACCTACCTGCCGACGCTGCTGCAGAACGTCTACGAGTTCGCCCAGACCGAGGCCGGGCTGCGGACGGCCGGCTTCTCCATCGCCGCGGTCGTCGCCCGGCCGCTCGGCGGCATCCTCTCCGACCGGGTCGGGCCGGTGAAGGTGCTGCTGACCGCCTTCGCCGGTGCCGCGGTCCTGGCGGTCGTGCTCTGCCTCAACCCGCCGCTGGAGGTGCCGGCCGGGGTCAGCTTCGTGCTCATGGCCTTCTTCCTCGGCCTCGGCACCGGCGGCGTCTTCGCCCTCGTCGCCCAGCTCGTCGAGGCCTCGCGGGTGGGCACGGTGACCGGTCTGGTCGGCGCGGCCGGCGGGCTCGGCGGCTACTTCCCGCCGCTCGTCATGGGCGCGGTCTACGAGACGACCGGGGCCTACACGGCCGGCTACCTGCTGCTCGCCCTCACCGCGCTGGCCGCCCTGCTCTACACCGCCCGCGCGTTCAGGCCCGCTCGCGGCCGAAAATGATTTGCCTGGTCAGGCGGCTGTTTGCCAGTCTTGACGCCCTATGCGCCCTCTCCCCGAAGCCGATCCCGGCACGCCTGACGTCCGCAGTCCACTCCGCTACCTGTGGTGGAACGCGCGCCGTCAGGCTGCCCCGCTGTGGGCCGGCATCGGGTTCGCGGTGGTCTGGTGGCTGGCCCAGTCGCTGGTGCCGACCGTGCTCGGCAAGGGCATCGACGCCGTCCGCGGCAAGGAGACCGGCACGCTGCTCGCCTGGTCGGCCGTGCTGTTCGGGCTGGGACTGCTCCAAGCCTTCTCCGGCGTCATGCGGCACCGGATGGCGGTCTTCAACTGGCTGTCGGCGGCCTACCGCACGGTCCAGGTGACCGCCCGGCAGGCGACCAGGCTGGGCGCGACCCTGCCCAAGCGGCTGTCCACCGGCGAGGTGGTGAGCGTCGGCAACTCCGACATCGCGCACATCGGCAACGCGATGGACATCCTGCTGCGCGGCACCGGCTCCGTCGTCGCCATCGCCACCATCGCCGCGATCATGCTCTCCACCGCGTGGGAGCTGGGCCTGCTGGTCCTGATCGGCGTGCCGCTGATGTCGGCCGTCGTCGGCCCGCTGCTGAAGCCCCTGCACCGGCGCCAGCGCGAGCAACGCGAGCTGCAGGGCGAGCTGTCCACCCGGGCGGCCGACATCGTCGCGGGCCTGCGCGTGCTGCGCGGCATCGGCGGCGAGCGCGTCTTCGCCGAGCGCTACCGCCTGGAGTCCCAGCAGGTACGGCAGGCGGGCGTCCGGGTGGTCCGGGTCGAGTCGCTGCTCGAAGGCGTGCAGATCCTGCTGCCCGGCGTGCTGATCGCGGCGGTCACGGCCATCGGCGCGAGCTTCGCGGTCGACCACCGCATCTCCGCCGGCCAGCTCGTCGCCTTCTACACCTACGCCGTCTTCCTCATCGCGCCCATGCGCACGCTGATCGAGGCGGCAGACAAGCTGACCAAGGGGCACGTGGCGGCCAAGCGGGTCATCCGGATCCTGGCCATCGAGCCCGAGGTCAGCGGCGGCGACGGCGGCTCGCCCGGCGGTGAGCTGCACGACGAGGCCTCCGGCGTACGGGTGCGGCCGGGCACGTTCACCGCGCTGACCGCCTCGACGCCCGAGCAGGCCGCCGAGATCGCCGACCGGCTCGGCCGCTACGCCGAGGGCCAGGTCCGCTTCGGCGGGGTGCCGCTGGCCTCGCTGCCGGTGGCCGAGGTGCGCTCGCGCATCCTGGTCGCCGACAACGCCGCGCGGCTGTTCACCGGGCGGCTGCGCGACGAGCTCGACGTGGCCGGCGCCTCCGACGAGGCGGTGGCCGAGGCGCTCCACGCCGCCTGCGCCGAGGACATCGTCGAGTCGCTGCCCGACGGCCTCGACGCGCACGTGGCCGAGGCCGGCCGCGAGTTCTCCGGCGGCCAGCAGCAGCGGTTGCGCCTGGCCCGCGCGCTGATCACCGACCCGGAGGTGCTCATCCTGGTCGAACCGACCAGCGCCGTGGACGCCCACAGCGAGGCACGCATCGCCGACCGGCTGGCCAAGGCCCGCGCCGGCAAGACCACGCTGGTCTGCACGACCAGCCCGCTCGTGCTCGACCGCACCGATCACGTGATCTACGTCGAGGACGGCGCCGTCCAGGCCGAGGGCCCCCACCGGGAGCTCCTGGCCGCATCCCCGGCCTACGCCGGGACCGTGACCCGAGGGGAGGACTGAGATGGCCAAGACGCTGCTCCCGGTCGCCGACCAGGCCCAGGTACGGGCCTACGCCCGGCGGCTGACCCTGAAGTACCCGCGCGAGCTGACCGTGGCGCTGCTGCTGCACGGCCTGGCCGCCGTCGCCGGCCTCGGCGCCCCCTGGCTGCTCGGCGGGCTGGTCCAGGACGTCGAGTCGGGCCTGCCGGTGCGGATCGCGGTGGTGGCGCTGTCCATCGGCGCCTTCTTCGTCGGCCAGGCCGTGCTGGTGCGTTACGCCGCGCTGGCCTCGGCCAAGCTCGGCGAGAAGGTGCTGGCCGAGCTGCGGGAGGAGTTCGTCGAGCGAATCCTCGCGCTGCCGCTGTCCACCGTGGAGCGGGCCGGGTCCGGCGACCTCATCACGCGCACCTCGCGGGACGTCGACTCCCTGTCCCGGACGGTACGGCATGCCGTACCGGAGACGTTGATCTCGCTGGTCACCTTCACCATCAGTGTCGGCGCGCTCGTCCTGGTCGGCCCGCTGCTGGCGGCGCCGATGCTGCTCGCCGCGCCGATCCTGTGGTTCTCCACGCGGTGGTACCTGAAGCGGGCGCGCGACGGCTACCTGCGGGAGAACGCCGCCTACTCGGTGATGACCGAGGGCCTGACCGAGACGGTCGAGGGCGCCCGCGCGGTCGAGGCGCTCGGCCTCCAGGAGCGGCGGCACCGCCGTACCGACGCCGACATCGCCGGCTCGTGGGCGGCCGAGCGGTACACGCTCGGGCTGCGCACGCTCTGGTTCCCGTCGGTGGAGCTCGGCTACGTGATCCCGATCGTGTCCACGCTGCTGGTCGGCGGCCTGCTGTACAGCTCAGACCTCGCCACGATCGCCCAGGTCACCACGGCGATGATCTACGTGCAGCAGCTCATCGACCCGCTCGACCGCTTCCTGATGTGGATCGACGAGCTCCAGGTCGGCGGCGCGGCCATGTCCCGGCTGCTCGGCGTCGCCACCGTCCGCGACGACCGGGTGCCGGGCGACGAGCGGCCGGCCGGTGAGGAACTGGCCGCCGAGCACGTCCGTTACGCCTACCGCGAGGGCCGCGACGTGCTCCATGACGTCTCGCTGCGGATCGCGCCCGGCGAGCGGCTGGCCATGGTCGGCCCGTCCGGCGCGGGCAAGTCGACGCTCGGCCGCCTGCTGGCCGGCATCCACGGCCCGCGCTCGGGCTCGGTCACCGTCGGCGGCGTGCCCCTGGTCGAGCTGCCCCTGGACGAGCTGCGCGGCCACGTCGCGCTGGTCACCCAGGAACACCACCTGTTCAAGGGCACGCTCCGGGAGAACCTGCTCATCGCCGACCCCTCGGCCGACGACGAGCGGATCCTGGCGGCGCTCGGCGCGGTGGACGCGCTCGACTGGGTGCTCGCCCTGCCCGACGGCCTCGACACCGCGGTCGGCTCCGGCGGCACGGACGTCTCGCCCGCGCACGCCCAGCAGCTCGCGCTGGCCCGGCTGGTCCTGGCCGACCCGCACACGCTGGTCCTGGACGAGGCCACCTCGCTCATCGACCCGCGGGCGGCGCGCAACCTGGAGCGGTCCCTGGCGGCGGTGCTGGAGGGGCGCACGGTCATCGCGATCGCGCACCGGCTCTACACCGCGCACGACGCCGACCGGGTGGCCGTGGTGGAGGACGGGCGGATCAGCGAGCTGGGCTCGCACGACGAGCTCGTCGCGGCCGGCGGGCCGTACGCGGCGTTGTGGGAGAGCTGGCACGGCAGCCCGGCGGCGCTCGACCGGGTGAGCCAGTAGTCGCTGCGGCTCGGCCAGCAGTTGCCGGCCGGGCCGTGGTAGCTCGGTCAGTTGCCGGCCGGGCCGCGGTGGCTCGGTCAGTTGCCGGCCGGGCCGCGGTGGCTCACAATCCCCTTCCGGGGGATCAATGGCGAAATTTCACGACCGTACGGCCCGGCTGATCGCGGCGGGCCTGTGCGGGCTCGGCCTCGCGGCGCTGGCTGGCTACCCGCTCGTCCTGTGGACGGCGTCGCAGGTGTCTGTCCTGATGAACCCCAGCGTGCTGCTGTTCGCCCTGATCGCCACGCTGCTCGGAACCGTCGTGGTGGTCCGCCGGCCTCGCCTGGCCGCCGGGTGGCTCCTGCTGGCCGCCGGGGTGTCGTCGGCGGGGCTGGCCTTCGTGATCGTGCTGCAGAACTTCCCGTCCTTCGGGGACGAGCCCGGCGGCTACCACCTGGTCAGGGTCACCCGCGCGTTCTTCCGGCAGGCCGGCCACCTCGCGCTCGTGCTGCTGCCGCTGGTCTACCCGGACCGGCGGCTCGGCGAGCGGGGCTGGCGGTGGCTCTACCTGGGCCTGACCGCCTGGTTCGCGGCCGGCTGGCTGGCCCGGGTCGTGCAACCGGCCGCCTCGCCCTCCGTCCCGGCCAACCCGTGGGGCCTGCCGCAGGCCGAGGCGCTGGCGGCGGGGATGGTCGAGTGGGGTGAGCCGGTCCGGGCCGTCCTGACCTGGGGCGGCGTGGGCCTCCTGCTCCTGCGGTTCCGGCGGGCCGAGCCGGACGGGCGGCGGCAGATCGGCTGGTTCCTGCTCGCCGTACTGATCGAGAACCTGTGCACGGTGGCCTGGGACCTGACTCGCTGGGGCGGCTTCGCCCTCGTGGACGGCGCGCCGGCCATCCCGCTGGCCGTGCTGCTGGCGATCACCCGGTACCGCCTCTACGCGATCGACACCCTGGTCGGCCGGGCGGTCATCGGCGGCGTCCTGGTGGGCGGGGTCGCCGCGACCTACCTCGGCGCCGCGGCGCTGGCCGGGTTCTTCCTGGCCGACCACGGCCGGCTGGTCGGCGTGGTCACGGCCGTCGTGGCGGGCAGCTTCTTCCGTCCGGTCCAGCGGGGCATCCAGCGGCGGCTCGACCGCCTCCTGTACGGCCGCAGCGGCGATCCGCAGACCCACGCGCGGGCCCTGCGGGACCAGATCCAGCATGCCGGTCCGGCCGATGCGCTGGGGGCCGCCGTCGAGGCGGTCATGAACGGCCTGGCGGTCCGCGGCGCCGCGGTCGACCTCGGCGCCGGATCCCCGGCCGCCGGGCCGACCCGGGGCGACCTGGGCGGGACGGCCCGGGAGATCCCGCTGGTCTGGCACGGGCAGCGGGTCGGCACGCTCCTGCTCGGTGCGCCCGGCGTGCGGCGCTTCCCCCGGGCCTACGAGCGGCGCATGCTGGTAGCGCTGGTGCCGATCGTGGCCGACGCCGCGCATGCCGTACGGCTGGCCGAAGACCTGCGCCGCACCCGCGAACGGGCGGCAGGGGTGGCCGAGGAGGAGCGGCGGCGGCTCCACCGTGACCTGCGCGACGGCCTGGGCAGCCGATTGACCGGCATGGCCCTGGCCCTCGACTCGGCGCGGCACTCCCTGGACGGCTCCCCGGACCGCGCGGATCGGTTGCTGGGCGACCTGCGGCTCGGCATGGACGCGGTCACGGAGGAGATCCGCGACCTCGTCCACGGCCTGCGCCCCGGCGACCCGGACTGAATCCGGGATCCCGGTGTGACGAGCACAACAACCTACGGCGACGTAACTTACGCTACCGTAGGTTGTATGACGGTCCTCGAAAAGCCCCGCCTCCGGGGCTGGCTCCACGCCGGCGCGCTGCCCGCCGCGCTGGTGGCCGGGTTCGTCCTGGTCGCCCTCGGCCCGACGGTCGAGGCACGACTGGCCGCGACGGTCTACGCGATCACCTCGGCCCTGCTCTTCGGCGTCTCGGCCACCTATCACCGCGGCAAGCTGTCGCCCCGGGTGGCGGAGGTGCTGCGCCGCTTCGACCACGCGAACATCTACCTGATCATCGCCGGCACCTATACCCCCTTCGCCCTGCTCGCCCTCGACGGCCTGCCCAGGCTGCTGGTGCTCACCGTCATCTGGGTGGGCGCGCTGGCCGGGGTGCTGTTCAAGATCTTCTGGGTGGACGCGCCCCGCTGGCTCTCCACGGCCCTCTACATCGGCCTCGGCTGGGTCGCCGCCTTCGTGCTCCCGCAGCTCATGGACGGGGCCGGGGCGGCCGCGCTGGTCCTCGTCGTCATCGGCGGCCTGCTCTACACCGCCGGTGGCCTGGTGTACGGCTTGCGCCGCCCGGACCCGTCGCCTCGGTGGTTCGGCTTCCACGAGGTCTTCCACGCGCTGACGGTGGCCGCGTATGTCGTGCAGTACGTGGCGATCTCGTTCGTCGTCTACTCGGCCGCCTGACTTCCGGCCGGTCGTTCGGCCATGGTCCAGGGGAAGGGCGCGAGGTCAGGCTCCACCCACCCGCTCCTCGCCCGCGGCGCGGCCAACGTCGTAGAGCGGTAGAACCTCCCCAGCAGCCGCTTGTCCAGCAGTGCGGGGTTCCGGCCCACGAACTCCGCGAACTCCTCGCCCTCGGCGACGTGGTATCCCACCAGCTCCACCCAGGCCCGGCTCATCGTCGCGTGGTACTTCTGCGGCGCGCCCGCGTACCTCGCGGTCTGCCGGATGCCGTCACTCACCAGCCCGACCGCCGCCTCGGTCCCGCACCGCCGTACGGCAAGCCAGGTCAGGTGCACATGCTCCCGATGCCCGAACCGGGCGGCACCCCGCATCACCTCGGCCATCAACTCGTCGAACGCCGTCATCCCGGCCCCCTCCTTCGGTGATCGCCGCCCTCGGCGAGCGCCTGAAGCCCCTCCCGCAACCCGGCGACCGCCTCCTCGGAGAACCCGCCGAGCGCCCGCTCCTCCAACCCGGAGATCGCCCTCCGGATGGTCGCGGCCGCCTCCCGCCCCGCCGCGGTCAGCCTCACCTCGACCGCCCGCCGATCACCGGGACGAGGACCCCGCGCCAGCAGCTCCCGGCGCTCCAGCCGGTCGAGCACGCTGGTGAGCGTCGTCGGCCGAGTGCCCGCCGCCACCCCCAGCTCGCGGATCGTCCGCGCCCGCCCATCGGCCAGGTTCGCCAGCACGTTCATCTCCGACGCACTCAATCCCAGCCCGGCGAGTTCGGCGGCCAGGAGGTGCAGGGTGGCATGAGTCGCCCGTTGCAGTGCCAGCAACGCCGACCAGGTCTCATCTGTCACGATTTCAGATTATCCGAAATCGTAGTATCTCACTACGTGGAACGCTTGGAGAAGAAGACGCAGAACGGATGCCCGGCGGGGTCGGCATACACCCGCAACGGCTCCTCCTCGTCATCCATCCGGTCCAGCAACAGCCGCGCCCCGAGCCCCAGGATCCGTTCGTGCTGCGCCTCCAGTGCCTCCACCGACGGCACGGTCATGTCCAGGTGCAGTTGCTGCGGGATGTCCTGCTCGGGCCACGTCGTCCGTGGCTGCCGATCGACCTGCTGAAAGGCCAGGAGGGACGCGCCCTCAGGCGTCCTCAGCACCAGCCAGGACCGCCCCCGCTCGTCATCGCCCCCCGCCTCCGGCGGCTCATCCCCGGGCCGGTACTCCAGCCCCAGCAACACCCGATAGAACTCCGCCAGGGCCCTGGCATCGGTGCCGTCCAGCACCACCTGGCACAACCTCAGCCCGCCGCTTGAATCAGCCATCCGAACCCCCTTGCCCTCGCCCCGCTCCTGCTCCCGAGGGCCTCAGCTAAACCCGACAGTCCGTTGCCGGTGCCCGCTGGTGAGCGCCTCCAGTTCGGCAACCGCCTGGTCGGTCGCGGCCTCGGCGGCGATCTCACCCGCCAGCCGCCCGGCCTCCCTGCGGTAGGACGGTTCGTTCAGCACCCGATCCACAGCCTGGGCAATCGCCTCGGCCGACGCGTTCTTGCTCACCGTGACCCCAGCACCGGCGAGCTCGACGTGCCGGGCCACCTCCGGCTGATCACGCCCGAGCGGCACGCAGACCAACGGCACCCCCGCGGCCAACGACTTCACAGCCGTCCCATGACCGGCATGCGTGACGGTCACCGCAGCGTGCCGCAACGCCAGACTGTGCGGCGCCCTCGCAACGACCGTCACATTCCCAGGCGCCCGCACCGTAGCCGGATCCACCGCCGGTCCAGTGGTCAACAGCCCCCGCACCGGCAGCGTCCCCAGAGCCTCGGCGATCCGCTCCAGCCGGGCGCGTTGATTCATGTACGACGAGCTCAGGCCCACCAGCACCAGCGGCGCATCCCCCTCGGGCAACTCCAGTTCCCCGGCCCAGGCCGGATCATCCAGCCGCGCCCCCACATGCCGCAGCTGAGCGGGAAACTCCCTGCTCGGGTAGTCGAGCGCCCGCGGAGACAACACCAGCACCCGATCGACCCGCTCGAAGGCGTCGATCACCGACTCCACCGGCACCAGCCCGTGCGCGGTGCGTGCGGCATTGAGCGCCTTCAGCCCCTTCGCCCACGGCTTGGCCATCATCCGCCCCAGCGCCCGATCCCGCAGCCGCCCCACCGCGCCCCGGCCCGGCCGCAACCCCAGCCCGGGCGGCGGCGCCCCCGGCGTGGGCAGCGGATAGATCGTGGTCACCAACGACACCAGCGGAATCCCCGCCGCCTCGCCCCCGGTGAACGCGCCGAGCAGCATGTGCTCGGCCACCAGCACATCCGCCGGCCGGGCCCGCAACTCGGCCAGCGTGTCCCTCGCATAGTCGATCGCAGGACCGCAGACGATCCGATCCCTCAACCGCGCGAACGCACCCAGCGGGGTCCGTGCCTCAAAGTCCTTGATCACATCCTTGGCCGGATCGCTGGCATCCCCCTGCGGCGCGGTAGTCCAGGGAACATGCTCCAGCCCTCCGGCCACCACCTCGTCCCGGAGCGAGGCATCAGCCAGCACCCGAACGGTGTGCCCGCGCTCCCGCAACGCCCGGGCGATCGACAGAACCGGCGGTACGGCTCCGCCTCCGGCCCACGTGGCAAACAGGAAACTCTTCGTCATCAGATCTCTCCGGGGATCTCGGGGCCTCGTGGACCTCGGAAGTCTTTGGGCTGGGAATGCGGGTTGGGGGATCGCGCAGATCTCAGGGGACTTGCGGGTCCGGGGCAGCTTGGCGATCTCGGCGGGGGTCGATCCCGGTCAGCAGATCGCGCATGGCGCGTTCGGCCTCCGCCCGCGACAGCCCGAGATCACGCCGCCACAACTTCCACAGGTACACATCCGTGGCGGCGTAGTGCAGGTTCAGCGCATGCTCCCGTTCGGGACCCGCCTCCGGGAGCCGATCGGCGAAGACCTCCTCCAGCCAGGCCCGATGCTGCCCACGCGCCTGCACAGCCGCCCGCCCCAGAGCGGGCACCCGATCCACCTGTGCCGCCCAGAGCACGTTCGCGTCCCCCTGCCGCTCGTAGTCGGCGAACAGCACCGCCACGATCGCCGCCACGTCACCGACCGGCGCCTGCCGAGCCACCGCCGTCCGCGTCGCCACCCACTCGGCCACCGCGTCGGCCAGCCCGTCCTTCCCGCCGAACCGGTTGACGACCGTCTGGACCGACACCTCCGCCTCGTCGGCGATGTGCTGCAGCGTTACCTCGTCGTACCACCGCTGCGTCCACAACCTGGCAGCCGCCTCCATCACCCGCTCCCGGGTGGCCTCCATCGCCGCAGTCCGCGCACCCATCCGGTACGAACGCCTTTCCATGGAGTGGACGCTATATTCAAATTAATGACCGGTCAAACCAAATCTCCGCAGAGAGCCGCCCCTCGCCCGGTCACCCCGCCCGCCAACCTTCCGGCCCCGAGCCGACACCCTTCGAGCCGGTCAGCCGTCCCGAGTGCTCACCCCGTCCGCCCGTCCCGCGATGCGGTAGTTTCCCCGTCATGAGTGATCTTGGTCCCGTCACCTGGCCACCCGCCCCGATCAGCACCGACCGCCTCCTCCTCCGCGCGCCCGAGGCCCAAGACCGCGCGCCCCTCATCGACCTGTTCACCTCACCCGAGGTCGGCACCTACATCGGCGGCCCCCAACCCCGCGACGAGTTCGAGCGCACCTTCCCCGCCGTCCCCCCTCGCCGCCCAGGCCTGTTCGCAGTCACCCTCAACGGCACGCTCATCGGCATCATCGACGTCAAGCGCCGCCCCGCCGACCGCCCGGGCCACATCCGACCGGACGGCGGCGAGGTCGAGCTCGGCTACCTGTTCCTGCCCCACACCTGGGGCCACGGCTACGCCACCGAAGCCTGCGCCGCCGCCCTCACCTGGATCACCACCGCCCTCCCCGGCGAGCCGGTGGTCCTCTCCACCCAGACCGCCAACGTCCCCTCCATCCGTCTGGCCGCCAAGCTCGGCTTCACCGAGACGGCCCGCTTCGAGGAGTACGGCGCAGAGCAGTGGTTCGCCGTCTGGTGGCCTCCCACCCCGCCCACCTGACCGCCGACCCTTCACCGAGGCCGCGGGCGGTATCCGGGCCGACCTGCGCGGTTCCTTTCCCAGCCAGAGCGCGCCTCATAGGCTTGATCAGGTCGCCAAGGGCGCGGCCGTGAAGGGAACGGGATGGGTCGTTACTCACGAGTCGTGGTCAAGCTCAGTGGCGAAGCACTCGCCGGAGAAGCCGGTTGGGGGACCGACCCGGCAAGCCTCGCCCAACTGGCCGAGGAGATCCTCTCCGTCAGCGACCTGGGCGTAGAGGTCGCGGTGGTCATCGGCGGCGGCAACTACTTCCGCGGCCGGATGGCCGAAGGCTGGGGCATCGGCCGAGCCGAAGCCGACAACATCGGCATGCTCGGCACGGTGATGAACGCGCTGATGCTCCGTGGAGTGCTCACCGCCCGCTCCCAGACAGACGTGCGGGTGATGACGGCCGTGCCCATGCAGAGCGTCGCGGAGCCCTTCATCCGCCTTCGCGCCGACGGGCACCTCCGCCGCGGGCTGATCGTCCTGCTCGCCGGTGGCATCGGCCAGCCGTACGTCACCACGGACTATCCCGCCGTACAACGAGCCCTGGAACTCGAAGCGGACGCCCTACTGGTGGCCAAGCGCGGCGTCGACGGCGTCTACGACAGCGACCCGAACGTGAACCCGACCGCCCAGCGGTACACCCACCTCACCTACCGAGAGGCCCTGGCCGCCGGAGTGAGGGTCATGGACGAGAGCGCCTTCGTCCTCGCCAACGAGCAGGGTCTCCTCATGCACGTGTTCGACGTGGCAGCCAGGGGCGCCATGAAGGCGATCTGCCAGGGCGAGGACATCGGCACCAGGATCACCCGCGATCCGGCCACCCCAGCGGCCTAGCCACCGCGAGCGATCCGCGATCAGGTCCAGGTGCCCACCCGCCCGCTCGATGGGCAGGCCCAGCCCTCTGGGACTCAAGCGAGCCCAAGGCGCTCCCTCGTCCTGATGAAGTCGTCCCACGCCCGGGGAGCGCGAGGGGCCGGGAGGCCCCTCGCACCGGGGGTGTGGGGGACGCCCGGAGGCGGTCCCCCACCAAGCACAGCCCGAGCCGATCGCGCGAAGCGCGCCCCATGAGGCCCATGCGGTCAGAGGGAGAGGGCCTTCTTGAGGAAGTCGACCTGAAGAAGGAGCAGGTTCTCCGCCACGACCTCCTGAGGCGTCATGTGCGTAACCCCGGAAAGCGGCAGCACGCTGTGCGCACGCCCCGCCGACAGCAGGGCGGAGGACAGCCGGAGGGTGTGGGCGGCGACGACGTTGTCGTCGGCCAACCCGTGGACGAGCAGGAGCGGCCGCTCAAGCTTGGGAGCGTCGGCGAAGAGCGAGGACTGGTCGTAGACCTCGGGCTGGACCCGCGGGTCGCCCAGGTACCGCTCGGTGTAGCAGGTGTCGTACAGCCGCCAGTCGGTGACCGGCGCGCCGGCGATGGCGGCGTGGAAGACGTCGGGCCGGCGCATGACGGCCAGGGCCGCGAGGTACCCGCCGAAGGACCAGCCGCGGATGGCGACCCGGGACAGGTCGAGGTCGTCGGGGTACTGGGCGGCCACCCCCTGGAGCGCATCGACCTGGTCGTCGAGGACGGGCCCGGCGAGGTCGTTGAGGACGGCGTGCTCGAAGTCGCGCCCTCGGCCGGGGGTGCCGCGGCCGTCGGCGACGATGACCGCGAAGCCCTGCTCGGCGAACCACTGGCTGGTGAGGTACATGCCGTGCGCGGCCAGCACGCGCTGGGCGTGCGGCCCGCCGTACGGGTCGAGGAGGACGGGCAGCCGCCGGGAGCCGGGCTCGTGCCAGGAGGGGAACAGGACGGCGGTGGCGAGCTCGCGGGTGCCGGAGCGGCCGACGTGGACGCGGAGGTCGAGGCCGGGCCGTTCGGCGTGCGAGGGGATGGGGAGCGCGGTGCCGTCGCGGAGGACGACGGTGCAGGAGACGCCTTCGTTCTCCAGGGTCTGCTCGGTGAGGACGCCGACGCCGCCGGCGAGGCGGCCGGAGTAGACGCCGGAGCGGGTGGAGACGGGCAGGAGGGAGTGGCCGTCCCAGGTCCAGAGCTGGATCTCGGTGGGGTCGCTGCCGCTGGCGCGGAACAGGACGGTGTCGCGGTCGACGTCGAGGACCTCGCGGACGATCAGCGAGGGCGGGGTGACGGGCTTGCCGCCGACGAGGAGCTGGGTGCCGGAGAGCCAGACGAGGCTGCCGTCCTCCAGGTGGGCCGGGACGCCGCGGCCGATCTCGACCCACGCCGGGCTGGTCTCTTCGAGGACGAGCTCGGAGGCGCCGGTGGCCGGGTCGACGGTGAACAGGCGCAGCGACTTCTGGTCGCGGGCGAGGGTGACGATGGACAGCGCGTGGCCGTCCCAGGCCGCGTTGGCGAGGTACTCCTGCTCGTACGGCACGCGGACCCGGCTGCCGTCGAGCCCGATGACGAACAGCTCGACGACCGCGTTGTCCGTCCCGGCCGCCGGGTAGCGCTGCTCGACGGCGGGCCGGTCGGGGTTGGCCGGGTCGGCGATGTGCCAGACCTGGACGGGCGCCTCGTCCACCCGGGCGACCAGGAGCGCGTCTCCGGCGGGCGACCACCAGTAGCCGCGCATCCGGTCCATCTCCTCGGCGGCGATGAACTCGGCCAGGCCGTACGTCACGGTCGGGTACTCGGGCACGGCCAGTGCCCGGTCCTCCAGGGTGGCCAGGTCGTGCAGCCGGAGCGCCCCGCCGGAGACGTAGGCGACGTGCCGCCCGTCGCCCGACAGCCGGGGGTCGATGACGCCGCCGGGCGTTTCGAGCTGGGTGCTCTCGCCGGTGAGCAGGTCGGTGACGTAGAGCTCGCCGGAGAGGGCGAAGGCGGCCTTGCGCACGGCCCGGTCGGCCGAGTAGGCGACCACGCCGCCGGCCTGCTCGCGGCTGCGCTCGCGGCGGGCCTTCTCCTCGGGCGGGAGGTTCTCCTCCGAGGGGCCGCCGAGGGTGCGGGGGTCGACGACCAGGCGTTCGAGGCCGCCGGCGGTGTCGAGTTCCCACAGGCAGGTCACCGGGTCGGTGCCGGTGCGGGTGCGGAGGAAGACCACGCGGCCGCCGTCGGGCGCGATGGTGAAGCTCCGGGGCACTCCGAGGGTGAACCGGCGGGTCCGGGCATGCAGGCGCGGGAAGCTCTCACTCATGGGGACAATCCTGCCAGTTCCGCAGGCCAGCTACCCTCGGAGGCATGAGTGATCGACGCTTGCTGCTCGTGCACGCGCATCCCGACGACGAGACGATCGGCACCGGCGCGACGATGGCGAAGTACGCCGCGGAGGGCGCCCACGTCACCCTGGTGACCTGCACGCTGGGGGAGGAGGGCGAGGTGATCCCGCCGGAGCTGGCGCATCTGGCGGCCGACCGCGACGACACCCTGGGCGAGTACCGGATCGGCGAGCTGGCCGCCGCCTGCGAGGCGCTCGGCGTCGAGGACCACCGCTTCCTGGGGGAGCCCGGCCGCTGGCGCGACTCGGGCATGATGGGCGTGGCCTCGAACGACCGGCCGCAGGCGTTCTGGCAGGCCGATCTCGACGAGGCGGCGGGCGAGCTGGTGAAGGTCATCCGCGAGGTGCGCCCGCAGGTGCTGGTCACCTATGACGAGAACGGCTTCTACGGCCATCCCGACCACATCCAGGCGCACCGGGTGGCGTGGCGGGCCACCGAGCTGGCCGCCGATCCGGGCTTCGGCACGGGGGAGCCGTGGCAGATCGCCAAGTTCTACTTCACCGCGGTGCCGAGGTCGGTCATGCGCCGCCAGGCCGAGGCGATGCGGCAGTCGGGCGTCGAGTTCGTCGTCGAGGACGTGGACGACATGCCGTTCGGCTGCTCGGACGAGGTCGTCACGACCGAGGTGGACGCCCGGCCGTACGTCAAGCGCAAGCTCGACGCGATGCGCGCGCACCGCACCCAGATCAGCGTGGACGACCCGTGGTTCGCGCTGTCGAACAACATCGGCCAGGAGGCGCAGGGCGTCGAGCACTTCATCCTCAAGCGGGGCGTGCCGGGGCCGGCCGTCCGGGGGGTGCCGGTCGAGGCCGGCGGGCTCGGCGAGCCGCGCGAGAATGATCTTTTCGCTGGTCTTCCCCACTAAGCTCATCAGGCATGGAGTCCGCGCTGGCCGGAATGGCGTACGGCATGTTGTCGGTGCTCGGCGTCGTCGTCGGGGTGGTCGGCGCGTTCAACCAGGCGTGGCCGCTGGGCGGGTTGCCGGCGGCCGCGGTCGCCTGGGTCCTCACGATCTTCGTGGTCTGCCTGGCGGCGGGCCGGATGATGCGCTCGCGGCTGGGCGCCGCCGCGGTGGCGGCCGGCTGGCTGCTGACCTCGATGCTCTTCGTGGCCCAGCCGGCCGCGGGCGACTACGTCTTCTTCGGTGAGGCGGGCACGGTCTACCTGTACGGCGGGATGGCCGCGGTGGCCGCGGCCTTCCTGTTCGCGCCCGCCTCGAAGGCGATGGTCACTGGCCAGGGGCCGGGGTCAGTTCCGGGATCGACGGCGTCGGAGCCGGAGCCAGACCCTGCGGATCGGCCGCGGCCTGGGGAGCGGGAGCCACGCGAACCACGCCCTTGAGCGCGCCGTTGGCCGCGCACGGGTCGGGCGAGGGGCTGGGCACGGCGAGGGTGATCTTGCCGTCACCGCAGAAGACCAGGCGCTGGGAGGCGGTGGGCGCGGGCAGCGGGCTGGTCAGGCAGACGAAGTAGGTGCAGACGTCGGCCGGTGGCGCGGTGACCTCGGGGTCGGTGGTCGGGCTCGCGCAGTAGTGGTAGCGGAACGGGTTCCATGGCGCGTCGCAGCCCTTGTTCGGGGCGGGCGCGGCGGTCACGGTGATGGTGGTCGCGGGCGCGGTGACGGTGACCGTGGGGGTCGCGGTCACGGTGGCGGTCGCGGTGAACGTCACGGTGGCGGTGACCGAGATCGTCGTGGTCGGCCCCGGGACCGACTGGGTGACCGTCGGGCCGGTGGTCACCGTGGCCGTCGTGGTGGCGGTGGGCGCCACCGTGACCGTGGCGGTCGGCGCGACGGTGACGGTCTTGGTCGGCCAGGGCAGCACCTTGACCGAGATGACGGGCTTGCCACTGAGCCGGTAGGAGCCCTTGCCGAGCTTCGTGGTCTTCTTCCCGGCGCCGGTGGTCACCGCGAACTCGCTGGTGACGGTCCGGCACGACTTGCCCTTGCAGACCTTCTGCCGCACGGTGAACCGGCCGGCCGCGCCGTACCGGATGGAGGCCTCCAGGTAGGAGACGCCCTTCCGCTTCACGACCTTGGTGACCGCGGTGTACTTCGCGGTGGTGGCCGTCGGGGTGGGGGTGGGCGTGCTCACGACCGGCCGGTACGGCGCGCGGGACGTTTCCAGGGGCGGCGTGCCGTACTCGTGGCCGACGGTCTGGGTGCTCGTGACGACCAGCCCGCCTACGGTGGCGAGTGCCATCAGGCCGACCAGTGCGGCGAGGATGAGGAATCTCATGATCCTGCTCTGAGGGGGATTGTCAGGACGGGAGTCATTATCCCGTCATGCCCCCTTCGGTCAATACTGGAGGCGTGCAGAGGCGCTACCGGATCCGGCGTGTCGTCAACTTCGTCAACCTCTCCACCCCGCTCGGCCTGCTGATCGCCGCGGTCGGCGGGGCCAGGCCGACGCCCGGCCCGGACGGGCTCATCCTGGCGTACGGCTACCGCTTCAGATTCCCGATCGCGGGCGCGTTCACCGTAGGGAACGTGGTGCTGACCAGGCGCACCGAACTCGACCTGCGGCTGATCGGGCACGAGGCCCGGCACGCCAGCCAGTGGGCGTGCTGCGCCGGGCTGCCGATGCTGCCGCTGTACCTGCTGGCCATGGCCGCCTCGATGGCGGTCTGCGGCGACCAGGCCTCCTACAACCCGTTCGAGCGGCTGGCCGGGCTCGACGAGGGCGGCTACGAGCGGCGGCAGCCGTGGTGGCGCCGCCGCCCGGCGGCCTAGGGGACGAGCCGGAGGGTGTGCGTCGCGGCGGCGCGCACCTTGTCGGGGCTGGCGAGCATGGGCAGCGTCTCGCCGCGCGCCCACAGCGGCGCCTGGTCCCAGTAGTTGGGGTGGTAGGCGTGCCCGGAGTTGCCGGTCAGGTTGATCCACCGGGAGTTGTCCAGGTCGGCCAGGTCGACCACCATCCGCATGGAGGCGACCGAGGTGACCTCGTAGCCCTGCTGCACGTTCCAGCCGTTGGCGTTGACCGCGTCCTTGCCGCCGGGGGCGCCGAACGGGCCCCGGTTGAAGATCGCCTCGATGGGGGCGATGCCCGAGGTGCCGAGCGACTGGTTGGTCAGCGTGAGGGTGTGCAGGTCGCCCCAGGTGGCGTCCGGGCCGATCTCCTCGTGCGCGTCGACCATGGCCTGGCGCAGGATGTCGGCCTTCTTCTCGGTGTAGGAGGTGGTGGTGTCGTCCCAGAAGGCGTCGTCGGGCCGCTCCAGCAGGGCGCGCACCACCTCGTACCAGCGGTCGCCGCCGGTGGGGCGGGCCGCCTCGGGCAGGTCGTCGTCGAAGGCCAGGCGGAGCAGGTGCCGCCAGACGGCGTTGAAGTAGGCGGCGGGCTTGGAGTCGAGGCTCTGCGTGCCGTCCCAGTCCTTGAGCTGCTCGCGGGCCTGGACGGCGGGTCCGGCCAGCTCGACCTCGGTCAGGTGCGGGATCAGCGTCGAGGCGAACTCGTTGCGGGTGTCGTTCTGGAGCGCGCCCATGGTCTCGGGGCTGATCTTGCCCTTGCCGAGCTCCTGCTCCAGGAGCTCGCGGATGCGCTGGGAGCGGTAGCCGTACGACCAGTCCTTGGTCAGCAGCGGGCCGTACCGGCTGGGGTCGATGACCGCGTTGTTGGCGGTGACGATGAAGCCCGCGGCCGGGTCGGTGAGCGTGGGCAACTGGTCGAAGGGGAGCGGCTCGGGCTTCCAGTCGTACTCGCCGGTCCAGCCGGGCACGGGCGCGGTGCCGTCGCCCTTGAGCCGGACCGGGATGCGGCCCGGCGACTGGTAGCCGATCTGGCCGTCCACGTCGGCGTAGATCAGGTTCTGGGAGGGCACGTCGAACAGCGCGGCGGCGGCGCGGAACTCGTGCCAGTTGCCCGCCTCGTTCATCGCGAAGATCGCGTCGGCGCTGGAGCCGGGGATGAGCGCGGTCCACTGCAGCGCGACCGCGTTGGCGCCCTGCGCGGCCTCGATGCCCATGACCTCGCCGACCAGCGGCCCGTGCACGGTGCTGCGCACCTCCAGCCGGACCGGCTCGCCCCCGGCGACTTTGATCGTCTCGGTGCGGGTCTCCAGCTTGCGGGTGGCGTCCTTGTGCAGGTAGGTGTCGCCTTCGACCTTCTCCAGGAACAGGTCGGCGACGTCGGGCCCGAGGTTGGTGAACCCCCAGGCGATGCGGTCATTGTGCCCGATGATCACGCCGGGCAGGCCGGAGAAGGTGAACCCGGTCACGTCGTAGGTGCAGTTCTCGGACTTCGCGCGGCAGTGCAGCCCCGCCTGATACCAGACGCTCGGCATCTGGGCCGACAGGTGCGGGTCGTTGGCCAGGATCGGCTTGCCGGTGGTGGTGTGCTCGCCCGACACCACCCACGAATTGGAGCCGATGCCGTCCCGGTCGGCGGTGCTCAGCAGGCTCGGCACCTTCGACAGCAGCTCGGCCGCCGAGGTGATCGCCTTGTCGCCGCCCTGCTCGGGCGCGGCCTGCGGGTCGAAGCGCCCGTTGGTGAGCGCGCCCTGCCCGACGATCGGCGCGTGCCGGTCGAAGGGGTAGCCGGGGAAGAGCTGCGCCACCCGCTCGGCCGGGAGCTTGGTGGCGGCCAGCGCGCGGTCGATCTCGGTCTCCATGTTGGAGCGCAGGTCCCAGGCCATGGCCTTGAGCCAGGCGACGGAGTCCTCGATCTTCCATTCCTCTGGCCGGTAGTCGCCGTTGGTCAGCTTGAGCACCGAGTACTCGAAGCTGCGCGCCGAGGCGTCCTCGTTCCGCTTCAGCCAGGCGTTGACGCCCTTGGCGTAGGACTCCAGGTAGCGCCGGGTGGACTCCTTGAGCTCCGGCACCTCCTGCTCGGCGACGCGCCGCCAGCCCATGGTGCGGATCGCCTTGTCCTGCTCCAGGGTGGCCGGGCCGAACATCTCCGACAGCCGGCCGGAGGTCACGTGCCGGCGGAAGTCCATCTCCCAGAAGCGGTCCTGGGCGTGCACGAAGCCCTGCGCCAGGAAGAGGTCCTCGGCGGTGTCGGCGTAGATGTGCGGCACGCCCGACTTGTCGCGGTAGACGTCCACCTTGCCGGTGAGGCCGGGGAGGGAGAGCGTGCCCTCGAACTCCGGGAAGGACTGGCGCACGGTCCAGGTGACCACACCGGCCAGCACCAGCGCGAGCACCACCAGGACGGTCAGGACGCGCGCCAGCCACCGCACCGGCCACGGCATCCACGCGTACGGCCTAACCCTCACGAAAACCTCCCTTGACCTGCGTTTCACCAAGTGTGGCAGGCCGAAGGTACTGCTTGGTACGGGGCCGGGCTCAGCGCCAGACCTGGCCCTCCGGGGTGTCGGCCACGTGCACGCCGAGCTCCGCGAGCTCCTCGCGCAACCGGTCCGCGGCGGCCCAGTCCCGGCCCTCTCGGGCGCGTTCGCGGGCGGCCAGGAGCTCGGCGCCGCCGGGCGGGAGCGAGCGCACCTTGCCGATCTCGGTGGACAGGTCGAGGCCGAGCAGGTGGTCGAGCTGGAGGAAGGTCTCGAACTTGGCGCCGGGGGAGACCGCGTCGGCCTTCTCCAGCTCGCGCAGCACCCGCAGGGCGGCCGGGGTGTCGAGGTCGTCCTCGAAGGCGGCCTCCGCCTGCCGTACGGACTCGGTGTGCAGGGGCGCGGAGGGCGACTCGGCCCACTCGGCCACCCGCGCCCGCCAGCGGCGCAGCGTGCGGTCGGCGGCGCGCAGGGTGTCCCAGGTGAGGTTCATCTGCTGCCGGTAGCGGTGCTCCAGGAAGGCCAGCCGTACGGCCAGCGGATCGAGCCCGGCCTCGGCCACGTCGGACAGCAGCACGACGTTGCCGGTGGACTTGGCCATCTTGCGCCCGTCGAACAGCAGGTGCTCGCCGTGCACCCAGTGCCGCACGACCTCCTTGCCCGCGGCGCTGTCGGACTGTGCGCGCTCGTCCTCGTGGTGCGGGAAGCGCAGGTCGATGCCCCCGGTGTGCAGGTCGATGTGGTCGCCCAGGAACTCCAGCGACATGGCCGAGCACTCGATGTGCCAGCCGGGGAAGCCGGTGCCGCCCCACGGCGTCTCCCACACCAGCTCGCGGTGCGAGTGCTTCCACAGCGCCCAGTCGGCGTGGAAGCGCTTGCGGGGGTCGACGCCCTCCACGCGGTGGCCGGGCTGGAGCGCGTCGAGCCGGTTGCCGGAGATCTCGCCGTAGCCGGGGAAGGTCTCGGCGGCGAAGAACACCGAGCCGTCCGGCACCGCGTAGGCGTGGCCCTTCTCCATCAGCTTGACGATCAGCTCGATCATCAGCTCGATGGTCTCGGTGGCGCGCGGCGTGTGGTCCGGCGGGCGCAGGTTGAGCGCGGCGGTGTCGCGGCGGAAGGCGTCCTCGTAGAAGCGGGCGATCTCCATGCTGGAGCGGCCCTCGGCCCTGGCCTGCGCGGCGACCTTGTCCTCGCCGATCTCCGCGTCGTCGACCAGGTGGCCCACGTCGGTGATGTTCTGGCAGACCTCGACCCGCGCCCGGCGGCGTTCGAGCACCCGCCGGATCAGGTCGGACAGCAGGTAGGAGCGGAGATTGCCGACGTGCGCGTAGCGGTAGACCGTGGGGCCGCAGGTGTACATGCGCACCACGCGGCCCCCGGGGACCTCCTGGACCTGCCGAGCGCGAGTGTCGTAGATCCGCAACATGCCTTCGAGACTATGCGGGGATCATTCGCCGAGGAAACCCAGGATGTCCCGGTCGCCGCGCTCGCGCAGCCGCGCGACCACCTCCTCGCGCCCGGTGACCTCGGGAAGCCCGATGCGCGAGCCGATCAGCCGCATGGCCTCCGCCTCCGACTGCACCGGCGCGGTGTAGCCGATCAGATGCAGCGCCCGGTTGAGCGGCGGCAGCCCGGGCGGGGCGGCCGGCAGGAACCGGGTCAGCAGCTCGCCGCCGTCGGAGACGGTCAGGAAGACGTGGTCGCCGTCGGCCGCCTTGAACTCCGCCAGCACGTTCCTGATCGAGCCCATCGTCGGCTGGTTGTGCCAGGAGATCACCACGTCGCCGGAGGGCGCCGAGGCGGTCAGCGACCCGCCCGGCGCCATCCCCAGGTAGGCGGCGAAGCCGGTGGGCAGCGGCGAGCCGGAGCCGCGCAGGTGCTCGGAGTTGATGTCCACCCGGTGCCACCAGCGTCCGTCGCGGGAGCGGAAGCTCCGCCGCGTCTCGGAGACGTCCTTGCGTGGCTGGTACGGCTCCGCCGCCTCGCCCGAGGGCGAGGTGCCGGCCACCCGCACCCAGCCGCGCTGCGTGCGCTCGAAGCCCGGCCCGCCCGCGTAGGCGCGCACCGAGCTCTCGCTGACGTCGTAGCGTCCGGTCAGGTTGGTGACGATGGTGCTGATCGACGCCTCGCCGCCGGCCCGCTCGATCTCGCGGGCGATCATCTCCCTGATGCCGAGGTACTCGTCGCCGCCCCACCGGGTCAGCCCGTACTTGTTCCGGTCCACCCGCAGGAAGCGGTCGTCGGCGGTGAGCTGGTTGCGGATGCCGACCAGCGAGTAGTCCTCGCCGATGCGCTCCTGGATCTCCTCGGGCGACAGCGGGTCGCCGGAGACCGCCAGCACCGCCTCGGCCTTCTCGTTGATCGAGCGCGGCCACGGCACCACGTGCTCCTCGAAGACCCGCAGGTGCGGGACGGCGAGGATCCACCGTTCCGCCACGTCCTCGCGGATGCCGAGCTGGGCCACCACGCCGACCGCCTCGGAGATCGGCCGCGGCCCGTCGGCGAACAGTTGCCGGGTCTTCTCCCGCAGCTCGTCCGCGCCGCCCGCGACCAGCCAGCCGTCGGCCTGCTCGTAGCCGGTCAGCAGGGTCCGCACGAAGCGCCAGGCCGGGATGCCCAGCGTGCTCAGGTCCTCGCGGTGCCACGGCACCGCCGCGGCCAGATCGTCGGCCGGTACGGCGGAGCCGAGCCGCCCTCGCAGCCAGGTCACGTGCGCCACCAGCGGCACGGCCTCCGGCGAGGCCAGCCAGCTCTCCACATGGTCGCGCAGGTCGCGCTCGATCTGCCGGATGCGCTCGCGGGTGACGTTGAAGCGCTGGGCCAGCTCGTCCAGCGTGACGCGGGAGGCGGCGTAGAGCCGGTCGCGGGCGATGGCCCGCTGCCGCTCGTCGAGGTCGGTGAAGACCTCGTCCACCAGCTCGGGCAGCGGCCGGTCGGGCCGGGCGGCCCTGACCTGCGCGGCCTGCGACGGCGGTTCGAGCAGCCGCTCGAAGACGTCGAGGAAGAGCTTCTGGACCACGTCGCGGCCGAGCGACTCGGGCGTGCGCTCGCTCTCGGCGGGGTCGGACAGCCGCAGCAGCGGCAGGATGTCGCCGATCTGCAGGTGTCCCCAGCAGGCCACTGCCAGGTCGGCCAGGTGGTCGGCCACCGCCTGCGTGCCGATGAGGGCGCACGCGCGGTCGAAGGGGACCGCCTGCCACCACGCATCGGGCAGGTCGGCGTCTTCCGCGATCGGCGCGATCTGACCGGGGGAGGTCCAGCGCACCGGCGGCGCGAGGTCGCTCAGGCTGAGATTCATCGGGGTCCAACCGGCAAAGGAGAGATATCCGCAGTTCAGGGTATGTGATTACAAAGAGAGAAATGGGCTCCCTCGCCCATAATGGGAGATATACAGCAACGACCTCGCCCGGGTGCATGCCACGAACAGCACGCTACGCTCGCGCAGCAGCGCGCGCGCACGGGCACCCGGCTCCACCGGCGGCGGATCCGGAACGACACCCTCCGCGACTCCGTAGAGCGCGACACGATCGAATTCCAGGCCTTTCAGCCCGTGGAAGCTGGTCACCAGCACCCCCAGCCCGTCCAGCGCCCGCCGCCCGGCCCTGACCAGCGCCGTGGTGCGCGCCGCCGCGGCGATCTGCCCCGGGCGCACCCCCTCGGCCAGCCAGCCGCGCACGGTCGTCGCCAGCCCGGCCAGCTCGGCCTCAGCCGACTCGTACCGGCGGATCATCGGCCGCTCGCCGTGCCGGGCCGCCCGGTAGCCGCCGAGCCCGGCGACCCCCTTGACCAGCCCGTTCGCCGGACCACCCCCGCGCAGCCTGACGCCGAAGGACAGCAGCTCCTGCGGCAGCCGGTAGGAGATGCGCAGCGAGTGCTGCACCGCGTGGATGCCCAGCGACTCCAGGGAGACCCGGTTCTCGGTCACCCGCTGGTGCGGGTCGCCCACCACGAACAGGTCGTCGGCCCCGCGCGGCGCCGCCGCGCGCAGCAGCCGCCACTGCGCCGGGCTGACGTCCTGCCCCTCGTCCACCACCACGTGCCGGTACGGCTTGCGCACCTCGCCCCGGCCGCTGGAGACGTCGGCGTCGAGCAGATCGCCCACCGGCATGTCGAGCAGCCCCGCCGCCTCCTCGGCCAGCGCGGTCAGGCTGCGTGCCCCGGGCCCGGCCAGCACCGGCTGGCGGCCCTCGGCGTCGGCCACGATGCGCAGCGCCAGATGGTCCGGGTTCTCCACGTCGATGCGCTTGCGCACGATCGCGTCCTCGATGAGCAGGTCGAGCCGCCGGCTCAGCTCCTCCCGCAAACCCTGCGAGAAGGTCACCAGCAACACCCGGCCCTCGCCGTGCTGGGCCAGGTGGGCGGCGCGGTGCAACGCGATGAGGGTCTTGCCCGTGCCCGCCGCCCCGGTCACCAGCACCGGGTGCCGCCAGCCGGTCGTGCGGGCCAGCCGGTGCTGCGGCGGATGCAGGAAGACACCCCAGTCCGGCGCGTCCAGCAGCCGCTCCAGCGCGGCCAGGCTGTCCACGAACACCGCCCGGTCCGGGCTGCGGCGCAACGCCGCGTAGAAATCCTCCGGGTCGACCTCGCCCGGCTCCTCCTCGACCGCGCGGCACTCGTCCAGCTCGCGCCACGCCTCCGACATCGACCCGCCCACAGCCAGCACGGCCAGCGGGCGGTGCTGCGTCGGCGGCAGGTACGGCTCGACCGCCTCGACGTCGGCCTCGGTGGTGATGTGCCGGACCAGCGGCAGGATCCGCACGTCCAGGCCGAGCGCGAGCAGGTCGCCGTCGCAGATCGGGTCGAACAGCCGTGACGCGCCCGCGCTGCGGCGAAGCGCCGGCTCTACCCGCTCCAGCGCCTCGGCGTCCCATTCCTCGACGACGCCGATGACCGGGTTGATGCCGTAGCGGCGGCGGACCGCCGTCTCCCACGCCGCCGCGTCGGGCAGCACGGTCAGCAGCCAGTAGACGTCGCGCTGCCGTACCACCACCCCGCGCACGCCCTCGGCCAGCCGCAACGTCGCCACCCGCGGATCGTGCCCGCCGCGCACCCGCTCGGCGTGCGGCGAACCCGGCGCGTTGTGCAGGAAGCGCCGCAACGCGGCCAGCACCTCCCGGCGCGCGGAAGGGGCCAGCGCCCCCAGCGCGCCAGGGAGGTCGGGTCCGATCGCGAGCCGCGGCATCTCGGGATCAGTCCAGCAGGCCGAGCAGGTCGCGGTCTCCGCGTTCGCGAAGCCTGGTCTGGAGATCGGCCAGCCCCACCGGGCCGGTCATCCCGATCCGGGTGGCGATCACCCGGGCCGCCTGGTCCAGCGTGCCGCCCGGCGCGGTGTAACCGACCAGGCGCAACGCCTTGGTGATCGGCTCGGCGCCCTCGGAGGCCACCGGCAGGTGCCGGGCCCGCAACACGCCCTCGTCGGACAGGGTCAGGAACAGGTGGCCGCCCTCCTTGGCGCCGACGTCCTGCAACAGCCGGCCGACCGACTCCAGGGCCGGGCGGGCGTGCCAGCTCAGTGTCAGCTCACCCGCCGCGCTCCTGACCGTACGGCGCTCGCCCGGGTTCAGGCCCAGGTAGGCGGCGAAGCCGCTGGGCAGCGGGCACTCGCCGCCGCTGAGCTGCTCGGCGGTCACGTCCACCCGCAGCCACCACCGGCCGTCCGGCTGGCGGAAGCAGCGCTTGGTCAGCGAGACGTCCTTCAACGGCTTGGACGGCTGCGCCGCCGCGGCCGCCTGGGCGAACTGCGGGGCCGCAGAAGCGAAGTGCGGGGGCGCGGCCGCGACGGCCGGGGCCAGCACCGGGGCCTCCGCGTGCTGCGGCTCCGGCGGGGCGTGCTCCTTGCCGTCCGGCTTGCCGAAGAACGACGGGCGCGACGGCGGCGGGCCGCCCGCCTTCAGCGCGGCCAGCACGAAGTGCCAGGCCGGGACCTCCAGGGGGCGGATCTCCAGCCGGTGCCAGTCGGCGGCGGCCAGCAGCTCCTCCTCCGACGGCGACGCGCCGAATCTGGCGCGCAGGCCGTCCAGGTGCTCGCGCAGCGGCGCCGCCTCCGGGGAGGCCAGCCAGTCGTCCAGCCGCTTGCGCAGGCCCGCCTCCACCGACTGCAGGTCCGCCGGGGGGACGGCGAACAGCTTGGCGAGCTGCTCCAGTTGGGAGGGGGCGTTGGTGAACACCCGGTTCTGGGCCACCGCCCAGGTCTTGTCGTCCAGCCCGGCGAACGCGGCCTCCACCAGCTCGCGCAGGGCGTTGCCGTCCGCTTGGCGCTCGACCACCACGAGCGCCGGATCCGGCACCATCCCCGGCCCGGACTCCACACCGGCACTCTCCGACTTCTCAGCCCTCTCGACCGGAGCCTCGTCACCCTGCGCTTCGTCACCCTGCGGCTCGTCAGGCTGCGGCTCGGCGGGGTAGGGCGTGTCGGGGTGAGGCTCGTGAAGCGGCGCCTGCTCCAGCGGTGGCTGCTCAAGCTGGGGCTCGTCGACCCGAGCCTCCTCGGCCACCGGCTGAGCCTCCGCAACGGGGGCCTCGTCAGCCGCCCCCTCGCGGTGCTCAGCTTCGTCGGTCGCTTGGTGGCGTCGCTCGGCCGCCGCCTCAGCTTCGTCAGCCGGCTGGTCGTGGCGCTCGGCCACCGCCTCGGGCTCCTCGGCCTCCCGGTCGGCCCCCGCCTCCGCCTGAGGCCCGGCCTCGGCGTGGAGGGCGGGCGCGGCCTGAAGGGGTGCCGGGGCCCGGCCGGGCTCCTCGGTGGGCGCCGGCTCGGGCTCGGGGGCCGGGGTGGGCTCGGGAGCGGCCTCGGCGGCGAGCGCGGCGGCACCCGCCACGGGCTCGAGCTCCACGGGCCGCTCAGCCACGACGGGGCGCTCGGCCTCCACCGGCTGCTCGGCCACCGCAGGCTGCTCGGCCACCGCGGGCCGTTCGGGGGCGGCGGACGGGAGGCGGGGGGCGAGCCGTACCAAGGTCGCCCCGAACAACGTGTTGAGCACCGCCCGCGCCTGGATGAACGGCTGGTCCACCAGCTCACGGCTCGTCAGGGCGAGCAGGCCCGTCCAGGACCCGGCCCGGTCGAGGGCGATGGCCACGTGGGGCTCGTCGGCCTCGTCCGGGTCGAGGACGTGCAGGGCGGGCAGCACGTCGCCGATCGCGGCGGCGGGCCAGTGCTCCAGGGCGATCTCGGTCAGCAGTTCGCCCAGCGACTCGGGCCCGATGGCGGCCAGCACGTGCGGCATGGGCAGTGAGCGCCACCAGGCGTCGGGCAGTTCGGGCTGCCCGGTGAGGAGTGTGATCGTGGACGCGTCGCTCCACCTCAGCGGTGGTACGAGGTCACTCAGACAGAAGTTCATCCCGTTCCGTTCACCAGCCCCTCACGCCGCGACCGCGGCGCAGCCGTACTCTTGCCGCCCACGGAACAGACCATAGTCTGGCAAAACACCCATGTGCATCATGGACTACGCATCAGCGCCGGACGGCGGCGAAGCGTAGGCGGACGTAGTCCGCCATCCATCCGGTCTCCCGTCGCAGGGCCGGGGCGGCGAGCTCGTTGACCCGCCTGAGCAGCGGCTCCACGAGTTCAGGTGGAAGGCCCGCGAGCAGCCCGGCGGCGAACACGCGGACCCAGTCGGCAGCGCCTCCGGGGCACTCGTCGAGCGGGGTGGGACGGTCGAAGTATTCCAGGATGCGCACCACGAATCCATGCTTCTCCAACCGCGCGGCATATTCCGCCGGTGTGGGGAAATACCACGGCAACTCCGGTTCGGGCAGGCCGTACTCGCGCCAGGCGGTGGACATCGCGGCGGTGAGCTCCGCGCAGTTGCCCGCCCCGCCCATCTCGGCGACGAACCGGCCCCCCGGCACCAGCGCCTCCCGCACGTTGGCGATCACCATGTCGGGGTCGCGGTTCATCCAGTGCAGGGCGGCATTGGAGAAAACGGCGTCATAGGGCTGGGCGACGGAGAAGTCGTGCCCGTCGCCGATGATGAAATCGATCCCCGGGAACTGCGCCAGCGCTTTCTCGATCATGGCTGCCGACCCGTCGATGCCGAGCACCTGCGCGCCCCGCCCGGCGATCTCCGCGGTCAGCACCCCCGTGCCGCAGCCCAGGTCGAGCACACGCTCGCCGGGCTGCGGGTCGAGCAGCTCGACCAGGGGCGCACCCTTGGCCGAGACGTAACCGAAACTGCTGTCGTAGGCGCGACTGTTCCACCGCATCAAACTCGGTGTGTCGTATCGCAAGACAATCAGCTCACATTCTGAGACGTGGACCCCCTGTGGCCTCACTGTAAAGCGTGAATGTCTCTACGACATATCAGTCACTCCTGTATCAGCGGGTGACTTTTCCCCACTCCGCCTTCAGATAGCTTTTCGCGGCGTCGGTCTGCGGAATGGACAGCAGCACGGGCGGCCCGGGCGCGGCGGGCAGCTTGGCCGCCTGCTCGGTGTCGAGCGTGCCCTTCATGAGCATCGCCTCGGCGCGCGCCGGCCGGGCGAAGCCCTTCTGCAGCAGGTTCTGGCCCTCGTCGGAGAACAGGAACTCCTGCCAGAGCCGGGCCGCCGCCGGGTGCGGGGCGTTCTTGTTGATCGCCTGGACGTAGTAGGCGCCGAGGGCCCCGTCCTTGGGGATGGTCACCTTCCAGGCCTCGGGGTCGGCGGCCGCGCGAGCGGCGTTGACGTGGTCCCAGTCGACCACCGCGTCCGCCTTGTTCGGCTCGGCCATCTTGCCCTTCATCCGGGCGAACAGCTCCACCCCCTCGCTGGGCCGCGGCACGCCGCTGCGCAGCGAGGCGGCCATCACGCCGTAGAACCCGGCCGCCTCCTGCAGCGGGTTCCCGGCGAGCGCCACGGTGTAGCCGGGCTTGGCCAGATCGGCGAAGGAGACCGGCGGCGTGGTCACCTTGCGCGGGTTGTAGCCGATGGACATGTACCCGCCGTAGCTGGCGTACCAGGCGCCGTCGGGCTGCTTCACCTCGTCCGGCAGGTCGTGCCAGCCCTGGACCTTGTAGGGCGCGAAGCGGGCGGCGTTGGCCACCGCCACGTCCAGGCTGAGCTCCACCGCGTCCGGTTTGAGCTGGTCGAGGGCCTCGATCTGCCGCTTGCTGCTGGCGGTCGGCTCGAGCTCGTTGACCTTGATCCCGTACCGGTCCGCGAAGGTGTCGATGACCTCGCCGTAGTTCACCCAGTCGCGGGGGAGGGCGATCAGGTTGAGCTGCCCCTCCTTCTTGGCCGCCTCGGCCAGCCGCTCCATCGAGGCGAAGCCGTCCTTCATCGAGGCGGCGCGCACGTTGACCGGAGTCAGCGCCTGCTGGGGCGCGCTCGCCGTTCCGCAGCCCGCGGCCGCGACCAGGAACGCGCACGCCAGAACGTGCCGTATGGCTCCTTCACTTCGTTCAGTCACACATCGAATACTTACCGTTCACTTCGCACAGGTCGAGGAGGCACGACCTTGGCCGCCACCAGCGTTTCCTCCGCGATGAGCACCAGCGTGCCGTCCCTTTTCCGTACGGCGAGCACCCCGTCGTCCCAGGATTCGAGCACGCCTACCGCGTCGGTGAGGCCTTCTGGCACTCTTCTTCTGGTGGTCACCCGGGCGCCCACATCAGCGGGCGTGATGGCGACGACAAGCCGAGCAGCCATGGAGTTTTGACCACCCTCCGTTCCCGACACCTGGCGCGCACGGCAATACTAGGCGTGTAGCAAACCGCGGTCGAAGTCGTGAAGGAGCTCGAGGTGACCTACGTCATCGCGCAGCCTTGCGTGGACGTGCTGGACAAGGCGTGCATCGAGGAATGCCCCGTTGATTGCATCTACGAGGGCGAGCGCATGCTTTACATCCACCCCGACGAGTGTGTGGACTGCGGCGCGTGCGAACCGGTCTGCCCGGTCGAGGCCATCTTCTATGAAGACGACCTGCCGGAGCAGTGGAAGGACTTCTACAAGGCGAACGTGGAGTTCTTCGACGACCTGGGCTCGCCCGGTGGCGCGTCCAAGGTCGGAAAGATCGACAAGGACCACGCCGTGGTGTCCGCGCTGCCGCCGCAGGCCGAGGAGCACTGACCCCAGCACGCCGCGACGCCGGGCCGGAAGGCTCGGCGCTGAGGCGTGACCGTGCCGGTTCCTCCCCGCCGAGGACCCGGCAGTCCGGCGACCCCCGATCCCGGCCCGCGCCGCGCCGGGAGCCGCCCGAACCGGCCGCCGTCCGGCCGGAAGCCCGTACCTGGAGAGCGTCGTGAACAACCTGCCCGACTTCCCGTGGGACCGGCTGGAGCCGTACAAGGCCCGAGCCCTGGCGCACCCGGGCGGGATCGTCGACCTGTCGGTCGGCACGCCCGTCGACCCGGTGCCCGCCGTGGTCCAGGAGGCGCTGGTCGCGGCGGCCGACAGCCCCGGCTACCCGCTGACCCACGGCACGCCCGCGCTGCGCGAGGCGGCGGCCGGCTGGCTGGCCCGCCGGCACGGCGTCACGGTCGACCCGGCCGCGGTGCTGCCGCTGATCGGCTCCAAGGAGTTCGTGGCCTGGCTGCCGACCTACCTGCGCTCGGCCCACGTGGTGCTGCCCGAGCTGGCCTACCCGACCTACGACGTCGGCGCCCGCCTGGCCGGGGCCCGCGCGAGCGCCACCGACGGCCTGCTGGCCCTCGGCCCCGAGCAGGTGGACCTGGTCTGGGTGAACTCGCCGTCCAACCCGACCGGCCGCGTGCTGCCCGCCGAGCACCTGCGCAAGGTCGTCGCCTGGGCCCGCGAGCGCGGCGCGGTCGTCGCCTCCGACGAGTGCTACCTGGAGCTCGGCTGGGAGGAGCAGCCGATCTCGGTCCTGCACCCCGACGTCTGCGACGGCTCCCACGAGGGCCTGCTCGCGGTGCACTCGCTCTCCAAGCGCTCCAACCTGGCCGGCTACCGCGCCGGGTTCGTCACCGGTGACCCGGTGCTGGTCAAGCGGCTGCTGGAGATCCGCAAGCACGCCGGCATGCTGATGCCCGCGCCGGTGCAGGCGGCCATGACCGGGGCGCTGGCCGACGACGCCCACGCCGACGAGCAGCGCGAGCGCTACGCCGCCCGGCGCGCGATCCTGCGCCCGGCCCTGGAGAAGGCGGGCTGGCGGGTGGACCACTCGACCGCCGGGCTCTATCTCTGGGCGTCGAACGGCGAGGACTGCTGGCAGCAGGTCGGACAACTCGCCGATCTCGGTATTTTGGCCGCCCCTGGGGATTTTTACGGTGTAGCCGGCAGGTCACATATCCGAATTGCCGTAACGGCGACTGACGAACGGATCAGTGCGGCGGTCTCCCGACTCCAGTAATATCCACCTGCATGAGCGCGCCCTCCATGGTCGTTCTCGGGCTCAGCATCGCCACGGTGGTCCTGCTGCTCGGCGCCTTCGTCGCGACCATGCGCCAGGACCGCCGGGGACGCGCCGGCGCACCCGAGGAAAGCGCTCCAGCCGCGCCCGCACCCGTCCCGGCCCCGGTGGCCAGCTTCGTCGATCCCCGCACCTTCCGCGTCGGCGACCGCATCGAGGTGCACGGCGCCCCCTGGCGGCTGCTGGGCGCGATGCACGTCTCCTGGCAGGGCCAGCAGTGGACGGAGTACCTCATCGAGGACACGCTCCGCCGCCGGCAGTGGTTGTCGGTGAAGGTCCGCCACGGCCTGGCCTCGGGTGATCCGCCGCACCTGGAGGTGCTCATCTGGACCGAGGTGCCCACCCAGGGCATGGTCCCGGCCAAGAGCATGCTGATCATGGAAGGCGTCGAGTTCTTCCCGATCGAGCGCGGCACCGCCGCGTTCCGTTCCGAGGGCGAGACCGGGCGGCCCGACCGCGGGCTGATGGACTTCGCCGACTACCGCGCCGCCGACGGGCGGCTGCTGTCCTTCGTGCGCGTCCAGGGCGGGCCCTGGACGGCCAGCTACGCCCACCCGCTGCCGCCGGGCTCGGTCTCCCTCATCGACAGCGCTTCCTAGGCGAAGCTGACCTCGCGGGCGGTGAACGTGGTGTCGGGCCGCCAGTCGTCGGAGGCCGGCGACCAGGCCGCCCCGTCGAATCCCACCCGGCGAAGGCCGTACTTGTCGGCGTGGGCGACCGCCCAGGTGGCGATCAGCCAACCCCGCTTGACCGACGGCACCGCCGTACCGCCCAGGGCCTTGGCCAGCGCGCGGCGGGCCTCGGAGACGTCGGCACGGCGGCTCGGCGACGGACTGGCGGGCGGCGGGAAGACGCAGTGGACCGCCTTCGGGACGCGGCCGGTGAAGGCGGCGGCCAGGATGCGCGCGTTGGGCTCGTGGTCGGCGTAGGCGTAGCCGCCGGCCGAGCGCTGCACGGCCTGGGCGGCGTCGGCGATCGGCAGCTTGCGGTAGTTCTTCACCTTGACCAGCGCGGCGAAGAAGCGGTTGGTCGAGTAGACCGGGTCCATGATCTGCTTGACCGAGCCCCAGCCCTGCGAGGGCCGCTGCTGGAAGACGCCGACCGAGTCACGGTCGCCGTAGGTCAGGTTGTAGAGCTTCGACTCCTGGATGGCGGTCGCGTAGGCGATGATCGCCGCGCGCTCGGGCAGCCTGCGGCGGGCGGCCACGGCCGCGATGGTCGCCGCGATCTGGGCCTGCTCGACGTCGAGGTCGAGCTCGCCGTCCGGGGTCTTGACCGTGCAGCCGGCGCGCGGCGCGGAGAAGGGCTCGACCTGCTCCAGGAGTTTGACGACGAGCAGGCTGATGGCCACCGCGAGCACGACCACGATGACCACGATGACGATGACGGAGCGGGAGAAGTGCACGCGCACTCCCAGAACCTACCGCCGTCCGGCCGACCGTGAGCCGGATAAGCTCCGTGCCCATGAGTCACAGCTACTCCAGCCCGCTGCCGGCGGAGATCGACCGGCTTTGGGAACGGCGCGCCGAACTCACCCCGGGTGAGGCCGAGGCGCGGGCCGTGGTGGTCGGAGCGGTCGATCTGCTCGACTCCGGACGGGCCAGGGTGGCGTTCGTCGACGACACCGGCGAGGTCGTCGTGGACGAGCGGGCGAAACGGGCGATCCTGCTCAGCTTCAAGATCCTCGGGATGGCGCGCTCGCAGGTGGGCGACTTCCAGCACCACGACCGGATCCCGCTGAAGACCCGGTTCGACGGCGTCCGGGTCGTGCCGGGGGCGATCGCCCGCTGGGGCTCCCACCTGGCGCCCGGCGTGGTCCTGATGCCGTCGTTCACCAACATCGGCGCGTACGTCGGCGAGGGCACGATGGTCGACACGTGGGCCACCGTCGGCTCCTGCGCCCAGGTGGGCCAGAACGTGCACCTGTCCGGCGGCGTCGGCCTGGGCGGCGTGCTGGAGCCGCCGAACGCGGTGCCGGTGGTGATCGAGGACGACGCCCTCATCGGCAGCCGCGCGATGATCGTCGAGGGCGCGCGGGTCGGCCGCGGCGCGGTGGTCGGCGCGGGCACGATCCTGTCCGCCTCCATGCCGGTGATCGACGTGCAGACCGGCGAGGAACTGGGCCGGGGACGCATCCCCGACTGGTGCGTGGCGGTCGGCGGCACCCGGCAGAGGGAGTTCGCCGGCGGGACGTTCGGCCTGCCCGCCGTCCTCGTGCTGAAGCGGCTGGAGCCGGGACAGAGACATGACAAGGCGGCGCTCAACGAGGTGCTGCGGGAACACGGGGTGAACGCGTGAAGCTCGACCTGACCCAGGACGTGCGGGAGCTGACCGCGGCGATCGTGGACATCGAGTCGGTGAGCGGGGCCGAGAAGGCGCTGGCCGACGCGGTCGAGGAGGCGCTGCGCCGGCTGCCGCACCTGACGGTGGACCGTTCCGGCGAGACCGTGCTGGCCCGCACCGAGCTCGGCCGCGCCGAGCGGGTGCTGATCGCCGGGCACCTCGACACCGTCCCGGTCGCGGGCAACCTGCCCAGCCGGGTCGAGGGCGGCCTGCTGTACGGCTGCGGCACCTCCGACATGAAGGCGGGCGTCGCCGTCGCGCTCCGGCTGGCGCAGGAGCTCACGGACCCGGCCAAGGACCTCACCTTCGTCTTCTACGACTGCGAGGAGGTCGAGGCCGAGCGCAACGGCCTGACCCGCATCGCCCGGGAGCACCCCGAGTGGCTGGTGGCCGACTTCGCGGTGCTGATGGAGCCGACCGACGGGGTGATCGAGGGCGGCTGCCAGGGCACGCTGCGCGCGGAGATCACCGTGCCGGGGGAGCGGGCGCACAGCGCGCGCTCGTGGCTCGGGGTCAACGCCATCCACGGGGCCGAGGCGGTCCTGGCCCGGCTGAACGACTACCTGGCGCGGCGGCCCATCGTGGACGGGCTGGAATACCACGAGGGGCTCAACGCGGTGGCGATCCGCGGCGGGGTGGCCGGGAACGTGATCCCCGACGAGTGCGTGGTGACGGTCAACTACCGGTTCGCCCCGGACCTGACGCTGGAGCAGGCGCAGTCGCACGTGGCCGAGGTGTTCGAGGGGTTCGAGGTGGTCTTCACCGACCTCGCGCCGGCCGCCCGGCCGGGGCTCACCCATCCGGTGGCCGCCGCCTTCGCCGCGGCCGTGGGCGGGGAGCCGCGGGCCAAGCTGGGGTGGACGGACGTGGCGCGCTTCTCGGAGCTGGGGGTCCCGGCGGTGAACTACGGTCCGGGCGATCCCAATCTGGCCCATCAGAAGGGGGAGTTCGTCACGCTTTCCAAGATCGTGGAAGCGGAGCGGGCGATGCTGGAGTGGCTGGCATAAAGCGAAAGTGGCTTTCCTCGCCGGCCATTTGGCGGGGAAAGCCACTTTCAGTCCCGAGCAGCACCCTCGGTCCTTAGACGCGGGGTCCTCGAAATTCGGTTCCACAGATTTTTCAAGATTTTTTAGCGGGCTCGATCTACGGGCTGACCTGGGCGGATAGGGAATCCATAGCGGCTCGGGCGATCCTGGCCCGGTGACCGACGCCCCCCGTCTGACCGACGCGCTCCGGGTCCGGGAGTTTCGCGCCCTGTGGTTGTCCGGCCTCATCTCCCGGCTGGGCGATCAGTTCGCCCGGGTCGCGCTCGCCGTGCTGGCCTACGACCTCACCGGCTCCGCCGCGATCACCACCCTCACCTACGCCCTGACGCTCGTCCCGAACCTGCTCGGCGGACCCCTGCTGGGCGGGCTGGCCGACCGCTTCCCGCGCCGCCGGTTGATGATCGTCTGCGATCTGGCCAGAGCCGCGCTCGTCGGGCTCATGGCCGTGCCCGGCGTGCCCTTCCCGCTGCTGTGCGCGCTGGTGTTCTGCGCCACGCTCCTCGACTCGCCGGAACGCACCGCCCGCATCGCCACCACCCCGGACGTCCTGGGCAAGGACCTCTACCAGACCGGCGTCACCCTGCTCGGCCTCACCTCCCAGGTGATGGTGCTGGCCGGGCTCGGGGCCGGCGGGCTCATCCTGGCCGTCGTGCCACCCCGGGCAGGCCTGCTGGCCAACGCGGCCTCCTTCGTGCTCGCCGCGCTGCTGGTCGCGCGCTCGGTCAAGGACCGCCCGGCCGCGCGGACCGGCCGCGCGGTCTCGCCGGGCGAGCTGCTGATCGGCGTGCGCCTCGTGCTCGGGGACGCCAGGCTGCGCAGCCTGCTCGGGCTGGCGCTGCTGGCCGCCTTCTACATCGCGCCCGAGGGGCTCGCCGTGCCGTACAACGCCCAGCTCGGCGGCGGCGGGCCGCAACTCGCGCTCCTGCTCTGCGCCATCCCGGCGGGCAGCGTGCTGGGCATGTTCCTGGTCAACCGGCTGCGCGTCGGGCTGGACGCGCTGGGACCGCTGGCGTTGTGCTCCTGCCTGCCGCTGACCGTGTGCGCCTTCGCCTCCGGCGCGGTGCTGCCGGTCGCCGCCTGGTTCCTGACCGGCCTGCTCGCCTCCTACCAGGTGCTGGCCAACGCCGAGTACGTCAGGATCGCGCCGGACGAGCGGCGCGGGCAGGTGATCGGCGTCGCGCAGTCCGCGCTGATCGCCGCCCAGGGCCTCGGGGTGCTGGTCAGCGGCCCGCTGGCGGACCGCTTCGGGCCCGCCGCCGCGGTCGCGACGTACGGCGTGGCCGGCACCCTGGTGGCTCTGCCGCTGGCCCGGGCCTGGCGGCGATCCCGGCAGGGCGGATCGGAAGGGGCCTGAGTCAACTAGCGTGATCCCCATGAAGAGAACGCGTCCGGAACGCCGCCAGGGCCAGGCCGTGGTCCGCGGCAATCTCGTCCCCGACTCCACCCACGACCAGCGCCTGCTCGACCGCCAGGGCCCGGCGGACTGGGTGCACATGGACCCGTGGCGGGTCCTGCGGATCCAGGCGGAGTTCGTGGAGGGTTTCGGCCAGCTCGCCGAACTGCCCCCGGCCGTCACCGTCTTCGGCTCCGCGCGCACCAAGGAGGACTCGCCCGAGTACCAGCTCGCCCGCGAGCTGGGCGCGGCGCTGGCCAAGGCCGGCTACCCGGTGATCACCGGCGGCGGCCCCGGCATCATGGAGGCGGGCAACCGCGGCGCGGCGGAGGCCAACGGCCTGTCCGTCGGGCTCGGCATCGAGCTCCCCTTCGAGCAGCGCATGAACGACTGGGTGGACCTCGGCATCGAGTTCCGCTACTTCTTCGTGCGCAAGACCATGTTCGTGAAGTACTCCTGCGGCTTCATCGCCCTGCCCGGCGGCTTCGGCACGCTCGACGAGCTGTTCGAGGCGCTGACCCTGGTCCAGACCAAGAAGGTCACCTCCTTCCCGGTCGTGCTGATGGGCACCTCGTTCTGGGGCGGCATGGTCGACTGGATCAAGAGCGCGCTGCTGGAGACCGGGAAGATCTCGCCCGAGGACCTCGACCTGATCCACCTGACCGACGACGTGGACACCGCGGTGCGCATCATCCACGACTCCGAGGAGGCCAGGAAGCGGGAGAAGGAGGCCGTCGACGAGCACGAGGCCGAGCCGCAATAAACTGCCCCGTTGTGAACATCTGCGTCTACTGCGCGTCCAGTCAGAAGATCGATCAGAAGTACGTCGAGCTGGCGGCGTCGGTCGGCGCCCGCCTCGCCGAGCGCGGCCACACCCTGGTCAGCGGCGGCGCGACGGTCTCGTGCATGGGCGCGGTCACCCGGGCGGCCCGCGCCGCCGGCGGGCGGACCGTCGGGGTGATCCCGCAGGCGCTGGTGGACATCGAGATCGCCGACCGCGACTCCGACGAGCTGATCGTCACGGCGGACATGCGGGAGCGCAAGGGCGTCATGGACGCCCGTTCCGACGCCTTCCTCGTCCTCCCGGGCGGCATCGGCACCCTCGAAGAGCTCTTCGAGATCTGGACCGCCCGGGTGCTCGGCCTGCACGACCGGCCGCTGGTCATCCTCGACCCGTGGGGGCTCTACCGGCCGCTGCGCCGGCTCATCGAGGACATGTACGAGGCCGGCTTCACCCGGCCCGACGTCTTCGACGCCATCGCGTGGACCAGCACGCTCGACGAGGCCTTCGCCGCGCTGGAGGGCAGCACCGTGCGCGTCACGCCCACCGCCGAGGAGATCGGGGAGTCGCTGCCCAACCCCTAGCCGAGGGGCGCGCGGTCGAGGGTGAGGCCGAAGTGCTCCCGGTAGGCCGGGAGCACCTCGTCGGCGGCGAGCACGGTCTCGGTGCGCTTGCCGTACGCCGTGGTGATCAGTTTGTCGCCGCTGAGGGTGAGCCGGCCCTCGGGGGTGCGCAGCGAGCAGACCGGGGACCTGGCGAAGTGCGAACCGGGCGAGGTCGAGTGCCACCAGGCGGCGGGCACGAAGTCCTCCAGCGTGTACGGCCGGCAGTCCAGCCGGTACTCGGGCCGGCCGTTGCGGTGCACGTCGAGATCGCCGAAGCCGTCAGGGACGATCCGGCACAGCCCGTTGGCGTCCTCCTGCTCCCCGCGCTCGTCCAGCCGCAGCGGCGCGTCGACGAACTCGCCGAAGCCCACGTCCACCAGCCACGGCTCGTCGAGGTCGACGCGCAACGCCAGGTGGTCGAGCGGCGGGGTGAGGCCCGGCCCGGCGAAGACGCGGGCCGCCAGCGGCGTCACCCGGTAGCCGAGCGCGGTCAGCAGCTCGGCGAACAGCCCGTTCAGCTCGTAACAGAAGCCGCCGCGCCGCCGCTCGACCACCTTGGCGTACAGCGCGCCCGGCTCCAGGACGATCGGCTCGCCCAGGTGGATGCTGAGGTTCTCGAAGGGCACCGTGCGCAGGTGCGCGAGCTGCAGGGCCCGAAGGCCCTCGGCGTCCGGCGCGGCCGGCCGGGCGGCGCCGATCCGGTCGAGGTAGCGGGAGACGGACCGCTCGTCCATGGGGGGGAGCCTCCTCAGGCCAGTCCGCGGCGGGTCACCGCGGGCGGGCGGCGGCCGGCGAGCGAATCGGTCATGTCCAGGGCCAGGGTGACCTGGCCGACGTGCTCGTCGTGCTCGGTGACGAAAACCTGCGCGCCGTGCCAGCGGAACGCGCTGGCCGCGGCGAGGGCGGCGTCGAGCTCGGGGGGCAGCCTGACCAGCACGGTCACGCCGGACGCGGACAGGGCGGCCGCCTCGGACAGGGTGCGGGCCTCGGCCCAGCCCGGTTCGGGGGGCACGCCGGGAGTCACAACTGCGGGCCTCATGTCTCGATCGTACGAGTACGATGCCAATGTGCTGGTCGTACTCGCCATCGCCGCGGTAGCCGTCCTGGCCTGCGTGGTGCTGGTCTCCCTCGGTAGAGGCGGGGAGCTGACCGAGTTCCCGCCGGACGTCCCGCCTGTCGAGCTGCCCGAGGCGGGTCAGCTTTCGGCTGTCGACTTCATGGCGTTGCGCATCCCGGTGAGCCTCGTGGGCTACCACACGGCCTCGGTGGACGAGACGTTGCGTCGCGCGTCCAACGCGATCAGCGTGCGCGACACCCGGATCGCCGTGCTGGAGCAACGCGTCTCCGAGCTGCTGGCCAGCCGGCTGCAGGCGCGGCAGGAGCTCTACGCGCCGCCCGGCGAGGGCGTCCGCACCCAGCACGAACCCGGCCCGCCCGCCCCCGGCCTGTCCCCGTACGGCCAGCACGCGGACGAGCCCGAGGACACTCCCGCCGAGCCGGAAGAGGCCGCCGAGCCCGCCGAAACCGGCCAGGCCGAGGAAGCCGCGGAGACCGAGGAAACCACCGAGGAAACCACCGAGGAAACCACCGAGGAAACAGTGGAAGCCGGCGAGCCCGACCGGGTCACCGCGGAGGACCGGCGTTGACCGAGGTCGTCCGCTGCACCTGGGGCACGATGACGCCCCTGTACATCGAGTACCACGACACCGAGTGGGGCCGCCCGGTCCGCGGCGACGACAAGGTCTTCGAGCGCGTCTCCCTGGAGGCCTTCCAGTCCGGCCTGTCCTGGCTGACCATCCTGCGCAAGCGGGAGAACTTCCGCCGCGCCTTCGATGGCTTCGAGATCGCCAAGGTCGCCGCCTACACCCCGGCCGACGTCGAGCGCCTGCTGGGCGACGAGGGCATCGTCCGTAACCGCGCCAAGATCGAGGCCGTGGTGCGCAACGCGAAGGCGGCGCTGGAGGTGCCGGGCGGGCTGTCCGACCTGGTGTGGAAGTACGCCGACCCGGAGAATCCGGTCCCGAAGTCGATGGCCGACGTCCCGGCGATCACCCCCGGCTCCAAGGCGCTGGCCAAGGAGCTGAAGAAGCACGGCTTCGCCTTCGTCGGCCCGACCACCGCCTACGCGCTGATGCAGGCCATCGGCCTGGTCAACGACCACATCGAGGGTTGTATCGCCCGCTGAGCGCCACCTCCGCGCGGTCGCCGTCCGGGAAGGCCACCACCACCAGGTCGTCGCTGACCTCCACCTGGATGGCGTCCCGCAGGGCCGCCGGGTGCACGGCGTCCCCGGAGAGCACCACCAGGCTGACGTGCACGCCCGGCTCGTCAGCGGTCAGGTACGGCGTGGCGGACCTCGGCCCGAAGGCGTTCGCGGCCACGTCGGACGTCACCCCGGCGTGCTGCCAGCCGTACAGGGCGATGATCGCGGAGGTGAGCCCGTCGGCCCGCCGGGCCAGCGCCCATCCGCGACCGGTGGCCGTGGCCGGCGCTGAGGCGCAGGCCACCGCGTAGCCCCCTTCCCGGACCCCGGCCGGGCCGGTCTCGCCGGCCACCTCGTGGACCCGGATCTCCCACGCCCCGCGGACGACCGAGGTGCTGGTGACGGTGACGCCCTCGGCCGGCGAGTGCCACGAGGAGGCGGTCCGCCCCGCGCACGCCAGCGGGTGGATCTCGCCTCGGGCGGAGACCTCGGGCCCGGTCAGCGCCAGGTGGTTGTCCACGTTGCGAGCCCACGCCTGCACCCCGGCCTCGGGCGCGGTGCGGCTGGAGTAGGCCAGCTTGGCGTAGTGCGGGTCGTCCGGCGGGGCGCCGTGGTCGCTGCCGTGGTTGACCAGGCGGACCACGCCGTCGTGCTGGGTCCCGTGCAGCAGCAGCCCGGCCGCCGGTATCGCCGCGACCACATCGCCCTCGTCGAGCGGGAGCGGACGCTCCGCGGCGGTCCACACCGGGTCGTCCGGCGGCAGCAGCAACCCCAGGAACCCCTTCGAGGCCCAGTACGGCGAAGCCGGCCCCGAGTAGCTCTGCGTCGCCGGCAGGAACGGGTCGTACCAGCCGAGCGACAGCAGCCCCCGTTCGTCGGGCACCCCGCGTTCGACGAAGTGCCGCACCACCGAGGAGGCCAGCTTGCGCGTCTGCCCCGGCTCCAGCGGCGTGGCCTCGGCCAGCGCGCCCAGCCACACCGGGGCCAGCGCCCCGAACCGGTAGCAGAGCGAGCGCCCGTGGTGCACCGGAGCGCCGTCCGACCCGAAGAAGTGCTGGAAGCTCGTCAGGAACTCGGCGAGCCGGCTCCGGTACACCTCCGCCGGAGCACCCGACATCCGCGTCCACATGATCGGGTAGAAGTGCAGCGCGAACGCGTTGTAGTAGTCGAAGTTGCGCGAGCCGCCGTCGGTGTACCAGCCGTCGCCGGCGTACCAGTCCTCGATCCGGGCCAGCCCCCGGTCGATCTCCTCCTGCGCGTACGGCCCGCCGGCCGACTTCACGAACTCCTCGGTCACCGTCTGGAACAGCATCCAGTTGTTGTCCCAGGTCCGCTTGCCCACGAAGCCGCCCAGCCAGGCCAGCACCCGTTCCTGCACGCCCGGATCGAGCCGGTCCCACAGCCACTCGCGCGACTCGTGCAGGCCCACGGCGATCGAGGCGGCCTCCACCATCTGCTGGGAGCAGTCGGTGAGCGCCGGCCACGCCTCGGGCGAGGCCGGGTCGGTCCCGGCGGCCAGCCCTGCGGCGTAGCGCTCGATCAGCGAGGCCGGCACCTGGCCGCGCGCGCCGGCGATGCGGAAGGCGGCCAGCAGGAACGGGCGGGCGAACCCCTCCAGCCCGTCCAGCGCCACCCCCGACCAGCTCGCCCGGCCGGGCAGGCGGTACTGCGCGAACCCCGGTGAGGCGTACGGCGTCAGCGAGTCGAGCAGGTGGTCGGCCAGCGCCTCCCAGTGCGCGCGGGTCCAGCCCGTGCGCGGGGAGAGCAGCCGGTCGGTGGGCGGCAGGGACAGGAAGGGAGGGGTCATGCCTGGCCTTTCCCGCCGATCGCCAGGTCGGCGGTGTGGGTCCGGCCGCGGGAGCCGGACAGGGTGACGGTGATCGCCGCATTCTCGCCCAGGTCCACCGAGACTGCCGGGTCGGCGGTGACCACCCGGTGGGCCGGGCGGCCCAGCCGGACGGTCACGGTGGCCGTCGAGCGGCCCGGGTCGGCGACCGCCACCCGGATCCGGCCCGCGGCCTGCCGGACGAGGACGGTGCAGGGGGCGTCGGCGGTGACGCCGCCCGCCTCGCCCGCGGCCCAGAAGACGGCGGCGAACAGCTTCCCGCCGCCGACGGACCGGCCATGGGCGGTGACGGCCTGGACGGAGGCGGTGTTGGCGAGGATCTCCGCCCGGTCGTAGGCCGAGGTCTGCTCGGGCGTCGCGCCCGGGAGCAGGATGTAGGCGTAGGAGGCGTCGGCCGGGTCGGGGCCGTGGTCGAACCAGAGGGTCACGTACTCGCGGGAGACCGGGTCGGCGCTCCCGCCGGTGTCGGCGCCGTCGTTGATCGCCCGCCAGGAGTCGGTCCGCACCTCCCGCAACGTCCGCAGTCCACCGCCCTCACCGGCCGGGAAGGCGTAGCCGCCGACCCCGGCCAGGTGTGCCCAGCCGGTCCCCCGGGTGAGCGCGCCCGCTCCGCCCCGGTTGTCCACCACCGTCTCGACCGGCCGGCCATCCGTGCTGCTGATCCCCGCCCCGAGGCAGACCACGGCGTCGTCCAGGCACACCCAGCTCTTGCGCGCGACCAGCGTGGACCCCGCGGCCATCAGGTCGAGCGAGGCCACCCCGTACCCGTCCACGGTCGTCCCACCGGCCCAGGCGTTCCTCGCCCGGAAGGCGCCCGTGCCGCTCACCGAGACCGCCGGATCGCGGCGGCGGGTGTCGACCGTCGTTCCCGCCAGCCGGTAGGAGTCCACGGTCGGCCAGTAGTCGGCGCTGTAGTGGTCGAGGTCGGTGTAGAGGTAGGTGGCGCCGTCCCCCTGGTACCAGGCCCGGTAGTTCTCCCCGTTCCCGCACTCGTACATGGCGATGCGGGTGGAGGACAGGCTGAGCGCGAACGACCACTCCGGCCGCCGGTGGACGACGCGGTCCATCGCGGCGAAGACGTGGTGCCCGCTCGGCCTGGGCGCGGTGGCCACGGTCGGGTCGGCCAGCACGGCCCGGGCGCGGGCGATGGCCGGGATCCCGGCCAGCTCCACGAAGCGGCCCCGGCTCACCCAGCCCTTGGCCAGTTCGCGGAAGCGGCCGGCGTAGGCGGCCGGCGCCCCGGCGGCCAGTTGCAGGATCGCGTCCACCGCGTCGCGGCCCGCGTGGTGGTCGCGCCCGGCCTGCCGCGACACCGCGCGGCCCCGGACGGCGTCCATCATCAGGCCGTCGTGCAGCCACGGGGCGTAGGTGCGCTCGACCGCGTCCAGCACGACCGCGACCGCCGGGTCCCGTACCTCCCACGACGAGCCGCCGAGCAGGCCGAGCGTGCTGCTGAGCGACTGCAGCAGCACCACGCCGTAGGAGCCGGTGTAGGCGACCACGCCGTGCTGCACGAACGAGCCGTCGGCGTAGAAGCCGTCGCCCGAGCCGACCAGCCGGAACAGCGAGTTGCGCCCGGCGTCCCGTACGTCGGACAGGCCGTCGCGGGCGAGCGCCAGCTTCTCGGCGTTCTCGCCGACCACGCCGCGCAGCGCGACGATCAGCGCCTTGTCCGCCCGGTTGGCGCCGGTCTCGGCGAGGGTGGGCAGGTTGGCGCGGCGGTCCGGGTTCGGGCAGAAGCGGTCGACCGCGCGCAGCCAGGCCGCCCGCTGCTCGGGGCTGAGGAGGTCGTGGAGCAGGACGCAGGTGTCCAGCAGGGCTCGGGGGGCGCCGATCTCCCAGAACCACCAGTTGCCGGTCTCGCGCTTGGTCTCGTTGTAGGCGCGGTCGTAGAGCAGGTCGAGCCCGGCGAGCACGTCCGTGGCCAGGTCCGGCCTGCCGTACCAGGAGGTGCCCGGGGTGGCCCGGGCCAGGGCCAGCGTGCGGAGCCGCTGGTAGCTGCCCGCCGTCCCGGCGATGCCGGTCAGCGGCTGGTCGGCCCACAGCACGGTACGGCCCGCAGCCCGGTCCAGGGCCGCGTGCAGGGCCGAGGCCGAGGCGTCCAGCCGGGCCAGCGGCGCGGCGAAGGCGGGGTCGGCCGGGTCGAAGGGCACCCCGGTGAGCAGGCCGAAGGCCTTGGCCCGCAACGCCGCGAACTCCGTCCCGGCGGCGAGCCCTGCGGCGCCGGCCGTACCGGTGTGCAGCAGGACCGGGGCCGCCGCCAGGCCGCCCAGCAGGCTTCTGCGAGTGATCATTCGCTCAGCCTCGCCAGGTCCACGGCGGGCTGCGGCAGGCCGAGCGCGGCCACTTCGGCGTACCCGCTCTCCGGGACCGGCATCGCCCAGGCCCGCAGGAAGCCGGTCAGGTCGTGCCCGGCCACCCGGCTGAACAACACCGCGAGGTTGCTGAAGCGGCGCCCGGAGTCGCCGGAGGCGCCGGGCGGAGTCTGCTCCTCCCGCACCAGCCGGTGCACGCGCGGGTAGAAGTCGTCCCCGTAGGCCAGCTCCAACTGCCGGAAGGGCACAAGCTTCTCGAAGGCCGTCAGCCCCGCGTAGGAAGTGATCGGGAACTTGGCGAAGGCGGTCTGGTAGGCGTTGTTGACCACCAGGTTCGACGGCATCCCGAAGTAGCGCTGCGCGGCCAGCGAGTAGATGTTGACCGTCACCTCGGTGAGCTCGCCCGGCCGCCAGGCCATCTGCTGGTGCTGGTGGCCGAACTCGTGGTAGACGCCCCAGCCGGAGGTCCGGATCTTCTCCGGGACGAGCAGCCGGGTCGTGGTGTACGGGTCGTAGTAGGCGGTGTAGGCGTGGGTGGCGTAGGCGGTGGACACCGGCCCGTAGCCCGGCAGGACGTTGATCAGGTGCCGCCCCAGCGGCGTCGGCGCGTGCAGCGGGCTGGAGCCGTCGAGGCCGGAGATCGCCGCCTCCTGGTCCTCGACCTGCTCCAGCAGGTCCATGAGCAGGTGGTGGTCCTGGTCACGCACCTGGAGGAAGGTCTCGCGGCGGATGGTGAGGATCATCTGCGGCGAGATCAGCTCGACGAACGGCGAACCGGTGAGCGTGTCCACCTGCTGCTGGAAGGCCGCCTCTGTGGTGGCGCGCTCGCCCCAGCTCGGCGCGGAGCGCTCCCAGCCGGGCAGGCCGGCGACGAAGGTCGGGCTCGGCACGGCCGAGTCGCCGATCCGCACCACGGCGCGGTCGGCGACACCGCCGGTGAGGGCGAGGTAGACCGGGCCGCCGCCGGGGTCGGTCACGGTGCTGCGGCCGGCCGTGAGCGGGTAGGCGCGCGGGTAGCGGTAGGTGCGGTCCGGGTTGGTGTCGGCCGCGCCGACGTACAGGGTGGGCCGGGCCGTGCCGCGCACCTCCAGGGTGAGCGGGGTGCCCGGCGCCAGGTAGAAGCCGGTGGGCACGAAGTCGGTGGTGCGGTAGACGGTCTGCATGCGGAGGCGCTCGGCCTCGGCGGCGGGGCGGCCGCGCAGGGCGATGGTCCGCCGCGCCTCGACGGAGGCGGCGACCGTGGCCCGGGTGGTGGCGGCGTGTGCGGCGACGGGGGAGAGGGCGAGCGCGCCGGTGGCGGCCAGGCCGCCGAAGACGGTCCTGCGGCTGAGTGACACGGGAGTCTCCTACTCGCTGAGCGTCGAGGGGTCGGTGGCGGGCGCGGGCAGGCCGAGCGCGGCCACCCGGGCGGCGTGCTCGGCGGTGATCGGCGCGCCCCAGCGGGCCCAGAAGCCGCTCAGGTCGGCCCCGGCGATCCGTGAGGTGTACAGGGCCAGGTAACCCCAGCGCTTGGCGCTCTCGGTCCAGTCCGAGGGCGGGTTCTCCTCGCGGACCAGCCGGTGCAGCCGGGGCCAGAAGTCGGCGCCGAAGGCCAGTTCGAGCTGGCGCAGCGGGACGAGCTTCTCCATCGAGCCGAACGCCTTCACGTAGTCCTGCGCCGGCCGGGGCAGCTTGGCCAGCGCGCTCTGGAAGGGCGTGAGCCCGGTCTTGGCGTCCGGCTTGACCAGGTTGGACTGCTGCCCGAGGGTGCGCTGGGCGGCCAGGGAGTAGATGTTGACCGTGACCTCGGTGAGGTCGCCCGGCTTGTAGGCCATCTGCTGGTGCTGGTGGCCGAGCTCGTGGTAGACGCCCCAGCCGCGCGTGGTCAGCCCCTCCGGCGTGGCCAGCCGGTCGAGGTAACCGCGCGGGTAGGCGGTCCAGCCGTGCGTGGCGTAGGCGCCCGCGCCGGGCGGCATCCGGGGCGCCTCGACCAGGTGGAAGGCGAGCGGGTGGGGCCGGTGCAGCGGGCCGGAGCCGTCCAGGCCCGAGATGGCCGCGTGCGAGCCGATGATCTGCTCAAGCGCGGTCAGCAGGGCCGCGTGGTCGTGTTCGCGCCACAGCAGGGCGCCCTCGCGGGACAGGGTCATGATCGCGCGAGGCGAGACCAGCTCGACCTGCGGGGCGTCGGTCAGGCTGTCGAGCTGGGCCTGGAACTGCGCCTCCGTGCTCTCGCCGAGCCGGAAGACCGGCACGGGCCGGCCGCCGGCCAGGAACTTGACCTTGGCCTTCTGCCCGTCGCCGACGAGCGAGAGGTAGACCAGGCCGCCGCCCGGGTCGGTGACGGTGTTCTCGCCGGCGGCCAGCGGATAGGCGCGCGGGTTCTTGTGGACCACGTCGGCGTGGGTGTCGGGGGCGCCGACGTGCAGCGTGGGCAGGACGCCGTCCTCGGCGTCGACCCGGACGGTGAGGGCGGTGCCGGCCGGGAGGTGGACGCCGGTCGAGGTGAAGTTCGTGGTGCCGAGCGCCTGCTGGAGGCGCAGCCGCTCGCTCTCGGCGGACGGCCGGGCGCGCAGCACGACGGTGTGCCGGGCGTCGGCGGCGGCGGGGGAGGGGGTCAGCAGGACGGCGGCGCCGAGCGCGGTGGCTCCGAGGAAGCCTCGCCGGGACAGGGGGGTGCGGGACATGCCAACTCCTTGGGTGAAGGGGTTGGGTAGAGGATGTAAACGCTTTCTATAGAGCGTCAAGAGCTTTCCTGGTCTTTCTACGGCTTACTAGGCCACTTTCTGCCGCATTTCGCGAAGACGCAGGTAAGCGCTTGCTACCGCCGGGGGCCGACGGACTGGCGGACGACCAGCGTCGTGCCGACCGTCGCGGACGTCTGCACCGGGGTGAGGTAGTCGGCGCCGTCGGGGTCGCCGAGGGCCAGCCGTACCGCCTGGGTGCCCATCTCCTCCAGCGGGATCCGCACGGTGGTGAGCTGCGGGCGCAGCTCCTGGGCGACGGGCACGTCGTCGTAGCCGACCACGGAGACCTGGCCCGGCACCGGCACGCCCGCGGCCTCCAGCGCCTGCATCGCGCCGGCCGCGACGTTGTCGTTGGCCCCGAAGACCGCGCTGAACTCCAGCTTCTCGGCGAGCGCGGTCCGGATGCCGTCGTAGCCGAAGCGGCGGTTCAGCGAGCCGGTCCGGATCAGCGCCGGGTCCTCGCGCAGCCCGCGCAGGTCGAGCGCCCGGCGGTGGCCGTTCAGCCGGGCGATCGTGGTGGACAGCGCGGGCGGGCCGCCGAGGAACAGGATGCGGCGGTGCCCCTGGGTGATCAGGTAGTCGGTGATCGCGAACGCGCCGCCCTCATTGTCGTACTCGACGACCTTGGTGGGCACGTCCGTGCCGAGCGAGGGCCGCCCGCACAGCACCAGCGTGGAGCCGCCGGCGTGCAGGGCTCGCGCCCGGCGGGTCACCTCGGCCGCGTAGGCGCGGTCCTCGTAGCTGCCGCCGACCAGGATGACCGCGTCGGCGCGCTGCTCGTGCAGCAGGTCGATGAGGGCCAGCTCCTGCTGGTGGCTGCCGTGCGTGCAGGAGACCAGGCAGAGCCGGCCCTGCCGGGTGGCCTCGCGTTCCACGCCGCGCGCGATGTAGGCGAAGAACGGGTCCACGAGGTCGTTGATGATGATGCCGACGGTGCGGTTGGTGGCCCCGGCCAGGGCGCGGGCGTGCGCGTTGGCCACGTAGCCCAGCTCGGCGATGGCCGCCTCGACGCGCTCGCGGGTGGACTCGGCGACCGGGTAGTTGCGGTTGATCACGCGGGAGACGGTCGCGCTGGAGACGCCCGCCCGGCGCGCCACGTCGGCGATCGTGGCTGCGTTCGTCGCGGCGTTCGTCGCGGCGTTCGTCTCGGCGTTCGTCTCGGTCATCCCGGTCCCCCTCCCGTCCGTTTCAGTGATCATGCCATCCGGTCCAGTTCGTCGGCGGTCACTTCGTGCCGCAGCGGCCTGCCCGCGCGATAACGCTCGACCTCGTCCAGCGCGCACTCGGCGAGCCGGGCCAGCTCGTTGCCCTGCGCGCCGGCCAGGTGCGGCGTGAGCAGGACGTTGGGCAGGCCGAAGAGCGGGTGCCCGGGCGGCAGCGGCTCGGGATCGCTGACGTCGAGTATGGCGTCGATCCGGCCGCGGGTCAGCTCGGCGAGCAGCGCGTCGTGGTCGACCAGCGCGCCGCGCGCGGTGTTGACCAGCACCGCCCCGTCCATCATGAGGGCCAGCCGGCGGCGGTCGAGCATGCGCCGCGTCTCCGGGGTGTCGGGCGCGTGCAGGGAGACCACGTGCGAGCGGCGCACCAGGGTGTCGAGGTCCACCATCGCCACGCCGAGCGCGGCGGCCTCGGCCGGGTCGGCGTAGGGGTCGTAGACCAGCACCTCGGCGTCGAGGAGGCGGAGCAGGTCGGCGACCCGGCGGCCGATCCTGGACAGGCCGACGAGCCCGACCGTGATGCGGTGCGTGCCCAGCCACGGCATGCCGGAGAAATCACGCTTCGTGCCCTCGGTCCGGTAGCGATGGGCCAGGCTGAAGACCCGCTTGGCCCCGAAGACGATCGCGGCGAAGGTGAACTCGGCCACCGGCACCGCGTTGGCGTCGGCCGCGCTGGTCACCCGCACGCCCCGGCGCAGCACCTCGGGGTCGAGGAAGGTCTTCACCGTCCCGGCGGCATGCGCGATCAGCCTCAGCCGCGGCGCCCGCTCCAGCAGGTCCGCGCCGATCGCCGGGCAGCTCCAGCCGGTGACCAGCACCTCGGCCCCGGCCAGCGCGCGGTCGGCGGCCGGCCCGGTGAGCTCGTGCAACACCTCGTCGTGGACGGTCGCGAGCTCGTCGAGGCGCTCGAGCGCGGCGGCGCCGAAGACCTGCTCGCGCACCCCCGGTCCCATGACCAGGACGGCGTGCGGTTTCGTCTCCGTCACCGGACGCCGGACCGGCGCCCTTTCGTTGCTCACAGCTAGGCTCCCCGATAGTAAGCGCATTCTATCTAGCGATGACGAGAGGCTAGAGAGCTGGGAATTTCTCGTCAAGTGAGCTGGGGGACCTGGCGGAATCTGATGGACAGGGGCTTGACGGGAGTGGAAACCGCTTACTAATTTCCTCGCCAACTGGAAGGACCATGCATGTCGACCACACCCCTTCCCGCGGTGCGGGAGGTCGCGTCAGAGGAACCGGTACGGCCTGCCGTACCGAGGAAGCTCACCCTCCTGCAGCGGATCAGGCGGGACCGGGTGATGCTCCTGCTCGCCCTGCCGGGCCTGCTGTACTTCCTGGTCTTCCACTACGGGCCGCTGTTCGGCTACGTGGTGGCGTTCCAGGACTACCAGCCCTACCTCGGCTTCCTGGACAGCCCCTGGGTGGGCCTGCAGAACTTCGCCACCGTCTTCGGCGACGCCCGGTTCTGGGACTCGGTGGTCAACACCCTGCAGATCACCGTCACCCAGTTGCTGCTCTTCTTCCCCGCCCCGATCGCGCTCGCGCTGCTGCTCAACAGCGTGGTCAGCGAGAAGGTCCGGCGCTTCGTGCAGAGCGTGGTCTACCTGCCGCACTTCATCGGCTGGGTGATCATCGTCTCGATCTTCCAGCAGATCCTCGGCGGCGCGGGGGTGGTGCCCGGCGTCCTGGAGGACCTGGGCCTGCCGCGCTACGACATCATGACCGACCCCGACGCCTTCCCGCTGCTGGTGACCCTGCAACTGATGTGGAAGGACGCCGGCTGGGGCACGATCATCTTCCTCGCCGCGCTGCTGTCGATCAGCCCCGAGCTCTACGAGGCGGCGGCGATGGACGGCGCGGGCCGCTGGCGCCGGCTGTGGCACGTCACCCTGCCGGGGATCATGCCGATCGTCATCCTGCTGCTCATCCTCAACCTCGGCAGCATCCTGTCGGTCGGCTTCGAGCAGATCCTGCTCCAGCGCGACGCGGTGGGCGCGGAGGCGGGCGAGGTCCTCGACACCTTCATCTACTTCAACGGCGTGCGCGACGGCCAGTGGGGCCCGGCGGCGGCGGTCGGCCTGTTCAAGGCGATCGTCGGCGCGGCCCTGGTGATCGGCGCCAACAAGGTGGCCCACCTGTTCGGCCACGAGGGGGTGTACCGCGGTGCCGGCAAATGAGCGTCCCGCCTGGATGGAGCGGCCGAGCCGGATCGGCCTGGCGGCCAAGGCGGCGATCCTGGTCACGGTCACGCTGCTGGTGATCTACCCCTTCGTCGGCGTGATCGGCACCAGCCTGTCGACCGAGACGGAGATCGCCAGGAGCGGCGGCTTCGTGCTCTTCCCCACCGACCTCAGCTTCGCCGCCTACGACTCGATCTTCGACGGCGGCACGGTCACCCGGGCGCTCGCGGTGAGCGTGCTGGTGACCCTCGTCGGGACGGTGGCCAGCCTGCTGGCCACCATCGGCCTGGCGTACGGCACGAGCCGCCGCGAGGTCACCGGAGCCAAGGCGATCTTGATGATCGCGCTGTTCACCATGCTCTTCAACCCCGGCATCATCGCCAACTTCCTGCTGGTCAAGGAGGTGGGCCTGCTCAACAGCTTCGGCGCGCTGATCCTGCCCAGCCTGGTGAGCGCCTTCAACATGGTGGTGCTGCGCTCGTTCTTCATGGGGCTGCCCGGCGAGCTCATGGAGAGCGCCCGCATGGACGGCGCGGGCGACCTGAGGATCCTGGTCCGGATCGTGCTCCCGCTGTCGAAGGCGGTGCTCGCGGTGATCGCCCTGTTCTACGCGGTCTCCTACTGGAACGCCTTCTTCAACGCCCTGCTCTACCTCGACGACAGCGAGAAGTTCCCGCTGCCGCTGATCCTGCGCAGCTTCGTGCTGCAGGGCCGGACGCTCGAAAGCGTCGGCGCCGCCGAGGCCCCCGCGCCGGTGCAGGCGATCCAGATGGCCGTGCTGGTCGTCGCCGTCGTCCCGATCCTGCTCGTCTACCCCTTCCTCCAGCGCTACTTCACCAAGGGCGTCCTCAGCGGCGCCATCAAGGGATAAGAGGTCACCCCCCCGATGAACGACAAGCTCTCCCGCCGGGGCCTGCTGCGTCTCGGTGCGCTCACCGCCGCCGGAATCGCCGCCTCCCCGCTGCTGGCCGCCTGCGGCAACGCCGGTGGCGCCCCCGCCGCCAAGGCGCAGGGCCTGACCGTGAAGCTGCCCACCTACACCCCGCTGGCCAACGCGCTCAAGGCCGACCTGCCCGGCACCGCCGCCGGGGTGCCCGACGGCTTCTTCACCTACCCCAAGCAGCTCATCAGGGCGGTCCCCACGCCGCCGCTGTCCGGCGCCACGATCACCGCGGCCACCTCGACCTTCCTCCCGCCGCCCCCGCCGCGCGCGCAGAACCCCGCCTGGCAGGAGATCGAGAAGCGGCTCGGCGGCAAGGTGGAGCTGACCATCGTCGCCGCCGACGACTGGCAGACCAAGTTCAACACCATGGTCGCCGGCAACACGCTGCCCGACCTGTTCCAGTACACCGCCGGCCAGGGCGTCAACAACCTGCCCGCCTTCGCCGCCAGCCAGTGCGCCGACCTGACCGCCCTGCTCTCCGGCGACGCGATCAAGGCCTACCCGAACCTCGCCGCGATCCCGGAGATCTTCTGGAAGCAGTGCATCGTCGGAGGCAGGCTGTACGGCCTGCCGATCCCGCGCAACCTGGTCGGCGGCATGGGCTTCTACCGGGCCGAGATGTTCGCCGAGGCGGGCATCGCCGACCTGGCCCAGATCACCGACGCCGACCGCCTGCTGGAGGCGCTGAAGGCCGTGACCGACCCGGACCGCGGCCGCTGGGGCGTGATCACCGCGACCGGCGGCCTCTTCGGCCTGTCGATCTTCGCCCAGCTCTTCGGCGCGCCCAACGGCTGGCGGCTGGACAAGGCGACCGGCAAGCTCACCGCCGGTTTCGAGACCGAGGAGTACAAGGCCGCCGTCGAGTTCGTGATCAAGCTGCGGGAGGCGGGCGTCATCTACCCCGGCTCCGAGGGCTTCGACTCGCTCAAGCGCAAGAACGAGTTCAACTCCGGCAAGGCCGCGATGACCTACGACGGCCTGCCCGCCTACCTGGGCCCGACCGGCTACCTGCAGACGCAGAAGAAGATCGACCCCAAGGCCGACCCGCGGCCGATCACGCCCTTCCTGCCCTCGGCCAAGGCCTTCCTCAACAACATCGTCTACGCCGTGAACCTGGTGAAGAAGGGCGACGAGGCGCACGTCAAGGACGTGCTGAAGGTCGCCGACTTCTTCTCCTCGCCGTTCGGCAGCGAGGAGTACACGCTGGTCAACTACGGCGTCGAAGGCACCGACCACACCCGCGACGCCAAGGGCAACCCGGTGCTCACCGAGGCCGGCGCCAAGAACACCACGGTGCCGTGGAAGTACCTCGGCGCCCCCACCCAGCCGATCTTCGACGCCAGCTCGGCCGAGGCGGTGAGGATCCAGCACGCGGCGATCAGCAAGCTCATCGCCGTCGGCGTCGAGGACCCGACCGCCGGCCTGTACTCGCCCGCCCACGAGGGCAAGTTCGAGTCGCTCAACACCCTGCGGGTGGACGGCCTGACCTCGATCATCGCCGGCCGGCGGCCGATGAGCCACTACGACCAGGTGGTCAAGGACTGGCGGGCGGCCGGTGGCGACCAGGCGCGCAAGGAGTTCGAGGAAGTCATCGCCAAGGGCTGAGGACCGCCTGCCGTACCCACCGAGAGAGGCCATCATGCGCAAGACCGCCCTCCTGGCGGTGGCCGCGCTCTGCGCGGGCACGCTCGCACTGCCCGCGCAGGCCGCCACCCCGTCCCCCACCCCGTCCGGCCCCTCGCCCGGCGCGCCCGGCGTCGGCGATCCGCTCTACCCCACGCTCGGCAACGGCGGCTACGACGTCCGCCACTACGACGTCCGCTTCGACTTCACCCCGGTCACCTACGACTTCGCCGCCCGCGTGAAGATCACCGCGACCGCCACGCAGGCGCTGTCCCGCTTCAACCTGGACACCGACGGCAACACCATCGACTCGGTGACCGTGAACGGCACGCCCGCCCAGTGGGCGCTCACCCCCGGCCACACCGGCCAGGAACTGACCGTCACCCCGGCCGAGCCGCTGCACGTCAACAAGCCGTTCGAGGTCGAGATCGCCTCGCACGGCAACGGCAAGAACCCCCGAGCCAGCGTGACCGGCTGGGTCTTCGGCCCCGACGGCGGCTTCGCCTCCGCCACCCAGTCCAGCCGCGCCGACACCTTCTTCCCGGTCAACGACCACCCCAGCGACAAGGCCACCTGGGACCTGCACGTCTCCGCGCCCGAGGGCTACGTCGCCACCGGCAACGGCGAGCTGGTCTCCCGGACCGGCGACGTCTGGCACTTCCGGGTCAAGGAGCCGATGGCCACCGAGCTGCTCGGCCTCTCCGTCGCCAAGGGCGTCTACCTGTACGGCACCGGCCCGCACGCCCTGCCCCTGCGGCACATCGTCCCGCAGGGCCAGGAGGCCAAGTACGGGCCGATCGTCGCCGAGACCGCCGCCCACCTGGAGTGGACGGAGGCCAAGTTCGGCCGCTACCCCTTCTCCACCTACGGGATCCACGTCTACCCCGGGTACGGCGCCGCCCTGGAGAACCAGACGCTCTCGCTGTTCGGCACCGGCTGGTTCAACAGCCCCACCTACGCCAACACGATGATCCACGAGCTGGTCCACCAGTGGTTCGGCAACTCGGTCAGCCCGGCCACCTGGCAGGAGGCATGGCTGAACGAGGGCCCGGCCGTCTACTACGCGGCGCTCTGGAACCAGGAGCAGGGCCGCCAGCCGCTCAAGGACCGGATGAGGATCGTCTACGACCGGCTGAACCCGGTCAGGCTCAAGGACGGCCCGCCCGGCAGGCCCAAGGCGCTGGGCGGCTTCAACATCTACGACGGCGGTGCGCTGGTGCTCTACGCGCTGCGCACCGAGGTGGGCGACGCCGGCTTCGACCGGATCATGCGCCGCTGGGTGCAGCGGCACAAGAACGGCGTCGCGAGCACCGAGGACTTCATCGCCCACGCCGTCAAGACCACCCACCGGCCGGAGCTCGACGGCTTCCTGCGCGGCTGGCTCTTCGGCACGGAGAACCCGCCGCTGAACTGGGACGCCGCCCCGTGACGACGTACTGGAGACAAACATCGTGAGTTGGTTCACCGACGCCCGGTTCGGGCTCTTCGTGCACTGGGGCATCTACGCCGCCGCGGCCCGGCACGAGTGGGTCAAGTCCTACGAGCGCCTCAGCGACGAGCACTACCAGCGCTACTTCGACCACTTCGACCCCGACCTGTACGACCCGGAACGCTGGGCCGACCAGGCCGTCAGAGCGGGCATGAAGTACATGGTCGTGACGACCAAGCACCACGACGGCTTCTGCCTGTGGGACAGCGCGCTCACCGACTACAAGGCCAGGACCGACCTGCTGGCCCCCATGCTGGACGCCTTCCGGGCGCGGGGCCTGCGGGTGGGGCTGTACTACTCGCTGCTCGACTGGCACCACCCCGACTTCCCCAACGACCTCTACCACCCGCAGCGGGAGGAGGACCTCGGCGAGCGCGACGTCCAGAAATACGCCGACTACCTGCACGGCCAGGTCCGCGAGCTGCTGACCGGCTACGGCCGGATCGACACCATGTGGTTTGACTTCTCCTACGCCGGGCGCGGCTTCGGCGCCAAGGGGCCGCAGGAATGGCGCTCGGAAGAGCTGGAGAAGCTGGTCAGGGAACTGCAGCCGGACATCCTGCTCAACAACCGGCTGGGCCTCGGCCGGGGCGACTTCAGCACCCCCGAGCAGGTCATCCCGCCGGGCGGCCTGCCCGGCGCCGGGCTGTGGGAGGCGTGCCAGACGCTCAACGGGAGCTGGGGCTACCACCGCGACAACCTGGCGTGGAAGCCGGTCGAGCTGCTGATCGGCATGCTGGTGGACACCGTGTCCAAGGGCGGCAACATGCTGCTCAACGTGGGGCCCAACGCCCGCGGCGAGTTCGAGCCGCGGGCGGTCGAGCGCCTCGACGGGATCGCCGAGTGGATGCGGCTGCACGGCCGCGCCATCCACGGGGCCGGGGCCTCGCCGTACACGCCGCCGCAGGACTGCCGTTACACGCAGCGGGGCGACCGGCTCTACCTGCACCTGCTGGCCTGGCCGCTGAAGCACCTGTTCCTGCCCGGCCTGGCGGGCAAGGTGCGCTACGCCCAGTTGCTGAACGACGCCTCCGAAGTGCCGATCGTGACGATCGACCCGAAGGAGCCTTTCCATCACTATCTGAAGGGAGTGCCGGAGGACACGCTCGTCCTGGAGCTGCCCGCCGTCCGGCCCGAGGTGACCGTCCCCGTGATCGAAATGTTCCTGGCATGAGCGACCTGAGAATCGGCGTGATCGGCTACGGCCTGCGCGGCACGCTGGCCAAGCTCGCGCACCGGCCCGGCGAGGGCTCCCGCGTGGTCGGCGTCGCCGAGCTCGACCCGGACCTGCGGGCGGCCGCGGCGGCCGAGTTCGGCGCGAAGCCGTACGAGGACTGGCGGCACCTGATCGGCGAGGTCGACGCCGCCCTCGTCCTCACGCCGGACGGCACCCACGCCGACATCGCCGGCGAGCTGCTGCGCGCCGGGGTGCCCGCCTTCGTGGAGAAGCCGCTCGACATCAGCCTGGAGCGGTGCGACGAGCTGCTGCGCACCGCCCGGGAGAGCGGCACCCGGCTCTACGTGGGGCACAACATGCGGCACATGCCGGCTGTCCGGCTGATGCGCGAGCTCATCGGGCGCGGCGCCATCGGGCAGGTGCGGACGATCTGGGTGCGCCACTTCGTCGGGCACGGCGGCGACTTCTACTTCAAGGACTGGCACGCCGACCGCACCCAGGTCGGCGGCCTGCTCCTGCAGAAGGCCGCGCACGACCTGGACGTCGTGCACTGGCTGGCCGGCGGCTACACCACCCGCGTGCAGGCCTTCGGCGACCTGATGGTCTACGGGGACCTGCCACGCCGCGAGCCCGGCACCCGCAAGGAGGGCGACTGGTACGCGCCGGCCGCCAACTGGCCGCCCCTGGCCCAGCGCGGGCTCAACCCGGTGGTCGACGTCGAGGACGTCTCGGTCATGAACATGGTCCTGGACAACGGCGTCATCGCCGCCTACCAGCAGTGCCACTTCACCCCGGACTACTGGCGCAACTACACCGTCATCGGCGACGCCGGCCGCCTGGAGAACTTCGGCGACGGGCCCGGCGGCGTGGTCAAGGTCTGGAACGCCCGCCGCTCCGGCTACCGCCCCGAGGCCGACGCCGTCCACGAGATCCCCGCCGCCGAGGGCGGGCACGGCGGCGCCGACCCCAAGCTGCTCGCCGAGTTCTTCCGGTTCGTACGGCAAGGCGGCCGCACCGACACCTCGCCGGTCGCCGCCCGCATGGCCGTGGCCGCCGGCATCCGGGCCACCGAGTCGCTCCGCGCCGGCGGCACGCCCCTCGACGTGCCGCCCCTCGATCCTGACCTCACCGGCTGGTTCGAGGCCGGCCAGGTCAGCGCCCGATGAACGTCGGCTGCTCCTTGGCCAGGAAGGCGCGGGTGGCGTTGCGGTGGTCCTCCGTCGCCGCGCACGCGTCCTGGAGCTCGGCCTCCAGGGCGAGCGACTCCTCAAGGGTGTGCGTGGCGGCGTAGGCCAGGGCCCGGCGGGTGGCCGCGTAGGCCTTGGTCGGGCCCTGCGCCAGCCGTACCGCCAGCTCGCGGGCGGTCTTGGCCAGCTCGTCGGCGGGCACCACCCGGGTGACCAGGCCCAGCTCCAGCGCGCGGGCCGCGTCCAGCGGCTCGCCCAGGATCAGCAGCTCGGCCGCCCGCGCCGGGCCGACCAGGCGCTGGAGCGTCCAGGAGGCGCCGGAGTCGGGGGCCAGGCCGATCCCGGCGAAGGCCATGGCGAACTTGGCCTTGTCGGCCGCCACCCGCAGGTCGCAGGCGAAGGCGAGCGAGGCGCCCGCGCCCGCGGCCACGCCGTTGACCGCGGCGATCACCGGCTTGTCCATGGTGGTGATCAGCGTGACGATCGGGTTGTAGTGCTCCTGGACCGTCCCGGCCAGGCCGCGCCCGGCCTCCAGGTTCGCGGCGTGCTCGCGCAGGTCCTGGCCGGCGCAGAAGGCGCGGCCCGACCCGGTCAGGAGCACCGCCCTGACCTCCGGATCGGCGGCGGCCCGGCCCAGCGCCTCCAGCAGGGCGGTCTTCACCTCGGCGGTCAGCGAGTTCATGGCCTCGGGACGATCGAGGGTGATCGTCGCCACGTGCTCGGACACCTCGTAGGAAATCACTGCAGCTCCTCATCGACGAACGCGGCTGCGGCCGGCATCAGGCGGGCCGCCTCGTACTCGAAGTACGCCCGGGCCTTCTCCCCGGGCCAGCCGGCGGGCAGCAGCTCCGCGGGCAGGCCGGGGTCCCGGAAGAGAAAGTTGCGCCACCCGTGCACCAGCCGGCTGCGCGTGGCGAAGACCTCGTCACGGGTGGCGTCGAAGGGTAAGGAGCCGACCATCGTGACCGCGTCGGCCAGCCAGGTCTCGTACGCCTGCCCGATCCCGGCCAGATCCCAGGCCCGCGCGACCAGCTCGCGCGGATCGCCCTCCAGCACCGCCTCGAACCGGTCGTTGCGCACCCCGGCCAGCAGCCCGTCGAGCTCGCCGGAGGCCCGCGGCCCCACCCAGGTGGTCTCCGAGATCGGCGCGTAGCCCAGGAAGGCCAGGTCGGCGCGGAGCCGCTCGCGGCGGGCCCGGTCGCGCACCGGCTCGAAGACGATCAGGTGCCAGCGCCCCGACCAGGCGAGAGTTCCAGCTCGGTAAATTCTCAGCGCGGCCTCGTCGAGACGCGTCGCGCACTTGCGGGTGATCCCGTAGCCCGGCCCCTGAGGCAGCCGGACCGGCACCAGCCAGCCCTGCCTGACCATCCGCGAAACCGCGGTTCGCACGGCTGGAGCGGCGATCTCGAGCGGTGCCAGGAGCCGGACGAGCGCCGCCACCGTGGCCCGCCCGCCCCGTGGACGCAGGTGGTCCCCGTAGAGGTCGAACAGCGCGGCGCGAGCGTTCACGAGGACCAGTTTGGCCGCCCTGGCCACCGGCGACAACGCATCGGCGATGAGATCGTTACCCACCACGGCTCTCGATGCGGGAGAATAGGACATCACAGAAGACGTGAATGCGTCGGGCACCGACCCGGGTGGCCGGTACGGCCGGTCCGCGGTTGCCCCAGGCAGGAAGGGATGCGCGCATGGCGGCGATGAAGCCGCGGACCGGCGATGGTCCGCTCGAGGTCACCAAGGAAGGTCGCGGCATCGTCATGCGCGTTCCACTCGAGGGTGGTGGCCGGCTTGTCGTGGAGATCTCGGCAGACGAGGCCAAAGCGCTCGGTGAGGCGCTGAAGAGCGTCGTCGGCTGAGAAACACCCAGTTATGCCAATCGAGACCAGTGTTTCCGTCGCCGCCGAGCCGCCCGCCGGCGTCGAGTTGTTCGCGGTGCCGTACACCGCCGAGTTCGACGTCCCCGACCTGCCCCTTCCACCGGCCGAGCTGTTCGCGCTCTACGAGGCGAAGGGCGAGGCCGGCGAGGTGATCGAGATCCCCGTCGCACGGGCCTCCGGCCTCGGCCGGCTGCTCCTGTACGGGGTGGGCGACGCCTCACCGAAGGACCTGCGCAGAGCGGCTGCGGCACTGGTCAGAAAGGCGAAGGGCCGCCCGGCACTCGCCGTGGTGGCCCCGGCCGGCGACCTGGCCGCGTTCACCGAGGCCGCACTGCTGGCCGCCTACTCCTTCCGCATCGGCGCGCCCGGCAAGCCGCCGGTCGCCGCCCTGACCATCGTCGGCGGGGACGAGCAGGCGGTACGGCGGGGCGAGATCGTGGCCCAGGCGGTCGCCCTCGCCCGTGACCTGTCCAACACGCCCGCCTCGGTGAAGAACCCGCAGTGGCTGGCCGAACGGGCCACCGAACTCGGCCTCCCGGCCCGGGTGTGGGACGAGGAAGCCCTCCAGTCCGGCGGTTTCGGCGGCATCGCCGCGGTCGGCCAGGGCTCGGCCAGCCCGCCCCGGCTGATCCAGCTCTCCTACGCGCCCGAAGGCGCCGAGCGGCACGTCGTGCTGGTCGGCAAGGGCATCACCTTCGACTCCGGCGGCCTGTCCATCAAGCCGACCGAGAACATGAAGACCCAGAAGACCGACATGGCCGGCGGCGCCGTCGTCATCGCGGTCATGAGCGCGCTCGCCCAGGTGGGTGCGCCGGTCCGGGTCACGGGACTGATCGCCGCGGCCGAGAACATGCCGTCGGGCACCGCCCAGCGGCCCTCCGACGTGATCACCATCTACGGCGGCAAGACGGTCGAGGTGCTCAACACCGACGCCGAGGGCCGCCTGGTCATGGCCGACGCGCTGGCCTACGCGGTCGCCGAGCTCGACCCCGACGTGATCGTGGACATCGCCACCCTCACCGGGGCGATCAGCGTCGCGCTCGGCCGCAACGTCGGCGCGGTCTTCGCCTCCGACGACGTCCTGGCCAAGGAACTCGTCGCCGCGGGCGAGGAGAGCGGCGACCGGCTGTGGCGGATGCCGCTGATCGACGACTACCGGCCCGCGCTGGAGTCGCCGATCGCGGACCTGGCCAACGTGGAGGCGGGCTCGGCCTTCAGCGCCGGGTCGATCACGGCCGCGCTGTTCCTGCGGGAGTTCACCGGGGGGCTGCCCTGGGCGCACCTGGACATCGCCGGGGTCGGTCGCAGCACCGTGGACGACGGCATCTTCGCCAAGGGGGCGACCGGGTTCGGCGTGCGGGTGCTGCTCGATTGGCTGACCACGCGCTAGACCGCGCCAAGCGTTCGGGCCGCTCGGTTCATCCGGGCGGCCCTGCCGTTTCCCGGGCCTCGGGCAGCCTGCCCAGTTCGGGCGGCTTGCCGTACTGGAACGGGTGGTCAGTCGGAGATCTTGAGTGCGGCGAGCAACCCGTCGCCCACCGGCAACATCACGGCCCGCAGCCGCTCGTCCGCCTGCACCAGCTTGCCCAGCTCGCGGACCGCCACGGTGTCGGGATCCCGCTGCGCCGGATCGGCCACGCGGTCGTGCCAGAGCGCGTTGTCGAAGGCGACGATCCCGCCCACCCGCAGCAGCCGCACGGACTCGGCGAGGTAGTCGGGATACTCGTGCTTGGCCGCGTCGGCGAAGACCAGGTCGTACCCGCCGTCGGACAGGCGGGGCAGCACGTCGAGGGCCCGGCCGGTGATCAGCCGGATGCGGCTGCCGGAGAACCCCGCCTCGGCGAAGGCCTGCTTGGCCAGCCGCTGGTGCTCCAGCTCCAGGTCGACGCTGGTCAGCGTGCCGTCGTTGCGCATGCCGCGCAGGAGCCAGAGGCCCGACACGCCGCAGCCGGTGCCGATCTCGACGACCGACCGGGCGTTCACCGCGGCGGCGAGGAAGCTCAGCGCCGCGCCGCCGCCGGGGAGAATGGGCACCGCGCCCATTTCCGCGCCGCGCTGCCGGGCCGCGAGCAAAATCTCGTCTTCAGGACTGAACTGCTCTGCGTAGGCCCAACTTGCCGCCGTGGGACTGGTCATCTGCCTCCTCCCTCCCTTTCGTGCAATTAGTCACTGATCGCAGCCTAGGGGAGACGGGCCTGCTCGGGAACTCACGCGCCACCCAACGCGTTGCAGGTTTAAACGGGCTTTGCCGGTCCACAACGGCGGCAGTGCGCACGAAGGGACAAAACCAGGCACTATGGCGGTAGCGGTGGTCCCAGAGAGAGGAGTACTGGTGGACGCGAGCGACCACCAGGTGTCTGAGTGGACTCCTCCGACCTGGGAGGAGGTAGTGCGGACACACTCGGCGCGGGTGTATCGGCTGGCCTACCGGCTGACCGGCAACATTCACGACGCCGAGGACCTCACTCAGGAGGTCTTCGTCCGTGTCTTCAGGTCCCTGTCGAGTTACACGCCGGGCACTTTCGAGGGCTGGCTGCACAGGATCACCACCAACCTCTTCCTGGACCAGGCGCGGCGCAAGCAGCGCATCCGGTTCGAGGGGCTGGCCGACGACGCCGCCGAGCGGCTTCGCGGACGTGAGCCTTCGCCTGCCCAGGCCTTCGACGACGCGCATCTCGAGCCCGACATCCAGGCGGCGCTCGACGGCCTCGCCCCGGAGTTCCGGGCCGCGGTCGTGCTGTGTGACATCGAGGGCCTGTCGTATGAAGAGATCGCGGCCACGCTCGGCGTGAAGCTGGGCACGGTCCGCAGCCGGATTCACCGTGGCAGGGCACAGTTGCGGGAGGCGTTGGAGCATCGTGCGCCTCGGCAACTCTCATCTCAGTTCCCCCCGCCGCCTGGTACTCGTGGGGAGGAAGTCTGATATGTCGCATCTTGGAGAGAACGTATCCGCTCTGGTCGACGGCGAGCTCAATCACATGGAACGTGAGCGCGCCCTGGCACACCTGACCTTCTGTGCGGAATGCCGCCGGGAGGTGGAGTCGATGCGGGCGCTGAAGTCGCGCCTGCGTTCGCTCGACGGGCCTGCCATGCCGGCCGACCTGACCATGTCCCTGCTGCTCATGGGCGAACCCGGTGGGCCCGTGCCGCCGAGGGAGCGCCCTTTCCCCCGGACCTTCGGCGGGGTTCCGCTCCCTGGGCCGCGCAGCATCGCGCCCTTGGACAACCGTCCCCGCCGCGACCCGTCCGGTTCCTCCGGCCCTGGGCGTAAGCGCCGGAGCACCTACGTCGCGGTCGGCGTCGTCTCCGCCGCGGTGGCCCTCGGCACCCTGTTCGTGTCCACGGCCAACCAGACCTCGGGTCCTCCTCCGACCACCGTGCACAAGACCAGCGTTCCTTAGGGGGCCCTGGCTTAGGCAACGGCCTCAGGGGCATACGATCGTGATTCGGTGCTTTACATCTCTCGTATGCCGCCCACGCCAGGATGGCGTGCGGCCGGACAAGGAGTAGTGAGGAACTAGATGACCGACGAGACGCGCCCCCCCTCCGAGGACGGACGCACGCCGTCGGACACCACTGAGCGGCTCGACCGGCCCGACTTCCGGCCCGCCGAGAGCTGGGGGGACCCCTCCGGGCGTCCTCCCACGGACACGGTGGTCTTCGGCGAGCAGTCCGGCGGCCCTACTTCCTCCACCGCCACCTCCACCGGTGGCTCCTCCCTCACGGACGGGTACGGCCCGCAGCCCGGCACCGGCGGCTACGCGCGCCCGGACGGCGGCGCCCCCAACGGCACCGCCACCTTCATGCCCCCGCCCGGCACCCACCCGACGGGAACCCATCCGACCGCCGGCCCCACGCCCGGCGGCCAGCCGACCGGGACGCACCCCACCGGCGGCCAGCCGACGGGGACCCACCCGGCCGGCGGCCACCCCAACGGCTACGCCAACGGCGGCGGCGCGCCCGGCTACGGCCCCGCCGCCCCCGGCTACGGCCCGGGCGCCTCGACCTCCGGCCACAGCACCAGCGGCCCCGGCGGCTTCGGCAGCCCCGGCGGCCCGGGTTCGCCCCCGCCCCCGCCGTTCCAAGCGTCCGGCATGGGCCCGGGCTGGGCCCCGCCCCCGAGCGGCGCTCACCCGGGCGGCACGGCCACCGCCCCCCGCCCCGGCACCAGCCTGGGCGTCGTCGTGGTGATCGCCGTCGTGGCCGCCATGCTCGCCGCCACCCTCGGCAGCGTCGGCACCTACCTGCTGACCCGGAACGACTCGGGCAACAACCCGTCCTACAGCCTCGGCCCCGTCCCCAGCGGCAGCACCGCCCGCCCGCCGGACTCGGTCGCCGGCGTGGCCTCACGGGTGCTACCCAGCGTCGTCTCGCTCGACGTCGGCAACGGCACGGGCACCGAGGCCGCCTCGGGCTCCGGCTTCCTGATCAAGGGCGGCTACGTGGTCACCAACAACCACGTCGTCGCCATGGCCGCCAAGGGCGGCGAGATCCGGATCAACTTCAACAACCGCAAGAGCACCTCGGCCCGCATCATCGGCCGCGACGCCGGTTCCGACCTCGCGGTGGTCAAGCCCGACGAGACCTTCGGCACCCCCGAGATCGTCCTCGGCAACTCCGACCAGGTCGTCGTGGGCGACCCCGTCATCGCCGTAGGCTCGCCGCTCGGCCTGAGCGGCACGGTCACCACCGGCATCGTCAGCTCGCTCAACCGCCCGGTCGTCGCCGGTCAGGAGACCGCCCAGCGTCCCGAGGACGTCGCCTACATCAGCGCCATCCAGACCGACGCCGCGATCAACCCCGGCAACTCCGGCGGGCCCCTGGTCAACGTCAACGGCGAGGTCGTCGGCGTCAACTCCGCCATCGCCACGCTGGGCCGCTCGCTCGGCGGCGAGAGCGGCAACATCGGCCTGGGCTTCGCCATCCCCAGCAACCAGGCGCGGCGCGTCGCCGAGGACATCATCAAGTACGGCAAGGCGAAGCGCCCCCGCATCGGCATCGTCCTGGACAACGACTACCGCGGTCAGGGCGTCAAGATCGCCAGCGCGCCGCAGGAGGGTCGCCAGCCGGTCGACGCCGCCGGCCCCGCAGGCAAGGCCGGGCTCAAGGCCGGGGACGTCATCCTGGAGATCGACGGCCTCCGCCTGGAGAACGGCAACGAGCTCATCGCCCTCATCCGCGCCAAGGCGCCCGGCTCCAAGGTGACCGTCAAGTACCAGCGTGACGGCCAGGAAGCCACGGCCACCCTGACCGTCATGGCCGAAGAGGAGCCGGTGGCCACCCCAAGCCCCTCATAACCTGCCTTACTCTGGAGTGGCTGGAATGTGAGGAGCTCAGGGTGTTCAATCTTGGCTGGTTCGAGATCGCGGCGCTGATCGTCATCGCGCTGCTGGTCTTCGGCCCGGAGAAGCTGCCGCAGGCGGCCGCTCAGGCGGGCAAGACCCTGCGCAATCTCCGCCGCATGGCGAACAACGCCCGTGACGACCTGAAGGCCGGGCTGGGGCCGGAGTTCTCCAACTTCGACCCCACCGACCTCAACCCGAAGAACTTCGTCCGCAAGCACCTCATGGACGACGCCGACGACTGGCAGACCTCCCCGGCCGCCGAGCCGGAGTACGTCCCCGCGCCCGTCGCCGCCCTCACCCACGAACTCCGCGCCGGCGAGATCCCCCCGTACGACCCCGAGTCCACCTGACCGAGGCTCCGGGATCGAACAGAAGATCGAGAGTTGCCAGCGATCTCCGAACTTGTTGTGCAAAGATTCGGCCATGGACGCGAACACCCTCCGAGCCGTCGCCGCCGAATGCCTCCAGCACCTCGACCTCCTGGCCGCCGGGCAGGGCCCGAAATGGGCCGGGACGCAGGTCCCCGGGATGGACTGGACGGTGTCCGGGGTCGTGGCCCACATGGGCGACTGCCTGATGTGGTACTCCACCGACCTCGTGGCGGGCGACAAGGAGCTGAGCACGCTGGAGGTGCGCGTACGCCCCGAGTCCGAGCCGGAGGACCTGGTGGCCTCGGTGCGGGCCCTGGCGACCGTCCTGGCGTACGTGGTGGAGGGGTCGCCCGCTGAGGCGCGTGGCTGGCATCCGTGGGGCCGGGCGGACGTGTCCGGGTTCGCGGGCATGGCCTGCGACGAGTTGCTCGTGCACACCGCGGACGCCGGGGGCGCGCTGGGCGTGCCGTTCGTGCCGTCGGCGGAGGTGGCCACGACGGTGGTGCGCCGGATGTTCCCGTGGGCGCCCGAGGACACCGATCCCTGGACGACGCTGCTGTGGGCCAACGGCCGGGCGGACCTGCCCGGTCAGGAGCGCCAGGTGGGCTGGCAGTGGCACTGCGCCCCGCTGGCCGAATGGGACGGGACCAACCCGGCCTCCTCCTGACCTGCAAAGCCGTACGGCCACGCCCCCTAGGGAGGCGTGGCCGTACGAGAAGAGAGCAGGTCAGCCGCGGTTGGGCGCGAGCCCGAGCTGCATGCCCTTCAGGCTGCTCGACCGCTTGGACAGCGTGGCCGCGATCTTCCGCAGTTCGGCCGCGCCGGGCGAGTCGGGGTCGGTGAGGACGAGCGGCTTGCCCTCGTCGCCGCCCTCGCGCAGGCGCAGGTCGATGGGCACCTGGCCGAGCAGGGGCACCCGGGAGCCGAGGATGCGGGTCAGGGCGTCGGCCACGGTCTGGCCGCCGCCCTCGCCGAAGACGTGCACCCGCTCGTCGCAGTGCGGGCAGGGCAGCCACGACATGTTCTCGATGACACCGGCGATCTGCTGGTGGGTCTGCGCGGCGATGGAGCCGGCCCGCTCGGCGACCTCGGCGGCGGCCATCTGCGGGGTGGTGACGACGAGGATCTCGGCGCCGGGCAGCCGCTGGGCCACGGAGATGGCGATGTCGCCGGTGCCGGGCGGCAGGTCGAGGAGCAGGACGTCGAGGTCGCCCCAGTAGACGTCGGCGAGGAACTGGTGCAGCGCCCGGTCGAGCATGGGGCCGCGCCAGACGACGGGGGTGTTGCCGTCGGGCTTGAACATGCCGACCGAGATGACCTTGATGTCATGCGCCACCGGCGGCATGATCATGTCCTCGACCTTGGTCGGCCGCTCGCTCGCGCCGAGCATGCGCGGGATGCTGTGGCCGTAGATGTCGGCGTCGACGATGCCGACCTTCATGCCCTGGGCCGCCATCGCCGCGGCGAGGTTGACCGTCACGGAGGACTTGCCGACGCCGCCCTTGCCGCTGGCGACCGCGAAGACGCGGGTCAGCGAGCCGGGCTGGTTGAAGGGGATCTCCTTCTCGGGTGCGCGGTCGCCGCGCAGCTTGGTCTGGAGCGCCTTGCGCTGCTCCTGGCTCATCACGTCCATGGCCACGCGCACGCTGGTGACGCCGTCGATCTTGGAGACGGCGTTGGTCACGTCGCGGGTGATGGTGTCCTTCAGCGGGCAGCCCGACACGGTCAGGAAGATGCCCACGACGACCTCGCCCGTGGGGGAGATGTCGATGCTCTTGACCATGTCGAGGTCGGTGATGGGCCGACGGATCTCGGGGTCGTTCACGGTCGCGAGGGCGGCCGTCACCTGCTCTGGGGTAGGTGCCATGGAAGCTCGGCACTCCTTGTCGCTGATATGGATGGGCGGCGCACTAGATGCACACGCAACGTTCTAAGGTTACTGCGTGCTCCTGACCTCCGAGGAACTCGCCGTCTGGCGGATGTTGCAGCGGGCCCAGGTGCGGATCGCCACCAGGCTGGAGGCGGACCTGCTCCGGGCGCACGACCTGGCGTTGCCCTGCTACGAGGTGCTGGCCAGACTCGCCGAGGCGCCCGGCCGGCGGCTGCGGATGAACGACCTGGCGCACCAGGTGTTGCTGTCGCGGAGCGGGCTCACCCGGCTGATCGACCGGCTGCAGCGGGACGGGCTGGTGTCGCGGGAGGCGTGCGAGAGCGACGCCCGTGGCCTGTTCGCCGTGCTCACCGACGCCGGGCAGGCCCGGCTGGAGCAGGCCAGGCCGACCTACCAGGGCGCGGTCCGCGAGCACTTCCTGGGGCCGCTGGGCGAGGAGGACGTGCAGTCCTGCCGGCGGCTGCTGGCCAAGCTGGGGGTTGTGTGACCGGGAAGTCTCATGTCAGTATCAAAAGTACTGAATGGTGATTACCCCCCTTGGTGGTGTTCGATGCGGTACGCCGGACTCTTGCTGGCCCTGATCTCCTCATGGTGTTTCGCCTTCTCCGGGCCGATGGCGAAGTTCCTGAACGCCGCCGGACTGGCGCCGCTCGAATCGGTCTGGCTGCGCATGGCGGGCGCGGGGGTGCTGATGGTCGCCCTCCTGGCCCTCTTCCGGCCCGCCGCGTTGCGCATCCCGCGGGACAAGCTGGGGTTCTTCGCCGCCTACGCCCTGGTCGCGGTCGCCGGCGTGCAGGCTCTGTACTTCGTGGCGATCACCCGGCTGCCGGTGGGCGTGGCTCTGCTGCTGGAGTTCACCGCGCCGGTGATGGTCGTGCTCTGGGTGCGCTTCGTCCGGCGGGTACGGCTGCCGCGGGTGGCCTACGCCGGGGCGCTGGTCGCCTTCGTCGGCCTCGCGATCGTGACCGAGTTCTGGGCCGGCATGCGCCTCGACCTGATCGGCGTGCTGCTCGGCCTGGCCGCCGGAGCGTGCTGCGCGGCCTACTTCCTGCTCAGCGACAGCTTCGGCGAGGACGTGGACCCGCTGGGCCTGGTCGCTTGGGGCATGCTCGGCGCCTCGCTCCTGCTGGTGCCGTTCGCGCAGCCCTGGAGCCTGCCGTGGACGGCGCTCGGCGAGCAGGTCACGCTCGGCGGCAACACGCTGCCGGCCTGGGGCGCGTACGCCTGGATGATCGTCGTGGCCACGGCCGTCGCCTACTGCCTGGGGGTCAACGCGGTGCGGCGGCTGTCGGCCGCGGTGGGCGCCACGGTGGCCACCCTGGAGGTGATCTTCGGGGCGATCGTCGCGTGGTTCCTGCTCGGCCAGCAGCTCACCAGGTTCCAGGTGATCGGCGGGCTCATCGTGCTGAGCGGCGCGCTGCTGGCCCAGCTGGCCTCGGCGCGACCGGCCGCGCCGAAGGCGGAGGTGCGGGAGCCCGTCCTCACCCGGTGAGCGGGCGGAGCTTCACGACCGTCGCGGTCCGGGCCCAGCGCTCGGTGATCGCGGCGCCGTCTGGGGCGTTGAGCCGGTCCTTGGCCAGCGCGGCGACCGCCTCCGGCTCGGCGGCCTGGTCGACCACCTCGACCGACGCCTCGAAGGCCACCAGCCGGGCCCCGTTGTCCTTGCTGCGCAGCGTGATCTCGACCCGGTCGAGCCCCGCCAGGCCGGGCAGGTCCTGCTCGCCCTCGCCGGTGACCACGTAGACCGCGCCGTCGTGCCAGGTGTGCCAGGCCAGCCGGGGCCGGTCGAGCCCGAGCCAGAGCACGCCCGACTTCTTGGCGCCTTCCTCGATGACCGTCACCTCTGCACTGTAACCCGGTAGCGGATCATCGGCCCGAGCAGTCCGGCCACCTTCTCGAAGGGGGCCATGCCGAGCCGTTCGACCACCGCGAGCGAGGCGGTGTTGCCCTCGTCCACCTCGGCCAGCACCTCCGGCAGGCCCATCGGCCCGAGGGCGTGCTCGACGACCGCGCGGGCCGCCTCGGTGGCGTAGCCGCGGCCCCAGACCTCGGGGGCGAGGCTGTAGTAGACCTCCGGGCCGAGTTCCTCCAGCGGCCGCAGCCCGGCCACGCCGATCGCCGTGCCGCCGGCGACGATCACCCACAGCGGGCTGTGCCCGTCGGCGATGACCTCCTCGATCTCCGCCGTGTCGGGCGCCTCGCCGTCGAAGAGGAAGCGCCGCACGTCGGGTGCGGTCCAGTGGGCCGCCAGCCAGGCGAGGTCGCCGGCCCCGACGGGGCGGAGGGTCAGCCGGGCGGTGCGCAGGACTTCGGTCACACCGCGACAGCCTAGCCATCCGGCCGATCTCTGACTAAGGTCAGATAAATGGACGCGACACTGGTGGACCGGGTACGCCGCTTCAACCGCACGGTGACACAGCGGGCCGGCGCGCTCGAAGACGCCTTCCTCTCCCTGGGCCGCCCGCTCGGCCAGGCCAGGCTGCTGTGGGAGATCGGCCCGGGCGGAGCCGACCTGCGCGAGCTGCGCGCCCGCCTCGAACTCGACTCCGGCTACCTCTCCCGGCTGCTGCGCGCGCTGGAGTCGGAGGGGCTGGTCACCGTCGACGCCCGCGCCGGCGACGGCCGGGTGCGCACCGCCCGGCTCACCGAAGCCGGCCTCGCCGCCCGCGACGAGCTCGACCGCCGCTCCGACGACCTGGCCGCGTCCATCCTGCTCCCGCTCGACGAGCGGCAACGCGAGCGCCTGGTCAGCGCCATGGCCGAGGTCGAACGGCTGCTGACCGCCTCGACGGTGCGCTTCGAGGTGCTCGACCCGGCCCACCCCGACGCCCGGCGCTGCCTGGCGGCCTACTACGCCGAGATCGGCGACCGCTTCGAGCACGGCTTCGAGCTCGCCAGGGCCCGGCAGGTGCGGGACGAGGATGTCACCCCGCCCGCCGGGCTCCTGCTGGTCGCGATGGTGCACGGCGAACCGGTCGGCTGCGGCGCGCTCAAGCTCTCCGGCCTGCCGTACGCGGAGATCAAGCGCATGTGGGTCTCCCCGGCCGTGCGCGGGCTGGGGCTGGGCCGGCGCTTCCTGGCCGAGCTGGAGGACCGCGCGGCGGCGGCCGGGGCCAAAGCCGTGCGGCTCGACACCAACCGGAGCCTGACCGAGGCGATCAGCCTCTACCACCGGACCGGCTACCACGAGGTGCCCGCCTTCAACGACGAGCCCTACGCCCACCACTGGTTCGAGAAGCCGCTCGGCTAGTGCACGGCGTGGCGGGCGGGGTACCACTCCTCGCCCACCGGCTCCCCGGCCATGTTCCAGCTCCACGACTCGGTCGGGGTGATGCGCAGGTAGTGGCCGGGCCCGACCATGCCCACGCGCTCCACCGGGCCGTCGGCCACGCCGTACACGCGGATGCCGCGGGCGACGAACGGCTCCATGCTCACCAGGTCGTCGAAGACCAGCGCCACTTTGGTACGGCCGGCCGCGACGTTGCGCACCTTGCGGGTCTTGAGCACGGTCGGCCCGCCGCCCACCCAGAAGCAGGCGCCGTCGAACTCGGCGGCCAGAGGCACGACATCGGGCTGCTCGTCCGCACCGAGCGTCGCCAGCCGGGCGAGCGGACGGGACTTGAGGTACTCGAGCTCTTCGGAAGTGAATGCCATGCCTGCCATCCTGCCCGCGAATGGCCGCCATAGAAGCCCCGATCTGGCAGCTCGCCGAAGCCGCCCGCTAGCGTGTGGCCATGCGCTCACGACGTTCGATCCTCGCGGTGCCCGGCAGCAGCCTGCGCTTCCTGGAGAAGGCCCAGACGCTCCCCGCCGACGAGGTCTTCCTCGACCTGGAGGACGCGGTCGCGCCCCTGGCCAAGGCCGAGGCGCGCAAGAACATCGTGGACGCGCTGCGCACCGGCGACTGGAGCGGCAAGACCCGCGCGGTGCGGGTCAACGGCCTGGAGACGCAGTGGACCTACCGCGACGTCATCGAGGTCGTGGAAGGCGCGGGCGAGCAGCTCGACTGCCTGATCCTGCCCAAGGTGCAGGACCCGACCGAGGTGGTCTGGCTCGACACCCTGCTCACCCAGATCGAGCGCACGATGGGCTACGAGGTCGGCCGGATCGGCATCGAGGCGCAGATCGAGAACGCCCGCGGCCTGGTCAACGTGGACGCCATCGCGGGCAGCTCGAAGCGGCTGGAGGCCCTGGTCTTCGGCCCGGCCGACTTCATGGCCTCGATCAAGATGCGCACCCTCGTCGTCGGCCAGCAGCCGCCCGGCTACACCGAAGGCGACGCCTACCACTACATCCTGATGCGGCTGCTGATGGCCGCCCGCACCCACGACCTCCAGGTCATCGACGGCCCCTACCTGCAGATCAAGGACGTCGAGGGCTACCGGCAGGTCGCCCGCCGGGCCGCCGCGCTCGGCTTCGACGGCAAGTGGGTGCTGCACCCGCTGCAGGTGGACGCGGCCAACGAGGTCTTCTCGCCCGCGCAGGAGGACTACGACCGCGCCGAGCTGATCCTGGAGGCGTACGAGTACTACACCACCGTGGAGAAGCGCGGCGCGGCCATGCTCGGCGACGAGATGATCGACGAGGCCTCCCGCAAGATGGCCCTGGTCGTCGCCGCCAAGGGCCGCGCCGCCGGCCTCACCAGGACCAGCACCTTCACACCTGAACCCCGATGACGGTGAAGAACCAGAACGACGAGGTCAGCCAGAGCCCCACCAGCGCGGTGAAGACCAGCGAGCCCAGCACCGGCAGGGTCCAGCCGGGCAGGCCCTTGCGCGGCAGCGCGAGCATCTTCGCGGTGAAGACGCCGTAGAAGAAGCAGCCGAGCAGCGAGTGGATCAGCACGCGCGGCACGTCGTACTGGAAGCCCAGCGCGTACAGGCAGTGGAAGGCCACCGGGACGGTGAGCAGGAAGGCCAGCCGTCCCGACCAGCGGTGCACCGCGCCGGGGATGCGGACGCCGATCTTGCCCCACATCGACAGCGCCGAGACGACCTGGACGAAGGCGAGCAGGAAGGCGCCCGTGGTCAGCCAGGCCTTCATCGGCTGCGCGCCGGAGAAGCCCGCCGGGCCGATCGCGAAACCGGTCGGGGTGTGGGCTCTGCCGTACACGCCGAGGGCGACCATGACCAGGCCACCGGCCAGGAGCGGGAGCAGCAGCGGCGCGAGGCCGGTACGGCGGGGCGGAAGCACTGCGGTCATGACATCTCCTCGATGAAGCCGTCGACGTCCTCGGCCTCGACCTGGCCGCCGTTGATGGTGACCGGGCTGCCCGGCGTGAGCGCGGGCGGCTCGACCTTCTGCTCGCCGACGAAGGCGGTGCCGACCTGGGTGAAGCCGTCGCCGTTCGGGTTGCGGAGGTAGATCCAGCTCGCCTTGATCTTGGCGCCGCGCACGATGGCGGTAGCGCGGTAGAGGCCCGAGGGCTTCTTGACGGTCGGGGCGGTGAAGTCCCACTTCTTGCCGCCCACGGCGACCTCGCCCGCCGCCCGGCCGCCGCCGAGCGCGGCGGTGAGCTTGGCCCCGCCGAAGCCCTCCAGCTCGACCTGGCCGCCAGCGACCTTGCCGAGGAACCAGGCCTCGGTACGGCCGTCGCAGAAGTAGCCGATGGCCTTGGCCCCGCGGATCGAGACCGCGATCAGGGCCCGGGTGCCCTCGACCCGGCCGGCGTAGTCGGCGCGGACCGGCGCGGGCTTCGTGCTCGGCGGCGAGGTGTTTCCGGCCGGGTTCTCGGCCGGTGTGGCGGAGGAGGTGGCCTCGGCGGGCGGTTGCACCACCTCGGCGGTGCCCGCGGCCTCCCGGGCACCGGGATTGGCGGCGACGCTGGCCACGCCCAGCCCGCCGGCGAGCACGACACCCACCGCGAGCGTGACGAACGGCCCCAGCTTGGACATGACTGACTCCCAGGGTTGGACTGCTTACTCCTGGAGAATCCACGCGATCGCCCGGCCAGTCTGTGAAGAAATGCGCGCCCGGCAGGAAGAATGGCAGCATGCAGGAGACTCCAGAGCCGCAGGCGCCCCACGGCCAGGGACCGGGTCCGCACGCACCGGGACCGGTGCCGTACGGCCAGGGGCCGGGTCCGTACGGGGACGGACCGGTGCCGTACGGCCAGGGGCGGGGTCCGTACGGGGAGGGACCGGTTCCCTACGGCCGGCCGTATCCTCCGACGGGCTACCAGCCGCCGGCGCCCGAGCCGTTCCTGCTCCCCACCCAGCCCGGCCTGCGCTACGACCACCTCGCCCGCAACCGGGCCACCGAGTGGTGGCGGCCCCTGGTCGGCACGCTGATCGTGGGCGCCGCCTTCTTCGTCGTCGGCTTCGTGGTGCTGTTCGCCGGCATGCTGGCCGCGCCCTTCCTGGGCATCAAGGTGCTCACCACCATCCAGCTCTTCAGCGACCCGCTCTACGCGCTGGTCTTCCTGCTGCTGCCGATCGCGGCGGTGCTGCCCGTCGTGTACGGCACCGCCGCGCTCATCCAGCGGCGGCGGCCCGGCACGCTCTCCTCGGTGGCCGGGCGGCTGCGCTGGGGATGGATGGCGCAGTGCGCCGGGATCGCGGTGGTGGCGCTGCTCCTGGGGCAGATCGCGATGGTCTCGGCCTTCGCGGCCACCGGGGAGGACCTGTCCGGGATGTTCGGCTGGGCGGGCTGGGCGACGTTCCTGCCGGCTCTGCTGGTGATCGTCCTGCTGGTGCCGTTCCAGGCGGCGACCGAGGAGTACATCTTCCGCGGCTGGCTGGTGCAGGCCTTCGGCTCCTACCTGCGCAACCCGATCTACGGGATCCTGCTCGGGTCGCTGGCCTTCATGTCGCTGCACGGTTACACCGGGGCGGGCATGATCGACGTGTTCAGCTTCGGGGTGGTCATGGGGCTGCTCACCGTCCGGACCGGCGGGCTGGAGGCGGCGATCGCGATGCACGTGATCAACAACGTCTTCGCCTTCGGGACGAGCGCGGCGTCGGGGGAGCTGTCCGACGCGATGCGGCAAGGGGCGGTGCCGTGGCAGTCGCTCGTGGGGACCGTGGTGCAGCTCGGCGTCTTCGGGGTAGGGGTTTTCGTGCTGGCAAAGAAGCGGGCAGTTCCTACTATTTCCGGATAAATAGCCCGGGGGTTTGTGGAATCTCGCTAGAGAGGTCTCGCGCTTCCGTCGCGGGCGTGCTGGTCTGGATCCTGTGACACATCGGGGATTCGAGGTGATCATCGTGGCTCGGGAGGGTAGAAGTAGTCCCGTGCGCCGCAGCCTGGGTGATTTTTCCCAGAATTTCGCCCAGGACGGCGGTTAGGCAGGCAAAGACCCCTGGAACGGTCCCAAACCTCACGAGGAGGTGCGGCGCGTGGCCTCCGGCCCCAGCGATCCGCCCCGGCGGCAGGACGACGAGCCCCCCGCCGCCCCCACGGGCCCCTCCATCCACCCGGAGGCCCCACCGCCCCCTGCGGACCCGCAGCAGCCACCTGCGCCGGGCGCGGAGGAGACACGGGCGCCAGGCCCGGAGCAGTCCCCTGCGGCGGGCGTGGAGGAGACGCGGGCGTCAGGCCCGGATCAGCCGTCTGCGGCGGGCCCGGGGGAGGCGCGCGCGCCGGGTACGGAGCAGCCGCCTGCGGATGGCCCAGGGGAGGCGCGGGCGTCAGGCCTGGAGCAGCCGCCGGGTGTGGGGCCTGCGCGGCCGCGGGAGCCGCGGATCGAGCATGCGCCGCCCGGGCCCACCGACGACCGGGCGCGGGGGTTACCGCTCGCCTCGCCCTGGGGGTTGCCGCCGTTCGCCTCGCCCACGCCTGAGGAGGAGCCGCCCGAGGCGCCCCGGGGACGCCGGCCGTACAGCTCGCCGACCGCCGAGCCGGAGACCGACGAGCGGCGCCGCCGCCTGGTCAGCCGGCCGGACAAGCTGGTCGCCACCGGTCAGGCCCGCCCCTACCCCCAGGAGGCCCCCGAGTCACCCGAGGAGACCGAGCGCAGGCAGCGCACCGCCGACACCAAGCCCTACCCGCGCCAGGGCATCCCCCTGCGACGCGACCAACCACCCCCCGCCCAGGACCCGCCCCGCAACGAACCGGTGGCGGAGGAACCCCCACCCACCCGCCCGGCCGAGCGCGCCCAGCCGTACGCCCGCCGCGACCCCCACGAGGACCGCGAGGAACGCGACCGCCGGGAACGGCTCAACCGCGAGGAGCGGGAGCGCCACGAGCACGACGACCCCGAGGATCGGGCACGCGAGGACCGCAACCGCGAGGAGCGGGAACGCCACGACCGGGAACGTCACGACCGGGAGCGTCACGACTGGGAGGGCGACGACTGGGAGCGCCGGGACTGGGAGCGCCGGGACGACCGTGAGGAGCCGCCCCCCGCGGTCCCCATCCCGGTGGAGCCCGCCATCGACGCCGAGCCCGAGCACGTCCACGGCGACGACGACCAGCCCGCCGTCCGCCGCGTGGGCCGCCCGCCGGGCGGTCGCCCGACCCGGCCGGACCTGCTGGTCGCCTCCGGCCCGGCGGGTGCGGGCCGCCACCAGCGCGGCCCCGCCCCGGCCGCCACCAGGAGGTCCAGCCCGGTACGGCGGCGCAGGCTGGCCGCCCCCGTGGCGATCCTGGTCGCCATCGCGCTCACCGTCGCCGGCGGCATCCTGGCCTGGCGCCAGCTCGCGAACCGCACCCCCGACGGGCTGAGCCTGGCCACCGGCCGGTTCCTGCCCGCCGACACCCTGTTCGAGCTGAGCTCGGCGGTGAGCGGCTCCAACCAGAAGCTCAACGACGTGGCCACCGCCGGCCAGGTGGTCGTCGCCGTCGGCAGCGACACCACGAGCCCCACCCCGCGCCCGCTCTTCCTCTTCTCCCCGGACGCCGGCCGTACATGGCAGCTCGGCAAGGTGTCCGACTCGCCCACCGCGACCGTGCTGAAGGTGGTCGGCGCCGAGGGCCACTGGCTGGCCGCGGGCGGCGACGAGGAGTCGGGCGTCGGCCTGTGGACGAGCACCGACGGCTTCTCCTGGGAGAGCGTGGAGGTCGCGGGCCTGAGCGCGTTCCGGCGCGGCGAGAGCGTGCGCGACCTGGCCAGGACCGCCGAGGGCTTCGTCGCCGTGGGCGGCTCCCCGGCCGAGCCCGCGGCGTGGAGCTCGCCGGACGGCCGGACGTGGCAGCGCGTGGAGCTGGGCGACCTGGACGTGCGGACGCTGGAGGCGGTCGAGGCGCGAGGCGACACCGTCGTCGCGCTCGGCCGCCCGGGCCAGGGCGACGGCTCGCGGGCGATCCGCTCGACCGACGGCGGCCGGACCTGGCGCGCGACCGGCTTCCTGCTGCCCGAGGCGCAACCGAAGGCCGGGGCGCTTGCCGTACTCCCGAAGCAGTTCGTGCTGGTCTCCACCGCGCCGCCGACGCCGGAGGGGCACGTCAGGGTGTACTGCTCGGCCACCGGCGAGCAGTGGGGGCAGTGCGGCACGATCAACGGCCTCGACCGGCAGAGCGCCGGCGTCGACCGGGTGGTGACCTACGGCGGCGGCGTGGCCGCGATCAGCCTGGTCGGTCTGGCCGGCTACTCCGTGCTGACCAGCGACGACGCCAAGACCTGGACCAAGCGCGCGACGATCGGCGACCTGGGCGACGCGACGCTGCGCGGCTTCGCGCTCACCCCGGACGGGACCGTGTTCGGCGGCGGCGACCGGGCCGCCTCCGACATCGACAACCAGCCCGTGCTGATGACGGTGCCGCCGGGCGGCGAGCCCGCACGCGTCGAGCTCGGCCGGGTGCAGGGCCTGACCCGGGTCGCCCGCGAGGTGGCGCGGGTGGCGACCGGCGACGGCTGGTACGTGGCGGTCGGCTCGGCCTCGGGTGAGGCGGGCATCTGGAGCAGCCTCGACGGAGAGTTCTGGGACGCGCACAGCCTCGGCGGCCCCCGACTGCAGGCGTTGCGCGACGTCGCCCACGGCCCCAAGGGCTGGATCGCCGTCGGCGGCAACGAGGTGGCCGCCAGCGTCTCCGAACCGCTGGTGATCTCCTCCACCGACGCCCGGGTCTGGAAGAAGACCGCGGCCCCCGCCCGCGGCCAGAACTCCGTGACCCTCCACCGCATCACCGCCGGCCACAACGGCTACGTGCTCGGCGGCGAGGAACGCAACCCGGCCGGTACGGCTGCCGCCGCCCTGTGGCACACCCGGGACGGCCAGAAGTTCGCCAAGGCCAAGCAGCTCCCGCAGGGCGGCGCCGACGTCCGGATCCACGACCTGGCCGCGGCGGGCGAGCGCTACTTCGCCGTCGGCGGCGCCGGCCGGGCCGACCGCGAGAGCGGCGTGCTGTGGTGGTCCGACGACGGCCAGACGTGGAAGGCCAGGCCCCGCATCCTGCCCAAGGACGCGACCAGCGCCGGACTGCGCCAGGTGGTGGCCTTCGGCGACCGCGTGGTGGTCATCGGGACCGCGGTGCACGACGGCGTGCGCAAGGTCTTCTCCGGCTACTCCACCGACGGCGGCAAGACCTGGGGCGACTACACCTGGCTGCGTGCCGAGCACCCGGCCGAGGTGCACGACCTGGCCGCCACCGAGTCGGGCGTGGTCGCGGTCGGCACGCACAACGGCGACGGCGCGGCGTGGATCTCCGAGGACGGCCAGAGCTGGACCCGGCACGACCCGAGCGCCGACCAGCTCACCGGGGAGGGCCGCCAGTGGCTGGCCGCGGTGGCGCTGTCCGGGACGCGCGTGCTGGGGCTGGGCCGCTCGGCGACCTACAACGCCGACCACCTCATCCTGTGGACGACGACCCTGGCCGCGGAATGACCGACCAGGCGGTGAGCGCCTCCAGCAGGCCCTCGGTGAGCGGCCACCGGCCGAGCTCCGCCAGGGGGCACCAGCGCGCGTCGGCGGCGTCATCACCGGCGGCGAGCACGCCGGAGCGGGCTACGGCCAGGTAGTCGTGGATCTCGTAGACCACGCCGCCGGGCCCCGGCCGCTCCACGACGCCGGCGAGGGGACCGACCTCGACGCCGAGGCCGGTCTCCTCGGCGAGTTCGCGGCGCAACGCCTCGGCGTCGCTCTCCCCGGCCTCGACCCGGCCGCCGGGCAGCGACCACAGCCCCAGGCCGGGCGGCCTGCCCCGCTTGACCAGCAGGATCAGGTCCCCGTCGAGCACGATCGCGCCCACACACTTTACGCGCACATTGCGGTTATATAACGACGCCCTCTTGACGGATCGGTGCGGGTCGGAGCACCGTGAGTAGCTGTGAGAGCGGCACCAACCTGTCCGCGGTGTTTCGGGCTGCTTCATCCGCCGAGCGCCTGGCACAGTGCCTGGCGCTGTGACGCGCATGGCGACGTGCTCCCGTTCCAGCCGCCCAGACACCCGTCCAGCACCTCCGTCGACCTCGTACGGAACAACTCCGTCGTCCCGGTCTGGCTGCCCTGGCCGCTGCCGGCCGGTTGGCTGGTGACCGGTTTCGGGGAGGTCGGCGACGAACGCACCGGCGGGCGCGCCAGCGTGGTCGCGCTGTCCGGCCCGTCCGTCACGCACGGCCCGGCCGACCTGGTGATCATCGCCGAGGAGCCGGGCATCGGCCTGGGCGCGGCCTTCGCCGGCCTGGACGGGCCAGACCCGGGCGTGGGCTTCGACGAGGGTCCGCCCAACGCCAAGATCGACGTGCTCGGCCACCCGACCGCGCTGTGGTGCGTGCACGGGCCGGCGGACCGCGCGGTCTACGCGGGCGAGGCCATGGGCAACTGGCTCTGGACCATCGGCTGGCCCGCCGAAGCCGGCTGCATGATCGCGCTGGCCCAGCTCAGCCTGGTGGACCTGCGTGACCTCGCCCCGCTCGACATCCCCTTCGGCGCGTTCTCGCCGCGGCTGGACACCTGAGACCCGCGCCGCGGCCCGCCGGTTAGGATCGGAATCCGGCTCCCCCTGCTGGAAGGGGGAGTGGGCAGTGTTCGACCTGCAGTTCTTCGTCGGCGCCTTCGTGACGATGTTCGTGATCATGGATCCGCCGGGGGTCATCCCGCTCTTCCTGGCCTACACCGGCGGCCGCACGCTCCAGGAACGCAAGCGGGTCGCCTGGCAGGCCGCGGTCACCGCCTTCTGCCTGATCGTCGCCTTCGCCGTCTTCGGCCAGGCCATCCTGGGCTACCTGCACGTCGAGGTCGCGGCCATGCAGATCTCCGGCGGGCTGCTCCTGCTGCTGGTCGCCCTCGAACTGCTGCGCGGCCAGACCGCCCCCAAGAGCGACGAGGTCATGTCCAGCGTCAACGTGGCGCTCGTGCCGCTGGGCACCCCGCTGCTGGCCGGGCCGGGCGCGATCGTGGCGACCATCGTCTTCGCCCAGCAGGCCGAGGGCAAGCTGGCCGACATCCTCGCCCTGGGCCTGGCCATCGCCGCGGTGCACATCGTGCTCTGGCTCTTCATGCGCTTCTCGGTCTCGATCATCCGGGTCATCAAGGAGAACGGCGTCGAGCTGGTGACCCGCATCGCGGGCCTGCTCCTGGCCGCGCTGGCGGTCCAGCTCATCATCAACGCGATCCGCGCACTGGTCGCCTGACCGGGCAAACCCGCTAGAGTGCGGAAGCGTGACAGCGCGTATCGAGCGAGTGGTGACCGAGGGCGTCGTCGATGTCGACGGCGTCGAGCACAAGGTCGAGAACAACACGTGGATCGTGGGTGACGACGACGAGGTCATCGTCATCGACCCGGCCCGCGATGCCGACAAGATCATGGAGCAGGTCGGTGAGCGCGAGGTGCTCGCCGTCATCTGCACCCACGGCCTGGCCGACCACGTCGGCGCCGCGATCGAGGTGGCCAGCAGGGACGAGGCGATCATCGCCCTCCACCCCAAGGACAAGCCGATCTGGCGCGAGACCTGGGCGGAGACCTGGCCCGACATCGACCTCGAGGACGACGGCCGCTTCGAGGTGGCCGGCTCTGTCCTCGACGTCATGGAGACCCCGGGCGTCACCCCAGGCGGCATCTCCCTCTACAGCGAGGACCTCGAGGTCGTCTTCACCGGCAAGTCGCTGCAGGCCGACGGCCCGGGCAAGATCGGCGGGGAGTACCCGGCGCTGCCCGACCAGCTCACCTCCATCGGCGGGCGGCTGTTCACGCTGCCCCACGCCACCCGGGTGCTCCCGGCGCACGGCGAGGAGAGCACGGTGGGCGACCTGGAGCCGCTCTTCGACGACTGGGTCTCGGGTTCGCTGACCCGCGCCGAGCAGCCGGAGGGACCGCTCGTGGACGGCACCCGCACCGCGGGGATCTCCATCAAGCTGAACGACGACTGAGGTGTACGACCAGCTACCGCTGGAAGGGATGCCGCGGCGGCTCTACGCCTGCACGCCGTCGCGGCTGAACACGTGGCTCGACTGCCGCAGGCGCTACCGGTTCACCTACCTCGACCGGCCGGCGCCGCAGAAGGGCCCGCCGTGGGCGCACAACAGCCTGGGCGCCAGCGTGCACAACGCCCTCGCGGCGTGGTGGCGTGAGCCGTACGAGCGCCGGACCCCGGTGCTGGCCGGCATCCTGCTCACCAACGGGTGGATCACCGAGGGCTACCGCGACGCCCAGCAGTCCGGCGAGCAGCTCGCCCGGGCGCGCGAGATGGTGAGCGGCTACACCGCGACCCTCGACCCCTCGGACGAGCCGGTCGGGGTGGAGCGCACCGTCGGCACCCGCACCAAGGTGATCGCGGTCTCGGGCCGGATCGACCGCCTCGACCGGCGCGGTGACGAGCTGGTGGTGGTCGACTACAAGACCGGCCGCCGGCCGCTGACCCCTGACGACGCGCGCTCCTCGCTGGCGCTGGCGATCTACGCCATCGCCGCCTCGCGCATGCTGCGCACCCCGTGCCACAAGGTCGAGCTGCACCACCTGCCGACCGGCGAGATCGTCGAATGGGAGCACACCGACGAGTCCCTGGGCCGGCACCTGCGCCGGGCCGAGGAGGTCGCGGTGGAGGCGGCAGAGGCCGACGAGCGCTTCCGTGACGGCGACACCGGCGGGTTCGAGCCCAGTCCGGGGCCGCTGTGCTCGTGGTGCGACTTCCGCCGGCACTGCCCCGAGGGTCAGGCCGCCGCCCCCGAACGCCGCCCCTGGGACGCCCTCAGCACCTGACGGCCTGCAATTTTCAAGCGGCTCGCAGGTGCGGTGGCCAGCGGCGCGGGTCGATGAGGCCGCGCAGCCCGTGGCTGACGTCGTAGCCCGAGGCGCCCAGCCGCTCGCGCGCTCCGTCGAGCATCTCCCTGGTGTACGGCAGGAAGGCCCGATCGTGCACCGGCTCGGGCACCGAGTTGGCGGCCAGCCGGAAGGCCCGCAGCGCCGCCGTCACCGCCGCCTGGGGCACTTCGGGCAGCATGCCGTACATCCGCCTGGCCCAGGCCGGCAGCGTCAGGTAGCAGAGCGCCCCGAACGGGAACCAGAGCGGCTTCCCGGCCGCCAGCATCCGCAACTCCTCCGGCAGCCGCGGCCACAGCAGGAAGCGCACCGTCTCGGCGGCCTCCGGGGTGCGCGCCAGCTTGGCCCGCATGTCGGTGAAATATCCGGCCAGCTCCGCCCGGGAGCCCGGCACGTCCTCCGGATGTAACCCCACGTACGCCGCGCTCCGCCGCTGTTCGGCGAGGTAGCGGTCGGCCATCCGGCCGGTCAGGGCCAGCCCGCCCCGCCGCGCCGCCGCCAGGTACGACGACACCTCCGCGCAGTGCACCCACAGCAGCAGCTCCGGATCGTCCACCCGGTGGGTCCGCCCCTCGTGGCGGACGCGCAGGCTGCGGTGCAGGTCACGCACCCGCCGACCGGCCGCCGCCGCCTCCTGCGGGGCGGCGAAGGTGACCCGCCCCACGAAGTCCGCGGTACGGCGGAGCCGCCCGAACGGGTCCTCCTGGAAGGTGGAGTTCTGCCACACGCCCCGCATCGCGACCGGATGCAGCGCCTGCAGCATGAGCCCCCGCACGCCGCCCACCCACATGGTCCGGTCGAGATGGACCAGCCAGGTCACCGACTGCGGCGGCTGGACCGTCTCCTGGCTCATCCCTGCGTGGACCGGGTCTCGGCCGCGTTCCAGAACCGCACCAGCGCGGCGGCGGTGGTCTCCGGGGCCTCCACAGCGGGGGAGTGCACCGCCCCGGGGACGACCACGCACTCCGCGCCCAGCCGCTCGGCCGTCTCGACCTGCTGCTCGGGCGGCCAGCCGTCGTCGTGCTCGCCGAACAGCACCAGCAGCGGCGTGCCCACCTGGGCCAGTTCCTCGGTGCGGTCCTCGATGTCCAGGCACTGCGCGGCCATCCGGGCCAGCGCGACCGGCGAGTTGGCCAGCAGCCGCTTGCGCAGGAAGGCCAGGATGTCCTCGTCCACCCCGTTGGCCAGGGCCTCTGGCTCGAAGCGCGAATGCCAGAGCTGTTCCAGGCCGTGGGTGGCGATCTCGTCGATGATCTTCTGCCCGCCCTCGGCGCGGCGGCCGGTGATGGCCGCGGGGCCGGTGCTCATCATCGTGTACGACGCGAACTTCGTCCGGCCGTCGATCACGGCCACCCGGCTCACCAGGCCGCCGAACGAGTGCCCCACCAGGTGCACCGGCTCCCCACCGCCGATCGCCTGGGCCACCGCGTCGATGTCCGCTCCCAGGGCGGCGCACGTGTAGGCCTCCGGGTCGTCGGGGCCACCCGTCTCGTACTGCCCGCGCAGGTCGATGGCGACGATGCGGCGGCCCGACTGGGCCAGCGTCTGCAGGACCGCGATGAAGTCCTCCTTGCTGCCCGTCAGACCCGGGACCAGCAAGGCCGGATGGCGTTCGAGCACGCCGCTGCCGGGGATCGCCTCCAGGGCCGCGAACGCGCCCACAGGAGTCTCGATCCGCCTGGGCTGCACTCCAGGGGGGAGGGTCAGGAAACGCGGCGTACTCACGTGGGGCAACAATACCCACGACCAGGTCAGGGGACACCGGCAACAGCCGCACCGCCGCCCGAGTCCTGACCGAATGCCCCAAAGATCCCCCCTGCCCGATCCTCCGGTCCCCTGATTCGGACGCTCTTTTGGGAGGGGGCTTCCCGCGATCCCGGCTTCCCGCGTCGGCCTCTAACTGACACCGGTTGCGGCCAGTTTGGAAGCCCGCCGTCTCAGGCCTGCCGTACCTGGCCCCGGAAACCAGTGCGGCCCCGGACGGGGGTCCGGGGCCGTGGTGGTGCGGTCCGTACACAGGACGGGCCGAGGGTGGTGGGTCGGCCCCGCGGGTTGGGCGGGGCCGGGAGGGGTCAGCGGCGGCGAGGGCCGCCGCTGTTGCCGCCACCGTTGCCGCGGGGGCGGCGGCGCTGCTGCTGGCGCTCGCTGGCCGCGGACGGGGCGATCTCGTCGTCGTCGGTCGCCAGGTCGGGCGACTGGAAGATGACCTGGAACGGGCTGGCGGGGACGATCCGCTCCGGCTCGCGGCGAACCGGGGCGGGCGGCGCGGCCAGGAAACTGGGCGCCTCCTCCCGCGGCTCGAACGCGGGCGCGGCACGCACCGGCTCGGGCGCCCGCTCGGCAACCGCCTCACGGACCGGCTCACGAACCGATTCGCGAGCCGTGTCACGGACAGCCTCACGGGCCGGCTCGCGAACAGCGGTCTCACGGACAGCCCGGCGAGCCGACTCGCGAACGGCCGGCTCACGGACGGCCGGCTCGTAAGCAGCCGTCTCGCGGGCGGCGGTGTCCGAGGCGGATTCGCGGGACTGCTTCCGCTGGGGCGGCAGCTCGTCCGCGCCGATCAGAGCAGGGGTCTGCTCGATCTTGCGCCCGCGACGCTTGTCCATGGGCTCGACCTCCGGCTGGGACTGCTCGACGGACTCAACAGACTCAACCCCCACCGACTCGCCCCCGCGGGTACGGCGGCGCTGACGTGGGGTGCGGGCGGGACGTTCGCGATCACGGTCACGGTCCCGGTCGCGCTCCTTGACACGAGTGCGGGAGCGCCCGGTCTCGCCGAGGTCCTCAAGGGTCTCGGCGTCGAGCCCGGCCCGGTTGCGGGCCTCGCGCGGGAGCACGCCCTTGGTCCCCTCGGGAATGTTGAGGGAGGCGTAGACGTGCGGCGAGGTGGAGTAGGTCTCCACGGGGTCGGCGAAGTCGAGGCCGAGCATCTGGTTGATCATCTTCCAGCGGGTCAGCTCTTCCCACTCGACGAAGGTGACCGAGATGCCCGTCCGGCCCGCGCGGCCGGTGCGGCCGATGCGGTGGACGTAGGCCTTCTCGTCGTTGGGGCAGTCGTAGTTGACCACGTGGGTGACGTCGTCGATGTCGATGCCGCGCGCCGCCACGTCGGTGGCGACGAGCACGTCGATCTTGCCGTTGCGGAACGCGCGCAGCGCCTGCTCGCGCTGGCCCTGGCCGAGGTCGCCGTGGACGGCGGCGGCGGCGAAGCCCCGCGTCTGGAGCTGCTCGGAGACCATGTCGCAGGCGCGCTTGGTCTCGCAGAACACCATGGTCAGGCCGCGCTCGCGGGCCTGGAGCATGCGCCCGAGCATTTCGATCTTGTCCATGCGGTGCACCCGCCAGACGAACTGCTCCACCTGCGGGGTGGCCTCGCCCTCGCCGGACTCGTGCTCGGCGCGGACGTGCGTGGGGCGGTTGAGGTAGCGGCGCGACAGGCCGACGATCTCGCCCGGCATGGTCGCCGAGAAGAGCATCGTCTGCCGTTCGGCCGGCACGAGCTTGAAGATGCGCTCGATGTCGGGCAGGAAGCCGAGGTCCATCATGCGGTCGGCCTCGTCGAGGACGAGCGCGGTGACCTGCGACAGGTCGAGGTGCTTCTGCTTGACCAGGTCGAGCAGCCGGCCGGGGGTGCCGACGACGACGTCGACGCCCGCCTTGAGCGCCTCGACCTGCGGCTCGTAGGCACGCCCGCCGTACACGGTCAGGACGCGGGAGCCGAGCTTGCCGGCCGCGGTGGTCAGGTCCTCGGAGACCTGGATGGCGAGCTCGCGGGTGGGCACGACGACCAGGCCGCGCGGCTTCTTGCGGGTCTTGCGCGGCTTGCCGATGCTCTGGAGCATCGCGATGCCGAACGCGAGGGTCTTGCCAGTGCCCGTACGGGCCTGGCCGATCAGGTCCTGCCCGCCTAGGGCGAGCGGGAGCGCCATTTCCTGGATGGGGAAGGGCGTCGTGATGCCCTCTGTCTCGAGAGCGTCGGCGATCTCAGGGATGACGCCGAGTGCACGGAAGGTAGTCAGGTTGGCCTGCCTCAGTCTCACCAGTGAAGACTGGGCCTCCGGGATCATGTGGTCCGCGCGGAGAAGCCAGTCCTCTCAATTCGTCAGCGACCGCCGGGAACCCAGATCGGGGGTTAGCGGGGGAGAACCCCCCGTTTAACACTGTGCGGTCGCACTTTCACACAGCAGTGTACTCGATAGCACAACGCTGGCCGAGATGCGTGTTGTTCCCGAAGTACTCTGCCTTCATGACGGATACCGGTGTTGTCGATCTGCTGGGCGCTCTGGCCTGTGCCGAGCTGACGGCGTTCCTGCGGATGGCGGAGGACGCCGCCACCCTCGCCCCCTCCCTCGACGATCGGGCGCGGCTCGCGGAACTGGCCGTGGCCGAGTACGGGCACTTCCGCCTTCTGAGCGAGCGGCTGGAGGCGCTCGGGGCCGACGCGGGGGCGGCGATGGAGCCGTTCGCGCCCGCCTTCGACGCCTGGCACGACCAGACCAAGCCGGCCGACTGGCTGCAGGCGCTGGTGAAGGCGTACGTCGGGCTCGGCATCGCGCTCGACTTCTACCGGGAGGCCGCCAGGCACGTCGATCCGTCGGTCGGTCCGCTGGTCGAGGAGGTACTGGCCGACCAGGGGCGCTCGGAGTTCGTGGTCGACCGGGTCAGGGCGGCGCTGGAGGCCGACCCGGTGCAGGCCGGACGGCTGGCGCTGTGGGCCAGGCGGCTGGTGGGTGAGGCGCTCAGCCAGGCGCAGCAGGTCGTCGCGGCGCGGCCCGAGCTGGCGTTGCAACTCGCCGGGGCGGAGCAGAGCGACATCTCCCGGCTGTTCGCCCAGCTTCAGGAGGAGCACGGCAAGCGGATGGCGGCACTCGGGATCTAGGGGCTCGCGATCGAGAGGCGGGAGGGATGGCGGGACACCGGCGGCGCGGGAGGGTGTAGCGTGCCAGAGATGAGGGCCTCGCGCCGCTATGGCACTTCGCCGACCAGATGCGCGCCGAATCGCTGGACCACGCGGGCGGTGCTGAGACGGGGGAGCGCAGGCTGCCCGACGACGGGGCTGCGCCGCGGCCGCTGCCGTCCCGCCCGCCGGGCCTGCCCGTTCTGCGCCACTCCTTAACCCGGCCACCCGGCTCGCGACCACGCCCCGAATGGCCGCGGCCCCAGGCTCGCGGCCGCACCACCCGTGGTCCGACTGTGCGGGCGGGGTACGGCAGGCGCGGGTCCTGACCGCCTGCCGTACCCCGGAAAAACCTAGAGCGTGCCGCCGAAGCCGACGGGGCGCGGCTCGTCCTCGCCGATCTCGATGTAGCCGAGCGAGGCGACCGGCACGATCACGCGCCGGCCCTTGACGTCGGTGAGGGCGAAGACGCCGCGATCCGTGGCCAGGGCCATCCTGAGCTCCTCCTCGACCTGGTCGGCCGAGAGGTCCACCTCCACGACGATCTCCCGGGGTACGGACAGCACGCCGATCTTGATTTCCATTGCGCTCCCTCATGAGACGGTTGCCCATCCCATCGTGACGCCCGCGCGGGCGAAACGGCGCCGGGGATCGCGGCCAGCGAACGGCTTACGCCGTACGCGGAAAACCGCTGATGCCCCGCCAGGCCAGCCGGGCCATGAGCTGCTCGGCGGCCTCCTTGGGGATGGAGCCGTGGGTGGTGACCCAGTAGCGGGCGCTGACCTCGGCCATGCCGACCAGGCCGACGCTCAGCAGGTGCGCCTCCTCGCTGGAGCAGCCGGTGTCCTCCTGGATGACCACGCTGATCATCTCGGCGCACTCGCGAAGGGACCGCTCCACGCGCTGCCGTACCGGCGCGAGGTTGCGCAGGTCGGACTCGAAGACCAGGCGGAAGGCCTCGCCCTGGCTGGAGACGAAGTCGAAGAAGGCGGCGAAGGTGGCCTGCACCCGCAGCTTGTTCTCCCGGGTGGAGGCCAGGGCCTCGCGCTGCCGGTTGACCATGTCGTCCACGTGCAGGTCGAGCAGGGCGAGGTAGAGCTCCAGCTTGCCCGGGAAGTGCTGGTAGAGGACCGGCTTGCTGACCCCTGCCCGGTCGGCGATCTCGTCCATGGCGGCGGCGTGGTAGCCGTTCTCGACGAAGACCTCCTGGGCCGCGCTCAGCAACTGCCTGCGACGGGCGAGCCGGGGCAGCCGGGTGCCCCGGGGCTTGGCGTCCGGGGTTGCGGTCATGAGCGACTTCTCCTAGGCCGAGGGGCAGTTTCGTTCGGACATCCTACGTGCCGGTAAAGACCTCATCGGTAGTCTTCGTCATCGTCGACCTCCACCACCCGGTCCTGCTCGGCGGCGTCGGCGGGATCGACGTCCATCGGGAGCTCCCGGCGGTAGGTGTCGTCCTCGTCGCGCAGCCGGCGGTGCTGTTCGGCCGCGTCGGCCTCGGGCGCCTCGATCGGCAGCTCGTCGTCCTCGACCGGACGATCGTCCCCGCGTACGTCCATCTCCGACATCGTGTGTCCCCTCTGGTCGTGACCTCTCCACACTACGCCCGGCGGAACAGCTCCCCCTGGTCTGCCACCCGTTCCAGCACGTCGGCGGTGGTGAAGACGAGTTCTTCCGGGCTCTGGCAGGTCTCCACCTCGGCCCAGGTGAGCGGGGTGGAGACGGTGGGCTGCGCCCGCGCGCGCAGCGAGTAGGGGGCGACGGTGGTCTTGGCGGGATTGTTCTGGCTCCAGTCGATGAAGACCTTGCCGGTGCGGGCGCTGCGGGTCATGACGCTGATCACCAGGGCGCGGTGCTCCTTCTCCAGCCGCTGGGCCAGCGTCTTGGCGTAGGCGGAGGGCTCGGCGCGGCCGTCCCAGTCGGCGTAGAGCTGCATGCCCTTGTTGCCGCTGGTCTTGGGGCTGGCGGTCAGCCCGTCCTCGGCCAGGGCCTCGCGCAGCAGGAGCGCCACCTCGCAGCACTCCACGATGGTGGCGGGGGCGCCCGGGTCGAGGTCGAAGACGAGGGTGTCCGGTTCCTCCGCCTTGCCCTCCTCGTTGACCCGCCACTGCGGCACGTGCAGCTCCAGCGCGGCCAGGTTGGCGTAGTAGACCAGCGTGGGCAGGTCCTCCACCAGGGCGAAGTCGATGCTCTCGCGGTCCTTGGTGCTGCCAGGCACCGGCAGGTTCACCCGGCGCACCCAGTCGGGGGTGTGCTTGGGGGCGTTCTTCTCGAAGAAGAACTGGCCCTCGACGCCGTTGGGGTAGCGCTTGACGGTGAGCGGCCGGCCGGCCAGGTGGGGCAGGAGCACCGGGGCGATGCGGCTGTAGTAGTCGATGACCTCGGCCTTGGTGAAGCCCGACTCGGGGTACAGGACCTTGTCCAGGTTGGTCAGGACGAGCTGCCTGCCGTCCACCTTCACCGGTGTCTTGCTCATGGGAGGCTCACCTCGGCCGGGAACTTGTCGGGACGCAGGCCGCGCCAGACCGGATGGCGCAGTTTCTGGTCGTCGGTCCACATCGTGTAGGCAACCTCCCCGACCAGATCGGGTCTAACCCACCGGTTCCGCCAGGGCACGGCGTTGGCGAACGGGCTGCGCGGGATCTCCAGCGGGGCCAGCAGCTCGTGCAGTCGTTCCAGGTCGGAGTCGGTGAATCCGGTGCCCACGTGGCCCACGTAGACCAGCCCGCGCTCGCCGAAGGCGCCCATCACCAGCGAGCCGATGCCGCCCGCGCGCCGGCCCTTGCCGGGTTTCCAGCCGCCGATCACCACCTCGCGCGCGGTGAGGTTCTTGACCTTGATCCACCAGGCCGCCCTGATCCCCGGCCGGTACGGCGAGTCGAGCCGCTTGGCCACCACGCCCTCCAGTCCCTGCGCGCTCGTGGCGGCCAGCAGGTCGGAGGTGCCCAGGAAGTACGGCGGAGCCCCCACGTCCAGCTCGTCGAGCAGCGCCCGCCGGGCGGCGTACGGCAGGTCGAACAGCGGGGTGCCGGCCACGCCCAGCAGGTCGAAGGGGAGATAGGTGACCGGGTAGAGCCGCATCATCGCCGGATCCGGGTCGGTCAGGTGCATGCGGTGCTGCAGCCGCTCGAAGCTGGGCCGCCCCTTGGCGTCGAGGGCGACGATCTCCCCGTCGAGGAGCACGTTGTCCAGGCCGAAGTCGGAGATCTCGGGGTAGCGGCGGCTGTAGTCGGCGCCGTGCCGCCCGGTCATCCGCATGACCCCGTCCTCCAGGTGCAGGAGGGCGCGGATGCCGTCCCACTTGACCTCCAGCCCGTACTGCTCGCGGTCGGCGGGAAGCTCCCCTGGCATGGCCAGCATGGGTTCGACGGGGAACGGCATTGGATCGCCCATGTCCGGGTATGTGCCCAAAGATGAGCCCTGATAGTGGATGAGGTGGGCCATGCGCAGCATTTGGAAGGGCGCTATCTCGTTCGGCCTGGTCACCATCCCGGTGAAGCTGTACTCGGCGACCGAGCAGAAAGACGTCTCCTTCCACCAGGTGCATCGTGAGGACGGCGGGCGGATCCGCTACAAGCGCGTGTGCACCAAGGACGGGGAGGAGGTCGCCTACGCGGACATCGCCAAGGGGTACGAGCTGGCGACCGGCGAGATGGTCGTGCTGACCGACGAGGACTTCGAGGGCCTGCCCCTCAGCACCTCGCGGCGCATCGACGTGCTGCAGTTCAGCCCGGCCGACCAGATCGATCCGATCTACTTCGCCAAGTCGTACTACCTCGAACCGGACGCCCAGGGGGCGAAGCCGTACGTGCTGCTGCGCAACGCGCTGGAGTCGTCGGGGCAGGTGGCGGTGGTGAAGGTCGCGCTCAGGCAGCGGGAGTCGCTGGCCACCTTGCGGGTGCGTGACGGGGTGTTCGTCCTGGAGACGATGCTCTGGCCGGACGAGATCCGGGCGCCCGAGTTCGAGTTCCTGGACGAGGACATCGAGGTGCGGCCGCAGGAGCTGAAGATGGCCGAGTCGCTGATCACCACGATGGAGGCCGACTTCGACCCCCGGGAGTACCACGACACCTACCGCGAGGCGCTCCAGGAGGTCATCGAGGCGAAGGTCGCCGGCCGGGAGGTCGTCGCCGCGCCCGAGACCGAGGAGGCCGGACCGGCGGTGGACCTGATGGCCGCGCTGCGGGCCTCGGTCGAGGCGGCCAAGAAGGAGCGGGGCGCCTCCACACCCCGGACGAAGAAGACGGAGAAGACCGAGAAGGCCGAGAAGGAAGAAAAGGCGGCCCCGAAGAAGCGGGCGCGCAAGTCGGCCTGATCAACAAGTTTGCAGCACTGTTCCGCCGGGCAAATAGAAAAGCCCGGCGGAACAATTTCGCGGCGAAAGGGAAACGTAGCGAAGGCCGGGCGGGATGAACCCGCCCGGCCAGTCTTGCTATGGGAATCGCTCCCGGGATTTCACCAGCGAAATCCCCGGTGTGAGTTGGTCCGCGTGGGCTTTAGTACACCCAGTGGCGGTTCTTCACGCAGCCGCGCTCGCGCTTGATGTGGAACGGGCTGTGCTTGTACTTGGTGACGGTGACCTTGTTCTTGCGGTGACCCAGGTAGACCCGGCCGTTCTTCTGGATCCACACGCACCGGGGCCCCGCGGTGAACGAGGATGCGGTCGTGGTGGCCGTCGCGGCGCTGGCGGCGGTCGTGCTCAGAGCCAGGGTACCGCCAGCCATGGCGACAGAAAGGGCGGTCGCCGCGACTGCTCGCTTGATGTTGAACATGATGTGCTTCCCCTTGACGGTCTCTTGCATTTCAGACGCTAAGTCGGATTTCTCCGTCTTAGGTCTGGGATGACTCGCTCGTCTAGAGTCTTCCTGGTTGTGAGGATCTCCGAGCATTCATGATCATAAACGGCGGATAAGAGGCTTTTGCCTATCACTGGCCACGTCGAAGGGCGTCATTGGCTGCCCATTTAATTGCACGCCATGAAATATGGTGAAATGTCCAAATAAAAGCACCCGCGACCCCCTCGGGTCGCGGGTGTGAAGCGCGTACAACCTCAGTAACGCGCGGGGTTCAGCGGCTTACCACCACCACTTGCGCTTGATGTTGCAGCCCCAGTAGCGCTTGACGTAGAAGTGCCCGTTCTTCCAGACGACGGTGGTCTTGCGGTGCTTCCAACCCTTGTGCACCTTGCCTGTGCGGCTGATCCAGATGCACTTGCCCTTGTGGGTCTGATGCTGGACCACCGGAGCCTGGGTGGCGACTTCCGTGGACGCGCTGGCGCCGGTGGCGCCGAAGCCGGCCAGGCTCCCCGCCAGGGCGGTGGCCATCGCGGCGCCGGCGAGGGTGGTTCTGAGCTTCGACATGGCGTCTCCCCCTTGACTGCTGTCGGCTCATCTACTCCAGCGACAATAACCGGACATATCATCACAAACACCTACATTTATGCATAACTTATGCAAATTGGGCTGAGATATCCTGCGGACGTGGAGCAGCCGATTCCTCTGTGGCCGGGCCGCGAGGCCGGTCCCGTCTATGTCCGCTCAACCCCCGAAGGCCCCGCGGAGCAGGCGGTCTTCGTCCACGGCCTGGCCGGGTCGGCCACCAACTGGACCGACCTGATGGGGGAGCTGGCCGACCTCGTCACCGGGCACGCCATCGACCTGCCGGGCAACGGCTACTCACCGGCGCCGCCCGACGGCGACTACTCCATCACCGCCCACGCCCGCGCGGTGATCGGCCTGATGGAGCAGACCGGGCCCGCCCACCTGTTCGGCAACTCGCTGGGCGGCGCGGTCTCGGTGCGGGCCGCCGCGCTCCGCCCGGACCTCGTGCGCTCGCTGACCCTGGTCAGCCCGGCGCTGCCCGACTGGTACCCCCGCTACGGCCCGGTCCGGGTCTTCGCCGCCGCCGCGCCCCGCCTGGGCGAGCTCGGCGCCGCCCTGCTGGGCCGGCTGCCGGCCGAACGCCGGATCGCCGCCTCGCTCGCGATGGTCTACGCCGATCCCGCCGTCGTGCACCCCGAGCGGGTGCGTGCCGCCGTGGAGGAGCTGCGCCGCCGGGACGGCCTGCCGTACTCGGCGGCGGCCATGATCGGCTCGACCCGGGGGATCGTGCGGGAGTACCTCAAGAACACCCTCTGGCGCGAGGCCGCCACCATCACCGCCCCCACCCTGCTCCTGTACGGCAGGCACGACCGCCTGGTGCGCGCGGCGATGGCCCGCAAGGCCGCCCGGTCGTTCCCGAACGCCCGCCTGGTGCTGCTGCCGCACTGCGGGCACTGCGCGCAGATGGAGGCCCCCAAGGTGGTGGCCGCGGAGGCCCGGCGTCTGATCCTTGAGACGCGGTTGGGGAATGCCCCACTGGCCAGCTAGGTTTCTCCAGGAAAGACCCCTGTCCATGGGAGCGTAGAACCGTGTCCTTGCCTCCGCTGGTCGAGCCGGCCGCCGAGCTGACCGTCGACGAAGTCCGCCGTTACTCGCGCCATCTGATCATCCCCGATGTGGGCATGGCGGGGCAGAAGCGGCTCAAGAACGCCAAGGTGCTGTGCGTGGGCGCCGGCGGCCTGGGCTCGCCCGCGCTGATGTACCTGGCCGCGGCGGGTGTCGGCACGCTCGGCATCATCGACTTCGACGTCGTCGACGAGTCCAACCTGCAGCGTCAGATCATCCACGGCCAGTCCGACGTGGGCCGGCTCAAGGCCGAGAGCGCGGCGGCGACGGTGCGGGAGATCAACCCGCTGGTCGACGTCATCGTGCACAACGTGGCCCTGTCCACCGAGAACGTGATGGACATCTTCTCCGGCTACGACCTGATCGTGGACGGCACCGACAACTTCGCCACCCGGTACATGGTGAACGACGCGGCGGTGCTGCTCGGCAAGCCGTACGTGTGGGGGTCGATCTACCGGTTCGACGGCCAGGCCAGCGTCTTCTGGGCCGAGCACGGCCCCTGCTACCGCTGCCTCTACCCCGAGCCCCCGCCCCCCGGCATGGTGCCCTCCTGCGCCGAGGGCGGCGTGCTCGGCGTGCTGTGCGCCTCGATCGGCTCGATCCAGGTCAACGAGGCCATCAAGCTGCTCACCGGCATCGGCGACCCGCTGGTCGGCCGCCTGATGATCTACGACGCCCTGGAGATGAAGTACCGCGACGTCAAGGTCCGCAAGGACCCCGAGTGCGTGCTGTGCGGCAAGAACCCGACCGTCACGCAGCTCCTCGACGACTACGAGGCCTTCTGCGGCACGATCTCCGACGAGGCCGCCCAGGCCGCCTCCGGCTCGACGATCACCGCCGCCGAGCTCAAGGCCATGCAGGACGCCGGCGAGGACATCTTCCTCATCGACGTGCGCGAGCCGAACGAGTACGAGATCGTCTCGATCCCCGGCGCCACGCTGATCCCCAAGGGCGAGTTCCTCAACGGCTCGGCCCTGGAGAAGCTGCCGCAGGACAAGCGGATCGTCCTGCACTGCAAGTCGGGCGCGCGCAGCGCCGAGGCGCTGGCCGTCGTCAAGAGCGCCGGCTTCGCCGACGCGGTGCACGTGGGCGGCGGGGTGCTGAGCTGGGTCAAGACCGTCGACCCGAGCCTGCCGACGTACTGACCGGCTGATGGACTGACTGGGGCGAACGGGTCATGGCACGCGTTCGCCCCTATTAGTGTCAGGGCCGTGAACCCTCGCCCGTGGCCGCTGATCGTGCTGGCCTGCCTGCTCGCGCTGGCGAGCCTGGCCGGGGGCGGGTTCGCGGCCACCGCGGTCGGCGCGGAGCTCACCCGCGGCCCGACCGGGAGCGAGCTGGTCACCGCCGCCCGCGCCGAGGTCGCCGAACGCTGGCGCAGCCTCCCGGCCGGGCAGGTCTTCCCCGAGAGCATCGAGTACACCGCCGAGCAGGGCGGGCGCGAGCGGGCCCGGCGGATCGGCATCTCGCCGGACACCTCGTGCCAGGCGGCCGTGGACGAGCGGGCCGAGAAGATCCTCACCGCCGCCCAGTGCCGGGCCGTGCTGCGCGCCACCTACCTCGACGCGCTCGGCGGCGTCCTGGTCACCGTCGGCGTCGTGGTGCTGCCCGACGACCTGCACGCCGCCCGCGTCCGATCCGCCTTCCCGCAGGACGGCCGGCCCGCGCCCGGCGTGCGCGCGCTCGCCTTCAAGGGCACGGTCTCCGACCGCTTCACCGACGCGGTACGGCAGGCGTCCTCGGCCCGCTATGCCGGGCCGTACGTGGTGCTGACCACGGCGGGCCAGGTGGACGGCCGGCCCGCGAAGGCGGTCGGCGGGCAGCGGCCGGGCGTCTTCGCCTTCGCCCGCGAGCTGAGCGACCGCATCCTGGGCGTGCTGACCGAGCCCAAACGGCCGGTCTGCGGCACGAAGGAGTGGCGATGCTGAGGACCCGGCGGCTGCTGCTCGCCCTGGGCGTGCTGGCCCTCCCCGTCTGGTCGGCGGCCCCCGCCTCCGCCGACGACGTGCGCGGCAGCCAGCAGGTGGTGATCGACACCCTGGCGCTGCCGAGGGCCTGGCAGATCACCAAGGGCGCGGGCGTGCTGGTGGCCGTGCTCGACTCCGGCGTCGACCCCCGCCACCGCGACCTGGCCGGTTCGGTGACCGTCGGCAAGGACTTCACCGTGGGCGCCAACCCGCCCGGCGTGGCGCCCAGCCGCCTGCACGGCACCTACATGGCCTCGCTGATCGCCGGGCACGGCCACGGGCCGGGCGGCGGCGACGGGGTGATCGGCGTCGCGCCCGAGGCCCGGCTGCTGTCGGTCCGGGTGATCCTGGAGGACGAGGAGCCGGGCTTCACCACCTTCAACTCCGAGGAGCGCTTCGAGAACGTGGTGGCCAAGGGCATCCGCTACGCGGTCGACCAGGGCGCCGACGTGATCAACATGTCCATCTCCAAGGAACTGGCGACCAAGGAGGAGCGCGCCGCGGTGCGGTACGCGCTGGCCAAGGGCGTCGTGCTGGTGGCGGCGGCGGGCAACGACGGCGAGGGCAAGAAGGTCGCCCCCTACTCCTACCCGGCGGCCTTCCCCGGCGTGGTGTCGGTGGCCGCGACCGACCGGGGGCTGCGCCGGGCCTCCTTCTCCAACGCCAACCCGTCGGTGCTGATCGCCGCGCCGGGCGTGGACATCCTGGGCGCCGGGCCCGGCGACCAGTACTGGGTCGGGCAGGGCACCTCGCAGGCCACCGCGCTGGTCTCGGGCGTCGCGGCGCTCATCAAGGCCGAACATCCGAAGATGTCACCCGCGCTGGTCGCCCAGGCGCTCACCGCCGGGGCCACCGGCGACGGCTACACCACCAAGACCGGCTTCGGCGTCGTCAACGCCGCCCGCTCCCTCGCCGAGGCGGGCAAGCTGTCCAGGCACACCACGACCGCCAAGGCCGCCGCCCACGACGCCGCCCGCCCGCTGGGACCCGGCGTCGCGGACCCGGTCCAGGTGATCCACCGCGACGAGCGGCACATCCTGGTGCACGGCGCGTTCGGCGTGGGCGCCCTGATCGGCGTGGCCGGCTGCGCGGGCGCCGCCATCTGGCTGGTCAGGCGCTCCGGCCGGCCGGCCCCTGTACTCACCGGGCTCATCGCGCATGATCCGCCTCCTTAGGGGGACGAACTAGGCATAACCTCCGCGGAGCGTGCGAGTGAGCGATCAGCCGATCAAGCCCGGTAGAAGGCCGATGACCCCGGTGCCCCGCACCCGGCGCAACGGCCCCTTCGGCGCGGCCACCGCCCGGCGCACCCGCGTCCGCACCTGGCCCGCCGCCGGCCGGGGGCACGCCGAGGCCGCCCGCCGCCAGGCCGAGACCGCCGCGCTCCAGCAGGGCATCCGCTACCGCGGCATCTTCCTGGCGCTGCTGGCCGCCGTCGTCGCCACCTCCGCCGTGCTGGTCCTGCTCGGCACCGTCGGCCTGGTCGCCGAGACCCGCTCGCGGCCCCTGACCCCGGCCGAGCAGATGCGCTACCAGCAGGAGGAGATCGCCCGCCGCTGGCAGGCCTGGCCGGCCACCGGCGTCTTCCCCGAAGAGGTCAAGTACCTCGGCCTCCAGCGCCTGCCGCAGTACGCCCGCCGGGTCGGCATCGCGCCCGAGGTGAGCTGCGGCCGGGCCGTGGACGCCGCGGTCGCCGACGTGCTCGACCGGCACGGCTGCCTCACCACGCTGCGCGCCACCTACATCGACGAGACCGCCACCTTCGTCTTCACCGTCGGCGTCGCCGTCCTGGAGAGCGAGGAGTCCCGCGTCTCGGCCGCCGAGGAACTGTCCGGGGACGACCGCGTGGGCGTGCTGCCGGTCGCCTTCCCCGGCACCGTGACCGAGCGCTTCGGCGTGGACCAGCGCCAGCGCAACGCCTGGGTGGGGGCCGGGCCGTACCTCGTCTTCGCCACGGGCGGCTACGTGGACGGCCGCACCCGCGCGGCGGTGCCGCCGGAGGAGATCCTGCACAGCGAGCTGTGGACCACCGCCCGCTCCATCGGCAACCAGATCGCCTACTTCCTGGCCGACCCGCCCAGAGTCCCGCCGTGCACCCAGGGGAACGTGTGCTGACCGCCACCGCCGCCGCCCTCACCGCCACCTTCCTGCTGTACGGCGCAGCAGCCCCGCCCCCGGTGCGCGAGCAGCAGGAATGGGTGCTCGACACGCTCAACCTGGAACGGGCCTGGACGATCACCAAGGGCCGCGGCGTCACCGTCGCGGTGATCGACAGCGGCGTCGACCCGGCGCTCAAGGAACTGCGCGGCCGGGTCGAGCTGGCCGGCGACATGACCACCGCCGACGCCGTGCCGGGCGAGCCGGGCCAGCACGGCACCGCGATGGCCGCGCTCATCGCCGGCTCGGGCGAGGGCAAGGGCATGATCGGCGCCGCGCCCGAGTCCCGCATCCTGTCGCTGCCGATCGCCCTGGAGGAGGAGACCGGCGGCGGCCTGATCGCCCCGGACGCCGACCAGCTCACCTCGCGGATGAGCCCCGTCGCCCGGGCCATCCGCTACGCCGCCGACCACGGGGCCAAGGTCGTCAGCATGTCCATCGGCACCTACGGCACCGACCGCTCGGAACGTGAGGCGGTCTCCTACGCGCTGCGCCGCGGCGTGGTGCTCGTCGCGGCGGTCGGCAACGACGGCACGAGCGCCTACGCCAAGCAGAACCGCACCTCGTACTGGACCTTTCCGGCCGGTTACTCCGGCGTGATCGGCGTCTCCGCGGTGGACCGGATGGGCCGCGGCGCGCCGTTCAGCAGCGACAACCTCTCGGTCACCGTCGCCGCGCCCGGCATGGGCGTCCCGGTCGCCAAGCGCTCGGGCGGCTACACCACCGCCGACGGCACCAGCCCCTCGGCCGCGCTGGTCGCCGGGGTGGCCGCGCTGATCAAGTCGCGCCATCCCGAGATGCGGCCGGAGATCGTCGCCCAGGCGCTCGTCGCCAGCACCAAGGGCCGGCCGCTCACCGGCTACGACGACAAGATCGGTTTCGGCGTCGTGGACGCCGCCGCGGCCCTGGCCGCCGCGGATCGCCTGGCCGGGCAGCAGCGCTCGGCCACCGTCCCGGCCGGCGCGCACTTCGGCGAGGGCGAGAACTCCCCGGCTCCCTCCCGGCCCGGCCCCGACCCGCTGCGGATGTGGATCTTCGGTCTCGGCGCCGTGCTCGGCCTGGCCGCCTTCGGCTGGGCGGTGGCCACCCTCAGCCAGCGCCGGTAGATCCGGGTCGCGGAATGTCGGGGCCGCCTCCTACCCTTGGCGCGTGGATCAGTTCGCGGAGCGCGTGCTCGACGTGGTCGAGCACATCCCGCCCGGGCGGGTGATGGCCTACGGCGACATCGCCGAATACCTGGGCGAAGGCGGCCCGCGTCAGGTCGGCAGGGTCATGTCGACCTGGGGCGGAGGCGTGCCGTGGTGGCGCGTCGTGCACGCCGACGGCACCCCCGTGCCCGGGCACGAGGTGGAGTGCCGGCAGCGGTGGCGCGAGGAGGGCACCCCGACCCGGGGTGTGACGCCGGGTGTGAAGGTTGATATGCGGCGTGCCCGGTGGGACGGATCGCCGGATTCAGCGGAATTTCAGGAAAATCACTGAGCAGCCGTTATCCACAGGACCCGGACGGCAGAGGCAGGGCGCCCACTACCATAGCCAGAACAACCGGATGGGTTTGCGAAAGGCGGTCCCCCCGATGGCCACCGGCGCTTCAGCCCCGAGCCAGGGCGGCGAGCGCCTGAGGGCTGTCCAAGAGCTCTGCGATCGGGGCGAGCCACTGCCCGCGATCATGCGAGCCGTGGGCGAGGGCGGCCTCGACTCCACCTTCGACGCCGAGGTCCTGAGCGGCCCGCTGGGCGCCCGGATGGATCTGGCGATCAAGCGCGGCGCGGCCCGCCGGCGCGAGCTGGTCGACCAGCTCCGCCCCTACCTGGCCAAGGTCTCCCCGGCGGTCAAGCACGACCTGCCGGTCGCGCGCCGCCTGCTGGTGCACCTGATCGAGAAGCGTCCCGACGAGGAGCTCGTCGACGGCGACGCGCTGGTCAAGGTGGTCACCGCCGCGGCCGAGCCGTCCAAGCGCATCCGCAAGGGCCTGCGCTGGTATGCCGACCTGCCCTATCGCGAGGAGCTGCCGGCCGACCTGTTCCGGCTGCGCAAGTCCGACCTCGTGCCGGTCACCCAGATCGACGACATCCACTGGAAGGGCGGCAAGCTCCACGTCCACGGGCACGCCTACCTGGCGGGCCTGTCGGTGCGGAGCCGCCGGTTCAACCGGGCCACCGTCGTGCTGCGCGGCCCGCGCTGGCTGCCGCCGGTGCGCCTGCGCACCCGCCGCATCTACGCGCCCGAGGCCACCCACGCCGCCCGCGAGGCCGGCTGCAACTACGACTGGTCGGGCTTCACCGCCGAGCTCACCCCCTGGGCGCTGCGCTGGCGCGCCTCGGCACGGGCCGTGGTCAGCGGCGTGCGCCGGATGCTCCGCCGCCGCCTGGCGGTGCCCGAGACCACCACGTGGCGGGCCGAGATCGTCTTCTGGAGCCGCGGCGCCCGCGCCACCGGCCTGCTGCGCGGCGCCGCCGTCGGCCGCACCGAGCGCCCCGCCGGGCTGCGCGTGCGCGACGGCTGGTGGATCCGCCCGGTCTGGACCTCCGACCGGGCCCTCCAGGTCGTCCTGCAGCCCAACCGGGCCGAGCTGACCGGCGCCGACCTCGACGGCGAGCGCCTGGAGCTCAAGATCATGTTGCCCGGCCGCAGCGTCACCAAGGGCCACGCCCGCCTCGGCGGGCACCGCATCGCCGCCGACTTCACCCCGGTCGCCGGCGGCACCCTGGTGACCGTCGCGCTCGCCGTCACCTCGCTGGTCAACGAGAAGGACGGCCGCCGCCTGTGGGTCGAGCCCAAGGGCGACCCGGCGGCCTCCGTGATGCTCTCCGAGGCCGGCGAGACGCGCGCGGTCGTGGGGGATCGCGAGATCACCGTCCTGGGCGACCGGCGCGACCGCGTCGTGGTCTCCGCGCACCGCATCCGGCCGGTGATCACCGGTGTGGCCTGGGAGGACGGCTCGACGCTGATCCTGCGCGGCCACTACCCCGACGCCTCCGGCGCCGACCGGCTCTCGCTGCGGCACCGCTCCGGCCTGATGTACACCGTCCCGTTGGAGCGTGACGGCGAGGAGTTCACCGTCCGGCTGGCGCCGGGCGCGATGGAGCGTTTCGGCGAGTCCGTCCCGCTCTCCTCCGGCACCTGGAACCTCTCGGTCCGGCACCCGTCGGGCGAGATCGTCCCGGCCCGCGTCGACCACGCCGCGCTGCCCACCCTCGACGAGGCGCCCCGCGCCGTCGACAACCGCTCCTACCGGCTCGTCTCCACCCGGTTCGACGTGCCCGTGCTCATGGTGGAGGAGGTCCGGCCCGCCGACGAGAAGGGCGTCGCCGGCACCCACCAGCTCCGCCGCGTCTTCTACCCGGCCCAGCGCGGCGAGCCGCTCACCGACGCCACCGTCTACGTCGTCAACGACGGCCGCCTCTACGCCGACAGCGTCCGCGCCATCTTCGAGGAGCGGCTGCGCCGCGGCGACGACCGGGAGCACGTCTGGATCGTCAAGGACGGCGCGTTCTCGCTGACCGGCATGCTCGGCGACGCGGTCCCCGGCCAGGCCCTGGCCGACGCCGGCGTCCGCCTGGTTCGGGCGGGCAGCCGCGAGCACCACGCGGCTCTGGCCCGCTCCCGTTACGTCGTCACCAACGCCTTCCTGCCCACCTGGTTCCGGGCCCGTGACGAGCAGACGATCGTCCAGACCTGGCACGGCACCCCGGTCAAGCACATCGGCAACGACCAGCCGCACATGACCCGCGAGCCCCGGCCCCCGGTGTGGTACCGCCAGGCCGCCGAGGTCCGCGGCTGGGACGTGCTGCTGTCCCAGTCGCCGTGGGCCACCCCGGTGCTGCGCAAGGCCTTCGGCTACCAGGGCGAGGTCCTGGAGAGCGGCCTGCCGCGCAACGACGTCCTCAGCGCGCCCTCGCCCGAGCGGGAGGCCCGCGCCGCCGAGATCCGCGCCCGCCTGGGCCTCACCCCCGGGCGCAAGGTCGTGCTCTACGCGCCCACCTGGCGCGACTACGACCGGAAGAACGGCTCGGTCAAGCTCGTCCCCGACGGCTCCTACGACCTGCTCGTCCGGGCGCACCCCATGCAGGCCGTGCCCAACGTCCCGCAGGGGGCCGTCGACGTCACCACCTACCCGGACATCACCGACCTGTTCCTGGTGGCCGACGTGCTGGTGACCGACTACTCCTCGTCGATGTTCGACTTCGTGGCCACCGGCAAGCCGGTGCTGCTGTTCGCCTACGACCTCGACAAGTACGCGGCCAAGCGCGGCCTCTACCTCGACCTCCGCGAGCAGGCCCCCGGCCCGCTGCTCACCACCGCGGCCGAGGTCGCCGAGGCGCTGCGCGACCTGCCCTCGGTGGCCGCGTCCTACGCCGACCGGTACGAATCCTTCCGTGCCACCTTCGCGCCCCGCGACGACGGCAAGGCGACCGCCCGCGTCGTCGACCACCTGTTCACCTGACCGTCTGATCCCTGGTGCGCCCGGGGCCCGCCGCCCCTGCTGACCCGGCCGGAGGCCCCCCACCCATCGCCTGGGATGGGTGGGTTTGGGCGGCGTGTCGAGGGGTGGAAAACGCGGGATCCCCGATACGGTGGCCGAATCGCTTGCCGAGAACGGTCAATGCGGCACGATCTACCCCCGTGGTCTGGTGGAATTGAGTGCTGTGAGTGGTCAGACCTGGCGGTTGGTGCGACGTGGGGGCAGGGGTCCTGTTGCGGCTCCTGTGCTCGACGAGCATCAGCGTGCCGTGGTGGACCACCGGAGCGGCCCCCTGTTGGTCCTCGCAGGTCCGGGCACCGGCAAGACGACCACGATCGTCGAGGCGGTGGTCGACCGGGTCGAGCGGCGCGGGATGGACCCCGAGCGCGTGCTCATCCTCACCTTCAGCCGCAAGGCGGCCGGAGAGCTCCGGGAGCGCATCACCGGCCGGATGCGGCGAACCACCAGGACCCCGCTGGCGCTGACCTTCCACAGCTACGCCTACGCGCTGATCCGGCGCGAGGCGGTGCTGTCCGGCGCCCCGCTGCCGCGGCTGCTGAGCGGGCCCGAGCAACTGCTGGAGGTCCGCAGGCTGCTCCACGGCGAGCTGGAGGACGGCGCGCGCGGCTGGCCGGAGTCCCTGCGCGAGGCGCTGAAGACCCGCGGCTTCGCCGAGGAGCTGCGCGACTTCCTGTCGCGGGCGGCCGAACGCGGGCTGGACGGCGAGCAACTCGTCGCGCTGGGCCGCCAGTACGGCCGGGGCGACTGGGTGGCCGCCGGCCGCTTCTCCCTGCGGTACGAGTCGCGCTTCGACCTCGACCCGGAGCCGGCCCTCGACTACGCCGAGCTGATCCGCGAGGCGGGCGGGCTGCTGTCGGATCCGGAGATCAGGCGGCGCGAGCAGGCCGCCTACGACGTGGTGTTCGTGGACGAGTACCAGGACACCGACCCGGCCCAGGAGTACCTGCTGCAGCAACTGGCCGGGAACGGCCGCACGCTGATCTGCGTGGGCGACCCCGACCAGTCGATCTACGGCTTCCGCGGCGCGGACGTGCAGGGCATCCTGCGCTTCCCGGAGCGCTTCCGCGACCGGGAGGGCCGCGAGGCGCCGGTCGTGGCGCTGCGCGTGTGCCGCAGGAGCGGCCCGGCCCTGCTGGAGGCCTCCCGCCGGGTCGCCGCCCGCCTCCCGGTCCCGCCCACCCCCACCGAGCCGGACCTCGCCGAGCCCGACCCCGCTGCGCACGACACCGGCCCGGTGCGGCCCCCGGCGTGGGCGGCGCCGTCCCGCACGCGGGGCCACCGCGAGCTGGCCCCGCTGCCCGAGGCGGAGCCGGGCGAGGTGAAGGTGCTCCTGGCCGACAGCACGAACCAGGAGGCCGCCGTGGTGGCCGACACGCTGCGCCGGGCCCACCTGATCGAGGGCGTCCCGTGGCATCGCATGGCCGTGCTGGTGCGCTCGGCGACCCGCCAGGTCCCGCTGTTGCGCCGCGCGCTGGTGGCGGCCGGGGTGCCCACCCTGGTGGCCGGCGACGAGGTGCCACTGGCCCAGGAGCCAGGGGTCCGCCCGCTGCTCACCCTGCTGCGCATCGCCCTCAACCCCGCCATGCTCGACGAGAGCGTGGCCGAGGAACTGCTGACCGGCCCGTTCGGCGGCACCGACATGATCGGCGTCCGCCGCCTGCGCCGCGCGCTCAAGATCGCCGAGAACGAGGCCCTGGCCGCCGAGGAGGCCGAGCCCAGCACGCTGCCCACCGAGCCCCGCACCTCGGGCGAGCTGCTGGTGGCCGCGCTGCGCGACGCCCGCGAGCTGACCCCGGTCGAGCCGCACGTCGCCCTCCCCGCCGAACGCGTCGCCAAGCTCCTGGCCGTCGCCAAACAGTCCGTACGGCACGGCGGAACGGCCGAGGACGCCCTGTGGGAGGTCTGGAGCGCCAGCGGCCTGGCCGAGCGCTGGACCGAGCAGAGCATCGCCGGCGGCTCCCGCGGCGCCCAGGCCGACCGCGACCTCGACGCGGTCGTGGCGCTGTTCGACTACGCCGCCAGGTTCGTGGACCGCATGCCCAAGGCCGGCCCCGAGGTCTTCATCGACGACCTGGCCAGCCAGGAGATCCCCGGCGACACCCTGGCAGAACGCGCCCCCGACGGCGACGCCGTACGGGTGCTGACCGCGCACCGGTCCAAGGGCCTGGAGTGGGACGTGGTGGTGGTCGCGGGCGTGCAGGAGGGCGTCTGGCCGGACCTGCGGCTGCGCGGCTCCATGCTGGGCGCGGAGACGCTGGTGGAGCTGGCCGAGGGCAGCGCGATGGACTCGGCGCAGGTCGCCTCGGCCCAGCTCGCGTCCAAGCTCCTGGCCGAGGAGCGCAGGCTGTTCTACGTGGCCGCGACCCGGGCCCGCAAGCGCCTGGTGGTCACCGCGGTGGGCGGCGAGGACACCGAGGAGCGGCCGTCGCGCTTCCTGACCGAGCTGATGCCGGGCGCGGTCGAGGCGGCCGGCGTGGACGACCGGGCGCGCTGGCTGACCATGTCCGCGCTGGTGGCCGACCTGCGCAGCGCGGTGGTGGACCCCACGAAGCCGGCGAAGGTCCGGCAGGAGGCGGCCAGGCAGCTCGCCCGGCTCGCCGCCGCGGGCGTCCAGGGCGCCCACCCCAACGACTGGTACGCCCTCACCACGATGACCGACGACCGGCCGCTCGGCTGGCCCGACAACATCGTGCGCATCTCCCCGTCCGCGGTCGAGAACTTCACCAAGTGCGGCCTGCGCTGGCTGCTGGAGACCGCGGTCGGCGCCGCCGGCACCAGCACCGCCCAGGGCCTGGGCAACGTGATCCACGCCCTGGCCGTGCTCGCCGCCACCGACCTGCCCAGCGAGGACCTGCTCGGCGCCCGCCTGGACGAGATCTGGAACGAGCTCGACTTCGGCGGCGTCTGGTTCAACCGCAAGCAGCGCCAGGTCGCCGAGCAGATGATCAACAAGTTCGTGCAGTGGCACAAGAACAACGAGCGCGACCTGGTCGCCCTGGAGGAGTCGTTCACCGCGATCGTCTCCGAGGGCGTCGAGATCCGCGGCCGGGTGGACCGGGTGGAGCGCGACTCCGAGGGCCGGGCCGTGATCATCGACCTCAAGACCGGCGCGAGCAAGCCCAAGGCCGACGAGCTCGACCGCCACCCCCAGCTCGGGGTCTATCAGCTCGCCGTACTCCTGGAGGCCTTCGCCAAGCACGGCCTGACCAAGCCCGGCGGCGCGGCGCTGGTGCAGGTGGGCAAGGCGGCCGGCAAGAACGCCGTGGAGCAGCGCCAGCAGGCCCTCGCCGACGACGGCAACCCCGAGTGGGCCAGGGAACTGGTCGACACGGTGGCGCTCGGCATGTCCGGCCCCTTCTTCCAGGCCAAGGTCAACGACGGCTGCCGCACCTGCGCCGCCAAGAACTCCTGCCCGGTCAACGACAACGGGGGCCAGGTGTGCTGAACCCGGTCGAACTCGCCGAGAAGCTCGGCATCCTTCCCCCGACCCCCGAACAGGCCAAGGTCATCGACGCCCCGCTGGAGCCCATGGTCGTCATGGCCGGCGCGGGCTCCGGCAAGAGCGAGACGATGGCCGGACGCGTGGTCTGGCTGGTCGCCAACGGCCTGGTGCGTCCCGAGCGGGTGCTGGGCCTCACCTTCACCCGCAAGGCCGCCGCCGAGCTCGCCCACCGGGTGCGGGAGCGGCTCAACGGGCTGGCCGAGGCCGGGCTGGTCGCCCCGGAGGTGCTCGACAACGAGCCGACCGTCTCGACCTACCACGCCTACGCCGCCCGCCTGGTGACCGACCACGCGCTGCGCGAGGCGCTCGAACCCACGCTGCGGCTGGTCACCCCGGCGATCTCCTGGCAGCTCGCCTCCCGCGTGGTCGCCATGTACGACGGGCCGATGGACAAGGTCGAGCTCGGCCCCTCCAGCGTGACCGCCGCCGTGCTGGAGCTGGCCGGGGAGCTGTCGGAGCACCTGCGCGGCGCCGCCGACGTGCGGGAGGTGGGGGAGTGGCTCCAGACCCAGTACGGCAGGCTCCCCGGCCGGATCGTCCAGGCGCAGGCCAAGCCGCTTGCCGTACAGGCGGCCAGGGAGCAGTTGCTCCCCCTGGTGGAGGCCTACCAGCGGGTCAAGCGCAAGCGGGAGGTCATCGACTACGGCGACCAGATGTCGCTGGCCGCGCGGATCGCCGCCAACCACCGCGAGGTGGGCGAGATCGAGCGCGACCGCTACTCGGTGGTCCTGCTGGACGAGTACCAGGACACCAGCCACGCCCAGCTCGTGCTGCTGCGCAGCCTGTTCGGCGGCGGCCACCCGGTCACCGCGGTCGGCGACCCGTGCCAGTCCATCTACGGCTGGCGTGGCGCCTCGGCGGGCAACCTGCGGCGCTTCCCGAGCGACTTCCCGGCAGCCGGCGGCGAGCCCGCGCCGGTGCGCCAGCTCAGCGTCAGCTTCCGCAACGGCGACCGCGTGCTCGACGTGGCCGCGCGGGTGCAGCTCCCGCTCCGCATGGAGGCGCGCGAGGTGCCCGTGCTGGTGCCCGGTCCCAACCGGGTCGAGCGCGGCCGGGTGACCTGCGCCTTCCACGAGACGGCCGAGGACGAGGCGAGGTGGATCGCCGACGGTATCGACAAGCTGCTGCGGATGGAGGTCGCCCCCGACGGCCTGCCGTGGGGCGACGGCGAGCGCAGGAAGCAGAAGACGCCGCAGCTCCAGCCGTCCGACGTGGCGATCCTGGCCCGCAAGCGCTCGCAGTTCCCGGCGCTGCGCCGGGCGCTGGAGGAGCGCGGCATCCCGGTCGAGGTGGTCGGCCTGGGCGGCCTGCTGACCGTGCCCGAGGTCAACGACATCGTGGCGACGTTGCGCGTGCTCTACGACCCCACCGCGGGCGACGCGCTGGTGCGGCTGCTGGCCGGGCCGCGCTGGCGGATCGGGCCGGCCGACCTCAAGCAGCTCGGCGAGTGCGCCCGCGAGCTCAACCGCGAGCTGCGCGAGGGCGGCAAACGGGAGAGCGACCCGCTCAACCAGGTGGTCGCCGACCTGGCCGAGGAACGCGGCAGCCTGGTCGACGCACTGGACGAGCTGCCCGACCGCGAGGCGTGGCTGGAGCTGTTCTCGCCGCTGGCCGCGACCCGGCTGGTGGCCTACGCCCAGGAGCTGCGCACGTTGCGCGCGCACGCCGGCCAGCCGCTGCCCGACCTGATCACCGAGGTCGAACGCCGGATGGGCCTCGACATCGAGGTGGGCGCGCGGGGCGGCGCGTTCGCCGCGCGGGCCGACCTCGACGCCTTCCAGGACGCCGCCTCCCGCTTCGCCGGTGACTCCGAGGACCCGACGCTGGGCGCCTTCCTGGCCTACCTGCAGGCGGCCGAGAGCGAGGAGTTCGGGCTGGAGGGCGGCCGGGTCGGCGAGAGCAACAGCGTGAAGCTGATGACCGTGCACGCCTCCAAGGGCCTGGAGTGGCCGGTCGTGGTCGTGCCGGGGCTGTCGCAACTGCTCAGCTCCAAGGGCGCGGTGACCACCGGCAGCATCTTCCCGGCCACGCCCGTCACCAACTCCCGCTGGACCGACAACCCGCGCAAGCTGCCCTACCCGCTGCGCGGCGACGCGGGGGACCTGCCGCGCCTGGCCGGGCTGGGCAAGGAGGACCTGGCCGACTTCGAGGAGCAGTGCCGCGAGCGCGACCTGACCGAGGAGCGCCGCCTGGCCTACGTGGCGGTCACCCGCGCCCACTACCACCTGATCGCCTCCGGTTACCGCTGGGGGAGCGCGACCAAGCCGCTGGAGCCCTCGCAGTTCCTGTTGGAGGTGCGGGACACCGCCGACCGGGTGGCCTTCTGGGCGCCCGAGCTGGAGGACGGGGCGAGCAACCCGCTGCTGGCCGAGCCGGCCGAGGCCACGTGGCCGGTGACGCCCGAGGGCCTGCGGTACGAATCGGTGCTCGACGGGGCCCGCCTGGTCGAGGACGCGCTGGCCGGGATCATGGAGGCGGCCGAGGACACCGGCCTGCGCCCCTTCGAGGAGGAGCGGGTCAAGGCCTGGCAGCGCGACACCGACCTGCTGCTGCGCGAGCGCGCCGCCTACCGCGAGCGGGCCGGGCTGGCCGTGGAGCTGCCCTCCAAGCTGACCGTCTCCTCGCTGGTCACGCTGGCCGGCGACCCGGGCGAGCTGGCCCGCCGCATCCGCCGGCCGGTCCCGCGCAAGCCGGCCCCGCTGGCCCGCCGCGGCACGTCCTTCCACCGCTGGCTGGAGTCGCGCTGGGACCAGCAGCGCCTCATCGACGACCTCGACCTGCTGGAGACGGAGCTGGAGGAGGCCGATGTCCGGCTGGCCGAGCTGCAGCTCCGCTTCGAGGAGTCGGAGTGGGCCGGGCGGCGCCCGCTCGACCTGGAGGTGCCGTTCGAGACGATGATCGCCGACCGGCTGGTGCGCGGCCGGATGGACGCCGTCTTCCAGGCGCCCGACGGCAGCTACGAGGTGGTCGACTGGAAGACCGGGCGCAAGCCGGCCGGCAAGGCCGCGCGGGCCGCCTCGGTGCAGCTGGCCGCCTACCGGCTGGCCTGGTCGCACCTGGCGGGCGTGCCCGTCGAGCGGGTCCGCGCGGCCTTCCACTACGTCCGGCTCAACCAGACCGTCCGTCCCGTGGACCTGCTGGACGAGGCCGGCCTGGTGGCGCTGATCGAGGCGGTGCCGACCGCGCCCGCCCCGGGCGTCAAGGCTCCCTGACCAAGCCCTCAGGCTTCCCTGATCAGGCCCGGATCGGTGAGGTCCGGGTCCTCGTCCGCCTCGGCCTGCGGCTCCTGCAGCGGCCGCCCGCTGAGCGGCTCGCGCAGGTTGCGGTTCTTCTGCGGCTCCCGCTTCTCCTTGGAGTCGCGCAGTTGCCGGATGATGTCGTGCCGTACGTCCATCAGCCCGTCGTGCAGGTCGCGGTCGCGCGAGGTGGCGACCAGCTTGGGCCAGCCGGCGATCTCCAGCTCCAGCGTGACCTGCTGGTCGGCGCTGTCGCGGTCCTTGACGCTCAGGTCGAGGACCACCTTCTCCTCGGCGAAGCGCCGCAGGTGCGCCTCCATCGGCTGGAGCAGGCCGACGATCTTCTCGCGCTCGGCGTCCTTGAAGCCGGTGCCGAGCCGCAGTCGTTGTTCGATCATGAATTACCCCCCCGGCGACCACCCTAGCCAAACAGGTGGTGGAACGCGGGCCAGGGGTGCATGAGGAAGTCGTGATGGCTGATGTTCCAGGCGTAGGCCCCGGCCATCGCGAAGACCACCACGTCCCCGGTGCGCACCGAGGCCGGGACGCGCCGGGCGAAGACGTCCTTGGGCGTGCAGAGCTGCCCGACCAGCGTCACCGGCTCCTCCGGCCCGTCCGGGCGGTCGCGGCCGGGAAGCACGGTGAAGGGCTGGTCGTGGCCCTTGGTCACCGGCGTGCGCAGGTGGTGGGTTCCGCCCTGGAGGATGGCGTACAGCTCGCCGCGGGTGCGCTTCACGTCGAGCACGCGGGTCACGTAGTAGCCGCAGTAGGCGGTCAGCGCCCGGCCCGGTTCCACGCGCAGGGTCTGGCCGGGCCGCCGCAGGGCCGCCAGCCCGGCGCCGTAGGCCGCCCAGTCGAAGCGGCTGTCCGGCGCGGCGTAGTCGACCGCCATGCCGCCGCCCAGGTTGACCTCCTCCGGATGCTGCCCGGCCAGCTCCGCGGCCAGGCCGAGCAACTGGGGAGCCTCCAGGCCGCTGGCCAGGTGCGCGTGCACGCCGCGGAACCGGACCTGGCCGGCGAAGAGCGGCCGGCACTCGGCCACGGCGTCGGCGTCCATGCCGAACGGGCCGCTCATGGCCAGCGCGGCGCCGGCCACCTCCAGGTCGAGGTTGAGCCGCAACAGCACCTCGGCCGGCCGGCCGAGCTCCAGCAGCCGGCGCAGCTCGGCGGGCGACTCCACGTGCACCCGGTGCGCGCCGGCGGCCAGGCGCAGCTCCTCGTCGGTCTTGCCCGGCCCGCCCAGGGCCAGCCGGGCGTCGGGGAACAACCCGCGCACGTGGGCGAACTCGCCGCCGGAGGAGACCTCGAACCCGTCCACGTGCGGGCGCAGCACCCGCAGCAGCTCGGGGTCGGGGTTGGCCTTGACCGCGTAGTACAGCTCGGTCTCGCCCATCGCCTGCCGTACGGCTGCCGCGTGCTCGTCGAGCGCGGCCAGGTCGTAGAGGTAGGCCGGGAAGGCGGTCAGCCGCTCGGCCGCCTCCCGCACGCGGCCGGGGATCAGGCTCATGCGAACGGGTTCGCGATCGGGACGTACCCGGCGTGCCGGTCGGCGTCGCGGGCCCAGCGGACGGACAGGTTGGCCTTGGCCGGCAGCGGCGACCCGGCCAGCAGGTCCGACAGCGGCAGCGGCCGGCCGACCCGGTCGGCGTACCCGGCCAGCACGTCCCGCGCCACCCGCCACAGCCCGCGCAGCGCCGCCTCGTCGGCGGCGAGGGCGGCGGCGATCTCGGTCAGGTGGTTGACCACCAGGCAGTACACCACCCGCGCCCATCCGCGCTCGGCGTCGTAGCTGAGCGCGGCGGCCACCCTGGGGTCGAGCCCGGTCAGGTCGTGCCGGCCGCCCACCAGCTTGGTGCCCTCCAGGTCGCGGAAGATCGCCTCGCGCGGCCCGCCGGGCCCGATCCCGACCAGCACGTTCTGCAGGTGGGCCTCCAGCACGACCCCGTGCCGGAAGTAGGCGTCGAGGACGGGCAGGGCGACCGCGCTGACGTAGGCCGACCACCAGCCGGCCGGGTCGGCGGTGCGGATCGGCCCGGCGGCCAGCGCCCCGGCGAGCACCGGCGTGGCGTCGCTGACCGCCCACGGGCTCTGCCGCACGATCACGCCGAGCCCTTCGAGCAGCCGCGTCCCGAGCGCCGCCGAGCGGTAGCCGGGCTCGGCCAGCCAGCGCGTGCCGGGGAAGGTCTCGGCCAGCGCGGCGAAGACCGGCCGCAGCCGGGAGGTCAGCTCGACCGCCCCGGCCAGCTCGTACCAGGCGTTCTTCCGCACGCAGTTGGTGATCCGCACGTCCAGGCTGAACTTCAGGCAGACCTCGCCCACCGGGTCGTAGACCGTGCGCACCGAGGAGGTGGGGCTGACCGGCCACGAGCTCTCGCCCAGGTCGACCAGGCGCTCGTCGAAGCCCACGCCGAGCAGGTCGAGCTGCCACGGGTGCGCGGGCAGCAGCGCGTAGCCCTCCGGCGCCCGTCCCAGCACGTCCAGGGCGCTCGCGTCGCCCTCCTCGACCAGCACGTCGCGCCGCACGCCCAGCAGCCGCAGCGGGAACTCCGCGTGCGCCTCCGGCGCGTAACGCAGCCAGCCGTCGCCGCCGCGGGCCTTGGGGCTCGGGTGGAAGGGGTGGCCGTAGACCAGCGCCTGCTCCGAGGCCAGCCACGGGTCGGCGGGAGCCGCCGCCGTCGCCCGCGAGCGCAGGATCTCCGCCATCGCCTCCCGGCTGGCGGCCACCTGCCGGGCGAACTCCGGGTTGCCGCCCGGCAGTTCCGCCTCCACCAGCCGCACCAGCTCGTCGGAGGTCAGGGGCCGCCAGGTCCCGCTCTCCAGGCGCTCCGGCGCGCCCTCGAAGCGCAGCGCCGCCCCGCCGTACGCCCGTGCGCGCAGCAGCGTCCCGCCCACCCGCAGCAGCAGGTACGGCGGAGCGGGCCAGACCAGCCCGCGCACCCCGGCGACCTCGCGCACGCAGCACCTCAGCAGCGCGGCGAGGCTCGCCTCCTCGGCGAGGGCCGCCGTCGGGTCAAGGACCAGGCTTTCCACGTTCACGTACTCCTCGGAGGTAGTTGGGACCGCTGGTGCCGTAGAACTTGTTCACGTCGCGCGCGCCGGTGCGTTCCTTGGCGACGAGGGTCCCGGCGATGACCATGGACTTGCCGGTGAGCCGGTCGGCCTCCAGGGTGCGGGCGCGCAGGATCCTCGCCATGGGGTCGTCGCCGTGCTCGGCGAGCGCGGCGGCGAGGGTGTCGCGCAGCAGGCCGGCGGCCCGCTCGTGGGGGAGGGCGGCGAAGGCCACCGCGGCGGCGGCCAGGTGCAGGGTGATGGTGACGAAGACGTCGGCCAGGGCGTGCGGGTCGTCGGTGCTGAGCCGCTCGTCGAGGAAGTCCGGCGGGGTGAGCCCGGCGGCCTTGAGCCGCGCGGGGCTGACCAGGAGGCCGTCGTTGTCCTTGACCAGCAGCCCGCGGCCCCGGATCAGGGCGAGGTTCTGCTGGTGGGCCTCCAGCGCGACGCCGTAGCGCACGAAGAGCCGGACGTTCCAGCGCAGCAAAAGATCCAGGTAGCCGGCCAGCTCGTCCTCGGTGAGCCCGGCGTGCGGGAAGGCGGCCACCGGGACGATCTCCCCCTCGGGCAGCCGCCGCACCAGCCAGGCGAGGTACTCGTGCCCGGCGTGCGCGTAGGTCTGCTCGTCGGCCACGTGCACGCCCGGCTCGGCCAGCTCCTCCAGCAGCCGCTGGGCCAGCGCGCCGTCGTGCAGCGTGCCGGGCTTGATCGAGCGGCGGTTGCGCAGGCCGAGCGTGCTGGTGGCCAGGGGGAGCTTCAGGTGCGTGCGGGCGTCCACCTCGACCGTGCGCATCGACAGCGTCGGCCGCACGGTCAGGAACGGCTCGGGGGCCAGGACGACGCCCTCGATCCGCCGCACCTGGTCCACCGAGAGCGGATGCACCGGGAAGAGGCTGTGCCCGGCCAGCTCCGGCAGGCCGACCCGGGCGAAACCGGGGAAGAACGCCGGGCGCGGGTGCTCGCCGGGCACCGCCGCCCAGCGCAGCTCGAAGGACGGGGCGAACTCGGGCGCGTAGGCCAGCAGGTCGGCCGCGCTCAGTCCGCTGCGGGCCCGCGAGGTGGGGTAGATCGGGTGGTCGGCCAGGGCGGCGAGGGTCTCGTACTCGATCAGCGAGCGGCCGCGCACCCGGCCGAGGATCTCCTCACGGCGTTCGTCCACCAGGGCCTGGGCCATCGCCGCCTCCGCGCACTCGCGCCGGAAGGCGGCCACCCCGGCGGCGTCGGCCGGATCGGCCACCGACTCCAGCGTGGCCAGCACCTCCTCCAGGCCGACCTGCTCGCCGGGGGCGACCACGAAGTCCTGGAACACCCGGCCCGGCGCCAGCCGTACGGTCCGGCCGCCGGGCAGCGCGAGCGTCACGCCAGCCTTCGTCCGCGACACCCGGCCGCCCAGGCCGCCGTAGTTCTCGCGCAGGAGGGCGTTGAGCACCCGCGTGGCGATCACGACAGCACCCAGGGCCGCGCCGCGCGGAAGGCGGTCACCGCGCGCTCCACCGCCTCCCGCGAGGGGCCGACCGCCCGGATGACGCCGAGGTAGTCACGGTTCGTATGCGTTTGGCGCACCATCTCACCGACACCCCGGATCGGACGATGCCAGAGCCGGACCTCGCCGTCCACCAGCTCCAGCTCGCCGGGCGCGGAGGTGATCGTGCCGGAGCGCTCGGCGACCACGCTGACCGCCGTGCCGTACCCCCGGGTGGCCGGCGGGACGGGCGCGGGCTCGCCCAGGTGCACCCGCAGGATCTGCTCGAACAGCGGCACGCCCAGGATCTCGGCCAGCAGGAAGTCGCAGTGGTCGCCGATGGCGCGGTAGTTGACCTCGATGATCCGCGGCCCGTCCGCGGTCAGCACGTACTCGGTGTGGCAGGCGCCGAAGCCCACGCCGAGCATCCGCAGCGCCCCCAGCACGTGCTCCCGCTCCGGCGGGTCCGCCCAGTCCAGGCGCTCCTCGACGAAGTACGGCAAGGCCCCCAGCGTGGTGCGGAAGCCGCCGAGCACCTGGATCCCGGTGGCGTCCCCCAGCGTCTCCAGCGTGTACAGCGGGCCCTCCAGGAACTCCTCCAGCACGACGGCCTCACCCGGCCGCCGGGCCCTGACCGCCTCGACGTCCGCGTCGCCCCCGGCCAGCACCACGTCCTCGCTGGCCACGCCCTCGCGGGGCTTGACCACCAGCGGGTACGGCAGGCCCGCGGGCACCGGCCGCCCGGGCGGGAGCCGCAGCGCGAAGACCTGTTCCAGCGGGGCGAGCCCGCGGCGCATGAGGTGCTTGTTCTTGGCCGCCAGGCAGGCCCGCCAGTCCTTGCCGGGCAGCCCGAAGTAGTCGGCGGCCAGCGCGGTCTCGGCCTGGAGGTGGTCGGAGTTGGAGAAGATCGCGTCGGGCCGCCCGAGCTCCGCCACGGTGTCGATCAGCGCCCGCGGGTCCTTGACGTCGCAGAGGACGGCGTCAGGGTGCTGCTCCGGCCGGTCGGTGAGGATCGTGACCTCGCAACCCAGCGCGCGGGCCGCGGGGAGGAAACCGTCGGTCACCGAGTCGGTCGGTTTGAGCGCGGTCAGGTAAAGCCGCAACGCAGGGCACCCCCGGGAAGATCAGGTAAGGCTAACCTAACTTCTTGATCCTAGCCTTCTGGAGATCAACTCGCGGCCTGTTCCGGTAACCCGGAGGTCATAGGATTTCATGAGTGGAGCAATTGATCGGGCCGCTCTTGCTGGCTCGCGGCACTGTCGACAGATCTTCGGCCCTGCGCACGGACGCGGCCTGGCTCGAACGGGCCTGGAACAACCCCGACACCCGGGTCCTGCTCATCGACGACGGCCACACGCTGGTGCGCCGGCAGGGCGAGGAGGTCCAGGCCGTCCTCTACACCACCGCGGAGGCGCCGCCCGGCGATCGCTACCTGCTCGGCGTCGAGGGGGAGACGGTCTATTTCGCGGTGGCCGCCGCGCTCACCCACGACGTGGAGGCCTCGCGCCGGGTGACCGTGCCACTGAGCCTGGCCGACGCCCCCGAGGGCGAGATCATCCCGGCCGGGCTCCGCCAGGTCGGCGGCCTGCTCGGCGACCGCGACGCCGGACTCCTGGTCTACGCGGTGGCCCTGGAGGCCTGGCACGCCACCCACCAGCACTGCCCGCGCTGCGGCGCCCGCACCGAGATCGAGCACGGTGGGCACGTGCGGCGCTGCCCGGTCGACGAGAGCCTCAACTTCCCGCGGGTCGACCCCGCGGTCATCATGCTGATCCGCGACGCCGACGACCGCTGTCTGCTCGCCCGCGGCCCGCAGTGGCCCGCCGGCCGGCTGTCGGTCCTGGCCGGCTTCGTGGAACCGGGGGAGTCGCTGGAGAACGCGGTGATCCGCGAGGTCGCCGAGGAGGTCGGCGTGCCGGTGATCAACCCGCGCTACCTCGGCAGCCAGCCCTGGCCCTTCCCGCGCAGCCTCATGCTCGGCTTCTTCGCCGACGCCGTCTCCACCGACCTGCTGCTCGACCAGGAGGAGATCGCCGAGGCCCGCTGGTTCACCCGCGACGAGCTGGCCGAAGCCCTCAAGGAGGGCGAGGTACGGCTGCCGCCGCCGGTCTCGATCGCGCGACGGCTGATCGAGACCTGGTACGGCGAGCATCTGGCCGGCGACTGGTGACCGGCCGGCCGGTCCGCGGGCTCAGGCCTGCTGCAGCAGCGCCTTGACCTCGATCACGCTCGGGTTGGTCCGGACGATCTTGCCCTTGGGCGTCTCGATCACGACGGTCGGAACGACCTGGTTGCCGTTGTTGACGCTCATCACGAACTCGGCCGCGCCGGGGTTGGCCTCGATGTCGATCTCCCGATAGTGGATGCCCTCCCGGCTGAGCTGCGACTTCAGCCGCTTGCAGGGACCACACCAGGTCGTGCTGTAGACCGTGAGCGCCATTTCAGGGGTTCCTTCCTTGTCAAAGGCGCTCACTGCAACAACCGGGGGGTCGTGCGTAATCCCGGGGACCCTAACCGATGCGCTCGAAGATCCACTTCTGGATGCGCTCGGCCACCCCGGGCGCCCGGTACACCGGCGCGCTGTGATCGGCGCCCGGCGTGGTGAACACCGTCATCGGCACCCCGACCTGCCCGAGCATGTTCTTCAGCAGCAGGCTGTGCCGCGGCGGCACGAACTCCTGCTCGCCGTGGACGGTCAGCATCGGCGCGTCACCCCGCGAGGCGTGCCACTGCGTCTCCATGCTGGCCCACACCCGCGCGCACTCCTTGGGCACGCAGCCGCCGGCCAGCTGGATCGCGGCCAGCCCCAGCTTGCGCGCGTTGACCTCGGCCGCGTTCTCGCCGTCGTTGTAGGCCAGCAACGGCGAGATCACCGGGGAGACGCCGACGACGCCCTTGAGCCCCGGCAGCAGCCCGTCGCCGAAGGTGCCGACGCTCGCCGCCAGATGGCCACCCGCGGAGAAACCCATCACCACGTAGTTCTTGGCGTCGAAGGCCCAGCGGTCGGCGTGCTTGACCGCGGTCTCGATCGCGTCCAGCACGTCGGAGCGCTGCGCGGGCCAGGGGGCCTCGCCGGACAGGCGGTAGTTGACGTTGAAGACGGTGTAGCCCAGCTCGGCGTAGCTCCGCACGATCGAGTTGGTCATCGTCTTGTCGCCGGAGGACCACCAGCCGCCGTGGATGACGAAGATGCCGGGGCGCTTGACGCCGTCGGGGGTCCACCAGACGTCCATGGACTGGTGGTACTGCTTGCCGTACGAGAGGGTCTCTTTGGCGGTGCCGCCGACTCCGTGCGAGTCGGGGGTGGTCTGGACGGTCGGCTCCGGTGTCGGATCCTTCACAGCCGCCTGCGCGGCCGTCGGTGCGAGCACGACGAGAGCGAGCGCAGCTACGGAAACCGCGGTTCGCAAACGGGCCTTCCTTTCCCTCCGCCGCCGTGGCGATGGTCTTGCTGAGGTCCTTCCGCGCCCGATTCTGTCGGGGCGATGGCCTAACTTTTTGGAGTCGGCGTGACTCTCCCTTGGCGCCTGGAATATTGCCAGGTTGGCAGAGTCCTTCGCCACCTGCTGGGAGGATGGACGAGTGGATGACGTTCTGGCCGGGCTCGACCCGGAACAGCGCGCCGTGGCCGAAGCCGTGCGCGGCCCGGTCTGCGTGCTCGCCGGAGCAGGCACGGGAAAGACGCGGGCCATCACCCACCGCATCGCCCACGCCGTGCGCAGCGGGGTCGTCGAGGCCTCCGGTGTGCTGGCTGTGACTTTCACCACTCGGGCCGCCGGCGAGCTCCGGCAGCGCCTTCGCGCCCTCGGCGCGCCCGGTGTCCAGGCCCGCACCTTCCACGCCGCGGCCCTGCGCCAGCTCACCTACTTCTGGCCCCGCGTCATCGGCGGCTCGGCGCCCTCGGTCATCGAGTCCAAGCTGCCGCTGCTGGTCGAGGCCGCCCGGCTGGTCCGGCGCACCCCCGACCGCGCCGAGCTGCGCGACCTGGCCTCCGAGATCGAGTGGGCCAAGGTCTGCCAGGTCGGCCCGGAGGACTACGTCGCCGCCGCGGGCAAGCACCACCGCAGCCCGCCGATCGAGGCCGAGCAGGTCGCCCGCCTCTACGAGGCCTACGAGCAGATCCGCCGCGAGCGGCACCTGGTCGACTTCGAGACCATCCTGGAGCTCACCGCCGCGGTGATGACCGAGCACCAGGAGGTCGCCACCCAGATCCGGCAGCAGTACCGCTACTTCGTCGTGGACGAGTACCAAGACGTCAACCCGCTGCAGAAGCTCCTGCTCGACACCTGGCTCGGCGGGCGCGACGACCTCTGCGTCGTCGGCGACCCCAACCAGACGATCTACTCCTTCACCGGGGCGAGCCCGCGCTACCTCACCAACTTCGCCGTCGAGCACCCGCGGGCCGCGGTCATCAAGCTCGTGCGCGACTACCGCTCCACCCCGCAGGTCGTCGGGCTGGCCAACCTGGTCCTGGCCAAGAGCCGCAGCCCGCACAAGCTCGAACTCGTCGCCCAGCGCCCCGACGGGCCCAAGCCGGTCTTCGCCGAGTACGACGACGAGCCCGCCGAGGCCATGGCCGTCGCCCAGGCGATCCGCCGCCTCATCGAGCGCGGCGTGCCCGCCCGCGAGATCGCCGTGCTCTTCCGCGTCAACGCCCAGTCGGAGAACTACGAGGAAGCCCTCGCCAAGGCCGACCTTCCCTACGTGCTGCGCGGCGCCGAGCGGTTCTTCGAGCGGCCCGAGGTGCGCCAGGCCGTCGTCCTGCTCCGCGGCGCCGCCCGCTCCGCCGACCCCGGCCAGTCGCTGGCCGCCGAGGTGCACTCCATCCTGTCCGGCATCGGCCTCACCGCCGAGCCGCCCAGCGGCGGCGGCAAGGCGCGGGAGAAGTGGGAGTCGCTCAAGGCCCTGGCCGACCTCGCCGAGGACCTCGCGGCCGAGGGCGGCGACCTGCCCGCCTTCGTCGCCGAGCTCGAACGCCGGGCCGCCGAGCAGCACGCCCCGCCCGTCGAGGGCGTCACCCTGGCCTCCCTCCACGCCGCCAAGGGCCTGGAATGGGACGCCGTCTTCCTCGTCGGGCTCACCGACGGGATGATGCCCATCATCTACGCCGAGTCCCCCGAGCAGATCGAGGAGGAGCGGCGGCTGCTCTACGTCGGCGTCACCCGCGCCCGGGCGCACCTCCACCTGTCCTGGTCCCTCGCCCGCGCTCCCGGCGGGCGGCGCAGCCGCAAGCCCTCCCGCTTCCTCGACGGCCTCACCGGGCGGCCCTCGACCGGGTCGTCGTCGCGCCCGTCCGGCTCCCGGGCCTCGTCCTCGGGCGGCTCGGCGTCCTCCTCCTCTCGCGAGCGCCGGGCGCCTGCCGGGCCCATCACCTGCCGGGTCTGCGCCAAGACCCTGTCCGGGGCGGCCGAGCAGAAGCTGGGGCGGTGCGCCACCTGCCCGTCCGACTACGACGAGGCCCTGCTGGCCGCGCTCAAGTCCTGGCGGGCCGCCGCCGCCAAGGAAGCCAAGATCCCGTCGTACGTCGTCTTCACCGACGTCACCCTCCAGGCCATCGCCGAACGGGTGCCCACGACGGAGCAGGAACTGCTCTCCATCGCCGGCATCGGCCGCGTCAAACTCGACAAGTACGGCGAAGCCGTCCTGTCCCTGTGCCGCGGCGAGTTCTCGCAGGCGCCCCCCGACCACTTCGACCTCTGACCGTCGGCCGGCGGTTCTGGGCGGGGAAATACCGGACCCCACGTCCAAGCGAGCCTTCCGAGGCGGCACACTGTTCGTGGTGATACATCAGAGTTTGGGGGCGGCGTGAACGAGGCGCTCAAGGAGCTGCTGGACCTGCTCGACCTGGAGCAGATCGAGCTGGACATCTTCCGTGGCAGGAGCCCGGAGGAGCGGATCCAGCGCGTGTTCGGCGGTCAGGTGGCGGCGCAGGCGCTCGTGGCCGCGGGCAGGACGGTCCCGGCGGACCGGTTCGTGCACTCGCTGCACGCCTACTTCATCCGGCCCGGAGACCCGTCGATCCCGATCGTCTACAACGTCGAACGGGTCCGTGACGGCCGGTCGTTCACCACGCGCCGCGTGGTCGCGATCCAGCACGGCAAGGCGATCTTCACCATGTCCGCCTCCTTCCACATCGCGGAGGAAGGCATCGAGCACCACGCCGCCGTCGCCCCGGGAGTGCCGAGCCCGGAGGAGCTGCCCACCTTCCAGGAGCGCATGCGCGAGGTCGTGGGCGACGACCCGACGTGGCAGAGCTGGCTGGAGCGTCCCCGCCCGGTGGACACCCGCTACGCCTCGCCGCTCACCTGGGAGGCGCACAAGGACCCGTCCCTGCGCAGCGCCGAGACGAACGTGTGGTTCCGCTTCGACGCCGAACTGCCCGACGACCCGCTGCTGCACGTGGTGCTGGCCGCCTACGCCTCCGACTTCACCCTCGTCGACACCGTCCTGCTGGCCAACGGGCTGGCCTGGGGCGCGTCCAACGTGATGGGCGCCTCCCTGGACCACGCGATGTGGTTCCACCGCCCGTTCAGGGCCGACGAGTGGTTGCTCTATGCTCAGGAGTCCCCCTGGTCGGGGGGCGCACGCGGCTTGGCGCGCGGGCAGATGTTCACTGAAGCCGGAGACCTGGTGGTGTCCGTGGTTCAGGAAGCGATGATCCGCACGACGAAGTCGTAAAATCGCAGGTAGAAAATATGTTGCCCCTTCCCGGCTTCCCGGTTTAGGGTCATGGTCAAGCGAGTCGGACACTCCTGTCCGACGATCCATGAGTGGAGGTGAGTCCTGGTGATGATCAGCATGAAGCACGTGATGGCCACACAGTGGCTCGCTTCCGCATGCCGTCACTCGGGCCCGGTTCTCGCCGATGGCCCGGCACGCCTGCAGCGGGAGAAGTCTGTCTTCTCCCTGCCCGCCAGCTTCGGAGTCCCGGCCGCCGCCGGCGCTCCGGTGTACGAGCCGACCCAGCAGATCGCCAACAAGGGTGGACTGCGTGGTCCGCATCCCTGGAGGGATAGACCGGTCATAACCTGACCGGCTATCAACCAGCCTCCAGGCCGCGGATCCGCAGACAGGATCCGCGGCCTCTTTGTTTTTCCGCAGACCCCCACCGCCCACGAGGTAGCCCAACCAAAACATCAGTACGACCCAAGGAGAAACCATGGGGGCGCAGCCGATCATGGACCTGATCGACGAAGCCAAGATCCCGTGCCGTACCGACCCCGACCTCTGGTTCGCCGAGTCGCCGGACGACGTCGAGTTCGCCAAGGCCCTGTGCGGCAGCTGCCCGATCCGGGAAGCCTGCCTGGCCCGCGCGCTGGAGCGCGAGGAGCCGTGGGGCGTCTGGGGCGGCGAGCTCATCCTCCGCGGAACCGTCGTTCCGCGTAAGCGGCCCCGCGGACGTCCGCGGAAGCACCCGGTCGCTGCCTGACCCTCGCACCTCGCGAGCCTGCTGTACCACCGAGAACTTCGAGCAAGAGAGAAGCCATCCGATGACCCTTCACACCGCCCACGGTCTCGAACTGCCGCATCTGTCCCAAGAGCTGGTCAGAGACCGAATACAGAACCTCCACCGGGAGGCGGAGGAGCAGCGGCTGATCGCCCGCCTGGAGCGGGTCCGGCGCGCCCGTCGCGACCTGCGCCGGGCAACCGAACGGCTGCACCGCGCCCTCACCTTCTGAGCCGCCTTCCGGAGCTCACCCACCCCGAGCCGCTTTCCCCGGCTCACCCACCCTGAGCCGCCTAGCGGGGCTCACCCACCCTGAGCCGCTTGGCTGGGCTGACCCACCCTGAGCCTCCCCAGGCTCAGGATGGGCGAGCCCTCTCCCAAGGCTCACCCCGCCCCTTGGCCAGGGGCTCGTCCGCCCCTGGCCCCCTTAACGCTGCCCTTTTCTGGAGATTTCCACCATGTCTTTCCCGTATCCCGAGCTCGTCTCCGAACGAATGCACACCATGCACCGTGAGGCCGCCGAGCAACGCCTGCTCAATCGAGTACGCCGTGTGGAGCGTGCCCGCCGCGACCTACGCCGCGCCGCCGACCGCCTCCACCGCGCCCTAACCCACCAGCTCTGACCTCCCCGCCTCCCGCGGCAGGTCGAACCAATACGCCGAAGGCCGGACGTGTCCCCAGGACACCTCCGGCCTTCGGCGTCTCATCCACCCGCCCGAGCGCCGACCCCTGCCCACCTCCCACTCCCGCCCCTGAGCGGCCCCCAAGGCACCCGAACGCTGAACATGTCCCGCCACACCTGCCACTCCGCCCCTGAGCGGCCCCCCAAAGCGCCCGAACGCTGACCGTATCCCCGCGACACCTGCCACCTTGAGCATCTCCCCACCTGCCTGAATGCGGGGACGTGTAGGCAACCCGGCCCAAGGCGCCCCACAACCCGCCCCGCCCACATCCCGCCCCGCCCACATCCCGCCCCGCCCCGCCCACAACCCTTCCCGTACGCAGCCCGCTGGAGCCCCAATGCACCCACCCGACCACCCCCAAGCCACGACCACACCCCGCATCCGCGCAACCACCGCAGCCCTGGCAACCGCCACCTCCCTGGGCCTACAAGCCGAAGAGGCCGTCCTCCTCCAAGCCTCGAACAGACTCACCCTCCGCCTGCTCCCCTGCGACACCGTGGCCCGCGTAACCCCCGTATCACACCCACCCACCCCCTACGAACTCGACCTCGCCCTAGAACTGGCCAGGGCCGGCTCCCCTGCCGCCGCCCCCGACCCCCGAGTCACCCCCCAGACCTACGAACACGACGACTTCCTGATCACCCTCTGGACCTACCACCCACCGACCCAACCCCCAGCCCCCTCCCCGCCCGCCTACGCCAGAGCCCTCAAGCACCTGCACACCGGCATGCGCCAAATCACCCTCCCCACCCCCCACTTCCTGGACCGCGTCGCCTCGGCCCAAGACCTCCTCTCAAACCCCGCCCACACGCCAGCCCTCCCCACCGCCGACCGCACCCTTCTCCGCCACACCCTGCGCACCCTGTCCGACCTGATCGTCTCCCGCGGCGCCCCCGAACAACTGCTCCACGGCGAACCCCACCCCGGCAACCTCCTCTCCACCAGCGGGGGATTGCTCTTCATCGACTTCGAGACCTACTGCCGCGGCCCCGTCGAATTCGACCTCGCCCACGCCCCCGAGCAGGTCGCCTCTCACTACCCGGACATCGACCCAGTCCTGCTGCAGTACTGCCGGCTCCTCGTCCTCGCCATGATCACCACCTGGCGCTGGGACCGAGACGACCACCTCCCCAACGGCACCCACCTACGAACCACTTGGCTCACCCAACTCCGCCAGGAGCTCACCCACGCCAACCTCCCCCTCTAACCACCCCCGCCCGAACCGGGAACCTTGTCACTCCGAGGCGGCGGGCATTCGCCCCTCACCAGTACGGCGGGCGTCCTGCCCTCAGCCAGTGCGGCTAGCAGCCTGCCTCATCCAGCAGGGGCTCCCCGCCGAGCCGCGGTGCCAGCCCTCCCTCACCCAGGGTGGCTAGCAGTGCCTCATCCAGCAGAGGCTCCCCGCCGAGCCGCGCTGACAGCCCCAGAACCGGACTGCCTCCGCACGGATCGACCCCTGATGGGGCCGTGCTGATGAGCCAACCCCAAGGCCATCGCGGCGGCCAACCGCGAGGCCAGGCCACACCGGTGGCCAAGAGCCAGGTCGGTGACTAGGTCAGACCAACGACGGTCAATGGACGGCCAGTGGGCCAGGCGGGGGCCAAGGTGGACGGCGAGCGCGGGCGGAGCCCACCGGGCGGGACCCACCGGGCGGGCCTAGCGCGGGGCGAGCCAGGCTGCGGGCGTGCAGGGCTGGTGGCGTGCAGGGCTGGGCGATCCGGCCGTGGACGAGTCGTGTGCGGGCGAGCCGTGTGCGAGCAGGCTTAACGCAGGGCCAGCCAGGCCAGGGGTAAGCCAGGCTGGGGCGTGCTGGGCCAGGACGAGCCGGGCCAAGGGCAAGTGGTGTACGGACGAGCCGTGTGCGGGCGGTCACCAGGTTGGCGGCCGAGCGGGTGCGCTGGCGAAGGGCCAGCCAGGAGCGAGTCGGGGATGAATGGGGAGGCGTAGGTCAGCGAGCGGACCGGGCGCGATCGTGGGGAGTCACCGGGCGGAGCGGGCGTGATGGGGCGGCGCTAGCGGGCGAGACGGGGGCAAGAAGGGCGGGGTCGGCGGGCAGAAAGCAAGAAGGTGGGGCCAGCCGGTAGAGCGGGCGGGAAGGTGAGGGGCGGGTAGCAGAAAGGTGAGGGGCGGGTAGCAGGAAGGCGGGGGCGCGGGGAGGGGTAGGCGGGAAGGCGGGGGTTAGTGGGCGGGGGCGGGTTCGTCGTCGGTGAAGCCGGGGACCCAGCGGATGACCTCGTCGCGGAAGCGGGCCGTGGTGCCGAGCTGGCACAAGACGCCCACCCCAGCCGCATGCACCCGGTGGATCAGGACGTAGGACACCGGAAGGTTGAGCTGGCGGACGACGTTGGTGGGCCGGAGGTCGGTGACGCTGGCGGCCTGCGCCTGGAGCCATTCCCGGCTGAAGGTGAACTCCTCCACGGCAGTGGGTTCGACGTACGGGGCAAGGAAGGCACGCAGGGCGTCGGGGTCGACGTCGATGTGCGGGCGGATGAAGCCCTCGGCCCGGAGGCCCTCGATGACCGTGGCCATGTCGCCCTGGTTGAAGATCCGGGTGAGCTGCCCGAAGACCTTGGGGTACCCGGAGGGCAGCCGGTTGACCGCGCCGAAGTCCAGCACGCCAAGCCGCCCGTCGGGCAGGAGGCGGAAGTTGCCGGGGTGAGGGTCGGCGTGGAGCATGGCGACCCGGGCCGGCGAGCAGAAGAGGAACCGCACGAACAGCAGCCCGGCCCGGTCCCGCTCCTCCTGGGTGCCGGAGGCGATGACCCGGGACAGGGGAGTGCCTTCCATCCACTCGGTGACCAGGATGTGCTCGTTGGCCGCGATGACGTCGGGCACGCAGAAGTCGGGGTCGCCCTTGAACTCCAGCGCGAAGGCATGCTGCGCCTCGGCCTCACGCAGGTAGTCGAGCTCCTCGGCGATCCGCTCCTGAAGCTCGGCGAGGACGGCCTTGATGTCGAGGCCGGGCAGGAGGACGCCGAAGAGCTTGCCCAGCCGGGCGAGCTGCTTGAAGTCGCCGAGCAGGGCCTTGCCGGCGCCCGGGTACTGGATCTTGACGGCCACGGCGCGGCCGTCGTGCCAGACGGCGCGGTGGACCTGGCCGATGGAGGCCGCGGCTGCGGGCTGGTCGTCGAAGGAGCGGAAGTTCTCCCGCCAGTCGTCACCGAGTTCCTCGGACAGGACGCGGTGGACGGTCGCGACGGGCAGGGGCGGGGCGGACTCCTGAAGCTTGGTGAGCGTGGCGCGGTAGGGGGCGACGATCTCCTGGGGGAGGGCGGCCTCGAAGATGGACAGCGCCTGGCCGAGCTTCATCGCTCCGCCCTTGAGCTCGCCCAGGACCTTGAAGATCTGGTCGGCCGTACGCTGCTGGATCTCCTGGGCGACGAGCTCGGCGGGCTTGCCGCCGATGCGCTTGCCGAGGCCGACGGCGGTGCGACCGGCGAAGCTCAGGGGCAGGGCGGCCAGCTTGGCCGAGCGGGTCAACGCCCGCCGCGGCAGATCGCTCGTCGACCCCCGCCCGCGGGACTCCCCACCCTCGGACGACCCTCGCCCACGGGACTCCCCACCCTCGGACGACCCTCGCCCACGGGACTCCCCACCCTCGGACGATCCCCGCCCACGGGACTCCCCACCCCCGGACGGTCCCCGTCCATGGGTCTCCTCGCCCTCGGACAGGCCCGATCCACGGGTTTCCCCACCCTCGGACGAGCCCCGTCCACGGGATTCCCCACCCTCGAACGAGCCCGCGTGCTCTGAGCGGCCGGGAAGGGCAGGGTCGGCCACGGGGTCCCCGTCCGTGGTGGCGTGGTCTCGTCGGTCAGGCTCGGTCACAGGTCCCCCTCCATCTGGCGCGTGAGCCGGTCGTGGGTCCGACATGGTCGCTCGACAAGCTCGCTCACCGTGTTGCGCGGAATCTCCTGGAGATACCGCTTCCCCCTTCCCGTGATCGGCCCCGTCAGGTCAGACCCTCCCGGGCCGACCCGACCATTGTCAGCGAAGCCCGATCGTTTCGGAAGCAACGACATTGCTCGTGAACCCCCACCGATCTGCGCATACACCGCCAATCAGGCATTACGTCCATTGTGCCGTTGGTCACAAGTGAAGCGTCCCCGTCGAGGAAAGCAAGCGCATGTCCGGCCGCGGACGCCGCCACCATCGTGGCCAAGGCGGCCGAGCAGGCCACCTCACCCGGAGGGTATCCGCCGAGCCGGGCGGTCAGCAGAGGCCACCCCGGATCGTGGTCACGCCGGAAGAGATCGAGGCAACTCAGGCAGGCCGTCTCGCCCGGAATCACCAGGGGACCGGCCGTGCCGTACCCCTCGAAGGCGGCGGCCAGCAGGTGCGGAACCCCGACACCGGCCAGCTCGCGCACCAGGAGCAGGTCGAGCGGCCCGACGGGAGCCAGGACGACGAGGTCGGGCAGCGGGGAGCCGTCGCTGAGGTGGGATCCGGCGACCCAGGCGTGGACCGGCCCGGCCCGCCGGGCGACCGCGACGGCGCCCTCGGCCCGGGAAGCGCCCTCCTCGCTCCAGCCGAGCCCGCCCGGCACGAGGTCGGCGGGAGTGGCCAGGCCGGGGTCGGCGACGGAGAGACTGCCCACACCGGAGGCGGCCAGCAACGCCACGACCTGCGCACCCACCCGCCCGGCGCCGTAGACGCGCACCTGCGCCCGCCGCCGCCGGGCGAAGCGGTCACGGCCGCCGTCGGCGCCCCTGGAGGCCACCGCGAGGGCGTCGAGCTCGGGCCGCAGCCGATCGCGCTCGCCCAGCCGCAGCCCAGACAGCACCCGGGGACAGGCCGTCGCATCGTCGACCACCCCCCGCTCCAGGAGCTGGTCGATCAGCGAATGCGCACCGGACTCGTCGAGCCCGGCCCGGGCCGCCGCCCGCACGACCTGGCGCAGGTCGCGAGTGCCGTCGAGCCCGTCGATCCAGCGCCGCACCTCGGGCGCGAGTTCGCTGAGCACGACCGCCCGCCGGGGATGCACGCCGTACTGCAGGGTGCGGTCGTCACGGAGGATGCGCCGCAGCGCCGGTTTCACACGTGGCCTCATGGCCGATGAGGGTGCCAGGCGCGACGAGCCCGCCGGACGCGGAAAGGCCATCCTGTGGATAACCGCGCGCCCCCTCCCGCCGCCTGTGGACAACCTCTACGATCTCGGATCATGAGCGAGCTCCTGGTCGACCGGCGGGACGACGGCGTCGTGATCCTCACCCTCAACCGCCCGGACCGCCGCAACTCGATGACCGAGGGCATGACCGAGCAGTGGCGCGAGACCGTCGCCGAGCTCAACGCCGACCGCGCGGTGCGCTGTGTCGTGGTGACCGGCGCGGGCAGCGCCTTCTCCTCCGGCGGCGACATGTCCTGGCTCGCGGACCGAGGCACGGAAAGCGTCCCCGACCTGCGCGACCGCATGCTCGCCTTCTACCGCACCTGGCTGTCGATCACGGAGCTGGAGGTGCCGACGATCGCCGCCGTCAACGGCGCCGCGGTCGGCGCGGGGCTGTGCGTGGCCCTGGCCTGCGATCTCGTCTACGCCGCCGACGAGGCCAAGCTCCTGGCGCCGTTCACCGGCCTCGGCCTTCATCCCGGTATGGCCGCCACCTATCTGCTGCCGAAGTCGGGCGGACTCCGGCTGGCGCGGGAACTCCTTCTCACCGGCCGCACGATCCTCGGCGCCGAAGCCGCGCAGCGCGGGCTCCTCAATCAGGCATTCCCGCACTCTGATCTTATTTCCGAGGTTCTGAACATCGCCGCAATGATCGCGGGAAACGCGCCGATCGCCACCAAGCTCACGAAAGTCGCGCTGAACCAGGAACATCACGACCTCGAAGCCGCACTCCGCTGGGAGTCGCTCGCACAGCCCGTGACCATGGCTTCCGCCGACATGCGCGAGGGACTGGCCGCGAATCGGGAAAGGCGGCGGCCCAAATTCACCGGGACTTAATCATCTGACCAGGGAAAACAAGATGCACCCCCTGTGGAAATCCACGTGTGTCGGCTACCGTGCATATGTGCCCCCCGAGACAGTCGAGGTCCGACGGAGTTCTCGTCGCGAGCGGACGGTTTCCGCCTACCGTGACGGGGACAAGACGATCGTGCTCATGCCCGCCTCGTTGAGCGGTGAAGTCGCTGATGAATGGGTGAGCCGGATGCTCGAACGGCTGGAGGCCAAGGAGAAGCGCCGCCATCCGAATGATCAGGAGCTATTCGACCGGGCCGTCGAACTGTCCACGAAGTACCTAGGCGGGAAGGCTCGGCCGGAAAGCGTGCGCTGGGTCGACAACCAGCAACACCGATGGGGCTCCTGCACTCCGGAGAACGGCACCATCAGGATCTCGACCCGGATCCGCGGCCTGCCGGAGTGGGTCATCAACTATGTGATCATCCATGAGCTCGTGCATCTGCTGGTGCCCGGCCACGGCCCCAAGTTCTGGAAGCTGGTGAAACAGTACCCCAGAGCGGAGCGGGCGCGCGGCTTTCTCGAAGGCTTCTCCGTCGGCACGCACAACCAGCCGGAGGAGTTTTGACGCGGATCGCCGCAGTCCTGGCGAAACGCCGCCCCGCCCTCGCTGACGATCTCGTCGCCGCCATGGCCGAGGACGTCTACGAGATGGTCGCCGGCCTCGACCTCGTGACCCCCGTGCTGATCACCAGCGTCCCCGAGCTGGAGGAGGTCGTCTGGCCCGGCACCGAGGTGCTGCACATCGCCGACGACACCCCGCTCCGCGAGATCTTCGCGCTGCTGCGCGGCGAGCAGGCCGTGATCGTCGGCGCCGACGCGCCCGATCTGCCCCCGCTGCTGATCGGCAAGCTGTTCCGTGAGCTCGGCCGCGCGCCGCTGTCGGTCTGCCCCAGCCAGGACGGCGGAGCCGTCGCACTGGCCGCGCACCTCCCGCTGCCCGCCTGGGCCGACCCCGACCTCGACGACCACGACCCGGTCAAGGCGTTGCGCGCCCAGGCCTCCGGCCCCCGCCAGGTCGCCACCGGCCCCGGCTGGCATCGCGTGCGCTCGGCCGCCGACCTCGCCCGGCTCGACCCCGGCCTGGAGGGCTGGGACAACACCCGGATGCTGCTAGGGCACTGACAACGCCGCGAAGACCGCCCGGTGGTCGGTCCCGCGCACGGTGTGCACGCTGACCTCCCGCACTCCCACCTTCGCGTCCACCAGCACGTGGTCGATCGTGATCACCGGCGCCAGCCGCCGGTTCTCCGGCCAGGTGGGCACCAGCCCCGCCCCCGCCGAGTCGGCCGCGTCCTTGTACCCCCGCCCGACCAGCCGCCGCATCGGCGTGTGGTCGAGGCTCGCGTTGAAGTCGCCGGCCAGCACGCGCACGATGTCCGGTGAGGCGGAGGGCAACGCCTCCAGCGCCGTACGCCAGCCCCCGTAGGACTCGCCGATCGGCGCGAAGGGATGCACGGCGATCACCTCGATCCGCTTGCCGTCGGGCAGCCGCACCACGGCCGCGGGCATCTTGTGCCCGACCGGCGGCATCACGTCCCAGAGCGGGGTCAGCGGGTGCTTGGAGTACAGGCCGCTGCCGCCCGCGCTCCACTCCTCCTGGAGCACCCGGTGCGGCATCAGCGCCTTCAGCCCGGCCGCGTCGAGCGCCTCGACCGCCCCCGGAGTGAGTTCCTGCGTGCTCAGCACGTCCGGCTCCAGGCGCCTGACCAGGGCCAGCACCTCGGCCGGGTCCGCCTTGCCGTACAGGAGGTTGATGGTCAGCACGCGCACCGGCGTGCCGGGCACGCTGTCGGCCCAGCCGATCGCGCGGGGGAGGACGGCCAGCCCGAGGGCGGCGGTGGTGAGCGCGGCGACGGCGGTGACCCCGCGGCGGCGGGTCATGGCCGCCAGCAGGAGCGGCAGGAGCGAGCCCGCCGCCGCGTACGGCGTGGCGGTCATGAGCTGCGTGGCGACCGGCCCGCGTTCCAGCCCGGCCAGCCGGGCGACGGCCCAGGCGGCGAAGGGCGTGACGGCCACCCAGGCCACCCCGGCGCCGGTGATCGCGCGCCGCCTGCGAGACGGGACGACGATCGTGCCGCCGACCATCAGGACCTCAGGAGGTCCCGGCCGCGGCGGGCCAGCCGGCGGGTGGCCTCGTCCGACAACTCCGGGATCTCCTCGACGGGGAACCAGCGCAGGTCGAGCGACTCGTCGCTGATCACCGCCTCGGCCCCGGCCGGCGCCACGGCGGCGTACTCGACGTCGAGGTGCCAGCTGAAGGGCGGATGGCACCACACCTGGTGCCGGTCGAGTGCCAGCGGTCCGGGCAGCAGCACCAGCCCGGGAATCCCGGACTCCTCGGTCGCCTCCCGCAGCGCCACCTCCGCCAGGGTCCGGTCGGTGCTCTCGCAGTGCCCGCCCATCGGCAGCCACATGCCCGCCTTGGGGTGCAGCGTCAGCAGCACCTGCGACCCGTCGTGCGAGAGCACCGCGGTCGTCGCCGTCAGGTGCCCCGGCACGCACTCCCGGAACATCGCGTCCTCGTGCGCGTGCAGGTGCTCCAGGAACTCCTTGCGCGACACCTCCTCCTCCGGAGTGGGCGCGGTCCAGGCGGACAGGACCTCGACCGCGTCCAGGCGCAGCGTCACTCGCCGTCCTCGTCCGGAAGATCGAGCTTGGAGATGTCCCACGCGGAGGACTCGCCGCTGACGAAGCGTTCCGGGGCGTCGAGGTCGTCCGCGGTCGGCATCAGGTCGGGGTGCGCCCAGACGTCGTCGCGTCCCTCGATGCCGCGCGCCTCGGCCAGCGCCGTCCACAGCGCCGCCGCCTCGCGCATCCGCCGGGGCCGCAGCTCCAGGCCGACGAGGGTGCCGAAGGTCTGCTCGGCGGGACCGCCGGTCGCGCGGCGCCGCCGTACCGTCTCCGAGAGCGCGGCCGCGGACGGCAGCTTGCCCTCGGCCGCGGCGTCGACCACGGTGCCGACCCAGCCCTCGACCAGCGCCAGCGAGGTCTCCAGGCGGGCCAGGGCGGCCTTCTGCCGCTCGGTCTCCTCGGGCTTGAGCAGGTTTCCGCCGCTCAGCGCCTCCTGGATGGCTTCGGGGTTGTTGATGTCGAGGCTCCGGATCTGCTCCTCCAGCGCCGAGGTGTCGACCGTGATGCCACGGGCGTACTCCTCGATCGCGCCGAGCAGGTGCGAGCGAAGCCACGGCACATGCTGGAAGAGCCGGTGATGGGCCGCCTCGCGCAGCGCGAGGTAGAGCCGGATCTCGTCGGCGGGGGTCTCCAGGCCGTTGCTGAAGGTGGCGATGCCGCCGGGCAGCAGCGCCGCGGTGTCGGAGAGCGGCAGGCCGATGTCGGTCGTGCCGACCACCTCGCGGGCCAGCGAGCCGAGGGCCTGGCCGATCTGCTGGCCGACCATCATGCCGCCCATCTGCTTCAGCATGCCCATCAGCGGCCCGGCCATCTGCTGGGCCTCGGGGGGCAGGCCGGAGCCGCCGAGCGTGCCGCTCATCGTCTCGACCATCTTGGCCGCGACCGGCTCGGCGAGCTGGCGCCAGACCGGGACGGTGTTCTCGATCCACTCCGATCTCGACCACGCCTCGGGTTTGGAGACGCCGCTGGGCAGCGCCGTCGCCTCGTTCAGCCAGAGGTCGGCGAGCCGCAGCGCTTCGACGATCTGGCGGCGTTCTCCCTCCGCGACGCTCGGGTCGCCTTCGGCCACGACCGCGTGGCGGGCGATGTTCTTGGCCATGTCCCAGTTGACCGGGCCGGAGCCGGCCGGGGCCGACAGCATGTCGGCGAACTGGCGCATCGCCTGAGCCATCTGCTCAGGGTTGCCGAACATGGCGAACGGGTTCTCGTTTGGGTCGTTTTCGCGACCTGGCAGGTCAGTCACCGCTCTACCTCGTGCAGGATGGAGGAGTCCACATCCGCCACGTTAGTCGTCCCACGGCGGATCAGTGCAAAGTGAGGACCTGGTGCCTACCTCGAAACGACCGCGCCAACCCGTCGTCGCCGTGACCGGCGCCGCCTCGGGAATAGGCCGCGAACTGCTCTCCAGGCTCGCCACCTCCGGGGATTTCCGCAGAGTCGTGGCCATCGACGAGCAGCGAGGCGACGTCCAGGACGTCACGTGGCGGGTGATCGACGTCCGCGATCCGCTCTTGGCGAACCGCATCTCCGACATCGACGTCCTGGTCCACCTGGCCGGTGACTTCGCCGTCGACTCCGACCCCGCCGAGCGCCGGGCCTACAACCTGCGCGCCGCCCAGACCGTGCTCACCGCCTCCGCGGCCGCGCGCGTGCGCCGCGTCGTCCTGGTGACCAGTGCCATGGTGTACGGCGCGGCGCCCGACAACCCGGTGCCGCTGCCGGAGAACTCCGCGGTCGCCGCCGAGCCGGACACCGGCGTGGTGGGCGACTACCTGGAGATCGAGGGCGTGGCGCGGCAGGCCACGCGCAGCCACCCCGGCCTGGAGCTGACCGTGCTACGGCCGGCCGCGGTCGTCGGCCCCGGCGTCGACACCGTGATCACCCGGCACTTCGAGGCGCCACGGCTGCTCACCGTCAAGGGCAGCCTGCCGCGCTGGCAGTTCTGCCATGTGGACGATCTCGTCTCGGCCCTCGAACTCGCCGCCCGCGGCGCGGTCACCGGCGTGGTCGCGGTCGGCTCCGACGGCTGGCTGGAGCAGGAGCAGGTCGAGGAGCTGTCCGGCATCCGCGGCTTCGAGCTGCCCGCCGGGCTCACCTTCGGCACCGCGCAACGGCTGCACCGGCTCGGCATCACCCCGGCGCCGGCGACGGACCTGCACTACGTCGTCTACCCGTGGGTCGTCGACTGCACGGCGCTGCGCGAGGCCGGCTGGAAGCCCGTCTGGACCAACGAGGCGGCGTTGACCCAGCTCCTGGAGCTGCGGGAGAAGCGCACCACCGTGGTCGGCCGGCGGCTGCCGGTCAAGGAGGCGACCCTCACCGCCGCCGGCGCGACCGTCGCGGTCATCGGCACCGCTGCCATCGTCCGCCAGGTGCGCAAGAAGCGCCGCATCTGACCGTACGGCGAAGCCCACCAGGAGGTCGGCGCGCACGGCACGGCGTGCCGTACGCTCTGGTTTGTGGACGTCATCCGCTTGCTCGACATTCGCGACACCCCGCTCTCGGTGGACGAGGTGTTCGCCTCGATGGGCTCGCACGCCGCCGGCGGGACGACGCTGTTCGTCGGCACGGTGCGGGAGCAGGACCACGGCAAGGCGGTGACCCGGCTGTCGTACTCCGCGCACCCCTCGGCCGTCGAGGAGCTGCGCCGGGTCGCGGAGAAGGTCGCGGCCGACTACCCGGTGAACGCCCTGGCGGCCGTCCACCGCGTGGGCGACCTGGAGCTCGGCGACATCGCGGTGATCGTCGCGGTGGCCTGCCCGCACCGGGGCGAGGCCTTCGCCGCCTCCCGCCGGTTGATCGACGATCTCAAGTCCGAGGTCCCGATCTGGAAACATCAGCTCTTCGCCGACGGGTCGGCGGAATGGGTCGGCGCCTGCGAATAAGCTCGTTCCCATGTCGCGACGTGCGTTGACCCTGCTGGTGTCGAGCTTTCTGGTGCTCGCGCTCGGTGTCGTCGGAGCGTTCCTCAACGTCCCTTACGTCGTGTTGAGTCCCGGCCCGACCGAGAACACCCTCGGCGAGGTCAACGACAAGCCGGTGATCACCATCACCGGCCGCCAGACGTACACCACCAGCGGCGCGTTGCGCCTGGTCACCGTGGAGTACAAGGGCGGCCCGCACAACCGCATCGACCTGCTCACCGCGCTGCGCGGCTGGATCGATCCCACCGTCGCGGTGGTCCCCGAGGCGACGATCTTCCCGCCCGACCAGACCGCCAAGCAGGTCGAGGAGCAGAACGCCGCCGAGATGACCGGCTCCCAGGACAGCGCCACCGCGGCCGCGCTGACCGAGCTCGGCATCCCGTTCACCGCCGACGTGGTCGCCGCGGCCGTCGAGAAGGACCTGCCGGCCGCCGGCAAGATCAAGGCCGGCGACCAGTTCGTCAGCGTGGACGGCAAGAAGGCGACCAGCACCGAGGTGGTCACCGGCACCGTCCAGGCGCACAAGCCGGGCGAGACGGTCACCTTCGTGGTGCTGCGCGACGGCAAGCAGGTCGAGGTGCCGATCCAGACGGTCGCCTCGCCGGCCGGCAAGGCCATGGTCGGCGTGCAGCTCGGCGTCAAGAAGTACTACTTCCCGTTCACCGTCTCGATCAGCGTCGGCGAGGTCGGCGGCCCCAGCGCGGGCCTGATGTTCTCGCTCGGCATCCTCGACAAGCTCACCCCCGGCGAGCTGACCGGCGGCCACTCCATCGCCGGCACCGGCACCATCACCGCGGAGGGCGACGTCGGCCCGATCGGCGGCATCGCGCAGAAGATGGTCGGCGCCAAGAACGCGGGCGCGACGATCTTCCTCACGCCCGAGGACAACTGCGCGGAGGCCGTGAAGGCCGCCCCCGAGGGGCTGCGGCTGGTCAAGGCGACCACCCTGCATGAAGCGGTAAAGGCGATTGATGCCCTTCGCACCGGAAAGGGCGACGTGCCCAGTTGCGCTGCTGGGTGAAACTTCTCCGGGGCGTCGTGCGTTAGCCGTACGGCTGGCACATCGGTGTAGGTTGCCAGACACGGACCGATAGTTCATCACGACGAGGGGTTGGCCTTGAGCTTCCGGACCCCAGGAGGCGGACGGGCGATGCGTTTGCGCCGCCCCCGACTGCTGCTCCCTGTCGCGATCGCGGTTGTCGCGATCGTGGCCCTTTTCTTCCTTTTCTCCGGCTTCTATACCGACTACCTGTGGTTCGACAACGTCGACTACACGTCGGTCTTCTCCGGAATGTTGCTGACCCAGATCATCTTGTTCCTGGTCGGGGCGCTGCTCATGGTGGGCATCGTCGGCGGCAACATGTTGCTGGCCTTCCGCACGCGGCCCATGTTCGGGCCCGCGATGTTCGGCGGAGCCAGCGGAGCCGACCGCTACCGCATGGCGCTCGACCCGCACCGCAAACTGATCTTCATTGTCGGCATGGCCGTGCTCGCGCTCTTCTCCGGCTCGCAGATCGCGGGGCAGTGGAAGACGTGGATGCAGTTCGTGAACGGGACCGACTTCGGGAAGCGCGACGAGGAGTTCGGGTACGACATCTCGTTCTTCGTCTTCGACTACCCGTTCATCCGGATGGTCCTCAACTTCCTGTTCACCGCGGTGGTCATCTCGATCATCCTCGCGGCGATCACGCACTACCTCTACGGCGGATTCCGCCTGCAGTCGCCGGGCGTCCACGCCTCGCGCGCCGCCCGGGTGCACCTGTCGGTGCTGCTGGGCGTCTTCGTGCTGCTCAAGGCGATCGCCTACTGGATCGACCGCTTCGGACTCGTCTTCTCCGAGCGGGGCAAGGTCTTCGGCGCCTCCTACACCGACCTCAACGCGGTGTTGCCGGCCAAGACGATCCTGGCGATCATTGCGCTGATCTGCGCCGTGCTGTTCTTCGCGGGCATCTTCCGCCCCGGCGGCATGCTGCCGGGCGTCTCCTTCGGCCTCCTGGTGCTCTCGGCCGTGCTGATCGGCGGCGTCTACCCGGCGCTGGTCGAGCAGTTCCAGGTCAAGCCCAACCAGCAGGCCAAGGAGCAGGTCTCCATCCAGCGCAACATCCAGGCGACCCGTGACGCGTACAAGGTCAGCGACCAGCACGTCAAGGTCACCCCGTACGCGCCCAAGACCGACGCGGACGCGACGGTGCTCCAGCAGGAGGCCAGCGCCATCCCCGGTCTGCGCCTGCTCGACCCGAGCATCCTGTCGCCGACCTTCCAGCAGCTCCAGCAGATCAAGGGCTACTACCAGTTCCCCGAGCAGCTCGACATCGACCGCTACCCGGACGCCTCCGGCAAGCTCCGTGACACCGTGATCTCCGTCCGGGACATCGGCGAGCCGGAGCAGAGCCAGCGCAATTGGATCAACAGCCACGTGGTCTACACCCACGGCTTCGGCGCGGTCGCGGCTCCCGGCAACCGGGTCGCCCCCGGCGGTCTGCCCAGCTTCAGCGAGAAGGACATCCCGCCGACCGGCGAGCTCGGCAAGTACGAGCCGCGCGTCTACTTCGGCGAGAACTCGCCCGACTACTCGATCGTCGGCGGCCCCAACCCCGGCTCCGGCCAGGGCAACGAGCTCGACTACCCGATCGAGGGCGGCAACGGCCAGCAGAACAACACCTACGGCGGCAAGGGCGGCGTGCCCATCGGCAACTTCTTCACGAAGCTCGCCTACGCCGCCAAGTACGGCGAGACCAACCTGCTGCTGTCGTCCTACGTCAACGACCACTCGCGGATCATGTACACGCGCCGCCCGCTGGAGCGCGTGCAGAAGGTGGCTCCCTTCCTCACCCTGGACAAGGACCCCTACCCCGCGGTGATCGACGGCCGGATCGTCTGGATCGTCGACGGCTACACCACGACCGACAGCTACCCCTACTCCGAGCGCAAGAGCTGGGAAGACCTCACCACCGACGTCCGTACGGCCCGCCTTCCCGGCGCCCAGGCCGTGCAGCCGCGCGACGAGATCAACTACCTGCGCAACTCGGTCAAGGCCACGGTCGACGCCTACGACGGCACCGTCACCCTCTACGCCTGGGACGACGCCGACCCGCTGCTGAAGACCTGGCAGAAGGCCTTCGGCACGATCGTCAAGCCCAAGGCCGAGATCCCGTCGGCGCTCCGCAGTCACCTGCGCTACCCGGCCGACATGTTCAAGGCCCAGCGCGAGATCCTGGCCCAGTACCACGTGACCAACGCCGGCGCCTTCTTCGGCGGCCAGGACTTCTGGAAGGTCCCGGTCGACCCGGCCTCCAAGAAGGACAAGCAGCCCCCGTACTACGTGACCATGAAGATGCCCGGAGGCAAGGAGACCTTCTCCCTCACCACCGCCTTCGTGCCGGTCAGCCGGCAGAACATGGCCGCGTACATGGCGGTGGACGCCTCGGCGGACGTCGCGGACGCCAAGCTGGAGATCCTCCAGTTGCCCAGTGCGACGACCATCCAAGGTCCACCACAGGCCCAGAACACCTTCCTGTCCACGCCACGGGTGTCCAACGCGCTCAACCTGCTGGCCACCGGCGGCAACCTGGACGTGATCTACGGCAACCTGCTGACCCTGCCCTTCGGCGGCGGCCTGCTCTACATCGAGCCGGTCTACGTGCAGCCGAAGGCGGAGTCCTCGGGCCGCTACCCGACGCTCAACAAGGTGATGGTGCTCTACGGGGCCAAGGTCGGCTTCGGCGACACCCTGGAGGCGGCGCTCAAGGAGGTCTTCGGGGACGCGCCCCAGATCACCAACCCGGGCACCAACCAGCCGGGCACCGAGCAGCCGGCGGCCAACACCGAGTTGTCCAAGGCCATCCAGGAGGTCCAGACCGCCTACAACGAGGGGCAGAAGGCGCTCCAGGCCACCCCGCCGGACTGGGTGAAGTACGGCGAGGCCCAGACCCGCCTCGAGGCCGCACTGCGCCGCCTCGAAGGGTTGGGCGCCGCACCCGCGCAGTCCACGCCGGCGGCGACGCCGACCCCGAGTGCCACTCCGACAGGGACACCTGCTGCGACCCCGTCACCTACTCCTACCGGGTAGCGGTTCGCTGATTTGCGCCCACCCCGCGCTGCCGATAGTGTTTAGCCATACACACCGACGCGGGGTGGAGCAGTTCGGTAGCTCGCTGGGCTCATAACCCAGAGGTCGCAGGTTCAAATCCTGTCCCCGCTACTCAAGTGGAAAGCCCTCCCGGGAGATTCTCCCGGGAGGGCTTTCTCGTTTCCCGCAGCAGGCCGCCGGGGTCGTTCACCCCCCGTGGTAGACCATCGGGCCGGACGCCTTGTAGGCGGCGTTCGCCGCGTCCTTCAGCCACTTGTCCGCGCTGGGCGAGCTGGTGAGGTTGGTGTAGACGGCCAGGGTGCGGATCACGTAGCGGCCGGACTGGCCGGTCCACGAGTACAGCCGGGCGTTGAGCCAGTTCGTCGTGTGGCAGATGCCCGACGAGCCAGGACCGGTCCGCGGGCAGCGGATGCCCCAGTCCTCCACGTACACGTTCTTGAGCTTGGAGTAGGCGGTGCTGGCCCGGTCGGCGCTCTTCAGCGGGATGACCCAGACCGAGACCATGATCCGCTCGTTCTTGCCGCCCGTGCTGAGGTAGACGCCCACGGCCATCTCGTCGCAGCGGGCGTTGCGGAGAGCGGACTTGACGTTGGTGTCCGGCCACGGGCCGGGGCAGCCCTCCATCGCGCCTGCCTTGTAGTTGTAGAGGACGCCCTTGGAGGTGGTGAAGGACTGGGGGAGCAGGGCCTCGGCCGTGACGGGGGTCGGGTCGGTGCTCTCCTTGTCGAGGTCGGCGTAGTCGAACGGCTTCTCGGTGGGTTCCTCGGACGGGGTCTCCGTGGAGGTGTCCGACGGGGTGTCGGAGGGGGTCGGGTCGGGGGTCACGGTGACGACCGGGTACGAGCTGGTCTCGGGGCTGGTGGTCAGGGCGTCGCGCACGGTGTTCTTGACCACGGCTCGCACGCCCACCACCAGGAGGACCAGGACGATCGCGCTGATCCCGGCCGCCAGGCCGAACTTCACGGGGCGGTTGCTCTTGGGGGCTAGGGTCTGGTGCGCCGGGTTGGGCCCCGACCATCCACCCGGTCCCTGATTCGGCGGGCCCTGGTGGAGCGGGCCCATGGGGTGGGGCGGACCCATCGGCTGGGGCGGCCCCTGACCGTAGGGCTGCGGTTGGCCGTAGGGCTGGGGCTGGGGGTGGCCGTGGGGTTGCGGTCCCGACCAGCCAGGGGGCGGGCCGGTCCAGTGCGGCTGCTGGGGACCGTACTGCTCGGCCTCCGGCATGACCTTCGTGGCCGGCGGCGGTTCCGCCACCAGGGTCGCCAGCGGCGGGGGCGGGTCGTCCCCGGTGAGCCGGCGCAGCAGACCGGCCGCGGTGGGCCGATCCGCCGGGTTCTTCGACAGGCTCGCCGCCAACGCCGGCCGCAACTCCGCCGGCACCGCCGACAGATCCGGCTCCTGCGTCAGGATGGCGTGCATGAGCGCCGGAAACGTCTCCCCGGAGAACGCCGACCGCCCCGTCGCCGCGAAGATCATCGACGACGCCCAGCTGAACAGGTCGGCCGCCGGGGTGATCACGCCGCCCTCGAACTGCTCCGGCGCCATGAACGCGGGCGTGCCCATGATGGTGTGCGTCGCGGTGTTGGCGGTGACCCGGGCGATCCCGAAGTCGATCACCACCGGCCCTTCCGGACCCATGATCACGTTGTTGGGCTTGAAGTCGCGGTGCACGATGCCGGCCCGATGGATGGCCGCCAGCGCGGTGAGCGTGGCCACCGCCAGCCGTTCCAGCCCGCTGCCCGTCCGCGGCCCCGAGGCGGTGACCAGTTGGTCCAGCGACGGTCCGGCGATGTGCTCGCTGACGATGTACGGCCGGTCGTTCACCAGACCGGTGTCCAGGACGCGTGCCGTACAGAAGGGGGCCACCTGGCGGGCCGCCTCGGCTTCGCGCAGGAAGCGCCGGCGTGCGTTCTCGTCGGCGGCGGCCTCGCTGTGGAGCACCTTGACCGCCACCTGCTCGCTGGACGGCCCCTCGCCCAGGTAGACCGTCCCCTGGCCGCCCTGTCCGAGCACACCAGTGAGGCGGTAGGGGCCGATCTGACGTAAATCGTCTGGCTTGAGGGGTTGCACAAGATCTCACCTTAGCGTTCGCTGTCAAAGGCCTCAGCGGTGACGAAAAGGAGTGTCGGTGGCGGGCTCACGGGGGCCGGTGGCCGGGCTTGGACTGGCTGTCCTGCTGTTCGCCGGGGCGATCGTCACGCTCGTGCTCACGGCGTTGCCGTCACCGGACCGCCCGCCGCTCCCCACCCCGGCGGCGACCAGCGAGCGCCGATAGGCAGGTGGCTCAGGGCGTGTACTGGAACGGCGTGGTGACCGTCAGCGCGGCGAAACCGAGCCGTTCGAGGATGGGCCGGCTGTCGTCGGAGGCGTCCACCTGGAGGTAGCGGTAGCCGCGCTCGGCGGCGTAGCGCGCGCGGTGAGCGACGAGCGAGCGGTAGATGCCGCGGCCACGCCACTCGGGCACGGTGCCGCCGCTCCACAGGCTGGCGAAATCGGTGCCCTCGTGCAGCAGCACCCGCCCGGCGCTCACCGGCAGGTCGCCGTGCATCGCGACGACCGCGGCGAAGCAGTCGCCCAGCGCGGCCATCTGGTTCAGCACCCAGTGCCGGAGCCGGCCGCTGTCGGTGCCGAAGGCCTGCTCGTGGACCCGCATCATCAGATCCACCCCGTCGGCGTCGAGCACCGGCCGCAGCGTGATGCCCGCCGGCACCGGGACCTCCACGGCCTGGGCGGCGCTCTCGCCGATCACGAGGGTCTCCCGCGGCTCGGCCACGAAGCCGGCGGCCAGCAGCCGCTGCGGCAGGTCGGCGGGCTGGTCGTGGGCGTAGTGCTTCCACTCGAAGCCGAGGCCATGCGCGGTGAAATGCGCGATCTGCTGGGCGATGACCGCGTCGGCGGTCTCCTCCCGCAGATCCGACCAGAGCACCCCGTTCCACCCGCTAGCCGTGCTGGTCTGGCGGACCACGTCGCCGGTGAACTCGACGGTGCTCTGGCTGTCATCCGGCGGGGCGTTACGGCGTAGCTGCTGGTCGAAGGCGCTCAGGACGGCCGCGGTGTTCATCATCCGGCCAGGATGTCACCGGACGAACCGCGCGAGCCTCTCCTTTTCCGCCGCGCTCAGCATCGGGTCCCGCATCCGTGCCGCCGCGGCGTCGGCGATCCTGGGGCCAGGGTCGGTACGGCTGGCGCCGACCAGTACGCGGACGAACAGGCGACGGCCGAGGCGGGCGGCCAGCGCGGGCACGTCACCGGTGGACAGCAGGACGACCGTGGTGGCCAGATCGACGGCGGGGGAGCCGGCGCGGGCGTTGCACCAGTCGATCACCATCGGGCCGCCGGGGGTGAGGACGACGTTGCCGGGATGCAGGTCCCGGTGGAGCACGCGGTCGCCGCCGTCGAAACGCGGCAACCAGCCGGGCGCGGGGACGGTGTGCAGGCGGTCGTGCAGCTTGGCCGACTGCCTGCCGTACCGGAAGAGGAGCCACGGGCGGCGCGTGAGCGCGTCGAGCATCGTCGGGCCGGGCAGGCGGTCAAGGACCAGGTCGGTGTCGGTGCAGTCGTGGACGGCCGGGACCGGGAAGCCGTGCGCGCGGACGTGCTCCATGATGCGCGCTTCGGCGCGGGCGGTGGTGTTGGCGCGGTAGCGGCGCAGCACGCGACGCTCGTCCAGGGCGTAGACGTCCGCGGTGCGACCGGCGCCGATCAGTTCCACGGGGGGAGCGTAACCGCGCGTCGGCTCAGCGGTCCTCGTCGTCCTCGAGGATCTCGCTGAGGGTTTCCGGCTCCTTGAGCGGATCGGGACGGGTGTCGTTCTCGCGAGGATCCTCCTCGTTCACCCAGTGGAAGATGCCCCGGCTGGCTTCGTCGTCTATCTCCTGGATGCGGTGCCGCTCCGGGTAGGTGTCGCGATAGAGCGCCGCCTCGGAGACCTGCTCGTCGTCGCCGAGGTCGCTGTTGACGTTGTACGGCTGGTCGGTCATCTGATCATGACCATCGTCTTCTGCACCGCCCACCCGGCGAGGAACAGGCCGAAAGCGGCCTGCGCGAGCCGTACCCACATACCCGCGGTGTCGGTCGCGAAGAGGACGACCCCGAGCCAGATCAGCCCGAAGCCGCCGACCAGGGCGATAGCCGCCCAGTTCAACCCCCGATGCCACATAAGCGCAGTGTTACAGCCGGTTCGCCAAGCCCGGGTGATGGCGAGGTGTTGCCCAGGTCTTGGTTGTCCGCCCGCGCAGGCCCCTCACCGGGCGGCCGGCTAGCGGGGCAACGAGCGGCTGGTGCCGACGCAGGTCCGGGCGCGCGAGCTGCGGGGCCGCCCCGGCGGGTTCTGCTCCAGGCACGCCAGCAGAGCCTCCGCCGCCCGCGCGTCGGACAGGATCCGGTGTACGGCGTCGCCGTCGAGCGGGAGCTGGCCGCGCTCGGCCAGTTCGTGCTTGAGGAAGGCGAGGGGGTCCGGGGCGCCGACCATCTCCGCGGCCACCGTCGCCCGCGCGGCGGTGAGCAGGCGGAGGTAATAGGAGCGCAGCGCGGCCTCACGCAGGCGGGCGCGCTCCAGGTCGTCGATGAGATCGCGGGCGACGCTCAGCAGGTCGCCGGCGTGGGTGGTCTCATCGGCGACGTAGGCGCGGATGTCATCGAACTCCGAGCGGGACATGGCGGACACCTCCGGGGGAGCAGACTGCTCGCGTCTACTTCGTATCCCGGGGCGATTGCGGATGACTTGCTGTCCGCTTGCCATCGGGGACGCCGCTTCGGGCAGGTTCGTGGCTCCCCGGTGGTTTAGGCCGTCCCGGCGGAGGGAAAGATCTCGTGAATGCCTCCGGTGGTGTGGAGAGCTGCTACAGTTGCAGAGCGCAGACGAGCTCTGCGCAGATCCCACTTCCTGCAGGTTTGTCCGGTTGGTTTGCATCTGTCCGGATCGCCTGGTAAGTTAGAGGGGTTGCCCCGGAGACGGGGCGGTCTGAATTCCCGCAGATTTCGCCGGGCCGGTCAATTTGACTCGGAACGGACGGTCTGA
>NZ_JBITIW010000014.1:0-241309 GCF_044459405.1 Nonomuraea sp. NPDC050328 | reverse complement strand
AAGGAGGCGGGCAGGTCGATGCTGCGCACGTGCTGGTAGCCGACCTTGCCGCCGGCGGTGGCCTGGAGCTTGAACAGGGCGACGCTGGTCTTGTGGCGGCGGCTGACCAGGGCGTAGGTGCCGGTGGCGTCTTTCCAGAGGGCCAGGCCGTAGCCGGTCTCCTGGTCGTTGACCTGCTCTTGGGTGGTGTTGAACAGGAACGGCACGGCGGGGTCGGTGACGTCGGTGAGGTGGCCGTCGTGGATGGCGTAGAAGCGCAGGTGGTCGCGGCCGCGGTCGGTGACGACGGCCAGGTCCTTGCCGGCGAAGCCGTAGGTGACGTCGACGTTGTTGAAGCGGCCGTTCTCGTCGTCGGGGCCGGGGGCGGGCGGGGCGTCGAAGTGCTGGGTGAGGTCGCCGTCGAGGTCGTAGACGTTCAGGCCGCCTTCCTTGGCGGTGGTGACGACGACGCTGTCCTCGTCGTCGCCGGGGTGGACCCAGATGGCGGGGTCGTCCCCGTTGGCGTTGCCGCCGGCCTCGTCGTCGAACAGCGCGGGCGTCTCGACCTTGGGGTCGACGGACGGGATGGCGGTGCCGGAGGCCGGCATGGCTAAGCCTCCGGCGAGCACAGCGGTCAGGGCTGCCACGAGCAGCGGGCGCATGGTCGCTCTCCTTGACTGGGGTGTGGTGGGCCTCACGATGAAACGGGCGTGAGGCTTTGTCAAGACATATTTATGTCTAGGATGTGCTGGTCGCAGCGAGGACCGATGGTCTGCATGTCTAGACATTGAGTGATCTGTTCATTTACCGTTCACTTACCTCCACCAGGAAGGACCCGTGGTGGCATGGACGCTCGCCTTCGCCGTCACGACGGTCCTGTTCGTGCTCGTCACCGGCGCCCACGACGACGCCGCGATCATCGGCCTGGGGCTGCGCTTCCCGCGCGCGCCGATCTGGACGACCGTCGCGCTGCCCGCGCTCGCGCTGATGGGCGTGCCGTACCTGCTGGGGGTCGCGGTGACGACCACCTTCACCGAGCGGCTGGCCGGGCTCGGCGCGGGCTTCGGCGCGGGCCTGCCGGTGTCCCTGCCGGGGCTCGCCGTCGTGCTCGCCATCGGGGCCTGCGCGCCGCTGGCGGGCGTGCTGCTCGGTTACGGCCTGCCGCGCTGTCGCGCCCGGTGCCCGCGCACCGGCAGATGTCCCGGCTGATCCTCGCCGCGCACCTGCCGGCCTACGGCCTGCAGTGCCTGGCCTACGCGGTCAACGACGGCCAGAAGATGATCGCGGTGGCCGGCGTCGCGATCGAGGTCGCCCGGCAGGGGCCCGGCGGCGTCGGGCCGGTCGGCCTCACCCCCGGCTGGATGGCGCTGCTGGTCATGGTCTTCCTGGCCGGCGCGATGACCAGCCTGCCCGGGGTCGGCGCCCGGCTCGGCCGCGGGCTCGTGCTGGCCCGCCCGCTGCACCTGGTCTCCGCCGGGACCGCCGCGGCCGGCGCGGTGCTCGGCAGCTCGGCCCTGGGCGGGCCGGTGAGCATGACCCAGTCCGTCGCGGCCGGCATCGTCGGCGCGGCGGCCGGCGAGGGCAGCCGCCGGGTGCGCTGGCAAGGCGTGCTGACCATCGCGACGGCCTGGCTGCTCACCCTGCCGGCCGCCTGGAGCGCTCGGTCCTAGCCGGGATCGCCGCGGGGCGGCGGGCATGAGCGCGGCCCCGATCCGGTGGATCGTCACCGACCTCGACGGCACGCTGGTGGGGCGCGACCTGGCCATGGTCCCGTCCGGCCGCGAGGCGCTGCGGCGCTTCCGCGCGGCCGGGGGCGAGGTGGTCATCGCCACCGGGCGCAGGGAGCGCTCGGCCCGCCGCTTCTACGAGGAGCTGGAGCTGGACGGCCCGGCCATCCTCTACAACGGCGCCCGCACCGTGAACCTGGCCACCGGGGAGATCCTCAGCTCCCACCACCTGCCCGCGGCGGCGTGGAAGGCGTTGCTCGACGTCTTCGCGCGCCTGCCCCGCGGCGTGTCGCCGGTGGTCTTCTCGGGCGGCGTGCCGTACGCGCTGGAGGAGACGCCGGAGCTGCGGGACTACGCGCGCCGGGACGGGATCGAGCTGAGCGCGCCGGGCGAATGGACCGCGCTGCGCGACCTGGCGGCGGCGCGGGGCGTGCCGCTCGCCGAGATCGCCGCGGTCGGCGACAATCCGAACGACCTCGACCTGATCCTGGCCGCCGGGCTGGGGGTGGCGGTGGGCGACGGCCATCCGGAGGTGCGGGCCTCGGCCGCCGTGGTCGTGCGGGCCTGCGCCGACGGGGCAGTGGCCGACGTGGTGGAGCTCGCCCTGCGCGGGAGAGCATAGGTTCGGGCCCTCGCTAAGCTGGGCGACATGTCGGGACACGGCGAAGGAAACCTGGCGAGATGATCAGGCTGGTCATCGCGGACGACCAGGCGCTGATCCGCGCGGGGTTGCGGCTGGTCGCGGAGAACGCCGAGGGCATCGAGGTGGTGGGCGAGGCCGCCGACGGCGTCGAGGCCCTCGACGTGGCCCGCGCGCTCCGCCCGGACGTCGTCCTGATGGACATCGCGATGCCCCGGCTCGACGGCCTGCGCGCCGCCCGGCGGCTGCTGGCCGACGCCGACCCGCCCAAGATCCTGATGCTGACCACCTTCGACACCGACGACAACCTGCACGCCTCGCTGCGGCTGGGCGCGCACGGGTTCGTGCTGAAGTCCTCCCCGGCCGAGCGCCTGATCGACGCGATCCGGGTGGTCGCGGCCGGGGACGCGCTGATCGACCCGGTGGCGACCCTGCGCCTGATCGGCTCCGCCGCGGGCGCCCGGCCCGCCGCCTCGGCCCCGGAGCTGGACGCGCTGACCGCCCGCGAGCGGCAGGTGCTGCTCCTGCTGGCGCGCGGGCTGTCCAACCGGGAGATCGCCGAGGAGGTCGTGCTGGGCGAGGCGACGGTCCGCACGCACGTCGCCCAGGTGCTGCACAAGCTGGGCCTGCGCAACCGGGTCCAGGCGGTGGTCTTCGCCTACGAGACGGGCGTCGTGCAGCCGGGCCAGTCGTGAGCACCGCGCGGGCGGACCGCCCGGCCGCACCCGGCTGGCGGCCGAGCCGGCTCGACCTGCTCCTGGCGCTGGCGGTCGCGGCCGCCGGGCTGGTCGAGTCCTACGGCAGGCACGGCCGCGGCCCCGGCCAGATCGCCCTGCCCGCCCTGTTCGCCGCCGGGGCGCTGGCCGCGGGCGCGCTGCTGCTGGTCCGCCGCCGCCTGCCGATCACCGCCCTGCTGGCCCTGATCGGCGTCGGCGTGGCCGTCCTGCTGGCCGGGGGCTCCTACTACGCCGCCTGGCACCTGTACTCGATGCTGATCCTGGTGCACACCATCGCCAGCGCCTACGACCTGCGCAGCCGGCACGGCCGGGCGGGACTGGCGGCGGTGCTGGCCGCCTACGCCTTCCTGCAGACGCCGCAGGACACCGACGTGGCCGAGATGCTGATCACCGGGATCTTCCTGGGCGTCGCGTACGGGTCCGGCATCCTGCTGCGCCGCCAGACCGAGCAGACCACCCGCCTGGCGGCGCTCACCGCGCGGCTGGAGGTGGAGCGCGAGGAACGGGCCCGCCGCGCGGTCGCCGAGGAGCGCGCCCGCATCGCGCGCGAACTGCACGACGTCATCTCGCACAACGTCAGCGTCATGACCCTGCACACCGGCGGGGTACGGCTGATGCTGGGCGACGACCCCGCCCGGCGACGGGAACGCGAGCTGCTGCAGGGCGTCGAGCAGGTCGGCCGGGAGGCGGTCGGCGAGCTCGCGCTCATGCTGGGCATGCTGCGCGAGGTGGAGGCGGCCGGCGGGCCGCAGCCGGGTCTCGACCGGCTCGGGGAGCTGGTGGCGCAGGTGGAGGAGTCGGGCCTGGCGGTGCGGTTCAAGGTCGAGGGGCCGAGCCGTCCCCTGCCGCCGGGGGTCGGGCTGTCGGCCTACCGGGTGATCCAGGAGAGCCTCACCAACGTGCTCAAGCACGCCGGCGCCTCGGGGGTCGACCTCGTGCTCACCTACGCTCCGGCGGAGCTGGTGGTGGAGGTGACCGACGACGGGCGCGGCCCGGCCCGGGCCCCGGTCTCCGGGAGCGGTGGCTACGGGCTGGTCGGCATGCGGGAGCGGGCGGCGCTGCACGGCGGTTCGCTGGTGGCCGGGGCCGCGCCGGGCGGCGGTTACCGGGTGCTGGCCCGCTTCCCGTCCGGCGCGACCGAAAGCTGAGGCTTCTCCTGGGTGACCGCCAGGTCCCCGGCCCACTCGGCGTCGCTCATCCGGAGCATGCGCAGGCCGATGCCGCCGGCTCCGGCCAGCAGGAGCAGCCCGCCGATCACCGTGCCCACCCAGAAGATCGGCGCGACGAAGGCCCCGGCCACCAGGGCGGGGGAACCCCACCACGGCACCTGCCGGTCGGCCGCCAGCAGCAGGCCCAGCACCAGCAGCCCGGCCAGGCCGGCGAAGCCCGGGATCTGGTAGCCGAAGTGGGCGCCCGGATCGGCGAGGGCCTCCTCTGCCAGGCGCGCCCCCACCGCGGGCGGCATGGAGCGTTCCAGCAGGGAGATCATGAAGTCGCCCAGCATGAGCGCCGAGAAGTTCACCACCCCCAGCAGGGCGACGGCCCCGGCCACGTGGCCGAGCACGATGTGGCGCCGCCGTACCAAATGGATCATGCCGATGATGCCCGGCACCAGCAGCACCCAGCTCCAGTGCAGCAGGGTCGCGCTGACCGAGACCTGCTCGTGGAAGCGGCCGTAGACGCCGGTGGTGTCGCCGCCGCCCTGGCGCAGCGCCGGGTCGGCGACCACCCCGGCGAGGTAGAGGATGGGCACGGCGAGGAGCGAGCCGCCGGCGGCGAGCCTTCTCAGCCGGTGCGCGTCTGTCATGGGGACCCCGTTCGTTCGGTCGGACCTCCCGCGCGGCGGCGGGACCTGGGACGACCCTGGCAGCCCGGCCGCTGCCGCCGCCTCCGCCGGGCGGCGGGAATCGCTCCGCCGTCCGGCGGAACGCTCCGACCCGTTCTCCACCTTTCGTAGGTGCCGCTCCACCCGGCCCGCTTCCTACCGTCGCCTCATGGAGAAATGGTTCGGCCTGTTCAACAGGCTCGTCGCGGCCAACGGGGGCAAGATGAACGGCAAGCTGCTGGTAGCGGTGATCATGGTGGCGCTCATCGTCGTGGGCGGCTTCATCGCCTTCCGCCTACTGTTGGTGGACATGATCCTGGAGCTCAAGGAGTCTCGGTAGCCGATGCGGGAGCTGTGGGCGCGGGTCGGGGCGCTGCTGTCGGCCGACGACCCCGACACCGGGCGGCTGGCCAGGGCGCTGATGACCCTGCTGCTGGGCTGGTCGCTCTCGCTGGAGCTGGACGGTCCTGCGCCGGTCTGGGCCGCCCTGTCGGCGGCGATGGCGTTGTGGCTGGCCTATCTGGTGCTCGGCGCCCGCGGCCACCACAACCTGTCCCTGGCCGCGCTCGCGCTCAGCTCGGTCGTCTCCGCGTCGGCCGCGGGCGCCCAGGGGCCGACGGTCTTCGTCTTCGTCACGTTGCTGCTGTTCGCCGCGCAGCTCGCGCCGCGCCTGTGGATGATCCTGGCGGTGGCCGCCCTCGACCTCGCCCTCCTGCTGGCGAGCCTGGCCTGGTGGCAGCACTCGCGCGCCTCCATGATCAGTCAGGGCGCGGTCCTGGTCGTCACCGTCCTGTTCGCCTTGCAGCGGCGGCAGTACCGCCGGGCGCAGCAGGACCGGGCCCGCGCGATGGCGCTGGACGAGCGGGCGCGCATCGCCCGCGAGCTGCACGACGTGCTGGCGCACTCGCTGGGCGCGCTCGGCGTGCACCTGGAGGTCGCCGAGGCGATGCTGGTGGAGAAGGGCGACGTCGCCGGGGCCGCCGAGCGGATCCGCCGGGCGCGCGGGCTGGCGCGCGAGGGCCTGGTCGAGGCGCGCTCGGCGGTGGCCGCGCTGCGCCAGGACATCCCGCCGCTGCCGGACGCGCTGCACGCGATGGTGGAGCAGCACCGCCGCGACCACGCCGCCGACACCCGGCTGGCCGCCTCGGGCGCGCGCCGCCCGCTGTCCCCGGCCGCGGAGGTCTGCCTGCTGCGTACGGCCCGCGAAGCCCTGACCAACGCCGCCCGGCACGCCCCCGGCGAGCGGGTCACGGTCGCGCTCGACTACGGGGAGCGCACGATCCGGCTGACCGTGCGCAACCCCCTGCCCGAGCGCACGCCCGTGGCCCTGCCGTCCGGCGGGCACGGCCTGACCGGGATGCGGGAGCGGCTCGCCCTGGCCGGCGGCACGCTGGAGGCGGGGCCCGTGGAAGGCTGGTGGCAGGTACGGGCGGAGGTGCCGGAATGAGAGTGCTCGTGGTCGACGACCAGCAGCTCATGCGCGAGGGACTGGTCGCGCTGCTGGGCCTGGCCGAGGAGGTCGAGGTGGTCGGCGACGCCGCCGACGGCGAGCAGGCGCTGCGCCTGGTCGCCCTGCATCAGCCGGACGTCGTGCTGATGGACCTGCACATGCCGGTCATGGACGGCATCGAGGCCACCCGCCGGATCACCCGGCAGTACCCGTCGGTCGCCGTCCTGGTGCTCACCACCTACGACGACCAGCAGTCGATCGACTCCGCGCTCCAGGCCGGGGCACGCGGCTACCTCACCAAGGACGCCGGGCGGGCCGAGATCGCCGCCGCGCTGCGCTCGGCCGCGCACGGGCACTCCACCTTCTCCCCCGCCGTCTCCCGGCGGCTGGTCGAGGCGCTGTCACGGTCGGCGCCGGTCACGCGCTGCCCCGACGGGCTGACCGTGCGGGAGGTGGAGGTGCTGCGGCTGATCGCCCGGGGCCGCAACAACGCGGAGATCGCGGCCGAGCTGTTCATCGCGGAGACCACGGTGAAGTCGCACGTCACCAACGCCTTCGCCAAGATCGGCGTGCGCAACCGGACCGAGGCGGCCAACTACGCCCACCGCGAGCTGTCCTGACGCCGGCCCCATCGCCGACCGGGGCCAAAACTGGGGCTTAACATAACACCTCGTCATGTTCTACCGTGATGCCCCAGCACGTCAGGGGAGGACACTCGTGAGCGAGGTCAGGATCGCCGTCGACCCGCCGCGGGTCTCCACCGGCTGGATGGCGCTGCTGGCGCTGGCCCAGATGGGCGTCATCATGGCCGCCACGGTGGGCGGCCAGATCCTGCTGCCCTCCCAGGTGGCGGCCATCGACCCGGTGCACAAGGAGGCGTCGCTGGCCGTCGTGCTCGCGGTCGCCGCGGTCTGCACGATCGTGGCCAACCCGCTGTTCGGCGCCATGTCCGACCGCACCAGCTCCCGGTTCGGCCGGCGTCGCCCGTGGATCGTGGGCGGCGCCCTCACCAGCGCGGCGGCCCTGGCCTTCCTGGCCTTCCAGGACACCATCCCCGGCCTGGTCGCCGGGTGGGCGGTCGCGCAGCTCGCCTTCACCGCCGCGCTGGCCACCGCCATCGCCACGGTGCCCGACCAGGTGCCGATCCTGCAGCGCGGCCGGGCCTCGGCGCTGGCCGGGGTCGGGCAGCTCAGCGGGCCGCTGCTCGGCGGGGTGGTGGCCACCGTGCTGCTGACCGGCTCGCGGGCGGCGTTCCTGGCCATGGCGGTGCTCGTGCTGACGCTGATCCTGCCCTTCGGCCTGCTCACCCGCGAGCCCCCGGCCGAACCCGGGCCGCCCTTCTCCTGGCGCGGCTTCGCCCGCGGCTTCTGGGTCAGCCCGCGCCGCCACCCCGACTTCGCCTGGGCCTGGCTCAGCCGGCTGCTGATCACCCTCACCCTCGCCATGGGCATCGGCTACCTGCAGTACTTCCTGCGCGACGCGGTCGGCTACGAGCGGCTGTTCCCCGGCTCGACCGTCGAGCAGGGCGTGGTCGTGCTGGTGGCCGTCTTCACGCTGGGCAGCGTGCTGCCGACGCTGGCCGCGGGCTGGTGGTCCGACCGCAGCGGCCGGAGGCGGCCGGCCGTCTTCACCGGCGGCCTCACCATGGCCGCCGCCGCGCTGGTGCTGACCACCACCACCGGCTGGACCGCCGCGATCGTCGCCGCCGCGCTGCTCGGCGGCGGGTACGGCATGTTCGCCGCGGTCGACCAGGCCATGGTCACCCAGCTCCTGCCCGCCGACGCCGACCGGGCCAAGGACCTCGGCCTGGTCAGCCTGTCCAACTCCGCCTCCAACACCCTCGGGCCGGTCATCGCCGCCGCGCTGGTCACCTCGGCCGGGGGTTATCCGCTGATGTACGGCGTGGCCGCGCTCTTCGCGGTCGCGGGGGCCTGCCTGGTCTGGAGGATCCGCGGTGTCCGATGAGTTGCTGACCCGGTGGGGACGGGCGCTCGACCCCGAGGCGGTGTTGCCGGAGTACCCCCGGCCGCAGCTCGTCCGGGACAGCTACCTCAACCTCAACGGCCGGTGGGAGTACGCCTTCGCCGACCACGAGCCCGAGCGCTACGACGGCGAGATCGTCGTGCCGTTCTCGCCGGAGGCGCCGCTGTCGGGGGTGCGGCGGCAGCTCCAGCCGGGGGAGACGTTGTGGTACCGGCGCGTGGTGCGGCTGCCGGAGGGCTTCGCCGTACCGGGTGGGCGGGTGCTGCTGCACTTCGGGGCGGTCGACCAGGAGTGCCGGGTCTTCCTCGACGGGGTCGAGGCAGGCGCGCACGAGGGCGGCTACCTGCCCTTCCGCCTCGATGTCACCGAGGCGCTCGCCGCCGGGGAGGCGACGCTGGTGGTCTCGGTGCGTGACGACACCGGGATCGGGTCGCGCGGCAAGCAGAAGCTGGCGCGCGGCGGGATCTGGTACACCGCGCAGTCCGGCATCTGGCAGACCGTGTGGGCCGAGGCGGTGCCCGCCGCGTACGTGGAGCGGCTCACCCTCGCCCCGGACCTCGCCGGGTCGGCGGTCGAGGTGACCGTGCACGCCGGTGGTGCCGGTCCGGGGACGGCCCGGATCGAGGTGTCGGCGGACGGGGTGCCGCTCGCCCGGGCCGAGGCCGAGCCGGGCGTGCCGGTGCGGGTGGCGCTGCCGGACGTGCGGGCGTGGAGCCCGGAGGACCCGTTCCTCTACGACGTGGCGGTGGAGCTCGGGGACGACCGCGTCACCGGATATTTCGGGATGCGCAGCTTCGGTGTGGGGCCCGACCGCGACGGGATGCCGCGACTGCTGCTCAACGGCGAGCCGTACTTCCACGCCGGGCTCCTGGACCAGGGCTACTGGCCGGACGGGCTGTACACGCCGCCCGCCGACGAGGCGATGATCCACGACCTGGCCATGGTCAAGTCGCTCGGCTTCACCATGGTGCGCAAGCACATCAAGATCGAGCCGCTGCGCTGGTACCACCACTGCGACCGGCTCGGGCTGCTGGTCTGGCAGGACCTGGTCAACGGCGGCGAGCCGTACCGGCCCTGGGTGGTGACCGCGCCGGTCCTGGCCCCGCTGACGCTGGACGACCGGCGGCACCGCCGCTTCGGCCGCGGCGACGCCGCCGGGCGGGCCCGCTTCGAGGCGGAGCTTCGCGAGACGGTCGAGCTGCTGCGCAACGTCGTCAGCCTGGCCGTCTGGGTGCCGTTCAACGAGGGCTGGGGACAGTTCGACGCCGCCCGCATCGCCGGTGAGCTGGCCGCGCTCGACCCGTCCCGGTCGGTCGACCACGCCAGCGGCTGGCACGACCAGGGCGCCGGGGACCTGCGCAGCCTGCACGTCTACTTCCGCCGCTTCCGCGTCCCGCGCCCGGACGGGCGGGTGCTCGCGCTCACCGAGTACGGCGGGTACGGCCTGCGGGTCGAGGGGCATGTGTGGGGGGCGGCCGAGTTCGGCTACAAGCGCTTCGCCGACGCCGCCACCCTGGGCGCGGCCTTCACCCGCCTGCACGCCGAGCAGATCGCCCCGGCCATCGCGCGCGGGCTCAGCGCCACCGTGTACACGCAGCTCAGCGATGTCGAGGACGAGCTCAACGGGCTGCTCACCTACGACCGCGAGGTCCTCAAGCTGGACGCCGCCCTGATCCGCTCCGTCAACACCCGCCTCCGCCTGCCCTGACCCACCCCGCTGGGTCACCGCTCGGCTTCGCCTCCGTTGGGCGGTGGGGTGGCCTGCCAGAGGGCGGCGAGGCGGCGGGTGGCCAGCCGGGACGGTACGGCTCGCAGCAACCCGTCGCGCACCCAGGCGGCGGCCCCCGTCCGGGTGGTCAGCCGCGACTGACGAAGGGCCGCCCGCAGCAGCCGCTGCGCCCGTGGGCGGCGCTCGGCGTCGTACGCGAGCAGCCGCCGCTCGATCCCCGCCACGCCCGCGTCCGCGTCCAGCAGGTGGCGGGTCAGCGCGGCGGCGTCCTCGAACGCCTGGCTGGCCCCCTGGCCGAGGTCCGGCGGCATGGCGTGGGCGGCGTCGCCGAGCAGGGCGATCCGGCCCACGGCGAACGGCGGCAGCGGCTCAGCCAGGCAGGCGATCGGATCCACGTGCACGTCGGCCGGGTCGGTCGCCGCGATCAACGCCGGAACCGCCGGATGCCAGTCGGCCATCAGCCCGGCCACCAGGTCCCGGGCCTGCTCAGGCGAGGGGACGACGTCCGGCAGCGCGGAGTCGGTGAACCAGTAGAGCCGGCCCTCCCCCAGCGGGAACAGGCCGAACATGGCCCCGCTACGCCGATCCACCAGGATCCCGCCGAGCAGGCCGGCCACCTCGTCTCCTCCCCCAAGCCCCCCGGCGACCAGGGAGCGAAGGTGTTCGACCTGGACGACCCCCCGCAGGTCGAGCCGCCCGGTACGGCGAGGCCCGGGGTAATCGGGGAAGAGCTGCGCACGCAGGCGGCTGCCGACACCGTCGGCCACGACCACCACGTCCGCGCGCACCACGACCCGCCCGCCGCTGATCACGCTCACCCCGCCCGCCTCGACGTCCAGCCGCTCGACCGGGGTGCCCGCGCGGACCACCTCCGCCGGCAGCGGCGCCCGCAGCAGGCGATGCAGCTCCGCCCGATGCAGCACGTGCACCGCCCCGACCCACTCCTGAGCACGGGCGGCGTCGGTGACCAGCAGCGGCCGCCCCCGCCGGTCCCGCAGGCCGGCCTGGTGGGCGAGGACGGACCATCCCGCGAGCCCGGCGGCCAGGCCGAGCCGGTCGAGGGCCTGGACGCCGTTGGGCATCACGACCACCCCCGTGCCGGCCTCGCGCAGGTCGGGGGCCTGCTCGATCAGGGTGACCTCGTGCCCGGCCCGGTGCAGTCCCACCGCGACGGCCACCCCGCCCAGTCCGGCGCCGACGATCGCTGTCCGCATGGCTCGCTCCATTCACTACGATCGTACTAGTACGTGTATTGGTAGCATGGCCGGGTGCCGCCCACCAATCCGGCCCGTCGCCGGGCCGTCGCCGACGCCGCCATCGCCCTCCTGGCCGAGGCCGGCGTGCACGGGGTGACCCACCGCGCGGTGGAGAAGGCCGCCGGGCTGCCGCCGGGCACGGCGTCCAACTACTTCCGCAGCCGGGAGGCGCTCCTGGTGGCCGCCGCCGAACGCGTCGTGGAACTGCACCAGGAGGAGATGGCCCACGCCGTGGCGCCTCCGGGGAATGATCTGGCCGGGATGCTGGCCGACTCCCTCTTCACGGCCGCGACCGAGTTGCGGCCGCGCTATCTGGCGATCTTCGAGCTCCAACTGGAGGCGGTGCGGCGGCCGGTGCTGGCCGAGGCGCTGGCGGGCCTGGAGGCGGGTGCGCTGCGGGTGACCGCGGGACTGCACGACGATCTCGGCCTGGGCACCTCGCGGGAGGGGGTGGCCGCGCTCATGGCGTTGTACGGCGGAGCCCTGTTCACCCTGGTCACCGCACCTCCGGAGCGGATCACCCGGGACGGCGTGCGGCAGGTGGCCGCCGCGATCGTCCGCGGCGCCCTCCCGGCGGGCCCGAGCACCGCGAGCACGACCCTTCCAGAGGGTTCGGGCGGCGGGCGCGGTGCTCTTCCGTCGGGGGCGGGCGAGGTGGCACCCTCCAACACGTGACGCAACCCTCCTACCGAGCGCTCGCCCTGCAGACGGCCACCCGCTCGGTGACCGGACTGACGGTGTCCGACGCGCGGGCGGCGATCGAGGCCGCCATCGTCCGGGTCGCCGCCCAGGTGCGCGCCTCCCGCGCGTGGATCGGCCCGGACCTGCGGCTGGTCGTCCTGCCCGAGTACGTGCTGACCGGCTTCCCGCTGGGCGAGCCGGTCCCCGCCTGGCGGGATCGTGCCGCGATCGCCCCGGACGGCCCCGAGTACGAGGCGCTCGCCGCCGTCGCCCGCGACCAGCGCCTGTACCTGGTGGTCAACGCCTACGAGAGCGATCCGCACTTCCCTGAGCTGTACTTCCAGGCGTGCGTGATCCTCGGACCGGACGGCGAGGTCGTCCTGCGGGCCCGGCGACTGCACTCGATGTTCTCCCCCACGCCCTACGACGTCTGGACCCGCTACCTCGACGCGTACGGGCCCGACTCGATCCTGCCGGTGGCCCGCACGCCGATCGGCAACCTCGCGGCGATCGCCTCGGAGGAGATCCTCTACCCGGAGCTGGCTCGCGCGCTGGCGTTGCGCGGGGCGGAGGTGTTCTGCCAGCCGACCTCCGAGGCCTCCAGCCCGCAGCTCACCCAGAAGGCCGTCGCCCGCCGGGCCCGCGCGATCGAGAACCTCGCCTACGTGGTGTCGGCCAACTCCGACGGACTGAGCGGCATCCCCATCCCCGGCGACTCGGTGAACGGCGGGTCGGAGGTGCTCGACTTCGAGGGCCGCGTGCTGGCGCAGGCGGGGCCGGGCGAGTCGCTGGTCGCTGCGGCCGAGCTGGATCTGGCCGCGCTTCGCCGTCACCGCGCCCGGCCGGGGATGGGGAACCTGCTGGCCCGGGGGAAGCCGGCTCTCTGGGCCGCCGAGTACGGCAGGCAGGAGGGCGAGCGGCCGGACGAGCTGGGCGACGCCGTACCCGACCGGGGGTGGTTCGCCGCCCGCCAGCAGGCCGTCATCGACCGCCTGCGCGAGGCGGGGGTGATCGCGTGACCCACGCAGCCGCCGGTGTGGTGCGGGATCCGCGCACGGGCAAGGTCGAGCGGGAGTTGCGGCCGGTCGGAGCCGAGGAGCTTCGGCGCACGGCCGGACGGCTGAGGGAGGCCCAGCCGGGCTGGGCGGCGCGCTCGGCCGAGGCGCGGGGGGCGGCGCTGCTCGCGTGGCGCGACGTGCTTGCCGAGGATCGGGCGCTGCTCGATGCCCTGGTCGCCGACACCGGCCGGTACACCGAGTCGGTGATGGAGGTGCGCGGCGTGGCCGGGATGCTGGAGCGCTGGGCGGCACAGGCGCCCGCGCTGCTGGCCCCCGGGGAACCGCGGGCGGCGGCGCTGCCTGGGGTCGAGATCCACCAGGCGCTGGTGCCCTACCAGCTCACCGGCGTCCTCAGCCCGTGGAACTTCCCGCTGCTGCTGGGCCTGATCGACGCGATCCCCGCGCTGGCGGCGGGCAGCGCGGTGCTGGCCAAGCCGAGCGAGGTCACGCCGCGCTTCATCGAGCCCCTGATGGCCACCGTACGCCGGGTGCCGGAGCTGGCCGAGGTGCTGGCGGTCGTGGAGGGCGGCGGCGAGTGCGGCGCCGAGCTGGTCGGCCTGGTGGACGCGGTGGCCTTCACCGGCAGCGTGCCCACCGGCCGCGCGGTCGGCGCGGCCGCCGCGGCCGCGTTCATCCCGGCCTTCCTGGAGCTCGGCGGCAAGGACCCGGCGATCGTGCTAGCCGGCGCCGACCTCGACCGGGCCGCCTCGGCGATCCTGTGGGGCGCGACCGCCAACGCCGGTCAGTCGTGCCTGTCCATCGAGCGGGTCTACGTCGAGGAGCCCGCCTTCGAGGAGTTCGTGGAGCTGGTGACCGCCAAGGCCCGGCGGGTACGGCTGGCGCGGCCCGGCCCGGCCGACGGGCAGCTCGGCCCGCTGATCGACCCGGCGCAGGCGGTGGTCGTCGAGCGCCACCTCCAGGACGCCTACGCCAAGGGCGCGGTGGCCAGGTGCGGCGGCGCGGTGGAGACGCTCGACGGCGGCCTGTGGTGCCGCCCCACCGTGCTCACCGGGGTGCACCACGGCATGCTCGTCATGACCGAGGAGACGTTCGGCCCGATCGTGCCGGTCATGCCCGTCCGCGACGCCGGGCACGCCGTCGAGCTGGCCAACGACTCGGCCTTCGGCCTGTCGGCGGCGGTCTTCGGCCCGGATCCCGAACTGGCGCTGGAGGTCGCGGGCCGGCTCCGGGCCGGGGCGGTGAGCGTGGGCGACGCGGGGCTGACCGCGTTCGTGCACGAGGGCACCAAGAACTCCTTCAACCTCTCCGGCCTGGGCGGTTCCCGGATGGGGCCGGCGTCGCTGTTCCGTTTCGTGCGCCATCAGGCCCGGCTGGTGAACCGGTCAGCCGCGCCGGATCCGTGGTGGCACTGACGGGCCGAGCGTCGCCAGCAGGGTCAGGATGTGCTCGGCGTCGGTGAGCAGGCTGCCGCTGACCGCCCAGCCGTCGGGGTGGGCGACGTGCCCGGCCCGGATCTCCGTGCTCATCCGGTCGTGGATGCGGGTGATCTGGGCCTGGGCGCGGCCCTCCAGTTCGCGCCGCTCCGCGCTGTCGCCGGAGTCGCGGATGAGCAGCGTGATCAGCTCGGCGAGCAGGTTCAGCAGCTCGGCGTAGTCGTGCGCGTAGTCGTCGCTGACCTGCTCGGGATCGGCCCTGGCCGGGCTCTCCGGATCGAGCTGGGCCAGGGTGCGGATCACCGCGTGCACGTGCAGGGCGACCTTGGCCATGGCGTCCAGGCTGCGGCCGTGGTCGGCGGCCGGGGTGGTGTAGCGGCGCAGGTTGTAGCGGCGGCTCTCCTCCCCGTCGGCGACGGCCGAGCCGGCGGCGGCGAGGTGCTCGTCGAGGCGGTGGGCGCGGCGCTCCCATTCCTCGCGGTCGGACAGGTCCCAGGGGTGGTCCACCGCGGCGGCGACGTCCCGCAGCAGGTCGGCCGCCTTGGTGCCGAGCCGGTAGAGCGCCACCTCGGGCCGTCGGCGGTACAACGGCGGCCACAGCAGCGAGTTGACCGCCGCGCCGCTCAGCGCGCCGACCGCGGTGGCCAGCACGTAGGCCAGCAGGTAGCGCTCCTGGCTGCCGGCCCCGAACGACAGCATGAGCACCGCGGTGGTGGCCACGTCGGTGCCGTGCCGTCCCATGCGGTACCAGCGGGCGGCGAGCAGCGCGGGCGGCACGACCAGCACTAGGCTGAGCGCGGTCAGGCCGAGCAGGTGGCCGACGCTGCCGGCCAGGATGACCCCGGCGGCGACCGCGGCGACCTTGCGCAGCCCGTTGGTGAGCGTCTTGTAGACGGTGGCGTGCACCATGATGACCGCGGTGGCGGGGGCGATCCACAACGTCTCGTGCGGCAGGAAGCGCCGGGCCAGCATCCAGGCGAGCACCGCGGCGAGCGTCGCCTTGGCAATCTGGAGGACCTCGAAGCGGGCGTTCGACCCCGGCTCACGCAAAGCGCGGAGCTGGGCGAACACGGTCTGGGCCGCACGGCGGACAGCGGCGGTCAGCCGGCCTCGCATCGGGCTCCTTCCGTTTAGGCGCTGGGGACTGGGCAGGGTGAGCGAGCCCCCGGTTCATCCAGAAAACAGGAGGACGATTCATGTCGAACGACATGTGGACCTACGGTTCCGGCGTCTACGGCGACGACAGCCTCGACATCGTCGGCTTCGACGTAGAGGCCACCGACGGTTCGATCGGCTCGGTCGACGAGGCCAGCAACGCCGTCGGCGACAGCTACCTCGTCGTCGACACCGGCCCCTGGATCTTCGGCAAGAAGCGGGTCCTGCCGGCCAGTACGGTCACCCGGATCGACCCGCAGGCGCGCAAGGTCCATCTGGCGCGGACCAAGCAGGAGATCAAGGACGCCCCCGAGTACGACAAGGACACGTTCGCCGAGCCCAGCTACCGCGACGAGGTCGGCGGCTACTACGGCCGCTTCCCCGGCGACCTGCGGTAGTCCCTGACCGGCGATGCCCCACCCGGTGCTCTGACCGGGTGGGGCATCGTCTTGGGTGCTCGGCCTTGCTTGCTCGGCCGCTGGCGACGGGTGCCTCAGCGGCGGAGGCCACGCCTGCCGTACAGGCTGACGACCAGGATGACGCCGACGGCGGCGACGGCGATCTGCAGGATCAGTTCGACCCAGTCGATGCCGCTGGTCTCGGCGACGCCGAAGGCGCCGGCGATGAAGGTGCCGATGAAGGCGGCGACGATGCCCACCACGATGGTCAGCCAGATCGGGATGCTCTGCTTGCCCGGGACGACCAGGCGGCCGAGGGCGCCGATGATCGCGCCGATGACGATGGCGGTGATGATGCCGGTGACGGTCATGTCTGGACTCCTAGGAGCTTGGCGGCAAATGGGGTGAAGCGCCCTCCGAGTGCCCGCCACGCGGGGGTGTACACCTGATCCCCGCAAACCGATCTGGTGTGTCGGGCGAGACGACCGGGGTAGAGCAGGCGCGTGACCAATGAGGACGACGGCGAGGTTCTGATCGACGGCAACGGGTCCGCGGGCCTGGTGGCCTTCGACGAGCTCCTCAGCGACTTTCCCGGCCTGCGCGTGGCCGACGACGACGATGACGATCCCGTCCTGCTGGACCGGCACGGCCGGCCGGTGGAGACCTGGCGGGAGCACTACCCCTACCTGCGGCGGATGGAGCGCGCCGAGTACGACCGCACCAAGCGGCTGCTCCAGATCGAGCTGGTGAAACTGCAGTACTGGATCAAGGACACCGGGACCCGGCTGGTCATCCTCTTCGAGGGCCGCGACGCCGCCGGCAAGGGCGGCACGATCAAACGCTTCCGCGAGCACCTCAACCCCAGGGGAGCCGCGGTGGTCGCGCTGGACAAGCCGGGCGAGCGCGAGAGCACCCAGTGGTACTTCCAGCGGTACGTGGTGCACCTGCCGGCCGCCGGGGAGATCGTCTTCTTCGACCGCTCCTGGTACAACCGCACCGGCGTCGAGCGGGTGATGGGCTTCTGCACGGCCGAGGAGTACCTGCTGTTCCTGCGCCAGGCGCCGGTCTTCGAGCAGATGCTCGTCGAGGAGGGCATCCATCTGGTGAAGTTCTGGTTCTCCGTCTCGCGCGGCGAGCAGCTCACCCGCTTCATCATCCGCACCGTCGATCCGGTGCGGCGCTGGAAGCTGTCGCCGATGGACCTGGCCTCGCACCAGAAGTGGGACGAGTACACCGCGGCCAAGGAGGACATGTTCCTGCACACCGACACCGCGCACGCGCCCTGGACGGTGATCAAGAGCAACGACAAGAAGCGGGCCAGGCTGGAGGCCATCCGGCACGTGCTGAGCCGCTTCGACTACGACGGCAAGGACCACGAGGTGGTCGGCACACCCGATCCGCGGATCATCATGACCGCCGCGGACGTGCTGGAGGAAGATCGCGGGTCGCCGGTCGTGCGATAATGACGGGGAACCCTCTCGCCCATCGGCGGGAGGGTTTTCGCGTGACCGGGAACCCTCCCGCCTGACGGCGGGAGGGTTCCCGCGTTTCCGGCCCCTTCCCTTCCGTCAGGAGCTTCGCCGTGCATCTCGGTCTCACCTGTCCCCGTTTCCCCTGGCCCGGCGACCTTCCCGCCCGCTTCGCCGCGGTCGCGCGCGGCGCCGAGGAGGCGGGGCTGCGCAGCCTGTGGGTGATGGACCACCTGCTGCAGATCCCCAACTTCGGCGCGCCCGAGGACCCGATGCTGGAGGCGTACGGCACGCTGTCCTACGCCGCCGCGCTCACCTCGCGGATCAGCCTGGGCGCGCTGGTCACCTGCTCGGTGTACCGCGACCCCGGGCTGCTGCTGAAGCAGGCCGGCACGCTGGACGCGCTGTCCGGCGGGCGGGCCGTGCTCGGGCTCGGCGCCGGCTGGTACGAGCCGGAGGCGCGTGCCCTGGGCCTGCCCTTCCCGCCGCTCGGCGAGCGCTTCGAGCGGCTGGAGGAGGTGCTGCTGCTGGCCCACCGGATGCGCGAGGGCGACGACCGCCCGTTCGAGGGCCGCCACTACCGGCTGGACCGGCCGTTGTTCTCGCCGCCGGCCCGGCCGCCGATCCTGCTCGGCGGCAGCGGCGAACGGCGGACGTTGCGGCTGGTCGCGCGGTACGCCGACGCGTGCAACTTCCTCGACGGGGCCGACGTGCCGCACAAGCTGCGGGTGCTGCGCGAGCACTGCGAGCGGGCCGGCCGGCCGTACGAGGAGATCGAGAAGACCCTGCACCTGCGCATCCCCGCCGGTCAGAGCGTCGGCGAGTCGGTGCAGCGCTGCGGCGAGCTGGCCGGGCAGGGCATCGGCCACGTGATCGTGGTGGTGCCCGACCCGAGCGAGGAGGCGTGGCTGGCGCACCTGGCCGCCGTCGCCGCCCAGATCGCGCCGCTGTGACGAGCCGGGCGGCTCGCGGTCAGGACCGGGGCTCGACCGCTTCCGGTCCGGCCGTGCCGCCGTAGGTGGTGATCTTGTACTCGACCGCGGCGAGGGACAGGGTCAGCTCCCGGATCCGCCGCCGGATCGTCTCGCGATGGGCCAGCAGCAGCGACAGCCGCTCCGGCACGGTGTGCTCGCCGGCGTCGACCAGCCCGATGTAGTGCGCCAGGTCCCGCATCGGCAGGCCGGACAGCCGCATCCGGGTGAGGAAGATCAGCCGCCGCACCGCGTCGGCGTCGTAGACCCGGTGGCCGTTGCCGTCCCGGGCGACCGTGACCAGGCCCGCCCGCTCGTAGTAGCGCAGCGTGTGGGCCGACAGGCCGAGGAGCTCGGCGACCTCGGCGATCGTCGTCGAGGCCGGCAGCTCGCCCGGCTCGGCCAGGCCGTGGATCGCCTCGACCGAGGGCCGGCCGTCGTCGCCGAGGGTGTCGAGCGCTCTGGACATCAGCTCGTCGGTGGCCATGCCACCAGCCTAGATGGGCCGCACGGAGGCCGGGACACCGGCGAAGTCGGCGCTGCCGGCGAGCTCGGCCCAGCGCTCGGTCTCCGCCAGGCCACGCCGGTGGGAGGCCGAGATGCGCTCGACCGCCTCGCGGCCCAGCGGCAGCCGGAGCGGCACCTCGGCGGCGTGCGCCAGGGTCACGATGATCTCGGCGGCCCGCGCCGGGTCGCCCTCCTGGCGGCCGTCGGCCCCGGCCAGGTCGGCGCGGACGGCGGCCAGCAGGTCGTGGTAGGTCTCGGACGGCTCGGTGAACTCCAGCACGTCCGCGGCGTTGAACCCGGTGCGGAAGCGGCTGGGCTCGACGATCATCACGCGGACGCCGAACGGCGCCACCTCACCGGCCAGGGCCTCGGACCAGCCTTCCAGGGCGAACTTCGACGCCGCGTAGGCGGACACGCCCGGAAAGGCCATCCGCCCGGCCTGGCTGCTCATCTGCACGATGGTGCCGGAGCCCTGGGCGCGCATGGCGGGCAGCGCGGCGCGCACCAGGGCGGCGGGGCCGAACAGGTGCAGGTCCATGAGCTCGCGCACCTGCTCGTCGCCGACCTCCTCGACCGCGCCGACCACGGCGCGGCCCGCGTTGTTGACCAGCACGTCGAGCCGGCCGAACCGCTCCAGCGCGGTGCGCACCAGGTCCGGGGCGGCGGCGACGTCCCGGACGTCGAACTCGGCGACCACGAGGGCGTCGGGGTGCTCGGCCACCAGGCCGGCCAGGCTTTCAGGGCGGCGCACGGCGGCCAGCACACGGTCACCCGCGGCGAGCGCCGCCTCCGTGAGGGCGCGGCCGAAGCCGCGGGAGGCGCCGGTGATGATCCAGGTCTGGGTGTTCTTGGCTGTCGTCATGGCGGGAACGCTAGGCCTTCGAGCGCGCTCGAACGCAAACCGAGCGCGCTCGAACGCAAACCCGGCCGCTCAGCACCCTGACTCGGCCAGCACACGGGCGGCCACCCGGTCGGCCGGGGCCGTGGCGTCCACCACGAAGTCCTCGACGGCCGCCTCGCGCAGGATCCGGTCGAGCTCGCCGGCCCGCTTCAGGTGCCAGGCGAGCCCTTCCGGGTCGTCGGCGTGCCGCCTGGTCAGGCGCTCGCGGACGGTGGCGGGCCCGGCCTGGAGGCGGGCGACGACGAGCTCGCCGCCGGTCGCCTCGGTGAAGCGGCGGCGGTGGTCGGCGGTCTCCGCCACGCCGGCCAGCAGGAGCACCCGGGCCCCTGCCGTCCGGTAGGTGGCGGCCAGGGCGCGCAGGTTGGTGATCACCAGCTCGAAGTTGAACGGGTCGTCGGCGGGGGCCGGCCAGAACCGGGACAGCCCGTCGAGGTCGACGACCGCGTGCGGGACGCCCCGGGCGGCCAGCAGGTCGCCGGCCGCCTCCGCCGCCGACGTCTTGCCGACGCCGACGGTGCCGATGATCAGTACTGCGCGCATCCGGCCAGTCTGCCAGTTCGGCCGAAGCAGCCGAACAGCCGGATCAGCCACATCAGCCAGCTCGGCCAGGTCAGCCTGACCGGTCAGGCCAGCCAGCTCGGCCTGACCGGCCTGGTCAGCCGAGGGGTACCAGGTCGGTGGTGACGAGGGCGGCGGCCAGGCCGGCCGCGTCGGGCGCGATGCCGATCCCCGGTCCGGACGGCACGCGCAGCCGCCCGCCCTCCAGGACGAACGGGTCGGTGATGTCCCGGTGGAAGTACCGCGCGCTCGCCGAGATGTCGCCCGGCAGCGTGAACCCCGGCAGCGCCGCCAGCGCGAGGTTGGCCGCCCGGCCGAGGCCGGTCTCCAGCATGCCGCCGCACCACACCGGCACCCCGGCCGCCTGGCACAGGTCGTGGATGCGCCGGGCCTCCAGGTAACCGCCCACCCGGCCGGGCTTGACGTTGACGATCGAGCACGCGCCCTGCCGCAGCGCGGTGACCGCGTCGCGGGCGGAGGTGATCGACTCGTCCAGGCAGACGGGCGTGTCGATCCGCGCCGCCAGCCGGGCGTGCGTCTCCAGGTCGTCGGGCGCGAAGGGCTGCTCGATCAGGGTGAGGCCGAAGGCGTCCAGCTTGCGCAGGTGCGCCAGGTCCACGGGGCTGTAGGCGGTGTTCGCGTCCACCTGCAGCGCCACGGCGGAGCCGAAGGTCTCGCGCACGGCGGCGACCGGTTCGAGGTCCCAGCCCGGCTCGATCTTGAGCTTGATCCGCGCGTAGCCCGCGCCGAGGTAGCCGTCGACGGCGGTGATCAGCTCGTCGAGGCTGTCCATGATGCCCACCGACACCCCGACCGGCACGCTCTCGCGCACCGCGCCCAGGTGTTCGGCCAGCGAGATCCCGGCCCGGCGCAGCTCGGCGTCGAGCAGGGCCATCTCGACCGCGGCCTTGGCCATCCGGTGGCCGCGCACCGGCTTCATCAGCTCGGCGGCGCGGGCGGCGCTCAGCCTGGGGTCGGCGGTCAGGACCGGCAGCAGGAAGCGGCGGATGACCTCGCGGGCGCCGGAGAGGTACTCCGAGGCGTACGACGGGTCCTCCTCGGCCACGCACTCGCCCCAGCCGGTCACCCCGTCGTCGGTGCGCAGCTCGACCAGCAGGGCGACGCGGTGCTCCTGGACGCCGACCGAGGTGCGGAAGGGCGAGACCAGCGGGAGCGCCACCTCGTGCAGCGCGACTTGTTTGATCTTCACGCGGAGCCGTCCTTCCTGGACAGGAGATACCAGCCGGAGCGGTCGAAGCCGGTGATGCGGTAGCCGTCGGCCAGGGCGCCGCCGAGCGCCTCGCGCAGGGCCAGGCGCCAGGCCCGGGCGGCGTCGAAGTCGCGGCGGCGCAACGCCTCGGCGTCCTCCGGTACGGCGCAGCGCAGCAGCGGGCCGGTGGCGGCGTGCCGTACGGGCTGCTCGCCGGGACCGGAGACCAGCACCGGCTCGGCGAGCTCGAGCCCGGGGTCTGTCGCCGGTGGCGGGGTGGCGCAGCCGGGGACGGGCCAGGTGACGAACAGCCGGTCGGTGAGGTCGCCGCCGTTGATCTCGTCGTTGATCGGCCCGTAGAAGTCGGGAAGGTACTCCTGGGCGTGCGCGCCCAGCCGGTGCAGGTTGAAGTAGGCGTTGCGCCGGATCAGCGGGTCGAAGGTCCACGAGATGCACGCCAGGCCGGTCTCGGCCGCCCACTGCCGCTGGTGCTGCTTGAGCGCCAGGCCGATGCCGCGGCCCTGCTGCCCCGGCAGCACGCCGGCGACGTGGGAGTGCAGTGACCCGCCGGCGGTGACGAAGCCGACCGCGACTCCCACCAGCGTCTCCCCGCTCAACGCGCCGGCCACGTAGCCTCCGGTGTGCGCCAGCGCGCGCATCGTGTCCAGGGGCATCGGCGCGTCGCCGGACTCGCTGCCCCAGACCGTGCGCAGCAGCGCGTCGGCCTGTCTCAGCTCAGAAATCGTCCCCAGCAACCTGATCTGGGGGCTGCGCTCCATCATGCGTAGAGTCTTTCGGCGGGGGCCGCGCAGGCCGTTGGCCGCGCGACCCAAGTTAGTCGGCCGACATTGTGCTGATCTCCTGCAGCCGGAGCTGCAGGGCCAGCGCCAGGCGCAGGTCGGGGTCGTCGAGGTCGAGCACCTCGGCCAGCCGGCGCAGCCGGTGGCGCAAGGTGTTGGGGTGCAGCACGAGCGCCTCGGCCGCGCGCGGGATGTCGTAGCCGGCGGCGATCCAGCAGCGCAGCGTCCGGACGTAGTCGGTGCCGTGCCTGGCGTCGTGTTCCAGGACGAGCGAGAGCGGCTCGGCCTCCAGCGAGGGCCGGAAGCGCATGGCGCGGAAGGCGTCGAGCAGGAAGAGCGAGGCGGCCAGGCGTTCGTGCCGGCCGATCGCGCCGCCGCCGAACGGGCCGCAGACCACGTCGAGGGCCTGGCGGGCCTGTTCCAGGGCGGCGGGCACGTCGGACAGGTCGGCCTGGGGCCGGCTGAACCCGGCCCGCCACTCGCCGCCGAGCTGGTCGCGGGCGCGGGCCAGCACGGTGGCGATGATCGGCTCCAGCACGGGCGCGTCGGCGGTGGCGCCGACCACCACGACCGCCTGCGCGTCGCGCGCCCCGGCGGCGGCGCGCAGCCGGTAGGCGCCGAGGCCGGTCCTGAGCAGGTCGCCGACGTAGGCGGCGGCCGACTCGGCGGAGACGCCCGGCGGGTGGTCGCCGGCGCGGCCGACCACGATGACGGTCGCGGGGGCGTCGGAGACCAGGCCGAGCGAGTCGGCCAGTTCCTTGGCCGAGCCGACGCCGCCCAGCAGGCGGGTGAGGCGTTCGGCGCGCAGCCGCCGGTCGTGGTCGGCGGCCAGGTTGGCCCGCGCCAGGTGCGGGGCGGCCAGCCGGGCGCCCTCGACGAGCACCTCGGCGGCGTCCGGGGCCAGCGGCTGGTCGCCGAGGAGCACCCAGATGCTGCCCAGGGCCTCGCCGCGGTCGCGTACCGCGATGGCCAGGCGGGGCCGGTACTCACGGGGCTCGTAGCTCCAGACCGCGACCTCGGAGCGCATGACCAGGGCGTACTCCTCGACGTGCGCGGGGTGGTCGGGCACGCGGCGGCCGAGGATGCCGTCGCGGCGCATGTCGTCCACCTCCTGGCCGGGGATGGTGGAGTAGGCCAGGACCCGCATCGACAGGTCCTCGATCGCCACCGCGCCGCCCGCGCGCACGGCCAGGTCGTTGGCCAGGGCGAACAGGTCGGCCGGGTAGCGCCCGTCCGGTTCGGTGGCCGGTCCGGTGATCGCGTGCAGGGTGTTGATCAGGGTGTAGAGGCGGCCCCAGCCGGCTTCGGCCGGGCACTGCAGCACGCCGACTCCCACGCGCTCCGCGGCGGCGGCCAGCGTCTCGGGGTCGCCCGCGCCGGCGCGCAGCACCACCGCGGCGATCCGGTGCCCGGCCGCCCAGTCCAGGAGTTCGGCGGTGGGCCGGCCGGGGACCAGCAGCACCGCGTCGGCCAGCCCGGTCCCGCTCTCGTCGGGGTCGTGGATGCGGGCCGCGCCGATCGCCACCTCGCGCCCGCGCGGCAGGGCCAGGGGGCGCAGCAGGTCGGCGCCCAGGCTGTCCAGGAGCACGCCCAGCGTGATGCCGCCGGGGTTCATCGCCGGCCCGGCCTGATGACGCGGCCTCGCCGCAGCCCGCCGAACTCGCCGCCGGTGAGCACGGGCTCGCCCTCCAGCAGGACGTGCACCACGCCGGTGGGACGCACCGACGGGTTGTCGTAGCCGCCGGCGTGGCCGATCGTGTTCGGGTCGAAGGCGACCAGGTCGGCGGTGGCGCCGGGGCCGAGCCAGCCGCGGTCGGTGAGGCCGAACTGGGTGGCGGTGGCGGAGGTGACCTTGCGGATCGCCTCGGCCAGCCCGGTCACCTTCCGCTCGCGCACGTAGCGGCCGAGGAAGCGGGGGAAGGTGCCGAAGGTGCGCGGATGGTTGGGCCCGTACGGCTCGCCGCTGTCGGAGCCGATGGCGATGAGCGGATCGGCCATGATCGCCAGGACGTCGTCCTCGTGCATGGTGTGGCAGACCGCGTACGCGTGCGGGTCGGCGATCAGCAGGTCGCACAGGGCGTCCCACGGCTCGCGCCCGTCCAGGACCTGGGCCAGCCGCAGCCCGGCCACCGCCGGGTCGGTGTGCTCCAGGATCTGCACGTCCTCGGGGTGCACCTCGCGCCACAGGCCGACCGAGGTGCCGTTGGCCGGGTCCTCGGCGGTGGCGCGCAGCGCGGCGCGGGTGGCGGGTTCGGCCAGCCGCGCGCGCATCGCCTCGACGCCGCCCTCGCACGCCTCGGGCGGCAGCATGGCCGCCAGCCCGGTGCAGAACGCCTGGTAGGGGTAGAGGTCGCCGCGCACGTCCACGCCCTGCCGCCGGGCCGCGGCCAGCTTGCCCAGGATCAGGGCGGAGCCGCCGTGCACGGCCCGGCCGGAGGCCTTGCAGTGCGAGACCTGGAGCCGGATCCCGGCGGCGCGGGCCACGTCGATCGCCTCGTCCAGCGCGCCGGCCAGGCCCTCGCTCTCGCTGCGGCTGTGCGTGGCGTAGACGCCGCCGTGCCGGCGGGCCACCCGGGCCAGCGCGATGAGTTCCGCGCGTCCGGCGTAGGCGCCGGGCACGTACTCCAGCCCGCTGGACAGGCCGACGGCTCCGGCCTCGAAGGCCTCCTCGGCCAGCGCGCACATGCGTTCCAGCGCGCCCGGCGGCAGCTCGCGCGCCATGCCGGCCGCGGCCAGCCGCAGGGTGTTGTGCCCGACCAGGGCGGCCAGGTGGTTGCTCGGCCCGGCGGCCTCGGCGGCGTCGAGGTAGTCGCCGAAGGTGGCGAAGGTCCGGGCGCCGATGCTGATCGGGGCGAGCCCGGCGGTGGCCGGGTCGGTCGGGGCCATGGTGAAGCCGCAGTTGCCGACGATCTCGGTGGTCACCCCCTGGTACAGCTTGAACGGCTGCGCCTCCGGCAGGAACGGCACGGCGTCGGAGTGGCTGTGCGGGTCGAGGAAGCCGGGGGCGACCACCAGGCCGTCGGCGTCGAGGGTGCGCCGGGCCGGTCCGAGGCCGGTGCCGACGGCGGTGACCCGGCCGCCGGAGACGGCGACGTCGGCGGTGACCGGCGGGTTGCCGAAGCCGTCGTGGACCTGACCGCCGGTCAGGATCAGCTCGTGCATGCGTCTCTCCCGGTGAGGGCCGGGGCCGGGGGCACGGAGGCCACCAGCCGTCGGGTGTAGTCGTGGTCCGGCGAGTCGAGGACCGCGGCGGTGGGGCCGCTCTCGACCACCCGGCCGTGCAGCAGCACCACGATGCGGTCGGTGATCTGGCGGACCACGGCCAGGTCGTGCGTGACGAACAGCAGGGCCGTGCCGAGCTCGGCGCTGACCGTGCGCAGCAGTTCCAGGATGTGGGCCTGCACCGAGACGTCCAGCGAGGCGGTCGGCTCGTCGCAGATGAGCAGCTCGGGGCGGACGGCCAGCGCGCGGGCGATGGCCACGCGCTGCTTCTCGCCGCCGCTCAGCCGGTGCGGGCGCAGCGTGGCGTAGGCGGCGGGCAGGCCGACCAGCTCCAGCAGCTCGCCGGGCGACCGTCGCTCGCCCGGCGCGGCCCGGCCGGCGGCCTCGGCGAGGGTGGCGCCGACCGGCATCGCGGGGTTGAGCGAGGTGGAGGGGTCCTGGAAGACGCACTGCACGACGCGGTGGCGCGGGGTGCCGGGCGGCTGGAAGGTGATCCGGCCGCCGCTGGGCTCGGTCAGGCCGAGCAGGCAGCGGGCCAGGGTGGTCTTGCCGGAGCCCGACTCCCCCACCAGGCCGAGCCGCTCGCCGGGTTCGATCCGCAGGTCGACGCCGGCCAGGGCGACTGCTGTGCCGTACTGCTTGCGCAGCCCTTCGACCAGCAGCAGCGGCTGGGCGGAGGGTTCGCGCGCGGCGGCGGCCGGGCCCTCGGGGGCGGAGGCGACCGGGCGGGGGACGACCTCGTGCAGGCAGGCGGTGAGCCGGCCCGCGCCGGCCGGACGCAGCGGCGGGCGCGCGGTGAGGCAGTCGTCGCGGCGCTGCGCGCAGCGCTCGGCGAAGGCGCACTGCCCGGCCACGTCCGCGGCCCTGGGGACCGACCCCGGGATGCCTTCCAGGCGTACGGCGGTGCGTTCCACCGCGGGCAGGGCGTTGATCAGGCCCAGGGTGTAGGGGTGGCTCGGCCCGGTGGCCAGCGCCTTGGCGGAGCCGGTCTCCAGCACCCGCCCGGCGTACATGACCTGGACGCGGTCGCACAGCTCGAAGGCGACGCGCAGGTCGTGGGTGATCAGCAGCACCGCCATGCCGCGCGCGGCCTGGATACGGGCCAGGAGCTGCATGATCTCGTGCTGGATGGTGGCGTCGAGGGCCGTGGTGGGCTCGTCGGCGATGAGCAGTTCGGGGTCGCCGGCCAGGGCGGCGGCGATGGCGACGCGCTGGCGCATGCCGCCGGAGAGCTGGAAGGGGTAGCGGCGGGCCACGTCCGGGTCGGTGATGCCGACCTCGGCCAGCCGCTGGGTGACCTCGCCGCGGGCGGGCCTGGGCAGCGTCTCGGCCAGGTGCGCCCCGGCGGTGAGCAGGGGGTTGAGCATGGCGAAGGGGTCCTGCATGAGCAGGCCGATGCGGCGGCCGCGGATCTTGCGCAGCACCCGTTCGGGGGCTCCGGCCAGCTCAACAGGCGGACCAGGCCGTCCGGCGGGTGCGGCCAGCCGGATGGAGCCGGTGGCGGTGAGGCCGGGCGGGAGCAGGCCGGCGACCGCGCGGGCGGTGAGCGACTTGCCGCTGCCCGACTCCCCGACCAGGCCCACGGTCTCCCCCGCGCCCACGGTCAGGTCGACGCCGTCCACGATCGGCCGCCCGCCCAGCCCGACCCCGAGGCCGCGCACGCTGAGCAGCACGCCGGGAGGCAGCTCGTCGGACGGGTCGGCGGGCAGGCCCGCGGGCAGGTCGGCGGTCATGCGCTGAGCCTCTCGAAGACGCGGTCACCGAGGATCGTGGCGGCGACCGCGGTGATGGTGATCAGCAGGGTGGGCGCCACCGCGGCCCACGGGTTGAGGTCGAGGATGGTGCGGTTCTCCGCGATCATCAGCCCCCAGTCGGGGGTGCCCGCGGGCAGGCCGATGCCCAGGAAGGAGAGCCCGGACAGGGCGATGAGCGCGAAGACGAAGCTGAGCAGGAGGTTGGCGGTCACCGTCGGCCCGAGGTTGGGCAGCAGGTGCCTGAACATGATCCGCCGCCCGCTCAGGCCCAGCGTGCGGGCGGCGTCGACGTAGGCGAGCTCGCGCTGGCTGAGCGCCAGGCTGCGGATCACCCGGATGTCGGCCGGCGCGCCCAGCACGATGAGCGCCAGCACCGCCGTGGCGTAGGAGCCGCCCGCGACGCCGACGACCACGATGAGGATGAGCAGCCCCGGCAGGGCGAACATCAGGTCGGTCAGCCGCATCAGGACCGCGTCCAGCCAGCCGCGCCGGTAGCCGGCCAGCAGGCCGAGGGTGGTGCCGAGCAGCGTGGTGCCGAGGGCGATCAGCACCGGGCCGATCAGCGCGGTGCGGGTGCCGGCCAGCAGCCGCGACAGCACGTCGCGGCCGAGGTTGTCGGTGCCGAGCAGGTGCTGGGCGGAGGGCCCGACCGCGCCGAGGTCGACGTCGTGCGCGCCCGGGTCGTAGGGCGCGAGCCACGGCCCGGCCAGCGTGATGAGCGCGAGCAGGGCCAGGACCGCCACGCTGGGCCCCCAGCCCTTCCGCAGGACGGCCCTCATGCCGCCGCCCCGTGCCGGACCCGGGGGTCGATCACCATGTAGAGCAGGTCCACCAGCAGGTTCACCGCGATCACCACGGCGCCGCCGAGCAGGACGAGGGCCTGGACCAAGGGGATGTCCTTCTGGTTGACGGCCTGGACGAGCAGGCTGCCCAGGCCGGGGAGGCTGAAGGCCTGCTCCACGAAGACCGCGCCGGTCAGGTTGGCCGCGGCCAGCAGCCCGGCGACGGTCATCACCGGCAGGGCGGCGTTGCGCAGCGAGTAGCTGCCCCAGACGCGCAGCCTGGACAGGCCGCGCGCCCTGGCGAAGGTCACGTAGTCCTGGCCGCCCACGTCCAGCGCCGCGGCCCTGGTCTGCCGGACCACCACGGCCGCCTGCCCGAGCGCCAGCGCGATGGCCGGCAGGACGTAGTTGGCGACCTGGTCGGAGCCGTAGATCGGCAGCCACCGCAGGGCGACGCCGAAGGTGTAGAGCAGGATCAGGGCGATGCCGAAGGGCGGGAAGGCCAGCGACACCAGCGTGCCGAAGGTGACACCTCGGTCGATCGCGCTGCCGCGGCGCAGTCCGGCGGCCAGCCCGGCGGGGATGCCGACCGCCAGGGTCAGCACGATGGCGAACCCGGCCAGCGTGGTGGTGACCGGCAACCGCTCGCCGATCACCGACAGCACCGGCTGGCGGAAGTAGACGGAGTTACCGAAGTCGCCGCCCAGCGCGCCGCTCAGCCAGTACCAGTAGCGCACCGGGAACGGCTCGTCCAGGTGGTACTGCAGGCGGATGGCGGCCCGGGTCTCCGGGGTGGAGGCCCGTTCGCCGAGCAGGGCCTGCTCGGGCCCGCCCGGGGCGAGGGCGAGCAGGCCGTAGGTGAGCACGGACAACACCAGGAGCAGGACGACGACCGCGCCCAGCCGCCGGGTGGCCACCCTCGCGAAGACCATCCGCTACCTCACCTTGATGGCGCCGATGGCGTTGACCGTCCACGGACCAATGGAGTGGACAAACTTCTCATTTAGTGCAACACCATACTGCGCGTAGTAAAGCGGAATATAGGGCTGCTCTTCGGCGGCCAGGGTGATGATCTCCGTCACCGCGTCCTGCCGCGCCTTGCCGGTCAGCCCCAGCATCGTGTTGATCTTGGCTTCCATCTCGGGCGTGGTGTACTGCGCGAAGTTGAAGCCCTGCGGCTGGGCCGCGACCTCGCCGAGCAGGTCGGGCAGCACCTCGCCCGGGTCGGGCGTGCCGTAGGACAGCTCGGACAGGCCCATCGTGAGGTCCTGGTGGCGCATCCGCTGGGCCCGCGCGGCGTCCGGCGGCAGCGGCTTGAGATCCACCTTGATGCCGATCTTGCCGAGGTCGGCGGCGACGGCCTGCAGCGCGTCCACGCGCTTGTCGTCGCTGGCGTAGGGGACGGTGAGGGTGAAACCGTCGGGGTAGGCCGACTTGGCCAGCTCGGCCTTGGCGGCGGCCAGGTCGTAGGGGTAGTCCGGCAGGCCGGCGACCACCTGCTCGTACTGCTCGCCGTACAGGGCCTTGAGCTGCGGCTGCGGCAGGATGGTGCGCGCGGGGGCGGCCTTGCCGCCGACGGCGAGCTGCTGGACCGCGGTGCGGTTGACGGCGTGCGCGATGGCCCGCCGGACGTGCACGTCGCGCAGGTACTTGTCCTTGACGTTGAGGGACAGGAAGGCGATGGCGTTGCCCGGGTAGAAGCGGACGTCGACCCCCTTCATGCCCTCCCACTTGCGCGCCTCCTGCGGCGGGATGAGCGTGGTGCCGTCCACCGACCCGGACGAGACCGCCAGCCGCATGGCCTCCGGCTCGCCGATGGCGGTGACCTTGACCCGGTCGAGCGTGGCCTTCGGACCCCAGTACTGGTCGTTGCGCTCCAGGGTGACGCCGTCGACGGTGAACGCGGTCACCTTGTACGGGCCGGTGCCCAGCGTCGGGACCTCGGGGGTGCCCAGCGTCTGCGGGTTGGCCTCGGCCAGCTTCTTCGGCACGATCTGCCAGATCAGCGCGGCGTTGGCGAGGAAGGTCGGGTTAGGCGACTTCAGCTCGACGGTCACCTGGTCGGGCGCGGTGACCTCGACCTTCTTCACGGTGATGACCGTGCTGGCGGCCTGGGAGGCGAGCTCGGGGTCGAGGTGGCGTTCCAGGGAGTAGGCGACGTCCTCGGCGGTGACCGGGGTGCCGTCGGAGAAGCGCACGCCGGGACGCAGCTTGAAGACGTAGGTGCCGGGCTTCGGCTCGGTGAACGACTCGGCCAGCGACGGCTTGATGGAGCCGTCCTCGCCGAGGGTGACCGGCGTGTCCAGGATCGCGAACTGCACCAGCGTCGAGGGGGTGTTGAAGCCGTGGGCGATGTCGAGCACCGTCGGCGGGGAGGGGGTGACCAGGGTGAGCGAGGCGGCACTGCCGCCTGAGCCGCTCTTGGCGCCTCCGTTGGTGGCGCAGCCGGTCAGGAGCAGAGCGCCGGCCAGCGCGCCGGCGGTCAGCTTGCGGAGCTTGGGTGGCATGGGACATCGCCTCGTATCGGGGGTGGACTCGGCTGGGGTGTGGGTCAGGTGGATCCGGGCGTGTCGCGGGTCAGGCCCGGTGGGAGGCCGAGCGGGCGGGTGCCGTCGGGCTGCCGGGTGAAGCGGAGCCGGTAGGCGCCGGGCGCGCTGATCAGCAGGTCGTCGCCGTCGGGGCGCAGGTGCAGCAGTCCCGCGGTGAAGCCGCCGCCGGGCGCGGGCTCGATCGGCTCGGCCAGGCTGAGCCCGACCTCGGCGGTGCCGCGTTCGGTGATCGTGGCCAGCACCCCGGTCTCGTGGCTGAGGTAGACGGCCGGCGGCAGCGTGGATCCCTCGGCCGGGGCCGCGCCAGGGAGGTGGGCGCGCCCCCGGCCGGGGAAGTCGGTCCGCCCGGCCACCAGGGCGCCGTCCCGAGGCTCCAGCCAGAGCCCGGCCGCCTCGTCCAGCCCGTGCCAGGCGCCGTCGGCGGCGCGGACGTAGGTGCCCGCGACCTCCTCGCCGCTCAGCGTGAGCCGGCCGCCGTCGGCCTCGGCACGGAAGCTGTCGCCGCTCAGGGGCTCGATCCAGTAGCCGCTCAGCGCCTCGGCCTCCGCCGGGTCGGCGTGCTCCTCGACGGGCGGGTCTTCCAGGGGCAGCCCGGCGGCCAGCCGCAGCGCCCGCGCGCCGGCCCGGCCGGGGTCGATCGAGGTGTTGTTGGTCAGCACCGCGACGCCGAGGCCCTCCTCGGGCAGCACGAGCAGTTGCGAGCGGTAACCGGGCGCGCCGCCGGCGTGCCCGATCGCCGGCCGGCCGGCGATCGTCGAGTGCGACAGGCCCAGCGCGTACGGCCGGGGCAAGCCGTCCTCCCCGGTGCCCGACCGCACCAGCAGGGCGTCCCGCACGTCCGTGCCGAGCACCCGCCCGTCGTGCAGGAACCCGAACCACGGCCCGAGGTCGGCGACGCAGGTCGCGATCATGCCGTCGCCGACCGCGCACTCCTCCGTCTCCGCCCGCCGTACCCGCCCGTCCGCCGAGACTTGATAGCCGTAGGCGAAGCGCGGCAGGGGCTCGGTGCTGTCGTCGCGGAAGTGCGTGGCGGTCATGCCGAGCGGGCCGAAGATCCGCTCGTCGGTAAACTCGCGCAGCGTCCGGCCGGTGATCCGCTCGATGATCGAGGTCACCAGGATGTAGCCGGTGTTGGAGTAGCTGAAGGCGGTGCCGGGCGCGAAGTTGACCTCGCGCAGCCCGGCCACCAGCGCCAGGGCCTGGCCCTGGGTGATCCGGGTCAGCGGCCGGCCGGTCAGCTCGGCCAGGGCCAGCCATTCGCGCAGCCCGCCGGTGTGGCGCAGGCACTGGTCCACCGTCACCGGCACGTCCAGCCTCAGCTCCGGCAGGTGCTCGCGGATGTCGTCGCCGAGCGAAAGCCGGCCGTCGCGGCACAGCAGCAGCGCCGCGGCCGCGGTGAACTGCTTGCTCATCGACGCGATGTCGAACCGGGTCCGCTCGTCGACCGGCACCCCGAACTCCACGCTCGCCAGGCCGGCCGCGGCGTGGCAGAGCAGATCCCCGCCGGCGTAGACGCCCACCGCGAGGCCGGGTCCGCCCGGCCGTACCAACGCCTCGACCAGCTCGGTCAACCTGCCTGCGACTTCCATGCCGGACATGGTGGCAGGGGCGCGAGCCAGGGAGTTTGTCCGTAGACGCAAAGTGTGCGGGTGCCGGATTGGCCTGCGCGACCATGGCCGCCGCCGCGGGAGGGCCTTTACTCGCAGCCCTCGAACTGGGGCACGAGCCTGGTCAGATCGAGGCCGCTCGCGCCGAACCGGCGCTGCAGCATCGTCTTGACCGCGCCGCTCTGGTACATCGCGGTCAGCGCCCGGTTGATCTCCTCGCAGCCGGCCACGTCGCCGAGCGGCAGGGCCACGCCGTACCGCTCCTCGGTGAAGGGGGCGTTCAGGATGGTGAAGGCGTCCCGGTCACGGGCCGCGTAACCGGCCAGGATCAGGTCGCCGGTCGAGACCGCCTCCACCTCGCCCCGGCGCAGCAGTTCCACGCACTCGCCGTAGGTCTTCGCCGGGACCAGCACCGCGGCGATCCCGCGCGCCTCGACGATGCGCGCGGTCGAGATCGAGCCCGAGGCCTGGCACAGCCGCCGCCCGGCCAGGTCGCGCACGTCCCTGATGGCCGTGATGCCCCGCCGGACGAGGATGTCCTGCCTGGCCACGTAGTACGGCCCGGCGAAGGTGACCTGCTCCTTGCGCGGCGGGCTGATGGAGTAGGTCGCGATGACCAGGTCGGCGCTCCCGTCGCGCAGCTTGTCCTCCCGGCCTTCCGAGGTCGTCGCCACGAAGGAGACCCGCTTGCCGAGGTAGTCGGCGATGTAGCGGGCGACGTCCACCTCGAAGCCCTCGAAGCCGCCGGACCCGGTCTTCAGGCCCAGTCCCGGCTGGTCCGCCTTGACCGCCACGACCAGCTCGTCCCGGTCGAGGATCGAGCCCGTCGCCGCGTCACACCCCACCGGCGCCGCCCCCAGCGCCGCCGCCACCATGCCCCGGAGCGCCAGGCTCCCGCTCGTCCGTCCCCGCCGCCTCACTTCTCCGACCGTAGGCAGCCGCCGTGAACCCCCGGTGAACGCCGCCCGGCCATCGGGTCAGCGGTCGGGGGCGTCAGGGGGTGCGGCGCTCCTCTTCCTCCTCGCGCAGAGCATGGGCCAGGCGGGGGGCCGGTCGAAACGACTCCGGCGGAGGGGCGATCATGGGGTGATGAGCATCCGACGTGTCGTCCCCGACCTGCCGGCCGGCGATCCGGCCGCCGCCGCCCGGTTCTACACCGAACTCCTGGGCTTCGAGCTGGTCATGGACCAGGGCTGGGTGGTGACGGTGGCCTCGCCGGCCAACCCGACCGCGCAGGTCACGCTGGTACGGCCCGAGGGCCTGCAGCCCGAGCTCTCCATCGAGGTCGAGGACGTCGACGCCGTGCACGCGGCGGCCCAGGCGCGCGGGGAGGAGATCGTGTACCCGCTCACCGACGAGCCGTGGGGCGTGCGCCGCTTCTTCGTGCGCGACCCGGCCGGGCACGTGGTGAACGTGGTCTCGCACCGCTGACCGGCCGGACCGGCGCCGTCCCGCCCAACAGGGCCCAGGAGGGGTACAACGCCGGAAAGCCGCCCCGGGCCAGGCTAGGCTCTGACCTGACGAGACGTCGGCGCGAAGGGATCCGATCACCATCAGCGACTCCCCTCCCCCGCCCCGTCCGGCGCGACGCTGCGTGGTCGAGTCGGCCATCGTGGTGAACAGCCGCGACCGCAGCCTGGCCGACGTCGCCCACTGGACCTGCCCGCACGGCGAGCACGCCGGTAACGGGTGCGTGGCCTGCTACCACGCCTCGGCCTCCCCCGACCCGGCGCTGCCGGCGTGGGAGGTGGCGGCGTGGTTCACCACCGAGCGCTCGGTCCCGATCCGGGCGCTGCAGGACGTGCACCGGCACGACCGCAACTACGTGCTCACCCAGCCGTCCACGCCGCTGGTCTACCTGCTGAGCGCCAACGTGCGGGCCGCCTCGGCGACCGAGGCGGTGGCGGGCGTGGTGGGCTTCCTGGTCCAGAACGAGCACATCGACGACGCGTTCACGGTGACCGAGATCCGCGCCGTCCACTAGCGCCTCTCCCCCGCCCCGCCACCCCGGCGCGTTTCGAGCCGGGCTCGCGGGGTTACCAATGGCTACATCCTCCCGGGAAGGGGATGTGATGCGCGTTCTGCCGCTGTCCGAGGTCCGGGCCACCATGATCGAGCTGGTGGGCGGCAAGGCCGCCGGGCTCGGCGAGCTGATCGCGGCGGGCGAGCGGGTGCCGGACGGCTTCTGCCTGACCGTCGAGGCCTGGCGGGCCGGGGATGTGCCCGAGCCCGAACTGCTCGACGCCTACCGGCGGCTGGGCGGCGGGCGGGTGGCGGTGCGGTCGAGCGCTACCACCGAGGACCTGCCGGAGGCCAGCTTCGCCGGGCAGCAGGAGACCTTCCTCGACGTCGAGGGCGAGCAGGCGCTGGTGGCGGCGGTAGAGCGGTGCTGGGCGTCGCTGGACAGCGAGCGGGCGCGCGCCTACCGGGCCAACGCGGGGATCACCGGCGCGGAGATGGCGGTGGTGGTGCAGCGCATGGTCGATCCCGTGGTGGCGGGGGTGATGTTCACCGCCAACCCGATCACCGGCTGCCGCACCGAGACGGTCGTGGACGCCGCGCCGGGCCTCGGGACGGCGATCGTCGAGGGCACGGTCGTGCCCGACCACTACGTGCTGGGGGCGGGGGCGCCTGCCGTACCGGCGGGGTGCCTGACGGGCGGGCAGCTCGAACGGCTGCGCGCGGCCGGGTGGCGGCTGCAGGCCCGCTTCGGGACGCCGCAGGACGTGGAGTGGGCCTTCGACGCGGACGGCACGTTGTGGCTGCTGCAGTCACGGCCGGTCACCACGCTCTTCCCCGCGCCGCCCGGCACCGGCGACACCCGGCTCTACCTGGAGTTCGGCCACCTGCAGGGCATGCTCAGGCCGGCCACGCCGATGGGGGTGGCGATCCTCAAGCTGGGCGCGGGCCTGTGGCTGGCGGCGGCGGGGGCGAAGGTCGACCGGCGCGACCCGATGCCGCGCCTGGTGCCCATCGGCGGGCGGCTCTACCTGGACCTCACCGACTTCCTGCGCAGCCGGGTCACGCGCGCGGGCCTGGGGGCCTCGCTGGAGACGTACGGCCCGCGGGTGCAGCGCGCGGTCGAGCGCATGCTGGACGATCCCCGCTTCGCGCCCAGGGCCGGGCTGCCCTTCCGGCTCGGCACCGCGATCCGGATGACGGTACGGCTGGGCCCGGCCGGGCTGGTGGGTGTGGCGCGCTGCCTCCTCCGGCCGGACGACGCCCGCGCCCGGGCCTACCGGGCGGTGCACCGCATCCGGAACCGCGTCAGGCCCCCGGCCGGGCTCACCGGCTCCGCCGAGCGGCTGCGCTGGATCGTCGAGGACTCCCACCGGCCGCTGACCAGCATGACCCTGCAGGGCCTGATGTGGCCGCTGGCCACCGGCCTGCTCGTCGGGCTCGCCCCCGCCGCGCTGCTCGACGGGATCGCCTCGGACGAGGAACTCGGCGAGGTGCTGGGCGGCATGCCGTACAACGTGACCACGGACATGGACCTGGCGCTGTGGCGGGTGTCGGTCGCCGCGCGCGCCCACCGGGAGCTGTTCCTGGAGACGCCGCCCGAGGAGCTGTCGGCCCGCTTCCTGGCCGGGGACCTGCCCGAGATCGGGCTGACCGGCTTCCTGGCCAGGTACGGCATGCGGGCCGCGGCCGAGATCGACGTCGGGATGCCGAGATGGGCCGAGGACCCCGCGCCGTTGTTCGCGGCCATCGCCAACTACCTGCGGGTGACCGATCCCGAGCAGGGCCCCGACCGCCGCTTCGCCCGCGCGGCGGCGAAGGCCGACCGCATGATCACCACGCTGACCCGCCGGGCGGGGCCGGTGCGGGGGCGGGTCGCGGGGTTCCTGATGCGCCGCTCGCGCAAGCTCACCGGGCTGCGGGAGATCGGCAAGTTCGCCTGGTTGCCGATGTTGCGGGCGGCCCGCGAGCAACTGCTGGCGATCGGCGCCGACCTCGCCGCGCGTGGCCTGCTGGAACGGGCGGACGACGTCATGTTCGTCGACCTGGCCGAGCTCGGCCGGATCGTGCACGACGGGGCCGACCTGCGGGCGGTGATCGCCGAACGGCGGGCGGAGTACCGCCGGGAGCTGCGCAGGCACTCGGTGCCGGGTGCGCTGCTGTCCGACGGGACCGACCTGGAGACCGTCGTCGAGCCGCTCCCGGCGGTCGACGGCGTGCTCACCGGGATGGCCGGCGCGGCCGGGCGGGCCACCGGGCGGGCGCGGGTCATCCGTGACCCGGCGGGGGCGCGGATCGAGCCAGGCGAGATCCTGGTCGCGCCCACGACCGACCCGGGGTGGACGCCGCTGTTCCTCACCGCGGCGGCGCTGGTCACCGAGACCGGCTCGCCGGTGGCGCACGGGCCCACGGTGGCGCGGGAGTACGGCATCCCGGCGGTCATCTGCGTGCGGGACGCCACCCGGGAGATCAGGACGGGGCAGCTCATCACGGTGGACGGCGCGGCGGGCACCGTCACCTTGGACGAGAGCTGAAGCCGGCCGGGACAGGGCCTGGAGCGCCGGCCGGGGCAGAGCCGGGGGTGAGCCGGGACGAGGCCGGGGGTCAGGCGGGACGAGGCCGGGGTCAGCCGGTCATGCGGAAGAAGGCGATCGCCCGGCGCCCGGCGTCGAGCTCGCGGCTGCTGACCCCGTTGGCGGACAGCCTCGGGGAGCCCGCCCAGCCCGGCCAGGCGTGGCCGCCGCCGCGCACCAGGAGGAGCTCCACCGGTGCCCGGCCGCCCTCCCAGCGGGTGCGGCGCAGGGTGGTGCCGTCGTGCGGGTCCCTGTCGGGCAGGTCGCGCCCGGTATTGGCGCGTGCCCCGGCGGGTTTGGCGAAGGCCTCGGCGGTGGCCGTCACCCCGATGCTGGCCGTACGGCCCGGCCCTGGTGAGGGCAGCGCGGTGAGCGGGCGGTGCGGGTCACGGTCGCCGTGGATGAGCAGCACGGGCACCGGGCCGCGCGGGGTGATGTCCGGCGGGAGCTGGGCGGCGACCGCCACCACGCCCCGGACGAGCTCGGGGTGGTCGGCGGCGAAGCGCAGGGCCATCCCGCCACCGTTGGAGAACCCTGCCAGGTAGACCCGCGCCGGGTCGGCCCCCTCTCGGCGGACCAGGTGGTCGATGAGGTCGCGCAGGAAGCGCACATCGCGCGCCAGGCCCGGGCCGTCGTCCCAGTGCCGGTCGAGGCCCTGGGGGTAGGCCACCAGCATGTCGCGGGCGAAACGGCCCAGCCGGGTGCCCTTGCGCATGCCCCGCGCGTCCCCGCCCCGCCCGTGCAGGGCGATGACCAACGGGACGCGAGCACCCTCGGCGGCAGTCGCTGAGGACGGGGTCGCGGGCGCGGTCGGGGTCGGGGGCGGGGACGCGGTTCCAGGTCCGGTTCCGGTTTCGGGCGCGGTCGTGGCGGCGGGCGCGGTTGCGATTCCGGGCGCGGTCGTGGGGCGTTGCAGGAGGTAGGTGCGCTGGACCCCGCCGGACTGCAGTGTCCCCCGGTTGGGCCCGGTCTTCAGCCTGCCGTGCTCCGGCCCGGGCGTCACCTCGGCGGCCCCGGGCGGCGCGGGGTTGACGGAGGGGATGACCACGCCCGTCTCCGGCGACCCGGCCGAGCACCCCGCCAGCAGGAACACCCCGGCCAGCCCGGCCGCGACGTGGTGACGTGCCATCGGCTCCCCCGTGCGATCGACTGCGCACCGACCCTACCCGCGCCCACGGCTCCCCGGTGACACCCCCTCAGGCCGGCCGCAGCCCCGGGTGCGCCCGACGGCACGCACGCCGGTACGGCCCGCACACCGTGCCCCCGTTGGCCGGGGGACGGGCAGGAGGAAGGGGTCCTCCGAGCGGGCGCCGACCCGGTGGCGGGCCAGGCATGGGAGCAGGCCCCGGGCGGGCGGCGGACCGGGGCCCAGTGCGGGCGCAGGCTCGGTGGGAGGGTCGGGCGCAGGCCCGGGAGGATGGGCGGGCGGGTCAGGGGTGGGCGTGGGCTTGGATGGCGACGCTGGTCAGGGCCAGCAGGAGCTCCATGCCCGGTTCGGTGTCGACCTGGACGGCGACCCAGGCGCGGTCCGGGCAGGCGTGCACCTGGCCCGACTCCCACAGTTGCGGTTCGAGCCGCCGGATGACCGGGGCGGTCAGCCGGAGGCGCATCTCGTTGAGGCCGCTGGTCCGGAGGATGCTGGTCCCCTGGACTGCGACGGCGACCCCGTCGGGGGTCTCGCGGACCGCCACGGCGGACCAATGGCGGAGTTCGCGGAGCGCCCGGGCCACGTACGCCCCCTGCCGGGGGGTGGACCGGTGCCTGACGGGAAACCCTGTCACCCCTCCATGCTCCACCGCCGCCCACCGTGCGGTCACCAGCCGTTCCTCAACCGTTACCAGGCAACCGGGGGCTCCCGGTCACTCCTGCGGGCGCGGCGGCCCGAAGACGTGCGAGCCGGGGGCGTCCGGGTCGTCGCCGGCCCAGAACTCGCTCCAGTGCCGGGCGAACTCGCGGCGCGACAGGGTGCCGTCGCCGTCGAGGTCGAGGCGGGCGAAGGCGGCGGTGGTGTCGGTGGGCCGGCCGTTCCAGGCCTCGATCATCCGCTGGTACTCCGCCGGGCAGATCCGGCCGTCGCGGTCCTCGTCCACGGCGTCGAACATGGCCTCGGCGGTGCCGATGACCTCGTCGGGAAGCTGGCCGAGCAGGTCGACGACGGTCAGGACGTCCTCCATGGCGACCGACTCCGGGTCGCGCGAGCGGGCGGCGAGGAGCCGCCACCAGCCGCGCATGATCGCGGTCAGCCGTTCCTCGTCGCCGGCCACCCGCGTCTGCGCCCAGCGCCGCGCGAGCGCGTCGAAGTCGCTCTCGCGCAGCAGCCCGTCGCCGTCGGCGTCCATCGCGCCGAAGACCAGTCGCACCTTGTCCCGCTGGAATGTGGTTGCCATGGCCCCGATCGTCCCCGCGGTCACGGGAGGCGACTCCTGCCCCGGGAGCCACCTTCGGCCACCGCAGGGTGAGACAACCGTCACTCCACGCGTTCGGCGTTGGACTCGTAGCCGCCACCGCCGGGGTAGACCCAGGCGCCGGTGAGCTGGCGGCCGTCGGCGCTGAAGGTGCCGGTGTAGTAGGCGGGCGAGCCGCGGTCGCCGCCCCAGATGGTGAGGGTGTCGCCCACCAGCTCGTAGGTGTAGTCGAGGGTGCTGCCGTCGTCGCCGTAGTAGCGCGACTTCAGGTCCGCGCTCGGCTCGGCCATCAGCCGCCGCTCCCGGCCGATGATCTCGAAGCCGCTGGCGTCGTCGAACTGGACGTCCTGCCGCAGGAAGTACTCGTTCAGCCAGCGGTAGGTGACCACGCCCTCGTGGCCGCCGCTGATCTTCCACGTGCCGACGAGCCGGTCCAGGGCCTTCAGTGCGGGGTCGTTGTTCATCGCCGTCTCCTTGGGTGGTGGGGTGCGCCAGTCATCCAGGTAGACCCGCGCCGGGGGCGGAACTCATCGCTCCCGGCGCCGTCGTTCTTGACACCGGAGGCCCCGATGGCCCCTCTATAGGACGGGATTTCCCGGCATCGGCCCCCACCGGCGAGGAGTGGTATGGACAACGGCTTACGCAGCAACTTCACGCCGGGCAGCACCCGCTGGGCGGTCCGGCGGGCGCAGTGGAGCGCGATGGGCATCAGCCCCGCCGACCAGGAGCGGCCCAAGGTCGCCGTGGTCAACACCTCCTCGCAGCTCTCGGTCTGTTTCAGTCACCTCGACGAGGTGGCCCGCCGGGTCTGCGCCGCCGTACGGCAGGCGGGCGGCCTGCCGTTCGAGATCCGCACCACCGCGCCCAGCGACTTCGTCACCAGCGCCGGCCGCTGCGCCCGCTACCTGATGCCCTCGCGCGACCTGGTGGTCAACGACGTCGAGGCGGCGGTCGAGGGCGCGGTCCTGGACGGGGTGGTCTTCCTGTCCTCGTGCGACAAGACCACGCCCGCGCACCTGATGGCCGCCGCCCGGCTCGACCTGCCGTCGATCGTGGTCGTCGGCGGCTACCAGCGCGGCGGCTCGTTCGCCGGCTGCTCGGTGGACATCGACACCGTCTACGAGTCGGTGGGCGCGGTGGCGGGCGGTTCGATGAGCGTGGAGGAGCTGGGCGAGCTGGCCGACGCCGCGATCGAGGGGCCGGGGGTGTGCGCGGGGCTGGCGACGGCCAACACGATGCACTGCCTGGCCGAGGCGCTCGGCATGACGATGCCGGGCTCGGCCCCGGTGCGGGCCGGGTCGGCGGCGATGTGGCGGCGGGCGGAGGAGGCCGGGGCGCGGATCGTCGCCATGATCGGCGAGGGGCTCACCGCCCGCCGGGTGCTCACCGCCGAGGCGATCGAGAACGCCGTCGAGGTCGCCCTGGCGCTGGGCGGCTCGGTGAACTGCGTCCGGCATCTGGCCGCCGTCGCCGCCGAGGCCGAGCTCGATCTCGACGTGGTCGCGCTGGTCGAGCGGCTGGGCCGCGACGCCGTCCAGCTCGCCGCGATCCGGCCCAACGGCCCGCACCAGGTGTGGGAGCTGGAGGAGGCGGGCGGCGTGGCCACGGTGCTGCGGGCGCTGCTGCCACGGCTGCACCGCGGCGCGCTCACGGTCTCCGGCCGTACCGTCGGCGAGCTGGCCGCCGTCGCCCGGCCGCCGGACGGCGTGGTGCTCCGCGAACCTCACGACCCGGTACGGCACGCGCCCGGCCTGGCCATCCTGCGCGGCTCGCTCGCGCCCGACGGGGCGATCGTCAAGCTCGCCGGGGTCAAGGCGGAGGCCGCCCGCCGGTTCGAGGGGCCGGCCCGGGTGTTCGGCTCGGAGGAGGACGCGCTCGACGCGCTGGCCGCCGGGCGGTTGCGGCCCGGCGAGGTGATCGTGCTGCGCGGGCTGGGCGTGCGGGGCGGGCCGGGGACGGTGTTCGCCGCCGGGTTCGTCGCCGCGCTCAACGGCGCGGGGCTGTCCGGGCAGGTCGCCGTGGTGACCGACGGGGAGCTGTCCGGGCTCAACCACGGTCGGTGGTCGGGCAGGTCATGCCGGAGGCGGCCGACGGCGGGCCGCTGGGTGGGGTGGCCGACGGCGACCTCGTCACGATCGACCTGGACGCGCGGGCGCTGGACGTCTCCCCGGTGCGCGAGGCCGCCCCCGCCTGCCGTACCGGCGGGGAGGAGAGCGGCCTGCTCGGGCAGTACGCCCGCCTGGTCGGCCCGATCCAGGGCGGCGCGGTGACGAGACGGCCGGGCCGGCGGTGAGCCAGGCCCGGCGGGCCGGGGTCGCCGCCCTGGTCGGGACCACGCTGGAGTGGTACGACTTCCTGATCTACGGGACCGCGGCGGCGCTGGTGCTCAACACGCTCTACTTCCCGGGCACCGACCCGACCGCCTCGCGGCTGGCCGTCTTCGCCACCTACGCCGTGGGGTTCGCCGCCCGGCCGATCGGCGGGCTGGTCCTGGGACACCTGGGTGATCGCCGGGGGCGCCGGAGCATGCTGGTGCTGACCGTCGTGCTGATGGGCACGGCGACGACGCTGATCGGGCTGCTGCCCACCTACGAGCAGCTCGGGTTCTGGGCGCCGGTGGCGCTGGTGGTGCTGCGGCTGGTGCAGGGGTTCGCGGCCGGCGGCGAGTACGCCGGGGCGGTCACCCTCGCCGTGGAGCACGCCGGTGGATCGCGGCGCGGGCTGGCGGGGGCGTGGGCGGCCAGCGGGTTCGCGCTGGCGACGCTGCTGTCGACGGGGATCTTCCAGCTCATGCTCCTGCTGCCGGAGGCGGACTTCGAGAGCTGGGGGTGGCGGGTGCCGTTCCTGCTCGGGTCGCTGCTGCTGGTGGCCGGGGTGTTCATCCGGCGGGGCGTCGCCGAGCCCGCCGCGTTCACCGAGGCGGTCCGGCCGGTCCGGGTTCCGCTCCTGGCGGTGCTGCGGGAGCGGCCTCGCGCCTTCGCCGTGGTCGTGGGGGCCCGGCTGGCGGAGAACTCCTTCGCCTACCTGTTCCCGGTGTTCGGCGTCGCCTACGCCGTGGACGTCCTCGGCGTGGAGCGGCAGGTGACCCTGCTGGCGGTGGTGATCGCGGCGGCGGTCCAGGTGGCGGCGGTGCCGCTGTGGGCGGCGCTCTCGGACCGGGTGGGGCGGCGGCCGGTGTACGCGGCGGGCGCGGTCGCCTCGGCGGTGTGGCTGGCGCCGTTCTTCCTGCTGGTGCAGAGCCTGTCGCCCGCGCTGCTCGTGCTGGGTTTCGTGGTGGGGCTCGGCGTGCTGTACCCGGCGATGCTCGCCCCGCAGGCCGCCTACTTCGCCGAGCTGTTCGAGCCGGGCACGCGGCTCTCGGGGTTCGCCGGGGCCCGTGAGCTGGGCTCGGTGCTGGCCGGCGGGCTGTTGCCGTTCGTGGCGACGGCGCTGGTGGCCTGGTCGGGGCACTGGTGGCCGGTGGCGGCCTACCTGACGCTGCTGAGCGCGGTCACCGTGGTGGCGTTGTCGTTCGGGCCGGAGACCGGCCGCCTCGCGCCGGAGCCGGCGCGGGGCGGCACGCCCGTGTCCCGGTGATCGGCCCCGCCACGGTCCGGTTCGTGGTGAGGGTCATCGCGTGCGGTGCAGCCGGGCGGCGGTGAGTGACAGCCAGGTCCAGCCGGCCACGACCGCGGCGGCGAAGGCCAGGTTGAGGCCGGGGACCCGGGCGCCGGAGGCGATGCCGAGGAAGGCGGCCAGGAACACCACGCCGGTCACCGCGGAGTAGAGCGCCCAGCCGCGCCGCCCGGCCGCGGCGTGCGCGCGGGCGAGCACGAGGCAGGCGGCGACCAGGCCGAGGAAGCCGATCCCGCCGACGGCCAGGTGCGCCAGGCCGTGCCAGGTGATCGTGGTGTCGGCGCCGATCGGGAAGCCGTCCATCGGGTCGGCGGCGAACAGCCCGGCGCCGACGACGCCGAGGCCGTAGAGCGCGATCAGGCGCGGCGCCCAGCGGCCTTCGCCGGCCCGGGCCAGGCCGGCCGCGAAGGCGAGGGTGAGCGCGCCGGTCACCAGGAAGTTGGCGATCTGGATCCAGCCGGCGTCGCCGTTGCTGAGCACGCTCACCGGGTGGCGGGTGAGGTCGAAGCCCTCGCGGGTCAGGACCTGGATCGCGGCGACCAGGACGTAGATCGGGCCCGCGACGATCCCGCAGGCCGACAGGACTCCGGTCCGCTCCCGTGCCGGGGCGGCGGCGGCCACCGCGGCGCTCATGCGCCCTCCGCCCCGAACAGCGCGCGGACCTCGGCCTCGCCCTGCCAGCCGGGCCAGTGCTTGGCGTGCAGGGCCAGGAACTGCCCGGCCAGGTCGGCGGCCTCGTCGTCGCCGGCGGCCTTGATCAGGGCGTAGGCGTCGATCTGCTCGCGCGCCGGGACGGGCGTGGTGCGGCCGTCCTCCAGCCGGAGCCTGCGGCCCATCGGCGCGGGCGCCAGCCCGGCGGTGGAGATCAGGACCCCGGCCTGGGCCATGGCCGCGCCGTGCTCGGCGATGGCGGCCATCAGCTCGGCGGGCGGCGGGCCCAGTTCGGGGTGCTCGTCGGACTTCAGCAGCAGCAGGTAGTGCATCTTCTTCTCCCTCGACCGGGCTAATACACCACTGATATATCGGTGATGTGCCATTGATACACCGGTATGCTGGAAGCTGTCCAGAGGTGGGAGGGGCATGAACAAGACCGACCAGGCGTACCAGGCCCTGGAGAAGATGATCACGTTCCAGGAGCTGCCGCCGGGCAGCCTGCTGTCCGAGCGCGCCCTGATGGAACGCACCGGCTACGGCCGGACGCCGGTGCGCGAGGCCCTGCAGCGGCTGGCCCGCGAGCGGATGGTCGACATCCACCCCAACCGCGGCGTCTTCGTCGCCGACGCCTCCATCGAGTCACAGCTCCGCCTGCTGGAGGTGCGGCGCAGCCTGGAGGAGCTGGCCGTACGGCTGGCCGCCCAGCGCGCCCAGCCGCCCCAGCGCGCGGCCATGCTGGAGCTCGCCGGGCAGCTCCAGGAGTTCACCGGCGCCGACGCGCACGAGTTCGGGCCGTTGCTGAAGGAGTCGCACGCGTTGGTCGCGGCGGCGGCGGGCAACGACTTCCTGTCGGTGGCGATGGCGCCGTTGCAGGGGTTGTCGCGGCGGTTCTGGTTCGCCAACCTGCGGGACCCGGCGCGGGAGATCAGGGCCGGGGCCGACCGGCACCAGGACGTGCTGCGAGCCGTACACGCGGGCGACGCCGAGGCGGCGGCGCGCGCGTCCCTGGCCCTGAACGACTACCTCGTGGACTTCACCCACCGAACCCTGCACACCTGACCCCGGCGGCCTTGACCACCGCCGACCCGCACGCCGTACCCCTTGCGGCTGCCGGGCTCCCACCGACCCCTGCCTGGAGCGCACCCCCAGTGACCCGCACCACCGCCCGACCCGCCGCCCCCGACGTCCACGCCCTCGGGGAGGGCCCCGTCTGGGATCCCGCCCGGCAGCGCCTGCTCTGGGTCGACATCGTCGCCGGCGTCGTCCACGAGGGCGCCCTCGACGCCGCGACCGGCGAGATCACCCCCACCGCCCGGCACACCTTCGGCACCACCGTCGGCGCGGTGGCCGTCGCCGAGGACGGCGAGCTGATCGTCGCCGAGCAGGCCGTCCTGACCCGCGTCGACCTCGCCGGCCGGCGCACGGAACTGGCCCGCGTCCTGCCACCCGGCCGGCGCAGCCGGCTCAACGACGGCGCGGTGGACCCGGCGGGCCGCTTCCTGGTGGGCAGCCTCCCGCAGGACGACCGGCAGGGCGAGGAGGTGCTCGTCCGGCTGGACGGCGAGCGCGTGACCGTCCTGGACGCCGACCTCACCGTCTCCAACGGCCTGGCCTGGAGCCCGGCGGGCGACGTGCTGTACAGCGTGGACACCGCCTCGGGCGTGGTGTGGGCACGCGGCTACGACCCGGCCGACGGCGCCACCGGGACCCGCGAGCAGGCCTTCACCGTCACCGAGGGCAAGCCGGACGGCATGTGCGCCGACGCCGAGGGCAACCTCTGGGTCGCCAACTGGGGCCTGGGCCGCGTCGAGCACCGCACTCCCTCCGGCGAGCTGCTCGGCACGATCGAGACCGGCGCGCCGCACACCAGCAGCGTCTGCTTCGCCGGGCCCGCCCTGGACACCCTGGTCATCACCACCGCCGTCCAGGGGCTGACCGAGCCGGGGCCCGCCTCCGGCCGCCTGTTCACCGCCCGCGCGGACGTCCCGGGCCTGCCGCTCCCGTACTGGCGCCCCTGACCCGGCGGTCCGCCCGGGAGGCGGGCGGGCGGCTCTATGCTGGGAGAAGGGGATCGTCGAAGCCGGCCCGCCGAGGGGAGGCCGCGACGCTCCGCAGGAGTGCGGAATCCACGACGGCTAGCGCATGATGCGGCAAATCGCTTTTGTGGATTACCTACAACACGACGGCTCTGTCCTGCCGGGTGGAGGACATTGGTGTCCTCGCCGTGATGGACCAGGCTATCGAGAGGTGCAGGCGACGCTCCGGAAGATGCGGACGTCGCCTTCGATGCTTGAGGTAGCTGGGAGGCTCAACCGGTGTTCAGTCGTGTCGCCATCGTCAATCGTGGAGAGGCCGCGATGCGGCTCATCCACGCCGTACGCGACCTTTCGGGGGAGACGGGGACGCGGATCGAGACGGTCGCCTTCTACACCGACGCCGACCGTAACGCCACCTTCGTCCGCGAGGCCGACCACGCCTACGCCCTGGGCCCGGCCTCGGCCCGCCCCTACCTCGACCTCGAGGTGCTCGAACGCGCCCTGGTCGAGTCCGGCGCGGACGCGGCCTGGGTGGGCTGGGGCTTCGTCGCCGAGGACCCGGCCTTCGCCGAGCTGTGCGACAAGATCGGTGTGACCTTCGTCGGCCCGAGCGCCGAGGCGATGCGCCGGCTCGGCGACAAGATCGGCGCCAAACTGATCGCCGAGGAGGTCGGGGTGCCGGTCGCGCCGTGGAGCCGCGGCGAGGTCGCCACCCTGGAGCAGGCGCTGCGCGCCGGCGACGAGATCGGCTACCCCCTGATGCTGAAGGCCACCGCGGGCGGCGGGGGGCGCGGCATCCGCATGGTGGCCTCCCGCGAGGAGCTGACCGACGCCTACGAGCGCACCAGCCAGGAGGCGCTGCGCGCCTTCGGTTCCGGCGTGGTCTTCCTGGAGCGGCTGGTGACCGGGGCCCGGCACGTCGAGGTCCAGGTGATCGCCGACAGCCACGGCACCGCGTGGGCGCTGGGCGTGCGCGACTGCTCGGTGCAGCGGCGCAACCAGAAGATCATCGAGGAGTCCGCCTCCCCCGTCCTGGCCCCCGAGCAGGCGGCCGAGCTGAAGGCGGCCGCCGAGCGGCTGGCCGTGGCGGTCGGCTACTGCGGCGCCTGCACCGTGGAGTTCCTCTACCACCCGGGCGAGAAGCTGTTCGCCTTCCTGGAGGTCAACACCCGGCTGCAGGTCGAGCACCCGATCACCGAGATCACCACCGGCACCGACCTGGTACGGCTGCAGCTCCACGTGGCCGCCGGCGGCAGGCTGGAGGGCGAGCAGCCCGCCGAGCTCGGCCACGCCGTGGAGGCCCGGCTCAACGCCGAGGACCCCGACCGCGACTTCGCGCCCGCCCCCGGCCGCATCGCGCGCCTGGTGCTGCCCGCCGGCCCCGGCATCCGGGTGGACACCGGCGTCAGCGAGGGCGACACCATCCCGGCCGACTTCGACTCGATGATCGCCAAGATCATCGCCTACGGCCGCGACCGCGACCAGGCCCTCGGCCGGCTGCGCCGGGCGATGGCCGAGACCACGGTGATCATCGAGGGCGGCGCGACCAACAAGAGCTTCGTCCTCGACCTGCTCGACCAGCCCGAGGTGGTCGACGCCAGCGCCGACACCGGCTGGATCGACCGCGTGCGCGCCGAGGGCCGCCTGGTGAGCCACCGGCACTCCGCCGTCGCCCTGGCCGCCGCCGCCATCGAGGCCTACCTCGACGAGGAGGAGGTCGCCCGGCAGCGGCTGCTGGCCACCGCGCACGGCGGCCGGCCGCAGGTCCAGCACGACACCGGCCGCCCGCTCGACCTCAAGCTGCGCGGCGTGGGCTACCGGGTGAGCGTCGCCCGCGTCGGCCACACCCGCTTCCGCGTCGGCGTCTCCGGCGGCGGCGAGGTGCACCCGGCCGACGTCGAGATCGAGCGCTTCGACGAGCACAGCGGCCAGATCGTGCTCAACGGCCGCCGCTTCCGCCTGGTGTCGGCCACGCACGGGCCGATCCACCTGGTCGAGGTGGACGGCGTCACCCACCGGGTCGGCCGCGACGAGGGCGGCGTGGTCCGCTCCCCCGCCCCCGCGCTGGTGGTGGCCGCCCCGCTGGCCGCCGGCGACGAGGTCGAGGCGGGCGCGACGCTGCTGGTCCTGGAGAGCATGAAGATGGAGACGGTGCTGCGCGCGCCGTTCCGTGCCCGGGTGCGCGAGTGCGCGGTCAGCGCGGGCAGCCAGGTCGAGACCGGCGCGCCGCTGATGCGGCTGGAGCCGCTGGGCGACGAGGAGGCCGCTGAGGCCGGGCAGGCCGCTGAGGCGGTCGAGATCGACCTGCCCGCCGAGCCGGCCCAGGCCTCCCCCGCCGAGCGCGTCGAGCGCGGCCTGCAGGCCCTGCGCAGCCTGCTGCTCGGCTTCGACGTCGACCCGCACGACCAGCAGCGCGTGCTGTCGGACTACCTGGCCGCGCGCGCCGAGCTGGGCGGGCGGCTGCTGGAGGGCGAGCTCGACCTGCTCACCGTCTTCGCCGACCTGTCCGAGCTGAGCCGCAACAAGCCGGTCGGCGGCCTCGACCTGGAGCCGGACAGCGCGGTGCACAGCCCGCGCGAGTTCTTCCACAGCTACCTGCGCTTCCTCGACGTCGAGCGGGCCGGGCTGACCGAGGACTTCCAGGCCAAGCTCGCCGCGGTGCTGGCCCACTACGGCGTCACCGGCTTCGACCGCACGCCCGAGCTGGAGGAGGCGGTCTTCCGCATCTTCCTGGCCCAGCAGCGGATGGGCGCCGACGTGCACGTCGTGTCCGCGCTGCTGCGCCAGTGGCTGGCCGACGCGCCGCCGCTGGAGTCGCTCGCCGAGCGGGCCGGGCTCACCCTGGAGCACGTGGTCGAGGCGACGCAGGTGCGGTTCCCGACCGTCTCCGACCTGGCGCGCGGCATCGTCTTCCGCTGGTTCGCCCAGCCGCTGCTCCGCCGTACCCGGGCCAGGGTCTATTCGGCGGTGCGGGCCGATCTGAGCTACCTCGACCGCAACCCCGACGCGGCCGACCGCGCCGAGCGCATCCAGGCCATGGTGGCCAGCGCCGAGCCGCTGGTGCGGCTGGTCGGCCAGCGCATCGGGCGGCCCGGCTGCGACTCCGCGCCGCTGCTGGAGGTGCTGACCCGCCGCTACTACGGCAACCGCGCGCTGGCCGAGGTGGCCGTGCGGGAGGCCGGCGGCTGCCGGTTCGTCACCGCCGAGCACACCGGCCCCGAGCGGGTGACCCGGGTGGTCACCACCGCCGTCGACGTCAGCGCGCTGCCCGGCGCGATCGGCGCCATCGCCGGGCTCGCGGCCGGCGTGCCCGAGCACGGGCTGGTCGCCGACCTCTACGTGACCTGGGAGGACCAGCCGGACGTCGACGCCCTGGCGGTACGGCTCGGCGAGCTGATCGCCGAGCACGCGCCTCCCGCCGGGGTCCGCCGGATCACCATGACCGTCGCCGGCACCAGCGGCGCGGTCATGCACCACCACTTCACCTTCCGCCCCGACGGCGAGCGCGGCTTCGCCGAGGACCGGCTGATCCGCGGCCTGCACCCGCAGATCGCCCAGCGGCTGCAACTGCAGCGCTGGCGCGCCTTCGACCTCACCCGGCTGCCGTCGGCCGACGAGGAGGTCTACCTGTTCAAGGCGGTGGCCCGCAGCAACCCGGCCGACGAGCGGCTGATCGCGATGGGCCAGGTGCGCGACCTGACGCCGCTGCGCGAGTCGGACGGCCGCCTGGTCGCGCTGCCCTCGGTCGAGGGCGGCCTGGCCGCCGGGCTCGACGCGATCCGCACCATCCAGATGCAGCGCCCGCAGAACAAGCGCTTCGACACCAACCGCATCATGATGTACGTCTGGCCGGCCACCGAGCTGTCGGGCGAGGAGCTGAACGCGCTGGTCCAGCGCATCCTGCCGACCACCGCGGGCGCGGGCCTGGAAGAGGTGCTGTTCGTCGCCCGCCAGCGCAACGCGGCCGGTGAGCTGAGCGAGGTGGCCGTGCGGGTCAGCCTCGGTCCCGGCCACGGCGCGCGGGTCGAGGTGGGCAAGCCGTCGATGGAGCCGGTGCAGCCGCTGGACGCCTACCGGCAGAAGGTGCTGCGCGCGGCGCGGCGCGGCAACGTCTACCCCTACGAGCTGACCGACCTGCTCGCCGGCCCGGAGGGCCGCTTCGTCGAGCACGACCTCGACGAGCACGGCGTGCTGGTGCCGGTGACGCGGCCCAAGGGCAACAACACCGCCGCGATCGTCGCGGGCGTGGTCACCACCCCGACCCCGCACCACCCCGAGGGCGTGACCCGCGTGGTGCTGCTCGGCGACCCGACCAAGGCGCTGGGCGCGCTGTCGGAGCCGGAGTGCTCGCGGGTGATCGCCGCGCTCGACCTGGCCGAGCGGCTGCGGGTGCCGCTGGAGTGGTTCGCGCTGTCGGCCGGCGCGCGCATCTCGATGACCTCGGGCACCGAGAACATGGACTGGGTGGCCGCCGCGCTCAAGCGCATCGTGACCTTCACCCAGGCCGGCGGCGAGATCAACGTCGTGGTCGCGGGCATCAACGTCGGGGCGCAGCCGTACTGGAACGCCGAGGCGACGATGCTCATGCACACCAAGGGCATCCTGGTGATGACGCCCGACTCGGCGATGGTGCTGACCGGCAAGCAGTCGCTCGACTTCTCCGGCGGCGTGTCGGCCGAGGACAACGTGGGCATCGGCGGCTACGACCGGGTGATGGGCCCGAACGGGCAGGCCCAGTACTGGGCGCCCAACCTGGCCGCGGCCCGCGACGTGCTGATGGCGCACTACGACCACACCTACGTGGTGCCGGGCGAGTCCGCGCCGCGCCGGGCGGCCACCATCGACCCGGCCGACCGCGACATCCGCGACTTCCCGCACTCGGTGGCGGGCAGCGACTTCACCACCGTCGGCGAGATCTTCTCGGCCGAGCACAACCCCGACCGCAAGAAGCCGTTCGACATCCGCACGGTGATGCGGGCGCTGTCCGACCAGGACCACCCGGTGCTGGAGCGCTGGGCGCGGATGGCTGACGCGGAGACCTCGGCGGTCCAGGACGTGCACATCGGCGGCTGGCCGGTCTGCCTGGTCGGCATCGAGTCGCGGCCGGTGCCCCGGCGCGGCTTCCCGCCCACCGACGGCCCCGACACCTACACCGCCGGCACGCTGTTCCCGCAGTCGTCGAAGAAGACCGCCCGGGCGATCAACTCCGCCTCGGGCAACCGGCCGCTGGTGGTGCTGGCGAACCTGTCCGGGTTCGACGGCTCGCCGGAGTCGATGCGCAAGCTGCAGCTGGAGTACGGGGCGGAGATCGGGCGGGCGATCGTCAACTTCGAGGGGCCGATCGTCTTCTGCGTGATCTCCCGCTACCACGGCGGGGCCTTCGTGGTCTTCTCCAAGGCGCTCAACCCGAACATGACCGTGCTCGCGCTGGAGGGCTCCTTCGCCTCCGTGCTCGGCGGGGCCCCGGCCGCGGCCGTCGTCTTCTCCGGCGAGGTCAACACCCGCACCGCCAACGACCCGCGGGTCGCCGAGCTGGCCGCGCGCGTCTCGGGGGCCAGCGGCGCCGAGCGGGCCTCGCTCAACGCGCGGCTCACCGAGGTGCAGGCGGCGGTCCGGGCGGAGAAGCTGGGCGAGGTGGCCGCGGAGTTCGACCGGGTGCACAACATTCAGCGGGCGGTCGAGGTGGGCTCGGTGGACGCCATCGTCAGCGCCGCCGAGCTGCGGCCGCGGATCATCGAGGCGATCGAGCGGGGCATGCGCGGGCGCTGAGCCCGCACGGGGTCCGCACGGGTCCGCACGGGGTCCGCACGGACCCCGTAGGGTCGGGCGGGTGGACATTGTGAATCTGCTTCTCGGCATCCTCCAGCTCATCGTGCTGATCGTGGGCGTGATCGTGACCGCCATGTCCCGCAGTCACCGCGGGCGGGGCGCCCTGCTCGGGGTGTTCGGCTGCGTCGTGCTCGCGATCGGCGTGCTCTGGACCACCTTGCTCTCGATCTTCCTGCACGACATCATGCATGGGTTCGGCCTGTCGCCGGTCTCGGGGATGATCTCCCTGTTGTTCGGGGTGGGCACGCTGCTCTCCCTCGTCGGGACGCTGCTGCTGGTCTTCGGGGTCGCGGCGCGCTCGCCCGAGCACCGGCAGGTGTCCGGCACGCCGTACCAGCAGGGGCCGGGCGGCTACCCGCAGCAGCAGCCCCCGCCCGGCCAGCCGGGGTTCGCGCCGGGCTACGGGCCGCCCGGACCGGGACACCACCCGGGACCCAACCCGGGGTACGGCCAGCCGGGCCAGGGCGGTGCGCCCTACGGCCGGTGATATTGCCGAGCTCTTTGCCGCCTTCCGCGGAGAGGGAGGCGGATCGCCGGGTAAGTAGCCGGTCATGCGAAATGCGCTCAGCGGCGAGCAGTACTCCCTGACCGCGGGTCCCTACACCGCGGTGGTGACCGAGCAGGGCGCCGGGCTGCGGGAGCTGGCGCACGGGGGCGAGGCCCTCGTGCTGGCCTACGGGCCGCAGGAGCCCGCGCCGGCCGCCTTCGGCCAGTTGCTCATCCCCTGGCCCAATCGCGTCGACCACGGCCGCTACGAGTGGGACGGCGTGCCGTACCAGCTCGACGTGAACGAGCCCGCCTACGACTGCGCGATCCACGGCCTGGCGCGCTGGCTGCCGTGGCGCGTGGTCGAGCGCGAGAACCATCGGGTACGGCTGGCCTGCCGGTTGCTCGGCACGCCGGGCTATCCGTTCCGGCTGGCGCTGGAGGCGGAGTACAGCCTGGACGCGGGCCAGGGCCTCACCGTGTCGGTGCGCTCGCGCAACGAGGGCGAGGCCGCCGCGCCGTACGCGCACGGGGCCCACCCCTACCTCACCACCGGCGAGCCGATCGACGGCTGCACCGTGACCGCGCCCGGCCGGCGGCATCTGCCGGTCAACGACCGGATGATCCCGTACGGCTCGCCGGAACCGGTCGAGGGCACTCCCTTCGACCTGCGCGAGGGCCGCCGCCTCGGCGACCTCAAGATCGACCGCGCCTTCACCGACCTGGACCGCGACGAGGCCGGCCGCGCCTGGGTGCACCTGGCCGGCTCGGCGCGCACCACCTCGTTCTGGGCCGACGCCACCCACCCGTGGCTGGAGTTGTACACCGCCGACGAGGTGCCCGAGCGGCTGCGCCGGCAGGGGTTCGGCGTGGAGCCGATGACCAGCCCGCCCAACGCCCTGGCCAGCGGCATCGACCTGCACACCCTGGAGCCGGGCGCGAGCCTCGCCGGTTCCTGGGGCATCCGGCTCGGCTGAACGCGGCAGAAAGGCGGCACCGCCATGGCCACCACCCCGCAGGCCGACGTCCTGGTCCTGTTCGGCATCTCCGGCGACCTCGTCAACAAGATGATCTTCCCGGCGCTGTACCGGCTGACCGAGCAGGGCAAGCTCACCGTCCCGGTCGTCGGCGTCGCGGCCACCGACCTCGACCTGGACGGGCTGCGCGAGCGGGCCCGCCGCTCGGTGCTGGCCGACGTGCGCGACTTCGACGAGCGGGTCTTCGCCGGCCTGGCCGACCGGCTGAGCCTGGTCGCGGGCGACTTCACCGACGAGGACACCTTCCGGCGGCTCGGACGCGAGCTGGAGGGCAAGGGCTTCGCCAGCCACTACCTCGCCATCCCGCCCTCGCTGTTCACCACGGTCGCCGAGGCGCTGGCCCGAGCGGGCCTGAACCGGCAGGCGCGGCTGGTGGTGGAGAAGCCGTTCGGCCACGACCTCGACTCGGCCCGCGAGCTGAACCGCGAGCTCAACCGCTTCTTCGACGACCAGCACCTGCTGCGGGTGGACCACTTCCTGGGCTCGGTGCCGATCGCCGGGCTGAAGGCCACGCGCTTCGCCAACGCGCTGCTCGAACCGCTCTGGAACCGGTCCTACATCGCGAACATGCAGATCAACCTGCTGGAGGACTTCGACGTCGCCGAGCGCGGCTCGTTCTACGACTCGGTGGGCTGCGTCAAGGACGTGCTCCAGAACCACCTCCTGCAGGTGTTCACGCTGCTGGCGATGGAGCCGCCGGCCACCAGCGACGACTACGCCGAGCACATCGAGCGCTGGCGGCTGCTGCGGGCCACCCGGCGGATCTCGCGGGCGCAGACCGTGCTGGGGCAGTACACCGGCTACCAGGACGTCGAAGGGGTGCGGCCGGGCTCGACCACCGAGACCTACGTGGCCGCGCACCTGAAGGTCGACACCTGGCGGTGGTCGGGGGTGCCGTTCTACCTGCGCAGCGGCAAGTGCCTGCAGACCAGCTCGACCGACGTGGTCGTGCAGTTGCGCCGGCCGCCGCTGGACCTGTTCGGCTCCATCACCGGGGGCACGCCGGCCGACCTGCTGCGCTTCCGGTTCGAGCCGACCGCGGGCATGACCTTCGAGCTGCTGCTGCAGGAGCCTGAGCCCGGCCAGCCGGCGACGCTGATCCCGCTGGAGGTCGACTATGAGAAGGTGCTGGGCCGGCAGGAGAAGCCGTACGAGACGATCATCGACGGCGCGATCACCGGGGACACGCGGTGCTTCGCCACCTTCGCGACCATCGAGGAGTGCTGGCGCATCGTCTCGGACATCATCGACGTGGACGAGCCGCCGCTGCCGTACGAGCCGGGCTCGTGGGGGCCGGAGGCGGCGGCCAAGATGCCGGGGAGCGACGGCTGGCACCCGCCGCTCAACTCCTGAGGGCCGGGTCAGGTGCGCCGCAGCAGCGGCTGGGTGCTGCACCGGAAGGAGCCGCCGAGCGAGCGGGTGACGGCGAAGTCCACGTACTCCACCGCCACGCCGCGCCGTTCCAGCTCCTCGCCGAGGAAGGCGAAGGCCGGATCGGTCACGTAGTGGCCGGGGCCGAGCGGCAGCCCGTTGGCCGCCAGCCGGGTGGCCTGCTCGAAGTCCACCTCGACCCGCTCCCAGTCGCGCAGCACCCGCGGGAGCCCGCCGGGCAGCGCCTCCTCGCAGACGACGAGCAGGCCGTCGCGGATCAGGCCGAGCGCGCAGTCGAGGTGCAGGATGCGCTCGTGCAGCCGGACCAGTTCGACCGTGTAGCCGTGCGGCGCCAGGTGCTTGGCCAGCCAGCGCGCGCCCAGCGCGTTGGAGGCCAGGCCCGAGCTGCCGACGAGGACGTGCCGGCCGAGGACCAGCACGTCGCCGCCCTCCAGGAAGGGGCCGGGCCCGAGCGTCGGGTCGCCGGGCTCGGGGATCTCCGGCACCGGGACCGCGACGTAGCCGCAGTCGGCGGGGTAGACCTCGGCCCGCATGACGTCACGCACCGGCAGCACCTCGTGGCGGCGGTGCCGGAAGCGCATCGAGCCCTCGATCACCTGGTCGCCGACGGTGAAGAAGGGGTCGCGGGCGAAGAAGTTGGCGTAGCCGTCGGCGCCCGCCTCGGCCTTCTCCGGCTCGGTGAGCAGCCGGGGCCGCACCACCCGCACGCCGTGGCGCTCCAGGACGGCGCGGAAGGCCTCGCGCTCGCGTTCCCAGGCGGCCTGCCGGTCGGGGGCGCCGGTGCGCATGTCCTGGCCCACCGGGTTGGCCGCCAGGGCGTCGGCGGGCAGGAAGCGCAGGTCCGGCGAGCTCCGGGCGGACGCCGGGAGCGCGACCTCGCTCTGGGCGAGCACCACCACCCGCAACGGCGCGAACTCGCTCTCCACGAAGACCTCGGACACGTCCCCCACCCCCTCCGGCCAGCATAAACAGCCGGGCCGGCCGGAGAGGGCAGCGGCGCGGTCAGGGCATCGGGGACCGGCGGAGGGACGAGCGGTCGCCGTGGCGCGACAGCGCGGCCTCCCGGGCGAGCAGCACGTCCAGCTTGGCGGTGAGCGCCGCCAGCTCCTCCCGCACGCCCTTGATCTCCTCCTGCGTCTCCACCTCCGCCGGCGACGCCTCCGCGTCGATCATCGCGTTGACCACGACCGCGATGAACAGGTTCAACGCCACGAAGGTCGAGACCAGGATGTAGGCGATGAAGAACACCCACGCCCACGGCCGCTGATCCATCACCGTCTGGGCCACGTTCCCCCAGTCGTCACCGGTCATGATCTGGAACAGCGTGAACAGCGAGCGCGGCAGCTCGTCGAACCGCTCCGGCACCACGTCGCCGAACAGCCGGGTGGCGATGACCGCGGCGATGTAGACCAGCAGGACCAGCAGGCCCAGGATCGAGGCCATGCCCGGAATCGCGCTGAGCAGCGCCTGCACCACGCGCCGCATGCTGGGCACCGCCGAGATCAGCCGCAACGCGCGCAGGATGCGCAACGCCCGCAGGATCGAGGCCGGCCCGCCCGCAGGCACCAGCGCGACCAGCACGATCACCGTGTCGAACCAGTTCCAGGGGTCCTTGAAGAACTCCCGGCCGTAGCCGTACAGCCGCGCGGCGATCTCGACGGTGAACAGGCCCAGGGCCACGTTGTCGACGGTCGTGAGGAAGCCGCCGGCGTGCTGCATGAGGAAGTCGCTCGTCTCGCAGCCGATGGTGACCGCGTTGACGATGATGATCAGGATGATGGCTCGCTGGACGAACTGCTTCTCAAGGAAGGAACGCACACGTTCGCGCCTTGGCAACAGGACCGCTCCCCGGGGGTAGGAGGACTTTCCCCCTGATCTCCCCCGCTTCGCCCCGCCCCACTCCCCGGCACCCTGTCCTAGCTGGGAAGATGCCCGGCTTTCCGGGGGTTTCTCCGCTTTTACCGCCGACTTCGGGCACGGCGGGAGGTCTTCCGAGTACGGCTAGCGGCGGGTGATCTCCAGGTACGGCGGGTGCGGGGAGGACAGGCCGCCGATCGCCAGGCCCGCCCCGGCCTGCTCGGCGAGGGCCACGCTGGCCTGGCCGCCGAGGCGCTGGCGGAAGTAGGAGGTCAGGTCCACCTTCACCCACGCCCACGAGTAGCCGGCCGTGGTCAGGTCGCCCAGCTTGTTGCCGACCTGCGGGCGGGTGTCGAAGGTGACGCGGGAGGTCCAGTTGTTGCCCATGGCGTGCGCCGCCGCCACACCCTCGGGGCCGTGGTCGGTCACCCGCATCCAGACGTACATCACCACCGAGCGCACCCGGGCCGGCCTGACCTTGACCGAGCCGAGGTCGAAACGGAAGTAGGTCTCGCGGTACCAGGCGGGCTTGCCGGTCTTGACCTTGCACTCCGCGCACGCGGGGTAGGACTCGCCGGAGTAGGCGCCGCCCCGGACCATGTTGGTCAGGCTCGCGGTCACCTTCAGCACCTTCGGCCCGGCGTCGGCCGAGGCCGAGGGGGACGGGGTGGGGGTCGTCTCGCCGCCGACGGTGAGCGGGAGGGCGGCGACCTTCGACCGGCCGGCCAGGGTCACCTTCGCGGTGATCCGTACCTCGCCCTCGGTCAGGACGGTGACCACGCCGTCGGGGCTCACCGTCGCCACCCGGGGGTCGGCGCTGTGGTAGACGACGGTGGCCTTGGCCAGGTTGGCCGGACGGCCGTCGGTCAGGCGGGCGGCCAGCTTGAGACGGAAGGTCTGGCCCGGGGCGGCCGGGGTGGTGGTGTCGGGGGCCAGGGTGACCTTCGCCAGGACGGCCTTCCTGGCCGGGCTCGTGGAGGGGGTGGGCAGCGGGGTCGCCGTGGGGGCGACGGGGCGAACGCTCGCCTGGACGCCGGGGCGGGAGGTCGCGCCGGTGTCGGCTGCGGCGGTTCCGCCGGGGCTCTTGCCCAGGTTCACCGCCACCGCGACACCGGCCACCACCGCCACGGTCACCCCGGCCACCGCCACCATCATCCGGGAGGAGGTACGGCGAGCCGCCCCCTCCCGTGGCGCGGTGTCCCCGGCAACCGGCGCTCCACCTGTTGGCCCCGCTCCCCCGCCCCCGAAGGCCGGGCCGGTGACGCCGCTTCCGAAGCCCGGGCCCGTGAGGCCCGCCGCCGCACTGCCCCCGAAGGCCGGGCCCGTGACGCCCGGCTGCCCTTCTGTGACGCCGCCCATCCCGAAGGGGGAGCTGGGCGCCGGCGGTTGCGGGGCCGGGAACCCAGGGGTGGACGGCTGGGCGGGCGGGAAGCCGAAGGCCGGGGAAGGGGTGGGGGCGGCGGAGAAGGGCGGGTTGCCGGGGAAAGGGGTGGCTGCGGGAGTCGGAGGGGTGTGGGCGGCGGCGGGTTCGGTGACGGGGAGGCCGAGGGCCCGCTGGATGTCCTGGAGTTCACGCGCGAAGGCCCAGGCGCCGGCCGGCCGGTCGGCGGGTTGCTTGGACATGGCCCGCTCGATGAGCGCCCGCAAAGCCTGGGGAAGGTCGGGCCGCTGCAACGGCGGCAACGGCTGGCGAAGCACCCGCAGCAGGAGAGGGGCGACGCCCACGTCGGCCGGCTCGTAGAACGCGGGCCGCCCGGCGAGCAACTGGTAGAGGGTCGACCCCAGCGCGTACACGTCGGAGTGCACCGACTGCGGCGACCCGTTGAGCACCTCGGGCGCGGCGTGGTGCGGCGTGAGCGTGAGGGTGTTGGACGACAACTGCCCCACGTCCAGCATCCGCGCGACACCGAAGTCGGCCAGCGCCGGCTCGCCGTACTTGGACATGAGGATGTTCTGCGGCTTGATGTCCCCGTGGAAGACGCCCGCCTCGTGCACGGCGGCGAGCGCGGCGGCGACCTTGACCCCGATCCGGAGCGTCTCCGGCACCGGGAGCGCTCCCGCGGCCCGGAGCCGGCTGTGCAGGCTGCCGCCGTCGTAGAAGTCCATGACGATGTACGGCCGGCCGCCGGAGGCGGTGCCGGTGTCGAGGGCGGCGACGATGTTCGGGTGGTCGCTGAGCCGGCTGGTCACCTCGAGCTCGCGCCGGAAGTTGCGCAGGGCGCGCTCGTCCAGGTCGGTGACGGACAGCACCTTCACCGCGACCACGCGCCCCACCCGTTCGTGCAGGGCGCGGTAGACGACCGCGAATCCCCCCTGTCCTACCGGCTCGATGAGCTGGTAGCCGGGAATGCGCACGCCAAGATCCCCCACCGTCACGCGTCAGATCATGGCATATCCGGAAATTGTGTGTCGGGAACCCGGCAGACCCGTCCTCCAGGGGCGGCGGGCCCGCGCGCTCAGAGCTCGGCCGACAGCAGGCTCACCAGCTCCGCGAGCTGCTCGCGGCTGAGGTTCTTGCGCAACGCCTTGGCGGCGCTCTCGGGCTTGGAGACCGGCACGCTGATCGTGCGGGCGCGGAACCCGGCCGCGACCATCGCCGCGTTCGCGCTCATCTCCCCGGCGAGCACCTTGGTGTGCAGGGCCGGAGCGTCCTCCCGCAACCGCCGCAACGCGGGCGTCTCCCGCACGACGGGCTCGGCGACCGGTCCGGCCCCGGCTGCGGTCCCGGCCGCCGCCCCGTCCGCCGCCCCGTCCGCCGCCTCGACTGCCGCCCCGGCTGCCATGTCGGCCGCCTCCCCCGTTTCCGGTGCGGCGGCCCGGTCCACCGGGAGTGCGGCGACCGGCTCGGGGCCGGGGGCCCAGGGCGCGCTGTCGTCCCGCGTCCAGACCTCTCCCGCGGCCCCGTCCGCCGCCACGAGCAGGGCCAGCGCGGCCGGGTCGTCGGCGAGCAGGGTACGCACCATGCCGGGCGTCACGCCGAGCCCGCGCGGCGGGTCGGCGGTGACGAACTCCGCGAACTCCTCGTGCAGCACCAGCTCGCCGCCCGGCCCGGTGAACTCCTGCCAGGCCCCGGTCTTCAGCACCTCGACCAGCCCGGCCGCGGCCTGCTCCAGGCCGGTCCGCGCCTGCCCGATGGCCGCCGCCAGCTCGGCCACCCGCCGCCCGTGCTCGCTCAGCTCGTTCTCCCCCGACACCCGGTCCTCCCCCGCCCTCAGGTCAAAGGCCCGAGTATAGGGAGCGCGGGCGGCCTGCCGTACCGGATGACGGGAGCCCGCCGCCTAGCCCTGGGAGCGGGCCGCGGCCGGGACGGGTGTGGCGTGCACCACCGCGACCGGGCACCAGGCGCCGTGCAGGACACCGCTGGTCACCGAGCCGAGCATGGCCTTGCGCGAGCCGACGACGACCAGGTCCGCCCGGGCGGAGGCGGCGGTGAGCGCGGCCACCGCGCCGCCGCACACGGCCTCCTCGACCACCGGCACCAGCGGGTGGCGCTCCCGCCAGGGCTGGAGGGTCTCGTGCGCGGCGGCGCAGGCGTCGTCGAACAGCTCGGTGGACAACGACAGGTCGCCGCCCACGAAGGCGGAGAAGACCGGCGGCGTCCAGGCGTGGATGGCGCGCAGCCGGGCGCCGCGGCGGTCGGCCTCGGCGAAGGCGAAGGCGAGGTCGGCCCGCGACTGCTCGTCGAAGCCGACCACCACCTCGCCCCACGGTTCGGCGGGCGCCCCGGCCACCACGACCAGCGGGCACGGCGGCTGGGCGGCGAGAGCGCGCACGGCCGAGCCGATGCGCAGGGCGGCGGTCAGGCCGTGGCCGTGCCGGCCGAGCACCAGCAGGCTCGCATAGGCGGCCTCCCGGCGCAGGGCGGCGCTCACCTTGCCCCAGGCGGTGGCCGTCGCCACGGACAGGCCCGGCTCCTGTGCGGTGGCCAGCCGCGCCGCCTCGGCCAGGATCGAGCGGGACTGCTCGTCCTGTCGCGCGGCTCCGGCCGCGGGGCGGTCGTAGCCCCAGACGCCGGAGACGTGCACGATGCGGAGGGGCCGGCTGCCGCGCACGGCCTCGGCCGCCGCCCAGCGCACGGCTTCGGCGGCGGGGGCGGATCCGTCGGTGGCGACGAGGATGTGGGCGTTCATGCCTCCATCGCACGCTCTCGCCCGCCGCCGGGCCAGGGCCGAAGGTCCCGAGAAAGGTCCCGACTCCGCTGCGCCTGGCGTCACCGATAGGGCCTTTAGTCCCTGTTCGCACGATGCGGGAGTGAGTAGCGTCGAGGCCATGATTCGCGTGTTCCTGCTCGACGACCACGAGGTCGTCCGGCGCGGTGTCGCCGCCCTGCTGGAGTCCGAGGGCGACATCGAGGTGGTCGGCGAGGCCGGGACCGCGGAGTCGGCGATCGCCCGCATCCCGGCGCTGCGGCCGGACGTGGCCGTGCTAGACGTACGGTTGCCCGACGGCAGCGGCGTGGACGTCTGCCGGGAGGTGCGTTCCGGGCTGCCGGAGCTGAGGTGCCTGATGCTCACCTCCTTCGCCGACGACGACGCGTTGTTCGACGCGGTGATGGCCGGGGCGTCGGGGTACGTGCTCAAGCAGATCCACGGCTCCGACCTGGTCGGCGCGGTGCGGACGGTGGCCTCCGGGCAGTCGCTGCTGGACCCGCAGACCACGGCCCGGATGCTGCAGCGGCTGCGGGAGCAGGCCGAGCGCAGGGACCCGCTGGAGGCGCTGACGGAGCAGGAGCGGCACATCCTGGAGCTGATCGGCGAGGGGCTGACCAACCGGCAGATCGGCGAGCGGCTGTTCCTGGCCGAGAAGACGGTCAAGAACTACGTCTCCAACCTGCTCGGTAAGCTCAACATGCAGCGCCGGACCCAGGCGGCGGCCATGGTGGCCCGCCTGAAGGCCGACCGCCGCCCCTGACCGCCGCTCTTGTGGGCGCCCCTGACCGGCACGCGTGGGGTCAGGCGGGGACGCGCCAGCGGAGGCGGGTGCCGCCGCCGGCGGGTGTCTCGACGGCCAGCGCGCCGCCGAGCTGGGCGGCGCGCTGCTCCAGGTTGCGCAGGCCGCTGCGCTGGCCCGACCCCTCCAGGCCGATCCCGTCGTCCTCCACCACCAGCGTCAGCCACCCGTCGCCGACCTCGGCCGCCACCGCGGCACGGGTGGCCTTCGCATGCCGTACGACGTTGGACAGCCCCTCGCGCAGGACGGCCAGCAGGTGGGCGGCGACCGGCTCGGAGACCTGGTGGTCGAGCTGGCCCTCCATCCGCAGGCCGGGCATGAAGCCCAGGTGGCCGCGGGCGCTCTCGACCAGGTCCACGATCCGCGCCCGCAGGCTCGGCGTGTCGGGCCGGCTCGGGGCCTGGAGGGCGAAGATGGTGGAGCGGATCTGCCGGATGGTCTCGTCGAGCTCGTCGATCGCGTGCTGCAGCCGCCCGGCCGCCTCGGGCCGCTCGACCAGGCGGACCGCGCCCATCAGCGTCATCGCCACCGCGAACAGCCGCTGGATCACCACGTCGTGCAGGTCCTTGGCGATGCGGTCGCGATCCTCCAGCAGGCCCAGGCGCTCGGCGTCCTCGCGGGCCTCGGCCAGTTCGAGCGCCAGGGCCGCCTGACCGGCGAACGCTTCGAGCATCTTGACGTCGCCGGTGCTGAACGGCATCCGGCCCGGCGCCTTGGCCAGCGCCAGCACGCCGCGCACCGCGGGGGCCGCGCCGAGCGGGACCATCAGGCCCGGCCCGAAGCCCAGCCGGCGCAGCGGCGAGTCGGGCGCGGCGGCGGCGGTCTGCAGGTTGCTCTCGGTCAGGGCCTCGCCGCGGGTGAAGGCGGCGCCGGCCATGCTGCCCTCCAGCGCGAAGCCCAGATCCGCGGGGCACTCGCCGTCGGCGATCTCCACGCGCAGCGCCTCGTCCCGCGGCAGCAGCACCGCGGTCAGGTCGGCGCCGGTCATCTGGCGGGCGCTGCGCGCCAGCATGCGCAGCACCTCCTGCGGCTCGGCGCCGGACAGCAGGCTCGTGGTGATCTCCGAGGAGGCCTGCAGCCAGGTCTCCCGGCGGCGGGTCTCCTCGTACAGGCGGGCGTTCTCGACGGCGACGCCGGCGGCGGTGGCCAGCGCGATGACGATCGCCTCGTCCTCCTCGTCGAACTCCGCGCCGCCGCGCTTCTCGGTCAGGTAGAGGTTGCCGAACACCTCGTCGCGCACCCGGATCGGCACGCCGAGGAAGCTGCCCATCGGCGGGTGCCCGGGCGGGAAACCGTACGACTCGGGGTGGTCGGCGATCCGGGCCAGCCGCAGCGGCCGGGCGTCCTTGATCAGCAGCCCGAGCAGGCCGAGCCCGTGCGGCCAGTGCTCGATCCTGGCGATCTCCTCCTCGCTCAGCCCGACCGGGATGAACTGGATCAGCGTGCTGCCCTCCCCCACCACCCCGAGGGCGCCGTAGCTGGCGTCCACCAGGTTGGTCGCGGTCTCCACGATCCGCCGCAGCACGGTCTCCAGGTCGAGGTCGCTGCCCACCGACACCACGGCGTCGAGCAGCGCGTGCACCCGGTCGCGGGTGGCCAGCACGGCGTTCAGCCGGACCTGGAGCTCGGACAGCAACTCGTCGAGCCGCATGTGCGGAATGAGAGGGTTTGACACACGCGCCAGTCTGGCACCGCGAACGCGGCAGTGCCCATCCCTCTTGGGGACGGGCGCCGCCGTAGGGGTTCACTTCAGGTACGGCTGCCGCACGTACCCGCCCAGGCCGAGCGTCTCGCCCGCGCGAGCCAGAGCCAGCCCGGCCAGGACGACGGCGTAGACCAGGTGCTCGTCCAGGAAGGGGTTGGTGGCCAGCGGCAGCGCGGCCGCCCACATCAGCACCAGCAGCAGCCCGCCGGTCACCGCGGCGACCCGGGTGCCGACGCCCAGCCCCAGCGCCAGGCCGATGCCGAGCAGGCCGGTCATGAACAGCCAGTCCACCCACGCCTGACCGGCCAGCGCCGCGAAGAAGCCGCCGAGCGCGTTGTCGACGGCGCCCTTGAGGAACCCGGTGGTCGGGCTGCCGCCGTTCAGCCAGGCCTTGGCGGCCGGGGTGGCGTAGCCGAGACCGAAGGTCTTGTCGAGGAAGGCCCACAGGAAGGTCCAGCCGAGCGCGATCCGGGCGACGGCCCAGACGTAGTCGACGGGTGCGGCGGCGGGGCGCGGGGTGGTGGCCGTCCGCTGGTGCGGGTGGATGGCGGTCATGGTGTCCTCCTGGGGTCTCTGGGTCCAGTCCACCGGGCGCGGGCTCTTGGAGGCAGAGCCGTACGGCACGCGGGCGCAGGGACCTTCGTCACCGCCTTGCCGGGACCTCCGGCGAGCGGCCTTCTTCAGGCGGCGGTCGCGCCCGGGGCGGTGAAGCGGCGGTGCAGGCCGGTGAGGCGCAGGAGGTGGGCCACCCGGGGCGGGACACCGACCAGTTCCACCCGCGCGCCGTTGCGCCCGGCATGGTTGGCCGCCCGGACCAGGGCGTTCAGCCCCGAGGCGTCCATGAAGGTGACCCCGGCGAGGTCGAGCAGGATGCGCCGGCGGCCCAGCGCGGTGGCGTGGGACACCAAGGCCTCGATCACCGGCGCGGTGACCAGGTCGATCTCGCCTCGGACGGGAAGGGCGTCCCGCTCGGCAGACGGACGATCCGCGATCCCGGTGACCATGAACCCCTCCAGGTGCCAGCCTCTCGACCCTCCATGGTGACCAGGCGTCGCCGCCGGCCGCCAGGGCCGAAAGTCCTTGTTTCCCTGACCCGCCGGCGTTGTCCTGGCCCCGAGCCGGCGACCGCTGCCTCTGCCCGGAAACCGCCGGGCGAATCCTCAGGCCCGCGCGTCGTCGGGCACTTCTTTTTCGGTCGTGCGGTATCAGCGCGCCCTTGCCGGGCAGATGCACCTTTTGTGCCGTTCGCCAGGCACACTAGGGTCAGGCAGGAACGGAGCCGGAGGGCGGGAACAGGATGGCGTGGGCACCCCGAGCGGTCGCCGCCGTCCTGGCCGTGGTCTCGCCCGCGCTGGTCATCGCGGGCGTGGTGATCCTGGCCGGCCTCCCCGCGGAGTGGACCCTGCCCACCCTGGCCACCCCGCTGCGCGCGGCCGGGCTGACCTTTCCGGTCTTCGCCGCCTTCCTGATCTGGCACCGGCCCCGATTGCGGCTGGCCTGGCTGATGGCCGCGGGCGGGCTCGGCGGCGGCCTGTTCGAGTTCGGCCAGGCGACGATGCTCGCCGCGGCGGCCGGCGGGGAGCTCATGCTGGCCGGGGCGCTGAAGCTGCCGACGGTGATCGGCTGGGCGATCGCCACGCTGACGCTGGAGATGTTGCTGCCCCTGTACTCCCCCGACAGCAGGCTGCCCTCGCGGCGCTGGCGGGTGGTGGTGTGGCTGGGCGCGGTGTCGATCGCGGTCGAGACGTTGCGGCAGTTCGTCCGGCCCGACCCGCCCTACCAGGGGTATCCGCTGCCCGCGGTGATCCCCAACCCGCTGCAGATCCCGGCGCTCGCGCCCTACGACACCGCGATCTGGGCGGTGGCGTGGGCGGGCATCCTCGTGACGCTGCCGCTGGCGGCGTTGTCGCTGCTGGTGCGGTTCCGGCGGGCCGATCCGGTGGTGCGGCGGCAGATCGGCTGGCCGCTGTTCATGTTCGCCGGCTACATCGTGCTCATGCTGGTGGGCATCGCCGCGCCCGGGCTGACCTGGCTGTCGATCGTGTGGGCCGGACTCATCCCGGTCTCGCTGGTCGTGTCGGTCATGCGGTACCGGCTGTACGGGATCGACACCGTCATCAGCCGGACCTTCGTCGCGGCCGGGCTGCTGGCCGTGGTCGGCGGGGTCTACTTCGGGGTCGCGGCGCTGTCGAGCCTGCTGGTGTCCGGGTACGACCAGATCGCCGGGGTGGTCTCGGCGCTGCTGACCGGGGCGTTCTTCCAGCCGTTGCGCCGGACGCTGCAGCGGGCCGCCGACCGCCTGCTGTACGGGCCGGTGGGCGACCCGCGGGTGCTGGCCGAGCGGCTCATCCGCGAGATGCGGCAGGGCGACCCGGCCCGGGCCCTGGCCTCGGTGGTCGGCGTCCTGCGCGAGGGACTCGCCGTTCAAGGGGTGGCCGTGGAGGTCACGGGCGCGGAGCCGGTGGTCAGCCTGGCCGCCACGCGCAGCGGCCAGGTCGGGGAACGGCCGCGGGAGGTGCCGCTGGTCTGGCACGGCGAGCGCGTGGGGCGGCTCCTCGTCGGGCCGCCCGCGGCGCGCCGGTTCCCCGTCGCGCACGACGAGCGGGTGCTGGCGACGCTGGTGCCCTACGCGGCGGACGTGGCGCACGCCGTGCGGATGGCCGCCGACCTGCAGCGCTCCCGCGAGCGGATCCTGGCCGCCCGGGAGGAGGAACGGCGGCGGCTGCGCCGGGACCTGCACGACGGGCTCGGCCAGACGCTCAGCGGCCTGGCGATGATCGTCAACATCGCCCGGATCAACCTCAAGGCCTCGCCCGAAGCCGCCGACGGGCTGCTCAACGAGCTGCGTACCGGCATGGACGCGGTCACCGGTGACCTTCAGCAGCTTGTGTACGGCCTGCGTCCGCCCGCGCTCGACGAGCTCGGACTGGCCGCCGCCGTGCACGCGCTCGCCGGGCCGGACGACCCCGTCACCGAGCTGCGCACCGAGGGGGATCTGACCGATCTGCCCGCTGCGGTCGAGGTGGCGGTGTATCGGATCGCGCAGGAGGCGCTGACCAACGTCCGCCGGCACGCCCGGGCGCGGCGGGTGGTGATCGAGCTGCGCCGGGAGGCTGAGGCGGTGCGGCTGGTGATCGCCGACGACGGCGTCGGGCTCCCACCTGGGCGGCGGTCGGGGGTGGGGCTGGTGTCCATGCGGGAACGTACGGCTGAGCTGGGCGGGCTTTGCCTGGTCACCGGCGAGCCCGGCCGCGGCACCACCGTCGAGGTCCGCCTCCCCGCCCCAGTCCCTCACCCTGGATCCACCCCTCACTCCGGTTCTTCCCCTCACCCCGGTTCCGCCCCTCACCCCAGTTCGTCTTCTCACCCCGGCTCCTCTTCTCGCCCCGGCTCGTCCGCCAACCCCGCCTCCCCGGCTCGCCCCCGCGCCCTCCGCCCCTGACCGCCGCCCACCTGCCTCCGCGCCGCGCCCCTTCCGGCCCCAGCCACCCCGCTCGCTCCGCGCCGTCCTCCACCGTCCCGCCGACCGTGGCTGAGGTCATCAGGGGGACCGGGAGCTGTAGCCAAGGTCATCGGGTTGACGGGGAGCTGTGGCTGAGGCCATCAGGGTGGACGGGGGGCTGCGGCTGAGGCCACCGGGCGGAGGGGTCCCATGGCGGAGGGGTGCCGTGGCTGAGGACGCCGAGGTGGCGGGAGCGGTCCGGGGCTGGCCTCACGCCTGGGGGCGGTGGCCGGGAGGAGGGGCGGCCACCGGATCGTGGAGGCCGGTCAGCCGGTGGGCCCGCAGCGGGTCAGGCGGTGGGTCCGCAGGCGGGGGTGGGCGGGGTACGGTACTGGGCTGGTACGGGTGTGGTTGAGGGGGTTACGGATGACGTGGCGTGGGGCGCTGGGTGTGGTGGCGGTCGCGGGGGTGCTGGCTGGGTGCGGGGTGATCCCAGGGGTCGGGGGGACGGCGGCCGGTGGTGAGCAGCAGGGCGGCGGCAAAGGGCAGGGGGCCGGTGAGGCGGAGAAGTCGCCCCGGCCCGCGGAGTCGGCGGTTGCGGCGCCCAAGGAGGAGAGCGGTTACACGTTGCCCAAGTCGCCGTGCGCGGTGCTGGATGCGCGGACCAGGGCGAGTGTCGGCCTGCGGAAGGCGGTCAAGGACAAGTACGACGTGGCCTGCAAGTGGTCGAACGAGCCCGGGACGGCTCCGCCGTACCGCTTCAGGGACCTGAAGATCACCTACGAGTCGGGGCTCCTGCGCACGGAGGGCACCGAGCGCGAGGCGAAGCTGGCCTACGACCGGATGCGGACCAGCGACTACCGCCAGCCGAGCGTGTTCGGCGGCGCGCCGGCGGTGAAGGGCACGATCAAGCAGGTCGGCTCGGTCAAGGAGGGCCAGGACTACGACGAGGGCTACTACGTCTTCTACGTGTACAAGGTCGCCGAGGCCGGCCGGGGCGAGGGCAAGGCGGTCCTGCGCAAGGGGAACGTGATCGTCACCATCACGGCCAGCGGCGCGAACGTGCCGGGGCGGCGGGTGCGGGACGGCAAGCCGATCGACAACGCGACCGCTCAGGCGATGATCGACAAGGTGGCCGACCGGGCCCTGGCGGCGATCGGCTGAGCCACTCCATCAGCCGGGCCGCATCCACCCACAACCGGGTGGGCGCTAGCGTGCTGGGCATGATGAGATGCGCGATTCTGGATGACTACCAGGGCGTCGCCCTGAGCCTGGCGGACTGGTCGGCGGTGGAGGCACGCAGCTACCGCGAGCGCTTCGCCTCGATCGGCGAGCTGGCCGAGGCGATCGGCGACTGCGAGATCGTGGTCGCGATGCGCGAGCGCACCCCCTTCCCGGCCGAGCTCTTCGAGCGGCTGCCGGCGCTGCGGCTGCTGATCACCTCCGGGATGCGCAACGCCTCGATCGACCTGAAGGCCGCCGCCGCGCACGGCGTGACGGTGTGCGGCACCGGGAGTTCCGCCACCCCGCCGGCCGAGCTGACCTGGGCGCTGATCCTCGGCCTGGCCCGCGGCCTGCTGCCGGAGACGGCGGCGATGCGCTCGGACGGCCCGTGGCAGCAGACGGTCGGCCTGGACCTGAACGGCGCGGTCCTCGGGCTGCTGGGCGTGGGCAAGATCGGCTCGCAGGTGGCGCGCGTCGGCCGGGCGTTCGGCATGGACGTGGTCGGGTGGAGCCCGAACCTGACCGCCGAGCGGGCCGAGGCCGCGGGGGTACGGCTGGCGCCGTCCAAGGAGGCGCTGCTGCGCGAGGCGGACGTGGTCTCGCTGCACCTGGTGGTGGGCGAGGGCACGCGGGGGCTGCTGGGCGCGGCCGAGCTGGCGCTGATGCGGCCGACGGCGTACCTGGTCAACACCTCGCGCTCCGCCCTCGTGGACCAGGACGCGCTGGTCGAGGCGCTGCGCGCGGGCACCATCGCGGGCGCGGGCCTGGACGTCTTCGACGAGGAGCCGCTGCCGCCCGGCCACCCGTTCCGCACGTTGCCGACGGTGCTGGCCACGCCGCATCTGGGCTACGTGACGCTGGGCAACTACCGGACCTACTTCGGCGAGGCGGTGGCCGACATCGACGCCTTCCTGGCCGGGGCGCCGGTGCGGGTGCTGGCCGGGCCGAAGGAGTTGCCCTGACGCCGGTGGCAGGGTTGTAGCGTCGGCGCGAAGGGCGACGACAGGGGTGACGATGAGGTTCGCGATCAGCTACTCCACGGCGGCCGGGCTGGATCCCGACCGGCTCGTGGCGTTCGCGCGGCAGGCCGAGGAGTGCGGCTTCGAGGGGATGTACCTGCCGGAGCACGTGGTGCTCTATCCGGGGGCGGCGCTGGGCGGGTTCGAGTTCCCGCCGGCGTTGCCGTACCCGGACCCGCTGGACTGCCTGGCGTTCGTGGCGGCGGCCACGCGGCGCCTTCTGCTGGGGACGGCGGTTTTGCTGCTGCCGTACCACCACCCGGTGGTGCTGGCGAAGCGGCTGGCGACGATCGACGTGCTGTCCGGGGGGCGGATGCGGCTGCTGACCGTGGGCCTGGGCACGCTGCCGGGCGAGGCGGAGGCGATGGGCGTCGACTTCGGCAGCCGGGGGCGGCGGGCCGACGAGGCGATCGAGGTGCTGCGGCTGTTGTGGGCCGGGGACGAGACGGGGGTCAGCTTCGCCGGGGAGTTCTTCGGGTTCGACCGGCTGACCAGCTATCCCAAGCCCCATGAGGCCGCGGGGTTGCCCGTGCACGTGGGCGGGTCGAGCCGGGCCGCGGCGCGGCGGGCTGGGCGGCTCGGGGACGGGTACTTCCCGGGCGGGTCGCTCACCGCGGAGGAGCGGGCGGCGCAGTGGGAGCTCGCCCGGAAGGCCGCGGTGGAGGCGGGGCGTGATCCGGGGGCGCTGGAGTACACGCGGTGGGGGTCGATCGACATGAGCGCCGAGCGGGTGGCCGCCTTCGCCGCGCAGGGGGTGACCCGGATCGTGGTCAGCCCGTTCTCGGCGGACCCGGCGGAGCAGCAAGCCGAGATGAGCGCCTTCGCGCGGCGGTTCGGGCTGTCCTGACCGGGAGCCGGCCGGGGGTCAGGTGAGGTTCAGGCGTGCGAGGTCGCGGCGGGTGCGGATGCCGAGCTTGCGGAAGGCCCGGTAGAGGTGGTGCTCGACGGTGCGGGGGCTGAGGAAGAGCTGGGCGGCGATCTCCCGGCTGGAGCCGCCCTCGGCGGCCAGCCGTACGACGTGGGCCTCCTGGGCGGTGAGGCGGTCGAGCAGGGGGGCGGCGGCCGGCTCGGGCTGCGGGACCGTGTCGCCGGCGGCGAGGAGTTCGGCGCGGGCGCGGCCGGCCCAGGGGGCGGCGTGGAGCCGCTCGAAGACGGCCAGCGCCGAGCGCAGGCGCGTCCGGGCGTCGGTGCGGCGCTTGGCGCGGCGCAGCCATTCGCCGTAGAGGAGTTCGGTGCGGGCCTGCTCGAAGGGCCGCTCGGCGCGGGCGTGCGCGTCGAGGGCGTGCAGGTAGGCGTCCTCGTCGCCGGTCAGCAGGGCCTGGCAGCGGCTGCTCAGGGCCTGGGTCCAGGGTTCGCCGCCCGCCTTCGCCCAGGCGGCCAGCCGGGCGGCGGGCTCCGCGGCACGGTACGGCTCGCCGAGCCGTACCGCGGCCTCGACCTGGTCGGCTGCGGCGGCGAGCAGGCCGGCGGCGTGCCGGAGCGGGCCGCGGGCGGCGGCCTCCAGCCGGTCGAGTGCGGCGGCGTAGCGGCCCAGGCCCAGGTCGAGCAGGCTGAGCGCGGCGGCGCCGGCCAGGCCGCCGGTGTCGGGCGCGCCGCTGGCCAGGCGCTCGCAGCGCTCCTGGTCGCCCTCGATGGCGGCGACCCGGGTGAGCACCGAGTGGAGGTGCGGGATGCGCCGGTCGAGGCCGGTGTCGGCGGCCAGCCGTACCGCCTCCTCGACGGCCTGCTCGGCCTCGCGGTGGCGGCCCGCGGCGATCAGCACGCCGGCCAGGTCCTGGAGGGCCTGCGGGAGCGCGCCGACCAGGCCGTGCCGGCGGCACCGCGCCACGTCGGCCTCGGCCAGGGCGGCGGCGGTCGCGTCGGCGCCGAGGATCATCGCGCAGAGCGTGGCCCAGGAGATGGTCAGCCCTCCGGTGCCCTGCTCCAGCCGGCCCGCGACCTCGGCCCCAGCCCCCTGCTCCAGCCGGCCCGCGACCTCGGCCCCAGCCCCGGTCTCGGCCCCGGTCTCCAGCCCTGCCACCGCCGCGCTTCCCGCCGCGCTTCCCGCCTGCCTCCCCAGCGGCCCCACGGTCTCGGTTCCGGGGTGCGGGGCACGGGGGTGGGCCGCGAAGCCGGCCAGCAGGGGCAGGCCGCGGGTGTAGTCCTCCTCGACCAGGGCGGCCAGGCCGAGCACCATGGGATCGGGCAGCCCCAGCTCGGCCAGCCGGTGCGCGGCGCCCAGGATGGCCTCGCGGTCGCCGTGGAACCAGCCGTAACCGGCGCTCGCCCGGAGCAGCACCGCGGCCTGCTCGGGCGGCGCGAACGCCGACCGCTCGGCCAGCGCGCGGGCGGCCAGCCGCCGCTCGCCGGTCTCGAACTCGACCGCGGCCCGTACGGTCGCCAGCGTCACCGGCGCGTCCCCGCCGGGCAGCAGGCGCTCGGCCTCGTCGACCAGGGCCGAGGCCCGCCCGGCCTGGCCGACGGAGAGCGCCAGCCAGGCCGCCTCCCCGAGGCGCTCCGCCCGGGCGCGCGGCTCGGGGCTGAGCCGGGCGGCCTGCTCGAACAGCCCGGAGGCGGAGGCGTAGGCGGTCCGCCCCCGAGCCCGTACGGCGGCGCGGGCGATCTCGTCGGCGACCGGCCCGTCCACCGAGGTGGTCGCGGCGGCCAGGTGCCGGGCCCGGCAGTCGGCGTCGCTCGCCACCTCGGCCAGCGCGCGGTGGACGGCGACCCGGCGGGCCAGCGGCGCGCCCTGGTAGGTGGCGGTGGCGATCAGCGGATGGCGGAAGGCGACGACGTTGGCGGTGATGTCGAGCAGGCCCGCCTTCTCCGCCTCGCCGAGGTCCTCCAGGCCCACGCCGAGCGCGGCGGCCCCGCCGAGCAGCGTCGGCAGGTGGCCGCGGCCCTCGGCGGCGACGGTGAGCATCATCAGGCGGGTCCGCTCCGGGAGGGCGCCGATGCGGGAGCGGAAGGTGGCGAGCACGCGGTCGGGGACGGGCATGGGGCCGGCGGCCGAGTGGTAGGGGCGCTGGGCGGCGGCGAACTCCAGCAGCGCCAGCGGGTTGCCGGCGGCTTCGGCGACGACCTGGTCGCGGGCGGCGGGGGCGAGGTTGTGGCCGGCCAGCAGGGCGGCGGCGTCCTCGGGGCTGAGCCGGGCGGGGCGCAGTTCGGGCAGGCCGGCGGCGGGGAAGCCCTCCTCTCGGGCGGCGAACAGCAGCGCGACGCCCTCGGCGGAGAGCCGGCGGGCGGCGAACAGCAGGGCGTCGGCGGAGGCCTGGTCGAGCCAGTGCGCGTCGTCCACCAGGCACAGCAGCGGGCCGTCCTCGGCGGCCTCGGCCAGCAGGGTGAGGACGGCCAGGCCGATCAGGAACCGGTCCTGCACCCCGCTCCCGGCCGGGCCGGCAGAGGGCTCCGCGCCGGCCGGGGCACCGAACGACGGGGAGGCACCCGGCGAAAGGCCCGGGGAGAGGCCCGGGGAGAGGCCCGGGGAGAGGATGGTGTGGAGGGCGGTGGCCTGGGCGGGCGGGAGGGTGGCGAGGCGGTCCTGGAGGGGCCAGAGCACCTGGACGAGCCCGCCGAAGCCCAGGTCGGCCTCGGCCTCGACCCCGACGACCGGCAGGGTGCGCACGCCGAGCTCCTCAGCCTGCCCGGCGGCCCAGCGCAGCAGCGCCGACTTGCCGATCCCGGCCTCGCCCCGCACGACCAGCCCGCCGCTGCGGCCCTGGCGGGCGGCCTCGACGAGGGCGCGGATCTCGGCCCGTTCGGCCCGCCTGCCGTACAACAACCCGTTCCGCCCCCGTAGGTAGATACGGAAACATTACCGATTCGCCCCGTATCCCCGGATTCGTAGCGTCGGACCTGCGCAAACGACCGACGACACGAAAGGCGCCCGCAGCCGTGAGCGAGCTTCTCAAACCAGTCACCCTGGGCCACCTCGACCTGCCCAACCGCCTCGTCATGGCCCCCATGACCCGCAGCCGCGCCCGCGCCGGCCTGGTGGACGAGCTGACCGCCGAGTACTACGGCCAGCGCGCCGGAGCCGGGCTGATCATCGGCGAGGGCACCCAGCCGTGCGTGATCGGCCAGGGCTACCTCGACACCCCCGGCCTGCACTCCGCCGAGCAGGCGGTGGCCTGGCGGCGGGTCACCGACGAGGTGCACCGCCGCGGCGGCCGGATGTTCGCCCAGCTCATGCACTCCGGCCGGATCGGCCACCCGTGCCTGTACCCGGGCGACCAGCTCCCGCTGGGCCCGTCGGCCATCGCCTCCGGCGAGAGCCTCTACACGCCCGAAGGCATGGTGGAGCATCCCACGCCGCGCGAGATGACCATGGACGACATCGATCGGGCGGTCGAGGAGTTCGCCGCCGCCGCCCGGTACGCGATGGCCGCCGGGTTCGACGGCGTCGAGGTGCACGGGGCGAGCGGCTACCTGGTCCACCAGTTCCTGTCGGACAACACCAACCGCCGCACCGACGCCTACGGCGGCTCGGTCGAGGGGCGCATCCGGTTCGCGGTCGAGGTGGTGCGCGCGGTCAGCGACGCCGTCGGCCCGGCGCGCACCGGCCTGCGCATCTCCCCCGGGATCACCTACAACGGCATGGACGAGAGCGACACCGCCGTCCTCTACCGCGAGCTGGCGGCGGCCCTGTCCGGCTTCGGCCTGGCCTACCTGCACGTCTCCGAGCAGGGCACGCGGGACATCACCCGGATGCTCCGCGCCGGGTGGCCGGGCACGCTCATCCTCAACCCGCATCCGCACACGCCCGGGGTGCCGTCGACCGTGCGGGACGGGGAGGAGGCGCTGCGCTCCGGGCTGGCCGACGCGATCTCCTTCGGGCAGCTCTGGCTGGCCAACCCCGACCTGCCCGCGCGCATCGAGGCCGGCGGGCCGTACACGGCGGCCGATCCGGGCACCTTCTACGGCGGCGACCACCGGGGGTACACCGACTACCCGACTCTGGAGGGCTCGTGACGCTCACCACCCGGGCTCCGGGGCGGGTGCCCGCCGTCGTGCTGGCGTTGCTGGCGGCCCCGATGGCGCTCGGCATGGCCGCGCCGCCGCTGGTGCTGCCGCAGGCGGCCGGGGCGCTGGGCCTCACGCTGGGCGTGGTGACCTGGGTGGTCACCACCTTCGGGTGGGCCATCGCGGTGGGCACGCCGCTGCTGGCCGGGGTGCAGAACCGGTACGGCGAGCGTGCGGGGCTCCTGGTCGCCGGCGGGCTCGTGCTGGGCGGGGGGCTGGTGACGGTGACCGCGCCCGGGCTGGGGTCGCTGCTCGCCGGCGGGGCGTTGCAGGGGCTCGGGAGTGCGGGGTTCACCACGATCGCGATGAGCCTGGCCGGGTCGCCCCGCGCGCTCGGCCTGGTGACCGCCTCGCTGGCGACCGTGGGGGCGACCGCGCCGCTGGCCGGGGAACTCATCGCCGGGCTGCTCGGCTGGCGGGCCGCGCTCGCGCTGCCCGTCCTCAGCCTCGCCGTCCTCCCGCTCGCCCTCCGCCGCACCCCCGCCACCTCACCGTCCCGTCCCCCCTCCCCAGGGGTGCAGGGGTACGGCGGGCGGTTCGATCCCGGTGGGGCGGTGGCGCTGACCGGGCTGGTCACGGCCCTGGTGTTCGTGCCGCACGCCTGGCACCTGGCCGGCGGGGCGGCGGTGCTGGCGGCGCTGCTCCTGGCGCTGCGGCTGCGGACGAGGCCGGACGGGTTCGTGCCGGTGACGGTGATCCGCGTGCCGCGGTTCCTGGCCGCCTCCGGGCTGGCCTTCGGGCTCGGCGTGGTCAACTTCGGCCTGCTCTACGCGCTCCCGGGACCGCTGGCCGCCGGAACGGGGTGGAGCGGCACGGCGGTCGGGCTGGCGATGACATGGCCGCTGCTCTTCGGCGGCCTCGCCTCCTACGGCGTGGTCGCGTGGACCGAACGGCTGCCGTTCGCGCTCTCCGCCGCGCTGCTCGCCGGCCTGGCGGCCACCGCGACCGTCGTCGCCCTCCTCGGCACCGCCCCGCCCGCCCTGCTGGTCGCCCAGGGGCTGGCCTCGGTGGCCGCCGCCTCGGGACAGGGCGTGCTGGCCGGTCGCGCCCGCACCGCCGTACCGGAAAAGGATCGCCCGGCCGCGATGGGCCTGTTCAACCTCGCCTACCTGCTCGGCACCGCCTTCGGCCCGGCCCTCGTGGCCGGTTGACGCGTGCCGTACCGGGCCAGGACCGCAAACACGGTCAAGCGCCGGCGCGGCCCCCTCGACCACAATCGGAGGCATGGACAAGGCGAGCCCCGACCGGTTGCGGCACCTGATCGAGGTGGTCGTCGAGAGCCTCGACGACCACCTCGACGGCGGCCGGCTGGCCGGCCGGGCCTACCTGAGCCGGTTCCACTTCGACCGGCTGGTCGCGGCCGGGCTCGGCGAGGCGCCGGGCGCCTTCCGCCGCCGGCTGCTGCTGGAGCGGGCGGCGTGGCGGCTGATCGGCCGTCACCGCGTCACCGACGCCGGGTTCGAGGCCGGCTACGGCTCGACCGAGGCGTTCTCCCGGGCCTTCCGCCGCGCTTACGGCGCCAGCCCGAGCACGTTCGCCGCCGAGCCGGGCGACTTCCGGCTGCCCGCGCCGAACGGGATCCACTTCCATCCACCCGCCGGCCTCTTCGTGACCGGCGCAGCGACGGGAACGACCATGGACCTGACCGATCGCCTGCTCGACCACGACCTGTGGCTGACCGGCCGGCTGCTGGAGGACGCCGGCCGCCTCCCGGACCACCTTCTCGACCGAGAGGTACGGCCCGGCCACGAGGTCCTGCCCTTCGACGGTCCCGAGCCCACCGTCCGCCTGATGCTCGACCGCCTGGTCTGGACCAAGGAGGTCTGGACCGCCGCCATCGCCGGCCGCGAGCTGCCCGACGGCGCCGACCGTTCCCTCGACGGCCTGCGCCGCCGGTGGGGTGTCGCCGGGGAGGAGTTCCGCACGCTGGTGCACGGCATCCGCGCCCGCGACGCCTGGAACGACGCCTTCGTCGACGCCCTGTGCGAGCCGCCGCAGAGCTTCACCCTGGGCGGCGTGGTCGCGCACGTGCTCACCTTCTCCGCCCACCGCCGCCAGGTCCTCGTCGAAGCCCTGGCGGAGCTGGGCGTCGCCGAGGTGGCCCCGGCCTGCCCGATGGAGTGGGAGCGCCTGGCCGTCACCCGCCGCAGCCACCCCGCCGATCACCTGCGCGGGACCGCCCTTCCCACCACAGAGGAGCCGTCATGAGCACGACACCCACCGCCGCCGTGGACGCCTGGTGGCAGGCCATGCAGGACCGCGACCCGGCCGCGCTCGCCGCCCTCACGCTGCCCGACTACCTGTCCAGCGGCGGCCCCGCCGGGCGTTCGCTGGGCCGGGAGGCGTTGCTGGCCGAGGCGGAGGCGTTCTTCGCCGGCGCCCGCATCGACGAGTGGACGGTTTCCGATCTGGAGGTGCGCCGGCACGGGGAGGTGGCGGTCTGCTCGTACTCCTGGCACGAGAGCGGCGTGCACCAGGGCACGCCGTTCGTCATGGCCGGGCTGGCCACCGACGTGCTGGTGCACCGCGACGGTCACTGGCTGCACCAGGCGCACCACGTCAGCCCGCTGCCCTCCTGACCACGCCCTCGGCGTCAGGTGAGGCCGGGCGGGATGCCGACGGCCACCGTGTCCTCGGGCTGTACGGCGAAGCGCAGCCCGCGCAGGCCGGGCCCGTCGAGCAGCAGGTCGCCCGAGTCCGCGACGCGGAAGCTGAAGGCGCCCGCCCGCCAGGCCCCGGCCGGTGCCGGGGCGACCGGGGCGGCGTAGGTCAGCCCCACCCGCAGTTCCCCCTTCCGCAGGACGGCCAGCACGCCGAACTCGTCGTTGAGCCACACGCCCTCCGGCGGCGTCCCGGAGCCCGGCGGGTCGCAGGGCACGAACGCGGTCGGCCACCGGATGGAGCGGTCGTCCCCGAGCAGGAGCCGGCCGTCCTCCAGCGTCAGCCAGGCGCCCGCGGCCACGCCGGTCTCGTGCCAGCGGCCGTCGTCGCCCGCGGTGAGCGTCAGCTCGCCCGGGCCGGTCACGGAGATCGCGTCGTCCGGGGCGGCCTCGATGCTGAGCGTCGCCTCGGTCTGCGGGTCGCGCCAGTGCCCGACCAGGTCCGCCCGCCGCGCGGGGGCCGGGGAGGCGACCGGGCGCGAGGCGGGGCTGGGGACGGACGGAGCGCCGAGGGTGCGGGCCAGGCTCAGGCTGAGCCCGACCGGGTCCAGGCCGCTGTGGTTGGTCAGGACCGCCACGCCCAGGCCGGAGTCCGGCAGGTGGACCAGGTTGCTCACGTATCCCGGCATGCCGCCGGCATGGCCGTACCCGCGCAGGCCCTGCGCGTCGAGGTGGCAGATCCCCTGCGCGTACGGCAGCACAGTGCCGTCCGCCAGCACCGTGCGCTCCAGCAACGCCTCGCGGACCTCGCTCCCCAGCACCCGCCCGTCGGCCAGGAAGCCGAACCACGGCGCGAGGTCGGCGACGCTGGTGACCAGCCCGCCGTCACCGACCGCGCTCTCCTCGGTGTCGGCCCGGCGTCCCTCGCCGGTGTAGCCGAAGGCCAGCCGCGGCAGCGGAAGGGAGGCGTCGTCACGGAAGACCGAGTCGTCCATGCCGAGCGGCCCGAGCAGCCGCTCCCGGGCGAAGGCGGCCAGCGACAGCCCGCCGGCCCGCCGGATCACCGCGGCGGCGAGGATGTAGCCGGTGTTGGAGTAGGAGAAGGCGCTGCCCGGCTCGAACAGGGTCCGGCGGATGCCGGCCAGCAGCCGCAGCAGCCGGTCCTCGTCGAGCCCGCGCAGCGGGACGCCGGTCACCGCGTGCAGGGCGTACCACTCGGGCAGCCCGCCGGTGTGCCGCAGGCACTGGCCGAGCGTGACCGGGACCTCCAGCCGCAGCTCGGGCAGGTGCGTCCGGACGTCGTCGGACAGCCGCACCTTGCCGTCGGCGGCCAGCAGCAGCAGGCAGGTGGCGGTGAACTGCTTGCTGATGGAGGCGATGTCGAAGCGGGTGTGCGCGTCGATCGGGACGCCGAACTCGACGGTCGCCGCCCCTCGGGTCGAGGTGTGCAGGGCCTGGCCGCCGGAGTAGACGCCGACCGCCAGTCCGGGACCGTCCGGGCGCAGGTCCAGGGCGTCGAGTGCTTGCTCCACGAGCTCCACGTCGATCACCGCTTGCCGTACAGCGCCATGCGGCTGATCATGGCGTCGGCGGCCAGGTGGTAGCAGACCGTGACGCAGCCGAGCAGGTCGCGCGGGTTGGTGAAGGTGGCGGCCAGCGTCTTGTCGGCGATGCGGCGTACCCCGGGGATCTGCGCGCCGAACTCGGCGGCGGGCGTGCTGGGCATGTCGATCTCCAGTTCGAGCACCTCCGGCAGCTCCAGCGGCGTCAGCTCGCCGGCCGAGCGAACCGTCTCGGCGGCGGCCTCGCGGATCTGCCGGGCCGCCTCGGACGGGGAGAGGCTGTCGGCGGCGGTGTGGCCGTGGGCGATCTTGACGGGCACCGTTCGGACGCCGGGGAAGACCTTCTCCGCGACGCCGCAGATCACGTCGTCGCCGGTCAGCAGCCCGATGGGCACGCCGACGGCGGCGGCCTGCAGGGCGTTGACCTCCGCCTCGGAGACCAGGGCGCCGTTCAGCCGGACCTCGTAGAAGTGCGAGGAGAAGGTGTGGGCGAGCACGCCGGGCGAGCCGGCCGCGGCGTGGTAGCCGAGGAACATGGCCACGTCGTGCTCGGCGGCGACGCCCTCGGCCATGCAGTCCAGCTTGGGCGTGCCGAAGATGAGCCGGGCGCGCGGGTCGAGCTCCTCGTGCAGGAGGTTGTCCATGGTGCCGTGGCTGTCGTTGACCAGCACGCTGTCCGCGCCGGCCGCGAAGGCGCCCTCGATCGCGGCGTTGGCCTCGGCGGTCATCAGCCGCTGCGAGCGGGGGTATCCGTGCCCGCCGCGCACGACCTGATCCATGGTGGCGATGCCCGCCACGCCCTCCATGTCGATGGAGATGTAGACCCGCACCGGTTGCTCCTCTCGCTCGCTGGCGTTCACAGGGTGTCACCCGGGACGGGCCCCGGCTTTGTCGCGGAGGCAGAAGCCGCGCCCGCCGTTTGGGCGCTGCGCACTGCGGCGGGGACGGCGAAGGCGGCCGCGACGGCCAGCAGGCCGATGGCGGCCGACAGCAGGTAGGTGTCGACGAAGGCGGCCTCGGTGGGCAGGCCGCCGACCGCGCCGGAGGCGAGCACCATGGCGCCGAGCTGCGCCCCGAAGGTGCCGCCGACGCTCTTGGCGACGAAGACGACACCGCTGACGCCGGCCGCGCGCTCGCCGGGCACGTCGCTCGCCACGGCGTTGAGCCCGGCGGTCAGGCCGACCGCGGCGCCCAGTCCCATGATCGCCACCCCGGTGACGATCTGCCACGGGCTGTCGTGCCAGTAGGCGAGCATCGCGGTGCCGCCGCAGACGAGCGCGCTGCTCAGCGCGAGGACGGCCCGCCGTCCGAGCAGCCGGGTCAGCGGCCCGACCAGCGGTGCGGCCAGCGTGCCCGTGACGCCCATCGGGAACAGGTACAGGCCGATCCACAGGGTGTCGGCGCCCAGGCCGTAGCCGGTCTCGACGGGGGCGGCCAGCATCATCGGCAGGGCGACCACGAGCCCGAAGGAGGCGAAGCCGAACACCGCGCCCATCGCGGTCACCGCCGCCGGGGTGCGGGCGGCCAGCAGCCGCAGGTCCACCAGCGGGTCGGGCAGCCGCAGCTCGACGACGGCCCACACGCCCAGCGTCCCGAGCGCGGCGGCGAACAGGGCGAGCGTGCCCGGAGCGCTCCAGCCCCAGGCCGGGGCGACGGTCAGGGCCAGCATGAGCAGTGCCAGGCCGCCGCCGAGCAGCAGCCCGCCCAGCCAGTCCACCCGCGCTCCGCGGCCGTGCGCCTCACCGGCCGCGCGGGTGGTGGCCGGGACCGCGAACCAGGCCCAGACCCAGGCCGCCGCCCCGCCCGCGAGGGCCAGCAGGAACAGCGCCCGGTAGCCGAGGGCCGAGCTGATCGGCCCGGCGAGCACCAGGCCGAGCGCGCTGGCCAGCGCGGCGACGCCGATGACCAGGCCGTTGCCGGTGGCCGCCCGCTCGGGCGGGAGGGTGTCGCGGAACAGGCCGACGGTCAGCGGCAGCATGCCGAGCCAGACGCCCTCGACGGCCATGCCCACGATGAGGGTCAGGACATCGGGCGCCAGCGCGGACAGGAGCAGCCCGGCGCCGCTGACCGCCATCAGCGTGAGCATCAGCCGGCGCTTGTCGTACAGGTCGGCCAGCCGCCCGATGATCGGGGTGCTGATCGCCGAGCTGATCAGGGAGCCGGTGAAGATCCACGCCAGCGCGCCGGGCGAGGCGCCCAGCTCGCGCTGGATGAGCGGGAGCGCGGGCGAGAGCGTCATCTCCATGGTCTGGAGGACGCCGATGAACATGACCGGCGCGCCGATGACGCCGAAGCCGGATCTGGGCATGGTCGTGCCTTTCGGGGTGGGGTGACAATGGCCGCGCGGTCCCCCCGAACCCTCGGCCGGGTGCTAGGCGGGGCCGAGCACCCTCGGTGTGATCAGGGCCAGGGCGGTGTCGACGAAGAAGCTCTCGTCCGGCTCGTGGGCGCCGAGCACGACGCCCTGGCCGAGGCCGGACAACAGTGCTTTCAGCGCTCTGGCCAGGCGCAGCGCCTGCGCGCCGGTGAGGGCGGCCCCGTCGTGCTCGCGGCCGGCGAAGAGCGCGGCCAGGTCGACCTCGGTCGATCGGATCGAGGCGGCGAGCCGGGCGAGCAGGCCGGCGTCGTTGAGCACGAGGTCGAGGACGCGGGTCTCGAACAACATCATCTTCCCGGCCGCCTCGGGATCGTCCGAGACGCGCAGGAAGCGCCGGGCGACCTCGGCCACGGCCTCCTCCAGGCTCGTGCCGAACTCGCCGGCCTCGGCCGGCCGCAGTTCGACCGGCCCGGCGTAGTCCTCGACCATCGCGACCATGAGGTCGGTCTTGCCGCCGAAGAGCGAGTAGATCGCGCCGGTGGTCAGCCCGGCGAGCTCGGCGATGTCCTCCAGCTTCGCCTTGGAGCCGTCCCGGCCGACCACTTCGCGGGCCGCCTCGACCAGCGCCCGCTTGTTGGCCGCCTTGCTCTCCGCTCTCGTCAACCGCATGCCGTAACGATAATCTGAATTATTAGAATAATCCAGATTATCTTTCGGAGGCCGAAGATGGACGTCACCCCCTTCCTGAGCCGGGTGCCCGGCTACACCGCGTTCCCGACCGTCGACCAGATGCACGCCGAGCTCGACGAGCTCGCCGCCGCCCACCCCGATCTGGTACGGCTGCGCCGCATCGGCACCTCGCGGCTGGGCGAGCCGCTGCGGGTGGCGAGCATCGGCTCAGGACCGGACGACGCCGTGATCATCGGCGGCCCCCACCCCAACGAGCCGATCGGCGCGCTCACCGTCAGCGCCCTGCTGCGCCTGCTCGTCGAGGACGCCGAGCTGCGCGAGGGGTTCGGCTACCGCTGGCACCTCATCCCCTGCGCCGACCCGGACGGCGCCCGGCTCAACGAGGGCTGGTACGGCCGGCCCAGCGACCGGCGGGCCTACGCCGAGCACTTCTACCGGCCGTGCGAGGCCGACCAGGTCGAGTGGACCTTCCCGCTCACCGGTCCCGGCTACTTCTTCGACCGGACGCTGCCGGAGACCGAGGCGCTGATGCGGCTGATGGACGAGACCAAGCCGGCCTTCGTCTACTCCCTGCACAACGGCGAGCTGCAGGGCGCCTTCTACTACCTCAGCCGGCCCGACCGCGAGCTGGCCGAGCGGCTGGCCGCGCTCGCCACGGCCGAGGGGCTGCCGCTGCACCTCGGGCCGCCCGAGGTGCCGAGCGCGGTCGCGATCGGGCCCGCCGCCTACGAGACGCCGCGAGGCGTGCACCTCGGTCCCGTCTTCGGCGTCGGCGGCGGCAGCGTCGACTACGCCGACCGGTTCGACGCCCTGCACCTGGTCACCGAGCTGCCCTACTGGGCCGACGAGCGGGTGGCCGACCAGACGCCGACCGACCGGCGCTACGCCGACGACATCCAGGCCTTCCTGAAGGGGCAGCGCGCCCTGATCGGCGAGCTGGCGGCCTCGCTCGCCGCGGTGCGGGCCGACCTGACGATCCACTCGCCCTTCCGGCGGTCGCTGGAGGACTTCGTCGGCACGCACGACGAGTTCATCGACGCGTGGGAGGACTTCCCGGACGCCGAGCGGCCCGCGACGGTGGCCGAAGTGGTCGGCAACGAGCAGGTCGTGCACAGCATGCGGCTGCGCTACTGCGGGACCTACCTGCGGATGCTGGACGCCGAGATCGGGGCGGGGAACCGGACGCCGGCCATCCGGGCCGAGCGGGCGCGGCTCGGGGCGCGGTTCGACGAGTGGTTCGCCGAGGCGGAGGAGGCGGCGGTCTCCACGCCGATCCCGCTCCGGTCCCTGGTCGCCGTCCAGCTCGGCGCGGCCCTGCTCGCCGCCGACGCCGCCCGGCGGGGCTAGGCCGGGACGGCGGTGGCGCGTTCCGCTCGCCGTACGGCCAGCAGGAGAGCCAGTACGGCGTAGCCGCAGGCCACGGCCAGCCCCGCCCAGAACGGCAGCGGATAGAACCCGGTGGCGGGCACGTAATGGCCCGCCACCTGCGGGTAGGCCGGGATGGTCTGTGTCACCGCGTACCCCGCGGCCGGCGTGAGCGCGTGCAGCCAGCCCGCCACGCCGCCCGGCACCGCCACCGCCGCCAGCGCGGGCGCCACCACGAGCAACGCGGTCACGCCGATCGCGACCACCCGACGCCGGACCAGCGCCGCCACCCCCACGGCCAGGGCCGCCACCACGGCCCAGAACACGGCGACCCCCACGATGACCCGCACCTCGGTGAGCGGCGAGACCGGCAGCGGATGGTTGCCACCGGCCCGCAGGATCGGCTCCCCCGCCAGCAACGCCACCGCCGCGACGACCAGCCCGCCGGCGAACCCGGCCCCGGCGGCGACCACCGCCTTGGCCGCCACCACGCGGCCTCCGGCCTCTTCCTCACCCGGCCGGGTACGGCTCGCGCCGAGCAGCGAACCGACCACGACCAGGGCCAGCAGCCCGAGCGGCAGCCCGGTGAGCAGGTGCTCCAGGCGCACCCCCGCGGTGACCGGCCCGATGGCGCCGACCCCGGTCAGCGTCATCGTGTCGCCCGACCGCACGAGGCCGCCGGGGTGGTGGGGAGTCACCCCGTCCTGCTCGAAGACGACGCCCACGTCGTCCTGCCGCCAGCCCGAGCTCGCGCCGGTCACGCCGATCCGGTCGAAGGTCGCGGTGGCCTCGCTGAAGCGCTGGGCGGCGCCGAGCCCCTCGACGGTCAGCGCGCCCGGGGAGGCGGCGAACAGGCCGATCCTGGCCGGACCCGCCAGGCGGGCGCGGCCGATCTCGCTCCACCGGCGGCCATCGCCGGACTCGTAGCCGGTGATCGTCTTGCCCGCCCGGGTGAGCCGCAGCCAGCGCGGGCCCTGCGCCGCGCTGCCGGCCAGGTCGCCGGTGAAGTCGTACTGCATGCGCACGCCGTGCCCGTGGGCGGTCAGCACGGCGACGTACGGCGCGCCCTGCCGTACCTCGGACTTGATCATCAGCCCGGCCTGCGACCAGGGGGCGACGCCGGGCACCGGCGGCGGCCCGACCGGGTCGCCCGGCGGGGGCGGCTCCTTGATCCGGCCGGTCATCGGGCCGACGCGCGCGGTGATCGTCCCGTCGCCGTCCAGGGAGCGGTGCACGAAGAAGAAGCGGTCCTCGACCGCCTCCCCGCCCGGCCCCAGCGGCGGCGGCGGGCACGGCCCGTCGACGACGGCGCCCTGCGTGCAGCTCGACCGGCTGCCCGCGGCGAACAGCAGGCCCAGCGCCAGGGGGATCAACATGGCCACGGCCAGCCCGGCCACCAGGCCGCGCGAGCGCCGGAACCCGGCCCACCGCGCGCCGGTGAGCTCGGCGAAAGTCATCATGGCCGCAGTTGTAGGGCCCGGCGGGTTACATCGGCCGAACGAACCCTGTCACATCGGTGTTAGGCCGGGGACGGCATGCTGGGGTGCATGAGAAGGCTGGGTGTCAGGCTGCGGTTCACGCTCCTGCTGGGCGGGCTGTTCGTGCTGTCCGGGCTGGGCCTGCTGCTCGTCCTGTTCGTGCTGGTGCTCGGGCCGACCCGGATCAGCCACAGCGTGCCGGCCGGCGTCCAGCCCGCCTCGGCGGCCCAGCAGCGCATCGAGCAGTTGGAGACGGAGGTCTCGGAGCTGCGCGAGGGCCAGACCCGCCAGCTCGTCGTCGGTGCTGGGGTGGCGCTGCTGGTGATGTCCGTGGCGTCGGTCGGGCTGGGCCGGATCGCGGCCGGGCGGGTGCTGCGCCCGCTGCGTACCCTCACCGCCGGCACGCGCCGGATCTCGGCCGACAACCTGCACGAGCGGCTCGCGGTGGACGGGCCGGCCGACGAGGTCAAGGACCTGGCCGACACCATCGACGACCTGCTGGAGCGCCTGGAAGGCGCGTTCGCCGCGCAGCGCCGGTTCGTGGCCAACGCCTCGCACGAGCTGCGTACCCCGCTGGCCACCATGCGGGCCTCGATCGACGTCGCCACCGCCAAACCGGAGCCGCCGCCGCCTCAGACGCTGCTGCTGGCCGACCGGCTGCGCACCGAGCTCGACCAGGTGGACCGGCTGCTCGACGGCCTGCTGACCCTGGCCCGTACGCAACACCAGCGCGGCGCGCTGCCCGACCGGGTCCCGGTCAGCCTGGCCGACCTGCTGGCCGAGGCCCTGGCCGAGCGCTCCGCCGCCATCGCCGACCGCGCCCTGACCGTGCACGTCACCACGCCGGATGATCAGCTCGGAGACGGGCTGGTGCAGGGCAGTCCGACGTTGCTCGCGCAGCTCGTCGGCAACGTGATCGACAACGCCGTGCGGCACAACCGGCCCGGCGGCTCCATCCGGGCCGAGCTGCGCCTCCGCGCCCTGGTCGTGGAGAACGACGGCCCGCGGCTCGACCCGGCGCAGGTCGCCCGCCTCGGCCACCCGTTCCAGCGCCTCGGCACCGACCGGGTCAACAGCGGTGGCAGCGGCCTGGGCCTGTCGATCGTCGCCGCCATCACCTCCGCGCACGGCGGCCGGCTCAACCTGACCGCCCGCCCCGAGGGCGGCCTGCGCGTGGAGGTCACGCTGTGAGAGTGCTCGTCGTCGAGGACGCCCGAGCCCTGGCCGAGGTCATCGCCGAAGGGCTGCGCGACCAGGGCATGGCCGTCGACGTCGCGCTCGACGGCCTCACCGCCGCCGCCAAGCTCGACCTGGCCCCCTACGACGTCGTCGTCCTCGACCGTGACCTGCCCGGCCTGCACGGCGACACCCTCTGCGAGATGATCACCAGCCGGGACGAGCGGGTCATGGTGCTGATGCTCACCGCCGCCGGCGCGCCCGGCGACCGGGTCAGCGGCCTCACCCTGGGCGCCGACGACTACCTCGCGAAGCCCTTCCACTTCCCCGAACTGGTGCTCCGCGTCCGGGCCCTGGCCCGCCGCCGGCCCGCCGCCCGTGGCCGGGTGCTGCGGGTGGCCGGGGTCGAGCTCGACCCCCTCCGGCGTACGGTCACCCGCGACGGCCGGCAGCTCGACCTGTCGGTCAAGGAGTTCGCGGTGCTGGAGGCGCTGCTGCGGGCCAGCCCGGGCTTCCTCAGCGCGGAGGACCTGCTCGAACAGGTGTGGGACGAGTTCGCCGACCCCCTCACCAACACCGTCACGGTCACCGTCAGCCGGCTGCGCCGCAAGCTCGGACCCCCGGCGATCATCACCACCACACCGGGCGTGGGCTACCGCCTCCTCTGAGCCGCCTGCGCCTCGGGCCCGGCTACCGGGCCGGACTGGCGCGCCCCGCCTGGCGGAGGGCCTCGCGGCAGGCGCGGACGGCCGGGTGGCCGCTGCGGCCCCGCCGTACGACGGTGAACAGGCGGCGCACCCCCTCGCCACCGGGCAGCGGACGGAGCGGGACCGTCGGCGGGCGGCCGTTCCAGACGAGGTCCGGCAGGAAGGCGGCGGCCAGCCCCTGCTCCACCAGCCGCACGTGCAGCAGCAGGTCGGCGGTCTCGAACCGGACGTCGGGCTCGAACCCGGCCGCCCGGCAACGCGCCGTAGCCCACTGCCGCGCGGCCGTCCCCTCCGGCTCCATCGCCCACACCTGACCGGCCAGATCACGCAAGGCCCCGCCACGGTGGGCCGGCGGTGTGGCGAGGTGGATGGGGTCGTCGAGGAGGTCCTCGCGGGCGAGGCCGGCGGGGCGGGCGTCGGGCAGGCCGGGGTACTCCTCCCCCACCGCCAGGTCGAAGTCCCGCGCCAGCAACGCGGGCAACGCCTGCTCCGGCTCCAGTTCCCGCAGGTGCACCCGCAGCCCGGGGTGCCGCGCCCGCAGCCAGGCCAGCGCGGCCGGGAGCAGGGCGAGCGCGGCGGTCTGGAAGGCGGCCACCCGCAGGGTCCCGGTCAGCTCGGCCGACGACCCGGCCACCTCCGCCTCGGCCCGCTCCAGCCGCGCCAGGATGGCCTCGGTGTGCGCGACCAGGATCTCGGCCGGCCCGGTCAGCCGTACCCGCCGCCCGGCCGGCTCCAGCAGCGGGACCCCGACCTCGGCCTCGAGCTGAGCGAGCTGCTCGGACACCGTGGACGGCGCGTAGGAGAGCGCGGCGGCGACGGCCGCCATCGTCCCCCGGTGCTTGAGCTCACGCAGCAGCCGCAGCCGGTGCAGGTCGTACATCGGTCGGCCTTTCCGATGGGTACATGTCGGATACATCCGCTGGACCGATGCTAGCCCTCGGCGGCAGCCTGGACCGGTGACGACTGACTGGGTCACCCGACCCGCCGCCCGCACGTGGACCTGCCCGCCCGCCCCGCGCGAGGCCCGCGCCTTCCACGCCACCCTGCCCGGCTACCATCCGACCCCGCTGCCCGAGCTCCCGGCGCTGGCCGAGGAGCTGGGCGTCGGCCGGCTGTTCGTCAAGGACGAGTCCGACCGCCTGGGGCTGCCCGCCTTCAAGGCGCTCGGCGCCTCCTGGGCGATCCACCGCGCCCTGGCGGGACGGACCGGCCCGCCGGCCACCCTGGTCACCGCCACCGACGGCAACCACGGCCGTGCCGTCGCCCACGTGGCCCGCCTGCTGGGCCAGCACGCGCACGTCTTCGTCCCGGCCGGCGTGTCCCCGGAAGCGGTGGCCGCCATCGCCGCCGAGCAGGCCCGGATCACCGAGGTCCCCGGCTCCTACGACGAGGCGGTACGGCAAGCCGCCCGGGCCGCCGAGCAGCCCGGCGCGCTCCTCATCCAGGACACCGCCTGGCCGGGGTACGAGCAGGTGCCGGGGTGGATCGTCGAGGGCTACTCCACGCTCTGCGCCGAGGTGGACGACCAGGTGGCCGCCGCGGGTGCCGGAGGTCCCGACCTGGTGGTGGTCCCGGTGGGCGTCGGCTCCCTGGCCCAGGCCGTCATCACCCACTACCGCAGCCGTACCGGCGGGCGCTCCCCCGCGCTGCTGGCGGTCGAGCCGGAGACCGCCGCCTGCGTCACCACGAGCCTCGCCCTCGGCCGGCCGGTCACCGTCGCCACCGGCGAGACCGCCATGGCGGGGCTGAACTGCGGCACGCCGTCCAGCCTGGCCTGGCCGTACCTCGACCAGGGCCTGGACGCGGCGATCACCGTGTCGGACGCCGCCGGCGCGCGGGCCGCCCGTGACCTCGCGGCCCTCGGTGTGCACGCCGGGCCTTGCGGAGCCGCGCCGCTGGCAGGACTGCGGGCGGCCCTCGCCGGGCCCGGCCGCCGGGAGGCGCTGGGCCTCGGGCCGGAGTCGGTGGTCGTCCTGCTCAGCACCGAGGGGGTCGCTCAGTTGCGTACGTAGTACCCAGTGGCCTAGCCTGGCTTTACCGCGTACGGCGTACCCAGTGGAGGCGGCGTGAGCAGGATCGGTGAAGCCGAGCGCGACGACGCCGTGCGGCGGCTCAAGGAGGCCTACGGCGACGGGCTGCTGACCCACGAGGAGCTGACCGAGCGGCTGGACCGGGCGCTCACCGCCGGGAACCGTGGGGAGCTGGCGGCGGCGCTGGAGACGTTGCCGGACGGGACGGCTTCGCTCACCGCGGTCAGCGGGCGGATCCGGCGGCGCGGGAGGTGGCGGGTGCCGCGGGTGCTCAAGGTGGAGTCGGCGCTCGCGCGGGTGCACCTGGACCTGTCGCGGGCGGTCATCGACCATCCCGTGGTCGAGATCGAGCTGCGCCTGGGCACCGGGCGGGCCCGGATCACCGTGCCGCGCGACGCGGTCGTGGACCTCGAGGACCTGCGCGCCGGCCTGAAGGCGCCGCGGTATCGCGGCGGGACGGCGGGGCGCGAGGGCGGGCCGAGGATCCGGATCTCCGGGGCGATGGGCACCGGCCGCCTGACGATCCGGCACGCCTGGACGCGGAGCGCCGGGTAAGGGTCGCGGAAGGCCGGGTGAGGGTTGCCCGCAAAGGGGCCGGGTGAGGGAGGGGACCCTCACCCGGCCCGGTCAGCAGGTCAGCAGGTGCCTCGGTTGTAGGCCCGGAAGACGTCGTTCCACGGGCCGACGTGCCGGACGCTGCCGGGGGTGACGCAGTGGTAGCGGTTCGGGCCGAAGATGCGGGTCACGAAGACGTTCTCGTTGGCGTCCGTGCAGTTCTTGTACATCGCCTGGTCCCCGTCCCGGTACAGCCCGCAGGGGTTGCGCGCCGCGGCGGCCGCCTCCGCCGCCTGCGCCGACCCGGCCGCGGCGGCGCCGGCCAGCAGGGTGGAGCCGAGCGAGGCGGCGAGCGCGAGGGCGGCCCAGCGTGCGGTGGTTGTCCTGGCCATGGTGTGACTCCTTAGGTCCGGCCCCCGCCGCCGTGGCGGGGAGCGCTACGTCCACCAGCGAAAACGGCCGGCCGGGGTGTCCAACAGGCTCTCGGACGGTCCCATCCATTCCCGGACACGGACCGTGACTGGCTTTACACTCTCCGAGTGGAGTGGAGGGTGGGGCGATGAGCGCGGGACCCGAGTCCGTGCACGGGCACGAGGACCTGGTGCGGCTGCTGGCCAGGCAGTTCGCGCTCGCCGATCTGTCGTTGCGCGAGCTGGAGTCGCGTGCGGACCGGGCGGGCGGGACCCGGCTGCCCCGGGCCACCGTCGCGGACATGCTCGCCGGGCGGCGCTTTCCGCGGCGGGCGGTCATGCTGGCGTTCCTGCGGGCCTGCCGGGTGCCGGAGGCCGAGCTGCCGGCGTGGGACCAGGCGTGGGAACGGGCCCAGGTCGCCCGCGTGACCCAAGGGTCCAGGGCGGGAACGCCCAGCCTAGCCCCACCCGAAGCCCCCGAGACCCTCGCATCCACCACCGCCCCCGCAGCCGGAGCCACCCCCGCAGCCACCGTGCCCGGAGCCACCGTGCCCGGAGCCACCGTGCCCGAGGCCGCGGCACCAGGGGCCCTCGCGCCTGGGGCTGGCGCGGCGGGCGCCTCCCCCTCGCCCGCCGAGGTCGTGGCCACCGTCCGAGCGCTGGTCCCCGAGCAGCCGGTGCACGCGAGCGAGCCGTCGCAGCCGAGCCGGACGCCGGTGCTCAAGCCGTCGCTCTTCTACCCCGCCCGGCCCGGCCGGCGCCCGGTCGTGGTGGGGGCGGTGATCGCGGGCACGGTGGTGGTGGCTGGTGCCGTAGCCACGGGCGTCCTCATCGGCCGCCGCGCCACCCCACCCCCGCCCACCCCCGCTGAACGCCTGCTGGCCCGCCCGGTGACCGGCCACATCGTCAGCGACGACGGCCGCGCCTTCGGCCCGGGCGGGTCGAGCCGCTTCACCGTCCACGTCGACCCGGCCAACACCGGCGTACGGCTGATCCGCCGCCTCGACGTCGGCGTCCCCCTCCAGCAGGCCAAGGTCACCGTGAACGGGGCGAAGGCGGGCCAGTGGCGTCCCCTGCTCGGGGACACCGACTACAAGTGGCGCGACCAGGTCTTCCAGATCCCCGCCGGCCTGACCGCCGGCCGGAGGGCGCTGGCCATCGTCAACACCTTCGTCGCCGCCGAGGGGTTCAACGAGTTCCGCTACCTGGTCGAGCACCGGGTCGGCGGCACCTGGTCGGCCGCCGACCGGCTCGACGTCGGCGACGCGGCCAGCGAGGCCGCGCACGGCTACCGGATCGTCGGGGAGGGCTGGCGTGGCACCCAGACCTTCGCCTACCCGCCCCTGCGCAAGGACTGGACCGTCCGGTGACCGTACATCCGGGTTGAAACCGGGCATCCGTCCGGCCCAGCGGCCGCAGAAAATTAGGTAACCCTAACTAGGTGGCATGTTCGGCTTTTTTCTCGCTACCGTGACCCGCATGCGCAGCGAAACGGTCATTCCTTGCCTGCCCTGCCGCTTCCTAGACGACATCCTGCCCTTCTACGCCGCCCTCGGTTTCGAGCTCACCTACCGCCAGGACCGGCCCAATCCGTACGCCGCCCTCCGCCGGGAGGGCATCGAGCTCCACTTCTTCGGCCTCCCGGAGTTCGACCCCGAACAGTCCCTGGGGAACGTGGTCGTCCTCGTCCCGGACACGGAGGCCCTGCACAAGGCGTTCGCCGCCGGGCTCCGGGCGGCGTTCGGGAAGATCCCGGTGTCGGGGATGCCGCGGATGACGCGGCCCCGGCGGATGCAGGGCACCGCGGGCGGGTTCACGGTGATCGACCCGGGAGGCAACTGGGTACGGTTCAGCCGCTACAAGGAGGACGCCGACGAACCGGGCGCCGAGGAGGGACGGCTGGCCCGGGTGGTGTCCACGGCCGCCCGGCAGGCCGACTCGCACGGGGACGAGCATGCGGGGATCCGGGTGCTGGAGATCGGGCTGGAGCGGCACGCGGACGCGCCTGCCGTACAGCGGCTTCCGGCTCTGGTCTACCTGGCCGAGCTGCGGATCCGTACCGGCGACCGGGACGCGGCGGCGGCGCTGCTGGCCGAGGTCGAAGCCCTCGAGCTCAGCGACGCCGAGCGGGCGGCGGTGGCCAAGGAACTGGCCACCGCCGCCGAACTCACCGCGGACCTCAACGCCTGACCACCCGCCCGCCAAGACAGCCGGCCGAAGAAACGGCCGGCCAGTGAGACAGCCGGCCGAAGAGACAGCCGGTCAGCGAGGGGCCGGAAATTCAAGGCGACCCCGTCGGTGAGGCGGCCGGTCAGCGAGGGGGCCGCTCCTGCTGAGGCGTCCAGTTCTCCAGCAGATCCCCCTGCCCCGCGCAGTCGCCGCCCGGCCGCACCCCGGTCAACCTGAGCGGTCTCCGCTCCTCGATGCCGAGCTTCTTCCGGCACGTGGGCCCGATCACGAACCCCAGCGACTCCGGATCCCGCAGTTTCCGCTTGCACGCCCGGCACCGCGCCGCATGGGCGCGGACCTCGGGCAGGCCGAGAAGGTCGAGCTGGCTCATCCACCCATTATCACCACGGCACCTCCCCGCGCCCCGCCCTTGGAACCGCGGTCGCGCAGTCGCTTCGACACCACCATCCGGCACGTCATCTCCTTGATCACGGCACCGAGCCGCCCGCCGACGAAGACGTTCACCACGCTGTCGTCGCGGCGGGCGAGCTGCCGGAGGCCGGCCCGCCGGCCCAGGCTGAGGCACGCCCCGCTGAAGGCCACCTCGGCCCGGGCCGGCTCGGTGCCGTCGAGGTGGCTGAGCACGGTGGCGGCGGCCTGCGCCCCGAGCGGGACCGCGGCGTAGCCGCTCATCCGCAGCGGCCGGCCCGACGGCGCGGCGGCGTCGCCCGCGGCGACGATCCGGTCGTCGTCGACGCTGGTCAGCGTCTCGTCGGTGAGCAGGCGGCCCAGCTCGTCGGTGCGGAGCCCGCTCGCCGCGGCGAGGGCCGGCACCCCGAAACCGGCGGTCCAGACGGTGAGCGCGCTGGCCAGTTCGCCCCCTCCCGCCTGGACGGAGACGGTGAGCTCGCCGCCTCCGGTCAGGACGACCGCGTCCGGCCGCACCTCGCTCACCACGGCGCTCTCCAGGACGGTGACGCCGTGCCGGGCCAGCCACCTGGCGACGTACCGGCGGCCGGGCGCGCTCAGGTAGGGCGCCAGGGCGCCGCCGCACACCAGTGTCACCCGGCGCCCCTGCTCGGCCAGTTCGGCGGCGGTCTCGACGCCGGTCAGCCCGCCGCCGACCACGGTGACCGGCGCGTCGGCGGGCGTCCGGTCCAGCCGGTCGCGCAGCCGCCGGGCGGCTTCGAGCTCGGCGAGGCCGAAGGCGAACTCGGCCGCGCCGGGCACCGACGACGGGATCGCCGCGCTGCTGCCGACCGCGTAGACGACGTGGTCGTAGCCGAGGGCCTGGCCCGATGCCAGGCGTACCGCGCGGGCGGCGGTGTCGATGCGCGTGACGCGGTCGACGACCAGGCGCACCCCCGCCCCGAGCAGCGTGCCGTACTCGAGGGTGGCCTCGCCGGTGCGGGCCACGTACTGGTGCAGCCGGATGCGGTCCACGAACTCCGGCCGCGGATTGACCAGCGTGACCTCCACATCGGTACGGCGGCGCAGCCGGTTGGCGGCGACCGTTCCGGCGTAACCGCCGCCGATGACGACGACCTGGTGACGTGCGGGCATGGCGATGATCCCTTTCGCTGGGTGGTGGTCCGTCACCGGTCCGACCACGCGGCCCGTCAGGATGTGAGGCGCTGAAGGACCTCACGTTCCGCCGCGCTGTCCGGTCGAACGGGTGACAGACCCGACAAGGGGCAGCACGGACCCGACGGCCAGGAGACCATGACCGACCACCCCGAACTCGGCGCGATCATGAACGAGCGACGCCGGCTGATCAACCTCGCCTACCGGCTGCTCGGCTCCCTGGCCGACGCCGAGGACGTCGTCCAGGAGACCTACACCCGCTGGTACGGCCTGTCGCGCGAGCAGCAGGAGGCCATCGTCTCCCCCGGCGCCTGGCTGACCACCGTCGCCGGGCGGATCTGCCTCAACCTGCTCTCCTCGGCCCGGGCCCGGCGGGAGACCTACGTCGGCGAGTGGGTCCCCGAGCCGCTGCCGGACCCGAGGGAGTGGCTCACCGGCCGGCCCGACGGCGGCACCCTCGACCCGGCCGACCGGGTCACCCTCGACGAGTCGGTCTCCATGGCCTTCCTGGTCGTGCTGGAGGAGATGACCCCGGCCGAGCGGGTCGCGTTCGTCCTGCACGACGTCTTCCGCTACTCCTTCGCCGAGGTCGCCGGCGTCGTCGGGCGTTCCACCGCCGCCTGCCGCCAGCTCGCCTCCTCGGCCCGTCGCCGCCTTCGCGCCGCTCATCCGCCCGCCGCTCCGGCGGCGCGGCAGGCCCGGGTGGTCGGCGACTTCAAGCGGGCCTGGGAGACCATGGACATCGAAGCCCTCGTCGGCCTGCTCGACCCGGCCGCCACCGTCGTCGCCGACAGCGGCGGCCTGGCCAGCGCCGTCCTGCGGCCGATCCGGGGCGCCGAGAACATCGCCCGCTCCCTCACCGCCCTGTCCGGCCGGCTGCGCGACCTGACCTTCCTGGAGAGCACCGTCAACGGCCGCCCCGGCCTGATCGCCCAGGAGGCCGGCGTCACCGTGTCGGTGTACGCCTTCGAGGTGAGCGGAGACCGGATCACGCACATCTGGAGCATCCGCAACCCCGGCAAACTGCGCGCCTGGCGCTGAGGTCAGCCGGTCAAGGACAGGGCGGCGACCTTCCGGGCCAGCAGGCGGGCCGGGTCCAAGACCGGGACGGGGAGGTGGGCGGGGTCCAGGGCGAGGACGATCTCGGTGCAGGCGGCCACGATGCGGTCGGCGCCGCGGGCGGCGAGGGAGCGGGCGACGTCGGCGAGGGCCCGGCGGTGGGCGGCGGTCGCGGCGCCGGCCTTGACGGCGGCGATGGCCGCGCTGACGTGGCGCTGCTCGGCGGGCGTGGGCTCGACGGGCTCGATGGCTCGCCGGCGCAGGGCGTCGCCGTACAGTCCGGAGTGCAGGGTGCCGGCGGTGGCGAGCAGGCCGGCGGCGGCCACGCCCGCGGCGGCGAGGGCGTCGGCGGTGACCTCGACGATGCTCACGAGTTCGAGCCCGGCCTCGGCGGCCAGCGGCGGGACGAAGGCGTGCGCGGTGTTGCAGGGCACGGCGAGCACCTCGCACCCGGCCCGCTTGAGCGCCTGGATGCCGTGCTGGAGTTGCGGGGTCGGGTCCTCGCCCAGGCCGAGCAGGCTGAGCGAGCGGTCCGGGACGCGCGGGTCGGCCCAGATGACGACCGGCACGTGGCTCTGGTCGCCGGTGGCGGGCGTCTCGGCGACGAGCTTGGCGTAGAAGTCGGCGGTGGCGGCGGGTCCCATCCCGCCCAGGATCCCGACGAGGCGAGAGGTCATGGTGCCCCAGGATCGCCGGATATGGTGACCTCGTCGCGAAGCGCGGCTATCCGGCGGCCGAAGGGGCGCGCATGCAGGATTCCGGCGGGGAGCCGCTCCGGTTGTTGTCCGAGACCGACCTGGAGCTGATCGACGCGCTGCAGGTCAACCCGCGGGCGAGCTGGGTCGAGATCGGCGCGGCGACCGGCGCCGACCCGGTGACGGCGGCGCGGCGCTGGCAGCGGCTGACCGGCGCGGGCGAGGCGTGGACGACGGTCGCGCTGGGCCCGCGGCAGATGCACGACCTGAACATGGCGATCCTGGAGATCGACTGCGAGGCGGGCGCGGCGGTGCCGGTGGCGGCCAGGCTCGCCGAGGCCAGGCATCTGATCACCGTCCAGCACGTGGCCGGGGCGCACGACCTGTTCGTGATCGCCGCGGCGGCGTCCATGCCGGCCCTGGCCGACTACCTGCTCGCCGATCTGCCCCGCGTGCCGGGGGTGGTCCGGGTGCGCACCCATCTGGCGACCCGGATCTTCGAGGCGTCGTGCCGGTGGCGGCTGCGGGTGCTTCCGCAGGCCGCGGCGGCCCGGCTGGCCCGGCGGGCGGCGGCGCCGGAGTCCACGCGGCCGATGGACGAGGTGGACCGCCGGCTGTTCCACGCGCTGGTCGCCGACGGCCGGGCCGGTTACGCCGAGCTGGCCGAGGTCGTCGGCGCGTCCGAGCGGACCGTGCAGCGGCGGCTGTCGCGGCTGCTGGCCACGGGCGACGTGGACTTCCGCTGCGACCTGGCCCGCTCGCACGCCGGGTGGCGCTCGTCGGCGGTGTTGTGGCTGCGGATGCCCGACCGGCTGCTGGAGGAGACCGGGCGGGCCCTGCTCGGCTGGCCGGAGACCCGCACCTGCGCGGCGCTGGCCGGCTCCAGCAACATGCTGCTGACCGTCGGGCTGCACTCGGTCACCGACCTGCATCCGCTGGTGGTGCGCCTGGAGGCCGGCTTCCCGCACCTCACCGTGGCCGACCGGCAGATCGTCCTGCGGCAGACCAAGCTGTACGGCAGGCTTCTCGATCCGGTCGGGCGGTGCACCGGGGTCGTCCCGGTCGACCCGTGGAGCCTGGGCGGCTGAGCCCGGGAGGGAGCGGGGGGTCAGCGGGGTTCGGGGATCGGCTCGCCGAGCGCCTCCCACGCCAGTCCGGCCCGCAGCACGACCGCCTCCTCGCGCCCGACGAGCTGCAGGTCGCCGATGGCCAGCGCGGGCAGCCCGAGCGCGGAGATCACCGCGGTGAACCGGGTGACCTCGGCCCGCACCGCGGCCTCGTCGCAGCCCACCCGCGGCGCGGGCCCGCCGAGCGTCGGCATGATCAGCAGGTCCACCCCGGCCATCCGCTCGGCGAAGGCCGCGCGGGCCGCGGCCAGCCCGGCGACCGCCGCCGCGTACTGCGCCGGCTCGACCCCGGCCGCCGCGTCGAGCTTGCGCCGCACGCCCTCGCTGTAGCGGTCGGCGTTCACCGGGTAGGTCCCCTCGTGCACACGGCGGGCCTGCGCGCCGAGGATGGTGCGGTAGTGCTCCCCGATCTCGTACGGCAGGGCGAAGTCCCGCAGCTCGGCCCCCAGCTTGGTGAAGGCGTCGGCCCAGTCCCCGCCCTCGACGACCCCCACCACCCATCCGGCCAGCGACCGAGCAGGCTCGACGCGCTCGGAGGCGAGCACCTCCCACACCCGGGCGAGGTCGGCGACCGTGGTGGCCATCGGCCCGACCACGTCGAACGCCGGCGCCAGCGGCGCGACCCCTTCCTCCGAGACCATCCCCGCCCGGGGCCGCAACCCCACCACGCCGCAGCAGGCGGCCGGGATCCGCACCGATCCGCCGGTGTCGGTGCCCAGGCCGAACCGGGCGATCCCGGCGGCCAGCGCCGCCCCGGTGCCCCCGCTGGAGCCGCCGGGCGTCAGGTGCGGGTGGCGGGGGTTGCCCACGTCGCCCCAGTGCGGGTTCTCGCTGGTGATGCCCCAGGCGAACTCGTGCTGGTTGCTCTTGCCGACCAGCAGCGCCCCGGCCGCCTCCAGCTTCTCGACGCAGGGGGCGCTCTCCAGGGCGGGATGCCTGCCGTACAGCAGGGAGCCTCGGGTGGTGGGCAGGCCGGCCACGTCGATCATGTCCTTGGCCACGAAGGTCCAGGAGTCGAGCGGCCCGCCCGGTGGCCGGCCGGGCAGGCCGGCGAGCCGGTCGATGACGGGGGCCGGTCCGGCCTCGATGAGGATGTTCTGGTCGCTGTGCCGCCGGATGGCCTCGGCCGACCGGGCGATCGCCGCCTCGCGTTCCACGGGTGCTGTTCTCCTGACGAAGGTGCTGATGAGCACGGGATCGTGACAGATCGGGCCCGTCCGCGTCGAGGGGTCAGACCTCCAGGGCGTCCAGGAGGGCCTGCAGCCTGGGGGTCTCGCGGTCGGGCCGGACCAGCGCGAAGACGCTGCGGCTGGTGTTCAGCCAGGGCACGTCGGCGACCACCACGTCCGGTCCGTGCCCGGACAGCGCCAGGTCGGCGATGAAGGCCGCGCCCACCCCGGCGCCGATCAGCGACATCGTGATCTTGAAGTCGTCGGAGTGGCAGGCCACGGACGGGTACAGGTCCAGGCGGGAGAAGACGCCCTCGAAGAAGGAGGCGTCGCTGCTGCCCGGGTGGTGCATGATCCACGGCAGGTGCACGAGCTGCTCGACGCGGTACGGCGCCAGGTCCGGCCAGCTCGCCGGGAGCACCAGCTTGTAGGGGTCCTCGGCGATCCAGCGCCGGCTCAGCGCCGAGGGCCACGACAGGCCGGAGTTGCCGACCTGGTAGACGATCGCCGCGTCCATCTCGCCGCCGGCACCCAGATGCGGGATGAGCTGCGAGGACTCCCCCACGGTGATCCGCACCCCGGCCCGGTCGGCCGGCTCCATCGTGCGCAGGACTCCGGCCAGCCGGTCCACGAGGCTGGGGAAGACGCCGAGCCGGATCTGCCGCTCGCTGCCCCGGTGCACGGCCTGCACCGAGGTGATCATGCGTTCGAGGTCGGCCAGCACGGTTCCGGCGTGCCGGGCCAGCACCTGCGCCGCGCCGGTCGGGAGCACGCTGTGCGCCGAGCGCTCGAACAGCCGCACGCCGAGTTGCTTCTCCAGCGCGGCCATCTGCTGGGAGACCGCGGAGGAGGTGTAGCCGAGCCGGTTGGCCGCCGCGGCGAAGGAGCCGAGCTGAATGACCTCACGGAGCGTGCGCAGGTGTTCCGGCTTCAGCATCAGCGTTCCTTGCTCTCAGCTTGGCTAAATGTCGTGTTTATAGCGCTTCCATGCCCATTTCACTACTTCTACAGTGATGCCCACTGTCACTCCCCTCCCCTGGGCCCGGCCGGCGCCGCCGTACACGATCACCCCGCACGGCCGCCGGCCGTGCCGCGACCGAGCGATTGAGAGCCGTCTTGAGCATCCGCGTCTACCGCAACGCCGCCATCCACACCGGGGTGGCCGGCGCCCCACCGGCCCGCGCCCTGGCCGTGGACGGCGAGCACGTGCTGGCCGTCGGCACCGAGGCCGAGGTCCGCGCGGCCGCCGGCGCCGGGGCCGAGCTCGTGGACCTGGCGGGCGCGGCCGTCCTGCCCGGCCTCTACGACGCCCACATCCACACCGCCCAGTACGCCAACAGCCTCGGCGCGGTCGACCTGCGCGACGCCCGCTCGCTGGAGGAGGCGCTGGCGCTGGTGGCCGAGCACGCGGCCCGGCTGCGGCCCGGCCAGTGGCTGTTCGGCGGCCGGTGGAACGCCAACACCTGGACCCCGCCGCAGGAGCCGGACCGGTACGCGCTCGACTCGGTCTGCCCCGACCGGCCGATCGTGCTCCCGAACGTGGACGGCCACAGCGTGTGGGCCAACTCCGCCGCGCTGCGCCTGGCCGGCATCGACGCCTCCACCCCCGACCCGGCCGGCGGCGAGATCGTCCGCGACCAGTACGGCGAGCCGACCGGCATCCTGCGTGAGTCGGCCTCCTACCCGCTGCGCGCGCTGATGGTCGAGCCCGGCCTGCGCGAGCGGCTGCTGCTGGCCCAGGAGGAACTGCTCGCCCTCGGCCTGACCAGCGTGCACGACATCGACGGCGAGGACTGCCGCGAGGCCTACCTCGACCTGCGCGACAGCGGCCTGCTCAAGATCCGGGTGCACAAGGCGATCCCCGCCACCCATCTCGACGCCGCCATCGCCGAGGGCCGGCGCACCGGCCAGGGCGACGACTGGGTCCGGACCGGACCGGTGAAGATCTTCAGCGACGGCGCGCTCGGCTCGCACACCTGCCACATGAGCCAGGCCTTCGCCGGTGACGCCGCCAACCACGGCATCGCGGTCACCCCCTACGACGAGCTGGTCGCGCTGTTCCGCAAGGCGGCCGGGGCGGGCATCGCGGTGGCCACCCACGCCATCGGCGACCGCGCCAACCACCTGGTGCTCGACGCCTACGAGGCGCTCGGCGCCACCCCCGGCCTGCGGCACCGCATCGAGCACGCCCAGCACCTGCGGCCGGCCGACCTGACCAGGATGGCCCGGCTCGGCGTCGTCGCCTCCATGCAGCCGGTCCACTGCACCAGCGACATCGACCTGGTCGACTCGCTGCTGGCCGGGCACGATCTGGCCTCCTACGCCTGGCGCGGCATGCTCAACGCCGGGGTGGCCCTGGCCTTCGGCTCCGACGCGCCCGTCGAGCACCCCAATCCCTTCGCCGCGCTGCACGCGGCGGCGACCCGCACCCGCGCGGACGGCACGCCCACCGGCGGCTGGCAGCCCGAGCAGCGGCTGAGCATGGCCGAAGCGATCACCGCGCACACCCTCGGCGCGGCCTACGCGGCGGGCGAGCAGGACCGCAAGGGCGTGCTGGCCCCCGGCCGGCTCGCCGACTTCATCGCGGTGGACACCGACCCCTACCTGGAGCCGGCGGCCGCGGTGCTGCGCACCCACGTCATCACCACCGTGGTCGGCGGCCTCGTCCGCCGGCAACGATCCTGAAGGAGCACACCCCCGTGAACCCCCGCCTCCCCGCCCTGCTCGCCGCCTGCGCCCTGCTGACCACCGCCGCCTGCGGCGCCAAGAGCCTCGACGCCGCCTCCGGCCCCGACTCCGGGGCCCCCGCCGCGGAGGTCGTCCTGGACGTCGCCCCCGACGAGGAGAAGGCGGCCGGCGTCATCAACGCCATCACCCCGGACAAGGACCTGGCCGCCAAGGTGCCGGCCCGGCTGAAGAGCGCCGGGCTCAAGGTCGTCTCCTCGATCGGCTACCCGCCCATGGAGATGTGGTCGAGCGACGGCAAGACCGCGATCGGCATCGACCCGGCCCTGGCCCGGGCCATCGCCCGCAAGCTCGGCGTGAAGTACACGCTGACCGACGAGGAGTTCAACTCCCAGATCCCCGGCGTGCTCACCGGCCGCTACGACTTCGTCATCTCCTCGATGACCGACAACGCCGAACGCCAGGCGAAGATCACCTTCGTCGACTACGTGCGGGCCGGCTCCGGCCTGCTGGTCAAGAAGGGCAACCCGGCCGGCATCGCCACGCCCGCCGACCTGTGCGGCAAGACCGTCTCGGTCGTCGACAACGGCTCGTCGATGGAGCTGGCCGAGAGCTACGGCGCCGACTGCGAGAAGGCCGGCAAGCCGGCCGTGACCGTGCTGAAGTTCGCCGGCGACACCGAGGCGATGCTCCAGGTCATCAACGGCCGGGCCGACGCGACCGTCACCGACTACGTGGTGGCCGCCTACAAGGCCGCCGACCCCAAGGTCGCCGTCGAGGCCATCGCGCTCGAAGGCACCGAGAGCCCGTGGGGCATCGGCATGAAGCCGGACGACAAGGAGCTCATCGCCTCCGTCCAGGGCGCCCTGGACGCGCTCATCAAGAGCGGCGAGTACGGCAAGCTGCTCGCGGCCTGGAACCTCGACAAGCTCGCCGTCGAGTCCGCCGTGATCAACGGCGGCAAGTGACGATGCGCACCGAACCGATCCCCGGGCCCGCCGGGACGCCCGTCCCCGTCGCCCGCGCCCGCCACTGGGGCCGGCTGCTGGCCGCCGCGGCGGCGCTGGCGATCGTCGGGTGGCTGCTGTTCCTGCTGGTGGTCAACCCGCGCCTGGACTGGGGCGCGGTGGCCACCTACCTGTTCGACGACCGGATCCTGTCCGGCGTCTGGGTCACCGTCCAGCTCTCGGTCCTGGCCACCGTCCTCGGCCTGGCGCTGGGCGTGCTCTTCGCGGTCATGCGGCTGGCGCACAACCCGGTGCTCAGCAAGCTGGCGCTGCTCTACATCTGGTTCTTCCGCGGCACGCCGGTGCTGGTCCAGCTCATCTTCTGGTACAACCTGGCCTTCCTGTTCCCGGAGCTGGTGATCAAGATCCCGTTCACCTCGATCGGGCTGGTGTGGGACACCAACCAGGTGATGACCGGCTTCACCGCGGCGATGATGGGGCTCGGCCTGAACCTGGCCGCCTACTTCGCCGAGACCGTGCGGGCCGGCATCCAGGCCGTCGACCACGGCCAGACCGAGGCGGCCTACGCGCTGGGCATGACCCCGGCCAAGCGCATGCGGGTGATCGTGCTGCCGCAGGCGCTGCGCATCATCATCCCGCCGACCGGCAACGAGTTCATCTCCATGCTGAAGACGACCTCGCTGGTCTATGCGGTCGCCGGGCACGACCTGATGACCAACGCGAGCCAGATCTACAAGGCCAACAACCTGATCATGGAGCTGCTGATCGTGGCGAGTCTGTGGTACCTGCTGCTGACCACCGTGGCCACCTTCCTGCAGGGCAGGCTGGAGCGCCGCTTCGGGTCCGAGGCCGTCCGGCTGGTACGGCGGGGCGGCCTGGCGGCCCGGGTCCTGCCGAAGGTCGCCGCGTGAGCCCGGTCGTGCACGCCACCGGCGTGCGGATGAGCTACGGCGAGGTCCAGGTGCTCAACGGCGTGGACTTCGAGGTCGCCGCCGGCGAGGTGAGCTGCGTCATCGGTCCATCGGGCTCGGGCAAGTCCACCTTCCTGCGCTGCGTCAACGGGCTGGAGCCGGTGCTCGGCGGCAGCCTGCGGGTGCTGGGCCAGGAGGTCGGGCACTCGATGCGCGGCGGGCGCTACCACCCGTGGACGCCCAAGGAGTACGCCGCCTTCCGGCGCGACATCGGCATGGTGTTCCAGCGGTTCAACCTCTTCGCCCACCACAGCGCCCTGGAGAACGTCGCCTGCGGGCCGGTGCACGTGCTCGGCACGCCCACCGCCCGCGCGAACGCGCAGGCGATGGAGCTCCTGGACCGGGTCGGGCTGGCCGATCACGCGCACAAGCGGCCCCACCAGCTCTCCGGCGGGCAGCAGCAACGGGTCGCCATCGCCCGCGCGCTGGCGATGAACCCGGCGCTGATGCTCTTCGACGAGCCGACCTCCGCGCTCGACCCCGAGCTGGTGGACGAGGTGCTGGAGGTCATGCGCGCCCTGGCTGCCGACGGGATGACCATGGTCGTGGTGACGCACGAGATCGCCTTCGCCCGCGAGGTCGGCGACCGGCTGACCTTCTTCGCCGACGGCGTGGTGGTCGAGCAAGGGCATCCCGCCGAGCTGCTGGCCAACCCGGCGCACGAGCGGACCCGGGCGTTCCTGTCCAGCGTGCGCAGCGCGAGCTCGTGAGGCAAAAGGGTTTGCGGGCCGGCCGGGGCCGGGGGTAGATCTGGGACGACCACGAACACGGAGAGGAGGGACGAGCCATGATCCGCCCGATCACCGCGCCGGAGTCCTCCAGGGGTGCGGTCCACGCCTGAGCCCCGGAGCCCGGCGCCCCTCCCCTGGAGCGTGCCGTGACCCTTGCACCTGACGACCTGACCATCCGCCCGATCACCGGGCCGGAGGAGCTCGAACTCTTCCGGCGCCTGCCGTACGTCCTGGACGAGGAGCTGGCCGGCGACCTCGCCGGCGGACGCCGCCGCCCCGGCTGGCTGTGGGTCGCCCTGCGCGGCGACCGGCTGCTGGCCAGGGCCGCCTGGTGGGGCCAGGCCGGGGCCAAGACGCCGTTCCTGCTCGACGTCTTCGACCTCGACGACGACGATCCGGGCCCCGGCCCGGTGGCGGCCGGCGAGCGCCTGCTGCGGGCCGCGCTCGCCGAGGTGGTCCCGGCCGGGGCCGTCCCGCCGGAGTACCTCCGCTTCGTCCCGCCCGATTGGCGCGACTCCGCGCCGGACCGGCTCGCCGTCGAGCGGCGCCTGGCGGTGATCGGACGGACCGGCGCGCGGCCGCTCGTCGAGCGCCTGCGCCTGGAGTGGCGGCCGGGCACGCCGTTGCCCCCGCCGAGCGGCCGCCTGGCCTTCCGGCCGATGAACGGGGACGGCGAACTGCTCGCGCTGATGACCCGGGTGCTGGACGGCACCCTGGACGCGCACAGCCGGGCCGACCTCACCCGGATGCCGGCCGCCGACGCCGCCCGCAAGCACTTCGAGCAGGAGCTGGCCCACCTGCGCAGCCCGCGCGAGTGGTGGCGGATCGCGACGCTGCCGGACGGCGAACCGGTCGGCTTCGTCACCCCTGGACACAACGACTACAACGCGGTGATCGGCTACCTCGCCGTGCTGCCCTCGCACCGGGGCCACGGCTACATCGACGACATCCTGGCCGAGGGCACCCGCCTGCTGGCCGCCCAGGACGTGCCGCGCATCCGGGCGGCGACCGACGTCGGCAACGTGCCGATGGCCGCCGCCTTCCACCGCGCGGGCTACGTGACCTTCGAGCGCGTCGTCAGCCTGACGTGGGACTGAACGAGGCGCGGGCGGATCACCACTGGTCGGCGGGGAGCTCCACGCCGACGGCCGGGTCGTAGATGACCGTCTGGTCGGCCATCCGGATCACCGCGACCCGGGTGGCCAGACCGGCCTGTTCCAGGGCGCGGGCCGACTCCACGGCGTACCGGGAGAAGTGGTAGCGGTCACGCGTGGGGCTGAAGGGCGTGCGGCGCTCGCACAGGACCTCGTAACGGTCGCCCGGCCAAGCCGGCGGCAGTCCATTCAAGCGCTGGTGTCCGCCTGTTGTCGTCATCGCACGCTCACCCCCCTCTGTCCCCGGTTTCGGGCGCCGGAATCGGGCGCCCAGAAGACCTTAACAATCGGTGGCATCTTGCACCAATCAGGAATTCCGCCGAATCACGACGAGGCGGCCAGCGGGCCGTTCTTGGCCTGTGGGAAATAGCCCTTGTCGTGCGGGGCGTCACGCTTGTAGACCATGACCGTGCGCCGCCAGGACATGATCTCGTCGCCGTCCTGGTTGAGGCCCCGGGTGTGGCAGGAGACGATCCCAGCGTACGGCCGCGAGGCCGACTCGCGCTTGCCGAGCACCAGCGACTCGGCGTAGATCGTGTCGCCGATGAAGACCGGGTGGCTCAGCTTGATCTCCTCCCAGCCGAGGTTCATGATCGCGGTCTGGCTCATGTCGGCCACCGACAGGCCCAGCACGATCGCCACGGTCAGCCCGGAGTTGGCGATGATCCTGCCGTAGGGGGCGCGCTCGGCGAAGTGGGCGTTGAAGTGGTTCTGGTTGGTGTTCATGGTCAGCAACGTGAACCAGGTGTTGTCGGCCTCGCTGATGGTGCGGCCCAGCGGGTGCTGATGGACGTCGCCGACGACGAAGTCCTCGTAGTAGCGGCCGATGCCGGCCTCGTGCACGGTCACGGATCTCTCCCACCGGGGTGCTGGACGTCAGGCGACGACGGTAGCCGGGCGCCGTTTCGGCGGTCAACGCGCCGCCTCGGGCCGGTCAGAGCAGGAAGGTGGCCAGCGGGGAGCCGGGCGGGATGCGCTCGACGGTCAGCGGGCTGGCCTTCATCCGCACCAGCAGGCTGTCCAGGTCGGCGGCGCGCTCCAGCTCGATGCCGACCAGCGCCGGGCCGGTCTCGCGGTTGTTCTTCTTGACGTACTCGAAGGCGATGATGTCCTCGCCCTCGCCCAGCACCTCGTCCAGGAAGTGCCGCAGGGCGCCGGGGCGCTGCGGGAAGGTCACCAGGAAGTAGTGCCGCAGCCCGATGTGCACCAGGGAGCGTTCCAGCACCTCGGTGTAGCGGCTGACGTCGTTGTTGCCGCCCGAGACCACGCAGACCACCGGGCCGGGCGCGCCGTACGGCAGGAGCTCGCGGGCGGCGGCGCCGGCCAGGGCGCCGGCGGGCTCGGCGATGATGCCGTCGGTCTGGTAGAGGTCGAGCATCTCGGTGCAGACCGCGCCCTCGTCCACCGGGACCACCTCGTCGACCAGGTCCCTGACGAGCGGGAAGGTGGCCTCGCCGACCCGGCCGACGGCCGCGCCGTCCACGAAGGTGTCCAGCTCGGGCAGCGCGAGCGGGCCGCCGTGGTCGAGGGCGGCACGCATGCTGGCCGCGCCGGCCGGCTCCGCGCCGACGATGCGGGTGGCCGGGGAGTGCTCGCGCAGCCAGACGGCCAGGCCGCTGATCAGGCCGCCGCCGCCGACCGGCACGACGACGGTGTGCGGCGGCTCGGCCGACTGGTCGAGCAGTTCCATGCCGACCGTGCCCTGGCCGGCCATCGTGCGCACGTCGTCGAAGGGGTGCACGTAGATCGCGCCGGTGCGGTCGCTGTCGTCGTGCGCGGCGGTGCTGGCCTCGTCGTAGGTGCCGCCGCCGACGACCACCTCCACCCGCTCGCCGCCGAGCGCGGCGATGCGCTCACGCTTCTGCCGGGGCGTGGTGGACGGGACGTAGACGCGGCCGTCGATGCCGAGCCGTGCGCAGACGAACGCCACGCCCTGGCCGTGGTTGCCCGCGCTGGCGCAGACCACGCCACGCTCGCGCTCGGCCCGGGTCAGCGAGGCGATGAGGTTGAACGCGCCGCGCACCTTGTAGGAGCGGCAGATCTGGGTGTCCTCGCGCTTGAGCAGCACCGGCCCGCCCAGCAGTCCGGACAGCCGGTGGTTGGGCTCCAGGGCGGTGCGGCGCACCACGGGCCGGAGCCGTTCGGCCGCCTGGCTGATCAGGGCGGCGGTGAGGCGCTCGGTCATCCACGGATGGTAGCAAGGTGACGCGAGTGCGAGCGGAGACCGGCCGGTCTCAGGAGCCCGAGGCAGCGTTCTGGCGCTCGCGGAATTCGGCCAGGACGGCCTTGCGCGCGGCGGCCGACAGCCGGTCGATGTAGAGCATGCCGTCCAGGTGGTCGCTCTCGTGCTGCAGGCAGCGGGCCAGCACCCCGGTGCCGTGGACGGTCACCGGCGCGCCGGTGACGTCGAAGCCGTGGCAGGTGGCGAGGTCGGGCCGTCCCACCACGGCGCGCGGGCCGGGCACCGACAGGCAGCCCTCGTCGTCGGGGTCGAGGTTGCGGTCCTTGTGCGCGGGCAGCTCCAGCGTCGGGTTGACGATCACGCCCTTCTGGTAGACGTCGTCGCCGTCCGGGCAGTCGTAGACGAAGACCCGCAGGCCGACGCCGATCTGGTTGGCCGCCAGGCCCACGCCGTTGGCCTCGTACATGCTGGCGAACATGTCCTCCACCAGCGCGGCCAGCTCGTCGTCGAAGCGCTCGACCGGGCGGCACGGGGTGTGCAGCACGGGCGTGCCGACGAGGGTGATGGGGCGTGCCGTACCGGCCATGAACAAACCGCCTTGGGGGACGTGGGAGCGTGTGGTGCAGCGACCAGAATAGGCGAATCCGCGTGCCATCCTGGAGCGGGCGTCGAGGGGCGGGTGGGGGATGACCTGGTGGCAGGCGGCGCTCGGGTTCGCCTCGGGGTTGCTGATCGCGGCGGTGACCGCGCCGGTCGGGGTGTCCGGGGCGGTGTTCCTGCTCCCGGTCCAGCTCAGCGTGCTGCAGGTGCCGAGCCCGGCGGTGACGCCGACGAACCTGCTGTTCAACGTGGTGGCCACGCCGGGCGCGCTCCTGCGGTACGGCAGGCGCGGCGAGCTCGGCGGGGCGCTGACCCGGCTGCTCGTCCTCGGCACGCTGCCCGGCGTGGTCGCCGGAGCGGTGCTGCGGGTGTTCGTGCTGCCCGGCGGGCAGGTCTTCCGGCTCCTGGTCGCGGGGCTGCTGCTGCCGCTCGGGCTGTGGCTGTGCCTGCGGACCCTGCGCCCCTCCAAGGGGCCCGCGCCCGAACCGGCCGGGCCCTCGCCGCGGGCGATCACCACGCTGGCCCTGGCCGTGGGGGTCGTCGGCGGGATCTACGGCATCGGCGGCGGGTCGCTGCTCGGGCCGATCCTGGCCGGGCGCGGCCTGCCGGTCACCCGGGTCGCGCCGGCCGCGCTGGCCTCGACCTTCGTCACCTCGATCGCCGGGGCGGCCACCTACGCCGTCCTCGCCCTGGCCACGCCGGGCGACATCGCGCCCGAGTGGGCGCTTGGGCTGCTGTGCGGGCTGGGCGGGCTGATCGGCGGCTACCTGGGCGCGCACCTGCAGCCGCGGCTGCCCGAGCCGGGGCTGCGGCTGCTGCTGGGGGTGCTGGCGGTGGGGGTGTCGGGGGTGTACGCGGTTCAGGGACTGGCCATGTAGACCCCGGTGGCCGGCCTCGGGGTGACGCGGCTCCTTGCCGTGCCGGCCTTCAGGGGCGGGGCGAGCGGTGGAGGGCCTCGCGCTGGGCGGGGGTGAGGCGTTCGGGGCGCAGGCCGAGTGTCCAGGCGCCCGCGGGCGTGCGCACGAGCTGGAGCGGGTCGGCGATCTCCGGCCGCCGGTCGAGCGTGCCGAGGGCGGCGGCGGCCCGGTCCGGCTCCCACCCGAGGGCCTGCGCGAGGTCGGCCTCGGTGCGCGGCGCACCCGCGTGCACGAGCGCCGCGACCATGGTCAGCGCGTCCCCGGCCACCGCGGCCGTGACGCCTCCGTCGCCCATGTGGTCGCTGAGCCGCCCGAAGAAGCCGCGCATCCGCTCCAGCCGCTCCGCCGCCGCCGAGCCGGGGCCGAGGAGCTCGATCCCCCGCCGCGCCGCCTCGGCCACCTCGGCGTGCGCGCCGGTGTCGGAGCGCCAGGCGCGGAACCAGACGTCGTCGTCGATGAAGTACTGCTCCCGCCGCCCGGACGGGTCGAGCCTGCGCCCGACCAGGTCCATGGCCTCCAGGTAGCCGATGGCCTTGGAGATCGAGGCGGGGCTGACCCGCAGCAGCCGGACCAGTTCGGCGGCGGTGCGGCTGTCGGTGTCGGCGGTGAGCAGGCAGGTGAACACCCGCGCGGGCATCCGGGGCAGGCCGGTGGCGGCCAGGGCCGTCGCGAGCCGCTCCAGCAAGGCCCGCGTCTGCTCGGAGTCCGTCCCCACGGCCTCGGCCGTCCCCGCCGGGACGCCTCCGGCCGGCCCGATCGTACGGCGAGGCGAGCGGCGGCCCGCGGCTCGCTGGGCTCCGTCGGCCCGATATCCGCCCGGCCCGCCGTTGCGCGCGACCTCCCGGCTGACGGTCGAGGTCGGCCGCCCCAGCCGCCTGCCGATCTCCGCGTATCCCACCCCTTCGACCAGCCAATCCGCGATCCGCCGGCGGTCGTCAAGGGTCAGCCTGCCCCCGGGCATCCGGTCACCTCCTGTGGCGTTCACCAACACTATAGTGCAACGGCTCATTGCGTTTCCCGTCAGCTCTATTGCAACGCTGCACTATTTGATGTTGACGCTTCATGAAACGCAACGTAGCCTTTCCGCAGATGCAAACGCCGAGGAAAGGCAGCTCCATGCATGTCATGGCGATTTCCGCCGTCTCCGACCAGAGCCGCTTCTGGAACGCGGTCAAGTCCGCGTACGGCAAGCTCCCCCGGAACGCCGCCTGGAAGCTGGCCGTCGCCAGCACCGACGGCACCAGAGCGGTGAACGTCGTCAAGCACGACTCCATCGACGCCGTCCGCGAGCTGTTCGAGGCCCACGCCGGCCCCTACGCCACCACCGAGTTCCTCGAGGCGGACGCCGCCAACGCGGTGGGCCTGCAGAAGTGAGCGTGGACACCACCGCCCTGCGAGCCCGCCTGGCCGGCCTCCTCGCCGAGTACCGGATCCCCGGCGCCTCGGTCGGCCTCCTGCGCGACGGCGAGGTCACCGACTTCGCGCTCGGCGTCGCCGACGTCACCACCGGTGAACCGGTCACGACCGGCACGGCCTTCCAGATCGGCTCGCTGACCAAGACCTGGACCGCGGTGACCTTCCTGCGGTTCGTCGAGGAGGGCAAGGCCGCACTGGACGAGCCGGTCCGCGCCTTCCTGCCCGGCTTCAAGGTCGCCGACCTTGAGGTCTCCGCCAAGGTCACGCCCCGCCACCTGCTCAACCACACGCACGGCATCGAGGAGGACTTCGGCGATCCCGGCGAGGACGACGACGTCTACGAGCGCATGGTCGCGGGCATCGCCGGCGCTCCCCAGGTCCACCCGCTGGGCCACACCCACGGGTACAGCGCGGCGCTCGGTTACGCGATCCTGGCCCGCGTCATGGAGGTGATCGACGGCAGGCCGTGGGACGACATCCTCACCGACCGGCTCGTCCGGCCGCTGGGGCTGAGCCGTACCAGCAGCCGCCAGGAGCTGGCCGACCCGGCGCGGATGGCGACCGGGCACCTGGTCCGCTCACCCGACGAGGGCCCGATCGTCTCCCCGCTGAGCCACCTGCCGCGGCTGTTCGGCCCCAGCGGGACGATGACCTCGACGCCGCGCGAGGTCCTCGCGCTCGCCCGCCTCCTGCTGGACGAGGGCGTGGCGGCGGACGGCACCCGGATCCTCTCGCCCGGTCTCGTCCGCGAGATGACCGGCTCGCGCGTCCCCCTGCCCGAGCCCTACTCACTCGGCCGGGAGTGGGCGCTCGGCCTGCTCGCCGACACCTGGTCCGGCGTGGAGGTCTACGGCCACGACGGCAGCACGATCGGCCACAACGCCCGGCTGCGGATCCTGCCCGAGCTGGGCCTGGCGGTCGCCATGACGGTGAACGGCGGGCCGCGCGACGGCTTCTACCGGCGGGCGATGAGCGAGATCCTCACCTCCGTGGGCGCGCCCGCCGTACCGGACCTGCCGGCTCCCGACCCCACCCTGCGGCTCGACCCGGGCCGGTACACCGGCCGCTACGAGCGGCCCGGCCTGCGCTACGACGTGGGCAGCCGGGACGGGACGCTGACGCTCAGCTTCCACCTCAACCCGATGGAGGCCGAGTTCCTGGGCCGGCCGGACCGGATCGACTACGACCTGCTGCCGGTCAGCGAGACCCACTTCGTCACCCGCTCCCCCGACCCACTGGAGGACCCTCAGGTCGTGGCGCTCTACGACTTCCAGGACGGGAAGGCGCGCTACCTGCACACCAACAGCCGGGTCACCCCGCGGGCGGCTCCGGCGGCAGGGTGGTGAGCACGGCGAGGAGCGTCGACTCCACCCAGGCCCGCCAGGCCGCATGGCTCCACCTCCGCTCGCCGACCAGGAGCGTGTAGGTCTCGGGCGATTGAACGGCCAGCGCGATGTCGGCCGCCGTCTCGGGGGTCAGGCCGGCGCGCAACGGCGTCTTGTCCGCCAGCGCCTCGGTGAAGACCCGCAGGACGGCGAGCCGCTGGGCGAGGTTGGCAGCCCACAGCTCGCCCAGGTCGGGATCGGTCGGCGCGGCGCTGCGCACCACGTCGAGCAGCGGCGCGGCGCGCAGGTAGATCTCACCCGCTCCGGCCACCTGGCGGCGGAGCTGGCCGCGCGGGTCCGGGTCGTCGAGCGCGGCCCGGACCCAGGGGCGTTCCAGCGTGGGCACGGGCCGGTCGTCCCCCGCCACCGCCTGGTCGAGCGCGGTGGCGAGGATCGCCTTCTTGGTGCCGAAGGCGTAGTACACCGTCTGCTCGCTCACCCCCGCCCGGGCCGCGATCGCGCCGATGCTCGTCGCGGTGTAGCCGTCGGCGACGAACAACTCCCCGGCCGCCCGGACGAGGCGGGCGCGGGTGGCCTGCGCGCGGGCGGCGCGGCCGTCGACCTTCTCCTGTGACGTCCCTCTCATCCGCTTGACTGTAGCAGCACTACAAAAACATTCTCTTAGTGTGACTATAAAAACCCTGTCGGACGGGCTCCGATGACCACGATCCTCGTCCTGGGCGGGCACGGCGCCGTCGGCCGGCACGCCGTCGGCGCGCTCGCCGCCGGCCTGCCCGGAGCCACGCTGCTCGTCGGTGGCCGCAACCCGCGGCCGGTGCCCGGGGCGCGTCCGGTGCGGGTGGACGCCACCCACCCCGCCGCGCTGGCCGCCGCCCTGGAGGGCGTGGACACCGTGCTCATGTGCGCCGAGCTCGACAACGCCCGTGTCGCCCGTGCCTGCCTGGAACGCGGCATCGACTACCTGGACGTCACCGCCTCGCACGCCCAGCTCGCCGCGATCGAGGACCTCCACGACCTGGCCGTGCGCAACGAAGCGACGGCCGTGCTCAGCGTCGGCCTGGTCCCCGGCGTCACCAACCTGCTGGCCCGGCACGTCGCCGAGCGCGACCCGGCGGCGAGCGAGCTGCGCATCGGCGTGCTGCTCGGCGCGGGCGAGCGGCACGGCCCGGCCGCGCTCGCCTGGACCCTCGACGGCCTCGGCGTCCTCGACGGCTCGTGGCCGATGACCTTCCCCGCCCCGTACGGCAGGCGGACCGTCCACCGCTTCCCGTTCGCCGACCAGTTCACCCTGCCCGGCACGCTCGGCGTCCCCCACGCGCGCACCGGCCTGTGCCTGGATTCGGGGATGCTCACCGGCGTGCTCGCGGCGGCCCGGATCCCCGTGCTCGCCCGCCTCCTGCGCCACCGCTGGGTGCGGCGCTCGCTGGAGCGGGTGCACATCGGCGGCGACGGCTTCGCGGTGACCGTCTCCACGGGCCGGGCGCACGCGTCCTTCACCGGCCGGGCCCAGAGCCGCGCCACCGGCCGGGTCGCGGCCCAGCTCATCGGCAAGCTGCCGGCCCTGCCGCCAGGGGTCGGGCACATCGAGCAGCTCGTCGACCCGGCCGCCTTCCTGACCGCGCTCGCCGCCGGGGGCTTCGACCTGAGCCTCTGACGCCCGCGAGGCGGTCAGGGCCGCATGGTGACCGGCAGCGGCGAGCGGGGCTTCGGCATGCCGAAGGCGAACGAGGTCTCGATCGAGGCGAGCGACGGGATGGTGCGGATCTCGGTGCGCAGCAGCTCCTCATAGCTGAGGAAGCTGTCCACCACCACGCGGAGCAGGTAGTCGGTGTCGCCCGCCATGAGATAGGCCTCGACGATGCTGTCGATCTCGCGGATGCGCTCCTCGACCTGGTGGACGACCTCGGCCGCGTGCGAGTCGAGGCGGATCCGGACGAACGCCGTGATGGTCAGCCCGACCGCCCGCGGGTCCACGTTCGCCGCGTACCCGGTGATCACCCCGTCGCGTTCGAGCCGCCGGAGCCGGCGCAGGCAGGGCGAGGGCGACAGGCCCACCCGGTCGGCCAGCTCCTGGTTGGTCAGCCGGCCGTCGAGCTCCAGCTCCCTGACGATCATCAGGTCGATCTCATCCATCCCCCATTCGTAGCAGATCCTGCCAATATCACCCCGAAATCCGGCATGATCGGCAATCGGCTGCTCCGTCCTCTTCCCTATTCTCCTAAGTCACCGAGCAGGAGGAGAGAGATGACGGGCAGCCGAACCACGGAACGGTCCGCCGTGGGGCTGGGCGCGATGATGCTCGCCGTGACCGTGTGGGCCGCCTACGCGCTCAGCATCCGGAGCGTCGCCTCCTCCAGCCTCACGCCCGGCGACCTGGCCCTGCTCCGCTTCGCCGTACCGGTGGCGCTGCTGCTGCCGTGGCTGCCACGGACGCTGCGGCGGTGCCGCGAGCTGCCGCTCCCGGCGCTGACCGGGGTGGCGGTGGGGGCCGGGCTGCCGTTCCTGCTGCTGTCGGAGGCGGGTGGCGCCGCCTCGACCGCCTCGCTCGTCGGGCTGGTCATCCCGGGCACGGTGCCGCTGTTCGTCAGCGTGCTGGCCTTCGTCCTGCTGCGCGAGCGGCCCGGCCGGGTGCGGCTGCTCGCGCTGGCGCCGATCGTGGCGGGCGTGGTGGTGACGCTCGTCCTCGGGCCGAACGGCGTGCCCGCCGCCGGGATCGTGCTCCTGCTGGCCGCCGGGGCGCTGTGGAGCGGCTACACCCTGGCGCTCGGCCGGGCCGGGCTGAAGCCGGTCGAGGTCGTGCTGGTCATCGCGGTGCCGTCGCTGCTGGCCACGATCGTGGCGATGGCCGCCGGGCTGCTCGACACCCGGATGTTGCGCGGCGACTCCACCGTCCCCGACATCCTCGCCATCGCGGGCGTGCAGGGCGTCGCCGTCGGCGTGCTGTCGACGCTCTGCTACTCCTTCGCGGTGCGGCGCATCGGCTCGCGGACCGCCTCGGCGCTCGGCGCGCTCAGCCCGGTGCTCACCGCGGTCCTCGCCGTCCCCTTCTTCCACGAGGTGCCGGACGCGGTGATGATCGCCGGCCTCGCGCTCATCCTCACCGGCGTGCTGGCCGCCACCGCCGCGAGCGGCCCCCGCCGCCGGGCCGCCGCCACCGCCCCGGCGGGCCGGGCCTAGCCCCCGGCACCCAGCACTCCCGCATTGAGCGCTCCCGAACTCAGCCCTCCTGCGCTCAGCCCTCCTGCGCTCAGCGCTTCTGGGCGAACTGCCGGAGCTGCGGGGCCAGCACGTCCGCGGTGGTCCCGTGGTTCTCGCCCGGTACGGCTCGCAGCTCGGCCGTGGGCAGCGCCTCGGCCGCCGCGCGGGCCCCGGTGACGAGCCACGGCATGGTGTCGAGGCCGTGCATGACCAGCACGGGCGCGGTGATCGCGCCCCAGCGGCCGGCCGGCAGCGGCGCACCCGACATGGTGGTGCCCATGATCCGCCCGTCGTAGGCGATGGTGTGCGCGACCGCCTCGAAGGTGGACCAGTACGGCGTCTGCCGGAACCCGGCCACGTCCTCGGCGCTGCCGCCGACCGCCGCGGTCATGAACAGCTCCATCGCGCCCCCCGGCCGGCCGGCGGCCACCGCGGCGTCGAGCCGCTCGACGTAGTCACCGGGCAGCGGCGGCCGGCTGTCGTCGACGACGAAGGGCGGCTCGAACAGGCCCACGTGCGTGATCGGCAGCCCGGCCGCCGCCGCGTCGAGGGTCAGGACCGCGCCGGAGGACCAGCCGAAGACCATGGCCGGCGCGCCGGCGTCGTCGATCAGCGCGGCGATGTCCTCGATCTCCCGCTCGATCGCGTAGGGCGGGGTGTCACCGCTCTCGCCGCGGCCCCGGCGGTCGTAGGCGTAGACCCGGAACTCGTCGCTCAGCAGGCCGGCCACCTCGGCGTTGAGCGGGTTGACCCCGCGGTAGGCGGTCGCGCCGTCCACGATGATCAGCGGGCGGCCCTCGCCCCAGACGTCGAAGGCGATGGTCGTGCCGTCCTTGGACCTGACCGTTCCCATGGCGTGGCTCCCTTTCCCGGAAGCGGTGTACCGTACGGTACTGTACTGGGGTGAACCGTACGGTACTGTACGCTCACGGTCAATCCCCCGTTCGGAGGTCCTCGCATGGCACAGGCCGAAGTACGCCGCCGGATCATGGACGCGGCCCTGGAGGTCTTCCTCCGTGACGGCTACGTCGGCGCCAAGACCGACGAGATCGCCGCCGCCGCCGGGGCCTCCAAGCAGACGATCTACAAGCACTTCGGCCGCAAGGAGGCGCTGTTCGAGCAGATCGTGCTCGACCGGCTGACCGGCATCGACGAGATCTTCCAGGACGCCCTGCGCAAGCTGGCCGCCGCCGACGACCTGGAGCCCACGCTGCGCGAGGTCGCCCGGAAGTTCGTGCACGCCCTCACCCGGCCCGCGCACCTGCGCGTGCGCCGCCTGGTGATCGCCGAGGCGGGCCGGTTCCCGAACCTGGGCAACGCCTACTTCGAGGCCGGGCCCGGACGGGTGCACGCCGCCCTCGCCGCCGCCTTCGAGCAGCTCGCCGGGCGCGGGCTGCTCCGTGTCGAGGACGCCGTGCTGGCCGCCAACCACTTCACCTGGCTGGTCACCTCCATCCCGGTGAACAAGGTGATGTTCTGCGGCGACGAGGTCACCTTCCGGGACGCCGAGCTCGAGCACTACGCCGACTCCGCGGTCCGGGTCTTCCTCGCCGCGTACGGCGTCAGGGTTGGTGACCAGCCGGCCGGGCAGTAGCCGCGGCATGAACGAGGACACGTTGCCCGAGGAACTGCCCGCCGCCGTCGGACAGGTGAACGGGGAGAGCGACATGCGGGTGGAGCGGGCCGGCGTCGAGGTGCGGCAGACCGCGCGGCCCATCCCGGCCGAACCGGTCGATCCGCCGGCCGACCCCGAGGCGAAGGCCGAGGCCGAACAGCGGAAGACCGAACGCGAGGGCCCCGACGAGCCCGATCAGGAGCCCGAACCCACCGACTGACCGAACCGGCCCCCGTTTCAACCCACCCGCTGACCTCTTGGTCCGGCTCGCCGATCGGGCGGTCACCTGGGCAGCCACCGCAGGGTGAGGACGCCGAGCGCCGCGTGCAGCCCGGCCGCGACCGCGGCCACCACGCGGAGCCCGGTGACGAAAGCCGCCTTGGCCTCCTCCGCCGCCGCGGCGGCCAGACCGGGCAGCCGCAACGTCTCGGCCAGGGTCGGCGCGAGGTCCGGCCCCTGAAGACGGAAGACCAGTACGGCGAGCGACCCGAACACCGCGATGCCCAGAGCGTTCCCCAGCTCGTTCCCGGTCTCCGCGATCGCCCCCGCCGCCCCCGCCCGCTCCACCGGAACCGCACCGACAGCGGTGTCGGCCACGACGCTGAAGCTCAGCCCGTACCCGAGCCCGGCCACCACGGTGGAGGCCACGTACCAGCCGACCCCGCCGGGCAGCAGGAGCAGCAACCCGGCGGCGATGGCGAAGTGGCACAGGATCAGAGCGGTCCGCCGCCCGATCCGCTCGACGACGTGCGGCGTGACCACACAGGTCAGGATGAGGACGGCAGCCCCGGGAAGGGCGAGCAGCGCGGCGTCCAGCACCGCCAGGCCGAGCACCGACTGCAGGTAGCCGCCGGCCAGGTACGCGGTGGCCGACCAGGCGGCCAGCGGCAGCAGCCCGGTGATGATCGCCACGGTGAAGACGCGGTCGCGGAAGAGGGCGAAGTCGATCAGCGGGTGCGCGAGCAGCCGTTGCCTGCGCACGAACCAGCCCAGCAGCACCACCCCGGCCACGCCCAGGGCGACCGGCCCCGCGGCGAGGCCCTCCGCCGCGGTGTGCTTGACCGCGTACCCGGCCAGCAGCAGGCCCGCCGCGGAGGTGACGACGCTGAGCGCGTCCACCCCGCCGGGACGCCGGGCGCGGACCTCGCGGAGCACCACGGGCGCGGCGAGCAGGAACAACACGACGACCGGCAGGTTGATCAGGAAGACCGAGCCCCACCAGAAGCGCTCCAGCAACAGGCCCCCGGCGATCGGCCCGACGGCGAAACCGGCCGCGAAGGTCGCGGCGAAGATGCCGATCGCGCGGGCCCGGTGTCCCGGGTCGGTGAACAGCTCGCTCAGCACGGCCAGGGCGGAGGGCAGGAGGGTCGCGCCGGCCACGCCCATCAGCAGCCGGGCGGCGATGAGGAGCCCGGCGTCCGGGGCGAAGGCGGCCGCCGCCGAGGCGGCTCCGAACGCGGCGGTGCCGATCATGAGCAGCTTGAGCCTGCCGTACCGGTCGCCCAGGTTGCCGAAGGCGATCAGCAGGGAACCGACCGCGAAGCCGTACCCGTCGAGGATCCACAGCGCCTGGTCGGCGGTGGGGGTCAGCTCGCGGCTGATCCGCGGCATGGCCAGGAACAGGATGGACCCGTCCATGGAGACCAGCAGGACGGGACCGAGGACGGCCAGCAGGCCGAGCCAGGACCGCAACCCAGCCGATGGCCGCCGAGTGGCAGGCCGGTCAGGGCGGTCAGGGCGGTGACCAGAGGGCCGGTCAGGGTGCTGGCCAGGGGGCTGGTCGGAGTGTGGATCAGCGGGCCGATCAGAAGGCTGGCCGGCGGGGCGACCGGGGTGCTGGTCAGGGTGTTGGGTGCGGTGTGGGGTGACATGTCGGGACATGTGGTCGAGGCTCCGCCGGCGCGGCCCGCGCAACCATCCCCCTGCCGAGGGTGCACCCAGCAGGGTCACCCACGCGCCCGCCGCCCGCCCTAGGCTCGACGGCATGGAAGACCTGGGGACGTTCCTGCGCGGCCGCCGCGCGCGGATCACACCGCAGCAGATCGGGCTGCGCACCTTCGGCACCGCACGCCGGGTGCCCGGCCTGCGGCGCGAGGAGCTGGCCCAGCTCGCAGGGGTGAGCGCGGGCTACTACACCCGCCTGGAGCAGGGACAGGCCGGCACCGCCTCCGAGCAGGTGCTAGACGCGCTGGCCCGGGTGCTGCGACTCGACCGGATCGAGCGCGCCCACCTGCACAACCTCGCCCGCCAGCCCGCGACCCCCGGCCTGGCCGAGCCGCCGCCGGAGGACCCGCACCCCAGGGTGCTCGCGCTGCTGGCGGCGCTGGGCGAGACGACGCCGGCGATCGTCCTGGGCCGCCGGGGCGACGTGCTGGCCTGGAACCGCACCGGGCACGCGCTGTTCGCCGAGCACCTGCCCTTCGACCTGTCCCCCGGCGAGCGGCCGTCGGTGCCGCGATTGTTCTTCCTCGACCCGTTCACCCGCGACCTGCACCGCAACTGGGCGGAGCTGGCCCGCATCCACGTCGCCTACCTGCGGCTGACCGCGGGCCGCTTCCCGACGGACGCGAAGCTGGCGGCGCTGATCGGCGAGCTGACCATGCGCAGCGACGAGTTCGCCCGGATGTGGGCGGTCGGCGAGGTCTCCGACTGCACCGTCGGGACCATGCACCTGAACCACCCGACGGTCGGCCGGGCCAGCGTGGACTACCAGGTGTGGCTCCAGCCGGACAGCCCCGACCACCGGCTGGAGATCTACACCCCGCACGACGCGGGCTCCGCCGACGCGCTCCGCATCCTGGCCTCAGCCGGGTAAGGCCGGTCAGGCCGCGTTGCCCACCACGCGCTCCGGCGTGATCCGGATCTCCACCCGCACCGCCTCCGGCGGCAGGGCCAGATAGGCCTCCCCCGCCCCGGCGCCCTCGTACTTCTCGGCCAGCGACACGGCCAGCCGCCGCCCCTCGTCCTCGGTGACCGTGGCCACGCCCCGCACCTCGACGTAGCTCTCGGGGTCGGCGAGGTCGAACACGCTGAGGCTGACCCGCGGGTCCCGCTCGACGTTGCGGACCTTGCGCCGCCCGGCCTGGGAGGAGATGACCACGTCGTCGCCGTCGAGGCTGACCCAGACCGCCGAGGTCTGCGGGCTGCCGTCGGGGTTGAGGGTGGCCAGGATGCCGGTGTTCGGGCCGCCGAGGATCTTACGCGCGGAGTCGCTGAGAGTGACGCTCATGATCCGACAGCATAGGCCTGGACACCCAGGTCGCAGGTTCAGTAGCGGTGACGGATACCGCTACTGAGCAAGTGCGGGGTTAGCCTCGGCCAACCGTCTTTCCCCCCAGGGCGGAGGTCCATCGGCATGCGTCACAGGCTCCGGACCGCGATCGTGGCAGCGGCCACGATCCTCGCGATCCCCTTCCCGGCCGCGGCAGCCGTACCGCGAGCACCCCAACCAGCGGCAGCGGCGGCAGCCGTACCGCGCACATCCGAACCGGCGGCGGCAGCCGCCCGGCACGTGCGGCACGCCGACCCGGTCACCCCGGTCGGCGAGCAGCAGGAGGCCGAGCTCACCCTGCGCTACGGCACGTCCGGCCGGCAGTGGTCGGCCGAGATCAGGCGGCCGGGCTCCAGCTACGTCAAGGTGCACTTCAGCGCGCTCAAGCTCGTCCCCGGCGACCACCTCACGGTGGCCTCGCCCGACGGCCGCGAGGTGCACACCTACTACGGCGACCCCACGCTCGGCGCCAACACCGGCGGCTCCGGGCACACGGTGCACGGCACGCCCGGCTTCGCCGCGTTGTCCGTCGACGGCGACACCGCCGTGGTGACGCTGCACGCCGCCGGATCACGATCCGCCTCCCGGCTCACCCGGCAGGGTTACGGCGCGGTCGTCGACCGCTACTACCGCGGCTTCACCAAGGACGAGGCCGCGGCCCGCGCGCCCCGGTCCTTCTCGGTCTGCGGCACCGACGCCCGGCGCGACGTCGTCTGCTACCGCGACAGCCACCCCACCGAGTTCGCCCGCAGCAACGCCGTCGCCCGCCAGCTCCTCGACGGCCTGGGCAGTTGCACCGCCTGGCGGGTCGGCAACACCAACCGCATGCTGACCAACTACCACTGCATGGAGAGCGCCGCGGACCTGGCGGCCAGCGAGTTCCAGTTCGACTACCAGTGCGCCACCTGCGGCGGCAACGACCCGCGCGCGGGCACCAAGGTCAGCGGCGCGCAGTTCCTGAAGTCCAGCAACCTCAACGCGCTCGACTACGCCCTGTTCAGCGTGAACAACTTCGCCGCGATCCAGCAGTACGGCACGCTCTACCTCGACCCGCGCCCGCCGGTCGCCGGGGAGCGGATCTACATCCCCGGCCACGGCGACGTGCTGCCCAAGCGGCTGTCGCTGTTCGAGGAGACCCAGGGCGGCGCCACCTGCAAGATCGACGTGGTGTCCTCCGGGGTCAACACCGGCTACCGCTGCGACACCTCGGGCGGCAACTCCGGCTCGCCGGTGCTGGCCGCCTCCAGCCACAAGGTGATCGCCCTGCACCACCTGGGCGGCTGTCCCAACTGGGGTACCCGGATCACCGAGGTCTACAACGAGATCTCGGGCCTGATCGACAACACCCCGCCCACCGGCGGCAACGACTTCTCGCTGGCGCTGTCGCCCACCTCGGCGAACGTGCCGGCGGGGCAGTCGGCGACCTCGACGGTGTCCAGCGCGGTCACCGGCGGTCAGGCGCAGCAGATCACGCTGGCCGCCTCCGGCCTGCCCGCCGGCGCGACCGCCACCTTCGCGCCCCAGGTCATCCAGGCCGGCGGCAGCTCGACGCTGACCCTGGCGACCACCGCGCAGACGCCGGCCGGGACGTACCAGGTCACCGTGACCGGCACGGGCGCCTCGGCGACCCGCACCGCCACCTTCGCGCTCACCGTCGGCGGCGGTCCCCCGCAGGGCTGCGCGGGCTTCGAGACGACCAAGACCGGCTCGCTGACCAGCGGCGCCAGCCAGTACCAGCCGGACGGCCAGTACTTCCAGACCACCACGACCGGCGCGCACCGAGCCTGCCTCGACGGCCCGACCGGCACCGACTACGACCTGTACCTGCAGAAGTGGAACGGCTCCACCTGGGCGTCCGTCGCGCAGGGCGCCACCTCCGGGCCCGACGAGACGCTCAGCTACACCGGCACCGCCGGCTACTACCGCTACCGCGTCCACGCCTACCAGGGAGGTGGCGCCTACACCCTGGGCTACGACGCGCCCTGAGCCCCCTCGCCGATCGGGCCGGCCGCCGGGAACCCGTCCTGCACGGACGCCGGGCGGCCGGCCTCCCACATGCGGTCGAACTCGCCGTGGAAGTGCCGGAACCAGCGCGGGTCGCGCTGCGCGGTGAGCGTGAAGACCGGGTCGGGCCGCGCCGAGCTGTGCGTGCCCAGCTCGACGTGGAGCACCCCGCCGGTGCTGTCCGGGTCGATCAGCACCACGCCGAAGGCCGGGACGAACGGCAGCAGCCGCACCTCCAGCCGCCCGGTGGCGTCCGGCAGGGCCGCCAGGTGGCGCAGCAGGTCGGTGGTGGCGCGGACCCGGTGACCGAAGACCTCCGGGTGGTCGGGGATGGTGCTGCGTTTGGCCGCCTGGTCGAGCACGCCGGGCTCGGCGTCGATCAGCAGGATCTTGACGGAGGCGCCCCGCCGCAACCGGTCCTCCAGCTCGCCGACCAGGTTGCGGACGGTACGGCTCAGCGTCACCCCGCACAGCCGGATGTCGTGCGCCCGGGCGATCTGCTCCTCCAGCCCGGCGCGGGTGGTCGTCAGGAAGGCCTCGGCCGACACCGACCCGGCGATCCGCTCCTCGACCAGCCGGTTGAGCCGGCCGACCTGCTCCTTCAGCTCGTCGGCCTGCTGGCGCGGACCGAGCGCGTTGACGGCGAGCAGGGCGAGCGTGGCCAGGATCGCGGCGCTGATGACCTCGGCGTCCACGGTGCCCACGACACCGAGGACGCCCACGCCCAGGGCGATCAGCGCGGTCAGATAGATCTCCAGGTTGCGGCCGGCGGCCAGGTCGGCGCGTAACCGAGCGAAGGGGTTCACCCCCTCATCATGGCCCGGAACGCTGCGACCGCATCGTCTCGCGCAGCACCGCCCAGGCGTCGGCCACCGGGCCGACGTGGGTGAGCTTGTCGGGGTTGAGCACCGCGTGGATGGCCTGGATGCGCCCGTCGAGGATGTCGAGCGCCCAGGTGTTGACCACCCGGCCCTCGCGGTCGCGGAAGATCGCGCCCGGCTGGCCGTTGACCTCGTGCGGCTCGACCGTGCCGCCGATCCGGGCGAACGGCAGCACCAGCGCGGTCAGCAGCCGGCGCACGTTGGCGACGCCGTGCACGCCGTCCTCGCCCCAGCGGGGCGCCTTGCCGCCGCTGTCGGCCAGCAGGTGGACGTCGGCGGCCAGCAGATCGGTGAGCCGCTCGACGTCGCCGTCGCGGAAGGCGTCGAAGAAGCGGCCGGCCAGCTCCTCGCGCTCGCGCCGGTCGGCCTCGAACCGGGGACGGCCCTCGTCCATGTGCCGGCGCGCCCGGACCACGAGCTGGCGGCAGGCCGCCTCCGACCGGCCGACCGTCGCGGCCACCTCGGCGAAGCCGAACCCGAAGACCTCGCGCAGCACGAAGACCGCCCGCTCCAGCGGGCTGAGCCGCTCCAGCAGGAGCAACGCGGCCATCGACACCGAGTCGGCCAGCTCGGCCGAGCGCTCGGGGTCGGCGTAGGGGTCGCTCAGCAGCGGCTCGGGGAACCACGGCCCGACGTACTCCTCGCGCCGCACGCGCGCCGAGCGCAGCACGTCGATGGCGAGCCTGGTGACCACGGCCGACAGGAACGCCTTGGGCGAGTCCGGCGGGGGCTCGACGCTCTCGTAGCGCAGCCAGGTCTCCTGCACCGCGTCCTCGGCCTCGGTGACGCTGCCGAGGATGCGGTAGGCGATGGAGAACAGCAGCGGCCGCAGCTCCTGGAACTGCTCGGCCCGGTTCACGCCGGTTCCCGGCCGGGCTCGGTCCCGACGATGGCCACGTACACCCGCATGAGCTTTCACCTTCCGGCCGGTCGACGTCCTTCCCCATCCAAGACGAGACAGGGCGGGAGTCTGTGACATGGGACCCGCCCGGGGGCGCGGAGGGGCGGAGGTAGAGTCGGATCTCATGTCGCAGATGCCCCGGGTGCTGGCCGTACAGAACGATCCGAAAGGCGGGCCAGGGCGGTTCGCCGGCTGGCTGGCCGAGGCCGGGATCGCGCTCGACGTGGCGACCCCCTTCGACGGGTCCGCGCTCCCGGACCGGCTGGAGCACGACGGGCTGATCGTGCTGGGCGGCGCCTACCTGCCGGACGACGACGAGCGGGCGCCCTGGTTGCCGGCCACCCGCGCGCTGGCCGGGCAGGCCCTGGAGCGGGCGGTGCCGTACTTCGGGATCTGCCTCGGCGGCCAGTTGCTGGCCCAGGTCGGCGGCGGCCGGGTGCAGGGCGACGCGGGCGCGCCCGAGCACGGCAGCACGCCGATCACCGTCCGCGCCGAGGCCGCCGCCGACCCGCTGTTCGGCGGGCTGCCCGGCACGGTGCCGGCCATCGAGAACCACATCGACGCGATCACCGCCCTGCCGCCCGGCGCGGTGTGGCTGGCGTCGACCGAGCGCTGCCCGTACCAGGCCTTCCGGCTGGGCGAGCGGGCGTGGGGCGTGCAGTTCCACCCCGAGGCGGGGCCCGGCCGCATCCGCGGCTGGAGCCCCGAGTCCGCCCGCCGCCGCGGCCTCGACCTGGACACGTTGTACGGCGGAGCCGTGACGGACGACGCGCTCGCGCGGGCCGCCTGGGGCGAGGTGGCGGCCCGCTTCGCCGCCCAGGTCCTGGCCCGCCGGCCGGACCTCAGCGCCCTTCCGCGATGACCCCGGCCCCCTGGGAACCGCCCGCCTCGGCGGCGGCCCCGGGGTCCGGCCGGTCGAGGCCGAGAAGCTTGGCGAGGGGGCCGTCCGGGTCGGCGGTGAGGTCGGCGAAGGTGCCCTGAGCGACCACCCGGCCGGCGTCGAGCACGACGATGTGGTCGGCGCGGCGGATGGTGGCCGGGCGGTGCGCGATGACCAGCGTGGCGCGGTCCTGGGCCGCCGCGGCGAGGGTGGCGGCCAGGCGGGCCTCGTTGCCGGGGTCGAGGTTGGCCACCGCCTCGTCGAGCACGAGAACGGGCGCACCGGTCGCCAGGGCCCGCGCGACCGCGACCCTGGCCCGCTGGCCGCCGGACAGGGTGACGCCGCGCTCGCCGACCGGCGTGTCGGGGTCGATCGCCAGGTGCGCCGCGGCCAGGGCCGGGACCACGTCGGCGTCCGGGGCGCCGAGCCGGACGTTGTCCTCGACCGTCCCGGCGAACAGGTGCACGTCCTGCGGGACCACGGTGACGTGCGCGGGCACGTCCGCCACCCGGTCGAGCGGGACGCCGCCGAGCAGGATGCGGCCCCCGTCCGGATCCCAGTACCGCAGCAGGAGCGAGACGCAGGTCGTCTTGCCCGCGCCCGAGGCGCCGACCAGCGCCACCGTCTGGCCGTGCCGGACGGTGAAGGAGACGCCGCGCAGGACCTCGGGGCCGTCGGGGGCGTAACGGAAACGCACGTCCTCGAAGACCACCGCCGGGGCGGGCGCCGGGGTCGCGGGCTCGGCCGGGGCGGGGACGTTGGGCGGGGCGGTGACCAGGGTGTGCACCCGTCCGGCCGCCGCGCGGAGCGTGCCGTACTCCTTCAGCAGCCCGGCCACCTGGGTGGCCGGGCCGAGGGCGCCGGCCGCGACCACCATGGCCAGCGGGGCGTGCGCCGGGTCCAGCTCGCCGGCGCGCACCAGGAGGGCTACGGCGAGCAGCGTCCCGGCGGCGGCCAGCGCGACCAGCAGGTCGGTGAGGGCGCTCTCCAGGCCGCCGCGGGCCGCGTTGGCCGCCTGGAGCCCGGCCAGCTCGCGGGTGCGGGCGGCCAGCAGGGCGCGGCGGCGGCCGAGGGCGCGGAAGGCGGTCAGCTCGCGCAGGCCCTGCACGGTGTCGACGACGTCCGCGGTGAGGCTCGCGGTGGCGGCGCGCAGTTCGTCGCCGTGTCGCCGGGAGCGGCGGCGCAACCACAGCGGCACCGTCGCCACCGCCGCCGCCAGGGGCAGGAGGATGGCCGGGAGCCAGGGGTGCAGCAGGGCGGTGAGCACCGTGCCCGCGGTGAGGACGACCGCCGCGGTCAGGCCCTGGGCGAGGGTGTGCGCGAACAGCCACTCCAGGGTCTCGACGTCCGACAGCACCGTCGCGGACAGGTCGCCGCTGCGCCGGCCCAGCAGGCGGGCCGGGGCGATCCTGGCGATCGCCGTGTAGATCTGGCCGCGGAGCCCGGCCAGGACCCGGTAGGCCAGGTCGTGGGCCACGTACGTCTCCCACCAGGCGGCCAGGGTGACCACCGTCACCAGCCCGGCCAGCGCCGTGGCGACCGGCGGCAGGTCGGTGGGCGTGCCGGTGAGCACGCGGCCCAGCAGCCAGGCCGCGGTGGCGGCCGCGGCCAGGGCGGCGGTCTGGGCGAGCAGGTTGGCGGCCAGCGTGGCGGCGAACGCCCGCCGGTGCCCGGCCACCGCCCCGGCCAGCCACCACATCGGCCCCCGTTCAGGGATTCTCGGATGGGTCATACGGTCACGTCCTCGACGATCGGCGGGAGGTCAGTGGGCAGATGCGGTGGTGTGGAGGGTGGCGGGCGGGCCGGACTCGACGACCTCGCCGCGGTCGAGGACGACGATCCGGTCGGCGTCACGCACGGTGGACAGCCGGTGCGCGATCACCAGGCAGGTACGGCCACGCCGCAACCGGGCGAGGGCGTCCTCGCCCTGGACGTCCACGTGCGAGGTGGCCTCGTCGAGCAGCAGCACGGGCGCGTCGGCCAGCAGGGCCCGGGCGATGGCCAGCCGCTGGCGCTGCCCGCCGGACAGCGTCGCCCCACGCTCGCCCAGCCGCGTGCCGTACCCCTCGGGCAGGGCGGTGATGAAGCCGTGCGCGCCCGCGGCCCGCGCGGCGGCGGCCAGCTCGGCGTCGGAGGCCCCGGGCCTGGCCAGCCGGAGGTTGTCGGCGACGGTCCCGTGGAAGAGGTAGGTGTCCTGGGCGACCACGGCGACGCCCGCGCGCAGCGCGTCCAGGCTCAGCTCCCGCAGATCGGCGCCGCCGATCGTGATGGAGCCGCCGCCGGGGTCGAAGTGCCGCTGGAGCAGGGCGGCCAGCGTGCTCTTGCCCGCCCCCGACGGGCCGATCAGCGCGACGGTCTGGCCGCCGCCGACCCGGAAACTCACCTGGTGCACGGCAGGCCGCGCGGCTCCCGGATAGGTGAAGGTGACCCGGTCGAAGACGAGCTCCGGCCGGGGCGCGACCGTGGCGAGCGTCCCGGTGTCGCGGACCGGGAGCGGGGCCGACAGCAGCTCTTCGAGGCCGTCGACCGCGGTGATGCCGAGGTAGCCGGCGTGCCAGTACTCCGCCAGGTTCCGCACCGGGCGGAAGCACTCGGCCGTGATCAGCAGCACGGCGAACACGCTCCACGCGTCGCCCGGCCGGGCGGCCACCAGCACCGCCGCCGCGGTGCCCGCCTGGACCAGGAAGGCGCTCACCCCGGTCTCGATCAGGGACACCCTCAACTGCCGCATCGTGCTCTCGTAGAGCCGCTGGGCCCGGCCGGCGAGCCCGGCGCCGACCCGCTGGACGGCGCCGAACGCCCGGAGCGTGGCCATGCCCTGGGTGGCTTCGAGGTAGTCGGCGGCCAGGTCGGCGAACGCGCTCCACCGGGCGCGGCCCCGGCGCAGCAGCGTGGCGTCCCAGAACCTCGGGATCACCAGCACCCCGGCCACCGCCGCCGCCAGCACGGCCGCCGCGGCCGGGTGGACGGTGAACAGCCAGCCCACCAGCGTGAGCGGCACGACCAGGGTGATCACGACCTGGGGCAGGTAGCGGCTGAAGTAGGCGTCCAGGCCCTCGACCCCGTCCACCAGCGTGGTCTGCACCCTGCCCGTCCGCGCGCCGGTCAGGTAGGCCGGGCCGAGCCGTCCCAGGCGCTCCACCAGCCGGTCGCGCAACCTGGCCCGGACGAGCGTGCCGGCCCAGGCGGTGACGCACTCGCGGGCCCACAGCAGGACGGCTCTGGCCGCGATCACGCCGAACGTCCAGGCGAGCAGGATCACCGCGGTCTCCGTGCGGCCTTCCGTCAGCGCGGCGAGGGTCGCGGCCAGGAGGAGGGCCTGGCCGACGTAGGCGGCGGACACCGCCAGGCCCAGGGTGACGCAGGCGGCCACGGGGGCTCGGACGCTGCCGGAGAGGTGGAGGAGGCGTCGATGGATGATCACGGGTGGCGGTTCCTTGGGGGATGGGGGCCCGAGTTGGACATTTCGGGATTTGAGGTTGGCGCGGCGCCAGCCTAGATGGTAATGATTTTCATTGTCCAGATTGGCAATGATTTTCATACCGGAGGTTTCGATGCGCCCTGGAGCGCTTTTCGGCCGGGTCGGCGAGGCTGCCCGATGATCCGCGCCTTCGCCGTGGCGGCGGCCTTGACCCTGGTCGCCGCCTGCGGCTCCACCCCCGCCCCGCCCGCCCGGCAGGCCGCCTCGGTGAGTGTCGCCGATCCGGCGGGCGGGGGGCGGGTGACGCTGCCCAAGGCTCCCGAGCGCATCGTCTGCCTGACCGGGCTGTGCGACGACATCCTGGTCGAGCTGGGCCTGATGCCCGTGGCCACGACCACGCCCAAGCTGCTGTCCAGGCCCGACTACCTGGGGGCGCGCGGGGCGGAGGTGCCGGTGGTGCCGGGCGGGTTCGGGAGCGAGGACGTCGCCGCGATCGCCCGGGCGCGTCCTGACCTGGTCATCGGGCTGGCCGGGGTGCACGACCAGCTCCGGGCGGCGGTGGAGAAGTTCGCGCCGCTGTGGGTGGTGCGGGTCAAGAGCTACGAGGACTCGATCGCCTACCTGCGGGCGGTGGGCGCCCTCACCGGCCGGGCCGGGCAGCAGGCCCAGGCCGAGCGCGTCTTCCGGACCAAGGTGGCGGACGGCAAGGCCGCCGCGCGGGCCAAAGGGCTGGCCGGGGTGCCGGTGCTGGCCATGTACGGCGGCAGCGGTTCGGTGGGCGTCAACACCACCGACGACGTGCTGGGGCACTTCCTGTCGCAGTTCTTCGGCTACCCATGGCCGAGCAAGGGCGGTGGCTTCGAGACGGCGCAGGCCTACAGCTTGGAGGAGATCCTGGCCAAGGGGCCGCAGGTCATCTTCGTGCAGTCGTTCTCGTTCGGGGGCGGGAAGGCGGTCACCGAGACCTACCGGGAGCATCCGGTCTGGCGGCGGATTCCGGCGGTCGAGGCGGGCCGGGTGTTCGAGGTCCGGCCGGAGCTGTGGGCCTCGGGCCGGGGCACCCGCGCCTTCGGCCTCATCCTGGACGAGGCCCTCTCCAAGGCCGCCGGGTGACCCGCATCCAGGTGGTTCGGAGCGCGCTGGGTGGCCGGGGCGGCTCCCTCGGAGACTCCCCTCCCCCAGCCCCCGCGCAGGAAGGGCCGACGCGGTTCCGGGTGGGGGCGGTCGTGGTGGCCGGGGTGGTGGTGGCCGGGGTGGTACTGGCCGGGCTGGTGGTGGCCGGGCTGAGCCTGGGGACGCCGGTCGTGGCGCCGCATCGGCTGGCCGCGGTCCTGGGCGAGCCGGGGTCGCTGGAGTACGTGGTGGTGTGGGAGCTGCGGGCGCCGCGGCTGGTGATCGCGTTGCTCGGCGGAGCCGCCATCGGCACGGCGGGGCTGCTGCTGCAGGAGTCGTTGCGCAATCCGCTGGCCGTACCCGAGCTGATCGGGGTGTCGTCGGGGGCCGCGCTGGCGGTGGCGGTGTGCGTGGTGTGGGCGTTGCCGGTGCCGGGCGGGCTGTACCCCCTGGCCGGGCTGGGCGGGGCGGCGGTGGGCGGGGCGCTGACGCTGGCCGCCGCGCGGGCGGGGCGGAGCGCGCAGAGCGTGTTGCTGATCGGGGTGGCGGTGTCGACGGCGATCCAGGCGTTGCTGCTGGCCGTGCTGGCCAGTGCCGACCGCCTGCAGTACGACCTGCTCTTCCGCTACCTGGTCGGGAGCTTGAGCGGGGTGGTGTGGGAGCAGGTGGGGCAGACGGTGCCGTGGTTCGTGGTGGCGGTGCCGCTGGTGGTGGCGTGTGTGCCGGCGTTGGGGCTGCTGCGGCTCGGCGACGAGGCCGCGGCGGCGCTCGGCGGGAAGGTCGGGCGGGCTCGGCTCGGGGTGCTGGCGGTGGCGGCGTTGCTCGCCGGGGCGGTGGTGGGGCCTTGCGGGCCGATCGCCTGGGTGGGGTTCGTGGCGCCGTTGCTGGCTCGGCGGCTTCGGCCTCGGGGGGAGGCTCGGGACTGGTTGCCGTGGACGGCCGTCGTGGGGGCGGCCCTCACCGCTGCGGCCGATCTGGCGGCGCGGGTGGCGCTGGCTCCGGTCGAGACGCCGCTCGGGGCCTGGACGGCGCTGGCCGCGGTGCTGGCCGGGGCCGTGCTGCTCCGCGGGCGGGCGGCATGAACGGGCCCGTCGAGACGGCCGGCCGAGCGGGTCGGCTGAGGTGGGCAAAGGGGGTCACCACCCGAGCGAGTCGGCTGAGGCGGACGAAGGGGGACACTCGGGCGGACCGGTTGAGGCGGACGAAGGGGGTCAGCCGGGCGGGCCGGTTGAGGTGGACGAAGGGGGGCATCCGGGCGGGTCGGCTGAGGTGGGGAGGCGGAGGTTTCCGGCTGGGGTGGTCGGGGTGGGGGGTGGGGTTGCTGGTGATCGTGGGGGTGCATCTGCTGGCGTCCGGGGTGGGGCCGGGGGCGGTGATCGGGGTGGTGGACGGGGTGCCGGAGACGCTCGACGAGCGGATCCTGTGGGAGCTCGGCCTCCCCCGCCTGCTGACCGCGCTGCTGGCCGGGGCGGGGCTGGGGGTGGCGGGCCTGGTGCTGCAGGCGGCGTTGCGCAACCCGCTGGCGGCCCCGGAGTTCACCGGCGTCAACCCGGGCGCGGTGCTCGGGATCCTGGGCGGGATGACCCTGGGCGTCGTCCCGGCCGACTCGGTCACCGGGGCCCTGGCCGCCGCGGTGGCCGGCGGGACCGCGGGCGGTGGGCTGAGCTGGATGCTGGCCGCCCGCCGCGACCCAGGGCAGGTGATCGTCGCGGGCCTGCTCGGCTCGGCGGCGCTGGCCGGGCTGACCACGCTCCTGCTGGCCTACCAGCCGAGCCGGTTCGGCAACGCCCTGCGCTGGCTGGTCGGCTCGGTGGAGGGCCGGGTCTGGGACCACCTGGCCACCACCTCGGGCTGGATCCTCGGCTGGATCGCGCTGGTCTGGCTCGGTTCGGCCGCGCTGGCCGTGCTGGCCGGCGGCGACGAGCACGCCGCGGCGCTCGGGCTGCCGCCCCGCCCGGCCAGGGTGGCCGCGCTGGCGGCGGCCGTGGCGCTGGCCGCCGGGGCGGCCGGTCTGGCGGGGGCGCTGGCCTTCGTCGGCCTGATGACACCGCACGTGGCCCGCTGGGCCGCACGCCACCGGCCGAGGGCGGTGGTGCCGGTCGCCGCGCTGGCCGGGGCGGCGGCACTGGCCGGTGCCGACGCCGTCGCCCAGACCCTGACCCGGCTGCTGCCGGGCGACCTGACCCACCGGCTCGGCCTGCCCACCGGCGTGGTGACCGCGCTGGCCGGAGCCGCCGTCCTGATCGCGGTGGCGCGCAAGGAGAGAGAGTCATGACCATCGACATCCGCGGCCTCACCTACTCGTACGGCACGCGAAAGGTCCTGAAGGGAGTCGACCTGACCATCACCCCCGGCGAGTTCGTCGCGCTCGTCGGCGTGAACGGCTGCGGCAAGTCCACCCTGCTCAAGCTGATCGCCGGCCTCCTCCCGCCGGACGAGGGCGCCGTCACGCTGGACGGCACCCCGCTGCGGGCCCTCCCCCGGCGCGCGATCGCCCGCCGGCTGGCCGTCCTGCACCAGAGCCTGCCGCCGGTGCCCGGCCTGACCGTCCGCCAGCTCGTCCGGCAGGGCGGCTACCCCAGCCACGGGCCGCTCCGCATGGTGTGGCAGCCCGAGCACGACCCCGGCACCGAGGAGGCGCTCGCCCTGGCCGGCGTCACCCACCTGGCCGACCGGCTTCTGGACACCCTGTCCGGCGGCGAACGCCAGCGCACCCGCCTGGCCCTGGCCGTCGCGCAGCGGACCCGGATCCTGCTGCTCGACGAGCCCACCGCGCACCTGGACGTCCGGCACCAGCTGGAGGTCCTCACCCTCGTGCGGGAGCTGCGGGAGGCGAGGGGCCTGACGGTGGTGGCGGTGCTGCACGAGCTCGACCACGCGGCCCGCTTCGCCGAGCGGATCGTCGCCCTGCGCGACGGCCGCGTGCACGCCGACGGCCCGCCGTACCGGGTGGTGACGCCTGACCTGCTCGCGGAGGTCTTCGCGGTGCGCGGCCGGGTGGTGGCCGACGAGGTGCTCGGCGTGCCCCGTGCCCTGATCGACGACCCGCTGACCGAATCGAGGACGATCTGATGACCACTCTGTGCCCGGAGTACGCCCGCGCCTGGCTGCGGCGCTGGGACGCGCAGCAGGAACGCTACGTCGCCGAGCGGGAGCGGCGCTTCGAGGTGGTCGGCGACGTCCTGCGGCACGCGCTGGCCGATCGGCCGCGGCCGCTGGTGCTGGACCTGGGCTGCGGTCCCGGCTCGCTGGCCGTACGGCTGGCGCGGCGGCTGCCGGACGCGCGCGTGATCGGGGTGGACACCGATCCGCTGCTGCTGGCGCTGGGCCGGAGCGCCTACCCGGAGGTCGCGCGCTTCGCCGAGGCGGATCTGCGCCGGCCGGGCTGGACGGCGCGGCTCGGGCTGGAGGAGGCGGCCGACGCGGTGGTGTCGGCCACCGCGCTGCACTACCTGCCGGTGGCCGACCTCGCCGCGGTGTACGCGGAGCTGGCCGGGCTGATCCGGCCCGGCGGCCTGTTCGTCAACGCCGACAACCTCTGCGACGAGCAGCCGGCCATCGCCGCCCTGGCCGCGGCGGTGCGCGGCGAGCGGGTGGGCGACGGCGAGGACTGGGCCTCCTGGTGGCGGGCGGCCGGTCAGGATCCCGTACTGGCTCCGCTGGTGGCGGCGCGCGAGGCGGGCGGGACGGTCGAGGGCGACCACCGGGTGTCCGTAGCCGTGCACGCCGCGCTCCTGCGCCAGGCGGGCTTCGCGCAGGTGGGGACGGTCTGGCAGACCGGCGACGACGTCGTCCTGGCGGCGGTGCGTCAAGCTCCATAGCCTGTATGGATGATCGACCTCCGCCAGTTCCAGGTCCTGCGCGCCGTCGCCGTGCACGGCTCGCTCGCCGGTGCCGCCCGGCACCTGCGCTTCGGCCAGCCCACGATCAGCTACCACCTGAGCGCGCTGGAGTCCCACCTGGGCGCCCGCCTGGTCGAGCGTGGCCCGGCGGGCGCGGTCCTGACCGACGTCGGGGCGATGGTGCTGGAACACGCCTCCGGAGTGCTGGACCGGGTGCAGGCGATGGAGTCGGACGTGCGGGCGAGCCTGGCGCACGGCCTGGCGACGATCCGGGTGGGCGCCTTCACCACGGCGGCGACCAAGCTGCTGCCGCGACCGCTGCGCCGGGCGGTCGCGGGCAGCGGGGTGCGGGTCGAGCTGACCGAGGCCGAGCCGCTGGACCTGCTCACCCGGGTGCGCTCGGGCGCGCTGCACTGCGCCCTGATCTACGACGTGGCCGGGGCGAAGCCGGGGTACGGGGCGGACCTGCGGGTGGAGCGGCTGTTCGACGACCCCTTCCGGCTACTGCTGCCGGCCGGGCGCGACACCCCGGACGGGCCGGTCGACCTGGCCTCGCTCGCCGGGGCGGGCTGGCTCATCTCCGAGAGCGGCTACGACCCGAGCGACCAGATCCTCATCGCCACCTGCCAGTCGCTCGGCTTCCGCCCGCGCATCGTGCTGCGCAGCGACAGCTACAGCGTGATCCACGGCTTCGTCGCCGCGGGTGACGCGGTCGCGCTGGTCCCCGAACTCGCGCTGGAGGCCGGGCACGAGGTGGTGGTGCGGGACACCGTCCAGGAGGTCGGCGCGCGGGGCATCCTGTTCGTCACCCCGGCCGGTGAAGGGCCGCCGGTGGTGGAGCGCCTGCGCGCGGAGCTCCATAGGGCGTATGGAGGGGGTCGCGACAAGCGAGGCGTTCCGCCGGGCGAGGCGGGGCTGTGACGATGCGGGTATGACCCGTTACGGCGCCATGTTCGGCCCTGACCTGACCTTCCTCGGCGTGCCGGCCTGCGCGCTCGACGAGCCGGACACCTGGGCGGACGCCGAGGTCGTCATCCTCGGCGCGCCGTACGACGGCGGCACCTCCTACCGCGCGGGCGCCCGGTTCGGCCCGGGCGCGATCCGGCAGGCCTGCTACCTGCCGCACGACGGCGTGCGCCCGTCGCTGGCCCTCGGCGTGGACGGTCTGCGCGATCTGAAGGTGACCGACGCCGGGGACGTCGAGATGTTCAGCGGCGACGCGCACGCCGCCCACGCCGCGCTGGAGCGGGCCGTGCACACCGTCGCGGCGGCCGGGAAGATCCCGTTCATCCTGGGCGGCGACCACTCCATCGCCCTGCCCAACGTCACCGGCGTCGCCCGCGCGACCGGCTGGGGGCGGGTGTCGATCCTGCACTTCGACGCGCACGCCGACACCGGCGACAGCTCGTACGGCTCGCTGATCGGGCACGGGCAGCCGATGCGCCGCCTCATCGAGTCGGGGGCCGCGCGGGGTGACCGGTTCCTGCAGATCGGGCTGCGCGGCTACTGGCCGGGGCCGGAGACGCTGCGGTGGATGGCCGGGCAGCGGATGCGGTCCTACGAGATGACCGAGGTGGTCGCGCGCGGCCTGGACGTGTGCCTGACCGAGGCGTCGCGGATCGCGCTCGACGACTGCGACGGGGTGTACCTGTCGGTGGACATCGACGTGGTCGACCCCGGGATGGCGCCCGGCACCGGCACTCCCGAGCCGGGCGGGCTCACCTCGCGGGAGCTTCTCGACGCGGTGCGGCGGCTCAGCTACGAGCTGCCGATCGTCGGGGTGGAGGTGGTGGAGGTGGCTCCGGTGCACGACCACGCGGACGTCACCGCGTTGCTGGGCAGCCGGGTGGTGCTGGAGGCCCTGTCCGGGCTGGCCCGCCAGCGGGCCGAACGACGCGGCTCGACCGGCCCCTGGGAACCGGGCGAACCACTCCTGAAGCCCTACGCGGACTGATCCCAAGCCGCCTGGGCTGGAAGCCCTGCACGGACCGATCCGAAGCCGCCTGGGCTGGAAGTCCTGCACGGACCGATCCGAAGCCGCCCGGACCAGAGGTGCTACGCGGGCTGGTCCGGGAGGCGGGCCGTGACGTCGTCGGCCAGCCGCCGCGCCGCGCCGATCATCGCCGGGAGCTCCCCGGCCAGGGCGAACACCTCCTGGACCCGGGCCTCCAGGTCCGGCGGGGCGGTGGCCAGAACCGCCGCCTCGGCGACCAGGCCCTTCTCGTTGACCACCCACCGCCGTTCGGCCCCGCAGATCCCGTGGGCCAGCACCCCGACGGCACGGAAGACGCACCCCGCGGCGTAGAAGGCGTCGCCGCGCTTGGCGCCCTTGCCGGCGGCGGTGAGGACGAACCCCGGCTCCCAGCGGGCCGCCGCGACCAGGGCCGTGCGAAGGGCGTCGGGGTAGGCCGAGACGCGTCGCCGTACCTCGGTGAGCTCCCCGGTCGGGTCGGCCAGGACCCGGCCCAGGGCCAGCTCACCGGGGTAGGACAGGGCGTAGACGCCCAGCGGGTGCCCGACCTGGTGGCCGATCTCGACGTGGCCCTCGGCGCAGTCGGCGTAGTGGCGCGCGACCCGGTCGAGGTCGCGGTAGAGCCAGTCGACCTGGGTGCCGCCGACGGTCAGCCAGCCGCCGCCGTCCACCCACGGCCCCCACCCGCCGGGTTCGGTGAGCTCGGCCGGGCCGCCGGTGAGTTCCTCGGCCGCCACGCGCAGGGCGGCGGTGTCGAGCGGGCCGCGGTAGTAGAGGCCGAGGTCCCAGTCGGAGTCGGGCCGGTGGGCGCCGCGGGCCCGGCTGCCGCCGAGGCAGACGCCGACGACCCCGTCCACCTGGGCCAGCCGGTCCGCGGTCCGCGTCAGCCAGTCAGGAAGATCCATGACTGGCCAGCATACGCACCCCTCCCGGCCAGCCGGGTCGCGCGGGACGGTCAGCCGGCGGCGGTGGGCTAGGAGGGCGGTGTAGGGGCCGCGACGTCGCCGGGGTGGTCTCAGCCGGTGGCCGTGAGGCGGTGGGCGAGGAGGGCGGTGTAGAGGGCCGCGACGTCGCCGGGGTGGTCCAGGGAGCGGCCGGTGAGCTGTTCGATCCGGCCGAGCCGGTTGCGGATGGTGTTGCGGTGGCAGTACAGCCTTCGCGCCAGCTCGGCGGTGGACTGCCCGCTCTCCATCCACGCCGCCAGCACCTCCAGCAGCGCCTCGCCGTCGGGCCGGTCGAGGACGCGGCCGAGCACCGCGGATCCGACCCGCTCGGCCAGGTCGGGGGCGGCGGCGACGAGGGCGCCGACCGGGCGGCTGTCCACGGTGGCCGCCTCGCGGCTGCCCGGCGGCAGCCCCGACCGGACGAGCTGGGCCACCCGGTAGGCGGCGGCGGTCTGCGGCAGCCGCTCGTACGGCTCGCTGATCCCGATCCGGCCGCGCCCGCCCAGCGCCGCCCGCACCCCGCGGCAGGCGGTCACGATGCCGACCTGGTCCTCGGCCCGTGACCGCCACACGCCGCGCAGCCCGATGGTCGCCAGGGCGAGCCCTGGATCGGCCACCACGCAGAGGTAGGGCCCGGTCGCCGGCAGGCCGAGCGCGTGGGCGCTCCCGCCGAGCACGCTCCAGTCGCTCACCCGTCCCTCGATGAGCGCGTCCAGCAGGAGCTGCCGCCGGTGCGCCTCCCGCTGGGCCAGGTCGAGCAGCGCCTGCTGGTAGCTCTCGGTGACGGCGACCGAGTAGGTGTCCACGAGCCTCCAGACCGAGGTCATGGAGGTGGCGAGCGTCTCCAGCGGGTAGCCGGGCTCGGCGGTCGCGCGTTCCACCATGCTCTGCCAGACGACCCGGAAGCCGATGCGGTAGGCGTGCAGGACGGTGCCCAGCGGCACGCCCTGCTCGGCGCGGCGGCGCGCGGTCTCCTTGGCCGCCCTGGCCTCGGTGGGCCGGGCCTCGGCCAGGTCGGTCAGGTGTTCGGTGAGGTTGCGCCGGTTGTCCTCGCCCACCTCGGCCAGCCGTTGCGCGGGCAGGGCGGCGTAGGTCTCGTTCTCGGCGACGATGGCGGCGAGCATCCGGCCGGCCAGCGCGGGTACCTCGGGCAGCAGGCCGGCGGCGAGCCTCGCGATCCAGGGGTCCTCCAACGGCCTCTCCTCTCCGGCAACGGCACCCAATCCTACCAATCGATCGGTAGCTGTGGCTTGGCCTGGGATGTCCGGCAGTTTTCTGCCGGTACACGGGCAGCTTCGTGCCACGCGACGGCCTTCCGGAGCGCCGCCCGTCCCGGCCAGGGTGGAGCCACCCCTGAACAGGAGGAGAACCATGCAGCAGTTGAGACAACCCTGGTGGGCCGACGCCGTCGGCCCGCAGGAGGCGGCCGGCCCGCTCCACGAGGGCGCCGAGGGCCGGGTCTATCTCGGTCTCGCGCCGGTCACCGCCACCCCGGCCGTGGTCACCATCGCCGGAGCGATGGTGGTGGCCTACGCGGCCGGGGCGCTGGTCGGCGAGACCCCACGGCAGCCGGGGTGATCGCGATGCTCCAGACCACGCCGCCCGCTGTCCCCGCCACCACCCGGGCGCTGGCCGAGACCGACCCGGGCTACGTCCGGGCGTCGCTCGCGCCGGTCACCGTGACGCCCGCCGTCGGCTTCGCCGCCGGAGTCGTGGCCGGCTACGCGCTGGCCAAGGCCATCGGCGCGCTCCCGCCCCAGCCGGAATGACCCGGACCCATCATCAAGGAGAACCCGTGCACGACACAGCCTTCCTGCGCCGGCCAGGCGCGCTGACCGACCTGCGGGTGGACGACCCGCACGGCCGGATCGCCACCGAGCAGGCGCCGGTCATGGCCACCCCCGGTCTGGTGGTGGGCATGGCGGTCGGCTACGCGCTGCTGAACGCCTTCGAGGCCGGCAAGGGCGCCGGCGGCATCCAGCTCCCGCAGCCGGGCTAACCGAACCGGCGGCCGGCCGGCCGGAACCCCTGGCACCGGCGCCCTCCGGTGCCCCGGCCGCCGGCTGATCCGCCGCAGTCCGCCGGTGCCTCCCGCCGCCGGACCGGCCGATCGCCCGCACTCCTTCCGGAAGGTCGTCACCATGCCCTCACCCTTCAGAACCAGGGCCGGGGCGGCGCTGTCGGCGCTGCTCGGCCCCGTCCCCCTGTCCCGCTCCCAGGCCCTGGGCGCCTCCGAGCGCCTGTCGGCGGTGACCTCGCTGCTGTCGAGCCTCGAACACCTCACCCACCGCCGGCATCGACGGCCGGGCGGGCTCAACGACTGGTCGATCTCCCGGGAGAGTTACGCCGGGCAGAGCCGGCCGGTGCGCCGGCTGCTCGACCTGGTCGCCGCCGAGCGCGTCAACACCGCTCTGCACGCCGGGCGGGTGGCCGCGAGCGCGGCGCTGCTGCTGCCCGGCCACGGCCGCTGGCGTGGGGCGGCCAACCTCTTCCTCGGCGTCAGCGGCGCGTTGCTCTACCCGGTGCACCGCTACGGCACCGACGGCTCCGACCAGGCCGCCGGCCTGGTGCAGACCGCGACCGGGCTGGCCAGGCTCTCGACCACGCCGCAGGTGCAGGACGCGCTGCTGTGGTACGTGGCGATCCAGTCGAACCTGTCCTACCTGGTCTCCGGCTGGGTGAAGCTGCTGGGCCCGGACTGGCGCAGCGGCTCGGCGCTGTCCGGGGTGATGCGCACCAGGACCTACGGCAACCGGCACGTGTGGCTGCTGACCCGGCGCTTCCCCCGCTCCGCCCGGCTCGTCGCGCACGGCGTGCTCGCGCTGGAGTGCCTGTTCCCGGTGCTCTACCTCAAGGGCGGGCGGCTGACCCGGCCGGTGCTGGGCAGCGCCCTGGCCTTCCACGTGGTCAACGGGTTCGTGATGGGGCTGGGGCGGTTCATCCCGTCCTTCGCCGCGATGCACCCGGTGGTGGCCTACACCAGCACGCCGCGCAGCCATCCCGCGGTCGCCGGGCGGGACGACCGCCTGCTGGGCTCGCTCGCCCTGCTGGCCGGCGCCGCGGCCGTGGGCGCGGCCTCGGTCGCCGTCAGCCGCCGGCTGCGGGTGACCGACAGCGCCCAGGGCGGGTGGACGGTGCCGACCCGGCACGGCAACGAGCTCAGCCCCATGTCGACCGTGAGCGCCGGGGGCGCCGGTCCGGTGGTCGTCTTCGAGCACGGGCTGGGCGCTTTCCCCGCGCACTTCGGCTGGTACACGCGCGCGCTCAACGCCGCGGGCGTGGAGTGGCTGGCCTGCGCGAGGGCGGGGTACGGGCCCAGCAGGCGGCTGGCGGCGGAGCCGTACACGCTGGAGGAGTCGGTCGGCGACCTGGCCGACCTGGTGGCGGCAGCCGTACCGGAGGGGCGGCAGGTGGTGCTCGCCGGCCACTCGCTGGGCGGCGAGATCGCCCGCCGCGCGGCGGTACGGCTCGGCGAGCGCGTGCACGCGGTGGTCTACCTGGACAGCTCGCACCCCGGCCAGCTCAACCGGTCCGGGCAGCAGGACAAGAACTCCGGGATGATCGACGAGACGGTCGGCGCCCTCATGGTCAGCCTGCGGCTCGGGCTCGGGGTCCTGATGCAGACGCCGGAGTGGATCAAGAACCTGCCGGCTCCGCTGCGCGGCCGGGCGATGGCCGAGTACGCCGACCCGCGCCTGTGGACCGCGGCCCGACGCGAGTGGCGGGCCGCCGAGCGCGACTTCCGCGCCTTCGACGGCGCGCTCGACCCGCTCGACACGCACGCGCTGGTGCTGTCGGCACAGCACACCGTCGACCGCGACCCCGAGCACCTGCTCATGCACCAGGACCTCGCCGCCGCCCACGCACCGGAGCGGGTCGTGCGCACCGTCGTCGTCGAGGGCGCCGACCACGACGGCATCCTGACCAGCCCGGAACACGCCGCCCCGGCGATCCGGCACCTGCTGGACTTCCTCGCCGAGATCGGCAGCCCGGCTACCGTGGAGGCCCGATGAGCGGCGCACGCGACCTGCTGGCCCGGCACTTCGGCGGCCCGGCCGGCACCGCCCGCCTGGTCGCGGGCCTGGCCCTGCTGGGCACGGCCTGCTCCCAGCACCCGCACGAGGCCTTCAGCCGGGTCATCCGGTTCGACCGCTTCGCGGCGCTCTTCCCGAACTGGCGGTTCTTCGCGCCGACCCCTGCCCAGCACGACTTCCAGTTCTACTACCGGACCCTCGACGTGGCCGGGCAGACCTCCGAGTGGCGGCCGGTGGAGCTCATCGTCGGCCGCCGGCCGCACCAGATCCTCTGGTTCCCCGAGCGCCGCGCCGAGAAGGCCGTCTTCGACCTGGGCGCCGAGATCCTCCGCTACCTCGACCGGGCCTTCGGGACGGCTCGCACCCAGCCCGCCTTCCGGCTGCTGACCGGCTACATCCGGTCAGAGATCGAGCGCTCGGGCCCGCCCGGCGTGAAGGGCTTCCAGTTCACCCTGGTCCGCAACGCGGGCTACGACGACGGCGAGGAGCCCGAGATCCTGTTCGTCTCCCCCTACACCCCGGCGGGCGGGCCGCGATGAGCGCGGGCATCGTCGGCGGCCTGGCCCGCGGCCAGCGCGCGCTGCTCGGCGGCGGGGTGCTCCTGGGCATCGTCGGCGTGGGCTTCACCCTGCTGCAGCCCGTGCTCCTGGCCCGGCTCATCGAGGCGGCCGGGCAGCACCGCCCGGTCACCGGGCTGATCGTGCTGCTGGCCGCCCTGTTCGTCGCCGACGCCGCGCTCTCGGCGGTCCAGAGCTACCTCATCGGCCGCGCCGGGGAGAACATCGTCCGCGACGCCCGGGTGACGCTGGCCGGCCGGGTGCTGCGCGCCGAGCTGGCGCACATGAACGGCCGGCGCCAGGGCGACGTGCACACGCGGCTCGTCTCCGACACCTCGCTGATGAAGATCGCGCTCACCCAGAGCCTGGCCCAGATCATCCTCAACGGGCTGATCGTGCTCGGCTGCGTGGTGATGATGGCGCTGACCGACGGCTGGCTGCTGCTGGTCACCGTCGGCTGCCTGGGCACCGCCGCCGCCTGTTCGGTACGGCTGGCCCGCGGGCTGCGCCGGGCGGCCCTGGCCAACCGGGAGGACACCGGCGAGTTCGGCGCCGACCTGCAACGGGTGCTGTCGGCCCTGCCGACGGTGAAGGCGGCCGGCGCCGAGGAGCGCGAGCAGCGCCGCCTGGCCGGGCTCGCCGACCGGGCCCGCGCCTCCGGCAACCGCGTCACCGCGCTGAACGCCCTGCTCTACCCGGTCCTGAACGTGGGGCTGCAGGCGTCGCTGGCCGCGGTGATGGGCCTGGGCATGGCCCGCGTGGCCACCGGCGCCCTGGGCACCGCGGACTTCACCGCCTTCACGATGTACCTGTTCTACCTGGTCTCCCCGCTGGTCCTGGTGTTCCTGTCCCTCGGCACCTTCCAGCAGGGCCGGGCGGCCGTGCAGCGGGTGGACGAGCTGGCCGTACTGCCGCAGGAGGACCTCGGTCTCGCCCCCGGCGCGACGCTCCCGCTGCCGTCCGGCGGCGGGCCGGCGGTGGAGTTCCGCGGGGTGAGCTTCGCCTACGGCGAGCGGCCGGTGCTCGACGGCGTCTCCTTCGAGGTCCCGGCCCGCGGGCTCACCGCGCTGGTGGGCGCGTCCGGCGCGGGCAAGACCACGGTCTTCCAGCTCATCGAGCGGTTCTACCGGCCCACCGGCGGCGCGGTCCTGCTCGACGGCAGGGACATCGCCGGCCTGTCGCCGGTGCAGATCCGCGGCCGCGTCGGTTACGTGCAGCAGGACAGCGCGGCGATGCGCGGGACGCTGCGCGAGAACATCGTCTACGCCGCCCCCGACGCCGACGAGGCCGACATCCGGGAGGCCGTTGAGCTCGCCGGCCTGACCGAGGTGGTCGCCGGGTTGCCGGACGGCCTCGACACCCTCCTCGGCGACCAGGGCGTCGGGCTGTCCGGCGGGCAGCGGCAGCGGCTCTGTGTGGCTCGCGCGCTGCTGCAGAAGCCGTCGGTGATCCTCCTCGACGAGGCCACCGCGCACCTGGACTCCGACGCCGAGTCCGCGCTGCGCGACAGCCTGCGGCGCATCGCGCGCACCTGCGCCGTGGTGGCCATCGCGCACCGCATCTCCACCGTGGTGGAGGCCGACCGTATCGTGGTCCTGGACGGAGGCCGGGTGCGTGCCGTCGGCACGCACGCCGAGCTCGTGCGCGGCGACGACCTCTACCGCCGGCTCGCCGCCGCCCAGTTCGCCGAGGCGGCGGGCGCGGCGAGAAACCCGATGGACAGCACGGCGGAAGGCGGGGCGATGGCGCTTCTCGGACCCGAGCCGAGCCGATGAGCGGCCTGGACGCGGCGGTGGCCGGCAGCGAGCCCAACGGGCTGGACGCGGCGGTGGTCGGCAGCGGGCCCAACGGGCTGGCCGCCGCGGTCGTGCTGGCCCGCGCCGGGCTGCGGGTGGCGGTGTACGAGGCGGCCGACACCATCGGCGGCGGGCTGCGCGGGGCGGCGCTGTTCGACTCCGAGGTGGTCCACGACCTGTGCGCGGCGGTGCACCCGATGGCGGTCGCCTCCCCGTTCTTCCGCGAGTTCGGCCTGGCCGGGCGTGGCGTGCGGATGGAGCGGCCGGAGATCAGCTACGCCCACCCGCTCGACGGCGGCCGGGCCGCGCTGGCCTGGCACGACCTCGACGCCACCTGCGCCGGGCTCGGCCCGGACGGGCCGCGCTGGCGGCGGCTGATCCAGCCGCTGCTGGCCCGCAGCCGGTCCCTGGTGGACCTGCTGCTGTCGGACCTGCGCACCCCCGCCGGTTTGGGAGTGGCGCCCGCGCTGGTGAGCCGGGTGCTGCGGCACGGCAGCCCGCTCGGCGCGCGCCACTTCCGGGGCGAGGAGGCGAGCGCGCTGCTGGCCGGGGCCGCCGCGCACACCATCGGCCCGCTGCCGTCGCTGCCCGGCGCGGCGGTCGGGCTGCTGCTGGCCCAGCTCGCCCACGGCCCCGGCTGGCCGCTGCCGCGCGGCGGCAGCTCGCGCATCGCCGAGGTGCTGGCCGACGACATCCGCGCGCACGGCGGCGTGCTGCACACCGGGGTGGAGATCACCGACCTGCGCCAGCTCGGCGGCGTGCGGGCGGTCCTGCTCGACGTCTCGCCGACCGCGCTGCTCGCCCTCGCCGGGGACCGGCTGCCCCGCGGCTACGCCCGCGCGCTGCGCCGCTACCGGTACGGCCCGGCCGCCGGCAAGGCGGACTTCCTGGTGTCGGAGCCGATCCCGTGGAAGGCCGCCGACGTGGGCCGGGCGGGCACCGTGCACCTCGGCGGCACCGCGGCCGAGATCTTCCGCCAGGAGCGCGCCAACGCCCGCGGCCTGGCCGGGGAGCGGCCGTTCGTGCTGGTGGTCGATCCGGCCGTGGCCGACCCCGGCCGCGCCCGGCCCGGCCGGCGGCCGGTGTGGGCCTACGCCCACCTGCCGCCCGGCTCGGACCGGGACCCGCTGCCGCTGATCCGCGCGGCGATCGAGCGGTACGCGCCCGGGTTCACCGACACGATCGTCGCCGAGCGGGGGCTGTCCGGGGCCGGGTACGCCGCTTACAACCCGAACTACGTCGGCGGCGACATCGGCACCGGGGCGATCACCTTGCGGCAGAGCGTGCTGCGGCCGGCGCCCCGGTGGAACCCCTACCGGACTCCCCTGCCGGGCGTCTACCTGTGCTCCGCCGCCACCCCGCCGGGGCCGGGCGTGCACGGGATGTGCGGGCTGCACGCCGCCCGCGCGGCGCTGCGCCACGAGTTCGGCCTGCCGGTGCCGCCGCTGAGCCCTTGAGAGCCGGTGCCGCCGCCGAGCCTTTTGAAGCGGCTCAGACCCAGCCTCGTTCGCGGGCGGTCAGGGCCGCCTGCGCGCGGGTGCCGGCGTCGAGCACTCGCAGCAGTTCGGCGATGTGCCGGCGGTAGGTGCGCAGGGACATGCCGGCCCGCCGGGCGCCCACCTCGTCCTTGCTCACCGTGCACATGCAGGTGAGCACCCGGCGCTGCGTCTCGGACAACCGGACCGGCTCGCCCTGGCCGGTGACCTCGGCGAAGCCGGTGGCCGCCGCCCACAGCCGCTCGAAGAGGCTGACGACGCCGGTGACCAGCGCGCCCTCCTCGATCAGCAGCGCGCCGCGCGAGGTGTCGCCGGGGTCGATCGGGACCAGCGCCGTGCGCCGGTCGAAGACCAGCATCAGGTCCGACAGCTCGCCCGCGACCCGGACCTGCGCGCCGCCGTCGTGCAGGTCGCGCAGGTAGCCCAGGGAGACGGGGTCGTCCAGGGCCGAGGCTCGCACGAGGGTGCGCAGCCGCACGCCCCGCCGCAGGAAGCGGGCGTCGGCCGAGCGGGCGCGGGCGAGCTGCTCCGGGCTCAGCGCGTCGTACGGCTGGGCGGCCAGCACCTCGTGGCGGGCGCCGAAGGCGAGCTGGTCGAGGTGGGCGCGCACCTGCCCGGGGTCCTCCAGGCGGCGCAGGGGCGGGTCGGGGTCGCCTGCCGTACCGGCGGGGTGGTCGTCCTGGAGCGAGCGCAGGATCGGCCGGGGGTCGGCGAGCTGCCGCATGGTGCGGTGCATCGCCTCGAGTCGCTCGTCCATCAGCAGGGGGACGGCCACGCCGGGCTCGGTGGCCCAGGTGCGCTCGTCGTCGCCCTGCAGGAGGTTCAGGTCGCGCAGGCGCGAGATCGCCTGCCTGGCTCGCTCCTCGCCGATCGCCAACGCCTGGTGGGCGTCGTGCGCCGGCGTGCACGGATGTCGCAGGAAGTAGCGGTAGACGTCCTCCTCCGCGCGGGTGAGCCCGAGGACGGACATGGTGTGGCCCTGCATGTCGCTCCTTCGTCGTGGCCGGGTGCCGGAAAGAACCACGCAGCACAAAGTAGCCGCATCAGGGGCACATCTGACCTCATGGACGCTTCGCCGTCCCAACTGGGGGCGGCGGCCCGTCCGCGCGGCACACGGCTTGTGCGGCCGCACAAGCGGGCTCAGCCGAGCCGGATGATCCCCCGCGTGGCCGCCACGGTCACCGCGGCGGTGCGGTCGTCGACGCCGAGCTTGGTGAAGACGTGCAGCAGGTGCGTCTTGACCGTCGCCTCGCTGATGCACAGGTGCGCGGCGATGGCCTTGTTGCTCAGGCCCCGGGCGACCGCGCCCAGCACCTCGATCTCCCGGCCGCTCAGCGAGCCGGGCGGCTCGGTGCGGGCCCACGACAGCACCCGGGTGGCGATGGCCGGCGACAGCGCGCTCTCCCCGCGGGCGGCCGCCCTGACCGCCTCGAAGAGCTGCTCCCGGCGGGTGTCCTTGAGCAGGTAGCCGATGGCTCCGGCGTCGATGGCGCGGGAGATGTCGCTGTCGGTGTCGTAGGTGGTCAGCACGATGACCTTGGCCGCCGGGTCGTGCTCGCGGATGCGGCTGATCGCGCTCGCGCCGTCCAGCTCGGGCATCTGCAGGTCCATGAGGGTGACGTCGGGCCGGAGTTCGAGCGCCAGCCGTACCGCGTCGGCGCCGGAGACCGCCTCGCCGACCACCTCCAGGTCGGCCTGCGTGCCGAGCATGGCGCGGATGCCGTCGCGCACCACCGGGTGGTCGTCGGCGATCAGGACCCGGACGGTCATCGCGCGGCCGCCGGGAGGCTGGCGACCACGGTGGTGCCCTCGCCGGTGGCGCTCTCCACCAGCAGCGAGCCGCCGAGCTGGGCCATCCGCTCGCGCATGATCGACAGGCCGTGGCCGGTGGCCGCGCGCCCGGGGTCGAAGCCGTCGCCGTCGTCGTGGACGTCGAGCACGATCAGGTCCTCCATGTAGGAGAGGGTCAGGGTGAGCCGCTCGGCGCGGGCGTGCCGGCGGGCGTTGGCGACCGCCTCCTGCGCCACCCGCAGCAGTTCGGCCTGGACCTGCGGCTCCAGCGGCCGGGGCGCGCCGGTGAGCACGGCGTGCGCGTCGATGCCGGTCTCGTCGCGCAGCCGGCCGGACAGCCGCCGCAGCGCCTCGGGCAGGCCGCCGTCGTCGAGCTCGCCGGGCCGCAGGGCGTGGACCACGCGGCGGCTCTCGGCGAGATTCTCCCGGGCCGCGCGCAGGGCCTGCGTCAGGTGCCGGTCCTCCGGCAGCCGCTCCTGCGCCGCCTCCAGCAGCATGACCACGCTGGCGAAGCCCTGGGTGAGGCTGTCGTGGATGTCGCGCGCCAGCCGCTGCCGCTCGGCGGCCACGCCCGCCTGCCGTTCGGCCGCCGCGCGCGCCTCCTGGGCGGCCTGCAACTGGTCGATGAGCTGCTGGCGCTCGGCGCTCTGCCGGGCCACGGTGTAGAAGTAGCCGACCGCGGTCGCCGCGCTGATCGCGATCAGCCCGGTGATGGCCAGCTCGGTCCAGGTGATCGTCCCGCCCTCGTGGTAGCTGTGCCACAGCCAGCCGCCCGCGCACGAGACCACCGCGACCAGGCCGACGCGCAGCGCGTCCATGCAGTACGGCACCAGCACGCTCAGGCAGACCACCAGGAAGGCCGAGTCGACGGCGAACAGCCCCAGGCACAGCAGCCCGCCGCCGAGCACGTACGGCGGCGGCACCTCCCCCGCCGGGGGCGTGCGCGCCACGAACCACACCGCGTACCAGGCGGCCAGCCCGGCGACCAGCGCCCAGGGCAGGATCTCGCGCACCTCCATCAGCGGCCCGGCCGAGGTCAGCACCAGCCACGAGGCGAAGAAGGCGTGCTGCCAGCGCCGCCGCGACCGCTCCCAGGACTCCACGGCACCGACGATAATCAGCCGGACGCCGGCGCGGCATCAACCAGTCGACTGACCCGGCGATCGGTGGCCCGCTCGATGTGCGCGAGCCGGGCCCGCGGCCACACTCGGAACGTGATCGCCTTTCCCAGCCCGGCCGAGTCCGTGTGGCATCTCGGCCCGCTGCCCATCCGGGCCTACTCCCTGCTGATGGTGCTCGCCGTCCTGGTCGGCCTGTGGCTCACCCAGCGCCGCTGGGACGCCCGCGGCGGCGAGCCCGGCGCCGTCGGCGAGATCGCGACCTGGGCGGTGCCCTTCGGCATCGCCGGCGCGCGGATCTACCACGTGGCGACCGACTGGCCGCAGTACTTCGGCCCCGGCCGGGAGCTCTGGCGCGTCCTGGCGGTCTGGGAGGGCGGGATCAGCATCTGGGGCGCGGTCGCCGGCGGCGCGCTCGGCGCGTGGCTGGCCTGCCGCCGCCGCGGCGTCCCGCTGCGCGACTTCGCCGACGCCGTCGCGCCCGGCCTCGCCTTCGGCCAGGCCATCGCGCGCTGGGGCAACTGGTTCAACCAGGAGCTGTACGGCAGGCCGACCACGCTGCCGTGGGCGGTGGAGATCGACCCCGAGCACCGGCCGCCGGACCTGAAGGACACGGCCGCCTACCACCCGGCCTTCCTCTACGAGTCGCTCTGGAACCTCGGCGTGGCCGGGCTCGTGCTCTGGGCCGAGCGGCGCTTCCGGCTGGAGCGCGGCCGGACCTTCGCGCTGTACGTGGCCGCCTACAGCTCCGGGCGGGCGTGGATCGAGTGGCTGCGCGTCGATCCCGCGCCGATCGTGCTCGGGCTGCGCTTCAACGTGTGGGTCTCGCTGCTGGCCTTCGGGGCGGCGGCCGGTTACCTGGCCGCCACCCGCTCCCGCGCCGAGCCGGTCAGAGGATGACCTGGCGTTACTCGCACCCGCGCTTGCCGGCCTTGGCCACCGGACCGGCGGCGACCGTCGAGCGCGGGGTGGCGTAGCCGCCCATCGTCGCGTAGAAGACCCGCTCCCGGGTGGACAGCTTGGCGACGAGGTCGGCCGCCCCGGTGCGCACGTCCATCACGTAGACGTAGCTGCCCACCACGGTGTTCTCCTTCTTGCCCGGCCGCTCGCGCCCGGCGGAGACGACGATCTCCCTGCCGTTCAGCCAGTCCACCACGTCGGCCTGGTAGACGTCGGCGGGCAGGCGCGGCCTGACCTTCTTCATCGCCCCGGTGCGGGTGTCGAAGGTGGTCAGCCAGACCGGCGTGGTGTCCGGGCCGCACGCGGGCGGGTCCTTCGGCACCAGGTTGGCCGCCCGCCCGTCGCGTGCGGCGAACGCGCCCCAGATGAGGTGCTTGCCGGCGTACTCGGGGATCTTCGCGCTGACCGGGCGGCCGTCGCCCAGCGTGCGGAAGACGCGGCCGGCGTGGAGCGTCACGCGGCCAGAGCCCGGGTCGGCGTCCAGGACGGCGAAGCCCTTGCTGAACTTGCGCGCCTTCCCGGTCTCCACCTGCACCAGCGTGGCCTGCGCCGCGTCGGCGGTGGTGGTGATCGCGAGCTGGCTGCCGTCGCGGACGAACTTCAGCGTGAACGGCGAGCCGACCGAGCTCGCGCGCACCTTGTACGGCATGGACCAGGTCTCCCCCGAGGCCAGGTCCCGCACGACCACCGTGTCGTCAGCCGCGCGCTGGAAGGCGATGCGCGTGCCGTCCGGGCTGATGGCGAACGCGCCCCGGTCGCCCCAGTCCTTGCCCTGCTCCCAGCCCAGGGCCTCGGGCACGGTGTGGATCGTGCCGTCCTTGGCGACCAGCCGCCACGTCGTGCAGGCGCCGGTGGGCTCCCCGGCGATGTCCTTGGCGTTGCCGCACAGGTACGCGAAGCCCGCCGGCCCGGCGCCGGAGCCCGGCAGCTCCGGGAAGGCGGCCTTCGCGGTGTTGGTGGCGGTCGCGGTGGTGGCCGCGGTCGCGGGCGCGGCCAGCCCGCAGGCCAGCAGGGCGACGGCCGCGGCGGCGGACAGTCTTGTGATCATGTTTCCCCCGGGGGTGCTAGTGGCTGTGCCCTGTTGGAGTCCGCACCGGCGGGAAAGGTTCGGACCCCGGGGAGCCCATGGTCACAGCGGACGCAGATGCTCGACGGCGACGCGATGCTCCTCGGCCAGCCGCCCCGCGATCAGCGACCGGTGACACGCCTCGGGATCACGCTCGACGCAGAGCAACGCCACGCGCCCGCCGCCCGGCAACGCCGCCGCCAGGGGCGCGAGGTCGGCGCGGGCGAGGACCTCGGCGGTGTAGCGGCGGACGTACCCCGCCGCGAGCTCACGCCGGGAACGCTTGCCGACCCCCTGGCGCGCGTCCTCGGCGTACTGCAGGCGGCGCAGCTCGGTGGTGGGGGCGAGCTCCAGGCGGTGCTCGTAGGCGATCCCCGCCCGGGCGAGGGCCGCCTGGAGCCGCAGCGAGTTCGCCCACGCGTACTCCGAGCCCCGGACGCCGCGGCGCTGCCGTACGTCGGTCAGCAACCGGACGTCCGCCTCCCGCAGCCGCCGCAGGAAGGAGTCGGCGTCGAAGCCGTAGACGCCGACCGTCACCATGCCGTCCACCCCGATCACCCGCCCCTAGGCGACAGCCGTCGCCTCCAGCTCGACCATCAGCTCGGGGATGGCCAGCCGGGTCACCCCGAGCATCGTCGTGGCCGGCGTCACCCGCGCGGCCCCCAGCCTGGCCGCCAGCACCCCGTAGTGCTGGAACAGCAGGTCCACGTCCGTGGTGTACACGTTCAGCCGCACCACGTTCGCCAGGGTCATCCCGGCCTCGCCGAGCACCGCCTCCAGGTTGTCCAGGCTCAGCGCCACCTGCGCCGCCATGTCACCCGCGTGCTCCGGCTTGCCTTCGGCGCTCATCGAGGTCTGCCCGGAGACGTGCAGGGTCCGGGTCTCCCCCGACACCAGCTCGCCCTGGTTGTAGCCCAGCTCCAGCGACCAGGTCCACGGGTTGACGGCAGTACGTTCCATCGCCATGTCGGCTCCCTTTCGATACCCGGCCGGACGCAGACCGTCCGGCTCGGTGCTGGAAAGCCTCGCAGGCAATCACGACACCCTCTGTCGTGTATTTCACCCCGATTTCCGGGCCGCGCGCAGTTCCCCCTCCAGGTGGTCGATGCGCTCCTGCAGCGAGGTGAGGGCGCTCTCGACCGTCTCGCGGGGGAAGAGCTGCGGGATGTGCTGGTGGCAGTTCCAGTCGAAGGCCTCGACCTCGATGAGGACCGTGCGTTCCACCTTGGCGCGGTAGCCCTCCACGGCCAGGGGGGAGTCGCCGTCGACGGTGCGGGCGCGGCCGAGGATCTTCATCCGGGCCTGGTGGGCGTAGTCCATGAGGAACAGCGAGACCCGGTCGTCGTGGTCGAGGTTCCCGACGGTGATGTACCGCCGGTTGCCGCGGAAGCCGGCGAAGCCGAGCGTGCGCTCGCCGAGCACGCGCAGGAAGCCGGGCGGCCCGCCGCGGTGCTGGAGGTACGGCCAGCCGGAGGATCCGACGCTGGCCAGGTAGAAGCTCTCGCGCGTCTCGATGAAGGCCTGCTCGTCGGGGCCGATCCGGTCGGGCCCGTCCGGCGCGTCATGGGAGTACCTCTTCCGGGACGAAGCGATCTACCTAACGGCTATACCATCGGCCAACCATTAGGTGATCGCCGCGCATTGCCAGCGAGGGATCGTGTCAGTCCGGCGGGGCGGCGAGCCGCCGGGATTCGGCCGCCGCCCAGCGGAAGACGCCGCGGGCCATCACCGACCGCTCCTGCTCGGCCCGGGCGCCGAACACCGCCGCGCGGACCGCGTGCAGCGCCGGGTCGTCCGGGGCGGCGAGCACCGCCAGCTCCGCGAGGTGCCCGGCCAGCCGCAGGTCTCCCGCGGCGGCCGCCGAGCTCGCCGCGTCGGCCAGCCGGTGCGGCCCGCCGGCCAGCCCGGCGAGGGCGCCGGCCAGGACCGCGTCCGGGGCGGGCTTGAGGGTGGCCGGGTTGCCGTCGTACCAGCCGCCGTAGCGCCGCCAGATGTTCCTGACCACGAACTCGGGCTCGTCGTACAGCGGCCGCAGGTAGGGCCGGCCGGCCAGGTGGGCGGGCGGGCGCACCTCCCGGACGATCTCGTCCAGCCGCGCACCCGCGTTGAGCAACGCGAGGGTCTGCTCGACCAGGCTTTCCAGCCACTCGGCGGTCTCCTCCAGCGCCTGGCGGACCCGCGCGGCCCCGAAGATCGGCACGCCGTGCGCGGGCAGCAGGGTCTCGGCGTCCAGCGCGGCCATGCGGCGCAGCGCCCGCGCCCACTCGGCCGGATAGCGCTGCACCTTCTGCGGGTTGCCCGCGTTGGGCGCGACCCAGATGAACAGGTCGCCGGCGCACAGCGTGCGCCGCTCGGGGATCCACGCGACGGTCGCGTCGTCGGTCTCGCCCTTGGCGTGGAACAGCTCGAAGGTCAGCTCGCCCCGGACGAGGGTGAGGCTGTCGCGGTAGGTGCGGTCGGGCAGCCGGAAGCGGCTCGGCCAGGTCAGGTCCGGCTGCTGGAACTGGCGCCGGTTGACGACGGTGTTGTAGCCGTTGGTCAGCACGTACCGGTCGAACCGGTCGAGCACGGCCTCGTGCGCGATCACCGTCGGCCGGGGCCGGCCGAGCTCGTCGGCTTCGGCGTCGAAGGGGTCCACGCCGAAGACGTGGTCGATGTGGCCGTGGGAGTAGATCGCCTCGGTGAGCGGTTCGGCCGTCCAGGCGCGCACGTCGGCGTGGAGCCTGGCGGCGTCGCCGGGGTTGCCGGTGTCGAACAGCACCAGCCCGTCGCCGGTGCGGAAGGCGGCGACGTTGCCGAAGCCGGCCCGCCAGCCGATCCCGGGCGCGACGTCCTGGACGCCCCGCCCGGCCGCGGTGAAGCCGAAGACCCCGCCTTCGGCGCGGCCGTGCCAGACCTCGTCGGCGTGCTCGGCGAGGGAGGGGCTCGTGGTCATCGATGGTCCTTTCCGAGGGTGCGCGGGTGGCCGCGGTGCCGGGGCAGCCCGCCGTGGACGGCCACGCCGCCGAGGAAGGTGGCCAGGACCTCCAGCCCGGCCACCGCCTCCGGCTCGACCGCGAGCGGGTCGGCCGGCAGCACCGCCAGGTCGGCGTAGCGGCCGGGGGCCAGCGTGCCGACCACGTCGCCGGCCAGCAGTTGCCAGGCCGCGTCGGCGGTCTGGGCGCGCAACGCCTGAGCGACGCTGATCCGCTCGGCCGCGCCCAGCGTCCGGCCGCGCCGGGTGGTGCGGGTGGCCGCGACGCTGACGTTGTGCAGCGGGTCGGCGGGCGTGACCGGCGAGTCGTTGTGCAGCGAGACCCGCATACCCGCCCGTACGGCGGAGCCGGCCGGCGCCCACCGGGCGGCGACCTCCGGCCCGAACAGCTCGTCGGCCAGCACCTCGCCCCAGTGGTGCAGGTGGTCGGGGAACAGGCTGCAGGTGACGCCGAGTGCGTGGGCGCGGGCGAACTGGTCCTGGCGCATCGCGCTGACGTGCTCCAGGCGCAGCCGGGGCCATCCGGCGGGCGGCGGCGCGAGTTCCTCCCAGACGTCGAGGGCCAGGTCGATGGCGGCGTCGCCGTTGGCGTGGCAGGCCAGTTGCCAGCCGGCTCCGCCGTACGCCTGGAAGATCTCGGCGAGCTCGGCGTGGTCGTAGCGGGGGGCGGCGCGGTGGCCGGGCGGGAGGCCGAGGGCGCGGGTGGCGGCGGTGTCGAGGTAGGGGAAGGTGGCCGCGAGGGTGCCGACCCAGGGCGAGCCGTCGGCCCAGACCTTGATGCCGACCTGCCGGACGAGGTCGTCGCCCGCCCCCGGGGCGACCGCGCTGGCGAGCGCGGGGGTGGCCGGCTCGTACAGCCGCAGCCGGGTGCGGATCGCCCCGGCCGTGCGCGCGGCCTCCAGCGCCGGCCGGTAGGCGGGGGCGAAGCCCATGTCGCTCATCGTGGTGATGCCCCGGGCGGCCAGGCGCGCGCTCTGGGCGGCCATGGCCGTGGTGAAGCCGGGACCGAGCAGGGCGGTCGCGAACGGGGCGGTGAGCAGTCCGATCGCCGCGGGTCCGGTGGCGGTGCCGTCCAGGGTGCCCTGCGGGGTACGGCCGAAGCCCTCGCCGGGGTGCTCGTCCAGCCCAGCCTGGCGGGCCGCGGCGCTGTTGAAGTAGGCCAGGTGCCCGGAGTTGTGCAGGACGACCAGCGGGCAGGCGGGCGCTCGGCGGTCGAGCCAGTCCAGGCCGGGCCGGGGCAGGCCCGGCTGCAGCAGCGCGTCCCAGCCGTTGGCCAGGACGCCCGTCTCCGGCCGGGTGGCCAGGGCGGCGTCGATCGCGGCCAGGACCGCTTCCGCATTGGGTGCGGTGACCGGGCGCACGTCCACCACGCCGCCGGCCGCGCCGAGCCCGTCGGCGACGAAGTGGCCGTGCGCCTCCACGAACCCCGGCAGCACGCAGCCGTCGCCGGCGTCGGCCACGACGGTGCGGGGGCCGCGCAGCCCGTCGAGGTCGTGCGGTTCGCCGAGCGCGAGGATCCGGCCGTCGCCGACGGCCAGCGCACCGGCCAGCGGCCGGACGGGGTCGAAGGTACGGATCCGCCCCACGATGATCAGGTCGGCGACGCCGCGCACGTGGCGTGGGCCGGGGGCCTCGCTCATGCGAGGTAGGCCAGGGCGGCGCCGGTCAGGGCGGTGACGCCGTGGCGCAGGCCCTCCTCGGCGGAGGGGGCGAAGCGCGAGTTGTGGTTGCCGGGCACGGTGCGGAGCTTGTCCTCCGGGCCGTCCCCCGGCGCCGCCTCCCACACCTGCCACGGCGTGCCGCCGAAGAACCAGAACGCCGTCGGGATCGCCGTGCCGCCGTTGTGCTCGGCCAGGCCCAGGTAGGAGAAGTCCTCGCTGCCCATCAGCGGCCCGTGCTCGATCACCGCCTCGGCCCCGAACAGCTCGGCGTGCACGGCGCTGACCGTGGCGTCGGCCCCGGGGTCGTTCAGGGTGAGCGGGAAGCGGCCGGTGACCTCGACCTGCGGGGGCCGCGGGCAGCCGGCGGCGGCGCACTCCCCCTCGGCCATCCGCCGGACCGCGGCCAGCACCCGCTCCCTGGCCCCGTCGGTGCGGGTGCGCAGGTTGAGGGCGAGGTAGGCCTCGTCCGGGATGACGTTGGCCTGCGTGCCCGCCCGCAGGACCCCGGTGGTGAGCACGACCGGATCGCTCGGCGAGGTCTCCCTGGAGACGATGGTCTGCAGCCGGGTGACCAGGTGGGCGGCGGTCACCACCGGGTCCACGCACAGCTCCGGGGTGGAGCCGTGCCCGCCCCGGCCGAGGACGCGCACGTCGATCGTGGTGGAGGCGGCCATCAGCAGGCCGGGCCGGTGGATCGTGGTGCCCGCCGGGGTCGGGCCGACGTGCTGGCCGAGCGCCACGTCGGGCCGGGGGAAGCGGGTGAACAGGCCGTCGCCGAGCAGGGCGAGCGCGCCCTCGCCGACCTCCTCGGCGGGCTGGGCGACGACCACGAGCACGCCCGACCAGGAGCTGCGGGCCCGGCTGAGGGCTTCCGCTGCCCCGGCCAGGCAGGCCAGGTGCAGGTCGTGCCCGCAGGCGTGCATCACCCCCGGCACGGTGCTGGCGTACGGCAGGCCGGTCCGCTCGGTCACCGGCAGCGCGTCGAGGTCGGCCCGGAGCAGGACCACCGGGCCGTCGCCGTTGCGCAGCACGCCGACGACTCCGGTCCCGCCGACCCGCTCGGTGACGGTGAAGCCGGCGGCGGCCAGCCGGGCGGCGACCGCGGCGGCGGTGCGGTGCTCCTGCCACGACAGCTCGGGATGGGCGTGCAGGTCGCGGTAGAAGGCCGCCAGGCCGGTCAGGTCGAGACCGGTCAGGATGGCGCGGGTCGTCTCCGCTGCTCGGCTGCTCAACGGGTCTCCTCCAGGGACAGGGACGGCGCGCTGTCCAGCAGCCGCCGGGTGTAGGGATGGGCGGGCTCGCGGTAGATCAGGTCACGCGGCGCGTGTTCGACCACCCGGCCCCGGTGCATGACGGCCACCTGGTCGCAGACGTGCCGGACCACGGCCAGGTCGTGGGAGATGAACAGCATGGTCAGGCCCAGGCGTTCGCGCAGCCCGGCCAGCAGGGCCAGCACCTCGGCCTGGACCGAGCAGTCCAGCGCCGAGGTGATCTCGTCGGCGACCAGCACGTCCGCGCCGGTCACCAGCGCGCGGGCGATGGCGATGCGCTGGCGCTGGCCGCCGGAGAACTCGTGCGGGTAGCGCCCGGCGGCGGCGGCGTCCAGGGCGACCGCCACCAGCGCGCCGGTGATCTTCGCGGCGTGGGCGCGCGGGTCGGCCCGGCGGGGGTCGGCGGCCTCGGCGAGCGCCCGGCCGATGGTCATCCGCGGGTTGAGCGAGGAGTAGGGGTCCTGCGGGATGAGCTGGATCCGGCGCCGGGCCTCGGCCAGGCTTCGTCCCCGCAGGGCCGCGTGGTCGGCCCCGTCCAGCAGCGCCCGGCCCGAGCGGGGCCGGACCAGCCCGACCACGACCTTGGCCAGGGTGGACTTGCCCGAGCCCGACTCGCCGACCAGGCCGGTGGTGGTCCCGGTGGGCACGGTGAGGCTGACGTCGTCCAGGACGGTCTGGGCGCGGGCGCCGTGGCCGAACACCACGGTCACGTTCTCTGCGGCGAGCGTCACGACGCCCCCTCCGAAATCCTGGTCGCCAGAGCGTGGCAGGCCGCCCAGCCGCCCGGCGACGGCACCGGCGGCGCGGGCTCGGCCGCGCAGTGCGGCAGGGCCTCGGCGCAGCGGGCGGCGAACGCGCAGCCGCTCGGCCGCTCGGCCGGGGCGGGCGGGCGGCCCGGGATGGTCGCCGGCGGCTCCCCGGCCGGCCCGGTCAGCCGGGGGGTCGCGGCCAGCAGCGCGCGGGTGTAGGGGTGGCGGGCGCGGCCCTCCCGGAGGTCGGCGACGGTCAGCTCCTCCACGACCCGCCCGGCGTACATCACCAGCACGCGGTGGCACAGGGTGGCGATCACCCCGATGTCGTGCGAGATGAACAGCACCGCGGTGCCGTCGCGCTCGTTGATCTCCTTCACCAGGGCGAGCACCTCGGCCTGGACGGTGACGTCCAGCGCGGTCGTGGGCTCGTCGGCGACGAGCAGCCGCGGTCCAGGGAGCACCGCCGAGGCGATCATCGCGCGCTGGCGCAGGCCGCCGGACAGCTCGTGCGGGTACTGCCGCAGCCGGGCCTCCGGCCGGGTGACGCCGACGCTCTCCAGCGCCTGGACCGCCTGGCGGCGCGCCTCGGCCCGGCCGCTACCCCGGTGCCGGCGTAGCACCTCGGTGATCTGGCCGCCCATCCGCAGGCCGGGGTTGAACGAGGCGGCGGGGTCCTGGTAGACGACGCCGATCTCCAGGGCGAGCCGGCGGTCCGGCGCCGGTCCGAGCAGGTCGAGGTCGTCCAGCCGGAGCACGGCCGCCTCGGCTCGCACCTGGTCCGGCAGCAGCCGGGCGACGGCCATCGCGGTCAGGCTCTTGCCCGAGCCGGACTCGCCGACGATGCCCACGATCTCGCCTCGCCGTACGGTGAAGGAGACGCCCGCGACCAGCTCAACGCCGTCAGGGCGGGAGATCCTGAGGTCCTCGGCCACCAGGAGCGCGTCCTGCGGCACCTCCGGCGCCGGAGCCGCCGCGCGGGAGACGGCTTTGCCGGTACGGCGGAGCGGACCGGCACGCCGCGGGTCGGCGGACTCGGCCAGCCCGTCGCCGACGAACCCGGCCAACACCCCGGTGAGGGTGATCGCGATCGCCGGTCCGAGCGCCTCGCCCGGGTTGGTGTAGAGGGCCTCCAGCCCGGTGTCGAGCAGCGAGCCCCAGTCGTAAGCGGGCGGCTGGACGCCCAGCCCGATGAACGACAGCCCCGACAGCGCCGTGAGCGTGCCGGCGAAGCAGACCGAGATCAGCACCAGCAGCGGTTCGGCGATGTTGGGCAGCAGGTGGCGGGTGAGGATCCGGCTCGGCGGCACGCCCAGCAGCCGGGCGGTGGCGACGTGGTCGCGGCCGGCGACCGAGGCGGCGAGGTTGGCGGTCAGCCGGGCGAAGGCGGGGCTCCACGCGACGCCGATCGCGACGACCGCGGCCGGGCCGCCCGCGCCCAGGATGGCCGCGACGACCAGCGCGAGGATGACCGCGGGGTAGGACACCATGACGTCGATGAGCCGCAGGCCCACCTCGCGGACGCGGGCGCCGCTCACCCAGACCGCGGTGCCGAGGCCGATGCCCAGGACGGCGGCGATGAGGGTGGCGAGGGCGGTGAGCACGAGGGTCAGCCGGGTGGCGACCAGCGTGCGGGCCAGCACGTCGCGGCCGAGCGCGTCGGTGCCGAGCGGGTGGGCGGCCGACATGCCCTCGCGTGCGGCGCCGGTGAGCCGGGTCGCCGCCTCGTCCCAGACGAAGGGGGCGACGACGCCGACGAGCACGATCAGGGCCAGGCCGGTCAGGCCGAGCACCAGGCCTTTGGTCCAGCGGATCACGGGTGGCTCCTCGCGGTGAGGGTCCTGGGGTCGAGCAGCCCGAGCAGGATGTCGACCAGGGTGTTGAGCAGCGTGGCGAGCAGCCCCAGGACCAGTACGGTGCCCTGGATGACCGGGTAGTCGCGGTTGAGGATCGCCTCGACGACGCGGGTGCCGAGGCCCGGCCAGGCGAAGACGCTCTCCACGATCACGGTGCCGCCGAGCAGGCCGGCCAGCATCAGGCCGCCCATGGTCAGGGTGCCGGTGAGCAGGTTGGGCAGGGCGTGCCTGCCGTACAGGACGAGGGCGGGCAGCCGGTGGCCGCGGGCGGCGCGCAGGTAGTCCTGGCCGAGCACGACCGCGGCCTCGCGCCGCACGATGCGCGCGAGCACGCAGCTCGTCGGCAGCGCGACCGCGGCGACCGGCAGGATCAGCGCGGACAGGGTCTCGGCCCCGGCGGCAGGCAGCGCGCCGAGCCGGATGGCGAAGATCAGCACCAGCAGGGTGCCGAGGACGTACTCGGGGGCGGCGCCGAGCAGGCCGGTGACGAAGGTGAAGCCGGTGTCGAGCCGGCGCCGCCGCCCGCCGCGGGTCAGGACGGCGACGGTCAGGCCGAGCGGGACCGCCACCACGAGCACCACGGCGATCGCCAGGAAGGCCAGCTCCGCGGTGAAGGGCAGCCGGCCGGCGAGTACCTCGGCGACCGGCTCGCCGGTCTGGAAGGAGGTGCCGAGATCGCCGCGCAGCAGGCCGGCGGCGTAGGAGCCGAACTGCTCCGCCTGCGGCCGGTCCAGGCCCAGCTCGTGGCGGAGCAGGGTGACCTGCTCCTCGGTCGCGCTCTGCCCGGCGAGCGCGCGGGCCGGGTCGCCCGGGATGAGCTGCACCATGCCGAAGGTCACGACCACGAGGGTGACCAGGACCGCGGCGAGGCCGCCCAGCCGGCGCAGCAGGAAGCCGAGCCAGGGGTGCGGCCGGCGCACCGCGGCCGCGCCGGCCCGGGTGGCGGTCCCGGCCATCAGCCCTTGATCCGGAAGGTGGTCGGGTCGGGCGTGCCGTTGACGACGGCCCCGTCGGCGTTCTTGCCGTAGACGAAGGCGACCGGCACGGTGGCCAGCGGCACCACGTCGTTGCGGCCGAGCAGCGCCTGCTGCGCCTCGGCCCAGCCGGCGCACTTGGCGGCCGGGTCGGCGGCGGCCATGGCCTTGCCCATGCCGGCGGTGAAGGCGTCGTTGCGGAGGTCGCCGAAGTTGCGGCCCCGGGGCGGGGGCGGGCCGGTCAGGAGCAGCGCGCCGGAGGTCAGGGTGCCGGCGAAGTTGAGGTGCGCCATCACCGTGAGGTCCCACTCGCCCTTGTCGGCCAGGACGTCGCTCGCCCAGGTGGCGTTGTCCACGTTGCGCAGGGTGACGTCGGCGCCGGCCGCGCGCAGCGCCTCCTGCACGTAGGCGTTGCCGGAGCCGTTGGCGACGCCGTTGGTGCCGGTCAGCCTGATCTTCACCCCGGCGAGGACCTGCTTGGCGGCGGCCGGGTCGGTGGCGGTGACCAGGGCGGCGTCGGTGCTCGCGCACTCGCTGGTGCTGTCGCTCCAGCTCTTCATGGCCTCGCCCTTGCCGCCGAAGACCTTGTTGAAGGCCTGCAGGTCGAGCGCCTGCGCGACCGCCTTGCGGATCTTGGGGTCGGCGCCTGGGTGGCCCTCGCGCTGGTTGAAGACGACGAACATGCGCAGCAGCGGGGCGGTCTTCAGCGTGTAGCCGCCCTGCGCGAACCGGGCGGCGTCGGGGCCGGTGAGCGCCACGTAGTCCAGCCCGCCGGTGCTGAGCTGGTTGGCCGCGGTGCTCTCGTTGGCCAGGACGGACAGCTTGAGCTGCGCGGGCGGCGTGCCCTGCGGCGCGTACGAGGGGAAGGCCGGGTAGCCCTCGCGCAGCGTGAAGGTGTAGGAGCGCCCGCGCTGCACGTCGGCCAGGACGTACGGGCCGGTGCCCGCCCCGGCGACCGGCCCCCGGGCGAGGGCCTGCGGATCGGCCAGGCCGGCCGGGCAGACGATGCCCGCGTTGGTCAGCGACAGCCCGACCAGCAGGTCCGACCACGGCTGGGCCAGGGTGACGGTCACGGTGCCGGCCTGGTCGTCGGCGGTGATCGTCGGCGCGCCGGGGCCGAAGGCGAAGACGACGCCCGACGAGCCGGTCTTCGGGTCGGCGAAGCGCCTCAGCGACCCGGCCACCGCGGAGGCGGTGAGCGGCTTGCCGTCGGTGCAGGACAGGCCCTTGCGCAGGGTGAAGGTGGCGCCGGCGGGGGTGGCGTCCCACGTCTCGGCCAGGCCCGGGATGATCTTGTTGCCGGTGTCCCGGTTGACCAGGGTGGCGTACTGCAGGCGGGCCAGGCTGTAGTCGGTCGCCGCGGTGCCCTTGGCGGGGTCGAAGGTGTTGGCGTCCGAGGTGGCGGCGAAACGGAACACGGCGCCTGCCGTACCGTCCCGGCCGGAGGTGGGGCCCGCGCCCGGACCGGCGGAGGTGGTGCAGGCGGCGAGGGTGAGGACGGCCGAGACGGCGACTGCGGCCGAGGCGGCCGGACGGGGTCGGATCATGACTTCTCCCCTGGGGGACGGGGGCGGGAGCGATGGGGACCAGACTCGGGCTTCGCCTGTTCCGCGGCGTAAAATGCACGAATGCCGTCAGGAAGCCGGGCCGCACGCACGGATCCCGCTCTCAACGAGCTCGACCTCGCGTTGATCAACGCGCTCCAGCTCGATCCCCGCGCGCCCTGGAGCCGGCTGGCGGCGCCGCTCGGCGTGGACGCGGCCACCCTGTCGCGGCGCTGGGCCCGGCTCAGCGCCTCGGGCGAGGCCTGGGTGACCTGCGCCGCCGGGCCCTCGCAGGTGCCCTACCACGCCTTCGCCATGGTGGAGGTGGGCTGCGTGCCCGGCGCGCTGGAGGAGGTGGCGGCGAGGCTGGCCGCCGACCCGCAGGCGATCAGCGTCGAGTGCACGACCGGGCGGCGCGACCTGCTGCTCACGGTGATCACCACCGACCTCGCCCGCGCCGGCGATTACGTGCTGCGCCGCGTCGGCGCCCTCGACGGCGTCCGGTTCACCCGCACCCACCCCGGCCAGCGGCTCTACCGCGAGGCCAGCCGGTGGCGGCTCGACTCGCTCAACCGGGAGCAACGCCTCGGCCTGGAGCACGGCTCCCCCGCCGCCCGCGACTCCGGCCTGCTCCGCCCCGACGAGCTCACCCTGATGCACGCGCTGGCCGCCGACGGCCGCCGCTCCTACGCGGCGCTCGCCGAGCTGCTGGGCTCGTCGGAGGCGCGGGTCCGCCGGCTGCTGAACGGCATGCTCTCCAGCGGCCGGGCGGTCCTGCGGTGCGAGGCCGCGCACCGGCTGGCCGGCTGGCGGGTGACCGCCATGCTCTGGCTGGCCGTCCCGGCCCCGCTGCTCGACCCGGTCGCCGACGGGATCGCCGAGCTCCGCGAGACCCGGATGGTCCTGTCGGTCGTCGGCGAGGCCAACCTCATGGTCAACGTGTGGGTCCGCTCGCTGGACGAGCTGTCGGCCTTCGAGGCCCGGCTGCTGACGGCCTGGCCCGAGGCGTCCGTGGTGGACCGCTGCGTGACGCTCCGCTGGGTCAAGCGCCTGGGCCGCCTACTCGACCCCGACGGCCGCAGCACCGCCGCGATCCCCATGGACGCCACCGCCCGCCCAGGGCCCTGAGACCCGCGCCGGGGGTCAGCTCACCGCCAGGTGGACGTGGCGGTGACGCGGGGTCTCGGCCTCGTCGAGCAGGACGATGGCGAAGTCGGCGTAGGAGATGCGGGCCGCGGGGTCGCCGTGCCGGCCGATCTCGTAGCGGCCGGTGCGCTCGCCGTCGTGGTCGAAGTCGCCCACCGGGCTGATGTACACCCAGTCCAGCGGGTTGTCCTCGGCGCGGAGCACCTCCAAGCCGGCGGCGTGGCCGAGGCAGAAGGGGCGGAACTGGGCGGGGAAGCCGGGCTGGTCCATCAGCGGGACGCCGGCCGGGTCGGGCAGCAGCGAGGCGAGGCCGACCGCCACCAGGCGGCGCACCCCGGCCTGCCGCAGGCCCTGGTTGAGGGCGCGGGCGGCGGCGGGGAAGAAGGTGTCCGGCTCCACCACCGCCGCGGCGTTGAGGGCGGCGTCGTGCCCGGCGGCGAAGGCGGCCACGTCCGCCGCGTCGGTGACGTCCCCGGCGACGACCTGGACGCCGGCGTCCAGCGGGCCGGTGTAGCGGGACGGGTCACGGACCACCGCGGTGACCTGGTGCCCGCGGCGGACCGCCTCGGCGACGGCCTGCCGTCCGGCCCGGCCGCCTGCGCCGAAAACCACGAACTTGCTCATGATGGAATACCTCCTGGTGCCTCGGTGCTCCGAGCTGGTACCTCGGTGCCCCCGACGGTAGCCATCGGGGTGGTTACCTCCCGGATACCGAGCTCCCGCCCCACCGTCGACGAGCAGGAGAGACCATGACGCACCGGCGGCCGTTGCCTGCCGACCTGTTCGACGAGCTCTGCCCGTCGTCGCTGCTGCCCTTCCGCTTCGGCGACAAGTGGGCCGCGCTGGTCATGTACTGCCTGGAGGCGGGCCCGCGGCGCTTCTCCGAGCTCCGGGTCCCGCTGCACCGCGTCACCCCGAAGGTGCTCACCCAGTCGCTGCGCGGCCTGGAACGCGACGGCCTGGTGTCCCGCACCGTCCACCCGGACCCGCGCGACGGCGTGGAGTACGCCCTGACCCCGCTGGGGCGCAGCCTGCTCGAACCGCTCAGGGTGGCCTGCGAGTGGGCCGCGGAGCACTGGGACGAGCTGCTCGACGCCCGCGAACGCCACCTCGCCTCGTGAAAGCCCTGAACGCAGCCGGCGCCCCTCCCCCAGGCTGAGGGAGGGGCGCCGGTGGATCGTCAGCGCAGGGGCAGGATCCGGGTGCTGGTCTGCTTCACCCGGTTGCCCGCCGCGTCCCACGCCTCGGCCCGGAGGCTGACCGCGCCGGTGGTGGCGCGGAGGGCGGGGTAGCGGACGGAGGCGGTGTACCGGCCGTCCCGCTCACGCTTGAGCGTGACCGGCTGCCAGGTGGCCCCGTCGTCCGTGCTGGCCCAGACCTTGAGGCCCGCGATCTTCGGCATCGGCGCCGTCGAGCGCGAGTGGTAGGCCTCGACCTCGAAGGTGTGCCGGCGACCGGCCGCGACGCTGTTGTCGGCCTCGCCGCCGAGGGCGTAGCTGACGAACACCGCCGGGGTGGGCCGGCAGTGCTCGCCGGTCCCCTCGATGAACCAGGAGTTGCAGGCCGCGCCGGGCTGGACCGCGCCGGCGGCGGGCGGGCCGGTGAAGGTCCACTCGACGTCGTGCACGGCGTTCTTGGCGGTCAGCCGGTAGACGCCCTCGGTGGCCGGGAGCGTGAAGCGCGGCGCGTTGCCGGCCACCGGCTCGACGCCCTCCCGGGCGATCTCCTTCCCGTCGCGGTACAGGTGCGTCTCGTAGTTCGGGGTGAACGGCTGCGCGACCGACCAGTAGGCGTCGCCGTCCACGCGGGTCGCGCCGACGCCGGAGACCTCGGAGAAGTCGGCCCACAGCTTGTCGCCCTGCACGCAGATCGCGCAGGTGAGGCCCAGCGGCTGCTGTTCGAGCACGCCGGCCTTGGGGTCGGGCAGCGCCGCCGCGGCGTCGCCCACCGTCGCCGCGCCCGGCGTCCCCGGCGCGAACCACACCTGCCCGGTACGGCCCGGCCGCGGATGGACCTCGGTCAGGTAGCGCGCGTTGACGCCCTGGGTGCCGGTCAGGTCGAGCGCCATGCCGCGCAGGTGCGCCACCGTCGGGTCGGTCGGCCACACGTACTCGGGACGGACCTGCGGCCCCTCACCGACCAGGTCGGATTCGGAGGGCGAGATGCCCCAGCGGGTGGCGTCGTCCACCTTGAAGGCGTAGGTCCACTCCCAGAACCCGGTCGAGCGAGGCGCCCGGATGGCCAGGTCGACCCGGGCGGTGTCCCGCTCGCGCACGGTGTAGTGCAGGGAGTCGGGGATGCGCCCCTCCTCGTACGGGGTGAGCGCGTAGGTGTAGGGCGAGTAGCGGTGCCCCTCCACCCGGATGGTGACCGGGCCGCGTCCGGCCTGCTCGCGCAGGGCCAGGCCCTCCTTGGTGGACAGGTGGGCGTTGGGGATGCCGATCGGCTTGGGCGGGCCGGAGAACGGCTTCTGCCACATCGGCAGCGGGACCGCGCAGCCGGTCTCGGCCAGCGGGTAGATCAGCAGCCCGGCCGCCCCGGCGTCGCGGACGGCGCCGATGCGCTCGATCTGCGCGCCGCAGACGGGGTTGCCGAAGGGGTCGTGCACGCCTTCCGCGCCCATCAGGACGAGCTTGCCGCGCAGGTCGCGCCCGGCGAGCTCCTCGGGGCTGCCCTGGCCGACGTCGGCCAGCTTCAGATCGGCGGTGCCGGTGAACGGCTTCCAGTCGGGGTGGCTGTCGACCTGGCCCTGCCAGTGCAGGTTCACGGCCGGGTCGAGCTTGGTCGCGCCGCGCCGCCCGAGCACGCTCATGGCGACCTCGGCGCGGCCGAGGGTCCACTGGGTGGAGAACCGGAAGCCGCCCTTGGTGACCTTCTCGGTCGGCGACACCCACAGCTTGCCCCACGAGCCGGTCGGCACGCCGTTGACCAGGGCTCCGGAGAAGACCTGCCCCTTGGCGTTGGTGCGCTGGTAGAAGGTGTTGTAGCCGTTGTTCAGCGGTTCGGCCGGCTTGGGGGTGCTGAAGCGGACCTGGGTGGTCTTGCGGACGTCCAGCGTGATCTCGGTGTCGCCGGTGACGGTGAGCTCGGGCTCGAACAGCCAGGCGCGGTTGCGCTTGCTGTCGGCGTCGACCCACTCCACGATCTGCAGGACGCTGATCGTGCCCACCGGGACGCGGGTCACCACGACGCCGTGGTCGACGATCAGGTGCGGGCCGAGCTGGCCCTTGCGGCCGTCGAGGTCGATGACGTCCTGGGCGAAGGGGGTGATCGGCTTGCCGTCGCGGCCCAGGGTGCGGATGGTCAGCTCGACGGTCGGCACGTCGCGCACCGCGCCGACGGGGGTGGTCAGGCGCAGGCCGTCGGCCTCGGCGGTGACGGCTCCGCCGTACAGGCCGATGGGCAGCCCCTCGGTCTTGAGGGTGACGGTGGTGGTGGCGGTGCCCTTGGCGGGGACGGTCAGGCTGGCGTCGGCGACGCTCAGCCCGTCCATGGCCGGCTTCAGCGCCAGGGTGACCGGCTGGTCGCCGAGGTTGGTGTAGGTCAGCTCGCGGGTCTGCGGCTTGCCCGTGGCGTCGATCAGGCGGAAGTCGAGGCTCGGGGTCACGGCGAAGACGCGCTGCGTCGCCGCGCGGCCCGCGTCGACCAGGCCCGCGCCGCGCTCGTAGACCGTGCCGCCGGTGTCCTTGGCGGTGGACATCAGCGCCGCCTTGAGCTGCTGCCCGGTCCAGTCCGGGTGCGCCTGCGCGACGATGGCCGCGGCGCCGGCGACGTGCGGGGTGGCCATCGAGGTGCCGGAGGCCTTGGTGTAGTGCTCGTCGACCGGGCTGCCCATCGCGGTGCCGGCGGCGCGGCCGGCGGCGATGTCGACGCCGGGGGCGGTGATGTCGGGCTTCAGCGCGCCGTCGCCGACGCGCGGTCCCTGGCTGGCGAAGTCGGCCTGCTTGCCGGACTTGTCCACCGCGCCGACGGTCAGCGCGGCGTCCGCGGTGCCGGGCGTGCCGACGGTCTCCTGGCCGCCGTTGTTGCCCGCGGCGATGACGAACAGCGCGCCGGTGGCGGCGGACAGGTCGTTGACCGCCTGGCTCATCGGGTCGGTGCCGTCGGTGGCGTTCGCGCCGAGGCTCATGCTGACCACCTTGGCGCCGGCCGCGGTGGCCCACTCCATCGCCTCGATGATCCCGGACTCCGCGCCGGACCCGCCGTCGTCGAGCACCTTGCCGACCAGCAGGCGGGCGCCGGGCGCGACGCCCTTGTTGGCGCCGTTGGAGGCGGCGCCGGAGCCGGCGATGGTGGTGGCGACGTGGGTGCCGTGGCCGTGGCCGTCCTTGACGGTCTCGTCCGGGATGAACGAGCGCGCCTCGGTGATCTTCCCGGCGAGGTCGGGGTGGGCGGCGTCGATGCCGGTGTCCAGGACCGCGACGGTCACGCCGGCGCCGTCGTGCCCGGCCTTCCACGCCTCCGGCGCACCGATCTGCGGGACGCTCTCGGCCAGGTCGGCCTTGACCTTGCGGTCCAGCCAGACCTTGGCGACGCCGCCCTGCAGCCGGGCGGTCCCCTTGGCGTCGGGAGCGGCGTGCAGCGCGGCCCAGAAGGCCCCGGCCTCGCCCTTGGTGACGTCGAGCGCGGCGCCGTTGATGCTCTCCAGCGTCGCGGTGGGCGCGCTGGCCGGCATGGCGTCGGCCGAGGTCCGCGCGGCGGCGAAGCCCTTGGGGTACTGCACGATGACCGGCAGGTTCTTGGTCTGGGCGTCGGTGTAGCCGTTCTCGGCCAGGTACTTGACGTTGAACAGCTCGCGGTCGAGCAGGCCGGACTGGATGGCGGGGAAGGCGTCGTCGGGCAGGGCGTAGACGCCGTCCGGCCCGGTGCGCACGAACAGGGAGGCTACGCGGCCGTCCGGGCGGGCGCCGCCCTGCTGGCTGATCTCGTAGCGCCCGGCGCCGACGTCGGTGAGGGTGATCCGGTCGCCGGTGATCAGGGTGACGGTGTGTGGTCCCTTGCCGACGCCCTTCAGGGCGAAGGGCTGCTGCGGCGGGGTCTGGTTCTGGGTCTGGTTCCGGGTCTGGTTCTGGGTCTGGGCCTGAGCGGTGGGCTGGATCGCCAGGGTGCCGGCGGCCAGCGCGAGGACCGAGGTGAGCGCGAGCGAGCCGCGCCGGAGCCGGCTCACGCCGCTCCTCCCGGTGGGGTGGTCATGCGCATGAGGGGGTGTCTCGCCTTTCGCGGGGGGTGATCACAGCGGCTCGAAGCCGTCCGGCGGCTGGGACTCCTCGGGGCTCTCCTGCTCGTCCGGTGGGAGTTCGGGCCCGGATGGACCGGGGCGGTCGGGCGTGTCTTCGGGCATGGCAAAAGACTCGCGCGGCGGGCGGGGCGGCAGGTATGGGGCGGGCATGGGGTGAACACCCCAATTCCGGGGTCACCCGCCTGGGGTGCCCAGGACAAGGGGGCGCCCGCCTGGGGTGCCCGGGACATGTGTCACCCACCTGGGGTGCCCAGGACAGGGGTCACCCGCCGAGGTGGCGGCCGAGTTCGGTGCGGGAGCGGGCGCCCAGCTTGCGCATGGCCACGCCCAGGTGCTTGTCGACCGTCTTGGGCGACAGGAACATCTGCCGCGCGATCTCCTGGTTGGTCAGCCCGGTCGCCGCCAGCCGCGCGACCTGCGCCTGCCGCGCCGACAGGCCGGCCGCCTCGCCGTCCACGCCCGCGCCGGACCGGATCCGGCCGGCGGGCCGCAGGCCCCAGCGGCGGCCGAGCTGGGTGGCCCGGTCGAGGTCCCAGCGCGCCTCCAGCCGGGTGTAGGTCTCGACCGCCCGGGTCAGCGCGTCCCCCGCGCCGGGGTCGCCGAGCTCGAACAGGCACGCCGCCTGCTGCTCGACCGCCTGGGCGGCGTCGTAGGCGGCGGGCAGCTCGGCGTAGGCCGCGGCCGCCTCGCCGTAGCGTTGCGCGGCCCGCGCCCAGCGCCCCGCGTGCGCGTCGAGGTGCCCGCGGGCCTGCGCCAGCGCCGGTACGGCCAGCGGCGCGTCCATCCCCCGCAGCCGGTTCTCGTAGCGGCCGGCCAGCTCGGCGGCCTCGCGCACCCGCCCGTCGGACAGCAGGGCCCCGGTCAGCGCGGGTAGGGCACGCACCCCCACCGGCCACAGGTCCCTGGCCTCCCACCCGGCGACCACGTCGGCCGTCTCCGCGAGCGCCGCCCCGGCCCGTTCCCCGGCGGTGGCCAGGCGCAGCAGCATCGTCACCGGGGCGCCGAGCATGTCGAGGTCGCCCCGCACCCGCAGGTCGCGCACCAGCCCGGCGAGCATGGTCCGGGCGGCGTCGAGCCGGCTGGGCGCCGGGGCCAGGCAGGCCGTGATGAGGTCGACCTGGAGGCGCTCGTGCGGCCGGTTGCCGCACTGCTCGCGCAGTTCGGCGAGCTCCTCGCGCAGTCCCTCCCACGCACCGGCGTGGTAGCGGGCCAGGGCCAGGCCGGCGCGCAGGCCGAGGTCGTCCCGGGCCGAGCCGCTCGCGCCGCGGCCGGCGTCGAGTGCGGCCTCCAGCAGCCGCGCCGCCACCCGGTGGTGGCCGGTGTCGACGGCGGAGCCGCCGACGGACCGGTAGGCGCCGACCTCCCGGCGGCCGGTCGGGCGGCCGCCGGTCTCGGCCAGGATGCGTTCGGTCAGCGCCCACCAGCGGGGGTCACCGGAGCTGACGAAGACCATCGCGACCTTGCCGAGCACGAACACCCGCGGCCCCGGCTCCCCGTCGGCCGGCACCGTCTCCAGGGCGCGCTCCAGCCAGGGCAGGCGCTCGGCGAACGGCACGTCGGCCATGGTGGGCAGGCCCATGCCGACCATGGCCCAGGCGGCCAGTTCGGGCAGGTCGGCCAGGTCGGGCACCGCGTCGGCGAAGGCCTGCCGTACGCGGGAGTTGTCCACCCGGATGGTGTCGAGGTAGAGGGCGAGCAGGATGCGCAGCTCACCGCGCAGGCGCTGGGGCAGGTCGTGGGTCAGCGCCTCCTCCAGCAGCTCGCCGATGGCAGGGATGCGCAGGGTGTAGGTGGCCGCCCAGCCGAGGCGGATGGTCAGCTCGGCCCGCCGGACCGGATCGAGGCCGGCGTGCCGCAGCACCTCCTCCAGCAGGCGTGCGGCCTCGGCGTCGTTGCCCAGCCCGGCGGCGTGCTCGGCGGCGGCGACCGCCGCGGTGACCCATTCCTGCGGCCGGCCCGCGTGCCGCAGGTGGTGGGCGACCTGCCCGAGCGGGACGGGCCGCAGCGTGCGGATGGCGGTGGCCGCGGCGGCGTGCAGGGCCTGGCGGCGGCCGAGGGTGACGCCCTCGTAGACCGCCTCGGCGGCCAGCACGTGCCGGAAGGCGACCAGCCCGCCCTGCTCGGTGAGCAGCCCGGAGGCCAGCGCCTCGTCGAGGGCGTCGGTGCCGCTCACCCCGGCCACCTCGACGAGCGTACCGGCCGGGACGGCCAGCCGCAGCACGGCCGCCGCCTCGGTGACCGCGCGGGCGCCGGCCGGCATCCGCGCCACGCGCTCCTGGACCGGGGCGCGCACTCCGGCGGGCACGTCGAGCTCGTCGAGGGTACGGCGGGCCCAGCCGCCCTTCCAGCGGATGAGCTTGCCCTGCGTGCGCAGCATGGCGAGCAGTTCCTGGATGGCCAGCGGCAGCCCGGAGGAGCGGGCGCACAGGTGCTCGGCGAACTCGGCCGACACCTCGTCGGTCTCCAGGATCGCCGCGGCCAGGGCGCGGGTGCCGGCCACGTCCAGCGGGCGCAGCGCGATGTGCTCGCCGGCGACCGCGTCGGCCGGGCGGGCGGTCGCCGCGCGCAGCGCCGGATCGGCCTCCTCGTCGCGGTAGGTCAGCACCACCGCCAGCCCGGCGGGCTGCGCCCGGACCAGGTAGGTCAGGAACTCGATCGTCTGCTGGTCGGCCCAGTGCAGGTCCTCCAGCACCAGCACCGCCGGGGTCAGCGCGGCCAGCACCTCGACCAGGGCGCGCAGCACGCGGTGCCGTTCGGCCGCGCGGTCCTCCAGCGGCGCGGGCGCCTCCGGCAGCACCTCCTGCAGTTCGGGGAGCAGGGCGCGCAACGCGCCGGTCACCGGCGACAGGGCGGCCCCGCGTAAGTCGGCGGCCCGTCCGCGCAGCGCCTCGACCACCGGCCCCAGCGGGAACGGCTCCCTGACCTGCCCGCAGCCGCCCTTCAGCCAGCGCAGCCCGGCGACCTCGGGCCGGCCGGCCAGTTCGGCCACCAGCCGGGTCTTGCCGATCCCGGCCTCGCCCGCCACCACGCTCACCGAGGGCACCGAGGGCAGCGAGGGCACCGGCCGCACGGCCGACACCGCCGCGACCAGCCGGTCCAGTTCGGCCTCCCGTGCCACCAGGACCGGCGACACCGCACCTGTGATCACGGGATGACCTTACACAGCGGCCGAGACCGGGATCTTTACCGAGGCGGCAGATCTCGCTTAACCCCCGCTGGAAAGGGACCCGACGGGAGAGGAGCCGACCACATGACCACCACCGAAGCGGCGGGAGCCCTCGTCCTGTTCGGCGTCACCGGGGATCTGGCCAGGAAGAGCCTGCTGCCCGCGCTCTACCGGCTGGTCGCCGACGAGCGCCTGTCCGTGCCGGTCGTCGGCGTCGTGCGCGGCGACTGGACCCCCGAGAAGGTACGGCGGCGCGCCCGCGAGGCGATCTCCGCGCACGGGCGGCTGGACGAGGAGGTGTTCGCCAGGTTCGCCGAGCTGCTCCGGGTGGCCCACGTGGACTACGCCGAGCCGGACTCCTTCGCCGACATCGCCGAGCAGACCGAGGGGCTGGGCTTCCTGGCCCACTACCTGGCCGTCCCGCCGGCGCTCTTCGCCACCGTCGCGGCGAACCTGGCCCACGTGGGACTCAACGACCACGCGCGCCTGGTGGTGGAGAAGCCGTTCGGCCACGACCTGGCCTCCGCCCGCGCGCTGCAGGCCGAGCTGACCCGGTCCTTCCCCGAGGAGCGGCTGCGCCGGGTCGACCACTTCCTGGGCAAGGACGTGATCGAGGACCTGCTGGTGTTCCGCTTCGCCAACACGCTGCTGAGCGCCACCCTGGCCCGGCCGCACGTGCGCAGCGTGCAGATCACCATGGCCGAGGACTTCGACGTGGGCGAGCGCGGCTCCTTCTACGACGAGGTGGGCGCGCTCCAGGACGTGGTGCAGAACCACCTGCTGCAGACGCTGGCCTTCCTCGTCATGGAGCGGCCCGAGGGCGAGGAGCCGGAGGCGATGCTGGCGGCGAAGGCGGCGGCGCTGAAGGCGGTGCGTGCCGTACCGGCCGGGGACTACGTGCGCGGGCAGTACGCCGGCTACCTCGACGTGGCGGGGGTCGAGCCCGGCTCGGTCACCGAGACCTACGCGGCGCTGCGGCTGTACGTCGGCACCGACCGCTGGGACGGCGTGCCGTTCACCATCCGGGCGGGCAAGGCCATGGCCGCCACCACCCTGGAGATCGTCGTGGAGCTGCGTCCGGCGGACGCGGCGGACCCCAACCTGGTGCGCTTCCGGCTGTCGCCCGATCCGGGCGTCACCTTCGACCTGCTGGCCAAGAGCGCGCGCCGGGCCGAGCCCGACCACGTGGCGGCCCGCGTCGACTTCACCTGCCTGTCGGGCGACGACGTGCGGGCCTACGAGCGGGTGCTGGCCGACGCCGTCTCGGGCGACCCGCGGCGGTTCGCCCGCATGGACCAGGTCGAGGAGTGCTGGCGGATCGTCGCCGACCTGCTGGACCCGGCCGGCGAGCCGGTGGTCTACCGGCCGGGTGGCTGGGGCCCGGAGGAGGCCGACCGGCTCACGCTGGACGGGCACTGGTTCCCGCTGGAGAACGGCTGACCCGCGGGGCCTTGCAATATCCAACAGATTTGGTAGGAAAAGGAGGAATCAAGAGAAGGGAAGCCCTGCATGCCCCTGCCCGACTTCCTCGTCATCGGCGCGCCCAAAACCGGGACGACCGCCCTGCACGCGGCGCTCCAGGGCCACCCGGAGCTGTACCTGTCGGCCGTGAAGGAGCCCAAGCACTTCCTCACCGACGGCCGCCCGCCGGCCGGCGCCGGACCGGGGGACGCCCGGACCTCGCGCGAGCACGTCTGGCGGCGCGCCGACTACGAGGCGCTGTTCGCCGCCGCGCCCGCCGGGACCTTACGCGGCGAGTCGACGCCGTTCTACCTCTACGACCGGGCCGCCCAGCGGCGCATCCACGCGGCCGTCCCGCACGCCCGGCTGATCGCCGTGCTGCGCGACCCGGTCGAGCGCGCGCACTCCAACTGGGCGCACCTGTGGTCGGCGGGCCTCGAACCCCTCGACGACGTGGTGCGGGCCTGCGCCGAGGAGGACCGGCGGATCGCCGCCGGGTGGGCGCACTTCTGGCACTACGTCCGGCTCGGCCGCTACGGCGAGCAACTGGCGCACCTGTACACGCTCTTCCCGCGCGAGCAGGTGCTGACCTTCCGCTACCGCGACCTGCTCGACCACCCGGCCGACACCCTGGACCGCATCTGCTCCTTCCTGGACGTACGGCCCGGCCTGATCTCCGCGCTGCCCAGGGAGAACGTGACCGCCCAGCCCACGGCGACGCCGTTCCACGCGCTGCTGTCGGCGGTGCGCCGCCGGCTGTCCGGTGGGCTCGGCTCCCGGCTGCAGGACCGTCTGCAGCGGCCCGGCCAGGCGCGGATCCCGCTCACCTGGGAGCAGCGGCAGCGGCTCATCCCCCACTTCGCCGCCGACATCGAGCTGCTCCAGGACGTCACCGGCGAGGACTTCGGCGACTGGCTGCGGCCCCGCGAGCGCTCCGGCGGCCAGGTCGGGCCGCGCCCGCCGGGCCAGCGCCAGGCCAGGAACGGGCGGCCGGCGTGACCCCGGCCCGCCCGCACCACGGGCCTCAGCGCAGCTCGGTCCGCAACTCGTGGGCGCCGTCGGGCCGGGTGTACTCGTAGTACAGCCGGGTGCCGCCGCCGGGCAGGTCCACGAGATCGACGTAGCGCAGCCCGCCGCCGCCGTGCGCGGAGGTCGCGGCCGGGGCGGCGCCCATCGGGCTGAGCGCGGCCGGGTCGCGACCCCAGGCGAGCCCGGTGCGCTCCTCGTAGTTCTCCGCCGCGCTGGCCCGGCCGTCGTAGAAGGCGAGCACCTGCTCGCCGGCGAAGCGGACGGCCGACACGCGCGTGCCCCGGGCGTCCCAGGAGCCCGGCCGGCCGCTCAGCGCGGTGCCGTGCCAGGCCCACTCCAGGCCGTCCCCGCTGGTGGCGTAGTCGGTGACCATCTGGTCGGCCTCGTCGGGATCGGCCAGCGGGTGGACCGACGCCCACAGGTGCCACCGGCCGCCCCGGTGGACGATCACCGGGTCCTTGACCCCGGTCTTGGGGTCGCCGGGCAGGACGGTCGTGCGGGTGCGCGGGTCGAAGCCGGCCGGGTCGGCGGCCTCCAGCACCTCCACCCGCCAGTGCTTGGTCCCCGGCGTGGCGCAGCTCAGGTAGAGCCGCCAGCGGCCCTCGGGGGTGCGGACGAGCGCGGGTCGCTCCAGCGACTCGGCGGCCATCTGCTCGCGGGCGATGGTCGTCACCGGCTGGAAGCGCTCGCCGTCGGCCGAGCGGGCGACCACGATGGCGTAGCCGCGGCCCGCCCCCACGGGCCGGCGCAGCCGGTAGGCCAGGTAGATCTGCCCGTCGGCGGCGACGGCGCTGGGCGCGCCGGCCCAGTACCCCTCGCCGGTCTGGGGTGGTTCGATCGCCACAACGGATCTGTCCGGGGCGGGGAGCAACGCGTCGATGTCGGAAGACACGTCGGTAGGCACGTCGGTAGGCACGTCGGTAGGCACGTCGGTAGGCATGGATGCGACGGTAGAAGCCTTGCTCGTTCCGCGCACGCGGACTCACCTGCCCTTGTCAATTCATGCAATCCCTATTTACTTAAAGGGTAATAGACGCGGCGGCGGCGCTCTGCGGATCCAGCAGGATCAGCACGGTCAGCAGGACGATCCAGGCGACGACCGCGGCCAGCAGCAGCCGGCTGACCGACGGCCGGCGGCGGAAGAACGGCGGCGGCTTCACAGCCACCCGCTCTTGCGCAGCAGCCGGTGCACGATGATCACGGCCACCACCATGACCCCGAGGCTGAGCGGATAACCGAGCAGCCAGTGCAGCTCGGGCATGTAGTCGAAGTTCATCCCGTAGATCCCGGCGATCATCGTGGGGACGGCGATCAGCGCCGCCCAGGAGGAGATCTTGCGCATGTCGGCGTTCTGCTGCATCGCCGCCGCGCTCTGCTCGCGGCCCACCAGGGCCAGGTGGGCGCTGAGCGCGCTGGTCAGCAGCTCGTTGTGCTCGTCGACCCGGGCGTCCACCCGCAGCAGATGGTCGAGGACGTCGCGGAACTGCTCCCGGCTCGCGGTGCACTGCTCCACCCGGCCCTTGACGATCTCCTCCAGCACCGGGATCAGCGGGTCCTGCGCGGTCCTGAACTCCAGCACCTCCCGTTTGAGCGAGTAGATGTCGGCGGTGACGTCGTCCTGCTCACCGCTGAACACCCGCTGCTCCAGGGCGATGAGGTCGTTCTCCACCTCGTGCGCGATGCGCCCGTAGGTGTCGACGACCTCGTCGCAGATGGCGTAGAGCACCCCGGCGGGGCCGGCGGCCAGCAGCTCGGGGTCGGACTCGATGCGCCGCCGTACCCCGCCCAGCGGGTTGGCCTTGCCGTGCCGGACGCTGAGCACGAAGTCGCGGCCCAGGAAGAGGTTGATCTCGCCGACCTCGATGTCGGAGCTCTCCTCCACGTACAGCAGCGGCTTCAGCACGATGAACAGGGTGTCGTCGTACCGTTCGAGCTTGGGCCGCTGGTGGGCGTGGATGGCGTCCTCCACCGCCAGCGGGTGGAGGCTGATCTCGCTGGTGATCAGGTCGAACTCCTCCTGCGTCGGCTCGTGCAGGCCGATCCACAGGAAGCACTCGCCCCGGCTTCGGGCGGCGGCGAAGGCATCGCTGATGTCGCCGTCGATCGTGTGCCGAACGCCGTCGCAGTAGATCGCTTTGTCGACAATCACGTCGGGCATTCTCCCCCATCCGGGACGGTGCTCAGGACCGCGTCGCTCACCCCCGGTCGAGCGCGAGGTTGAGTTCCAGCACGTTGACCGCGGGCCGGCCCATGAAACCCAGCGCCCGGCCGGTGGTGTGCTCGCCGATCAAGTCCCGGACCCGGCCGGCGGCCAGGCCGCGTTCCCGCGCCACCCGCGGGGCCTGGAGCTCGGCGTAGGCCACGGAGATGTGCGGGTCCAGGCCCGAGCCGCTCGCCGTCACCGCGTCGGCCGGTACGGCAGGCGTCCCGGCCGTCCCCCTGACCGGCACGGTACGGCCGGCGGTGTAGTCCTCGCCGGGCCGGCCGCACTCGACCCGGACGCCCTGGTAGACGGCGAGGAACGGCTGGGCCGGGCAGGCCTGGTTGACGCTGACCGCGCGCACCGGCGTGCCCACCGCGGGGAAGACCTTCAGCACCGCGCCCACGCCGTCCGGCGTGCAGTACGGCCTGGCCCCGCTGACGCCCTCCAGCTCGCCGACCGCCTTGGACCGGGCGCAGACCCGGGTGAGCAGCGACTGCCGCCCCTCCTGCCCCGCCGCCGGCAGGGTGTCCAGCACGTCCTCGGGGCCGAGGTTGCTCGCGGCGCTGGCGAGCGGGTCGTAGCCGTCGCCGGCGGCCGAGGGCCGCGACTGGAAGTACTTCCCGATCGGCACGCCGGAGGCGTCGGTGAAGCTCTGGCCGATGAGCGCGCTGCCCACCACCCGGCCGTCCTTCTCGACCAGCGAGCCGCCGGCCTTGGCGGGCAGCACCGCCTGGGCGACGCCGGTGGTGACCAGCGGGTAGGCGACGCCGAGCACGGCGGTGAGCACGGCGAGCGCCCGCAGCGCGGCCAGGTGCTGGCGGATCCAACTGGGCAGACGTTCCATCACACGATCCCCGAGATGAGCAGGTCGATGAGCTTGATGCCGAGGAACGGCGCCACGACGCCGCCCAGGCCGTACAGGGTGAGGTTGCGAGACAGCAGCCTGGCCGCGCTGGAGGGCCGGTAACGCACGCCGCGCAGCGCCAGCGGGATGAGCGCGACGATCACCAGGGCGTTGAAGATCACCGCGGACAGGATCGCCGATTGGGGCGAGGCCAGGCGCATGAGGTTGAGCGCGTCCAGGCCCGGGTAGACCGCGGCGAACATGGCCGGGATGATCGCGAAGTACTTGGCGATGTCGTTGGCGATGGAGAAGGTGGTCAGCGCGCCCCGGGTGATGAGGAGCTGCTTGCCGATCTCCACGATCTCGATCAGCTTGGTGGGGTCGGAGTCGAGGTCGACCATGTTGCCGGCTTCCTTGGCGGCGCTCGTGCCGGTGTTCATGGCGACGCCGACGTCCGACTGCGCCAGCGCCGGGGCGTCGTTGGTGCCGTCGCCGGTCATGGCGACCAGCCGGCCGCCCTCCTGTTCCTTCCTGATCAGCGCGAGCTTGTCCTCGGGGGTGGCCTCGGCCAGGAAGTCGTCCACGCCCGCCTCGGCGGCGATGGCCTGCGCGGTCAGCGGGTTGTCGCCGGTGACCATGACGGTGCGGATGCCCATCCGGCGCATCTCGGCGAAGCGTTCGCGCATGCCCGGCTTGACCACGTCCTTGAGGTGCACGACGCCCAGGACGCGGCCCTTCTCGGCCACCACCAGCGGGGTCCCGCCGGCCGCAGAGATGCCGTCGACCAGGGTGCTCACCTCGGCGGACGGCAGGCCGCCCTGCTCGCGCACCCAGGCCAGGACCGCCGAGGCCGCGCCCTTGCGGATCTGCCGGCCTCCGGCGTCCACGCCGGACATCCGGGTCTGGGCGGTGAAGGGCACCCACTCGGCGCCCTGCGGCTCGGGCTCGCGCAGGCCGTACCGCTCCTCGGCGAAGGCGACGATGGACCGGCCCTCCGGCGTCTCGTCGGCCAGCGACGAGAGCTGGGCCGCCGAGGCCAGCTCCCGCTCGCCGACCCCGCCGACCGGCACGAACGCGCCGGCCTGGCGGTTGCCGAGGGTGATGGTGCCGGTCTTGTCCAGCAGCAGCGTGCTGACGTCCCCGGCGGCCTCCACCGCGCGGCCGGACATCGCCAGGACGTTCCGCTGGACCAGGCGGTCCATGCCGGCGATGCCGATCGCGCTGAGCAGCGCGCCGATCGTCGTCGGGATGAGGCAGACCAGCAGCGAGACCAGCACGATCCCGCTCACCCCGTCGCCGGTCAGCGCCAGGGAGTCGGCGATGCCGGGGTTCTCGGCCTTGGCGTGGACGGCGAACGGCTGCATGGTGATCGTCGCGACCAGGAAGATGATCGTGAGCGCCGCGAGCAGGATGTTGAGCGCGATCTCGTTCGGCGTCTTCTGCCGGTCGGCCCCCTCGACCAGGGCGATCATCCGGTCGATGAACGACTCGCCGGGCTTCTGGGTGATCCGCACGACGATGCGGTCCGACAGCACCCGGGTGCCGCCGGTCACCGCCGAGCGGTCGCCGCCGGACTCGCGGATGACCGGGGCCGACTCGCCGGTGATCGCCGACTCGTCCACGCTGGCGATGCCCTCGATCACGTCGCCGTCGCCGGGGACGATCTCCCCCGCCTCGACCACCACCTCGTCGCCCTGCCGCAGCTCGGCGGCGGCGACCAGCTCGCCGGAGACCCGGCGGGCGGTGGTGTCGCGCTTGGTGGCGCGCAGCGTCGCCGCCTGGGCCTTGCCACGGCCCTCGGCGACCGCCTCGGCCAGGTTGGCGAAGAGCACGGTCAGCCAGAGCCAGGCCACGATCGCCCAGGCGAACACGCCCGGCTCCAGCACCGCGAGGACGGTGGTGAAGACCGCGCCGGCCTCGACGACCAGCATCACCGGGTTGCGCCAGAGCGTGGCCGGGTTGAGCTTCCTGACCGCGCCGGGGAGCGCGGCGACCAGTTGCCTGGGGTCGAGCAGGCCGCCCCCGACCTTGCGGGGGGCGTCGACCGGGTGCGCGGTCATCAGAACAGTCCTTCTGCGATGGGTCCCAGCGCCAGCGCCGGGAGGAAGGTGAGCGCGACCAGGACGACGGTGACCCCGGCCACCAGGCCGACGAACTGCGGCCGGTGCCTCGGCAGCGTGCCCGCCGACTCCGGTACGGGGGTCTGCCTGGCCAGCGAGCCGGCCAGCGCCAGCACGAAGATGATCGGCAGGAAGCGGCCCAGCGCCATGCAGAGGCCGAGCGCCACGTCGTACCACGGGGTGTTGACGGTGACACCGCCGAAGGCCGAGCCGTTGTTGTTGGAGGCGCTGGTGAAGGCGTAGAGGATCTCGGAGAAGCCGTGCGGGCCGTCGTTCAGCATGGCGGCGAGGCCGGCCTGGTTGCCCATCGCGACCGCGGTGCCGGTCAGCACCAGCACCGGGGTGACCAGGAAGTACAGCGAGGCCAGCTTGATCTCGCGGGCGCCGATCTTCTTGCCGAGGTACTCGGGGGTGCGGCCGACCATGAGGCCGGCGACGAACACGGTGATCACCGCGAGGATCAGCATCCCGTACAGGCCCGCGCCGGCGCCGCCCGGCGCGACCTCGCCCAGCATCATGTTGACCAGCGTCATCATGCCGCCGAACGGGGTGTAGGAGTCGTGGAAGGAGTTCACCGCGCCGGTGCTGGTGAGCGTGGTCGCCGCGGCGAAGGTGGCCGAGTCGGCCACGCCGAAGCGCACCTCCTTGCCCTCCATCGCCGCGCCCGCCGCCTGCGGGACGGTCGCGCCGCCCTGGAGCTCGAAGACGTTGACGAGCGTCATCGACGTCAGGGCCAGCACGGACATCACCGCGAGGATGGCGTAGCCCTGGCGGACCTGGCCGACCATCCGGCCGAAGGTGCGGGTCAGGCAGATCGGGATGAGCAGGATCAGGAAGATCTCGAACCAGTTGGTCCAGCTCGTGGCGTTCTCGAAGGGGTGGGCGGAGTTGGCGTTGTAGAAACCGCCGCCGTTGGTGCCCAGCACCTTGATCGCCTCCTGGCCGGCCACCGGGCCGCCGGTCAGGTGCTGCGTGCCGCCGGCCAGGCCGGTGATCTCCTGCGGGCCGGCGAGGTTCTGGACCACCCCGCCGGCGACCAGGACCAGCGCGCCCACGAAGGCGATCGGCAGCAGGATGCGCAGCGTGCCGCGCACCAGGTCCACCCAGAAGTTGCCGATGGTGTCGCTGCCCCGGCGGGCGAACCCGCGCACCAGCGCCACGGCCACCGCCAGGCCCACGGCGGCGGAGACGAAATTCTGTACGGCCAGCGCCGCCATCTGGGTCAGGTGGCCCATGGTGGACTCGCCGGAGTAAGCCTGCCAGTTCGTGTTCGTCACGAAGCTGACCGCGGTGTTCCAGGCGACGTGGTCGGGGACCGGGGCCATGCCCAGGCTCAGCCACAGCTTGTCCTGGAGGCGTTGCATGCCGTACACGAACAGGACCGACAACACGGAGAAGGCCAGCAGGCTGCGGGCGTAGGCGCCCCACCGCTGCTCGCCGTCCGGCTCCACGCCCAGCAGGCGGTAGAGGCCGCGTTCGACCCTGCTGTGCCGGGGGGTGGTGTAGACGCGGTGCATGTGGTCGCCCAGCGGCCGGTAGACCAGGCCCAGGGCGACGACCAGGGAGACGATGAAGATCCAGCCCATGTCAGAACCGCTCCGGGAACAACAGGGCTGCCACCATGAAGACCACCATGACGACGGCGGCCGCCAGACCGATGGCGTTGACGGCGCTCACAGCCGCTCCACCGCCTTCACCACGAACCCGAAGACCACGAAGATCGCGATCGTCAGGGCGACGAAGATGACGTCACCCATCCGTACTCCTCAACTCGATTCCGCCACCACCGGGACCGGTGGCTGCGGGATCAGCAAACCGCCGTTTTGAGGGGATTTGGCCGTTCTTGACGACCTTCATACGGATGGCCGCCCAATATTGACGCCCTCCCTACGACCCCCGGTCCCGCCCGGCCCGCGCGCCCGCTCCAGCCAGGCCGCAGGGCGATCTCGGCCACAAAGTCCCCGTAAGGTGGGTTTCTGTGCTGTACGGCAGAACCGCGGAACTCAGCGCCCTGACCGAGCTGATCACCCGCGCACGCGACGGCTCCGGCGGGGCGCTGGTCCTGCGCGGCGAGGCGGGCACGGGCAAGACCGCCCTGCTCGACGCGGCGACCGCACAAGCCGGAACGATGCGGGTGCTGCGGACGACCGGGGTGGAGTCGGAGTCCGACCTGACCTTCGCGGTGCTGCACCAGCTGGTGTGGCCGGTGTCCCCCCTGCTCGACGCCCTGCCCGCCCCGCAACGACAAGCCGTCCAGGCAGCCCTCGGCCAGGCGGACGGCGGCGGCGACCGATTCCTGCTGGGCGCAGGCGTGCTGTCCCTCCTGGTCGAGGCCGCAGCGCCGGACGGGCTGCTCTGCGTGGTGGACGACTTCCAATGGGCCGACCGAGCCTCGGCCGACGCGCTGCTGTTCGCCGCCCGGCGGCTGAGCACCGAACGGATCGCCCTGCTGCTCGCCGTACGGGAAGACCTGCCGCAGCGAAACCGGCCCCCGACCCAGCACGGCCATCCGGCCGCACCGGTGACGGTGGAGGTGCGCGGGCTGCCCGAACCGGCGGCGGCCGAACTGCTGGAGGCCCGCCACGGAGCCCTGGCCGCCTCGGTGAAACGGGAGCTCATCGAGCTGACCGGCGGCAACCCGCTCGCCCTGGACGAACTGGCCGCCCGCCTGACCCCCGGCCAGCTCGCCGGCCGGCACCCCCTGCCCGACCCGCTGCCCGGAGGCGCGCGGCTGTTCGGCGACCAGGTGGCCGCGCTGTCGGCCGAGGCCCGGCGGGTCGCCCTGGTCGCCGCCCTGGAGACCGACCTCACCGTGGTCCTGCGCGCCACCGCCCACCTGGCCGGACCCGGTACGGCGGCGCCGACCGGCCGGTCCGAGACCGATGAGCGCGGGCTGGCGGAGCTTGAGGCGGGCGGGCTGGTGGAGGTGGCCGACGGTGGGGTGCGGTTCCGGCACCCGCTGGTACGGGCCGCGGTTCTGGAGGGGACGGCACCGGCTGAGGTGCGACGGGCGCGGGGCGTGCTGGCGGAGCTGACCACGGGTGAGCGGCGGGCGTGGCATCTGGCCGGGTCCGCGCTGGGCCAGTCCGAGCCGGTGGCGGCGGCCCTGGCCGAGGCGGCGGGACGGGCACGGGAACGAGGCGGGTACGGCGCCGCCGCGACGTCCCTGGCCAGGGCGGCGGAGCTGACGCCGGATCCCCAGACGCGTGCCGTACGGCTGAAGGACGCCGCGGTGACGGCCTGGCTGGGCGGCCGGCCCGGCCAGGCCGAGTCGCTGCTGGCCGAGGCCCGGGAACGGGCCGGCGGCGACCCCGCGCTCACGATGGAGATCGCCCAGCTCAGAGGCAGGTTCGAGCTGAACTCCGGCAACGCCGCCGAAGCGGTGCGGATCCTGGCGGCGGGCGACACCCTGGACATGCTGGCCGACGCCATGGAGGCGGCCTCGTACGTGGGCGACACGGCGTCCATGATCGAGCTGGGCCGCCGGGCGGCTGCCCACCCCGAGGGGTTCCTGCGGGACGCGGTGGCCGGGGTCGGCCTGACGCTGGCCGGTGAGACGGCGGGCCCCGGGCTGCTGCGCCGGGCACTGGCCGGCGTGGACGAGCTGGAGGACGCGGCCGGTCACCTGTGGGCGACGGCGGCGGCCAGCGCGCTGGGCGAGGCGGATCTGGCCACCGAGCTGGCCGGACGGGCCGGGCAGGTGGCGCGGGTGTCCGGGATGACCGGGCAGTTGCCGGTGGTGCTGGAGTTCGTGGCGACCGCGGACCGGCTCGCCGGGCGGCTGGCGCGCAGCCAGGCCGTGTCGGAGGAGGGCCTGGCCCTGGCCCGGGAGGCGGGGTACACGAACACGGTGGCCGCGCACCTGGCCAACCTGGCGGTGCTGGCGGCGCTGCGGGGCGAGGAGGAGGCGTGCGAGCGGCTGGCCCGTGAGGCGCTGGCGATCGCTCTGCCGCACCGGGTGGGGCTGCGGGTGGGGGTGGCGGCGTACGCGCGGGCGATGCTGGACCTGTGCCTGGGCCGGTATGCGGCGGCGTACGACCGGTTCCAGGCCATCGCGGCGGCCGGGCCGGGGGCGGGGCACTGGTCGGTGGCGTGGCGGACCACGCCGGACCGCATCGAGGCCGCGGTGGGCGCGGGGGACGAGGCCGGGGCGCGGGCGGCGCTGGAAGCGTACGAGCGCTCGAGCGCCCACGCGGCGACCGCCGAGTCCCGCGCCCTCCTGGCCCGCTGCCGCGCCCTGACCGGAACCGGCCACGCCGAGGGTCCCAGCGAGCCCCAGGTCGCCGGGGAGGCGGGCTTCCGCGAGGCGTTGCGCCTGCACACCAACCCGTTCGAGGCGGCCAGGACCGCGCTGCTGCTGGGCGAGCGGTTGCGGCGCGCGCAGCGGCCGGGTGAGGCACGGGCGCATCTGCGGCAGGCGTGGGAGACGTTCGAGCAGGCAGGAGCCCTGCCGTGGGCCCGCCGCGCCCAGGAGGAGCTGCGAGCGGCCGGAGAGAGCGGCAGCGCTCCCCCGCCGAGCCTGCTGGAGGCGCTCACCCCGCAGGAGTCGCGCATCGCGGGCCTGGTCGCGGACGGGTTGTCGAGCAAGGAGATCGCCGCCCAGCTCTTCCTGAGCCCGCGCACGGTCGAGTACCACCTGTACAAGATCTATCCCAAGCTGGGCATCGGCTCCCGTACGGAACTGGCGCGGCTAGTAGTTCTACTGAAGGCACCGGTAGCCGGGACGGGCATGCTCTGACTCATGCAAAACATCGCCATCTGGAGTGAAGAGTTCGGCGCCGCCACGGACGAGCCGATCCTGTTGATCATGGGTTCGATGTCGCAGGGCATCCTGTGGCCGGACGAGCTGGTCGGGCGGCTGACCGCCGGGGGCCGCCGAGTGATCCGGTACGACCACCGCGACACCGGCCGGTCGGACACCGTGGACTTCGCGGCGCAGCCGTACACCTGGGAGGACATCAAGAACGACGTCTACCGCGTGATGGACGCGCACGGCCTGGACAGCGCGCATCTGGTGGGGCATTCGGCGGGCGGGCTGCTCGCCCAGCTCATCGCGGTGGAGGCGCCGGAGCGGGTGCGGTCGCTGACCGTCATCGCCGCCTCGCCGCTGGGCGGGGGTGAGGGCCAGGTGCTCCTGCGGGCGCTGACCGGGCAGCCGCAGCCGGAGGGCAGCCTGCCGGAGCCGTCGGCGGAGTTCGTGGACTTCTTCCGCGCGCTGATGGTCGCGCCCCCGGCGGAGGATCGGCGGGGGGTGATCGACGGCATGATCGCCGAGCAGCGGGTGCTGCACGGGACCGGGTTGCCGTTCGACGAGGACGCGGCCCGGCGGCTGCAGGAGCGGGTCTTCGACCGGGCGCGGGACCTGTCCGCGGTGGCCAACCACCGGCTCGCGGCCGCGGCCGGGCCGGACTTCGAGCCGGTGGGGGTGCTGGACCGGGTGAAGGCGCCCACGCTGGTCATCGAGGGCAGCCACGAGCCGGTCAAGCCCGGGCACGGGGCGATCATCGCCGAGCGGATCCCCGGGGCGCGGCTGCTGATCGTGGACGGGATGGGGCACACCCTTCCGGCGGAGACCCACCGGGAACTGGCCGACGCCATCCTCACCCACACGGCCGGGTGACTCCCCCGCTCACCCGGCCGGGTGGACCCCCCTCTCCCTCCACGTCCACCTGAGCGGCGGGGGTGGGCGAGGCGGCGGAGGGGTCCGGCCGGGTGGCGCGGGTGTAGCGGGCGGCCAGGGTGGTGAAGGCGGCGGCGAGGGCGGGCGGGCCGATCACCTCGATCTCGGCGTCGAAGCGCCCGAGCGCCGCCGCCAGCCCGGTCCACGACCAGGAGCCGAGGACGAGCCGGCACCGCCCCGGCCCGAGCTCCTCCACGATCCCGTCCCCGGCGAAGGGGGCGACCTCGGCGGCGGGCCGGTGCAGGACGACCTCCCCCAGGCAGGGCCAGGCGGCCGTCGTGCCGTCGGTGCCGCGGAACCGCCCCCGCAGGAACGCCGCAACGTCCCCGCCAGGCAGTTCACGCGGCTCGAAGCGCGGCCCGGTGGGGACGCGCGGCCGCACCCGGTCGGCCCGGAAGACCCGCCAGTCCTCCCGGTCGAGGTCCCAGGCCGCCAGGTACCACCGCCCCCGCCAGGTCGCCAGGTGGTGCGGCTGCACCCGGCGCCCCACGTCGAGCTCCGGCGCGTAGGCGAAGCGCAGCTCCTCCCGAGCGTGGATGACCCGGCTCAGCTCCAGCAGCAGCTCCGGATCAGGACCGCCCACCGCCCCCACCGCCGTGACCTGCAGCAGGTCGATCCGGTGGCGCAGCCGCGGCGGCATCACCTGCCGGACGGTGGCCAGGGCCCGGGCGGCGTCCTCGGCGACGGCGGTGCCCGCCCCCACGGCGCTCTGCAGGGCGACCGCCAGCGCGACGGCCTGGCGGTCGTCGAACAGCATCGGCGGCAGCCGGTTGCCCGCGTCCAGGCGGTAACCCCCGGCCGGTCCCTTGACGGTCGTGATCAGGTAACCCAGCTCCCGCAGGCGGTCGATGTCGCGGCGCACGGTGCGGGCGGTGACGTCGAGCCGCCCGGCCAGGTCCTCGCCCGACCAGTCCCGGTGCGTCTGCAGCAGCGAGAGCAGGGCGAGCAGCCGGGCGGAGGTCTTCTGCATGTCATCCATTGTGCGCGCAGTACAGGACAGAACCTGTCCGCTACCTCCGGCATCGTGGCGGACGAGCCGCCCGGCTCGACCGTTCGAGGCAAGGAACAGATCATGTCCGTCAAGACCACCACCCACCTGAACTTCCGGGGCGACGCCCGCGAGGCGCTCGCCTTCTACCAGTCCGTCTTCGGCGGGCACCTGGTGGCCGTCACCTACAAGGACGCCGGCGCCGTGCAGGAGGAGAGCGAGGCGGACTGGGTGATGTGGGGCGAGGTGTCGGCCCCCGGCGGCTTCCACGTCATGGCCTACGACGTGCCGTCGTCGCTGCCGTGGCACCAGGGCGAGCAGCCGTTCTTCGTCTCGGTGCGCGGCGACGACCCCGAGGAGATCCGGGCCCTGTGGGCCGGGCTCGCGCAGGGCTCGGCCGTGGTCCGGCCGTTGGAGCCGGCCCCGTGGGCCCCGCTGTACGGCATGCTGACCGACCGGTTCGGCGTGACGTGGGTCCTGGACGTCGCGGCGCCGTACCAGGGCTAGGAGCGGAGCGGGCCGTCCACCCGGGGCGGTGGACGGCCACCCCGCCAGCGAATGTCTACTTTGTCATTACTTGCCGGTTACGCCGAGCCGCCTAGCGTGGATGTCATGGCTATCTGGCGCTCTCCCGACGGGACCGAGGTCGAGGCGATCGTGCTCGACGACCGGCCGACGCTGCGCGTCACCAGACGGTACGGCGAGCGCACCGTCGTGGTCGGCTACTGCGCGGACGTGATGGACCTCGCCGGTCTCGGCGTGGACGTCGGCGCGCTCGCCGAGGTGCCCGCCTGACGCGCCTGGCCGCGGCTTGCCGTACCCCTGCTGACCTGGGTATTGGCGTGATCGCCCGCACATATCCGTTGATCCCGCTACCGTCATGGGCTGTGCGGGAGGTGATCCGTCCTCGAGGCGGCTGACCTTCGCCCCCCGCCGGCCCGCCCTCCCTCCCGGGCCGGAACCCGTCACGCCCTGCGCATGACCCAGCACGCCATGCGGCCGGAGACCGGCCGCCGTGAGGCTCCCGGACGGGGGCTCAGGAGGTAGAGATGTCGGAACAGACCCGAGACCGGAACAGCTCCGGCCCGCTCGCGCCGGAGCAGCGGGAGCAGGCGCGCGAGATCGTCACCAGGCACCTCGACGCCCGGGTACGGCTGGCCGAGTCGGTCCTGGCCGCCGCCCAGCAGGACCTGCAGGCGCGGCACACCGAACGGCAGCAGTGGATCGGGCTCCAGGTGCTGAGCGCCCCGATCGCCCGGGAGATCGAGGCCGCGGCGAGCGACGCCTACACCGGCGCGGCGCTCGACGTGATCCACGACAACGGCGGGACCAGCGAGGCCGCGCGCCGGCTGCGGGAGGAGCACCGGCTGCTGCAGGCCTACCTGCACAGCGAGGGGCTCACGGCCGGCCGTACCCCGCCGGGCTAGCGGCGCCGGAACACCACCAGGGCGACGTCGTCCTCCCTGGCGCCGAAGCTCTCGATCAGCCGGTCGGCGAACTCCTCCAGGTCGGGCCCGATCGTCTCCGCGCTCTTGCGCGCCACCTCCAGGCTCTCCTCCAGCGGCACGCCGCGGTCCTCGACCAGCCCGTCGGTGAACATCAGCAGCACGCCGCCGGGCGGGATGTGCACCTCGTCGACCCGGTAGGTCTCGTGGGTGACGCCGAGCAGCAGGTTGCCGAAGGCGTGGTAGCGGGGGTGGCCGCCGGGCTCGACCAGCACGGGCGGGATGTGCCCGGCGTTGGCGACCAGGGTGCGGCCGGTGGCCGGCTCGGTCAGCACCAGGCAGACGGTGGCGGTCATCCGCGGGTGGTAGCGGCGCAGCACGTCGTTGAGCAGCGCCAGCGACTCCCCCAGATCGACCCGCCCGAGCAGCGAGGCGCGCAGCGCGTGCCGCAGCTCCGCCATCACGGTGGCGGCGCGCAGCGAGTGGCCCTGCACGTCGCCGATCGCGACCAGCACCTGCTCGCCGAGTTCGAGGACCTCGTAGAAGTCGCCGCCGACCTCGACGTTGTCCAGCGCGGGCCGGTAGCGCCAGCCGAGGTCCAGGCCGTCGACCTCGGGCACGCGCGCCGGCAGCAGGCTGCGCTGCAGGGTGAGCGCGATGGCGTGCTCCTCGGCGTAGGAGCGCAGCGAGTCCACGGCGAGCGCGACCGCCTGGCCGATCTGGCGCAGGATGACGCGCTCGTCCTCGTCGAGGTCGGGATCGGGGTCGACGCCCAGGCAGATGGCCGGCCGGCCGCTCTTGGAGCGCGACAGCACCGCGACGATGTCGCGTTGCGCGATGGTGTCGGGGGCGACCCGCGACCATTCCTTGATCGGGATGAGGTGCAGCTTCGTGCCGGGCCTGTCTTCTAGCACCTGCTCGGCGAGCTGTTCGAGAGCGCCGGGCGGCACGCTGCGCGCGGTCACCTCGCCGGTCGCGGGGTCGGCGGTGAAGCGGCGGGTGCGCCCGTCGGCCGGTACGGCCAGCGCCCCCGCGCGGCGGTCGAGGATGCGGCCCGCCCCGGCCACGGCGGTGGCCAGCAACGCGTCGAAGCTCTCGGCCGCGTTGAGCGCGAGGGTCAGGTCGGTGAGCGCGCTCAGCCGCCGGGCCAGCCGGTCGGACCGCTGCCGCGCCCGGTAGTAACGCAGGGTCGCCTCGACCGTGGCGGCGAACTCGTCCGGCTCGACCGGCTCGGCGAGGTAGCCGTCGGCGCCGCGGTGCAGGCCGAGTGCCCGGTCGGCCGCGGTGACGGCCGCGCCGGAGATCTGGATCACCGGGATGGCCGAGGTGGCCGGATCGGCCTTGATCCGCTCGCACACCTCGTAGCCCGACAGATCGGGCAGCCGCACGTCGAGCACGACCAGGTCGGGGCGGACCGAGCGCACCTTCTCCAGCGCTTCGAGCCCCCCGGTCGCCTCGACCACGTGGTGCCCGGCCCGGCGCAACCAGCTCGACAGGATGTACAGCTTGGTCGGGGTGTCGTCCACGACCAGCACGGTCGCCTGCCCGCCGTCAGCCATCGGCCCTCCCCAGCGCCTGCCGTACCGCGCCGAGCAGCACATCACGGCGGAGCCCGTGCTTGGCCAGCACGACGCGCGCGCCGGCCGGGTGGTGGTGCGAGGCCGCGGCGGTGATGATGATCACCGGGATGTCCCGCAGCCGCTCGTCCTCGGCCATGCGCTGGATCAGCGCGGCCCCGCCCATGACCGGCATCAGCAGGTCGAGCAGCGCGAGATCCGGCGGGTCGGCGGCCATGGCGGCCAGCGCCGCGGGGCCGTCGGCCGCCTCGTCGATGCGCTCGGCGAACCCGGTCAGCATCCGGCGCACCCCCGAGCGGAAGTTGTCGTCGTCGTCGGCCAGCAGCACCCGCCCCACGACCGGCACGTCGGACGGCTGGTGCGGCAGCCGCAGCGTCGCCGTCGTGCCCTCGCCCTCCCGGCTGCTCAGCCGCAGGGTGCCGCCCATCGCCTCGGCCAGTCTCCTGGCGTACGGCAGGCCGAGCCCCGTGCCCTTGGCGCGGAGCTGCGCCGGGCCGGGCACCTGGTAGAACTCCTCGAAGACCCGCTCCAGGTGCTCGGCGGGGATGCCGATGCCGGTGTCGCGCACGGTGAAGACCAGCTCGCTGGCCGCCTCGTCGGGCCGGACGGTCAGCTCGACCTCGCCGCGCTCGGTGAACTTCAGGCTGTTGGCCAGCAGGTTGCGCAGGATCCTGGTGAGCATCGCCTCGTCGGCCACCAGCCGGGGCGACGGCTCGGGCACCTGGACCGCCAGCGTGACCTGCTCGGCGCCCGAGGTGGGCAGGAGCGTCAGGTGCAGCCGTTCGACCAGCGCGACCACGTCCACCTCGCCCGGCTGCGGGTCCAGCCGGCCCGACTCGGCCTTGGCCATGTCCAGGAGCTCGCTGACCAGCGCCAGCAGCGTCTCGGCCGAGGAGCCGATGAGCTCGATCTGGTGGAGTTGTTCGCCGGCCAGCGGCTCGCCGCCGGGGCCGGTCAGCAGCCGCACCAGGCCGATGATGGAGTTGAGCGGGGTGCGCAGCTCGTGGCTGACGGTCGCCCAGAAGCGGTCCTTGGCGTCGCTGGCCTCGCGCAACTGCGTGGACTTCTCGTCCAGCTCGGCGTAGAGCGCGACCACGCCGCGGTTGGTCTCCTCCAGCTCGGCCGAGAGCTGGTTGTACAGCGCCATCACCCCGCGGTTGGTCTCCTCCAGCTCGCCGTTGAGCTGGCGGACCTCCTCCAGGGTGCTGGCCAGGTCGCGGTTCTGCTGGCGCAGCTCGTCCAGCGCGCTGGCGGGGGTCAGGTCGTCGATCCTGGCCCTGATCTCCTCGGCGCTCAAGGCTCCCGTCCCTCCTGTCAGCCGCTTGCGCAGGACGATGCGGCCGTCGGTGGCCTCGACCGTGTCCATCAGCCGTCCGGCCATCGTCACGCCCTCGGCGGGGCGGTAGCCGTACCCAGGGGTGAACTCCAGCGAGACGGCCAGGTCCGCCCCGTCCAGGAGGAAGCGGACGGTGACGCCGCGGACCGCGGCGACGATCTCGCGGCCGACCTCGCTGAGCGCGGTGGCGACGCGGATCTGGTCCTGCTCGGACATGCCGGTCGCGGCGGCCACCTCGCGGCCCACCCGGCGCACGGCGAAGACGTCCTGGTCGTCGGCGACCAGGAGGCGGCCCAGTTCGGCGCTCACGCCGCCGCCACGGGCGAAGCGGCGCGCAGCACCGCGACACAGGCGTCGTCGCGCCGGGTGCCGGCCTCGCGCAGCAGGGTGGCGGCGACGACGGCCGGGGCGCGGGCGGTCACGCCGCGCATCCCGGACAGGTCCCAGCGCTCGGACAGGCCGTCGGAGTGCAGCACGACCAGGCTCTGCGGGCTCACCGCGTAGTCGTACTCGCGCAGCGTGCGGCTGTGGTGCCCGGCGATGCCCGGCACCGAGATCATGCCCTGGCGGCCGTCGGAGCGGACCACCCAGCCGGAGATGTTACCCAGCCCGGCGTACCGCACCGTGCCGGCCACCCGGTCGAGCCTCGCCACGGCGACCGCGCCGCCCCGCGTGCCGGCCAGCGCGCGGTGCACGCGCCGCAGCGTCTCCGCCGGGGAGCTGCCGAACGGGTCGCCGTCCACGAAGGCGCGCACGGCCTGGCGGGAGGCGTTGGCCGCCGGCTCGCCATGGCCGAGACCGTCACACATCATGATCACCGCGAGCTCGGGCGAGTCGGCGCAGGCGAAGGCGTCGCCGGAGACGACCTCCTCGCCGATCGGCCGGGTCAGGCCGCTCACCCGCAGCGGCGGGGGCGGCACGTCGGCCTTGGTGAAGCACATGGCCAGGACCGTTCCCCGGCCGGGCATCGAGTGCACCTCGTGGGCGCTGGCCATCCTGGCGATGCCGCCCAGCCCGACGCCGAGCGTGCCGGCGGTGGAGTAGCCGTCGCGCAGCGCGCGGTTGAGGTCCTGGATGCCGGGGCCGCGATCCAGCGCGATCACCTCGACCGCCTCCACGCTCTCGGGGTGGACGCGGATCAGCATGCCGCCCTCGACCGCGTGCTTGATCAGGTTGGAGGCGGCCTCGGTGACCGCCAGGGCGACCCGGCCGCTGTCGTGCTCGTCGAAACCGGCCGCCTCGGCCAGCGCCGTGGCCCGGCGGCGGGCGGCGCCGATGGCGCTGGAGTCCTCGATCGCGGTCCAGACGTCGTCCCTGGACCTGATCACCTCGCCCACTTGATCACCGTCACGCGGGTGCCCGCCCCGGGCTTCGACTCCAGGTCGAACTCGTCGACCAGGCGCCGCGAGCCGCTCAGGCCGAGGCCGAGGCCGCCGCCGGTGGTCCAGCCGTCGGTGAGGGCCAGCTCCAGATCGGGGATGCCCGGCCCCTCGTCGGTGAAGGTGAGTTTCAGGCCGTCGCGCAGGCCGTTGCTGACGACCTCGATGCGTGCCCGGCCGCCCCCGGCGTACACCAGGGCGTTCCTGGCCAGCTCGCTCGCGGCGGTGACCAGCTTGGTCTGGTCCACCAGGGAAAGGCCCACCCCCTGCGCGCGGGTGCGGACCTCCTGGCGCACCAGCACGACATCGCTGTTGCCGGCGATGGGCAGTTCTACCGCGTCGCTCACCGGCGCACCGCGGGGGCGCCGCGTCCGTCGAGCAGCGCGACGCCCTTCTCCAGGTTGAGCGCCGTGCGCACGCCGCCGAGCGAGAGGCCGAGCTCGACCAGCGTGATGGCGACCGCCGGGCGCATGCCGACGACGATGGTCTCGGCGTCGAGCATGCGGGAGATGGAGGCGATGGTGGCCAGCATGCGGCCGATGAAGGAGTCGACGATCTCCACGGCGGTGATGTCGATGATCACGCCGCGGGCGCCGTGCGTGACGACGGCGTCGGCCAGGTCCTCCTGCAGGGCCAGCACGCTCTGGTCCTGCAGGTCGATCTGGATGGAGACGATCAGGATGTCGCCGAGCTTGAGAATGGGGACGCGGTCCATCAGGCGTGTTCCGTCCCGACGACCACGCGGCGTGACCCGCTGCCGGTGATCTCCACCCCGCTCTGCCGCAGCGCGTGGGCGAGCGCGTCGGACAGCGACGCCTTGGTGACGATGTCGCCGAACTCGATGCCGAGGGTGACGATGGTGTGGGCGATCTGCGGCCGGATGCCGGAGATGACGCACTCGGCGCCCATCAGCCGGGCGGCGACCACGGTCTTCAGCAGGTGCTGGGCGACCTGGGTGTCCACGGCGGGCACGCCGGTGATGTCGATCACCGCGTGCTCGGAGCCGGTGTCGACCAGCGCCTGGAGCAGCTTCTCCATAACGACCTGGGTGCGGGCGGAGTCGAGCGTGCCGACCAGCGGCACCGCCAGGATGCCCTCCCACAGCTTGACGACCGGGGTGGACAGCTCCAGGAGCTGCTCGGCCTGGTCGGCGATGATCTTCTCGCGGGCGGTGGCGAAGGTCTCGAAGGTGAGCAGCCCGAGATCGTCCACGATCTTGGAGAACCAGATGAAGCCGCGCAGCGTCGCGAAGTCGCCGCCGTCGGCCACCGACTCGTACACCGCTTCCTTGAGGCTGAAGACGACCACGGCGGTCTCGCTCGGGGTGAACCCCTCGCGCGCCCGCGACCTGGACAGCTCGGCCAGCAGGCCGCGCAGTTCGGTGGCGTCCCCGCCGTCGGCCAGCGAGCGCAGCAGCGCCTGGTAGATCTCCCGCAGGCGTACGGCAAGCGCTCCCGGGTTCTCGTGGGCGCCCGCGGCGGAGGCGGCCAGCTCGGTCCAGCGCTTGAAGATGATCTCCTCGCGCTCGCGCAGCAGCGCTTCGACGCGAGGCCGGTCGGCATCCCCTCGGAGGGTCAAGGTGTGCTCCCATACGTGGTCAAAAGGTGTATCTGCTTGTCAGGCTACCGGTCACCCGGCACGGTCTCAGGTCGGGAACGGCCCGGCCGCCTGAAGCGCCTGCTCCAGCGTGGGATGCACGTCGAAGTGGCGCAGCGCGCCGGTGATCTCCATGAGATGCGCCGGCCGGGGCTGGAGGGCGGCCAGGTGGAGGCTGCCCCGCGTGCCGCCCTGGCCGCGCAGGTGGATCAGCAGGCCGAGGCCGCTGCTGTCCAGGAAGGACAGCCCGCCCAGGTCGAGCACCAGGGCCCGGCCGGGGTCGGGGTGGTGTTCGGCGACATACCGTTCCAGCATGGCCACGTTGGTGGCGTCGAGCTCACCGGAGACGGTGATCAGCGTGCCCTGCAGCAGGCTGACGCTCATCAGCGACAGCGGGGTCGGCACGACCCGGCTACCGGCGTCCGGGTGATCGGACAGCACGGCCGAGGCATCCATCGTCGAGCCCTCACTTATCCGACACCTGAAGGTGAATACCTGAATACCGCTTCATCATACGTGGCCCGCGAGGGTTCGACGATCGAAGTGCGGGCATCGAGTGCCCGCAGATCGCCCCTTCATGCACGGTGGCGGACATCGGCGGCGGACACTAACGTCTGGTGGCTATGAGAACGCTCCGGCAGGTGGCGACCGCGGCTCTGCTCACGCTCGGCGCGGGCGCGTGCTCCCTGGTCGAGGGCGTGGCCGCCCCGGCCGGCACCGCCGCGCCGAGCAGCCCGGCTCCCAGCTTCCCACCCGCCGTGACGTTCACCGACGTCGCGCAGGGCTGCGAGCTCCTCGACCCGGAGACCCTCGCCAAGTACGCCCCCGGGGCGGACTGCCGCCCGGACCCCGAGGACGACCGGAGGACCCAGAACGAGCACCAGGTGCCCATCCTCCAGCGCGGCCCCCGCTGGGCGCCGGGCGGCGGGGGGTCCGAGGGCGAGTTCAGCGGGGTCATCGACGTGCACCTGAAGGTCAACCAGGACACCTTCACCGAGTTCAAGGAGAACGCCCACCGGTCGGTCTCCGGCGGAGCCCTCACCGACGGCGACCCGGTCGCGGGCGTCGGCGACGAGGCCGCCCTCTACTACGCCATCGGCGACGGGCAGGGGTACAACCTCGACCGCACCACGGGGATCATGGTCTCGCGCTGGGGCAACGCCACGCTGCGGGTCATCTACTGGCACTACAAGGCCAAGAGCGACCGCAACCCCTCCGAGCGGCAGATGCGCAAGGCCCTCACCGCGATCACCCGCGACGTCTACGACGACCTGAGCTGATCGGCCGTCGCCAGCCGGCAGATGGTCTTGGTGGTGAGGGTGGCGCCGATGCGCGCGTAGAAGCGTTGCGCGGCCACGTTCGCCTGGGCGACCTCCCAGCGGATCACCAGGCCGCCGGCCTCCTCGGCGGCGGCCCGCATGAGCCGCTCGCCGACGCCGTGCCCCCGCTCTCCGTCGGCCACGTACAGGTCGTCCAGCGCGAGGTAGTCACGGCCCGCCCACAGGCTCACCCGCCGGAGCCACGAGACGTACCCGACCGGCCTTCCGTCCCGCTCGGCGACGAGGTAGCCGACCTCGGGCCGGCCGAGGTAGCCGGCAAGCCGGTCGACGGTCACCGTGACCGCCCAGCCCTCGTCCTGGTGCTCGGCGAGCGCGCGCATGAGCCCGTGCACCATGGCGGCGTCCTGGGGCGTGGCGCGGCGAATCGTGATCATGCCTGTCCCTTCGCGGTGGAGGTCCGGCGCGGCCGGGGTGGAGTGATCAGGGCGGCGATCACGATTCCGGCGCCGGCGGCGGCGGCCGCTACGGTGAACCCGCCGGTGAACCCGCTCAGCGTCGTCCCGGCCAGGCTCGCCGCCGCGACACTGGAGATCACCGCGGCGCCGGCCGAGGCGCCGAACTCGTGGAAGGTGCTCACGATCCCGGAGGCGATCCCCGCCTCGTGCGGCGCCACCTGACCGAGCGCGGTCGCCGAGGCGACCACGAACAGCGCCCCGGTCCCGGCCGCGGCCACCGAGACCCCGGCCACCACGCCGACCGGATGCATCCACACCGCCGGCACAGCCAGCCCGGCCGCCGCCACCGCCAGCCCCGCGACGGCCAGCGCCCGCGCCCCCCACCGCCCGATCAACCGCCCGGTCAGGTTGGCGCCCACCATGGTGAGCACCGCCACCGGCAGGAACAGCACACCCGTGAGCAGCGCCCCGTAGCCGAGCGCCTGCTGGAAGTAGAACGTCCCCAGGAAGAACACCGCGATCATCAGCGCCGTCGCCATCAGGATGAGAAACGCCCCGGTCGCCACCGGCCGCCGCACCAGCAGCCGGACGTCCATCAGCGGCGACCGGGCCCGCCGCTGCCACACCACGAAGAGCACGTAACCCACGGCCGCGGCCAGGACCAGCCAGCCGGTGAGCGGCGTGACCCACCCGCCCTCCCCCGCGGCGATGAGCGCGTAGATCAGCGACGCGGAGGCCGCCGTCACCAGCACCGCGCCGAGGACGTCGAGCCGCGTCCCCGCAGCGGCCCAGGCCCGCTGCCTGGGCAGGAGTACGGCCAGCAGGACGGCGATCACCAGCCCGATGGGCACGTTGACGTAGAACACCCACGCCCAGCCCGGCCCCCCGGTGAGCAGGCCGCCGAGCAGCACCCCGAGGGCGGCCCCGCCACCGCCGAGCGCGGACCACACGCCCAGCGCCCGGTTGCGCTCCTCCCCCTCGAACAGCCCCACGACCAGCGACAGCGCCGCCGGCGAGAGCAGGGCCGCACCCACCCCCTGACCGATCCGGCCGCCGACCAGGGCGGGCGCGCTCTCGGCCAGGCCGGTGGCCAGCGAGGCCCCGGTGAAGATCAGGAGGCCGGCCAGCACGATCCAGCGGGCGCCCAGCAGGTCCGAGATCCGCCCGCCGAGCAGCATGAGGCCGCCGAAGGTGAGCGTGTAGGCGCTGACCGTCCAGGTCAGCGCCTCGCGGCTGAGGCCGAGGTCGGTCTCGATGTGCGGCAGCGCGAGGGCGACGACGGTGACGTCGAGGATCAGCATGAGCTGGGCCACGCCCAGCAGGCCGAGGATGCGCCAGCGCGCCGGGTGTGCCGTGGGTGGGGTCATCGGGTTCTCCAACCGGTTAACTCGTATGTCCATATACGAGCTTTGCCGTCACTATAACTCGTATATCTGCATACGCGTTAGGGTGAGGCATGGCCGAATCCTCCGTGCGCCCCAAGCGCCGTGCCGACGCCGAGCGCAGCATCGCCCGCATCGTCTCCGCCGCCCGCGACCTGCTGAGCTCCGACCCGCACGCCAAGACCGACGACATCGCCAAGGCGGCGGGCGTGGGACGGATGACCCTCTACGGGCACTTCGCCACCCGGGCCGACCTCGTCGAGGCCGCCCTCATGGACGCGTTGCGGGCCGGGGACGAGACGTTGTCGTCGGTCGACCTGTCCGGGCACGCCGGCGAGGCCATGACCCGGCTGCTGGAGTCGAGCTGGCAGGTCGTCGCCGAGTCAGCCGCGTTGCTGGCGGCGGCCGAGGAGGTGCTGCCGCCCGGGCGGGTGCGTGAGCTGCACGAGGAGCCTGCTCGGCGGATGAGCGAGCTCGTGCGCCGGGGGCGGGAGCAGGGCGTCTTCCGGACCGACCTGCCCGCTACGTGGCTGGTCAACGTCGTGCACTACATCCTGCACGGGGCAGCCGCCGAGGTCCGGGCCGGCCGCCTGGAGCCGCACCACGCGGGGGACGTGATCACCCGATCCGTGCAGGCCGTGCTGGCCGTACCGGCTGACCGGGGCGAACCCGGCAAGGGGAACAGCCGGGCCGACCGAGAGCGGTGGGGCGGGCCCGGCTAGAGGAACAGTCGGACTGGGCGAGCGGGGCAGGGCGAGTCTGGCTAGAGGAACAGTCGGACCGGGCGAGCGGGGCGGGGCGATCCGACCTGAGGAGCGGCCGGGCCGATCGGGAGCGGCGGGCTTCGCGGCGTGGCTGGGCGGGCCGGTCAGGCGGTGGGCCGGTCAGGCGGCGGGCGGGGCGGGAGCGGGCCACTCAGGAGGCCGGCTTCCAGGGAGCGACCGGTCAGGCGGTGGGCAGGGCGGCGGCGACGTCGGCGGCTCCGGCCTGGTTGAGGACCACGGGGTCGAAGCCGTGGCGGGTCAGGATGGTCGCGGCGATGGACGCGCGGCGGCCCGATCCGCAGACGACCAGCAAGGGCCGGCTGGGGTCCAGTTCCGCCGGGACGCCCTGGGCGATCAGGTCGGGCAGGAAGCGCTCGACGGCGCCGGGCAACGGGGCGGCCTCGCGCTCGCTGGGCATCCGGACGTCGAGCACCTGGGCACCGGGCAGCCTCTCCAGGAAGGCGGGCAGGTCGAGGAGCTCGAAGCGGGCGGTCGCGGCCGGTCCGAGGTCGCGCAGCACGCCGCGCACGTCGTCCAGGCCGATCCTGGCCAGTTGGACGAGCGCCTCGGCGACGTCCTGGCCGGGCTCGGCGACCAGGACGATCGGCTCGCCGTACGGCAGGAGCCACCCCGCCCAGCTCCCGAAGTCGTCGGCCAACTCGACGCCGGTCGAGCCGGGCAGGAAGCCGGCGGCCTGGGCGGTGCGGGGCCGGAGGTCGAGCACGTGAGCCTCGCCGGGCACCTCCTCGACGCTCAGCTCGGGCGCGGAGCGCTGCGGGAGCGGCGGCACTCCGAGCAGGTTGACGGGGCCCACGTGCTCGTAGAAGGCCGGGATCGGCATGGGCGCAGCGAGCAGTTGGTCGGCGAAGGCGTCCTGGTCGGGCAGGGCGAGCAGCGGGTTGCCGTCCTGCTCGGCGCCGATGGTGGAGGTGTGCCGGCCCACGCCGCTCGTGCTGCAGAAGGAGCCCTCGCCGTGGGTCGGGTACAGGCCCACCTCGCGCGGCAGACCGGCCAGGCGGTGCAGCGAGCCGTGCTGGAGCTTGGCCAGAGTGCGGGCACGCTCGGGGCCGAGCAGGTCGGGACGCCCGGCGGAGGCGACGAGCAGGCTGCCGCCGGAGAACACCGCCATCGGCTCGCCGTCGATCAGCACCAGGTAGCTGGTGTGCTCCGGGGTGTGGCCTGGGGTGTGGATCGGGCGGACGGACAGGCCGCCGGTCGCCGGGAGCTCCTCCAGATGGAAGGCGGGGGTGTGGGGGTAGGCGGCGGCTGCTGCGGCGGGCAGTACCAGCTCGGCGCCGGATCGCAGGGCCGCCTGTTCGGCGCCGGACAGGTAGTCGTTGTGGAGGTGCGTTTCCAGGACGTAGCGCAGTTCGACGTCGTGGTCGGCGGCGGCGGACAGGAAGCGGTCGATGTCGCGCTGGGGGTCTACGAGGATGCCCTTGCCGTCGTGGGTGAGCAGGTGGCTCTGGTCGCCCAGTCCGGGCGTCCGGAACGAGATGATCTCCATGCGCGCGCCTTTCGTCGGTACCCTGGGGGGTATATGTCGTGGATGGATAACCCCAGGGGAAGATTGGCGAGCCAGTAAACCCCTTGGGGTATGGGCGGGTGACACGTCCGGGCCGAGGCCGCCCGGAGACGGGGCCGGATGGAGGGCCGGCATCGGACCCGCAGACCCGCCCGAAGACGGAGCCACCCGGAAACAGAGCCACCCGAAGACGGAACCGCCCGAAGACGGAACCGCCCGAAAGCGGAGCCGCCCGAAAGCGGAGCCGCCCGAAGACGGAGTCCCCCGAGCCGGAGTCGGGTGAGCTGGTGGCGGAGGTGGGTCAGGCGAGGGCGAGGAAGAGCTTCTCCAACTCCTCGACCGGCATGGGGGCGGCCTCTCCCCTGGCCTGTGCCTCCTGGCAGTGCCGCAGGCCGCTGGCCACGATCTTGAAGCCGGCCCGGTCGAGCGCCTTGGAGACCGCCGCGAGCTGGGTGAGGACCTTCACGCAGTCCTCCCCCGCCTCGATCATCGAGATCACCCCGGCGAGCTGACCATGGGCCCGGCGCAACCGGACCGCGGCGTCGCCGACCATCGTTTCGTTCAGCTCCATACCCCCCAGGGTATCCACGGAGGGAGCCGACGCCAAACGAGTCCGCATGTCACGCCGACTTCAGGACACCTCCCGCAGCCGGAAGCAGCCGGGGCACGAAGCTGTAGTCGACCTCCGGCAGGCGCCGGATGCCGCTCGCGCTCACCCAGATGAGGGTGATCCGGGCGGCGACCCCGGCCAGCCGGGGCGGGATGGCCAGGTGCCCGTCCCAGCCCTGCCGGCCGTCGGCGGTGAAGGGCCGCCAGGCGAGCAGGAAGGCCGGGTTGTCGCCCCTGGACAGCACCATCGGCGGCAGCCGTAACGGCCGTTCCTCGTCACGGGGGACGGCGCTGTAGTCGGCGCTTCGCAGGCGGGTCAACTGGGCGGCGGGGGCCCACAGGTACTCCACGGCCGTTCCCGGCCGGGGGATGGCCAGGCGCCCCTCCCAGCCGGCCGCCGTGGATCGGCGCCAGGCCAGCAGGAAGGCGGGGACCTCGCCCGAGTGGAGCACCATGGGCGGCATCTGCAACGGTTCGACAGCGTCCATGCCCGGAGGGTAATCACGCCGACCGACAATTTCGGCGCGCCCCGCGACCTGTCGCGCGTGCGGCCGGCCGTACCCGGAAAACCAGCAGGTCAGCGGGCTGACGGAGCGGAGCGCGGCGGCCCGGCCGATGACAGACGATGCGGCAGCCGGCATCGAGAGAGCCTCTGGACGGGGCACCGCCTCCTCGGGGCTCGGACCTCGCGTTCTACCCTGGGCCCGCACGCGATCGACGGAGGAGGACCCCCATGTTCATCCAGCCCTGGGACGCCGGTCTGGACGAGGCCGAGTGGCAGACCTGGGTCGCCGAGGGGCACGACTTCGGGCAGTTGTGCGTGAACGGCCTGCCGGGGCAGGCGCCCGTGGTGGTGCCCACGCACTTCGCGTATGACGGGGGCGATCTGCTCGTCCATCTCGCCCGGCCGAACCCGGTCTGGAAGGCGATCGAGCACGACCCGGACGTCACGTTCACCGTGATCGGGGACTACGCCTACGTGCCGAGCACGTGGCGGGCGGCGCCGGGGGCCGAGGTCGCCGACGGGGTGCCGACCAGCTACTACGCGGCCGTCCAGTTCACCTGCCGGGCGGTCGTGCTCGACGATCCCGAGGAGAAGGCCGAACTGCTGCGCCGGCAACTGGCTCACTTCCAGCCCGAGGGCGGGCACGCCCCGGTGGTCGTGGGCCAGGCGCCTTATGGGCGGATGTTGTCGGGGATTCGCGGGCTGCGGCTGGAGGTCGCCGAGGTGCGGGCCAAGTTCAAGTACGACGACCACAAGCCGGTCGAGCTCCGGGCCGAGGTCGCCGATCGGCTCACCGGCCGCGCCCAGGGCCTCGACGAGCCGACCGCCCGGCACCAGCGCCGCCGCCTCGACCGGATCGGCGCCTGGAAGCCGGCCTGAGCCACGGCTGGGCCGCAGCAGGCCGAGCGGGACACCGATCAACGGCCGGTGCGGGTCAGGGACGTGAACTCGTGCCGGTCCTGCTCATCGGCGTGGGGTCTGCCAGCGGGTCTCCAGGTGGCCGTGCCGGAGCCGGCCGACCAGCCGGACGCGGAGCGTCTCCGGGAGGGCGCCGCCGCCGGCGTCGCGGCTGATCGTGACGTGGCTGTGCCGGGCGGACAGCTCGTTGACGTCCACGATCATGCCGGGCGCAAGGATGAGCTCCACCCGGCCGCCGCTGACCTTCAGCTCGACGACGAGCTCGGGCACGGTGCACACCGCTTCGCTCAGGTCGAGGTGCACGTCGCTCCACGAGGTGCGGAGCAGGAGGCGGTGCGGCAGGGTCCAGCGGCCCTCCCGGCGGACCGTGCCGTGGCTCTCCTTGATGGTGAGCAGCTCGGCGGCGGGTTCCGTGGAGTACGGCAGGGCGGTGGTGAGCCCGGCGCCGGGCCTCGGCACGAGGTCGGCGACCAGCGGGGCCAGCGCCTCGACGGTGCGGGCGGCCAGCGCGGCGTCCACCCGCTCGTCGAACTCGACCGGTTCGAGCCGGCCGTCGGTCACGGCGGCGCGCAGCACGTCGATGATCCGGTCACGCTCGGCGTCGGACGCCCGGAGCGCGGGCGGACGAGAGGGGTCCACCGGTTCGGGGTGGGAGCCACGAAGCGCGGGGTCCAAGGGCGCGGGCGGGCGGGTGGGGTCTGCCGGCATCCGGCCTCCTCGGGGTGCGGCGGCGGAAGGGGCGTGCCGCCGGCGTTGCGGACAGAGTCGGCCCGGACCGGCGGCGCGAACCGCGCTCCTGTTCTATCTTCACTTGTTTGCGCCGTCAAAGTGAACCTCGACGGCTACCAGCGGTCGGTGCAGCGGCTGGTGCCCTGCTCGCCGGCGTAGGGGAACCAGCCGCACGCCTGGAACTGCAGGCTGGACTGGTTGCTGGTGGGCCACATCTGCGACCAGGCGTCGTACCCGTCGATGCCGATCCGCTGCAGCCGGGTGTAGCAGCTCTGGTCGCCCTTGTAGACCATCATGTAGACCTCGTCCCCGGCCCTGGTGGAGCCGGTGAGCCGGGCCCAGCCGTACTCCTTGCCGTTGAAGCGCCGGGCGTGGAGCTCGACCGCGCGGCCCTCGAAGTGCACGCGGCGGACCACCCGGCCGCGGACGTCGCCGGGCCAGGGGAGCTGGTCGCTGCACTGGGTGACGATCCTGGACTCGTAGGGCTCGGCCGGAGCGGGCGGGTCGGCGGCCGGGGCGGGGGTGAGGAACAGGGCGAGCAGGGCCGGAAGCACTCCGGGAAGCATGATCATATCCCCGGCCTCCCCGGCCGATGATCATGAGAATCTGATCGCTGCTTCAAGATCGTCCAAGGGCGGTTCCTCCTGCTATGGTCGCCCGCATGCGATCGAGTTACCTCGCCTGGGACGACGCGGTGGCGCTGTTCGAGCGCCGGGGCCTGCCGGAGTCCACGTACGAGAACCTCTACGAGGAGGAGTACATCCTGGTCCCCGGCCCGGCGACGGTGAGCGGTGAGCTGGCGCTCGACGACCACAAGCGGACGCCGTGGCTCGACGGCACCCCCGAGGCCGCCACCGGGTACATCGTGGACGGCGACCTCGACGTCGACGGGAACGTCGTCGACCCCGACTACGGCGACGCCGCCCTGATCGTCCTCGGCGACCTGCGGGCGCGGAACCTCTACCTGGCCGGCGACGCGAAGCTCGTCGTGCGCGGGCACGTGACGGCCGAGGCCGTCGTCGGCGACATGACCGGCACCCTGGTGATGGTCCACGGCGACCTGCGCGCCACCGTCTCGATCTTCTGGAACGAGTTCTGCCCCGACCTGGTCGGCGGCACCCTGCGCGGCCGGACGCTCAAGCCCGGCTACCTCGACCTGGCCCAGGCGGAGATCGGCGGGCTGGCCGATCCGGCGCCCGACATTCCGCTGAGCCGCCTGCTCGTGCCCGAGCTGCTGGTCACCGGCACGCCGGGGCCGGACGACCTGGCCGAGATCGGTGTGCGCGGCGACGTCCTGCGCGAGCGGCTGCTGGCCGGGCTGCCGCTCGTCGTCGCCTCCTGAGCCGCACGCGACCGGGTCAGACCAGGTCGGGCCAGAACGCCGACTCCTCGCGCAGCGGATCGGCCTCCAGGCCGGCGTCCGGCACGTCGAAGACCCGGGCCGCCCCGTGCTCGCCGTACCGGGGCCAGCCGGGGTCGCCGGAGCGCACGAAGGCGGCCCAGGCCCCGTGCATCCGCGCCGCGAGCTCGGCCGGCGGGTGCGGGCCGCACATGCGCTCCACGCCGGGCGCGTCGAGGCAGTCGAAGACGAACGGCAGGTCCACGCAGTGCCCGGCCCCCGTCGCGCCGCCGTTGGCCGGGGAGCGCCAGCGGAAGTCGTACAGGTGCACCGGCCCGGGATGGGCCTGCGCCACCCGCAGCGTCGGCACGCGGAAGAGCCGGTCGGTCAGCACCTGGCCGAGCACCTCCAGCCCGGCCGGCCATCGCTCCTCGTAGAACTCGCGCTCCCGGGGGCCCACGTCGAGCGCCCGCAGCGCCTCGGCGTACTCGGCGGCCTCCAGCGGCCCTCGCTGCGCGCGCAGGACCTCGTTGAACTCCTCGGCCGCGCTGCCGACCAGCAGCGGCACCCCCGCCGCGGTCCCGGACCGGAGCACGTCTAGCGGGTCCCCGGCGACGACCTCGCCGTCGACGAAGGGGTTGAACCCGCGCGTGCCCTCGCCGAAGATCCGCCCCAGCACGCCCTCCCCCGGCCGTTCCAGCCCGGCGTGCGCCTCGGCCGTGGCGCGGGGGTCGAGCGCGGCGAAGGCCTCCCGCGTCGGCGGCACGCCGAGGTGCCCGGCGTAGCGGCGTGCCCAGGCCGTGGCCGACTCGGCGTCCTCCCACGCCACCGATCCGCCGCTCATGTCGATCACGCGGTGGAACAGCCCGGCCGCCGCGGGTACGGCCAGCAGCGTGACGGCCGCCTGGCCACCGGCCGACTGCCCGCCCACGGTGACCGCTCCCGGGTCGCCGCCGAAGGCCGCGATGTTGGCCGCCACCCATTCCAGCGCCCGCACCCAGTCGCGCACGCCGAGGTTGGCCGAGCCGCCGGCCAGGGGCAGGAAGCCCTCCGGGCCGAGCCGGTAGTTCGGCGTGACCAGCACCACGCCGGAGCGGGCGAAGCCGCCGCCGTGGTACCAGGGGCTGGCGTTGCCGCCCGCCGCGAAGCCGCCGCCGTGCAGCCACACCAGCACCGGCAGGCCGGACCCGCCGGGGTCTGGCGTGAAGACGTTGAGGTTGAGGTAGTCGTCGCCGCCGCGCAGGAGTTCGGGCACGCCTTCGTTGTAGTCGGCCGGTGGTTGCGGGGCCGCCGGGCCGTACGCGTGGCAGGGCCGCACGCCCGCCCACCGCGCCGGCGGGCGCGGCGGGCGCAGGCGCAGCTCACCGACGGGCGGCTCGGCGTACGGCAGGCCGAGGAACTCGGCCACGTCGCCGGCCCAGCGCCCGGAGACCCAGCCGTGCGTGGTGCGTGCCTGCGGATCCATGGGGTGTTCCTACCCCGATCCTCAACCCGCGAGGACCTCCGCGGCGGTGGTGACGGGCGGGGCGGCGGCCGCGCGGCGGCGGGCGGCGCACTTGGCCTCGATCAGGTCGAGGATGGGCCGGCGCACGTCGATGCCGTCGAAGCCGCCGAAGTTCGGGAAGGAGTTGGTCTCCAGGATCACCGGGCCGTCGGCGGTGCGCAGCAGGTCGGCGCTCATCAGGTCGAGTTCGGCGGCGCGGGCGGCCTGCTCGGCGACCGCGATCTCCGTCTCGGTCAGCTCGACCGGCCGCGAGACGTCGCCGGGTCCGTTGGAGCGGAAGTCGCCGGGGCGCCCGCGCTGCTCGGCGGCGGCGAAGAAGCGCCCGCCGACCACGAGCACGCGGTGGTTGCAGCCCGCGGCCTCGGCGTAGAAGCGCTGGACGAGCAGGGTGTGGCCGCGCTCGCGGATCGAGGCGGCCTTGGCCGGCAGCTCCGCCGCGTCGCGGGCGAGGGCGACCTCGGCGCCGCGGGCCCCGTCGGGCTGCTTGAGCACCACCGGGTAGCCGAAGGCGGCGGCGAAGGCCCGCAGCTCGCGATCGTTCGGGCACAAGGCGGTGGCGGGCGTGGGCACGCCGTGGGCGGCCAGCCGTACGTGGGTGGCGAACTTGTCGGCCGAGCGCAACACGGGGTCGGCGGAGTTGAGGTGCGGGACCCGCTCCTCCACCGCCGCCAGGACGGCCAGCCCGCCGAGCGCGTCGGTGGAGAGCTGGTGGATGATGCCGTCGGCCACCAGCGGGCGGCCGTTGGCGCACAGTTGCGGGCCGAACTCGTCGAGGCAGACGCTCAGCTCGGTCCAGGGCACCACCAAGGGCCGGTGGCCGCGCTCGCGGGCGCCGTCGGCCAGGTAGGTGATGTCACTGTTGGGCAACTCGGTGCCGTGCACGATAAGAAGAGCCAGGCTCTCGGTGTTGTGTTCCACGCTGGGTCGCTACCCGGTCACTTAGCGTGATATTCCCCGCGAACAGCCGAGAACCAGTCGATCGTTCTGCGCAATCCCTCGATCGGGTCGACCCGCGGCTCCCAGCCGAGTTCGAGCTTGGCCAGCGTGGTGTCGGGCCGGCGGACCATGGGGTCGTCCTCGGGCCGCTCGATGAAGCGGATCTCCGACGACGACCCGGTCAGCTCGCGGATCGTGGTGGCCAGCTCCAGCATGGTCAGCTCGTTCGGGTTGCCGATGTTGACCGGGCCGGCGAAGGTGCTGCGGGCCAGCCGCAGCACGCCCTCGACGGTGTCGTCCACGTAGCAGATGGAGCGGGTCTGCGAGCCGTCGCCGGTGACGGTGATCGGCTCGCCGGCCAGCGCCTGCCGGATGAAGGTCGGGATGGCGCGCCCGTCGTGCGGGCGCATGCGCGGGCCGTAGGAGTTGAAGATCCGCACGATGCCGGTGTCCACGTCGTGGGTGTTGCGGTAGGCGGTGGTCAGCGACTCGGCGAAGCGCTTGGCCTCGTCGTAGACGCTGCGCGGGCCGACCGGGTTGACGTTGCCCCAGTAGCTCTCCCGTTGCGGGTGCTCCAGCGGGTCGCCGTAGACCTCGCTGGTGGAGGCCAGCACGAACCGGGCCGCCTTCTGCCGGGCCAGGCCGAGCGCGTGCAGCGTGCCCAGGCTGCCCACCTTGAGCGTCTCGACCGGGTAGGCCAGGTAGTCGGCGGGCGAGGCGGCCGAGGCGAAGTGCAGCACCAGGTCCACCGGGCCGGGCACGTGCACGAAGCCGGTCAGGTCGCAGTCGATGATCTCGATCCGGCCGAGCAGCCCTTCCAGGTTGTCGGCGACGCCGGTCAGGAAGTTGTCCAGGCAGACCACTTCCAGGCCCTGCTCGACCAGCCGTTCGCACAGGTAGGAGCCGAGAAAGCCCGCTCCGCCGGTCACCACCGCACGCATGAGATCGCCTCCAGGACGTCCGATACCTCGATCCGCAGCAGCCCGGGGTCGGCCGAGCGGCCGTGCGGATCTCCTTCCGAGCCTTTCCACAGCACCACGTGCGGCCCATCGGTCAGCGGGCCCCACCGGGCCGGCGGCGTGGGGCCGAACAGCAGCACCGACGGCGTGCCGTACGCGGTGGCCAGGTGGGCCACGCCGGTGTCGCCGCAGATCACCAGCCGGGCGCGCCGGACCAGGTCGGCGAGGGCGAGCACGTCGGTCTCCCCCGCCAGGACCTCGGCCCGCCCGCCGGACAGCTCGGCCACCTCGGCCGCCAGCGGGCGTTCGTCCGCGCTGCCGGTCACCACCACCTCGCCCGGCAGCGCCGCCACCACCTTCGCGAAGCGTTCGGCGGGCCAGCGCCGGGCGGGGTAGGCGGCGCCCGGGTGCACGACGATCGGCCCGCCGCCGAGGTGGGAGCCCAGCCGCAGGTCGAGCGGGTCGGCGGCCAGGCCGTACCACTCGAGCAGCTCGCACCAGCGCCGCACCTCGTGCACCTCCTCCCGCCAGGGCGGGCCGTCCTCGCCGTGGGTCAGCAACCGCCCCGGGCGGGTACGGCGCAGCGCCTCGACGCTCTGCGGCCCCTTGCCGTGCAGGTTGACCGCCACCTCCGGCTCCCGGACCGGGACCGGCCCCGGGCCGCGCACCTCCACCACCTCGTCCACCGGCAGCAGCGGCGCCAGCGAGGCCGGCCCGGCCAGCACGAGCCGCCGGCCGGGGAAGCCGCGCCGCAGCGCCCGCAGGGCGGGCACCGCGGCCAGCAGGTCCCCCAGGCCGAGCCCGCGCAGCGCGATTACGGCCACGAGCTCTCCGTCGAGGGGCAGACCACGAGCTCCCGCACCTCGCACCCGGCCGGCTGCGACAGGGCGAAGACGATGGTCTGCGCCACGTTCTCCGGCTTGTTGAGCTTGGCGTCGGGCCCCGGCTTGTACTGCTCGGCGCGGTCGTCGAAGAAGGCGGTGGCCATCCCGCCGGGCACCAGCATGGTCACCCCGACCCGGCCGGCGAGCTCGGCGGCCAGCGCGCGGCTGAAGCCGACCACGCCGAACTTCGAGGCGCAGTAGGCGGTGGCGTCGCTCAGCGCCCGCAACCCCAGCGTGGAGGCGCAGGTGACCACCCGGCCGTGCGAGTCGAGCAGGTACGGCAGCGCCGCCCGCACCACCGAGGCGGTGCCGAGCAGGTTGACCATGATCACCCGCTCCCAGGCGTCCGCGTCCACGTCGCCGAGCTGCCCGCAGGCGTCCACGCCGGCCGCGGTGACGACGCCGTCCAGCCCGCCCGCGCGCTCGGCCAGCTCGCGGACGGCCCGCTCGGCCTGGGCCCGTTCGGCCAGGTCGGCGACGGCGTGGTCGAACTCCTCGACCGGCCGCACGTCCACCACCAGCGGGCGCCAGCCCGCCTTGGCGACGGCCCGCGCGGTGGCCAGGCCCAGCCCGGAGGCTCCTCCGGTGATCAGCACGTTCATTCATCGCTCCTTCTGTGCGGCGGCGATCAGGTTGGTGGTGGAACGGCCGGGGACGCTGGACAGCACGACCGCCTCGGCGCCGATGCGGTCGAGCACCTCCTGCTCGGGCAGGCGGCGCTCGGAGTAGTCGCCGCCCTTCACCCAGACGTGCGGGCGCACCTGCTCGATCACCGCCTCGGGGGTGTCCTCCTCGAAGACCAGGACGGCGTCCACGCAGCCGAGCGCGCGCAGCACCTCGACCCGGTCGCGCTGGCCGACCAGCGGGCGGCCCGGGCCTTTCAGCCGACGCACCGACTCGTCGGAGTTGACGCAGACGATCAGCGCGTCGCCGAGCGCCCTAGCCCGGCGCAGCAGGCTGACGTGCCCGGCGTGCAGCAGGTCGAAGCAGCCGCCGGTGGCGATGAGCTGGCGGCCGGAGGCGCGGACCAGCTCGGCCACCTCGATGGCGGTGCGCGGGCGGTCGCCCATCTCGGCGCGTTTGAGCCGGATGGCGGCGGCTCCGCCCTCGGCCACGAACCGGGAGGCCTCGGCGACCCCGGCGGCCACCGCCTCCTCGGCCGAGCGGCCGGCGCGCAGGGCGAGCGCGGCGGCGGAGGCCAGCCGGTCCCCCGCGCCGCAGGCGTCCTGCCCGGAGCCGAGGGCGGGCGGCGGCACCCGGGTGTGGTGGCCGTCCGCGCAGGCCAGGCTCGCGCCCTGCGCGCCCATGGTCACCGCCACCGCGCGGGCGCGCAGCAGGTCGGTCAGGTGCCGCGCGGCCTGGTCCGGGCCGGTGTACGGCTCGCGGCAGAGCACCCGGGCCTCGGCCTCGCTCGGCGTGACCAGGGCGCAACCGGGCACCGGGAGCGCGCCTCGGGGATGCGGGTCCCACACGACCGGCACGTCCAGCCCGGCCAGCAGCTCCCGGGCCGCCTCGGCGACGCCCCGGCCGTAGTCGGAGACCAGCACCGCACCGGCCCGGCGGAGCACCGAAGCCACGGGCCCGTCGCGCAGCGCCGCGCGGGCCGGGTCGGCGCCGGCCGCCCGGCCGTCGCCGGTGTCGATGCGGACCAGCGTCTGCCCTCTGGCCCGCACCCGGGTCTTGCGCACGGTGGTGCCGCGCATCGGCACCCGGACCACCTCGACCCGCCCGGCGAGCAGGCTGTGCAGGGTACGGCCGGCGTCATCGTCGCCGAGGGCGGTCACCAGGATCACCTCGTCGTCGTCGCGGGCGGCCAGCAACGCGGCCAGCCCCGCCCCGCCGGGACGCAGCTGCTCGCTCGTCCCCTCCACGACCGGCACCGGAGCGTCGGGGGCCAGGCGCGCGGCCTCGCCCTCCAGATCCACGTCGAGCAGGCAGTCGCCCACGACGACCAGCGGTCCCCGCTTCATTGACACCCCTCCTCGACCGACTCGCAGAGCATGTGGATCATGGCGAGGTGCACCTCCTGGACGGTGGCGGTCTCGGCCTCCGGGACCGCCACGGCCTCGTCGCACAGCTCGGCCAGCGGGTTGGGCGCCGGCCCGGTCAGCGCCCAGGCGATCAGCCCGCTCTCCTGCGCGGCCCGGGCCGCGGCCAGCACGTTGGGGCTCGACCCGCTGGTGGACAGGCAGATCAGCACGTCACCGCGGCGGCCGTGCGCGCGCACCTGGCGGGCGTAGACCTCCTCGGCGCCGAAGTCGTTGGCGATCGCGCTGACCGTGGAGGTGTCGGCGTGCAGCGGGATGGCGGCGAACGGCTGGCGCTCGCCCTTGTAGCGGCCGACCAGCTCGGCGGTCAGGTGCTGCGCCTCGGCGGCCGAACCGCCGTTGCCGCAGGCCAGCAGGCGGCCGCCGTCGCGCAGCAGCACGGCGAGCTTGCGGCCCCAGGCCTCGACGGTCGCGGACTGGGCGTCGACCATCGCCAGGGCGTCTCGCAGTCTGGACAGGTGGGCGTGCATGCTCATCCTCCCGCCGGTGCCATGCGGAGCCGGGCTCCGCGGACGACTCGCTGGTAGATCTGCTCGGTGCGCTCGGCGACGCGGGGCCAGCCGTACCGTTCGGCGGCGCGGCGCGCGCCCGAGGCGCCCAGGCAGGCCCGGCGCTCCGGCTGTTCCAGCAGCTCGCGCAGGGCCCGGGCCAGCAGGTGCGGCTTGCGGGGCGGGACGAGCACCCCGTAGCCGGCGACGGTGTCGAGGTGGCCGCCGACCGCCGAGGCGATCACCGGCACGCCGCAGGCCATCGCCTCCAGCGGCACCATGCCGAACGGCTCGTACCAGGGCACGGTCACCAGCACGTCGGCCGAGCGCATCAGCTCGGGGACGCGGTCGCGCGGCACGCTGCCGATCACCTTGACCCGGCCGGTGAGCCCGAGGGTTTCGGCCAGCCGTACCAGCCGGACGGCCTCGGGGTCGGCGGCCGAGCCGCCGGCGATGATCAGCTCGGCGCCGGGCACCTCGCGCAGCGCCCGCAGCACGGTGTCCACGCCCTTGCGCGGGACCAGGCGGCCGATGCTGAGCACCCGGTGGATGCCGGGGCGGGGCGCGATGCGGCCCTGCGGGCGGAACAGGGACAGGTCCACGCCGCAGGGCACGATGCTGAGCCGTTCCTCGGGCACGCCCATGGCGGTCAGCTCGCCGATCTCGTCGTGGCAGGTGGCCAGGACCGCGGCGGCGGCGCGGCCGATCGCCGCCTCGACCTCGACGCGACCGGCGGGGCTGGTGTCGTCGCGGCCCTGCCAGCGGCGCTTGACGCTGCCGAGCGCGTGGAAGGTCTGCACCACCGGGATGGCGCGGCCGGCGGCGCGCAGGGCGGCCTGGCCGCTCATCCAGAAGTGCGCGTGCGCCACGTCCGGCGGCCGTCCGGCCCAGATGCGGGCCAGTTCGCGGGCGAAGTCGCCCATGTGCGGGAGCAGGTCGTCCTTGGGGATCGGCGCGGCGGGTCCGGCGGTGATGTAGCTGACGCGGGCGCCGCCGGCCAGCGGCAGGCTGGACGGCAGGTCGGGCGAGTGCCGGCGGGTGTGCACGACCACGTCGTGCCCGCGGGCGGCCAGGGCTTCGGCGAGTGCGGCGACGTGCACGTTCTGTCCGCCGGAGTCGACGCCGCCGATCACGGCGAGCGGGTCGGCGTGCTCGGAGATGAGATCGATTTTCATCTGATGAGCTCCCTCACTGCTTTCACCACCTGCTCGGCCGACACGTCGGTCAGGCAGGGATGACCCGGAACGGGACACAACCGCGCGCGGCTGGCGCGGCAGGGGGCGTGCTGGTCACCCAGGAGCACGCTGGGCACTCCGTAGGGGGCCCAGCGTCCGGCGGGCACGACGGGGGCGAACAGGCTGACCACCGGCGTGCCCACGGCGGCGGCCAGATGCGCGGGGCCGGTGTTGCCCGAGACCAGGACGCCGGCGCGGGCCAGGATCCCGGCCAGTTCCGGCAGGCTGGTCCGGCCGCCCAGGTCGAGGCCGTGCGATCCGGCCACCTCGGCGGTCAGCTCACGTTCGCCGGGGCCGCCGGTCACCACCACGGCCAGGCCCTCCTCGGCCAGGGCGGCGACGGCTTCGCGGTGCCGCCCGGCCGGCCAGGCGCGGGCGGGGACGCTGGCTCCCGGATGCACGACCACGTAGCCGGGCGGGCCGGTCAGGTGGTCCGTCCCGGGCAGCGGACGGCGTACGGCGAGGCGGCCGTCGTCGCCGCCGGCGAGGGTGTAGCCCGCCGCCCGGGCGACGGCGAGCATGCGCTCGGCCTCGGGCACGTCGACGCTCTCGTCGACCTGGACCCGCACGTCGAGCAGGGAGCCCGGGTAGTCGTTGCTGATGGCGGTGATCCGCTCGACGCCGTGCAGGCGCAGCAGCAGGGCCAGGGGCAGCGCTGACTGGTGGAAGGAGGTGAGGATGATCGCCTCGTCCACCTCGGGCAGGCCGCGCATCAGCCGGGCCACGTGGTGGGCGCTGACCGGCGGGGCGGCGGCGTCGATCCACGGGGCCCGCCACTCGACGATCTCGGCGACGCCGGGCAGCAGCTCGGCCGCCGCCCGGCCCAGTGGTCCCACCAGCAGCGTCACCCGACCGGCCGTGTGGGCCACCGCTCGCACGGCCGGCCCGGCCAGCAGCACGTCGCCGGCGTTGTCGAGCCGGGCGACCAGCACGTGGCGGCCCATCAGGAGGCGACCTCGGCCGGTTGCACGCCGAGGGCGGGCGCCGTCTCCAGCGCCGTGTCAGCCAGCCGGAGCCGCAGCTCGCCCCGGAGCCGGTGGAAGCACGCCGCGGGCGGGATGAGCGCGCTGGTGACCACCATGGTGACGATCTCCTCCGGCGTGCGCGGCCCGGGCTCGATGCGTTCCCAGGCGAACTTGGCGGTCAGCGCCGCCCAGCCCAGGAAGGCCAGCCGGGACCGGCCGCTCAGCAGGAGCAGCAGGGTGGTCAGGGCGTGCCGCGGCAGCAGGCCGGTGGCGCCGATCATCGAGCGCCACTCGCGTCCGTGCAGGCGGCGCATCAACGCGTCGTCGGCGTTGCCGCGCTGGCGGTGCACGCTGGCGAACCAGCCGTCGTCCCGGACCGGGTGGACGGTCACCCGCTCGCCGCGGGCCAGCCGGAACCCGGCCTTGGCCAGCCGCAACGCGAGGTCGGCGTCCTCCCGGTAGGCGCGCGGGAACCGTTCCTCGAACCCGCCGACCTCCTCCAGCGCGGCGCGCCGGTAGGCGAGGTCCGCGGTGATCCACTCGGCCGTGGCCAGCCCGGCGGTGTTGCGCTCGGCGTCGGTGGGCCGGCGGTCGGTCGGCAAGGGCACCTCGATGCGGCCCTGGCTGCCGTCGATGCCGGGCACGGCCAGGTCGGCGGCCAGCCGTTCGGTCCAGCCGGGGCCAGGAACCACGTCGTCGTCGAGGAAGACCACCCATTCGGTGCCGGCCGCCCGCCAGCCCACGTTCCGGGCGGCGGCCGGCCCGCGCCCGCCCGAGCGCAGCACCCGCACGTGGGCGGGCACGTCGAGCGGCTCGCCCTCGCCGGGGCGGTCGTCGACCACGATCACCGGCAGCCCGTCCGGGATCGCCGCCCGCAGGGAGGCCCGGCCGACGGTCGGAATCACGACGGTGACCATGTGGCCCTCCTGATCACGAACGGACCCAGCACCAGCACGTCCACCGGCGAGGAGCCGAAACATTCGAGCGCGTCGCGCGGCGAGTCGACCATGGGGCGGCCGGCGGTGTTCAGGCTGGTGTTGACGACGACCGGCAGCCCGGACAGCGCCTCGAAGCGGGCCAGGGTGCGGGCCAGCAGCGGGTCGCCGTCCTCGGAGACGGTCTGGATGCGGGCCGTGCCGTCGACGTGGACCACGGCCGGGATCCGATCGCGCCACTCGGGGCGCACGTCGTGCACGAACAGCATGTACGGCGAGGGCATCGGCCCCCGGCCGAAGATCTCGTGGGCGCGCGACTCCAGCACCATCGGCGCGATCGGCCGGAACTGCTCGCGGCCCTTCACGTCGTTGAGCCGCTCGGTGTTGCGCGCGTGGCCCGGATGGGCCAGCAGCGAGCGCCGGCCGAGCGCGCGCGGGCCGTACTCGCTGCGCCCCTGGAACCAGGCGATGATCAGGTCGTCGGCGAGCGCCCGCGCCACCTCCTCGGCCAGGTCGGCGGGCCGGCTGTACGGCACGCGGGCCACGTCCAGCCAGGCGGCGATCTCCTCCTCGCTCCAGCCGCGCCCGAGGTCGGCCCCGGGCATCGGGGCGGCCCGCTCGCCGCGCGTGGCGGCCAGGTGCAGCGCCCCGCCCAGCGCGGTGCCCGAGTCGCCGGCGGCCGGCTGCACCCAGATCTCCTCGAACGGTCCCTCGGCCAGCAGCCGGGTGTTGGCCACGCAGTTGAGCGCCACTCCCCCGGCCATGGCCAGCCGGCGCTGCCCGGTCCGCTCGTGCAGCCAGCGGGCCAGGTCCAGGAGGACCTCCTCCAGCCGCGTCTGCACGGTGGCGGCCAGGTCGGCGTGCTCCTGCGTCCAGCTCTCGCCCTTGCGCAGCCGTTTGGCGTAGATCGCCCAGTCGATCGGCGCGACGTGGAAGCCGCCGTCGCCGGTCGCGGCCACCAGGCGACGGAAGTCGGGCAGGAAGCGCGGTTTGCCGTAGGAGGCCAGCGCCATGACCTTGTACTCGTCGCTGGAGCGCAGGAAGCCGAGGTGCTCGGTAACCTCCTCGTACATCAGGCCGAGCGAGTGCGGCAGCTCCTGGGCGGCCAGCGTGGTCAGCTCGCCCTGGACGTAGACGCCGGCCAGGTGCGAGACCGCCTCGCCGCGGCCGTCGCAGACCAGCACCGCGCACTCCTCGTACGGCGCGGCCAGCCCGGCGCTGGCGGCGTGGGCCACGTGGTGGGGCACGAACTCCACCTGCGCCGGATCGAGGCCGGGCAGCGCGGTGGCCAGGAAGTTGGGCGCGCGGCGGGCGTAGGTGGTGCGCAGGTCCTCCCAGGGTGCGACGGTGTCGCGGACGAGGGCCGGATCGTAGGAGTAGGCGACCCCGTCCAGGTCCTCGGGGCGCAGCCCGTGCGCCTCCAGGCACCAGGCGGCGGCCTGCTCCGGTAGTTCCCAGGCCGAGAAGGGCACCGGACGTTTGCCGTGTTTGCGGCGGCTGAACCTTTCCTCCTCTGCAGCGGCGACGATCTTCCCGTCGATGACGAGAGCGGCTGCCGGGTCGTGGAAAATCGCGTTGATCCCGAGAAATCTCACCGCGCACTCCTTGCTGGAGACCGGGATGGAGACCGGTTAGAAGCGCTACCCAGAGAAGCGCTTCTCAACCCAAGGCCTCCCGAAAAGTGCAGCTCACAGGCATGCAGACCTGCACGTTGTCACGGAGAGTAGTTTTCGCGCGGTTAGGACCCGCCGGGCGCGGGTAACCGCTGCCGTATGCCGGCTCCGCTGAACATCCTGTTCTGGCACGTGCACGGATCCTGGGCCACCTCCTTCGTCCAGGGCGCCCACTCCTACGTCGTCCCCCTGCTCCCGGATCGCGGGCCGTTCGGCCGTGGCCGGGCCCAGACCTTCCCCTGGCCGGACTCGGTGCGCGAGGTGCCCTGGGATCGGTTGCGCCACGAGCGCTTCGACGTCGTCGTCTACCAGCGCATGGAGGAACTCGACCTGGCCCGGGAATGGCTCGGCACCGTGCCGCCCGGCATCTACGTCGAGCACAACACCCCCAAGGGCGACGTGCCCGAGACCCGCCACCCGCTGGCCGGGCAGTCGGCCGTCCCGATCGTGCACGTCACCCACTTCAACGCGCTGTTCTGGGACAACGGGCAGGCGCCGGTGCGGATCATCGAGCACGGCGTGGTCGATCCCGGGCATCTCTACACCGGCGTCCTGGACCGGGCGGGCGTGGTGGTCAACGAGCCCGTGCGCCGCCTGCGGGTGGCCGGGACCGACCTGCTGCCGCACTTCCGGGTGCCGCTCGACCTGTTCGGCATGAAGGCCGGCGGCCTGCCGTACCCCGCCTACGACCTGTCGCAGCGGGAGATGCACGCCGCCCTCGCCGAGCGCCGCGCCTACCTGCACCCCTACCGCTGGACCTCGCTCGGCCTGGCGCTGATCGAGGCGATGATGATCGGCCTGCCGGTCGTCGCGCTGGCCGCCACCGAGGCCGTCGAGGCGGTGCCGCCGGAGGCCGGGGTGATCTCCACCAAGCTGCCGGTCCTCGTCTCCGCCCTGTCGGAGTTCGTCGGCGACCCCGCCCTGGCCCGCAAGTACGGCGAGGCGGCCCGCCGGGCGGCGCTGGCGCGCTACGGCATCGAGCGCTTCCAGGCGGACTGGGACGCCCTGCTCGGAGGGGCATAACGCCTGGTAAAGGGGTATGCCGAGGGGCATGACGCAATTCGGGTACACGATGTTGTGCGAGCAGACGCCGCCCAAACAGCTCATCACCGATCTCGTCGTCGCCGAGCGGGTGGGCTTCGACTTCTCGGTCATCTCCGATCACTACTTCCCGTGGATCGAGGCCCAGGGGCACGCGGCCTACGCGTGGTCGGTGCTCGGCGCGGCGGCCCAGGCGACCGAGCGCATCCCGCTGATGACCTTCGTCACCTGCCCGACGATGCGCTACCACCCGGCGGTGGTGGCGCAGAAGGCGGCGACGATGGGCGTGCTGTCGGACGGGCGCTTCACCCTGGGCGTCGGCGCCGGGGAGAACCTCAACGAACACGTGATCGGGCACGCCTGGCCGGCGGTCCGGGTGCGGCACGAGATGCTCGCCGAGGCGCTGGAGATCATCACCGCGCTCTTCACCGGCGACTACGTCTCCTACGAGGGGGACCACTTCACCGTGGAGTCGGCCAAGCTGTTCGACCTGCCCGACTCACCGGTGCCGATCGGCGTGGCCGTCTCGGGCAAGGCGTCGGTGGAGATCGCCGCCGAGCTGGGCGACGCGCTGGTCGCCACCGAGCCGAAGGCCGAGCTGGTCCAGGCGTTCGACGCCGCCGGGCAGCCCGGCCGGCCCAAGTACGGCCAGATCCCGGTCAGCTACGACACCGACGCCGAGGCCGCCCGCGAGCGCGCCCACCGGCTCTGGAGCTGGGGGACGGCGGGCTGGAAGGTCATGGCGGAGCTGCCGGCGCCGGTGAACTTCGAGGCGCACGCGCAGACCGTCCGCGCCGAGGACGTGGCCGCCAGCGTCCCGTGCGGGCCCGACGTCCAGGCCTATGTCGAGGCGGTCCGCGCCTACGTGGACGCCGGCTTCACGCACGTGGCCCTCTGCCAGATCGGCGCCGACCGCCAGGAGGACTTCCTGAACTGGGCCGAGGCCGACCTGCTGCCCGCCCTGCGCGAGATCTAGGAACGCAGTCTCATAATCAAATCTCAGATTCTGAAGTTTTGAGATAGCGGTAGACGGTCGCCCTGGACACCTGGAAGCGGGCGGCGATCTCCTCGGCGGCCACGCCGTCGGCGTGCAGGGCACGGGCCTGGGCGGCCTGGGCGGGGCCGAGCAGGCTGGGCCGCCCGCCCCCGCGCCCCCGGGGCCGGGAACGCGCCGGGACCGGGGCCGCGAGCGGGGCCGGAAGCGCGGCCGGAAGCGGGTCGCCGAGGAGGGTCCGGGCCCCGGCCAGGATGAGGGCGCGCAGCCGCTCGGCCGGCTCGTCGCGGAAGAGCACCACGGGGTCGGCCAGGCCGGCGACCACCTGGCAGGCGCGGACCCGCTGCTCCAGGCCGCCGCCCGGGCCGGCCACCAGGTCGTTGGCCAGGGCGATCGCCGCGCGGAACCGGTCGGCGATCGGCGCCTGCACCAGCAGGGTCATGTCCTTGACCAGCATGGTGAGCGTGTGCCGGTGGCGCAGGTGGACGTCGACGTAGCCCTCGATCGCCCGCCACCGCACCCGCTCGGGGTCGTCGCCCGCCTCGGCCTCGGCCAGCACCGCCTCCAGCTCGTCCAGCAGCGGGATGGTGAGGTGCTGGAGCAGGTGCTCCTTGGAGTCGAAGTGGTAGTAGAGGGCGGCCTTGGTGATGCCGACCCGGTCGGCGATGGCCTGCATGGAGGTCGCGCGGTAGCCGCGGGCGGCGAACAGGGCGCGCGCCGCCTCCAGGATGCGCTCGGACGTCATCGGCTTCACTTACCTGCGGTCAGTTCTTGGGCTAGAGTCCCTACCGGCAGTCAGTCTAGACCGGTGGGGTTGATCCGTATGCGTACGAAGGTGTCCTTCCGTTCCGGCGGCGTCGAATGCGCCGGGTACCTGGTCCTGCCGGACGAGCCCGGCCCGGTGCCGTGCGTGGTGCTCTGCCACGGGTTCAGCGGGACCATGGACCGGCTCGTCGAGCACGCCGAGCGCTTCGCCGCGGCGGGGCTGGCGGCGCTGGTCTTCGACTACCGCGGCTTCGGCGAGAGCGGCGGGGAGCCGCGCCAGGTCCCGGACATCGACGGCCAGCTCGCCGACCTGCGCGCCGCGGTGGCCTTCGCCCGGGGGCACGAGCGGGTCGATCCGCGCCGGGTGCTGCTGTGGGGCAACTCGCTGGGCGGCGCGCACGCCGTCACGGTGGCCGCCGGCGACCCGCGGATCGCCGGGGTCGTGGCGCAGATCCCCTTCAACGGCTTCCCGAAGAAGGTCGAGGGCCGCTCGGCCTGGGAGACGCTGCGCCTGCTGGGCGCGATCGGCTGGGACGCGCTGCGGGGCCGGCTGGGGCTCCGGCCCTTCTACATCCCGACGGTGGGCCGGGCCGGGCAGCTCGCGGTGACCGCGACCGCCGAGGCCGGGCGGCACATCGAGGCGCTCACCGGGGGCGGCTCCACGTCGTGGGTCAACATGGTCGCGCCTCGGGGGCTGCTCGGCATGATGCGGTACCGGCCCGCCGAGGCGGCCGCCCGGCTGGGCTGTCCTCTGCTGGTGTGCGCCGCGGCGGAGGATCGCGAGACGCCCCTGGAGAGCACCCGGGCCCTGGCCGGGAGCGCCCCGCTGGGGGAGCTGCGCGTCTATCCGGGGACCCACTTCAGCTTCTACACCGATCCCGGGCTGCGGGACCGGGTGGCGGCCGACCAGGTGGCCTTCTTCCACCGGGTCGCCGCGCCCGCGTGAGGCCGGCCCGCTCGCGACCGTACGTCAGCCCGCCCAAGACCGGCTCACCGGCTCACAGGCTCACCGGCTCACAGGCTCACAGGCTCACCGGCTACCGTACGTCAGTCTGCGCAGGGCCGCCTCGGCCGGTCCGCGCCGGCCGCGGCCGGACAGCAGCGCGGCCAGCAGTACGGTGACCAGCCAGGTGAGCACGGCGATGCCGGAGGCGGCGGCGTCCCCCACCCGCGTGCCGAGCCCGCCCGCATAGGGCGCGAACACCGCCACGAAGATCACCGACTGGAGCAGGTAGCAGGTCAGCGACCACTGCCCGCACGCCACGAGCGCCCGCACGACCGGCCCCGGCCGCCCGCGCCGCATCCGGCCGGCGACCAGCCCGATGATCGCCGCGTAGGCGAGGCCACCGGCGATCCCGGTCACGCTGTGCAGGGCGTAGGCCGAGACCGCGACCAGGTCGGCCGGCGCCCAGAGCTGGGTGTCGATCAGCATCAGCGGCACCCCGCCCACCAGGGCCAGGGCCGTGCCCACCACGGCGACCCGGGAGAGCAGGCGCGGCTCGGGCTGCTCCAGCAGCCGGCGCCGCGCCGCCCAGAGGCCGAACAGGAAGGCCGGCACCACGCTGGCCGCGAAGTAGGTGGGCGTCATCCCGGACCAGCCGATCAGCCGCATGACGATCGCCTCCAGCGGGTCGGCGATGGCGGCCGGGGTGTCGCCCTTGGGCGCCGAGACGGTCAGGAACCCGAAGCCGAACAGCACCACGACGTGCAGCACGACGCCGATCACCGCCGCGCGCAGCACGGCCCGGTCCTCGCGCCGGACGAACCCGACCAGGACCAGCCCGATCAGCCCGTACGCGCCGAGGATGTCGCCGAAGAACAGCAGCAACGCGTGGCAGAAGCCGAAGGCCAGCAGCCACAGGCTGCGCCGGCGCAGCACCTTGCGCACCTCGGGCCAGCTCCGGCCAGTGGCCGCCTGCCGGTTGGCGAGCTGCACCAGGCCGTAGCCGAACAGGGCGGCGAACATGGGCAGGGCGCGCCCGTCCACCAGGAGGATCTGGATCCCGGCGACGAGCCGGTCGAGCCCGCTGCCGTCGAGGGCGTAGCCGCGGAAGCCCGCCTCGTGGCCGGAGAGGTACATGTGCGCGTGGGCCAGCGCGATGAGCAGCAACATGAGGCCGCGCGCCAGGTCGGGAGCCAGTGCGCGGCTGGCGACCGGGGTGGCCCCGGCGAGGGGTGCCGGTGGGGCGATGGACATGGGGGTCCCCTTGAAATTAGATACACGACTGTAGCTATCGGCCAAGGTAAGCTACAACCGTGTAGCTAAGCAAGGGGTGTCGATGAACGAGCACAACGCCCGGCCGCGCCGCCGCGGTGAGGCACTGATCAAGGCCATCCACGACGCCGCGCTGGAGGAGGCACTGGCGGTGGGGCCGGGACGGCTGACCATGGACGGCATCGCCCGCCGCGCCGCCACCCCGCGCACGACCCTGTACCGCCGCTGGTCGGACCCGGTCGAGGTGCTGCTCGACGCGCTCTACCACCACCATCCCGTCGAGGAGCCCACCCCCGCCGCCGACGACCTGCGGGGCGACCTGATCCGGTCGCTGCGCCTGATGGCCGACTGGGCGCTCAGCCCGGCCGGGCGGGCGGTCAAGGCGATCCTCACCGACCCCAAGAGCATGGCGCTGATGTCGGAGGCGTTGTTCGAGCGCGTCTTCGCCGGCCGCGGCGGCACCTTCACCAGGACCGTGCTCCAGCACTACGCCGACCAGGGCCGCTTCCCCGCCGAGCGGCTCACCCCCGTCGTGGCCGACCTCGGCGAGGCCCTGGTCACCAAGCGCCTCATCGACACCGGGACCGCGCCGTCCGACGAGGAGCTCGCCGCCATCGTCGACCAGGCGATCCTGCCCGCCGTCGGCTTTCCCCCCGCAGCCCCCCGGTGACGCGAGAGCCCGGCCGGACCCGAAGGTCCGGCCGGGCTCTGGGGCAGGCGGAGATCAGCGGAGGTCGAAGCGGTCGAGCTCCATGACCTTCGTCCAGGCCGCGACGAAGTCGGTCACGAACCGCTCGCGGGCGTCCTGGCTGGCATAGACCTCGGCCAGGGCACGGAGCTGGGAGTTGGAGCCGAAGATGAGGTCCACCACGGTGGCGGTCCACTTCAGCTCGCCGGTGCTCACGTCGAGGATCTCGTAGACGTGCTCCTCCGACTCCGACGCCTTCCACCGGGTGCCCGGGGAGAGCAGGTTGGTGAAGAAGTCGTTGGTGAGCACGCCGGGCCGGTCGGTGAACACGCCGTGCCGGGTGCCGCCGTAGGTGGCGCCGAGCGCGCGCAGGCCGCCCACCAGGACGGTCATCTCCGGCGGGGTCAGGTTGAGCATGTAGGCCCGGTCGACCAGCAACGTCTCCGGCGGGGTCTTCTCCCCGGGGCGGACGTAGTTGCGGAAGCCGTCGGCGCGCGGTTCGAGCACCCGGAAGGACTCGACGTCGGTCTGCTCCTGGCTGGCGTCGGTGCGGCCCGGGTGGAAGGGCACGGTCACCGGCACGCCGGCCTCGCGGGCCGCCTTCTCCACCGCGGCCGAGCCGGCCAGCACGATCAGGTCGGCGAGCGAGATCTTCGCGCCGCCGGCCGCGTTGAACTCGCGCTGGATGCCCTCCAGCACGGGCAGGACCGCCGCGAGCTGCGCGGGCTGGTTGATCTCCCAGTTGCGCTGCGGCTCCAGCCGGATGCGGGCGCCGTTGGCGCCGCCGCGCTTGTCGGTGGCGCGGAAGCTCGCCGCCGAGGCCCAGGCGGTGGTGACCAGTTGCGCGGTGGTCAGGCCGGAGTCGAGGATCTTGGCCTTCAGCGCGGCGATGTCGTTCTCGCCGACCAGCTCGTGGTCGACGGCCGGCACCGGGTCCTGCCAGAGCTGGGGCTCGGGCACCCAGGGGCCGAGGAAGCGGCTGACCGGGCCCATGTCGCGGTGCAGCAGCTTGTACCAGGCCTTGGCGAAGGCCAGCGCGAACTCGTCGGGGTTCTCCAGGAAGCGCCGGGAGATCTTCTGGTACTCCGGGTCGACGCGCAGCGACAGGTCGGTCGTGAGCATCGTCGGCTTGTGCTTCTTCGCCGGGTCGAACGGGTCGGGGATGATCGCCTCGGCGTCCTTGGCGACCCACTGCTTGGCCCCGCCGGGGCTCGTGGTGAGCTCCCACTCGTAGCCGAAGAGGATCTCGAAGAAGCGGTTGCTCCACTGTGTCGGCCGGTCGGTCCAGGTCACCTCCAGCCCGCTGGTGATGGTGTCCGGGCCCTTGCCGGTGCCGTGGCTGCTCAGCCAGCCGAGACCCTGCGCCTCCAGCGGGGCGGCCTCGGGCTCCGGCCCGACGTGGTTGTCGGCGATGCCGGCGCCGTGGGTCTTGCCGAAGGTGTGGCCGCCGGCGATGAGCGCGACGGTCTCCTCGTCGTTCATCGCCATCCGGGCGAAGGTCTCGCGGATGAAGTGCGCCGCCGCGGCGGGGTCGGCGTTGCCGCGCGGGCCCTCCGGGTTGACGTAGATGAGGCCCATCTCGGTCGCGCCGACCTCGGGCGCCATCGAGTTGTCGGAGACGTAGCGCTCGTCGCCGAGCCAGGCGTCCTCGGGGCCCCAGAAGATCTCCTCGGCCTCCCAGACGTCCTCGCGGCCGAAGCCGAAGCCGAAGGTCTTGAAGCCCATCGACTCCAGGGCCACGTTGCCGGCCAGCACGAGCAGGTCGGCCCACGAGATCTGCTGGCCGTACTTCTGCTTGACCGGCCACAGCAGGCGGCGGGCCTTGTCCAGGTTGGCGTTGTCCGGCCAGCTGTTGAGCGGGGCGAAGCGCTGGCCGCCGTCGCCGGCGCCGCCGCGGCCGTCGTGGATGCGGTAGGTGCCCGCGGCGTGCCAGCTCATCCGGATCATCAGGCCGCCGTAGTGGCCGAAGTCGGCCGGCCACCAGTCCTGGGAGGTGGTCAGCACCTCGGTGATGTCCCGCTTGAGCGCCTCGACGTCGAGCTTGGCGAACTCCTCGGCGTAGCTGAAACCCTGTGGGAGCGGGTTGCTCTTGGAGGAGTGCGCGCGCAACATCGACAGGTCGAGCTGGTTGGGCCACCAGTCGCGGTTGGTGCGCGGCCGGCCGCCGGTCTTCGGGGTCGGCGAGTCGATCGCGGGGTTCTCGCTCTCGCTGCCGTGGGCGGTCACGGAGTCGTGCGCGACCGGGCAGCCGCCCGCTTCACCCGTGTTCTTGGTGTCAGGGAACGCGTCGTGGTTCTCGGTCATGGGAATCCTTCCGAATCAGCTCACGGAGGAACAGTTGCGGCACAAGCCCCAGTAGATGACCTCGGCCTCGTCGATCGAGAAGCCGTGGTCGTCGGAGGCGGTCAGGCAGGGGGCCGCGCCGACCGCGCAGTCGACGTCGGCGACGGCTCCGCACGATCGGCACACGATGTGGTGGTGGTTGTCGCCGACCCGCCCCTCGAACAGGGCCGGGCTGCCCGGCGGTTCGATGCGCCGGATGAGCCCCGCGGCGGTGAGCGCGTGCAGGCCCTCGTAGACGGCTTGGAGGGAGACGTGGCCGACCCGCTCGCGCACTCCTGAGGCGAGCGCCTCGACCCCGAGGTGGTCACCCTTCCGGACGGCCTCGAGCAGCGCGACGCGGGCGGCCGTCACCCGCAGGCCGGCACCCCGCAGTTCCTCGGCGGTGGTCGGCTGCTGAGATGCGGTCATGGTCCCACCGTACACGCTAATAAACATGAATGATTCAAGAAAGAGATTCGCACAAGTATCGACTCGTCATCGCTGCTCGGACGGCCTGCGTCCCCCATCCTCCGCCACCGCGGGCCGGATTCGCGAGGATCTTGGCGGGAGACTGCCCGGCGAGTCGCCGGGCAGTCCTCACGCGCCCGGTTTCCTGGCCGGCTGCGCGTCCAGCCAGGCCGCGACGTCGGCGACGACCGCCGGGTCGACGTGCTGGGGCCGGTCGTAGTCCTCGGGCGTGGACGGGCCGGTCCCGGCGAAGAACAGATGGTCGGCGGCGGCGTGGACGCGGATGGTGACGTCCGGCCGGTGGGCCAGGCCCGCTCGCCAGCGCGCCAGGTCGTCCTCGACGGTCACCTGGTAGTCGCGCCCGCCCTGGAGGATGAGCATCGGCGTGTCCAGGGCCGCCGCGGCCGCGACCGGGTCGTAGCCGCGCAGGTCCAGCCAGTACGCTCCGGACAGCCCGAACGGCAGGTCGGCGGCGGGCGTCGAGGGCGACAGGTCCGGGCCGTCGACGACGGCGGCCTGCCGCGTGATCGCCTCGACCGCGGCCTCGGCGGCCGGGCCCGGCTGGGCCGCGGCCAGGTGCCGGAGCACGCGCACGGCGGCGTGGTGCATGGGCTGGGCGTCGGCGGCCAGCAGCACCAGCCCGGCCACGGACGGCTCGGCGGCGGCCACCCGCGGGGCGACCTTGCCGCCCATGCTGTGCCCGGCGACGTGCACGCGGGCCGCGTCCACGTCCGGATGGCGCTGGAGCAGGCGGACGGCGGCGACGGCGTGCGGGACGTACTCGTCGCTCATCGTGAAGTCCGGGCGCGCGGCCACCTGCCCGGCGTGCGCGTGGGTCACCTTGTCGAAGCGCAGCACCGCGATGCCGTGCCCGGCCAGTCCCCAGGCCAGGTCCTTGAGCGGCTTGTTCGGGCCGGCGCTCCCGTCGCGGTCGAACGGCCCGCCGCCGCCGAGCAGCACCACGCCCGGCCAGGGCCCGCGCCCGCGCCCGCGCCCGCGCGGCAGGCTCAACGTCCCTCGTACGGCCAGCTCGCCGGAGCCCACGGTGACCTCGTGCTCCTCGAAGCGCTCCGGGCGCGCGTACGGCGGAGCGGCCCACGGCTCGGCCGGCGCGGGCACGAGCCGGAGGTCGTGCAGCGAGCCCTGCTCGTCGACCGCCAGGAGCACCCTCAGCTCGCCCCGCTCGTAGCTCACCGGCACGCTCACCAGCACCGGCCCCTCGCCGCCGGGTGCGGGCTCGGCGCTCGGCCCGCCGATCCCGGTGATCGGACCCAGCCGGGCCACCTGGCTCTCCCACGCCAGCCGCAACGTCTCCTCCGGCACCAGCGCCTGGAGCGCGGGCGCGAACGCCCGCGTGACCTCGGCGAAGCGTCCCTCCCGCGCGAACCCGACCATCGCCACCGCGACCGCTTGCGGATCGTGTCCCATTCGACTCACACCTTTCTCATTTTTGAGAAAGGTAACACAGCATGAGATCGTAGGGTCGTGGACCCGTTGGAGCTTCTGGCACATCCGGTCCGGCTCCGCATCGTGCACGCGCTGCGCGGCGGCCGGACCCTCACCACCTCGCACCTGTGCGCCCGCATCCCGGACGTCTCGAAGGCCACCGTCTACCGGCACATCGACCTGCTGGTGGCCGGAGGCGTCCTGGAGGTGACCGAGGAGCGGCGGGTGCGCGGCGCGGTGGAGCGGCACTACCGGCTCCGGCAGGAGCGGGCGGCCCTCGACCCCGCCGCGGTCACGGCGGCGACGCCGGAGGACCACCGGCGCGTCTTCGCCGTGGCGATGACCGCGTTGCTCGCCGAGTTCAACGCCTACCTCGACCGTGAGCACGCCGACCCGGCGGCCGACCTGGTGGGCTACCGCCAGCACGGGGTCTGGCTCAGCCGGGAGGAACTGGAGGAGCTGATCGCCAGGCTGCGCGAGGCCATCGTGCCCGCGCTGGCCCATCCGCCCGCGCCGGATCGCGCGCAGTACCTGCTCAGCCCGATCCTGTTCCCGATCGAGGAGCCGCCTGCCTAGGGTGGTTAATCATTTGCCTAGAGGTCATAGGAAAAGCTACGGTGAAACGCATGAGAGCGATAACCGAGGCGGACATCCGCGCGTCCTTCGTCAACTGCACCAAGGGCGAGGCCAAGCGGCTGGCCGTCCCTCGCGACCTGGCCGCGCGGCCGTGGGAGGACCTTGACTTCCTGGGCTGGCGCGACCCCGCCTCGCCTGAGCGGGCCTACCTGGTCGCCGAGTCCGGCGACGCTCTGGTCGGAGTGGCGCTGCGGCTGGCCGCGCCGCATGCCGGGCACGTACGGCGCAGCATGTGCTCCTTCTGCCTGACGCAGCACAGCGGGGACGGCGTGGCGCTCATGACCGCCCGCCGGGCCGGGCGCGACGGCCAGCAGGGCAACTCCGTGGGCGCCTACCTCTGCAGCGACCTGGCGTGCTCGCTCTACCTGCGCGGCAAGAAGGAGGTCGGGCCGGGCGGCCGGCTGCCCGAGTCGCTCAGCCTGGAGGAGCAGGTCGCGCGGACCAGTGGCCACGTGGCGGGCTTCCTCACCAAGGTGACCGCCTGACCGCCCCCTCATGACCCGGCCCCGGCCCTCCGCTTGACCGCCGCCTCCGTCTGACCTCGAGCTCTCCGCAGGAGGCCCGCCGGATGACTACAGTTGGTCCGTGGCTGTCCTGATCCGCACGGACGACGTGGCGGCGACCCGCCGTACCGACGCCTGGCTGAGCGTCATCTGCGACACCCTCGGTCCGCTCGACGTGCGCATGGACCGCGACGCCCCGCTGGAGGGCGAGATCCACGCCGGCCGGCTCGGCTCGGTCGGCGTCGGCCGCATCCGCACCTCGACGCCGCACAGCGTGCACCGCACCCGAGGGCTCATCCGGGGCGGCGGCCCCGAGCTCTACCGGGTCGTGCTGGTCATGTCGGGCCAGGTCGTGGTCTCCCAGGACGACCGGCAGGCCCGCCTCGGCCAGGGCGAGTTCGCCGTCTACGACTTCGCCCGCCCCTACGACCTGGCCTACAACTCCGGCGTGCACCTGGCCGTCTTCAGCCTGCCGCGCGACATGGTGCACGTGGAGTCGATCGGGCGGCTCACTGCGGTGCCCATCCCCACCGGCGACGGCACCGGCGCGCTGGCCGCGCCGCTGATGCGCCGGGTGGCCACCGACGTGGAGAGCTACCAGCCGGCCAGCGCCGCCCGCCTGTCCACGGTGGTCACCGACCTGATCGGCACCGCGGTCGCCGAGCACGCCGGCCGGGCCGCCGAGGCGCCCGAGGAGTCGCAGACCCGGATGCTGCTGTTCCGGGTGCACGCCTTCATCGAGGACCACCTGGGCGACCTGTCCCTCGACCCCGCGACGGTCGCCGCGGCCCACCACCTCTCGCTGCGGCACCTGCACCGGCTGTTCGCCACGCAGGACACCACCGTCTCGGCGTGGATCCGGCACCGCCGGCTCGAACGCTGCCGCCGCGACCTGGCCGACCCGGCCCTGCACGACACCCCCGTCGCCGCCATCGCCGCGCGCTGGGGCTTACCGGACTCCGCGCACTTCAGCCGCCTGTTCCGCGCCGCGTACGGCCTGCCGCCCTCGGAGTACCGCCGGGCCCGGCTGCTTCGTGGCACGGATCGGCAAGGGGATGGCACGCGGATGCAAGCCCCGGCGGGCGCCTCCGGACCATCCTGGTGGACATAAGCCGACCACTCCGAAAGGAAGCGGAAATGTCCTACACGCTCTTCGTGAACCTCCCGGTCAAGGACCTCCCCCGTTCCAAGGCCTTCTTCACCGACCTGGGCTTCCAGATCTTCGGCATGATGGACGACATGGCCTCGGTGGTCATCAGCGAGCGCACCCAGGTGATGCTCCTCACCGAGCCGGCCTTCGCCGGGTACGCCCGCAACGAGATCGCCGACCCGGCCAAGTCCACCCAGGCCATCCTCGTGCTCGGTCTCGACGACCAGGGCCAGGTGGACGAGCTGCTGGACAAGGCGATCGCCGCCGGTGGCACCGAGATCGGCGAGCCGGTCACCGCCGGTGGGCGCTACTCGCGCAGCTTCGCCGACCCCGACGGCCACCACTGGGCCGCCCTGTGCCTGGTCCAGGCGTGAGCCCTGATCCGGTGAGCGGGTACGTCACCTCGGCCGACGGCACCCGGATCGCCTACGACCGGTGCGGCAGCGGGCCGGTGGTGATCCTGGTGCACGGCGCCTTCACCGGCCGGGACCACCCCACGCTGCGAGGGGTGGCCGCCGCGCTGGCGCCGTGGTTCACGGTGGTCAACTACGACCGCCGGGGCCGGGGCGGCAGCACCGACACGCAGCCGTACGCGGTCGAGCGCGAGGTCGAGGACCTGGTGGCGCTCGTCGAGGCGGGCGGCGGGCCGGCGCTGGTGTTCGGCGGGTCGTCGGGGGCGGCGCTGGCGGTGCGCGCGGCGGCCTCCTGCCCGGCGATCGGCAAGCTCGCGCTCTGGGAGCCGCCCTACCACGTGGACGACAGCGCGCCCCGCCTGCCGTACGGCCTGGCGGGCGAGCTGGAGGCGCTGGTGCGCGCGGGCCGGCGCGGCGACGCGGTGGAGGCGTTCATGGTCGCGGCGGTCGAGCTGCCCGCTGAGGCGGTGGCGGCCATGCGGGCGCACGAGTCGTGGGGCGGCATGGAGGCACTGGCGCACACGCTCGCCTACGAGGCGCACGTCATGGGGCCGGGCAACCGGCTTCCGGAGGCGCTGCTCGGCCGGCTCGACCGGCCGGCGCTGGTGCTCAACGGGGAGCTGAGCCCGGGGTGGATGAGGCTCGCCGGGCTCGCCGTGGCGAAGGCCCTGCCGCACGGGGTGCATCGCGTGCTGGAGGGACAGGCGCACAACGTGGAGCCGCGGGCGCTGGCGCCGGAGCTGCTGGAGTTCTTCACCGCCTGACGGGGTGACCGGTGCTTCGCGGCCGGGCGGCCTGGCTACGGGGTGACCGGTGCTTCGCGGCCGGGCGGCCTGGTTAGGGTCTTCTCATGCGCGCCGACCGGTTGGTCTCGCTGGTCCTGTTGTTGCGGCAGCACGGCCGGCTGTCGGCGGCCGCGCTGGCGCGGGAGCTGGAGGTCTCCACCCGGACGGTGCTGCGCGACATCGAGGCGCTGTCCGCGGCGGGCGTCCCGGTCTACGCCGAGCGCGGCCGGCACGGCGGCTTCGCGTTGCTGCCCGGCTTCCGTACCGAGCTCACCGGGCTGAACCACGACGAGGCCCTCGCCCTGCTGATCGCCGGTTCGCGGCGCGGCGCGCAGGCCTTCGGCCTGGGCTCGGCGCTGGCCTCGGCGATGCTCAAGGTGGTGGACGCGCTGCCGGAGAGCTATCGCGTCACCGCGGCCGGCGCGGCCGAACGGCTGCTCATCGACCCGGAGACGGACCTGCTCTCCCGGCGGACGAGCCCCGAGCAGGAGGTGCCGGACGCGGTGGTCGCGGAGATCCGGCGGGCGGTGCTTGCCGGGCACCGGCTGCGCATCCACTACGCCGCCTCGGGGCAGGGCGCGGAGTGGCGCACGGTGGACCCGATCGGCCTGGTCACCGTCCGCGACCAGGGCTACCTGCTGGCCACGAGGTCCGGCGAGGACCGCACCTACCGGCTGTCGCGGGTGCGGGCCGCCGAGGAACTGCCGGAACCGGCCCAGCGGCCCGACCGGGTGGATCTGGACCAGGCCTGGCGGGACCGCAGCACCCGCTTCCGCACCGGCGGCGAGCAGGTCGTCGTGCGGGTGCGGCTGCATCCGGGGCGGCGTGAGGCCCTGGTGACGACCGCGCTGGCCGTGCTTTCCGAGGAGGCGGAGGCCGACGGCCGGCTGCGCATGGAGGTGAGCTTCCAGGACCGCCGGCATGCCGAATGGGCGTTGTGGCAGCTCGCGACCGGTGCCGAGGCGCTGTCGCCCGAGTGGTTGCGGACCCGTCTGCGCGAGCGTGCCACGGCCATCGCGAACACTTACGCCTTCCCTATGGAATGAAGCATTCCGTTCTGCTATTTTGGAACAGAACGAGCCGTTCCGAACAGGGAGCCTCCCATGATCCGCGACTTCCAGGTGTCCATCCCGCAGGCCGACCTCGACGACCTCCGCGACCGGCTCCGCCGTACCCGCTGGGGCACGGAGATCCCCGGCCAGGGATGGAGCCGCGGCGTACCGGTCGACTACCTCAAGCGGGTGGCCGCCTACTGGGCCGACGGCTTCGACTGGCGGGCCATGGAGGCCCGGCTGAACGAGCTCCCCCAGTTCGTGACCGAGATCGACGGCCAGGACATCCACTTCGCGCACATCCGCTCGGCCGACCCCGACGCGGTCCCGCTGCTGCTGGCGCACGACTGGCCCGCCTCCTACGTCGTGTTCCTGCCCATCGTCGAGCTGCTGAGCGAGCACTTCCACCTGGTCATCCCGAACGTCCCGGGCGTCGCCTTCTCCGGCCCGCTCACCGAGGCCGGCTGGAACACCGGGCGGATCTCCGCCGCCTTCCTGGAGCTGATGGACCGCCTCGGCTACCCCCGCTTCGGCGTGCAGGGCCAGGGCGGCGGCGCCTGGTACGCGGTCGAGATGGGCCGCCTGGCGCCGGAGCGCGTCATCGGCGCCCACGTCAACGGCTACGTGACCTTCCCCTCCGACGACCCGGCCGACTTCGCCGGCCTGACCGAGGACGAGCAGGCGCGGCTGGCCCGGCTGCAGCACTTCCGCGACGACATGATGGGCTTCAACGTCCAGCAGTCCACCCGCCCGCAGACCCTCGCCCACGGCCTGCACGACTCCCCCACCGGGCAACTCGCCTGGATCGCGGAGAAGTTCAAGGAGTGGACCGACCCGGCCGCCGAGCTGCCCGAGGACGCCGTCGGCCTCGACCTGCTGCTGGCCAACGTCAGCCTGTACTGGTTCACCGGTACGGCCGGCTCCTCGGCCAACCTCTACTTCGAGAACGCCCACGACCCGGGCGCCTGGGCGCCGAAGCCGGCCAGCAGCGTCCCGCTGGGCGTCGCGCTGGCCAAGAAGACCGACATCACCATCCGCCGCTACGCCGAGCGCAACGCGCCCGTGGTGCACTGGAGCGAGCTGGAGGAGGGCGGCAACTTCCTGCCCGCCGAGCAGCCGGAGGCCTTCGCCGCCGACGTGCGGGCCTTCTTCGCCGGGCTCGGTCGCTGAAGCTGGAGCCCCGAATTCCCGGCGGCGGCGAACCAAAGGGCCTGGCGCGGCATCCAAACAGATCACGGCAGCGGAAGGGGCTTTTGTGATCATCTGGTGGAGCGCCACGCCCCCGGCGGGCGCGGCGTGAAGATCCGCAAGCGCGCCCCCCGCCCGAAGCAGCGGATCGACGTGGGCCGCCTGCCCGAGGAGGTCGTCGCGCTGATCGACGCGCTCGGGCCGGGCGAGACCCTGGTCATCACCAGGGACGAGGCGTCGATCGCGACCGTCGCCAGCACCGTCGCCGTGGTCGAGGGCGCGGTCGTGGGCCTCGAGGCCGCCGCCGAAACCGCTCCGGAGGAGGAGCCGGTGAAGCTCGACGGGGTGACCGTCGTCGCCACCGCGATGGAGCTGTCCCGCGCGGCCCGGGTCGCGCTGTCGGACCAGCTCGGGGACGACTACGTGGTGCTCGACCTGCACGCCGCCCCCAAGACCACCGACGTGCTGCTGGTCCCGGCGGGCAGCCCGCAGCTGATCGGCGCGCTCCGGGCGATGTTCCCGAAGGCCCGCGTGATCATCACCGAGATCGAGGACGACGAGCTCGGCGTCCAGTACCACGGCCCGGTCCGGCGGCTGCTCGACGCCGGGGCCGACGCCTACCTGCCGCCGGCGAGCCTGCCGATGCTGGCCCGGCAGCTCGACTACACGCTCACCCAGGGGCGGGAGCTCGCCGCCGGCCGCGGCACGCCGCTCCAGCTCACCCCGGCGGCCGAACCCGAGGACGCTGCGGACCGGCCCGGCGGCGGCGCGGGCGCCTAGCATGGAAGGGTGTCCTCCTCCCAGGTGGTGTGGGACGTCGCCCGCCCGGCGCGGCCCAGCCGGATCCCCGGACTCACCATGGCCGGTTTCGGGGGTCTCGCCCGCACTCCGGCCGACCTGCCGCTGATCCCGCACCCGGCGGTGACGCTGGCCGTGGTGTTCGGCGGCGGTACGGTCACCGTCACCCGGCCGGGCACGAGCGGGCTCAGCGGGCTCGAGGTTCGCGGCAGCCTGGCGGCCGGGCTGGGGCTCGGTTCCGGTCCGGTCCGGGTACGGCACGCCGACGCGTTCGGGTGCGTGCAGATCCGCCTGTCCCCCGTGCTCGCCCACGCCCTCCTCGGGACCGGACTCGACGAGCTGACCGGCCTGGAGCAGGTGTGGGGCCGCTCGGCCGGGCACCTGGCGGAGCGGCTCGCGGAGGCGCCCGGCTGGGCCGCCCGGTTCGCGCTCACCGAACAGGCGTTGCTCGCCCGCCTGGACGGCGTCCGCGCCGACCCGGAGGTGGCCTGGACCTGGCGGCGGATGCGGACCGGCGGCGGCCTGGTCAGGGTCGACGAGCTGGCCGGCGAGGTCGGGTGGAGCCGCAAGCGGCTGTGGTCACGCTTCCGGGCACAGATCGGGCTGGCGCCCAAGCAGGCGGCCAGGCTGGTGCGGTTCGACGTCGCCGCCCACCGGCTGGCCGCCGGGGTGCCGGCGGCGCGGGTCGCCGCGGAGTGCGGCTACAGCGACCAGTCCCACCTGCACCGCGACGTGCTGGCCAGCACCGGGCTCACCCCAACGGCGCTCTCCGTCGCTCCGTTCCTGGCGGTGGACGACCTGGCCTGGTCTTCGAGGCCGGTTCGTCAGGACTCCAGGGCGTGCAGGTAGGCGTCCAGCCCGGCCGCGCCCTTGAGCATCGCGCGTCCCCGAGCCGACAGGCGGGCCTGCCAGTCGGCCAGCGTCGACTCCAGCGGGGCCACGCCCCCGGCCGAGCGGACCTGGGCGATCAGCGGGGCGATCTGCTCCAGGAGGTAACCGCCGCGCCGCAACTGGTGTGCCAGCCGTACGTCCCGGACGTCGGCCGCGCTGTAGACGCGGTAGCCGGTCCGCGGGTCACGGGCGGGGCGGATCAGGCCGGCGTTCTCCCATTTGCGCAGGGTCGCCGGCCGCAGGCCGAGCCGCCTGGCCAGCGGCCCGATGAAGGTGTCGCCGCGCTCCTGCGGCACCGGGGCCAGGTCCCGCAGGGCGGCCTCGACGGCCTGGAGGGTGCGCCGGTCGTCGAGGAGCTGGCCGTGGCTCTCGTCCACCAGCCGCAGCGCCTGCTCGACCGCGCCCCGGTTGACCGCCTGCATGATCGCGGTCGCCGTGGGGTGACCGTACCCGGGCACGAGGGCGAGGAAGGCCCGCAGGGCGTGCGCGTGCAGCGGCGTGTAGGCGCGGTAGCCGCTCGCGATGCGGGCGGCGGCGGGCAGGATGCCGGCGTCCTCGTAGTTGCGGACCGCCTGGGTGGACAGGCCGTGCTCGCGCGCCAGGTCCACGGGTCTCATGCCTGTCCTGCCGATTGAAGGTTTACACCGGCTTCATCCGGCCTGATCAGGGCCAAGTTTACACCGATAGTTCAACGATAGCGTTGAAGGCATGGACATCAAGGACTTTGCCCGGCCGTTCGACGGCGCGGGCGTCTCGGCCTTCCTGCGCTCCCTGCCCGCCGCCCCGCGGCTGCTCGGCCTGGGCGAGGCCCGGCACTTCGTGGGCGAGCTGGGCGAGGCGCGCAACGAGCTCTTCCGCCACCTGGTCGAGCACGAGGGCTACCGCTCGTTCGCCCTGGAGAGCGACTGCCTCATGGGCCAGGTGGTCGACCGCTACCTCGCCACCGGCGAGGGCGACCTCGACGAGGTCATGGAACGCGGCTTCAGCCACGGCTTCGGCGCCTCGCCCGCCAACCGGGAGCTGGTGCGCTGGATGCGGGCCTACAACGCCGAGCACGGCACGCGGCTGCGCTTCTTCGGGTTCGACGGGCCGCTGGAGTACTGGGCGGCCAGCCCGCGTGAGGCGCTGACCGGCCTGTACGCGCTGCTCGACGGCCCGCTCCTGGCGGCGATCGTCAGCGCGGAGACCCTCGACGAGCTCCTGGGCGCCGACGAGCGGTGGTCGAACGAGGCCGCGGCCATGGACCCGGCCCGGTCGATCGGCCGCTCCCCCGAGGCCGAGCGGCTCCGGGTGATCGCCGACGACCTGGTGGCGCTGCTGGAGACGCGGACGCCGCAGCTCGACCCGGCCGAGCGGGAGCAGGCCGAGCTGTATGCGCGCACCGCCGTGGGCCTGCTGCGTTACCACTACTGGATGGCCGACGCCTCGCCGCAGCGCTGGGGCCGGCTGTCGGCCCTCCGGGACGCGATGATGGCCGCCAACCTGCGGGCGCTGGCCGCGCACGGCCCGGCCCTGATCTACTCCAGCAACCTGCATCTGCAGCGCGACCAGAGCGTGATGGCGCTGGGCGAGCAGTCGCTGGAGTGGTGGAGCGCGGGCGCGCTGGTCTCGGCCGCCCTGGGCGAGCAGTACGCCTTCCTCGCCTCCGCCCTGGGCACCCTGGACGGCGACGCCCCGGCCCCCGGCACCGTCGAGGCCCTCCTGTCCGGCCTCCCGTGGGACGCCGCGCTCGTCGACGCGCGCCGCCTGGCCGAGACCGCCGGCCAGGCCGACCGCCGGGTGACCGGCGACTTCGCCTACTTCCCGGTAGACCCCGCGCAGCTCGGCCGGATCGACGGCCTGCTCTTCCTCAGGCGCGCCGACGACCTCAAGCGGCTGGGCTGACCCCGGGATCTGCCGCCGCATCGTCCGGTACGGCAGGCGGGCCGGTCAGGGGGCCGGCCAGTGGCGGAGCATGGCGTCCAGGGCATCGAGGCTGCGCGCCCAGGACGCCTCGACCTCACGCTCGGTCCGGCTGAACCCGCCGGCCGTCTCCAGGCTGACGTAGCCGTGGAAGGTGCTGTGCAGCAACCGCACCGCGTCGGTCTCGGCCGGCTCCGGCAGCGCGTAGCCCCGCAGGAGGGCCCGCGTCATCTCCGAGTGCCGCCGGGCGGCGCTGGCCTCGGCCGTGGCGTCGTCGAGCTCCATCCGGGCCGCCGCGTACCGGCCGGGGTGCGCCCGGGCGTAGTCGCGGTAGGCGTTGGCGAAGGCGACCAGCGCGTCCTTGCCCGCCCGCCCGGCCAGCGCCGTCGCCACCTGGTCGGCGAGCTCGGCGAGCGCCAGGAGCGCCACCCGCACCCGCAGGTCGTGGGCGTTCTTGACGTGCGAGTACAGGCTGGCGTCCTTCACCCCGAAGCGGCGGGCCAGCGCCGAGATGGTCACGTTCGCGAACCCGACCTCGTCGGCCAGGTTCGCGGCCTCCAGCGTCAGCCGTTCGGCGCTCAGCCCGGCTCGCGCCACGCAGCCCTCCCAGGGTGTCGACCGTTTCCCTAGACCTTAGAGGACCTCAGAGGTACGGCCCGCTCCCGGGAGATCCGCACGCCGGTGATACGGAAGCCGCTGCGCGGCAGGGTGGGGATGCGGTTCAGCGGGATGCGCAGGTCCTGGTCCGGGACGGTGTAGCTGAGCCGTGCCAGCCGGACCGCCAGCGCGCGGAGCACGCCGACGGCGACGGCCTCGCCGGGGCAGCGGTGGCCGGTGTGCGGGTCGCCGCCGCCCTGCGGGATCAGGTCGTCGCGGCCGATGCCGACGTCGAGGAAGCGCTTGGGGTCGAAGGAGTACGGGCGGTCCCAGCGGGCCTCGTCGTGGTGCTGGCCGTACAGGTCGAGCAGGACCAGCGCACCCTCGGGGATCTGCTCGCCCCGCCAGCTCAGGTCCTTCACCGCCTGGCCGCCGACGTAGGGGGCAAAGGGGTAGAAGCGCCGCACCTCCTGGGCGAACGCCTCGGCGTAGGCCGGGTCGCCGCCGCTCAGCCTCGCACGGTTGTCCGGCCAGCGGTGCAGGGCGTGCGCCGCGAACGCGATGTACCAGGCCACTGCCACGGTGGGGCGGATGATGTTGAGCAGTTCGACCGCGGCGAGCTGCGGTGCGAGTTGCTCGCCGTCCTCGTCCCGGTGCCCGGCGACGAGCGCGGCCACCGAACCCGGTGCGACGCCGGCGGGTTCGGAGAGGAGCCGGGCCAGCCGCTTCTCCAGGCGGACGCGGGCGCGCCTGGCCCGCCAGTGACGGGCGCCCAGCGTGCCGAAGCCGTCGACCAGGGAGACCAGGTCGCGGGCGGTTCCGTCCACGTCGGCCGGGTCCAGCGGGACGCCCGACCAGCGGCAGACCGCCTCGGTGATCGCGCGGCCCGCCTCGTCGAACACCACCACCTCCCGGCCGTCCGCCCAGGTGGCGGCGCGGGCGTCCCAGCACTCGCCCACCTGGTCCACCAGGTCGGCGACCCGTTCGGGGTCGGCCAGCACGGAGAGGAACATCGCCTTGCGGGAGCGGTGGGCGGGGCCGTCCAGGGTGTGCACGGCGCCCTTGCCGGTCAGGGTCGCCTGGACCGGCTCGGGCAGGGCGCCTGCTCTTCGGACGTGGCGCTCGTCGTAGAAGAACCTGGCGGCTTCGGGGCCGCGGATGGCCACCGCCGGCTTGCCCATCACCCGGAGCCGTGCGGGCGCGCCGCCGGTGTGGCGCAGGAGGCCGGGCAGCCAGGCGTAGCCGCGGGCCAGCATCGACAGGGTGCTGTCCACCATGGGGAAACGTCGGATCGTCATTCGTGACGCTTGCCCCGCGGGCCGGAACCGAAACCGGGGCTCTGGCCTGGTGAGGGGGTTGAGGGGGTGGGCTGCGTCACTCGGCGCGGGCTCGATCCGTCGCCGTCCCCGAGCACTCCGCAGCCCGCCGTGGGGTGTCGGTCAGTTGCTGAACGAGAGGGCTACGCACCCCGCCGCCCCTGGGGTGCCGTCGTGACCGCTGCCCTGGGTGCCGCTGCCCTGGGTGCCGCTGTCCTGGGTGCTGGTGTCCTGGGTGCCGCTGTCCTGGGTGGCGCCGGTCTTTCCGGCGGTGGGGTTCCCGTCGCCGCCCTTGCCGCCGTCGCCTCCTGTTCCGGCGTTCGCCGGGCAGGCGGTCAGGGCCGTGGCCGACCGGGCCTTGCCGCCGAGTCCGCCCGCTCCGCCGTACCCGCCTGTGGCCTCGGCGCCGGGCGTGCCCGGGCGGCCGGCGGGCTGGACGTGGATGATCGAGGTGCCGACCCGGCAGGAGACCCCACCGCCCTTCCCGGCCGCCCCGCCCACAGCGACCGAACCGCCGGCCGTACCACTGGTGCCGTCCTTGCCTGTGCCTGCCGTACCCGGGTCGGACAGGGCGGCGGCAGGGGTGCCGGGGCCGCCGCCGGTGGTCCCCTCGGCGGTGACGGTGCCGAGCTTCCCGGCGGGCCCGTCGAAGGTGACGCTGGTGACCTCGGGCGCGGCACCGGGCTGGGCGCTCACGGCGGAGGTCCCGCCCTTGCCACCGGCCCCGCCCGCGCCGACCTTGATGACGATGTCCCCGCCGGCGCGGTAGGGCCCGCTGCAGACGAGGGCCCCGCCGGCCCCTCCCCCGCCGCCTCCGCTGCCACCGGCCCCACCGTGCCCGGCACCGCCGCCCCCACCGCCGCTACCGGCGCCGATGAGCGTGACGGTCAGGATGCGGTAGCCGGCCGGCCCGGTGCAGGTGAAGGTGCCGGGCTCGCGGTAGGTGGGCGACGCGTCGCTCGTCCCGAGCGGGCACACCGCCGGGGCGGCGGAGGCGTAGGCGGGGGTGACGGCCCAGAGCAGCCCGCCCATCAGGGTGACGGCGGCCCCGCCCAGGGCACCCCACCTGTTCGTCGACAGCACAGAAGTCCTCCTCTCGGCTCCGCGAAGCCGGGGCGCGCAGGAGGACTCGCCCGGAGGCGCCGAGGTCGGTCCTGGTCCTCGGGCGGCCCGGTTCCGCGCACCGAACCTAACCGCGCGGCCACGGGGAGTGACGTTCCGTGCACGACATGTGGAGCGATCTTGACCCGCTCTCGAACCGGAGCCGACAAGGCCGGGCGGGCGCCGAGTCACGTCCGCCCGGAGGAGAGGTCAGGGCCGCTTGCCCAGGGCTTGGCGGATGACGTCCCGAGCCCGGTCCATCATGGCGACCGGGGTGCCGACGAGGAGGTTCTTGATCGCCGACTCGGTGCCGGGGTGCGGGTGGGTGGGGGCCAGGGCCTCGGCGGCCTTGACGCCGGCGGCCATCGCCCGCCGCTCCGCCACGCTGGTGTGCTGGATGATCTTGTTGAACTCGTAGCGTTCCTCGCTGCGCGCGTGGGCCTCGACGGCGGCCCGCAGCGTGAGCAGGTTCTTGGTGAAGTCGGGGTCGTCCGGCCCCGCCTGGTCCATGTGCTGCAGGAGCTCCTTGGCCTCGCGCTCCTCGGCCAGGCGGTCGTCCACCAAGCCGTCGCCGCCCTCGATCTTCATGCGGGCGAACGGGTGCACGATCTCCTCCTCCGCGGTCTCGTGCACGGCCAGCAGCCGCACGAGCCGCGTGAACGCCTCCGCCCGCCGGTCCGGTGCGGCCTTCTCGACCTCGTCGAACAGGTTCCGGATCATGCCGTGCTGCGCCAGCAGCAGCTCGATGACGTCGGTCTCCTGCATCGTCTCCGGCTTGGTATGGCCGTCTGCCATGGTCGGCTCCTTCCGTGGAGCCCTCGGGCTACCCGGGGGCGGCCCCGTTAAGCGGGAGCTCGCTCGCACCATGCTGCGGAAACGGCATCTGGCGGCCGTCGCGCGGCAGGTTGGTGCCTCGTCCCTGGGGCTCCCGCCGGGTGGCCCCCTACTGTCGAGACACGCCCCCCGCGACGCTCATCTCCCCGGGGGGCGGCCACTCTCGTCTGAGGAGACCTTCATGCGATACGTCCTTATCGGCCTGCTTTCCGCCAGTGCGTTGCTCGTGAGCGTTCCCAGCTTCGCCGACACCCGCGCCCCCGAGCAGAGCAGCGCCGGCTGGCCGGGCCTGGGGCCGAGCTGCCCGGAGCGGGCTCCGGAGGGGGCGCGGTTCGTGCGGCGCGTGCAGCCGCCGCTCGGCCTCGGCTACGACCTGTACGTGGTGACCAACGCCGACGGCTCGGAGAGCTACATCCCGGTGTACTGCTTCGGCCGCTGACCCGGCCGGCCGCAGGTGCGGCCGGGTGTTCAGAGCCGCACCAGCATCTTGCCCACGTTGCCGCCCCGCATCATCTCCAGGAAGGCCGCGGGCGCCCGCTCGATGCCGTCCGCCACGGTCAGCTCGGTGTGCAGCGAGCCGTCGGCCAGCCAGCCGGCGGCCTTGCCGATCCACTCCGGGAACAGGTGGAAGTAGGAGTTGACCAGCATCCCTCGCAGCGTGGCGTCCTTGGCGGCCAGCTCGAACAGGTTGCCCGGGCCGGGGGCCGGCTCGGTGGCGTTGTAGGAGCTGATCGCCCCGACCAGGGCGATGCGACCGCCGGGGCGCAGGGCGTCGATCGCAGCCACCAGGTGGTCGCCGCCGACGTGGTCGAGGTAGACGTCGACGCCGTCGGGGGCCGCCTCGGCCAGTTGCCCGGCGAGCGAGCCGGCGCGGTAGTCGATCGCTGCGTCGTAGCCGAAGTCCTTGACCAGCCGCTCGGTCTTCACCGGGCCGCCCGCCGAGCCGATCACCCGGGAGGCGCCCAGCTTGCGGGCCAGTTGGCCGGCGATGCTGCCGACCGCGCCGGCCGCCGCCGAGACGAGGACCACGTCGCCCTGCCGTACCGGGGCGACCTCGGTCAGGGCCGCGTAGGCGGTCAGCCCGGTGGTGCCCAGGACGCCCAGCCAGGCCTCGGCCGGGGCCAGGCCCGGGTCGGCGACGGTCGCGGCGGCGGCGTCCACGACGGCGTACTCGCGCCAGCCGAGGAAGTGCACGACGGTGGTGCCGACGGGCAGTTCCGGGGCGCGTGAGAGCACGACCTCACCGATCGCGGCCCCCTCCATCGGCTCGCCGAGCCGGAACGGCGGCAGGTAGGACTCGCGCGGGTCCATGCGCCCGCGCATGTAGGGGTCGACCGACATCCAGGTGTTGCGGACCAGGACCTGGCCTTCGGCCGGTTCGGGCATCGGGGTCGTGGCGAGCGTGAAGTCCCGCGGCTGCGGCTCGCCGACGGGGTGCGCGGCGAGGTGGATCTCACGGTTGACGGTCATGACGTGCTCCTCGGCGAGGGGTGTGCGGTTCGTTGCGTGCTCCACCTTCGGCCAGGCCGCGCACGATCGGCTGACGATCGGCTGCGGGTACCATGGCCTGGTGCGATTCGGGGTTCTTGGACCGTTGGCGGTGTGGACGGACGAGGGCCGGCCGGTGCGGGTGCCCGAGGCGAAGGTCCGGGCGCTGCTGGCCGATCTGCTGGCGCACGAGGGCCGCACCGTCTCCGCCGACCGCCTGGTCGAGGACCTGTGGGGCGACGAGCCGCCCGGCAGCCCGGGCAACACGCTGCAGACCAAGGTCTCCCAGTTGCGCCGCGCCCTGGAGCAGGGCGAGCCGGGCGGGCGCGAGCTGGTCGCCTTCCAGGCCAGGGGGTACGTCCTGCGCGCCGCCGACGTGGACGCCGCGCGGTTCACCGACCTGCTCGCGCGGGCGCGCGCGAGTGCCGCACCGCAGGAGAAGGCCGCCCTGCTGGACGAGGCGCTCGGGTTGTGGCGCGGCCCCGCCTACGCCGACTTCGGCGACGAGGAGTTCGCCCGCATCCCGGCCACCCGCCTGGAGGAGCAGCGGCTGACCGCGCTGGAGGAGCAGGCGGAGGTACGGCTGGCGCTGGGCGAGCACGACCGGGTGGCCGACGAGCTGGGCGAGCTGGTGGCGGAGCACCCGCTGCGTGAACGGCTGCGGGCCGCGCACCTGCGGGCGCTCTACCGGTCCGGACGGCAGAGCGAGGCGCTGAGCGGTTACGCCGAGCTTCGCGAGCGGCTCAGCGAGGAGCTGGGCCTCGACCCCGGCCCCGAGCTGTCGGCCCTGTACCAGGCGATGCTCCGGCAGGACCCCGGACTGGACCCGGTGACGCCGCCGCGCGGGCCGCGCACCAACCTGCGAGCCCCGCTCACCGAGCTGATCGGCCGGGAACGGGACGTGGCCGAGGTCCGCACGCTGCTGGACTCGACCCGGCTGCTCACCCTGACCGGCCCCGGCGGGGTGGGCAAGACCCGGCTGGCCCTGGCCGCCGCCGAAGGGCTGGGCGCGGCCTTCCCCGACGGCGTGTGGCTGGTCGAGCTGGCCGGAGTCTCGGGCGGCCCCATGGCGGTGGCCGAGACGATCACCGCCGAGCTGTGCGTGCGCGACGAGCCCGCCACCGGCGCCCGTCCCGGCGTGCGCCCGGCGGAGCTGGCGCACCGGCTGGCCGACGCGCTGAGCGGGCAGCGGCTGCTGCTCGTGCTCGACAACTGCGAGCACCTGGTCGAGCCGGTCGCCGAGCTGGTGGCGTCGGTGCTCGGCGCCGCGCCGGGGGTGCGGGTGCTGGCCACCAGCCAGGAGTCCCTGGCCCTGCCCGGCGAGACGCTCTACGCGGTCGCGCCGCTCGGCCTGCCGTCCCCCGGCGCCGCCGGCCCGGACGAGCTGGGGCAGGCGGCGGCCGTGCGGCTCTTCGTGGCCCGTGCCTCGGCCGCCGCGCCCGGTTTCGTGCTGGACGCCGAGAGCGCGCCGTGGGTGGCGGCCATCTGCGCGCGGCTCGACGGGCTGCCGCTGGCCCTGGAGCTGGCCGCCGCGCGCGTGCGGGCCCTGGGCGTGCGGGGCGTGGCCGAGCGGCTGGACGACCGCTTCCGGCTGCTGGCCGCCACCGGCAGAGGACGGCCGGCCCGCCAGCGGACGTTGCGCGCGATGATCGACTGGAGCTGGGAGCAGCTCACCGAGCCCGAACGCCTGGTGCTGCTCCGGCTGGCCGTTCATCCCGGCGGGTGCACGCTGGAGGCCGCCGAGCAGGTCTGCGCGGAACCCGGGCTCGACGTCGCCGACCTGCTGGACCACCTCGTCGCCAGATCGATGGTCGAGTCGCTGGGCGGGACCCGCTACCGGCTGCTGGAGTCGATCGCCGCCTACTGCCTCGAACGGCTCGACCCCGCCGACCCGGCCTTCGCGCGCCGCGACCGCTACTACACCGAGCTGGCCGAACGCGCCGAACCCCGGTTGTACGGCAGCGCCCAGCGGGAGTGGCTGGAGCGCCTGGACGCCGAGGCGCACAACCTGCGCGCCACCCTCGCCCACCTCACCGACGGAGCCCAGGCCGCGCGGCTGGCGGGCGCGCTGGCGTGGTACTGGTACCTGCGCGGCAGGCACCGGGAGGGCCAGAGCGCGCTCGCCCGCGTCCTGACCCTGCCCGGCGGCGACTCGCCCCGGACGGCCGCCTGGCACGCGGGGTTCGCCATGCTCACCGGTGACGGCACCGACCTTCTGGAGCGCACCCGGGCGGTGGCCGGCTCCACCGGGGCGGGCGATCCGCGCTCGCGCTGGTTCCTCGCGCTGGCGCACCTGACCTTCGGCGACGCCGCCACGGCCGGTGACCTGCTCGACCGCGCGTTGGCCGGTTTCCAGGCCGCGGGCGACCGCTGGGGCGAGGCGGCGGCGCTGGCCGGGCAGGCCAAGCAGGCGGTCTTCCAGGGCGAGCACGACCGCGCCGCACGGGCCGGCCGCCGGAGCATGGAGCTGTTCGAGCAGCTCGGGGACGGGTGGGGGCAGCTCCAGGCCGCCGACCTGCTCGCCTACGTCGCCGAGATCGGCGGCGAGTACGGCCTGGCCGAGCGTCTGCACCGCACCGGCCTGCGGCTGGCGGAGGAGCTGCGGCTGTGGGTGGACGCGTCCTACCGGTGGTCCGGGCTCGGGCGGATCGCCCTGCTGACCGGCGACCTCGAGCGGGCGCGGGAGTGCCACGAACGGGGGTTGCGGCTGGCGGGCGAGCAGTCCAACCGGTTCGCCGAGGAGTTCGCCCGCGTCGGGCTGGGGCTGGTCGCGCGGCGAGCCGGTGACCTGGACGCGGCCGAGGCGTACTTCCTGGAGTCGCTGGCGTGGAACGGGCGGCTGGAGGCGGACTACGGGGTGCCGTTCTACGGGGTGACGTTGCTGCTGTCCGAGCTCGGGTTCGTGGCCGAGCAGCGGGGGGCCCTCGGGCCGGCCCGATCCTGGCACGAGCAGGCCCTCGCCGCCGCGCTGCGGCTTGGCGACTCGCGGGCGGTGGCCCTGGCCAAGGAGGGCCTGGCCGGCGTCGCCGCGGCCGCCGGCTCGTTCGCGGAGGCCGGCCGGCTGCTCGCGGAGGCGGAGGATCTCCGTGCGTCAGTGGGCGCGCCCCTCCCACCGGGCGAACGAGGCGACGTCAACCGCATCCAGGCCGCCATCCACTCAGCCCTGGACGCCCCTATTCACTGACCCTCCGCTCAGTCTTGGCCCCCCATCCACCGCCCCTCCACTCGGCCCTGGGTGCGACCGATCGCCTACCCTCCACCCGGCTCACCCACCTGGGTGGGGGCGCGCCCGTCCCCCTGGTCCTTCGCCCGGGCGTTTCCCCTAACGTGCGGCGGCGGTGAGGACGGCGTGGGCGGCGGCGCGGAGGGCCTCGTCGTCCTCGACGGAGCGCCAGTGACGACGCTCGACGGGCCGCCAGTTCCGGTAGGTGTACGGGCGTTCGTCGGTGTCGACGAGCGCGCGAAGCCGGGGCAGTGCGGGGGCGACACCCTCGGGGTCGGCGGCGGCGATCTCGGCGAGCAGGGCCAGCGGCTCCAGCCGGGTGGGCGGCCGCCAGCCGCTGGGCTCGGTCACCTGGTCGACCAGGGTCATCAACGCCGGGACGACCTCGTCGGCACGGCGGCTGTGCTGCCACAAGGCGCGGGCCACGCCGAGGGTGCGCTCGTGACCGAGGGACCGGGCCCGGTGGATCAGGGCGCGGAGGCGGTCCAGGACCTGGCCGGTCGGGGCGATCTCGCACAGGGTGAGCAGCGCGGGGACGGTGTCGGAGGCGACGCTGGCGGGTGCGGTCAGCGACAGCAGCGCGGGGACCACCTCGGCGGGGTCGCCGGTGACTCGCCACAGGGCCCGCAGGTGCCGTAGGGCCAGCGCAGGGCGCAGCGTCCGTAGCTCCTGCCGCAGCCACTCCGCTCCCCCGGCCGCCGCCGGTCCCAGCTCGGCGTAGATCTCGGCGCGGTACCAGGCCGGGGTGGGCCCGGCGTCAAGGGCGGTGAGGACGGGTCCGGTGTCCCCGGTGAGCCGCCAGTAGAGGAGCGGGTCGAGGCGCTCCCGGTTCCGGCCGCGGGGGTCGAGGGGGCCGAGGAGCGGGCGCAGCCTGTGCTCCCGGCCGACCGCCACCGGGCCGGGGGCGATCACCGTGAGCGCGTACGCCGCCCAGATCGCGTACTCGGTGTCGAGCAGTTCCACCAGGTCCGGCACCACGGGAGCCCCGGCGTGATGCCAGGCGGCCAGGACCTGGGGGTAGTGGAGCCGGTCGTGCCGGGCCGCCATCTTGGCCAGCAGAGGGGTCAGCAGGTCGCGGTGGTGTACGGCCAGCGGGGTGAGCAGTTCGCAGAAGTTCAGCTCCAGGTCGCTCCAGCGGCCGACGTTCGACAGCGGCAGCCAGTCGCGGAAGCCGTCCCGCCGTTCCCGGCGCGGGCCTGCGGACATGCGGGCGGCCAGCACGGGGACGCATCGGCGGTCGCCCATCTTGCCCAGGGCCCACAGGGCCTGGGTCCGGACCAGGGGGTCCGGCTCGTCGTCCGGGGTCGTGTGCGCGGCGACCGCGTCGGCCCAGGGGCGGGAGGCGGTCGTGCACATGGCCAGGATGCGCAGGGCCAGGGCCCGGTTCGCGGGCAGGGGGTCGTCGACCAGGCCGGCCACCTCGGGCAGCAGAGCGGGAACCACCGAACGCCGGTCGGCCAGCAGGGCCGCCGCCAGCTCCAGGCCGCCGGTGCGGTGCTCCGGCCGGGGGTGGCGCAGCAGGCCGCGGGTGAGCGCCAGCCGCCCGTCCAGGTCCCCGCCCAGCAGCTCGCCGACCTCCCGCACTTCGGAAGCCTGCAGGTCGAAGAGGTCGGGGCGGGCGGCCGAAGGATGGTGGCCGGGGTCCGGGGAGGAGGGGGCGGAGCGGGCGGGTGAGGGGTGCCGGGTGGGGTCCAGGAGGACTTCGGCCGCTGTTCGGGCGTATATCGGGTCGTCGTGGGTGGGGAGGACGCGGCGCAAGGCTCGCAGGGCGGGCAGGCGGAGGTCGGGCCGACCGACGTGCCCTCGGGGTAGGTGGGCTCGGAGCCAGGTCAGGAGGTCCTGGCGGTGGGGGCCGCTGGTGTGGAGGGTCAGCTCGGCGATGGAGGCGACCATGCGTTCGGCCGCCACGGCGTCGGACTCGATGTCGCAGCGGGACTGGAGCAGGCGCGTGACCTCCTCGGCCCGGGCGGTCGCCTGCGCCAGGGCGGCGGCGGTGCTCCGCCGTACGGGCGGGGAAGGGTCGTCGAGGAGGGCGCAGAGGTCGGTGACGGCGCGGTCCCACACGGTGGGCCAGGTGGCCGCCGGGAGCGAGCGGATCTGGGAGGCCGGGGACGGGCCGGGGCCGGTGCGGAGGGAGGCCATGGCGGGCAGCCGCATCTCATGGCCGAGGGCCTGGGCTCGGGCGGCGGTGGCGGCGATCTCTCCGACCGCGTCGATGAGCGGGGCCCGGACGGGCACGGACGGGTCGGCGGCGGCCAGGGTCAGGAACGGGAGCAGTTCGACGGCTGCCGGGTAGAGGTACTCGCCCTGGGCGCACACCCGCCGCAACGTCCGGACCGCCGCTTCGGCCGCCTCCGGACGCCACAGGTCCGTGACGAGCGCCGGGCCGTGGCTCGCGGCGGTGGCGGGGGTGAGCACCACCGGCCAGTTCACCGCGCCCAACCGCGTCAGGATGTCCTGCCTCTGCTCTCCGCCCTTCATCCAGGCGAGTCTGGCGGATGGCGGTCACGGGAGCAGAGGCGGGGGCCGTGGAAGACCCTCGCTAGGATCACCCGACATGACTCACGACGATGCCCAGCTCCGCGAGCTCGTCCGCCGTTTCGCCGGCCTGGACCTGGCCGGGTGGGACGATGCCGCCTTCGACCGCGCCCGGGAGCACCTCGGCTGGCAGCCGGCCCGTTACACGCCTGAGGAGGAGGCCCTGCGGACGCGGTTCCCCCGGCTCTACGGGGAGGAGTACGACACCGGCCTGGGCGGCGAGCGCGGGACGTTCGCGCGGCACGGCGCCGATGACGTCCGCACCCAGATCTCGCTGCGCGTGGGGAAGGGGGACGAGATCTTCCTGGCCCTGCGCTCGCTGCTGGAGGAGGTCCTGGGGCCGCCGTCGCTGCTGCGCGGGCCGGGGCCGATGTTGCGCTGGCGCCACCCGGTCCGGTTGCTGGAGCTCGAACGGTTCAGCGGCACCGCCCTGCTGCGGGTGTGCCCGGCCGTGGCGGTGGAGAAGGACGAGTACCAGGTCGCGCGGTGGGCGGAGGCGGAGGACGGGCTCGGGCAGCTCGGCTACTGGCAGATGATCACCCGGCGGCCGGAGGCGACCGACCTGTTCATCCCGGGCGGTTACGTGGCGAACGACTGGGCGGAGCTGGAGGAGCGGCTGGCCGAGACGCTGCGCTCGGTGGTGGCCGATTTCGCGCTCCTGGACCCGTCGAGCCACTTCACCGCGGTCATCCGCACGCCGCGCGAGCGCGCCTTCGCGCAGTGGACCACGGACGCGCAGTGGGGTCTGGAGATCCAGGCCGGCATTCCCACCGACGCCGGCCCTACCTGGGAGGCGGACCTGATCGCCCTGGGCTGGTCGCCGCCGCGATCGCCCGACGACAAGGGCCGGCTGATCCGGCACTTCCCGGTGCTGGGGCGGGAGGAGGCCGAGACCGCCGCACGGTTGCTGGTCGCCGCGCTCCGTTCGTACGGCGTGCCGTACGCGGGCCTGTCGCATCTGGTGGTCTCGCCCCCGGTGGGCCTGCTCGGGATCGGCCTGCCCCTCGCCCCCTAACCGGACACCCCGGCGTATCACGATTTTTCCGGCCGTAACATGATCTGTCATGAAGATCATGACTCTGGCGGCTTCCCTGGCCGCCGCGGCGTTCGTGCTGGTCACCCCCGGCGTGGCGAACGCCGAGCCGCTTCCGACGGGTTGTTCGAGCGGTTTCGGCTACCCGAAGAACGGCGTCTACGTCTACACCTGGGCCAAGTGCACGGGCGGCGGCGGCTACGTCCAGGCGATCGCCACGTGCAGCAACGGCTCCACCAGGACCACCGTGCGCGGCCCGTGGGCCTACGTCGGCAGCTACTCGACGACGGGGCACTGCCCGAGCAGCCACCCCAAGGCCGTGGCGCACACCTACGGCATCAAGAAGTACTGACCCTTCGATGATCCCGCTGTGAGCCGGGGGGGTGGGGGGGGGCGCCACCCCCCCCCCCCCCCCCAAAAAAAACCCCCCGAAGGGGTGTTGGGGGCGGGGGGGGGTTTGATGCCGCCATACATGGAGGTATGTCCGCAACGGGGCCCCCGG